>NZ_JAMTCT010000008.1 GCF_024171995.1 Promicromonospora umidemergens | reverse complement strand
CTGATGCATACCGACCGAGGCACGCAATACACGTCTGACGAATACGCCAGACATGCTCAGAAGCTCGGCATCACCCGGTCCGTGGGACGCACCGGGATCTGCTACGACAATGCGTGGGCCGAGTCGTTCAACGGCACCTTGAAGAACGAGCGTGTTTACCGCACTGAGTATCCAACTCGCGATCACGCGTGTTTTGACATTACCCGCTACATCGAACTACGCTACAACACCAGAAGGCTCCACTCCACGCTCGGTTACCGTACACCGAACGAAGTCGAAGAAGCCTGGCATACGGCGAATATCGCGGCGTAAGAATCATCGGAATCAACTGTCCGAAATTCTTAGGGCCCCTCAAAGTTCCGGCGGCAACGATGGAAGCTGGGGAACGGTGTCGACAGGCACGTCTACCGTCCACCACCAGCGAGATTCCTGCAACGAACTCTTCGAGCGCTCGGTGCGCACGTCATTCACCATCGGGGAATTCATGACCGACCTTTCCGATGCCAGTAGTCACAAGAAGGCGATGACGATCTCAGGATCGCCCGGCAGCAGCTGGCATGCGAGTGCGTAGCCGGCGTCGATATCCTCGTCATCAAGCACATTGTTCTTGAGCATGACCGTGTTGCCAGACTGGACCTTGCATTCGCAGGTCAGACATTCGCCCTGCCGGCAGGAGCTCGGGGCGGCGATACCCGCGGCGTCCAGAGCCTCGATCAATGGCATGTCAGCCGGCCAGCGCACCCTGGTCTGCTCCCCATTCAGGTGAACGACTGCCACCGACGGGGAGTCGAGCTCCGGCATGGCTTCGGAGTCTGGTCGTGGCCCCGGACCGAACGACTCGGTTCGGATGGCGTCCCGGGAGCGTCCTGCCGCCACCAGGGAATCGACCACCATCCTGGTGTAGTCGGCCGGTCCGCACACGTACGAGATGGCCTCCACGTCACGGCCGGTCGCGCGCTGGATCTCCTCTGCTTCGACGCGACCGGCTTCGTTCGTGAGGCGGACGTCGGGGTCGAACCGGTCCGCGTACCTTTCCCGGAGTCGAGCGATCTCGCCGATAAATGTGGCCTCGTCACGCGTGCGGCTCGAGTAGTGCAGCTTGACCCGTCGCGAGGTGCTTGTCAGCGCGTACTTGCACAAGGCGATGATGGGTGTGATTCCCACCCCGGCGGCGTACAGGTGAACCGTCAGGTCCGAGGGGTCCAGGGTGAACCTGCCCGCCGGCGGATGGGTCTGCAGGACCATACCGACTTCGGCCAGCTCATAGAGCCAGTTCGACCCGACCCCACCCGCGGCGCGTTTCACGGTGAAGGCGAGCTTGCGGTCCGAGATCGGGCAGGTGGAGATGGAGTAGGTGCGCATGATCGGCTCGGCGCCCGCGACCGGCAGGCGGAGGGTCAGAAACTGCCCGGCGTCGTAAACAATGCCTCGGCCAGCTTCGGCAGGTTCGAGCGTGAATGTCCGGACGTGGCGGCTCTCATCCACAATATCTGTGATGCGTACGGTGATCAGTGCTTCGTCTTGCCGACTCATGTCGTCACCTCTGCTCGCCGATACCCGTGCGGTGCTGAACAACGCTGCGACTATTTCTTCGCCGCCATCTCCGGTGGATTGAGAAGGTCCCCTCGGTAGTCGTCCGGGAACCGCCGTACTGCCCAGCTTTCACGTGCCGCTTGTTCGCGATCAGCAGTGAAATGCACCCGGTAGGCGGGCACGGCCAGGGCTGTCGTCAGTACGGCGATGAGAACGAGGATCGAGAAGAGCTGCGTCTCGATCACACCGAGCGCCAGGCCGATGTTGATGAAAATGAGGATCATGAGGCCACGAGCGTTCATCAGCCCGCCCATGGCGATCGACTCACCCCAGCTCCAGCGAAAAGCCCGCAGCACGGACAGAGACGCAATGGCCTTCGACGCGAACGCCGCGACGAACACGACAGCAAAGGCCAGCAGATAGTCCGCGTTGAACGCGCTGGTCAGATCGGTATTCAGCCCGGAGAACGCGAAGAAAGTGGGTAGGAACAAACACCGGACAACCTGCATCACTCTGCCATTGAGCAGCTCGGAGAACCCGCGCACCTTTGGCAGCGCCATCCCGCAGATGAACCCGCCGAACACGGAGTAGATACCGATGTAGTCGGTGAACCACCCTGCCGCGAGCACAAGGGCGAGCAGCGTCACGAGCAAGCGGTCGTCGATCTGCCCCGCATGCACCGCACGTTGCATCGGCTTCCGGAAGATCCTCGGCAGCAGAACGAAGGCAGCCACCGCGAAAACTGCGGCTGGCACGATCGTTCTCCACGAACCTAGCCAGTTTCCGTGGACGGCGAGGGCGCCTACCACAGCGAGGATGCACCACGCCATGGCATCGTCGACGGCCGCCGCACGGGTGGCCACGCCCCCGAAGTCGGTCTGCATCATGCGCCGTTCCTGCAAGACCCTGGCCAGCATCGGGAACGCGGTAACCGACAGCGCTCCACCGACAAAGAGCACGAACAGTGGCAGGTCCACACCCTCCGGCCGGAAGTCGCCCTCCAGATAGAGAGCAGCGGCGCCACCAGCCAGCAGTGGAAACACCAGGCCCGCGACCGCCAGCACGATCGGCAGGACCGCATCCTTGCGTGAGCTCGGATGATGCTCGTGCTCCAAGCCCACGAGGAACATGTAGAGGCTCAGGCCCACCATGGCGATCACGTACAGCGTTGGCTTCGTGCTCTCTGAGAAGACGTAACCGCTGAAACCTGGCGCTAGAGCGCCGAGGACGGTGGGGCCAAGAAGGATGCCGGAAACCATTTCTCCGACCACCGCGGGTTGCCCGACTCGGGTCGCGACCCTGCCACATACCTGGGCCGCGACGATGATGATGAACAGAGCGGCAGTGACCGCCAGCAGTGTTTGCATATTCGAGTCATGCATTTTTGATCAGGCCCCCGACTGGTTCGATGTACCGACTGAGCCCCGACTGCCCGAGCGTGAGAGCCTCGTGCAACGGACGCAGCCAGCTCTCGTCGCTCACCCGCCCCTCAGCAAGCGCATCGAAGAACTGATCCTGGTTGTCTTGCAACGCCGTGACATAGGGAATCCGATATTCCTCGAACTCCCTGATCTCCGTCGGCGATCCAGTACGCAGCAAGTTGCTGATGGCAGGGGCCAGCGCCGCAGCGTTCTGCACGGCGATGTTGAAACCCTGGCCGCCGAGGTTGTGCATGGCGTGCGCCGCGTCACCGAGCAGCAGCAGTCCGTCGCGGTACCAGCAGTCGCACCGCACGGTGCTGGACCGGAGACTGGTGGAGAACAGAGGAGTCGTGTCCTGAGCGACCTCGAGCCCTGCAGCGCGCACTCGATCGATCACCTGCGGCCGCAGCCTGACCTCTGCGGGGTTGGGCTCGCGCCCGTCGGGTTGCATGTCGAAAAGCAGGGTGTTCGGGCCCACCCCGTTGTCGACGACGGTCGTTGCCGCGCGGTCACCGACCACCATGCTTATCGCAGGAGGTCCGGGCCGCCGAGTGGACACCGCGAGAACATCGACGTGCCCCGGGAAAAGATGGCGCACGACCCCGATGCCGCTGGTCGACCGCAGCGGGGAGTCTCGCCCCTCCGCGGCGACGAGAAGCGACGCACGCATCCGACGCCGGGCGCCGTCGGCACCCACCGTCATCAGCGTCCACATGCCCGCGTGTCGCTCGGCGTCAGCGACAGTCGTGCCGTACCGGATGTGTCCGTTGACGAGCTCGTCGAACACGGGTAGCGCCGCGTCTGCCAGAGTGGCCAGCCCGATGTTGTACGGCGTGTACACGGCATCCCGGTCCACGGCACGGTGCCGCACGTCGAACCGGCCGACACGCCGGCCGTGCCGGTACTCTTCCAGCCATTCGACCCTTCCCGACATGGCGTCCTCCGGCAGCCGCATGCCGCAGCGCTCAAGGACGACATGCGTCGCCGGGTGGACCAGCACGCCCTGCGGGTTCCTGGCCGACGCATCGGATCGCTCGATCACCACGACACGCAGATCCGGCGTCTGACGAGCGAGCTGGGTAGCCAGCACGAGCGACGGGACTCCGCCCCCGACTATCGCCACGTCGACCGTGTCCATCTCGCGTGCCGAGGACACGCCGGCGGTCACCTCGCACCCATCGGCTCGGCGGCAGCAGTGCGTTCCGCCAGTTCGAGCTCCGGGTAGGCGGGGCAACCGTAGTGGACCTCGAACGGCTCGAACAGATCCCAGCGCCGCTCTGATCGCAGCTCAGTGGCGAACGCGTTGGCTTGTCCCCAGAAGTCACCGCCCAGCAGCAGCGACACAGACTTGTCGTCCACCGTGTCTGGCAGCTCGGACTTGAACCTGCCCATGTCGAACTCGTAGTCGTAGAACCCCTGCACGAGCCTGAAGTAGGTGTCGTACCCGGTCTTGTAGAGACTCGTGAACCGGGCGGTGCTGTCCTCGATCGTGCTACGGCCGTCGAGAACTGCCGCCGCCTCGATGCTGGCCTGCATTCCCGTGGTCATCGCCAGGTAGACGCCGCCGGAAAAAACCGGGTCGACGAACGCGGCGGCGTCGCCCACCATGAACCACCGGTTACCGACTACCTGGTCGGCGTAGTAGCAGAAGTCGGACTCCTGGCGTGCGGGGCCCTGCGGCTTTGCCGTGCCGAGCCGCTCCACGATGCGCGGTATGCGAGAGATATGGTCCGACAGGAGCTCCTCACGGTCGGCAGCTGCACGCATCGTCGGCTTGCGCATGACCGCACCGACGCTGAGCGTCCCAGCGGAGTTCGGGATGGCCCACACCCATCCCTCCGCGTGGTTCCCGATCTGGACGTCACCGGACCAGCCAGGATTGGTCTCCTCCCGCACACCCGCGTAATGGCGGTAGACAGCGACCATCTTCAACCGCTGCACCGGCTTGCGCAGGCCCAGCTTGCCAGAGATGACCCCCGCGCGGCCGCTGGCATCGATCAGCACCGAGGCCTGCACCTCGACGGGCTCACCGTCGGCCTCGGTGTACCGGATCCGATGCGGCGCGTCGTCGTCGCTCAGGTCGATGTCGGTGACTTCCGCCTGCAACGTCACCGTGGCTCCTGCCTCGACCGCGGAGTCCAGCAGAACCTGGTCGAAACGGGACCGCTCCACCTGAAAAGTCGTGTGGAACCGGCCCGGGCCCTGGTCAGTGAAACACACCCGGTGAAACTGGCCCTCGGTGTTGGTGAACTCGGCTCCGGACTTCACCGGATGGCCCTGCTGCCGCATCCGCTCCAGCAGCCCGAGCTGGTTCAGCAGGCCGCTCATGTACGGAAGCAGGGACTCACCGATGTGAAAGCGAGGAAACGGGTCCTTCTCCACGATCAGGACGCGCAGGCCCAGCTGGGCTGCCTGGCGCGCCGCGGTGGAGCCGGCAGGGCCGGCCCCGATGACGACGAGGTCGTAGTCCGAGTGGTTCTGAGTCATTTTCTGCTCCTGGTCGTTGAGTAGTCAGTCAGGCCAAGTAGCGGGACGGGCCGAGCAGCCCTGCCGGGTCAAGGACTTCCTTGAGGTGGGCGGCGATGACGGCGTTGAGGTCCGGGTCTGGCAGGACATCCGAGCGGCGGTGGGACGTGTCCAGCCGGTACGGCGGATAGCCCGCCGTCGTGAGATCGCGGTACAACAGCTCAAGGGCTTGGTGAGCCGAACCCGTCGCATCGGCGGACGTACGGTCGAAGCGGATCGCGATCACCAGGTCGACCACGTCGTACCCGAGCACGTTGACCGTCGTACCCACCTGGACGCCGTGCTCAGCGGGGATGCTCTGCACCACGGCGCGGGCCCGCCGCAGATCCCGGACCGTGAACGGCACGAACGGCAACACGAAGATCCAGCCGCGCCCGAGCTCGTCAGCCTCATGGGTGGGTGCTCCCAGCGATGCCTGCACGATCGACTCGCTCCGCGACACGTCCCCCCGGTACAGATCCGCGACCGCGACGGCCAGCGGGTCCTCGGCGAGCTGCGCATCCGAAAGGATCCCGGCGCCGATCGCCGCAAGGCGATTGGTCACCTCGGACCGCTTGGCTGCCACGACCGCGGCGCTTCCGTCCACGCACACGTGGCCGGTGATCGTCGGGAGCCCTCCGTACAGATCCGAGGAATCGGAGTCATAGACCTTGACGACAGCGTCCGTCAGCCGATCTCGGACCACGCCCCGGAGGGTCTCGATCAGCTCGTCGTAGCCCGACTCGGGGACCGTGAACGTCAGTACGGTCGTCACCTCCGGCGTCGGCAGCAGCCGCACCACGCCGGCAGTCGCGATCCCGAGGGTGGACTGAGGAAAGAGCTGAACCGACGACGGACCTAGCCCGTACCGGTTCGGCGCCAGACCTGAGGCGGGCGGCCACCAGCCGACAGACCCGACCTCGCCCGCGGCGGTCACCACTTCCAGTCCGAACAGGTCCTCGGTCCGCTGGCTGCGCAGCCCGACGCCGCGGTCCATCATGTTGCCCACGACCGAGGTGTACGGCGACGACGCGGTGCAGTTGAGGAACCGCCCCGATCCCGCCAGCGCCGCACACAGCTGCTGCTGCGTGACACCGGCTTCCACGACCGCGAAGCCGCGCTCGACGTCCACTGTCCGGATCTCGCTCAACCCCGACAGATTCAGAAGCGTCTGGTCGGGAACCGGACCGGAGGCGGATCCGAGCCCCCAGTTGAAGCCGCTGCTCACTACCCGCAGAGTGCCCCCGCCACGCACCTCACCATGGCTGCGAACGATCATCTTCACGTCGTCGACGGACGAAGGGCGCAAAATCTCGGCAGGCTCTGCTGCCGCGAGCTCACTAACGTTGATTCGGTTGTGGGACGTTGGTGCAAGCGCCACTTTCTCCCTCTCCCCAACTCTGGCTGATCGCGACGTAGCTGAGTTCATCCGAGTAGCTGCCGTCTCGGTTGCTGAGCCTGCTCTTCCGAACGGACTCACCGTGGTAGCCGGCACGCTCAGCCACGGCCACCGATGGTCTGTTCATCGACTTGATACCCATTTCGATCCGCTGGATCCCAGCCCGCTCAAAAGCCCAGCGAGTAAATCCCCGGACCGCGCGGGACGAAATTCCGCAACCGCGATGGGCCCGGACCGTCACGTAGCCGACGTCGAGCACGCCCGGAGGTACGACCCGGCGAACCGAAACCTTCGCCAAGACGGGACCCGACGGCGACGTCCGCGCGATGAGCATCGACGAGGTACCCACCCGCCAGTGGTAGTACGCAGCGTCAAGAGCCAGCGCCAGCTCCTCGCGACTCATCGGTTCGAAGATCGAATACTCCCGAACGCCCGGGTCCAGCTCACTGGCCAGCAGGTCATCCAGGTCGTCCGGTCGGGGGTGGGTCAGCACGAGCCCATCAGCCCGAATGCCACCGGACGGGATGTCGGGCAGCCACCACGACGCCGCTGTGGGAACCGCATCATCCCGGGAGAAGACCAAGGGAGATGGAGGCTCAGGCCGCAAAGCCCGAGCTACCGGATCGAGAACGAATCCATGACGGATCAGTGTGTCTATCGCGGCGTGATCACAGGGATCGGCCTCCACCGCGATACGAGTCGGGCCAGCCTCCCACTCCGCCACTGACAGAGGTAGGTCCGCAAGCTGGACGCTCTCCCGGGTGGCGGACGCCGACCCAACTCTCACGGTTGCTACCGGATGGATCGAATAGGTCCCGGTGACCTGTTGTGCGCGCACATCTGAGGGCACGCTGGTGCCTTGCATCAAAGACCTCCATCGGGTGGCCGCGACTCACGTCACGAAGCCATCAACGGAACACGGCGGCCATCGAGACGCCATGAGCAGTGCCTTCTCGCATCGAGCGGTCCCCAGGCTGCCTGAGACGTTCGCACAGGTCAAGCCATTATTCGACATTCGTAGATGATCGAACATGGTTGACATGAGCAGGCCTGCGCCCCATCCTCGACGGCCCCCGACACACCCTGTCTCGGCCTCTTGCGGCAGACCGAACCGCAGCAGCACGCCGTTATCGTGCCGTTATCTCTCACAGCGAAATCCCCTCCGCTTCCCCCGAGCCCCAAGACTCCATATGCTCCGGGCAAGGAAAGTTCGTCCCGCTCGTGAGGAGAGTTGCGATGAGAACTACCCGAAATCCCCGGTCGTCGCGTGCACGACGCAGCAAGGAACCCAGTCCGCACCCTGCGTTGCCCCAGTCCTACGCATCGATGATCGAGCGCACACCGGCGCTGGACGACGCACAGCTCGAGTCGCTTCTCGAGCGAGCGGTCGCCGGAACGGACGCCGCACGCACTCTTGATGCCACAGCAGTCTCTCCCAGCTTTCGTATACAGCTCGAAGCGCGAGTCAAGGACGGGCAATACGCGAAGGAGCGTCTTGTCCTCGCCCACCTCCGCCTCGTCCCCGCCGTCGTCAACGCCTACTCCGGTCGCCTGCCGTTCATGGACCTCGTGCAGGAAGGCAACGTCGGCCTGGTGCGCGCAGCGGACTCGTACGACCCCGCGCACGGCACGTTCGCCGCCTATGCCACCCGCTGGGTACGCCGCTCCATCGTCCGCGCGGTCGCGGCAGCCGAGCACGCCGAGTCGGCGAGCCAGAGCGGCCCCACCCCCGAGCAGACGATGCTGCGCCGCCGCGTCCGCCAGGCCCTCCGGCACCTCGACGCCGTGGAGGCCCGGGTCCTGGAGATGCGCTTCGGGCTCCTGGACGGCACCACGCGCACCCTCGACGAGATCGGCCGCCGCCTCGGCGTGACCAAGGAGCGCGTGGCTCAGATCCTCGAGCGGGCACTGGCCCGGCTGCGCGACGTCGTCAGCCCGGCTCCCCTCACCGCGTGACCGCCGGCTGGGCACCCGACGGCCCAGCCGGCGTCAGCCTCCACCGTTGTCGGCCGAGTCTGCGGTTCCGCTTCGGGCGAGTGCCTCGTTCCTCGGCCCTCACCCTGCGCTTCACCTCAGCCTCAGCCGATCGACCACCTCGTCCAGCGCCGCGTGGTAAGCCCACGACGACTGGTACCCGGAGTGGGTCGCCACGGCGAAGAGATAGGCCGACCGGTCCATCTCCTCCGCCCCGCGATCCACCTCGTTCACCCCGTAGCCCGCCACCGGGAAGCCCAGGAAGTCGGTGCGCCGCCACAGGTTCACCCACGCGGGCTTCGCACCGCAGGTCAGCAGTGACATCAGCGTGACCTGTACCCCCGAGCCGGGCTCGGGGCGCTCCGGCGTCAACGGCGCCGCCGGAGCCGCCCCGGGTCCGGGACCACCCCTCGCCTGCCCACCCCACGGGTCCGCCGACCAGCCGGGACCGGTACAGGGCGGCGTGCCGGTCGTCGTCGGGCCAAGAAGGTCCGGGAAGAACCGGCCGAAGAACGGCCGCAGCTGCACACCGTAGGTCAGCAGGCCGAGGCGGCCGTCGGCGACGTCCGGCACGGGGTTGCCTGCCCGGATCAGGACCACCGCAGCAGCCAGCACACCGCCCATCGAGTGCGCCGACAGCACCACGCGCCGGGTGGGAGCCACGCGTTCGCGCTCGGCGTCGTCGGCGATGTCGGCGCCGGTGAGCCAGGCGTCGACCCGCGAGCGCACCTCCGGCACCACCCGCTCGGCGTAGCTCGGCGGGCCGAAGGGGTGGGCGCTGCGCGGCAGGAAGCACAGCAGGTCCCACAGCAGGCCCCACGGCCGGGACGGGCCGCCGCCCGCGCCACCGGCCAGGGCGCTGGCCACCAGGGTCACCGCGAGCACGCCGAGGGCCGGCACGGCGAGCCCGGACAGCCACGGCGGCACCTGGAGGGTGCCGGTGTCACTGTGCTGGGCGATCAGCGGGATGTGCGCGACCAGCGCTGCGACGTAGGCGGCGGCCGCCAGGGCACCGACGGCGAGCTCCGCGCGGTGCGACATCGCGGCGACCTGCCTGCCGCGCAGCACCCGCTCCAGCACGGGGTTGGGGCCGCCGTCGGGATCGGGGGCGTCCGCCACCGCACGCCAGGCCGGCACCGCCGGGCCGTAGGGCGGCCCGAAGGTGCGTGGCGCGGCGGGGATCCACAGCCCGCGAGAGCGGGCCACGTCCATGACGTAGGGCCCGGCCAGCGCCACGCCCAGCAGCACGACGAACACGAGCGCGATCACCACGGATGCCGTGCCGAACTCGGTGTAGACCGGCGGGACGCGCACGAGCTCGGCGTCGGGCACGCTGCGGGCGACGCCGACCAGGCCGTCTCCGAGAGAGATCGGCGCGATGCTCTCCCCGTTGCGCAGGAACCACTGCACCCCGAGCACCAGCAGGCTCGAGTACACGGCCGCCGCAGCGGCGGACACCAGCAGGAACACGCCCGGTCCGGCGCCGTTCCAGCCCTCGTGGGCCCTACGGCGCAGCAGCATCGCAGCCAGCACCACCACGGCAGGGCTCAGGACGGCGAGCACCGTCACCGCGACGAGGAGGAGCCGCAGCGGGGCGTCCGGCTGGGTCACCAGCACCACCGCCACGCAGACGGTGGCGACGACGGGCACGGCCGTCCAGGCCGCGACGGCGCGGGTGCTGCGCGTGGTGCGCCAGGCCAGGCCGGTCGCCGCGATGCCGAACAGGCCCACGCCGAGCAGCGCCGGCACGAGGTCGAGGCCGATCAGCGCGGGCATGTCCTGCGGCGGTGGCCCGGCGAGGCAGGCGTAGCAGGCCAGCAGCCAGACGAGCAGGCCGGCCGCGAACACCCCGAGCCCCGCGCGGCCCTTCCAGCGGGGCGTGACGGCCTGGACGCCGTCGTCGTCGGTGCGCAGGGCGGCGAACGCGCACGCGCTCACGATCACGACCAGCCCGGCCAGGGGCAGACCCGGCGTCGGGAGGCCGGGGTCCGCGTCGCGGGTCCAGGTGAGGAACTGGCCCGTCAGGCCGAGAGCGGCGCCCAGGTGCGCCCACAGCAGGCCCGAGCCGGACCGCTGCGACCAGAAGCCTGCCCGGTGCAGCGGCGGGCCCGACGGCGCCACCGTGCGCCCGGCGCGCATCACGGAGAACTTGGACTCGAACCGGACCTGTCCGCTGTGCGCCACCGCCACCAGGATCGCGACCAGCAACACCGGGGCGAGGGACAGGAGCGCGAGCCGGTCGCCGACGTCCAGCCGCGCGAGGCCGTACAGCATCTCGGGGATGCGCGCGCAGACGGGGACCACGGAGTCGGGGCCCGCCGTGGCCAGGCCTATGCAGCGCGTGCCGATCACGGACAGCGAGACCGTCGCCACCGCCGACACGAGCAGGAGGGTGAGGCCCAGCGCGAACACCCGCGTCAGGGCGGCGGTCGCCTCTGGCCGCAGGCTGCCCGACGGCGGACGGTGGGCGGCCGGCTCCGGCGCCGGGATGCGGCGGGCCCAGTACGCGGCGTTCGCCAGGCCGAACGGGACCATCGCCGCCCACAGGAGGCGCACCGCGAGCCGCCCGACGACGCCCAGCAGCCCGCCGAACGGGAGGCCGCCGACCCGGGCCATCGCGCCCCATGAGTACGCCTCGCGGCGTACGTCGGGCCGGATCGCGTGGACGTGTCCCGGCGGCAGCGCCTTGTCCCGCGCCTCGACGTGCGGACTCGGGGTCCAGAAGCTGCCCAGGCCGTCGCCGTCGGACCGGACCACCTCGCCGCGCGCCAGGTCGAGCGTGCCGTGCGGTGGGGTGTTCGCGATGCCGTGGATCCGCAGCTCGAGAATGCTGGGCTGGGCGCTGTCCATAGCGCCCAAAAGTAGAGCCAGGCAGGGGCGACACGCGCGCCGCCACGCGCGGCCCGGTCAGATCCTGCGTGAATCCCGCACGGCCGTGCGTTCCGACCCAGCCAGGGCCTTTCGCCGGAATTGCGCCGATGTTAACGTTAATATCGCGATGTCCGCATCGCTCAGTTCACCGCCCTGCTACGTGCAACGACGCACGAGATAGGTAGCCGCCATGAACGCACCGCACCGCACTGCTCCGCCTGCCGGGCGGTCCGCCGCCCGGCAGACCGCCGCCCGGCGGCCCGTCCACCGAATCGTGGTCGGCCTGCTGGCCGCCCTGGTCCTCCTGCCGATCACCGCACTGACCACCGCCGCCCCTGCCACCGCCGCCACCAGCCAGTTCCGCGGCATGAACTGGGCGGTGCTCGGCGACAACTTCAGCACCGGACCGCTCGTCCTCGACGGCCTCAGCAGCTCCGACAGCTACACAGAAGTGCAGGCGAAGGCCGACGCCGTGTACGACGACATGGAGGCGACGCTCGGCGTCAACACCGTGCGCCTGCCGGTCAACACGCACACGGTCGGCACCGCCTGGTGGAACAGCTACCGCGCCACGATCGACGCCGCGACCGCCCGGGGGTTCAAGGTGGTCCTGGCCTACTGGGAGGACGGCGCGGCGTCCGGCGGCCGCATCACCGACCACGCCGCGTGGAACACGATGTGGTCCACCGTGACGTCCCAGTACGGGTCGAACGACCTCGTGTACTTCGAGCCGATGAACGAACCGCACGGCTACAGCTCCACCCAGTGGCGCGACCTCGCCGCCGACTGGCTCGACCGCCACTACTCGGCCCCGCCCGCCCGCGTCCTGGTCGGCGGCGTCGGCTACAGCGCCGACCTGCGGGACGTCTGCAACGACAGCCGGTTCGACGGGACGCTGCTGTCGTACCACCACTACGCCTTCTTCTACGGGGAGAACACCTACGAGGGCTGGCGCGACCACGTCATCGCCCGCCTGGGCAGCTGCGCCTCGCGCGCGGTGATGACGGAGTTCGGCGGCGCCATGAACAGCGGCCTCGACTATGGCGATCCCGACAGCTCCGCGAACTTCGTCCGCCACATCCGCGCGGTCACCGACGTCATGCGCGAGAACCGGATGGGCGGCACGTACTGGCCGGCGATCGGCGGCAAGCCGGGCAACATCGGCTACGACGGCTACTCGATGTACATCAAGGGCGGCAGCGGCACCGATCTCTCGCTCACGATCCGCAACGAGTCCGGCGCGAACCGGCTCCGCTGGGCCTGGGGCGACGACGTCGACCCCGACGCAGGCAACGGCGGCGGTGCCACCGTCACCGACATCGTCAACCAGGGCTCCGCCAAGTGCGTGGACGTGGTGAGCGCGTCGACCGCCGACGCCGCCGAGATCGTCCAGTACACCTGCTCCGGCGCGACCAACCAGCAGTGGGCCCTGCAGGACCTCGGCAACGGGTACCACCAGCTCGTCGCCCAGCACTCGGGCAAGTGCCTCGACGTCAACAACGCCGCGACGACCGACGGCGCGGCGGTCATCCAGTACACCTGCGGCAGCGGCACCAACCAGCAGTGGCAGCTGCGCGGCGTGAGCGGCGGCTACGTCGAGATCGTGGCGCGGCACTCGGGCAAGTGCCTCGACGTGCCTGCCTCGTCGACGGCGAACAGCACCCGGCTGAAGCAGTACCCGTGCAACGGCGGCGCCAACCAGCGCTGGACCCTGTGACCGTCCCCCGCTGAGTGACGACCTGACGTCGTGCTCCGGGGCGCCGGTGCCCCGGAGCACGACCCGGCCTCCCACGGGTCACGGGGTGAGCGTCGCCGCCAGCACCGCCGCGGCCAGCAGCAGGTCGTAGACGACGCAGGTCTCCGCGTACCAACGCCACACGACCGCGTCCGCCCGGTGGTGGAACACGTCCCAGACGCCGTGCCCCACGAGCCCGGCCACGAGCACGTAGGCCCCGGTGTCCTGCCCCACGAGGGCACCGGCCAGCAGGCTGATGCCCGCGAACACCGCGAGCCCCGCCGCCTGCAGCACCACCATCGAGCGTCCCCGGATGCGGCTCCTGAGCACCCCCACCACCGGGTACACCAGGGCCATCGCCAGGATCAGCCACGCCGGCAGGTCGCCTGTGCCGCCCGCGATCGTGCCCGCGAGCAGCGTCAGCCCGAGCAGCACGGGCCACCGACGTCGCAGCCACGCGAGGTCGAAGCCGTGGACGTGCTCCGTGTACTCGGCCCGCCGCAGGAGCATCGCACCAGCCATCGCCGGGACCATCAGCACGTGACCCCAGAGCATCAGGTCGCCCGCGCTGACGGCACCGGCCCAGAACAGCACCAGCAGCGCCGCGAACGGCGCCGCCATCGCCGCGTTCATCTCCCGGATCGCCGCCCAGCCGTGCCGCCGCACCCGCATCCACACGGTCATCGCGGCCACCATGTCCAGCACCATGACCACCGCGGCGACGTCGGGCCGGGCCAGCACGGCCTCGATCCCGATCGCCGAACCCGCCCAGTCCCACGCCGGTGCCAGGAGCAGCATCCCGAGCACCATCACGACGACCATCTCGGCCAGGTGCGCGAGGAACCGCAGCGCCTTCCGCCCCGGCGTCACGGGTGGGGCCGTGCGGGTCGCAGGGTGGATCGCAGAGTGGGTCACTGGGTCGGTCGCCGTCGCCGTCGTGACAGTTGTCGCCGTCGTTGCCGTCGTCTCCGTCATGTCTCCGTCTCCCTCGGTCCGGGCGGCGTTCCTCGCCGCTCTGGTCTCCACGCTGTCCGACGGCGACCAGCGTCAGTAGTGCCGGACCGCACCCGGGCGCGAGCACATGTCACCAGCTCGCATGACAGATGTCATCAGCGCTCGGCAGGCCGCCCGGACCGGCGTCGGCGCTGGCAGGATGACGTCATGAGCACCGCACGGACCGTCGCCGACGACGGCGGCAGCGATGGCGGCAACGGCCTCGCGAGCTTCCGCCGCAACATCTGGTGGGGCCTCGCGGGGACCGTCGCGTGCGTGCTGGGCTTCGCCGTCGGCGACTGGGTGCTGGACCCCGCCGTCCCCGCCGGGCTGCGTGCCCTCACGGGCCTGTCGACGGCGGCGACCATCGTGACGTGCGGCGTCCTGCTGGGCCGGCGGATCCGGGACGAGGCGCCGTCGACCGGCTGGCTCGTGACCGCCTCCTGCGTCACGGGGGTCGCCGCAGCGGTACCGCTCGCCCTCGGCAACTTCGGGATCTGGTCGATCGCCCCGGCGGCCATGCTCTCGGTCCTGGTCATGTTCCTGCCCGCACGCCGGGCGTGGGCGGTGCTGGGCGCCGCGCTGCTCGTCCTGCCGACGGTGGGCCTGATCACGGCGCTGGCCATGGGCGAGCCCGACGTGGGGCACGCCGTGTGGATGCCCGCCCTGATGGTGCTGGCGTTCGGCCCGGCCATGCTCGGCATGCTCCGCGGCTGGCAGGTCGCGGCCCGCCTCGACGACGCCCGGCGGCTCGCCGGACAGCTCGCCGTGGCCGACGAGCGCCTCCGGTTCGCCGCCGACCTGCACGACATCCAGGGGCACCACCTCCAGGTGATCGCCCTGAAGAGCGAGCTCGCGGCGCGGCTGGCGGAGGCCGACCCGGCGCGGGCGGCCGAGCAGATACGCGAGGTGCAGCACCTCGCCGGGGACGCCCTGCGCGAGACCCGCGCCCTGGTGCAGGGCTACCGGCGTACCACCCTCGACGCCGAGATCGCCAACGCGTCGAAGGTCCTGGCGGCGGCCGGCGTCGAGGTCCTGGCCGACGTCGACACCGGCCTGGCCGCAGCCCTCCCCGAGGCGCCGCGCAGCCTCCTCGGCCTGGTGGTACGCGAGGCCACCACCAACCTGCTGCGGCACAGCCGCGCCACCCGCGCGGCGATCGTCCTGCTGCCCGACGGTACCGGGGCCCGCCTCCTGATCGACAACGACGGCGCACGTCCGGCCCGGCCAGATGAAGAGGCACGTCCGGGCGGCCGGCCCGCCGGGGCCGGCGACGGCACAGGGCTCGTATCCCTCGCGGAGCGGCTCGACGCCGTCGGCGGACACCTGTCGTGGACCGGCGACGGCGACCGGTTCGTGGTCACGGCTACGGTGGCCGGATGATCCGCCTGCTGCTGGCCGACGACGAGGAGCTGCTGCGCGGAGCCCTCTGCTCGCTCCTGGACCTCGAGGACGACCTGCGGGTCGTGGCCCAGGCGGCCACCACGACCGACGCCGTGCGGCTCGCCGGACAGCACCGGCCGGACGTCGCGGTGCTCGACCTGGAGATGCCGCCCACCGACGGGCTGCACGCGGCCGCGCAGATCCTGGCCCGGACCGACGGCACGCCGCCCCGCGTCATCATCGTCACGAGGCACGCCCGGCCCGCCGTCCTGCGCCGGGCCCTCGCCGCCGGCGTCAGCGGGTTCGTGCCCAAGTCGACGCCGGCGGCGCGGCTGGCACAGATCGTGCGCGACGTCGCCGTCGGGCACCGGTACGTGGACCCGGAGATCGCCGCGTCGGCACTGACGGAGAACGAGTGCCCGCTGTCGGACCGTGAGCTGGAGGTGCTGGGCGCGGCCCGCGCGGGCGCCCCCGTCTCGGACATCGCGGCCACTGTGCACCTCGCACCGGGGACCGTGCGCAACTACCTGTCGTCCGCGATGGCCAAGCTCGGGGTCGCCACCCGCCACGCGGCTGCGCACCGGGCGTGGGAAGAGGGCTGGATCTGATGAGGGCCGACCACTACGACGGCTTCGCCGACAGCTACGCGGCGGAGAACGCCTCGAGCCTGCTCAACACGTACTACGACAAGCCCGCCATGCTCCGGCTCGCCGGCGAACGAGCGGTGCTGACCTTCTGGCACCGGCCCTTGCACGCGATGCGGGATTCCGCGTCCGTGTCCTGAGCGAACCGCCGCGCACGACGAACGCCGCAGAACGCATCCCGAACGACGCGGAACGGACATGCGACGGCCGCCCGGCACGGTGTGCTGTTCCGGTGGGTGCCAGGTCCGGTGAATCTCGTTCGGCTCCGGTTGGTACTTGTCGCCTGAGCCGAACAGTTCAGCCTGGCCGGACTACGCGGGGCTGAGCCGAACGGAATTCACCGGACCTGGCACCCACGCCCCAGATCTAACCTGCCCCCGGCGGCCACAGCGACGGCGGCAGCCGCGACGCCGTCGGCCGGCCCATCACCGCACCCGCCTAGCCGTCGCGCGCCTCCCGGTCGCCGTCGACGTAGTATCAGCGGCCGTCCTCGCGCACGAAGCGGCTGGTCTCGTGCAGGCTGCCGCGCACGCCGGAGGCCGGGTAGCGGTAGAAGGCGGTGAACTCGACGACGCCGGCGGTGTCGAACGGCCCGCCGCGCTCCGTGCGGTGGATGTCCAGGCGGCGCCATTGCTCGTCACCGGCCTCGACGGCGGGCGGCCGGGTCTGCGGGGCCCACGTCGCCAGCAGGTAGTCGGCGTCCCCGGTCGCGAACGCGGAGTACCGCGAGCGCATCAGCGCCTCGGCGGTCGGAGCCGTCGCGGCGCCGGAGTGATAACGCCCGCAGCAGGCGCCGTAGGTGTCGCCGGAGAGGCAGGGGCAGCGTTCGTCGTCGTGCACGGGACGATCCTCGCACCCGCCCGGAGTCGCGGGCGCACCGGCCTGCCGCCCGGCTACGCGAACGTCTCGTGCCCGAGCACCGCGAGCAGGCGGATCTTCTCCTCCGCCTCGCTCCCCGGCTCCGGCGTCAGCACCACGAGCGCCTGCGACTGGTCCTCGGTGAACAGCGCCTGGCAGGCCACGTCGATGCGCCCGAGCTCGGGGTGGACCAGCGTCTTGTGGTCCTCGAACCGGCGGGACACCTCGTGCAGCTCCCACACCCGCACGAACTCGGGGCTCTCCCGCAGCAGGACGCGCAGGATCTCGTCGGCGACCGAGCCCGGACCGGCAGCCGAGTGCGCCGCGCGCAAGGAGGCGACCTGGCTGCGGCCGTGCCGTTCGTGGTCCTCCGGCGGGTACACGTCGCGCGACGCCGGATCCATGAACCACCGGTACGCCGAGCTGCGGCCGAGACCGGTGGCCGGCGGCACGCCGAAGATCGCCTCGGCCTGCCGGTTCTGCACCAGCATCTCCCCCAGGCCCGACAGGATCAGGGCCGGCGACTCCTCGAGCCGGTCCAGCACGCGCAGCAGCGCGGGGGCCACGTGGGAGTCCAGCGGTGTGCGCCGCGGCACGCCGTGCCCGGCGAGCCGGAACAGGTAGTCGCGTTCCTCGACGGTCAGGCGCAGCGCGCGGGAGAGCGCGGCGAGCATCTGCTCGGACGGCTGTGGCCCGCGCTGCTGCTCGAGCCGCGCGTAGTAGTCCACGGACATCCCGGTCAGGGCCGCGACCTCCTCGCGGCGCAGCCCCGGTGCCCGACGCCGCGGACCCGGCACCAGGCCGACGTCGGCGGGGCGCAGGGCTTCGCGGCGTCTGCGGAGGAAGTCGGCGAGGGCTGCGCGGTTCATACGCCCATGGTGCGCCGTGCCTGCGGTGGGTGCCAGGGATCGCCGGTCCCTGGTTCACCGGGTCTCTCCCGCGGTCGGCGGAAGGGCCGCACGGTGGAGGCATGAACACAGAAGGCAACACCATCTTCATTCCGGGCGGCAACCGTGGCATCGGCCTCGCCCTCGCGATCCGGCTTCAGGCCAGGGGCAACACGGTGATCGTCGGCGGCAGGGACACGGAGGCGCTCGACGCCGTCGCCGTCGACCACGGCTTCGCCACCGTCCGCATCGACACGACGGACCCCGACTCGGTCAGGGCGGCCTCCGCCGAGGTGATCGAGCGGTTCCCCGACGTCAATGTGCTGGTGCCGATGGCAGGGATCATGCGAGCGGAGGACTGGCGCACCCCTGGCTTCCTCCAGGACGCCGAGGCCATCGTGGTCACGAACGTGCTGGGCCCGATCCGGCTGATCGCCGCGTTCACCGAGCACCTGCAGTCCCGGCCGGCCGCGACGATCCTCACCGTGTCCTCCGGCCTCGCGCACGCGCCGCTGCGCCCGACGCCGACGTACAACGCGACCAAGGCAGCGATCCACATGCTGTCGGAGACGATCCGCCTGCAGTTCGCGGGTACCAGCGTGTCCGTGACGGAGCTCGTGCCGCCGGCCGTGCGGACGGAGCTCATGCCCGGTCAGGACACGAGCGACCACGCGATGCCGCTGGACGAGTTCGCCGACGAGGTGATGTCGCTGCTGGAGGCCCACCCCGACGCGCCCGAGATCCAGGTCGAGCGAGTCAAGTTCCTGCGCAACGGCGCGGCTCGCGGCGACTACGACCAGGTGGTGGCTGCCCTGAACAGCACCGACCCGCACGCGGCGGCCACCAGCGCGAGCTGACGGAGACCTACCTCGCCACCAGTTCGGCGGTCACGTCGACGGCGCCTGCCTCGACCAGCGTCACCTCGGCCGCACCCCCACCGCCGTCGGCCGCCTCGATCCGGTAGTCCCCGAGGAGACCACCGAATCGCACGCGGCCGGCGGCGTCGGTGCGCAGCGTCGTGGGCGGCAGCCACCACTCGCCCTTGACCAGCTCCCGCAGCCGGTCGAACGCGGGCTTGCGCGAACCGTCCGCCCGCAGCAGGCCGCCGGGCGCGCCCAGCCACATCCCGCGGTCCGACAGGCCCCAGTAGGTCATGGCCTCCACGCTCGGGTGGGACAGCAGCGTCCGGTAGTGCCGCTCGACCTCGTCGGCCTGGCGCGCCTCGCCCTCCGGCGTGGACGGCCACGACTCGACCTGCCAGTCGTTGAGGTCCTGGATGTGCGCGGGCATCACGTCGCCCGACATCAGCGTCGTCTCCGTGAAGTGGATCGGGATGCCGTACCGCGAGAACCGGTCGAGGATCGCGAGGGTCTTCTCCTCCCCGATGTAGCCCTGGTGCATGTGGCTCTGCAGGCCGAGCCGGTCGATCCGGATCCCGGCCTCCAGCACCGCCTCGATGAGGCACTCGTAGGCGGTGGACAGGTCGAAGTCGTTGAGCAGCAGCGTCGCGCCCGGGTTCTCGGCGCGGGCCTCCTCGAACGCCATCCGGATCATCTCGACGCGCCCCTTGCGGCGCGCCAGCGGCGTGATCGCGTTCTCCTCCGCGGTGAACACGGGCATGATCACCACCTCGTTGATGGCGTCCCACGTGTCGACCACGCCCCGGAACGCCGCGACGTCGCGCCGGATGCGCTCGCGCTGCAGCCGCTCGACCTCGGCGTCGGGCAGCCCGCGGAGCCAGCCCGGCTGCACCGTGTGCCACACCAGCGGGTGCCCCTTGACCACGGTGCCGCGCTCGGCGAACCAGCGCGCCGCGGCGAGCAGGCGCTCCGTCTGCGGCGCCCCGCGCTCCGGCTCGAACGTGCCCCAGTAGAACGGCAGGGTGGTCTGGTTGAAGACGTCGAACCAGGCGTCGGCGAGGCGGTCGTCGTACTCCGGGTCCTGCGAGGCGCCGTTCGCGAGGTCCACCAGGTCGAACCCGATGCAGCCGAACAGGAACGCGTGCCGCGTCTGCCGCACGACGACCTCCCGGTCGGCCAGCGGCGCCCCGTCCGGTCCGCGCAGGGTCACCGTGGCATCGGCGCGCCGGTGCGCGAGGCTCGGGTCGGGCGGGCGTCCTTCGGTGGGCGCGGTGAAGAGAGAGGTCACGCGCAGACCCTAGCCGCGCGGCTCACGGTCGTGGGGTGACCACCAGAAGGTCACCCACCTCGCACCGCAGCACGTCGCAGATCGCCGTGAGCGTGGAGAAGCGCACGGCCTTGGCTCGGTCGTTCTTGAGCACCGACAGGTTCACCACCGTGACGCCGACCAGCTCGGCGAGCCTGGCCAGCGTCATGCCGCGCTCCGCCAGCAGCTCGTCGAGGCGGCAGTGCACGCGGCCGTGGTCCTCCGTCGGCATCAGACGAGGCCCTCCGTGTCCTGCTGCAGGCGGGCACCGCGCTGGAACGCGTGCCAGACGGTGCCGAGGAGCAAGCCCGCCATGAACAGGACCCAGTCGATCTCCAGCGTCGGGCCGAACTCGATGTCGACGGTGGCCAGGGCGCTGTCCGCCGCCAGCCCCTGCAGCGTCGGGATCGCCACGGAACCCAGCACGAGGGTGAGCGCCGTGACGTTCATCGTCCGCACGCTCCGCCGTGCGAAGAAGTCGCCGCTCCGGAACGACCTGCCGAGCACGGTGAAGCAGACGGCGACCAGCATCAGCGTGATCGTCGGCAGCAGGGCGGCGGCCAGCACCACCGCATACGGCACCGGGTTGAGGTCGGAGACCCGGATCACCGCCTCGGTCGCCTGAGCCGTGGTGGTGCCGTCCAGCAGGAGGTCGTGCGGCACCTTCGCGAGCTCGACCGGGACCGGGACGTCGCGGTTGGGCAGGATCCGCACCAGGTCGCGGACGAGCACCACGAGCCCGGCGAGCACCGCGAGGCCACCCGCGAGCGCCATCACCTCGATGTTCTGTCGCTGGTCGTCGATCCACTTGGCCATCGTCGTCACCCCGTCGTCATCGGCATATCGTTTGTCGATACTATCGAAACACGATATGTCTTCGACGGTCAACGAAAAGACGACCATGCAGCTGCTGCCACGATCTCGTGCGTCGTAGCAGCAGCTGCATGGTCGTCTCCCGGTCGGCGGACCTACGTCGCAGGCTCCTCCACGACCGGGGCCGCGAACTGGCTCGCGTAGAGCCGCGCGTACGCGCCGTCGGCCGCGAGCAGCTCGTCGTGCGAGCCCTGCTCCACGATGTCGCCGTGCTCCATCACGAGGATCACGTCGGCGTCGCGGATGGTGGACAGGCGGTGCGCGATGACGAACGACGTCCGGTCCTTGCGCAGCCGGTTCATGGCCTCCTGCACCAGCACCTCGGTGCGGGTGTCCACGGACGACGTCGCCTCGTCGAGCACCAGGATCGCCGGGTCGGCGAGGAACGCCCGCGCGAGCGTGAGCAGCTGCTTCTCCCCCGCGCTGACGCTGGAGCCCTCCTCGTCCACGACGGTGTCGTAGCCGTCCGGCAGGGTCCGCACGAACGGGTCCACGTGGGTGGCCCGGGTGGCGGCGAGGAACTCCTCCTCGTCCACCGAATCGCCGTCGGACACCCCGTACCGCAGGTTCTCCTCGATGGTGCCCTTGAAGAGCCAGGTGTCCTGCAGCACCATCCCGACCGACGAGCGCAGGTCGTCACGCGACATGTCGCGCGTGTCGACGCCGTCGAGCGTGATGCGCCCACCGTCGACCTCGTAGAACCGCATGAGGAGGTTGACCAGCGTCGTCTTGCCGGCACCCGTCGGACCGACGACGGCGATGGTCTGCCCCGGCTCCGCGACCAGGTTCAGCCCGGTGATGAGCTGCTGGTCGGGCGTGTACGAGAACCTGACGTCCTCGAACGCGACCCGCCCGCGCACCGGCTCGACCTTCTGCGACTCGGCCGGGTCAGCGGACTGCTCCGGCGCGTCAAGGAGGTCGAACACCCGCTCGGCGGAGGCCACGCCGGACTGCAGCAGGTTCATCATCGAGGCGACCTGGGTGAGCGGTTGCGTGAACTGGCGCGAGTACTGGATGAACGCCTGCACGTCACCCAGCGACAACGTGCCGGACGCCACGCGGAGCCCGCCGATCACCGCAACGAGCACGTAGTTCAGGTTTCCGAGGAACCCCATGGCGGGCTGGATGGTGCCCGAGATGAACTGCGCCTTGAAGCTCGACGAGTACAGCCCGGCGTTCTCCTTGGCGAACACCTCGGCGGTCGCCTCCTGGTGCCCGTAGACCTTCACGAGGGCGTGGCCGGTGAACGACTCCTCGATGTGCGCGTTGAGCCGTCCGGTGGCCGCCCACTGCTCCACGAACTGCGGCTGGCTGCGCTTGGCGATCTGCATCGTCACGATCACGGACAGCGGCACGGTCACGAGCGCCACGAGCGCGAGGAGCGGCGAGATCCAGAACATCATGCCGAGCACACCCACCACCGTGAGCACTGCCGTCACGAGCTGAGCGAGGGTCTGGGTGGTCGTCTGGGCCACGTTGTCGATGTCGTTGGTGACCCGCGACAGGATCTCCCCGCGCTGCTTGGCGTCCACGTAGGACAGCGGGATCCGGTGCAGCTTCGACTCGACCTCGTCGCGCAGGTTCCGCATGGTCCGCTGCACGACGCCGGTGGTGATCCGCGCCTGCAGCCAGCCGAACAGGAACGCCCCGAGGTACGCCGCCACCACCCAGCCGAGGGTCTGCGCCAGCAGCGTGAAGTCGATGCCCTGGCCGGGCACCAGCCCCGGCATGCCGGAGATCAGGTCCGCCTGCTGGTCCTGACCCTCGGCGCGCAGCCCGTCGATCGCCTGCTCGGTGGTCACACCGTCGGGCAGCTGGGCGCCCACGAAGCCGGCGAAGATCACGTTCGTCGCGTCACCGAGCAGCTTGGGCCCGAGCACGGTGAGTGCCACCGAGCCGATACCCAGCACCATCAGGACCACGACGTTCAGCCGCTCGGGGCGCAGCGAGCCGGCGAACCGGCGCAGCGAACCCTTGAAGTCCATCGGCTTCTGCACGGGCATGCCCATGCTGCCCATCGGCCCGCCACCGCCGGGGCCACGTCCGGGCGGCGGGGCCGCGGGCGCGGTGGCCGGACCCGCCGTACCCGACGGCGCCGCACCGCCCGTCGCTCCCGACGTCGCGCCCTGAGGCTTGTCCTGCGCACTCATGCGGCCTCCTCAAGGCTCATCTGGGACGTCACGATCTCCTGGTACGTCGGGTTGTCGGCCAGCAGCTCCGTGTGCGTGCCACGGCCGACGATGCGGCCGTGGTCGAGCACCAGGATCTGCTCGGCGTCGCGGATGGTCGCCACCCGCTGCGCGACGACGATCACCGTCGCCTCGCGGGTCCGTGGCCGGAGGGCAGCGCGCAGGCGCGCGTCGGTGGCGTAGTCGAGGGCCGAGAAGCTGTCGTCGAACAGGTAGATCCGTGGCTCGCGGATCACTGCCCGAGCGATGGCGAGCCGCTGCCGCTGCCCGCCCGAGAACGTGGCGCCGCCCTGCGCGACCATCGACTCCAGGCCGTCCGGCAGCGCCTCGACGAAGTCACGCGCCTGCGCCACCTCGAGCGCCGCCCACATCTCCTCCTCGGAGGCGTCGGGCTTGCCGTACCGGAGGTTGTCCGCGACGGTCCCGGTGAACAGGAAGGCCTTCTGCGGCACCAGCCCCATCACCGAGCCGAGGTCACGCTGCAGGACGTCGCGCACGTCGATGCCGTCGATCCGCACCGAGCCGCCCGTCGCGTCGAAGAGCCGCGGCACCAGGTTGAGCAGCGTCGACTTGCCGGAGCCCGTCGAGCCGATGATCGCCGTGATCTGGCCGGGCTCCGCTGCGAACGTCAGCTCGTGCAGCACCGGCGCCTCGGCGCCTGGGTAGCGGAACTCGACGTCCTCGAAGGTGACACGCCCGCGCGGAGCCTGCCCGCCGGCGTCGTCGGCCGGGAGCAGCGCCACCGGAGCCACCGGGTCGACGACGGAGGACTCGGTCTCCAGGACCTCCCCGATGCGCTCCGCCGCGACCGCGGCGCGCGGGATCATCATGAAGATCATCGTCGACATCATCACCGCCATGAGGATGTACATGAGGTAGCTCAGGAACGCCGTCAGGGAGCCGATCTGCAGGCCGCCCGCCTCGATCTCGCGCGCGCCGAACCACAGCACCGCGACCGACGACATGTTCATGATCAGCATGACCACGGGGAACGTGAGCGCCATGAGCTGACCCGCACGCAGCGAGGTGTCGAACAGCTCCTCGTTCACCGTGCCGAACCGCTCCTTCTCCCGCTGCTCACGGACGAACGCGCGGACCACGCGCAGGCCGGTGATCTGCTCGCGCAGGACGGCGTTGATCGCGTCGATGCGCTTCTGCATACGGCGGAAGTGCGGCACCATCCGCCACACGATGAGGCCCGCCGTGACGCCGAGCACCGGCACGATGACCAGCAGGAGGCCGGACATCGTCACGTCCTCCGACAGCGCGAGGATCACGCCGCCGACCAGCATGATCGGCGCCATCACCATGATCGTGAACGTCATGAGCACGGTCATCTGGACCTGCTGCACGTCGTTGGTGCCGCGCGTGATCAGCGTGGGCGCGCCGAACTGCGCCATCTCCCGCGCCGAGTAGGTCTGGACGGTCCGGAACAGGTCGCGCCGCAGGTCCCGGCCAAAGGCCGTGGCGACCTGGGCACCGAAGTAGACAGCGACGACGGAGGCGACGACCTGGCCGAGCGAGACGACGAGCATCCAGCCGCCGGTGCTCCAGATGCGGCCGATGTCGCCGACCACCACGCCGTCGTCGATGATGTCCGCGTTCAGGCTGGGCAGATACAGCGCCCCGAGCGTCTGCACCAGCTGCAGGACGAGCACCGCTACCACCGCCCAGCGGTAGGGACCCAGATATTTCCGGGCAAGCGTGACAAGCATTAAAGAGAGTTCCCTTCGGGGCTGGGGGCTGGAGAACCAGAGGCCGGGGCGCCCGGTGCGGCGCTACTGGAGGTTGCAGGGTCCGGGCCGGCGGGGCTAGGTATTTTCCCAGGACCGGCGAGGCCGTTCACGAGGGCGTCGGCCAGGACGTCGGCGGGCACCTCGGGCTGCAGGTGATCGATCCGCGCGTGCGCACCAGCGATCGCCGACTCGATCAGCGAGATCGCCACCTCGACCGGGACCCGGAGTCGGTGGAGGTCAGGCGTCAGGACGGAGGTGATGCCCTCGACCGTGGCCTCGTGCTGGCGGGCGCGCTGGTCCAGGAACATCCTGCGATAGCTGTGCAGGCGCTCGTGCTGGTCGGTGGCCGCGCCGTGCCCGCCCGGCGGCGGACCGGGCACGACCACCGCGCCCGGCGGTCCGTCGCACACCATCGGCGGACCCGGCGAGGCCCCCGGCACCACAGGCGGGCCCGGTGGCCCGCCCGGTGGCCCGCCCGGCGGCGCCATGCGGCGCAGCACGGACATCCACCGCATCACCTCGGCCGTCCGGTGGCGGCCCAGCTCGATCACGAGCTCCAGGCGCCGTTCCAGCGGCAGCGTCGGGTCGATCCCGGTGAGCTCGGCGAGCGTCTCCTCGGGGCGCCCCGCGCGAGACAGGCCCTCCACGGCGACCGCGCCGACGAGCGCCGTCTTGTCGCCGAACGCGCGGAACAGGGTGCCCTCGGCGACCCCGGCGGCCTCGGCGAGCTCACGACTGGTGACGTCGACGCCGCGCTCTGCGACCAGGGGCATGACCGCCGCCGCGATGGCGGCTCGCCGTTCGTCCGGGGTCATCGGCGAGGCTCGGCGCCGTTCGTTGTCCATGCCGTCGACAGTAAATGAGTGAGCGCTCACTCCGCAACTGATTTTTCGCTGAGCGAATCTCGTCGTGCCGGCGGGAGGGCCCGGGCGGGCCTCTCCGGACACACCGGAAGCCCCCCGGCGCGAACACCGAGGGGCTTCCGAGAGCTACTGACGCTACGGTCAGGCGACCGGCGGCGCCGGGGGCGCCGGCGGGGGCGGCGTGGAGCCGCCGGGCATCTGCCCGCGCTCGGTCCGCGGGTCGAAGGGCTCGCCCGACCGGGTGCCCGCGCTGGTCGCGTCGGCCACGGCGGCCTCGGCCTGGCGCTGCGCCTCGGCGAGCGCCTCGCTCGGGTCCTGCAGCAGCGGCTTGTCGAGCACCGACGTCGCCGGCCGGGGGCCGCTGCCGGACGGGCCGTCGCCGGCGGAGGGGTCCGGGATGCCCGGCGTGCCCGGCGTGCCGCCGAAGCCCTTGGCGATGCTGCCCAGCGCGGCGGTGAACTCGGTGGGGATGACCCAGGTCGTGTTGGAGTCGCCCTTGGCGAGCTGCGGGAGCATCTGCAGGTACTGGTACGCGAGCAGCTTCGGGTCGGGGTCGCCGCGGTGGATGGCCTCGAAGACCTGGATGATCGCGCGCGACTCACCCTCGGCCCGCAGGATCTGCGACTGCGCGTCACCCTCGGCCGTGAGGATCGCCGACTGCTTCTCGCCCTCGGCGGTCAGGATCGCCGACTGCTTGATGCCCTCGGCGGTGAGGATCGCGGCACGGCGGTCCCGCTCGGCGCGCATCTGCTGCTCCATCGCGCCCTGGATGGAGGGCGGCGGCTCGATCGACTTGAGCTCGACGCGGTTGACGCGGATACCCCAGCGCCCGGTCGCCTCGTCGAGGACGCCACGGAGTTGGCCGTTGATCTGGTCACGGCTGGTGAGCGTCTGCTCCAGGTCCATCGAACCGATGACGTTACGCAGCGTGGTGACCGTGAGCTGCTCGATCGCCGTGATGTAGTTCGCGATCTCGTAGACAGCGGACTTGGCGTCCGTCACCTGGAAGTAGATGACGGTGTCGATCTCGACCACCAGGTTGTCACTGGTGATCACCGGCTGGGGCGGGAACGACACGACCTGCTCGCGCAGGTCCACGCCGGCGCGGACACGGTCGACGAACGGCACCAGCACGTGCAGGCCCGGGTCGAGCGTCTTCGAGTACCGACCCAGGCGCTCGACCACGAGCGCCACCGACTGCGGAACGATCCGCACGGCACGGATCACCGCGACGATACCGACGATCACGACCAGGGCAATGATCAGATAGAGCAGGACTTGCCCGAATGACTCCACGACGTCTCCTTACGCGGGCGCCTTGGCCCGCACGGACGATTCAAGCTTCTGACTGGACTGTCTGGGTACTGCTTCACGCTGGTACTGCTGAAGGGGGACGTCCAGGAACCAGGCTGCTACGCCGGCTCGACGACGGCGGTGGCGCCGTCGATCTGGACCACACGAACGCTAGTGCCGGCGGCCAGCAGAGGCGAGCCGGGTACGGCCCTCGCGCTCCACACCTCGCCGCTGAGCTTGATCAGTCCTGAGGCGGTGCTGACCTCCTGGACCACCGACGCCGTGCGCCCCACGTTCGCCTCCGTGTTGGTGGGCGCCTTCGGCGTGTTGTTGCGCAGGTGGCGGATCAGCGTGGGCCGCAGCGTCACGAGCAGCACCACCGAGGCCACCACGAAGACGATGGCCTGCGCCCACAGCGGCAGGCCGGCCGCGTTCGCCGCCCCTGCGGCCAGCGCGCCGCCCGCGAACATGATGAAGACGAAATCCAGCGACAGGAGTTCGATCAGCGCGAATACCAGCGCGGCTCCTACCCACCACAACCAGTCCATGGGTGCTCCCTCCGAGCGTCCACTCCGGTTGGCGACCGGTCGCCGACGGAACCTCTCCGCCGGCGGGCCCTCGCGGTGAATCTACCGCCACCTCGGACCTTTGCCCGGACTTTACCAAGGTCCACTGACACAGCGGTAGCAAAAACCGGTGTTTCAACGGGATTTCTCAAATGTGCTGATTATTTCGACGGCGGAAGAGCCCGCGCGCCTTCAGCTCACGCGATACGACAGCGCGTCAGCGAGCCGCACGCGCGAGCCAGCGCCCGCCGCCGTGCGCCACGATCAGCGGCAGCCCGAACGCCTCCGACAGGTTGTCCGCTGTGAGGACCTCCTCGATCGGTCCGGCGGCCTGGATGCCTGCCTTCTTCATGAGCAGCACGTGAGTGAAGCCCGGCGGGATCTCCTCGACGTGGTGCGTCACGTGCACAAGGACCGGCGAGGCAGGGTCGTGCGCGAGCTCGGACAGCGCGCCGACCAGCTCCTCACGACCGCCCAGGTCGAGCCCGGCGCCGGGCTCGTCGAGCAGCAGCAGCTCCGGGTCGGTCATGAGGGCGCGGGCGATCTGCACGCGCTTGCGCTCGCCCTCGGAGAGGGTGCCGTAGGTGCGGTCGGCGAGGTGGTCGACGTCGAACACCGCCAGCAGGTCCTTGGCACGCTGCTCGTCGAGCTCGTCGTAGGTCTCGTGCCAGCGGCCGGTCACGCCGTAGGCGGCGGTCAGCACGACGTCGCGCACCTTTTCCGCCGTCGGCAGCCGCTCGGCGAGCGCCGCGCTCGAGATGCCGATCCGCGGGCGCAGCTCGAAGACATCGACCTTGCCGAGGGTCGAGTCGAGGATCGTGGCCTCGCCCGACGTCGGATGCAAGCGCGCTGCGACAATCTGGAGGAGAGTTGTCTTGCCCGCACCGTTCGGGCCGAGCACGATCCACCGTTCTCCCTCGTTCACCTGCCAGTCGACGGAATCGAGGATGGTCGAGGTGCCGCGACGGACGGTGACGCCCGCAAGGTGGAGAACCGAGCTCATGGGCCACGACCTTACCCGAGGAGGAGTCATTTACAGTTCTGCGGTGGACACCGATCAGGAGCTCCCCCGGAGCGTGCTGCTCGCCCTGTGGCTGCAGGGCGTCGGCGACACCTCCGATGCCGTGAAGTCCGTGGTGGGCGACGACGAGCCGCACACGGTCGAGGGGCTGCCCGGCTTTGCCGACGGCACCGACCTCGACACGCTCTTCACCGCCTGGACCACCGGGCCACGGGAGGTGTGCGCGCTGCTGCCCGCGCCCGGCGACGCGGCGGGCGTCCCCGCGGTGGCCAACCTCGAGGCCACCGACGCCGGGGAGTGCGTGGTGATCACGACGCCGGCGGGAAGCTGGGCGGCGGTCCCCCGCGTCCAGGCGTTCGGCAGCCACATCGAGCCGGGGCACATGGTGACGTGGCGCGTGCTGGAGGTTCCCCAGTGGACCACGCTCGTGCACGCGGCGATCGGCTCGGTCGCCGACGCCGAGCGCGAGCTCCGCACCAGCCTGATGACCGCGACGGACGCCCTGGACCAGCTCGACGTCGCCCGCTGGCGCGACGACGCAGCCGACGCCATCGAGCGGATCCGGTCCGCCAGCACGTCGTCGTGGCCGGTGCCGCACCTGGACGGGCGGCGCGCCCGCGTGCTGGCCCTCGCGGGCCGCCTGCGGGCGATCGTGGCGCTCGGCACGGTGGACGACGGCGGCGCGGTGAACGTCTTCCAGGTCGACCAGCGGTCCACGGCGCTGCGTGAGGTCGACCGCACGGCCCGCCACGCGATGAGCGCGGCGACCTACGGCGAGGTCCGCTGACCCGTGCGGCGGGTCTGGGTGGTCGGGACGTCCGGGTCCGGGAAGACGACGCTCGCCCGCGAGCTCGCGCTGCGGCACGGTCTGCCGCACACCGAGCTCGACGCGCTCTACTGGGGCCCGGGCTGGACACCGCGCGCGGACTTCCTGGCCGACGTCGAGTCCGCCGTCGGCCAGGACGCCTGGGTGATCGACGGAAGCTACTCGGGCGCGGGCGCCGCCGACCGGATCCGCGAGCGCGCCGACACGTTCGTCTTCGTGGACCCGTCGCGCGCGACCGTCATGCGCCGCGTCGTGACCAGGACGGTCCGCCGGACGGCGAGCCGGGTGGAGCTGTGGAACGGGAACCGCGAGCCGTGGGATGCGCTCTTCGCGCGCGACTCCGTGATCCGCTGGGCGTGGACCACCTACGCGAGCAACCGGCGGCGATACACCGCCGTCGGGTCCGACCCGGCATACGCGCACCTGGCGTACCACCGGCTCCGCACCGGCGCGGAGCGCGAGACGCTCCTGGCAGCTCTCCCCTCTCTCTGAAGCCGCCGGCCGCCGGCCGGCGCCGGACTGACTGTCGTTCAGCAGGTTCGAGGCGACCATAACCCCGGGGGTTACGACTCTCCCGAGCCTGCTGAACCGCGGTCAGCCCACGGGCCCTCCCCGGGCCGACCAGACCTGCCAGGCGAGCTCAACGCGGTTGCGCACCCCGAGCCGGTCCATCGCGGAGCTGACGTACGCCTTCACGGTGCTCTCGCTGAGGTGCAGGTCCGCGGCGATCTCCGCGTTCGTGCGGCCCTGGGCGAGCAGGTCCGCCACGTCACGCTCCCTGGCGGTGAGGGCCGCGAGCCGGCCGGCGGCGAGCTCGGCGTCGGCCTGCCCGGCGTGGCCGCGGCGCAGGTCGCGCGCGACCTGGTGGGCGACGGCGGGCGACAGCCACGTCTCCCCCGCCGCCGTGCCCCGCACGGCCCGCAGCAGGTCGTGCGGGTCGCCCGACTTGAGCAGGAACCCGTCCGCCCCGAGCGCGATCGCGCGGCGCACGTACTCGCTCTCGCCGAAGCTGGTCAGCACGACGACGCGGACCGGGATCTGCTCCCGGCGGATCACCTCCAGCGTGCCGAGCCCGTCGAGCACGGGCATCCGGACGTCCAGCACGACGACGTCGAGCAGCCGGGACCGGGCCACCGCGAGCGCCTCCCGCCCGTCGGCGGCCTGCGCGACGACGTCGATGTCCGGGTCGGTGGCGAAGGTTCCCGTGAGCACGTCACGCACGCGGGGGTCGTCGTCGACGACGAGGACGCGGACCCTCACCACAGCGGCTCCCCGGCGAGGTCGGTGACGCGGGTGACCGCGTGGTCGTCGGCGCAGACCTCGACGGTCGCGGCGGCGAGGGGAAAGTTCCCGTCGGTCCAGGCGCGGCAGGTCGAGCCGGGAGGCGGCTCGGGCGACCGCGCGAGGCGGACGGGTGCCTGCCGCTGGGGCACGAGGGCGTCCAGCTCGGCGGTGGGCAGACCGACGGCGAACCGCGCGAGGACCTCGGGTTCCGCCGTCGTGTCGTGCGACGCCCAGGTCCAGAACCCGAGGACGACGGCGCACGCCACCACGACGGGCACCGCCGTCTGGCGGACGAGGGCGCGCAGGGGACGTGCGCCGGCCAGCTCGACGGGTTCGGCGCTCCTGAGCGGGTCGCCAGAGGGCTGGGCGAGGATGCGGGCGGTGAGGACGTGCGTGCCGTCGTGGTGGCGGGCGTCCAGGTGTCCGCCGAGCGCCGTCACGCGGCGGCGCAGCGCGTCGAGCCCGTGGCCGGCCCGGCCCGCACCCGCCGTCGGGGCCGGCGCGTCCGAGGTCGCCACGCGGGCCTCGACGACGTCGCCGTGCGTGCCCGCCGACGTCGACAGCACGACGGCGACCGGGCTGCCCGGCGCGTGCCGCGCGGCGTTGGTGAGTCCTTCACGGACCACCGTGTGCACGGCGAGGCGGGTGGGGACCGCGACCCGGTCGACGTCCCCGTGCAGCGTGACCCGCGCGCCGGCCTGCCGGGCCCTGGCCACGAGGTCTTCGACGTCGTCGGTCACCGGCTCGTCGGGTGCCGTCCCGTGCAGCAGGGCGACGGTCTCGTGCAGGCTCGCCACGGCGTGCTCGGCCTGCGCCCGCAACTGCCCGGCGAGCTTCGCGTCCGCGGCGTCGGCCCGTAGCTCGAGCAGGCCCGCCTGCATGGCGATGAGGCTGAGCTCGTGGCCCACGAGGTCGTGCACCTCGTCGGCGACCCGACGCCGTTCGACGGCCCGGCGTGTCGCCTCCCTCTCGCGGGTGTACCGGCCGCGCAGCAGCAGGTACTGCGCAAGGAGCACCAGGCAGGCGAACCCGGTGAGCGCCGCCAGCTCCGCCAGGGCGAGCAGCAGCCCGGAGCCCGCCCACCAGGCGAGCCCCAGCACCCCGGCCTGGACCACCAGGAAGGCCGGGACGGCCCAGCGCAGCACCGGGTGCGTTCTCATCGGCCAGAGGCTAGGCATCCCGGCGGGTCACCGTCCACACGGCCAGGCCGAGGATCGCCGCGCACCAGGCGGCCAGCACCGCGAGCGCGAGCGGCCGGGAGAGGTCCGCGGTGCCGGAGACGAACGCCGCCCCGGCCGGGCCGGGCAGCCACCGGCCGGCGGTGTCCGGTGCCGCGAGCGTGACGACGAGCAGGACGAACGCGGCCGACAGGGCACCCACCGCGCTGCGGCACAGGAAGCCCAGCCCCACGGCGACCAGCGCGGCGGCAGCGAACACACCCCCCGGCTGCTCCGGCCGAGGCGTGGACCATCGGGACGGGGGTGCCCGCGTGGCCGCCCAGCACCGCGTCGGCCAGCAGGGCGGACACGGGACCAAGGACCGCACCGAGCGTCGCTGCGACGGCGCCGGCCACTGCCGTCTTGGCCGCGACGACCATCCACCGGCGCGGCGTGGCCAGGAACACCGGCCCGATGGATCCGGCCGCGTACTCGGGCGTCACCAGGTGCAGCGCGAACCCGGCCACCGCGATCTGGGCGAAGCTCACCACGGGGCCGAGGACCTCCGACACCGGCGTCCGGGTGCCTGGCGGGAGCTCACCCGTCGAGACGGCGTGGACCACGTCGTTGGCGAGCGTCATGGCCGTGACGAGGGCGATCACGACAGCGATCCCCAGCCAGAGCACGGCGGCGGGGACCGACCACGCCTTGCCCCACTCGGCGCGGACGACGGCGGACAGCTCGCGGAGCGGCTCAGCGGCCATGCCGCACCTCCTGCATGGTGGCACCGGACTGCACGGTGGCACCGGACGCCGGGCGCCCGGCGCCGGCCACGTACTCGGCGGAGTCCTCGACGAGGCTCAGGTACCCGGACTCGAGCGCCGACATCCCCTCCGCCAGGTGCTCCGGCGTGGCCCGCGCCGCGAGGTCCGCCGTGGGCAGGTCCGCCAGCAGCCGGCCCTTGCCGAGCACCAGCACGCGGTCGGCCACGAGCTGCACCTCGGACAGGAGATGGCTGGAGATCAGCACGGTGCGCCCGTCGTCGGCCAGGCGGCGCAGCAGGCGGCGGATCCACCGCACGCCGTCGGTGTCCAGGCCGTTCACCGGCTCGTCGAGGAGGACCGTGCCCGGGTCGCCGAGCAGCGCGGCGGCCAGCCCCAGGCGCTGGCCCATGCCCAGCGAGAAGCCGCCCGCCCGCCGCCGCGCCACACCGCGCAGCCCGGTGAGGTCGAGCACCTCCTCGACACGCGCGGCGGGGATCCGGTTGCTCCGTGCGAGAGCCAGCAGGTGCTGCCGGGCGGAGCGCTGCGGATGCACGGCGCGTCCGCCCAGGTGCGCGCCGACGACGTGCAGCGGGCGGCGCAGCGTCGCGTACCGGCGGCCTGCCACGAGCGCCGTGCCCGACGTCGCGTGGTCCAGGCCAAGGACCACGCGCATCAGCGTCGACTTGCCCGCGCCGTTGGGCCCCAGCAGGCCCGTGACGGTCCCGGTCGCCACCTCGCAGGTCACGTCGTGCAGCGCCGTGGTGGTGCCGTATCTCTTGGTCAGGTGCTCGATCTGGATCATGCGGGAAGCCTCGCCCGCTGGCGGGGCAGGCCGGTACCGACGAAAGTACCGACGTCTCAGGCCTGCGCGAGCACCTGCTCGTAGACCTCCATCGTGCGGTCACCGATCGCCGCCCAGGCGAAGTGGTCCTCGGCCCGACGGCGGCCCGCTGCGCCCATCACCGCTGCGCCCTCCGGGTCGGTCGCGACGCGGGTCAGCGCGGCCGCCAGGTCGGCGACGAACCGGTCGGGGTCCAGCGGGGTGCCCGTCCCGTCGTCGGCCTGCTCGATGGGGACCAGCAGGCCGGTGACGCCGTCGTCGACCACCTCGGGGATGCCGCCGGTGGCCGTGCCGACCACGGGCAGGCCGACGGCCATGGCCTCGAGGTTCACGATGCCGAGCGGCTCGTAGACGCTCGGGCAGACGAAGACGGTGCAGGCCGACAGGACCGCCACGAGGTCGGGCCGCGGGAGCATCTCCTCGATCCAGACGACGCCGGTGCGCGACTCGCGCAGGCGCTCGGTGAGGGCGACCACCTCGGCCATGATCTCTGGCGTGTCCGGAACGCCCGCGCACAGGACGAGCTGCACCTCGGGCGGCAGCTCGGCGGCGGCGCGCAGCAGGTACGGCAGGCCCTTCTGCCGGGTGATCCGGCCGACGAACACGACCGCCGGGCGGTCCGGGTCGATCCCGTACCGGCGCACGGTCGCCGCGGCGGCGTCCTGCGCCGCGTCGTCGCCCGCGGCAGGGCGCCGCCAGCCCGCCAGGTCGATGCCGTTGTGCACCACGTGCACCCGCTCCGGGTCGAGCTCGGGGTAGACGCGCAGGATGTCGGCCCGCATGCCCGCGGAGACCGCGATGACCCCTGCGGCGCCCAGGTAGGCGGTGCGCTCGGCCCACGACGAGAGCGCGTAGCCGCCGCCGAGCTGCTCGGCCTTCCAGGGGCGCAGGGGCTCCAGGGAGTGCGCGGTGACGACGTGCGGCACCCCGTGCAGGAGACCGCCCAGGTGGCCTGCCATGTTGGCGTACCAGGTGTGCGAGTGGAGCAGGTCGGCGCCCGCGACGTCGTCGGCCATGACGAGGTCCGTGCCCAGGGTGGCCAGCGCCGGGTTGGCGCCGGACAGGGCGGCAGGCGTCACGTAGCCCGTGACGCCCGAGGCCTCCGTCGCCGCGTCGCGCGGGCCGTCGAAGCAGCGCACCCGCACGTCCGCGTGCTGCGCAAGCACTCCGGCCAGCTCGGCCACGTGGACGCCCGCGCCGCCGTAGACGTGGGGCGGGAACTCGCGGGTCAGGAGGTCGACGCGGAGGGTGCCGCTGGGCTTGTGGGCGGAGCCCGGAGCAGGCCCTGGGGCAGGAACGGAACGGGGGGCAAAGCCGGGGGCGGCAGCGACGTCGGGCACATGGCCAACCTAGCGTGCGCGAAGTCTCAGCGCGCCACCTGACGGACCAGCCCAAAAGGGCTTAATGTCACCCGTATGGCTTCCGCCCCCCGCGTCCTTGCGATCGTCCTCGCCGGCGGCGAGGGAAAGCGGCTGATGCCGCTCACCGCCGCCCGCGCCAAGCCCGCAGTGCCCTTCGGCGGCATCTACCGTCTGGTGGACTTCGCCCTCTCCAACATCGTCAACTCGCGGTACCTGCACGTCGTCGTGCTGACGCAGTACAAGTCTCACTCCCTTGACCGGCACATCTCCAAGACGTGGCGCATGTCGCCCCTGCTGGGCAACTTCGTTGCGCCCGTCCCCGCGCAGCAGCGCGTGGGCAAGCACTGGTATCTCGGCAGCGCCGACGCGATCTACCAGTGCCTCAACATCATCGACGACGAGCGCCCCGACATCGTGGTCGTGGTCGGTGCCGACCACGTCTACCGCATGGACTTCTCCCAGATGGTGGACGCGCACATCGAGTCGGGGGCGCGGGCATCGGTCGCCGCGATCCGGCAGCCGATCGGGATGGCCGACCAGTTCGGCGTCATCGACGTCGACCCGGACGACCCGACGAAGATCCGCGAGTTCCTGGAGAAGCCGACCGACCCCACCGGCCTGCCCGACTCCCCCGGCGAGATCCTCGCCTCGATGGGCAACTACGTGTTCGACGCCGACGCGCTGGTCGAGGCCGTCACCAAGGACGCAGCGAACCCCGACTCCCGGCACGACATGGGCGGCGACATCATCCCCGCGTTCGTCGCGCAGGGTGAGGCAGGCGTCTACGACTTCATCCGCAACGACGTGCCCGGCTCCACCGACCGCGACCGGGGCTACTGGCGCGACGTCGGGACCATCGACTCGTACTACGACGCGCACACGGACCTCATCGCGGTGCACCCCATCTTCAACCTCTACAACTACGACTGGCCCCTGTACACGGGCTACACGGGGCTGCCCCCGGCGAAGTTCGTGCACGCCGGTCCCGGGCGGATGGGGCACGCGGTCGAGTCGATCGTCTCGCCGGGGGTGCTCATCTCGGGCGCGCAGGCCGGAGGGTCGGTGCTCTCCCCTGGCGTGCACCTGCACTCCTGGTCGAACGTCTCCGGCTCCGTGCTGATGGACGACGTCCAGGTGCACCGGTACGCGCACGTGCACCGGGCGATCGTCGACAAGAACGTGGTGATCAACGAGCGGGCCCGCATCGGCGTCGACCACGACGAGGACCGGGCGCGGGGCTTCACGGTCACGGAGAGCGGCCTGGTAGTGGTCCCGAAGGGCACGATAGTCGACTAGCGGTTCTAACCGCCCCCACCGTTCTGCCCTGGTGGAGCCGGCCCGTCATAGCTTCCTTTCCTTCGAGACCTAGGTTGCTTCGCTTTGAACGGCCGCAAAGCGAAGCAACCTAGGTTTCGAGAACGATGGGGGCAGGAGTCCGGCACACTGGTCCCCGTGAAGCGACTCATCGTGACCGACGTGGACTCGACCTTCTTCCAGCAGGAGGTCATCGAGCTCATCGCGGAGCATGCCGGTACCCGCGACGAGGTCGCGGCCGTGACCGAGCGGGCGATGCGCGGCGAGCTGGACTTCGCCGCGTCGCTCCGCGAGCGCGTCGCGACCCTGGCCGGCGTACCGGTCGCAGCCCTCGACAAGGTGCGCGCCGCCGTCGAGCTGACGCCGGGCGCCCGCGAGCTGGTGGCCGGGTGCCAGGCTCGCGGCTGGGCGTTCGGGCTGGTGTCGGGCGGTTTCGCGGAGATCGTCGAGCCGGTCGCCCAGGAGCTCGGGATCGAGCTGCTGCGTGCCAACCGCCTGGAGGTCGCGGACGGCGTGCTGACCGGCCGCACCGTCGGCCCCGTCATCGACCGCGCGGCCAAGGCCGCGACCCTGCGCGAGTGGGCAGCTGCCCTGGACATCCCGCTGGAGCACACCGTCGCGGTGGGCGACGGCGCGAACGACCTCGGCATGATCGAGATCGCCGGCGTCGGCGTGGCGTTCAACGCCAAGCCCGTGGTGCGCGAGCAGGCCCCGTACTCGATCGAGGGCCGCCTGGACGCCGTCCTCACCCTCCTCTAGCACCTGGCGGCTTGGTTGTGGGCACGATGATCGCGCCCACAACCAGGAGACGTCCCGTCAGGCGGGGCGGGCTACCTCCGTGAGGCGGGCCGCCTTGCGGTCCCACTCCGACCAGTCCAGGTCGGAGTGCAGCACCGAGTAGGTGCCCGTCGGGACGCCGACGCGGACCTGCGCGAGAGCACCGTCCTCCGACCCGGGACCGGCCAGCAGCTCGGCCGTGCCCGCCATCGCGGGCTCATGACCGATCACCAGCACGGTCCGCGCGGCTGGGTCGAGCTCGCGCACGAGCGCGAGGACGCCGCGCGGCATCGCTCCCAGGAGGTCGTCGGTGAACGCCACCGGCGGATCCCCCAGGTGCTTGCGCGCAAGGTCCCACGTCTGCCGGGAACGCACCGCCCCGGAGACGAGGACGGCGTCGGGCAGGAGGCCGGACGCGACCAACGCCGCACCGACCTTCACCGCCTGGTCCCGGCCACGCAGTGCGAGCGGCCGCTGCTCGTCGGGAAGTTCCGACGGCGGCTCCGCCTTCGCGTGCCGGAGCAACACCAGACGCCGTCCCGGCGAAGTGGTGGGCTCCGTGCCCGACGCTCTGCCCATCAAAGCCTCCTGCCCATCTATTGAGCCGGGTCTATTGACCCATGGCGTGCACGCCGCCGTCGACGTGCACGATCTCACCGGTGGTCGCCGGGAACCAGTCCGACAGGAGCGCGCACACGGCACGCGCCGCCGGCTCCGCGGTCGTCTGGTCCCAACCGAGCGGGGCTCGGGTCGGCCAGGCGTCCTCCATCGTCGCGAAGCCCGGGATGGACTTGGCGGCGGTGGTCCGGATCGGCCCTGCCGAGACGAGGTTGCAGCGGATTCCTTCAGGCCCGAGGTCGCGCGCCAGGTAGCGGTTCGCGGACTCCAGACCGGCCTTGGCCACGCCCATCCAGTCGTACACGGGCCAGGCGAACTGCGCGTCGAACGTCAGGCCGACGACGGCACCGCCGTCGGTCATCAGCTCCCTCGCAGCCACGGCGATCGACTTGTACGAGAACGTGGAGACGTGCAGCGCGGTGGCGACGTCCTCCCAGGTGCCCGTGAGGAAGTTGCCGCCCATGACGGACTGCGGCGCGAACCCGATCGAGTGCACGACGCCGTCGAGCCGGTCGAAGCCCTCCGCGCGCACCGCGTCGGCCAGAGCGTCGAGGTTCTCCTGGCTGGTCGCGTCCAGCTCGACCACCGGAGCCTCGGCCGGCAGCCGCTTCGCGAAGGCCTGCGTGAGCTTCATCTGCCGCCCGAAGGACGAGAGCACGACCTCCGCGCCCTCCTCCTGAGCGAGCCGGGCGGCGTGGAATGCGATCGACGAGTCCGTCAGCACGCCCGTGACGAGCAGCTTCTTACCTTCGAGGAGACCCATGTTGTCCTTCCGATCAGGCGCAGGCGTGCCGAGGCGACCCCTGCGCTGGGTGCGAGCGTAATGCGGATTGCGGCGTGGAACGAAACTCCCCGCCGTACTTGATGTCCAGAATGGTGGATATATTCGGGCAAAACCGCAGGTAGCGGCGCCAGAGTACGGCTCAGTGCCCCATCCCGAGGCCACCGTCGACCGGGATGACCGCGCCGGAGACGTAGCCCGCCGCGTCGGACGCGACAAAGGAGACCACGGCCGCGATCTCGTCCGTCGAGGCGAAGCGCCCGGCCGGGATCGTCTTGAGGTAGCCCTTGCGCACGTCCTCGGACAGCGCGGCGGTCATGTCCGTCTCGACGTATCCGGGCGCGACGACGTTGGCCGTGATGCCACGCGTGCCGAGCTCACGGGTGATGGAGCGAGCCATGCCCACCAGGGCGGCCTTCGAGGAGGAGTAGTTGACCTGGCCGGGGCCGCCAGACAGGCCGACGATCGAGCCGATCAGCACGATGCGGCCCTTCCGTGCCCGGATCATGCCCTTGGACGCGCGGCGGACGCAGCGGAACGTCCCGGTGAGGTTCACGTCGAGGACCGACTCGAACTCCTCGTCGCTCATGCGCATGAGGAGCTGGTCCTTGGTCACGCCGGCGTTGGCCACGAGCACCTCGACGGGGCCCATGTCCTTCTCGATGGCGGCGAACGCCGCGTCGACGGCCGCCGAGTCGGTGACGTCGGCCACATAGGCCTCGACGCCCTTGGGCAGGTCGCCGCCGCGGTAGATCGTGGCGACACGGTCGCCGTCCGCCACGAAGCGCTCCGCGATGGCGCGGCCGATGCCGCGGGCGGCACCCGTCACGACGACTACTCGGCCGGTGGGACCTGCGGAAATGCTCTGAGTGGCGGGCATAGTGGTCACCTGAACTCCTCGATGCTGGAATGCGCAAGCTCGCATGGAGGCCGCGCGAGGCTGGGGGCGGCGGCCGGTACCTGGGTCGATCCGGGTCCGCTGCGACGCTACCCCGCGCGTCGGCCGTGCGCCGCGCGCGCCGGGCCACAGGGATTCACCGGTCCTTGTCGGTTTTCTACAACAACCCCCCGTGGCGCACCTGTGTAGACGGACGCCGGAGGGCGTACCCGCCCGGTTCGCCGCGGACGTAGACTGACAGGATGAGCGAGCCGGTCCCGTCCATCACCTCGGCCCCTGAGCCGCTGGCCGTGGACCAGTCGCGCCGAACGCGGAGCTATCTCATCCAGATGTCCATCCGCGTGGTGTGCATCATCGGCGCGGTGATGGTGGACGGCTGGGTCCGGTGGGCCCTCGTGGCCGCCGCCGTGGTGCTGCCGTACTCGGCGGTGCTCATCGCCAACTCCGGCCGTGACCACGTCACGCACGACACGTCGCCCGTGACGCCGCCCGCCGCCCCCGCGCTCACCGAGCTGCCAGACGCCTCCCCCGACGTGCCGGACGCCCCGCGTACCTCGAGCGCCCCGAGCGCTCCAGGTGCCGGCCGCGTCATCGACCACGTGGACGACTGAGAGAACTCCTGATGGACCTCCTCGGCCTCTCCGGCCCCGCACCCGACCCTGTGCCCGACGGCGAGCTCGTCTGCAGCGCCAAGGGCTGCCGCGCCCAGGCGTCGTGGGGCCTGCTGTGGAACAACCCGAAGCTGCACACGCCCGAGCGCCGCAAGGTGTGGCTCGCGTGCGACGAGCACCGTGAGCACCTCGAACACTTCCTGGCGTCGCGGTCGTTCTGGAAGCAGACGGTGGCCGTGGCGGAGCTGGACCGGGTGTCGTGAGCGGCGGCACGGTGAGCGGCGGCGTCATGACGGACGGTGCCTCCGGCTCGGGCCCCTTGCCCGACGACGCCCGCGGGCCCCGCACCACCCGCCAGTGGGTCATCCTCGCGGTGGCCGCCGTGGTACTCGCCGCCCTGTGCCTGGTGGCGGGACGCTGGCAGTGGAACCGGTCCGAGTCGCGCAACGCCGAGATCGACCTCATCCAGGCCAACTGGTCGGCACCCGTGGTGCCGCCGGGTGAGATCCTCGCCGGGCCGGGCGCCGCGCTGCCGGAGTCGGAGGTCTGGCGTCCGGTGGAGCTAGAGGGGAACTACGTCACCGACGCGACGGTCGTGCTGCGCAACCGGCCCGTCGCCGGGCGCAACGGGTACCACGTGCTGGTTCCGTTCGAGACCCAGGTCAACGGTCAGGACGTCGTGATCGTCGTCAACCGTGGCACGGTCCCGCTCGGGCGGGACGCGACAGGGCCGGACGCGATCCCCGCGCCGCCGTCGGGCAGCGTGACCGTCGTGGCGGCCCTGCGCGCGGACGAGCCACCGTCTGACCGTGGCGCGCAGCCAGGGCAGGTGCAGGCGATCTCGACCGCGCAGGTGCTCGCGGCGGGGCCCGACGGCGCCGCCTGGGCCGACGGTCGCACCGTCGGCGCGTACGCCGCGCTGCGCACGGAGGTCCCGGCGCCCGACGTCGGGCTCGCCACCCTGCCCAAGCCCGACACCGACCCCGGCTCGCACCTGTCGTACGCGTTCCAGTGGGGCATCTTCGCGATCGGCGCGATCGGCGGGTACGTCCTGCTGTGGCGCAGGGAGCGCGGGGCGCTGCGCGGCGAGAGCGTGTCGGCGGGCGACCTCTTGCTGGCGTCGGAGGACCTGGCCGACGCCGACGGTGTGCGGGCGCGCAAGCCGGCCCGCGAGCGCCGTCGGACGGCGGAGGACGAGGAAGACGCGCTCATCGAGGCCCAGCTCCACTGACCTTCTTGGTCGTGAGCAACCAGAAGAGGGTCAGGCTCTGTCTGTATCGCCTGAGCCGGCGGTTCCGCTCCTCTGGCTCAGGCTAGCGAGACCAGCTCCTGGTAGCTGTCGTTCCAGAGGTCCTCGTCGCCGTCGGGCAGGAGCAGCACGCGCTCGGGCTCGAGGGCCTCGACCGCGCCGTCGTCGTGGGTCACCATGACCACCGCGCCCTCGTACGTCTTGAGCGCTCCGAGGATCTCGGCGCGGGACGCGGGGTCGAGGTTGTTGGTGGGCTCGTCGAGCAGCAGCACGTTCGCACCGGACACGACGATGGTCGCCAGCGCCAGCCGCGTCTTCTCGCCGCCGGACAGCACGTTCGTCGGCTTGTAGGCGTCGTCCCCGCTGAACAGGAACGAGCCCAGCACGGACCGCACCTGCGTGTCGGTGAGGTCGGGCGCGGCGTGGCGCAGGTTCTCCACGACCGTCACGTTCATGTCGAGCGTGTCGTGCTCCTGGGCGTAGTAGCCGAGCTTGAGCCCGTGCCCTGGCACCACCTCGCCGGTGTCGGGCGCCTCGACGCCGGCGAGGATCCGCAGCAGCGTCGTCTTGCCCGCACCGTTGAAACCGAGGATGACGACGCGGGACCCGCGGTCGATCGCCAGGTCCACCCCGGCGAACACCTCCTGGGACCCGTACGCCTTCGACAGGCCGTTTGCGGTGAGCGGTGTGCGCCCGCAGGGCGCCGGCGTCGGGAAGCGCAGGTTGGCCACGCGGTCGGAGACGCGCTCGGCCTCCAGGCCGGACATCATCTTCTCGGCGCGCTTGATCATGTTCTGCGCGGCCGTCGCCTTGGTCGCCTTGGCGCGCATCTTCTCGGCCTGGGCGAGCAGCGTGCCCGCCTTCTTCTCGGCGTTGCTCCGCTCCCGCCGACGACGCCGCTCGTCCGTCTCGCGCTGCTCCAGGTAGCCGTCCCAGCCGAGGTTGTACTGGTCGAGCTCACCCCGGTTGGCGTCGAGGTGGAACACCTTGTTCACGGTGGCGCGCAGCAGGTCGGTGTTGTGGCTGATCACGATGAACCCGCCGCTGTACGCCCGCAGGTAGTCGCGCAGCCAGACGATGGAGTCGGCGTCGAGGTGGTTCGTCGGCTCGTCGAGCAGCAGTGTCTCGACGCCGCTGAACAGGATGCGCGCCAGCTCGATCCGGCGACGCTGGCCGCCGGAGAGCGTGCCGAGCGGCTGCGCCAGGACGCGCTCGTCCAGGCCGAGGTTCGCCGTGATGATCTGCGCCTCGGACTCGGCGGAGTACCCGCCGGCGGCGAGGAACCGCGCCTCCAGCTTGGGGTAGCGCTCCATCGCCGCGTTCTGCGTGGCCGTGTCCAGCGACGCCATCTCGCCCTCGGCCTGGCGCATCTTCGCGATGACCTTGTCCAGGCCGCGCGCGGACAGCACGCGGTCCATCGCAAGGACCTCGAGGTCGCCCGTCCGCGGGTCCTGCGGCAGGTAGCCGATGTCGGTACCGCGCACGATCTGCCCGCTCGACGGCTGGGTCTCGCCCGCGAGCGTCTTGGTCAGCGTGGTCTTGCCGGCACCGTTACGGCCCACGAGACCGATCCGGTCGCCCGAGGCGACCCGGAAGTTGGCCTCGCTCAGCAGCAGGCGTGCGCCGACGCGCAGCTCGACGCCATGGGCAGTGATCACGCAGATGGTCCTCACAGTTGGGGGGTGGTGTTCGATCGTTCGACCCACAGCGGCGGGGGCCGGTCCAGTCTAGTGCCCATCGTCCAGGGATTACGGTGCGATGCCTCACGCTGCCGAAGACGCACGGGTCTGGACGCGGTTGGTCTCGCGACGGTACCTTTTCGCCTGGTACTACGTTGTACCAGGCTACTTCGTCGTCAAGGTGCGCCGGGCCACGTCATCGAGGACGTTCCCCGTCGCCCGAAGGGATGAGAAACCCATGCAGATCCGGTTCGTCGCCGTCCTCGCCTCGCTCGCGCTGGCCCTGGGCGCCAGCACCCTGCCCGACGGCGGTGGTGCCGCACAAGCAGCGGCCGCGCCACCGCCGGCAAGCAACGGCAGCCCGTCAAGCAACGAGAGCCCGTCCGGCACCACCTTCACCAACCCGATCACCGAACCGTTCGCCGACACCTATGCCGATCCCGCGATCATCCGCGGCAAGGACGGCTGGTGGTACCTGTACGCGACGAGCGACCCGCTGGTGTCGGGCGGGCCCTTCGGCAACATGCACGTGGCGAGGTCCCGGGACCTGGAGACGTGGGAGTACGTGGACACGATCTTCGACGAGGAGAACCGGCCGGCCTGGGCCGCGAGCGCCTCGTACTTCTGGGCGCCGGACATCCGCTACGTGGACGGCCAGTACGTCATGTACTACACGGTGACGGACACGGCGGCGAACCCCGATCCGTGGGACTACACGATCGGTGTGGCGACGGCGCCGACGCCGACGGGGCCGTGGGCCGACTCCGGCGGGCCGGTCCTGGACCCGCGCCCCGCGGGCGGCGACTCGTACCTGAACACGATCGACCCGGCGCTGTTCGCGGACGACGACGGTTCGCGCTACCTCTACTTCGGCGGCTTCAACGGCGGGATCTGGGTCACGGAGCTGGACGAGACGGGGACCCGGGCGGTGGGCGAGCCCACGCGGGTGACGGTCGCCGACCGGTACGAGGGCGCGTTCGTGGTCAAGCGGGACGGCTGGTACTACCTGATGGGGTCGTCGGCCAACTGCTGCGCCGGCCCGGTGACGGGGTACAGCGTGTACACGGGGCGGTCGCGGTCGCCGCTGGGCCCGTTCACCGATCACGAGGGCGTGAGCCTGAACGAGTCCCGGGTGGGCGGCACGCAGGTCGTGGCGCAGAACGGCAACCGGTGGATCGGTGTGGGGCACCACGCGGTGCTCACCGACGTCTCCGGCCAGGACTGGATGCTGTACCACGCGATCGACAAGGACGAGGCGTGGCTGGACGAGCCGGGCGGCGTGAACCGGCGGCCCACGCTGATCGACCGGATGGACTGGATCGACGGGTGGCCGGTGGTCAACGCGGGCGCGGGTCCGAGCGAGGGTCCGCAGCCGGGGCCGGTGGCCGCGAGCGGGCTGGGCATCGTGAGCGGCGACCCGGGGTCGGGGCGCGGGCTGCGGCGGGTGGCGGGCACGCTCGCCAGGGGTACCGACGAGTCGGGCGACGCGGGCGCGGTCGCGCGGCTGGTCCCGGACCGGCGGGGTGCCGCGGTGGCGCGGACGGCGCCGGCCCCGCGGGACGTACGGGTCGAGGCGGACGTGCGGCTGCCCGACGCCGACGGGTCGCTCACGGTCGCCGTCGGCGGCCAGTCCGGCCGGTCCGGCCAGTCCAGCCAGTCCGGCCGGTCCGAGGTGTCGGTGCGGCTGGACGCTCAGGCGCGCGAGCTCGTCGTCGGGCAGGGACGTCAGGAGCGGCGGGCGGACGTGCCGGCGAACGTGGACCTCACCTCGTGGCACGTGCTGACCGTCGAGGCGCGCGACGGCGTGGTCGACGCGCGGCTGTCCTCGAGCGGCCTGGGCGACGTGGACGCCGAGGTGCGGTTCGAGCCGCGCCGCGACCTGCCCCGGCGGGCACCCGTCCGTCTGGCGGCCGACGGCGGTGAGGCGCAGCTCGACAACCTGACCGTCGTGGCGGCGCACGACCCGGTGACCGAGCGCGTCGCCGAGCCGCAGGCCGGCGACGTCACGTTCGCCGAGGAGTTCGACGGCGAGCTGGACGCGGGGTGGCGGTGGCTGCACGACCCGGCCGACGTCGAGATCAACGACGGCGCGCTGGAGTGGCCCCTGACCGGGCACGACCTGGTGGGAGCCACCAACGACGCACCGGCGCTGCTGCGCGACGCGCCGGACGGCGACTACGTGCTGGAGGCCACCGTGCACCTGCCGCTGGGCCAGGACACGGTGCGCAACTACCAGCAGGCGGGCCTGCTGGTGCACGCGGGCGACGACGACTTCCTGCGGCTCGCGCCGGTATCGATCTGGCAGACCCGCCAGGTCGAGTTCGGCAAGGAGCTCACGGCCGACGGCCGCACCTGGTTCGGCGGCCACGTCTCCGGGCCGGTCGCCGACACCATGCACCTGCGCCTGTTCCACACCACGGACCCGGACACCGGTGAGCACGAGTACCGGGCGGCGTCCTCGCGCGACGGCGAGAGCTGGCGCTTCGGCGCCACCTGGACGCTCCCTGCGGGCACGGACCCGGAGGTCGGCATCTACGCGGGCGGCGGCGCCACCCCGCCGGTAACCGCAACGTTCGAGCGATTCCGCCTCCGCGCCCTGAGCTGACGATTGGTCGTGGGCGCGATCGTTGCTGCTGAACCGGACAGGAAGTCGCAACGATCACGCCCACGACCAAGCACCGACGCTGTCACCATAGGGCGATGTCCGCAGCGGAGCGCGAGCCCACGTCCTGGCAGCCCGGCGACGTACGCGGCGCCGCCGGCGGGCTGCTGGCACTGAGCCTCGCGACGTTCGTCGCCGTCACCACCGAGCTGGCCCCCGTCGGCCTCCTCCCTCTGATCAGCGACGGCCTGGCCGTCTCGGAGCCGCTCACCGGGCTGCTGGTCACGGCGTACGCGTTCATGGTCGCCGCGCTGGCGCTGCCCCTGACCGTGGCGACCCGTCGGCTGCCACGCAAGGCGCTGCTGGTCGGCGCCCTGGCCGTCTACACCGTGAGCAACGTGATCGTCGCGCTCGCGCCCACGTTCGCCGTCGTCGCCGGGGCACGGGCGCTGGGCGGCGCCTCGCACGCCGTCTTCGCCTCGGTCACCATCGGGTATGCCGCCCGCCTGGTGCGTCCGCACCTCGCCGGGCGCGCGCTGGGGCTCGTCACGCTGGGGGCGTCGACCGGGTTCGCGCTCGGCGTGCCGCTGTCCACGGCGCTCGGGGCGGCGGTCGGCTGGCGCACGACCTTCCTCGTCCTGACCGGGGTGTGCGCGCTCGCCTGCGTGCTGACCGCTGCACTGCTGCCGTCCGTCCCGGGCGGCGGAGCTCCCCCGGCCGACGGCGCCCGTGGCGTCCGCCGCACCGCGCTGGCGACCGTCGCCTCGGCGAACGCGCTGGCCTACCTCGGCCACTACTCGGTCTACACGTATATATCGGTGCTGCTCCTGGCCGCAGGGATCGCGACGGCTGCCCTCGGGCCCGCTCTGCTGCTCATCGGGGCGCTCCGCCTCATCGGTGCCGCGTTCGCCGCCGCCCGGCTCGACGTCCGGCCCCGGCAGACCACCGTGATCACTCTCGCCGTCGTCGCGGGCGGTATCCTGGCGGTCGGTCTCGCCTTCCCCGGCACGGTCGGCACGGTCGCCGCCGCCGCGATGTGGAGCATCGGTTTCGGCGCGGTCGCCGCCGTCTTCCAGACGGCCGCCATCCGTACGCACGGCGCCTCGCCCGACGTCGTCGGGGCACTGGTCAACTCCACCGCCAACATCGGGATCGGCGGCGGCGCGGCCCTGGGGGCACTGGTGCTCGACGGCGCAGGGACCGCAGCCGTGCCGTACGCCGGGGTGGTGCTCGTCGTCGCGGCGCTGGTCGTGGTGCTGCTCGCCCGCCGGGCCTTCCCGGCGGCGCCGGTCGCGACGTAGGACACTCTCGGACTATCACCTTGCGAGCCAGGCTCGTCCGGTCTGGGATGGAGCCCATGGCCACACCGCGCGTGCGTCCGACCTGGCAGCCCGGGGACGTTCGGGAGGCCGGCGGCGGGTTGTTCGCCCTGGCGCTCGCCACGTTCGTCGCCATCACCACCGAGCTGGTCCCGGTGGGTCTGCTTCCCCTGATCAGCGACGACCTCGACGTCTCAGAGGGCGTCGCGGGACTGCTGGTCACCGCCTACGCGTTCATGGTCGCTGTGCTCGCCGTGCCCCTGACGACGGCCACGCGCAAGCTGCCCCGCAAGACGTTGCTGCTCACCGCCCTCGGGGTCTACGTCCTGAGCAACGTGATAGTCGCGGTCGCTCCCACGTTCGCGCTCGTCGCGGTGGCCAGGACGCTGGGCGGCGCGTCCCACGCGGTCTTCTTCTCCGTGAGCATCGGGTACGCGTCGCGCCTGGTGCGCGCGCACCTGGCGGGCCGCGCGCTGGGGCTGGTCACCCTTGGCGCGTCGGCGGGGTTCGTGCTCGGCGTGCCGCTGACGACGGCGCTCGGCACCGCCGTCGGCTGGCGTGCCGCGTTCCTGGTCCTGGCCGTGGCCTGCACTCTCGCCGGGGTGCTCACCGCGCTGGTGCTGCCATCGGTCCCGGGTGGCGGCGCTCCCCCGGACGACGCCGCCCGCGGCGCCCGCCGCACCGCGCTGGCAAAGGTCACGACGGCGAACGCGCTCGCATACCTCGGCCACTACACCGTCTACACCTACGTGTCGGTGCTGCTCCTGGCCACCGGGCTCGCGACGGCGGCGCTCGGCCCCGCGCTGCTGCTGATCGGTGCCCTCGGCCTCATCGGCGCGGGCTTCGCTGCCGCCCGGCTCGACGTGCGCCCCCGGCAGACCACCGTCATCACCCTGGTCGTCGTCGCCGGCGGGATCCTGGCGCTCGGGCTCGCGTTCCCCGGCACGGCGGGCACGCTCGCCGCGGCCGCGGTGTGGAGCATCGGCTTCGGCGCGGTCGCCGCCGTCTTCCAGGCGGCGGCCATCCGGACGCGCGGGGCCTCGCCCGACGTCGTCGGCGCGCTGGTCAACTCCACCGCCAACATCGGCATCGGCGGCGGCGCGGCCCTCGGGGCGCTCGTGCTCGACGGCGCCGGGTTCGCCGCGGTGCCGTACACCGGGGCGGTGATCGTCGTGGCGGCGCTGCTGGTGGTGCTGGTGGCGCGCCAGGGGTTCCCGGCGACGCAGGACTGAGGTGTGGTCGGGGCCCGTCCGCGTATCCACACTTCACCCCCAGAACGCGCGGATCCACCATCTCGGACGTACCGTCCACTCATGGGCACCGACTCCCCGAGCGTTCCTGTCACCGTCGCCGACGCACTGCCGAACCTCCGCACCGGCCGCCTGGCCCGGGGGGACGACCTGACCAGCAACCGGCCGGCGAAGCACCTGATCGCCCGCCGCCGCGCATACCGGCGGCAGCACCTCGGCTCCCTGGTGCGCGGGCGGCTGCGCAGCCGGTACGACCCGAAGCACCGCGCGCTGAGCCGCCGGATCACCGGCGTGCGGACCGTCGCCGGCGAGCTCTGGGAGCTCGTGGCCCACCGACCTGTCTGGCGCGTCATCCAGTCGATCCAGGTCCCTTCGTCGAGCTCTGGACACCTTCGCTCGCCGGGCTCGGCACAGCGCGGCGGCGCCCTGGAGCTCGACCAGCTCGTGATCGGGCCCGCCGGCGTCTTCATCATCGAGACCGTGTACCGGCCCGTCCAGGACGTCACCGCCGACGCCGCCCGGAACGCCGCGCGCCGCACCCAGGAGATCCTGGGCCGGGCGACGCGGGTGCCGGTGACCGTGCAGGCGCTGATCGTCTTCGTGCGGTCGGACCAGCCCCGAGTCGAGGGCCCGTGCGACGGCGTCGAGGTGCTCACAGCGGGCGAGCTGGTGCCGTGGCTCGAGAGCCGGCAACCGATGCTCACCGACCGCGAGCTGGAGATCGTGCACCTCGCGGCCCGCGACCGGCGTACCTGGGCCGGCTGAGCGCCGCCGCCCCCCGGGTACGGACACCTTCATCGAGGTAGCGTTGCCGCGTGACGTTCAGCGAGGGTGGGCAGTTCGAGGGCGGCCGGGTCCGCAAGGGCGGCGGACGCCGTGGCGCGGTCGTCGCGGGCGGCGGAGGCGGCGTGGCGATCATCGTCGCGCTGGTGTACATGCTGGTGACCGGCAACAGCCCGACCGACATCCTCGGCGGGACCAGCGCCGACGCCGGGAGCACCGGCGAGCAGGGCTATGTCGGCGAGTGCACCGCGGAGCAGGCCAACGCCGACGCGGAGTGCCGGCTCAGCGGGGTTGTGGACTCGCTGGACGTGTACTGGGCCGCGACCCTCCCCGAGCAGGGCGGGGTCGAGTACGCGATGCCCGAGGTAGTCAGCTTCACCGAGGCGGTCGACACCGGCTGCGGGTCGGCGACGTCGGCCACCGGACCGTTCTACTGCCCGGCCGACACGACCGTGTACGAAGACCTCGCGTTCTACGACCAGCTGTCCAGCCAGTTCGGCGCGGAGGGCGGGCCGCTGGCGGAGATGTACGTGACGGCGCACGAGTTCGGGCACCACATCGAGAACCAGCTCGGGCTGTTCGAGCAGGCCGACCGGTCGGGCACTGGTCCGGAGTCCGACTCCGTGCGCATCGAGCTCATGGCCGACTGCCTCGCCGGGATGTGGGCAGGCAACGCCGCGACCACCGAGGACCCGGACACCGGCGTCACGTTCCTCGAACCCATCACCGAGGACGAGCTCAACCAGGCACTGTCCGCCGCCGCTGCCGTGGGCGACGACAACATCCAGCGCCGGTCCGGCGGCGACGTGAACCCCGAGGCGTTCTCGCACGGCTCCAGCGAGCAGCGCGTCAAGTGGTTCTCGACCGGCTACAACGGCGGCACCATCCAGGACTGCAACGCGCTGGACGCGTCCACCCTCTGACATTACGGTTGTGCGTATGCACCTCAGCGCACGCACGACGACGCCGGTTCCCTCCGGCGCGCGCTGACCCTGCATCTCGCAGCAACCAGGCCCCGGAGCATGCTCCCGGGGCCTTTGTCGTGCACGACGGCGGACCGGGGCAGCTCCCTCATCGAAGGAGCACCACCATGAACGTCACCGCCAGCCTTGATCACCGCGAGCTCGGCCGCGACATGCGGATCTTCAGCTCGAGCCAGCTGGTCGGTCCCGGCCTGCCGCTGTGGCTGCCCGCCGGTGCGGCCGTGCGGTACGAGCTCGAGCAGTATGCACGTGAGGTCGCGCTGCGCACCGGGTGCGAGCCCGTGTACTCGCCGGTGCTCGGCAAGCGCTCGCTGTTCGAGCGGTCGGGCCACTGGGCCAAGTTCGCGGACGACATGTTCCCACCCATGTACCTCGGCGACCCGCACGAGGAGCCCGGCGACGCCGACCCGCTCGTGCTGCGCCCCGCCAACTGCCCGCACCACGCGCAGATCTACGCGTCCGAGCCGCGGTCCTACCGCGACCTGCCCGTGCGCTACTCGGAGCTCGCCCCGATGTTCCGCGCGGAGCGGTCCGGGGTGCTGTCGGGGCTGAGCCGCGTGCGGCAGATCAACCTGGACGACGCGCACGTCTTCTGCCGCCCCGACCAGGTCGGGGCGGAGGTCCGCATCGCCCTGGACGCGGTCCTCGAGGTGCTCGACACCCTGGGGATCGAGGTGTTTTACCTGCGGCTGTCTGGCCGGGACGACTCGGTCAGGTGGCTGGGTTCGCCCGAGCAGTGGGCCTCGGCGGAGGAGGCGCTGGCCGCGGCGCTTGGCGCGGTGCTCGGTGCGGCTCCGGCCGGAGTGCCCTGGCGCGCGGTGCCGGGCGAGGCCGCGTTCTACGGGCCGAAGATCGACGTCCAGGTACTCGACGTGCGCGGCCACGAGGAGACCCTCGCGACCGTGCAGCTCGACTTCAACCAGCCGGAGCGGTTCGACCTGACCTACGTCGCGGCGTCCGGCGAACGGGAGCGGGTGGTCATGATCCACCGCGGCACCGTCGGGGCGATGGAGCGGATGGTCGCGTTCCTCCTGGAGCGGCACGGCGGGCGGCTGCCGTTCTGGCTGGCGCCGGTGCAGGTCTGCCTGCTCCCGGTAGCCGACCGTTCGCCGGACGCCGCGGACGACGCAGTCGCCCCGGGTGATGCAGCCGACCGGCTGGCCGCAGACCTGCGCTCCCGCGGCGTCCGCGTCCGCGTGGAACGGGACGGATCGCTGGGCAACCGGATCCGCCTGGCCCGACGTCGGCGCGACGCGCTGCTCGGCGTGCTCGGGCCGCGCGAGGTCGAGGCGGGCGTACTCGCCGTGACCGACCCGGCGTCGGGCGCGAAGGTCTCCGTGCCGCTCGCGGAGCTGGGCGAGAGGTTGGCCGAGGCGGCGAGAGATCGAGCGCCCCAGGTTGTCCTCTAGCGCCCCCAGGCCCGGCGGTGTCCGGAAGAATTGTGCTCCGTTCGTCGTGCACCCGCTCCTCCTCGCTGCAGAGCAGCGTCGTGACCTGCACCGTTGCCGATCAAACCGGTACGACCTGGGTATGACATGTCCGGCAGATGATCAGGCTCAGGCCTGACGCCCCGACCCCCTCGAATCCGTAGGTTCGTCCTTGCTGGCCCGTCGCCCTCCGCGGCGGGCCAGCAGGACCCAGCCTGAACGGCTCTCAGCCGTCATCGATTCGAGGAGTAATTTCGTGGACACCACCGTGTACGTCCCGGCGGACCAGCCGGCCCCTGCGCCGGGCGGAGCCGCCCGCGCCGTACGGGCCCGGAGCCTGACGAAGACGTATGGCAAGGGTGAGGCCACCGTGCAGGCCTTGGACGGGGTCGATGTCGACTTCGAGCAGGGCCGGTTCACGGCCATCATGGGTCCGTCGGGTTCGGGCAAGTCGACCCTGATGCACCTGTTGGCGGGTCTGGATTCTGCGACCAGCGGTCAGGCGTTCCTGGGTGACACGGAGATCACCGGGTTGAACGACAAGGCGTTGACCCGGTTGCGGCGTGATCGGGTCGGGTTCGTGTTCCAGCAGTTCAACCTGTTGCCGATGTTCACGGCCGAGCAGAACATCACGTTGCCGGTCGAGCTTGCTGGTGGCACGGTCGACAAGGCCTGGTTCGACACCCTGGTCGAGACCCTGGGAATCAAGAGCCGCCTCACCCACCGTCCGGGTGAGCTCTCTGGTGGGCAGCAGCAGCGTGTGGCGATCGCGCGTGCGCTGATCGCGCAGCCTGATGTGGTGTTCGCGGACGAGCCGACCGGGAACCTGGACTCGCGTTCGGGGGCTGAGGTCCTGTCGTTCCTGCGCCGCTCCGTGCGCGAGCTGGGTCGCACGATCATCATGGTCACCCACGACCCCTCCGCCGCGGCGTACGCCGACCGTGCCGTCCTGATCGCCGACGGCCGCATCGCGGGCGACATCAGCGACCCCACCCCCGAGTCCGCCATGGCCGGCCTCGACGCCCTACGCACCCTCGAGCCCGCCGTCGCCACGGGTCCCGCCACCGGCACGACCACCGGGGCCGGTGCCTGATGGCCACCTCCATGCCCACCGCGCGCTTCACCCTCGGGCAGATGCGCCGCAGCACCGGGCGCCTCGCCTCAGCAGGCATCGCCATCCTGATCAGCACGGTGTTCGTCACCGTGACGCTGCTCGCCGGCGGCATCATCGAGGAGACGGCCCGCGACGTCGTGGCGGCGAGCTACGCGGATTCCGACGTCATCGTGTCCGCCGACGAGGAGTCGGAGAGCTCGTTCTCCACCGATGACGTCGAGGCGGTCGCTGCCGTCGACGGCGTCGGGACCGTCCAGCCTCTCATCACCTGGTCGGGCACCCTGCGCAACGGCGGCAAGGGTGGCCACCAGCTGTTCGCCCCGGTCCCGACGGACCCGCGGCTCTCACCTCTCGAGCTGAGCGACGGCGCCTGGCCGGCCGCCGCCGACGAGGTGGCGCTGACACCCCAGGCCGCCGAGCGGCTCGAGGCCGAAATCGGCGACGAGCTGAGGATCTCCCGCACCCTGTACCCGGAGGGCTGGGCCGAGAGCGAGGCGGAGAACCCGGCAGCCGAGCTCGGCGAGCCGGAGGAGGTCTTCGAGTCACTGACCGTGACCGGCCTCGCCGACGACCCCTACGGCGTCTACACGGCCTCCGGCGGGGCCGCCGCGATCCCGTCCGCCACGCTCAGCGCCTGGAACGCCGCCGAGGTCTACCCGTCGGACGTCACCGATCTGCTCGTCGCGCTCGACAGCCCGCTCGCCGACGACAGCGTCCCTGCGGCACTGAGCACAGCGATCCAGGACACCGTCGGCGGCACCGGTGCTCAGGCGTCCGTCGAGACCACCGAGGCGGCTGCGACGACGAGGACCTCGGGACTGACCGGTGGCGACAACATCATCTTCTTGGTGTTCGTCATGGCGTTCGCCGCCATCGCGCTGATGATCGCGGCCATGGTCATCACGAACACGTTCCAGGTGCTCATCGCCCAGCGGACCAGGACGCTCGCCCTCCTGCGTTGCATCGGCGCGGGGGCCGACCAGGTCTACCGCAGCGTCCTGCTGGAGGCTGCGATCCTCGGCGTCGTCGCTTCCGCGCTGGGCACCCTGATCGGCGCGCTGCTCACCCAGGCCGCGCTGATGGTGGCACCCAACTTCGACCTCGGTGTGCCGATCCCGGAGACGATCACGCTGACCCCGCAGTCGATAGTGCTGCCGCTCGCCGTCGGCACGGTCATGACGGTCCTAGCCGCGCTCGCCCCGGCCCGCTCCGCGACCCGCGTCGCCCCGCTCGCCGCGCTGCGGCCGTCCGACGCCCCGACGCTCGGTGCCCGTACCGGCCGCGCCCGCCTCGTGATCTCGGTCCTCTGCATTCTTGGCGGCATCGCGCTGCTCGGCCTCGGCGCCTCCCTCGGGAATGCCGGTTCCCTGGAGGTCGGTATGGTCGCGGCCGTCGGCGGCGTCGCCTTCACGTTCTTCGGCATCGTGCTGAGCGCGGTCCTCTGGCTGCCGCGCGTCGCGGCCGGCCTGGGCGCCCTCGTGACCCGCTCCGGCCCGGCCCCACGCCTCGCGGTCGCCAACACGCTGCGCAACCCGCGCCGTACGGCGGCGACCTCCACGGCACTGCTCATCGGCGTCACCCTCGTCACCATGATGTCCACCGGCGCCGCGAGCGCCCGTGCGACCTCGGAACACAGGCTCGACGAGGCCTTCCCGTACGACCTGAGCGTGTCCGTCACCGTGCCCGAGTACGTCGAGGACATGCGCGACGCCGTCGCCGAGGCGTCAGGCGTCTCGGCCGCCGCGGTCGTCACCCACGCGTCGGCCGCCATCGGTGACACGGAGGACATGCAGCTCAAGGCCGCCGACCCCGACGGGCTGGTCGCCGTGGTGAACGTGCCGGACCAGGCGGAAGAGCTCGCGGAGGGCTCGATCCTGCTGTCCCAGGACACGGCGGACTCGCTGTCCCTCGGCGCAGGCGACAGCACCCCCGTCTCGGGCCCGAGCGGCACGGTCGACCTGACGGTCGTCATCACGGGCTCCACTGCGCTCGACCAGACCGTCACGCCCGAGGACCTCGCCCGCGTCACCGACACCCATACCGGGACCGATATCTGGGGCCACATCTCGGGCGACGACGCAGAGGTGGTGCTCGGAAACGTCCAGGAGATCGCCACGCAGGTCGACATCGACGCCCTGGTCGTGAGCCAGGCCGCGCAGGCCGCGTCGTTCCGGCAGATCGTGGACGTCGTCCTCGGCATCATGGTGGGGCTGCTCGCCGTCGCCGTGGTGATCGCCCTGGTCGGCGTGACCAACACGCTGTCCCTCTCGGTGATCGAGCGGACCAAGGAGTCCGCGACCCTGCGGGCCATCGGCATGAGCAAGGAGCAGCTGCGCGGCATGCTCGCCGTAGAGGGCGTCCTCATCGCGGGCGTCGGTGCGCTCGTCGGCATCGTGCTCGGCCTCGGGTTCGGCTGGTCCGGGTCGGCCACCGCCCTGTCCGTGATGGGCACCGTGCAGTTTGCCGTCCCGTGGACGGAGCTCGCACTGACCCTCGGTGTCGCCCTCATCGCCGGCCTCCTCGCGTCGGTGCTCCCGGCACGGGCCGCGGCCCGCACCTCGCCGGTGGCGGCGCTCGGGGCGGAGTGACGGTGGGCCGTCGCTGAGGCGGCGCCGGGAAGGTCACGTGAGCGGGCTGCGCCGCGGAGAGCTGGTCTACTCTCCGCGGCGCAGCCCGCTCACGCTGTGTCTACGTGCGGCTCAGCGGCTCGGTCGGGCTGCCGCCCGCCGCCCGGAACTCCTCGATCGGCCACGACGTCAGGGCGTTGACCCGGACGGAGGTGACCGCGCCGTCGGCGTCCCGCTCCACCTGGACCGGCTCGCCGACCGTGGTGAACCCGGCCACGGGTTCCTGCACCAGGCGGCCGTCGACCGCGACCAGGCGCACCGCGACCTCGTCCGGCCGCGGGAAGCGCGGGTTGATCGAGTGCAGGATCCCGCCGAGGTCCACGACGTCGGCCACGCCCCAGAGGTTGGCGAAGCGTCCGACAGGGGCGTCGGCCGGGACGGGCGGTACCGGCTCGCCCGTCCCGCCGGCGACGGACGCCGCGACGTCGTCCGCCGCCGCGAGCGCCAGGTTGATCAGGTGGATGACGCCGGTGGCGATCTGGTCGGCGATCCCGTCGACGGCGTTGGTCAGCGAGGACACGACGAGGCCGTCGGCGGGGTCGATCCAGGTGCGCGTGATGTGTCCGGGATAGCCGCCGGAGTGTCCGACGACCTCCCGGTCGCCGATCTTGCCGAGCGCCATGCCGACGCCGTACCGGCCGCGCTCCGCTCCCCGGACCACGACGCGGGACTCCTCGCGCTGGAGGAGGCGCTTGCTCTTGTCGGTGAGCAGCGTGGTGTCGCCGAACACGTGCGTGGCTCCGTAGCGGACCATCTCGAGGGCGGTGGAGTACCAGCCGGTCGCTGCGGCCATGGCGCGGGTGTCGACGTGCGGGACGACGCGGCGCGCGTCGCCGTGCGTGATCCGGCCGGTGTGCCCGGCGGCGTACTCGGCGGCGCGGGCGGGGTCCAGCTCGGTGCCGGTCCGGGTCAGTCCCAGTGGTCCGACGACGGCGGCGCGCGCCATCTCGTCGTACGTCTTGCCGGTGACCTCCTCGATGATGATGCCGAGCAGGCTGTAGCCGATGTTCGTGTACTTGAAGTGCTCGTTGGGCTCGAACACGACGCCCTCGGTGCGTACGCACTCCAGCACCTGCGCGCGGTCGAGGAAGGGCCGCTCGTGCTGCCAGAAGTCGCCGTCGGAGGAGTCGCGGACGATGCCCGCCTGGTGGCCGAGCAGCTCGCGGACGGTGATGCCTGCGGCGGCCGATCCGTCGAGCTCTGGGACGAGCTCGCCCACGGCGTCGTCCAGGCGGAGCTTGCCGTGCTCGACGAGCCGCATCACGATGACGGCGGTGAATGTCTTGGAGTGGGACGCGACGCGGAACAGGTGGTCGCTGGTGAGGTCCTCCCCCGTCTCGAGGTTCGCCTTGCCCCAGGCCAGGTCGACGAAGACCTCCCCGCGGCGGCCGACGGCCAGCTGCAGGCCGGGCATGCCGTGGTAGGCGGCCTGGAACGAGGCCCAGTCGGCCAGGTAGGGGGCGATGGAGCGGAGGGTCTTGGCGGTGCGGTCGTCGGTCACAGCAGCATCATGCACCGGGTGGTCAGCGCTTCCGCACGTGCCGGGGGGTGTCCTGGCCCTGGCGCCGCCGCACCATCTTGACGACCCACCAGACGACCAGCAGGCCGACGACCACGATGACGACCTTCTGGAAGACCCCGACACCCTGCTCCACGACGTGCCACTGCTCCCCCAGCTGGTAGCCGGCGCCGACCAGGAGGGTGTTCCACACGCCGGAACCCAGCGTCGTGAACGCGAGGAAGCGCCAGATCGACATGCGCTCCACGCCCGCGGGGATGGAGATGAGGCTGCGCACGATCGGGATCAGCCGGCCGATGAGGACCGCCCAGTCGCCGTGCCGGTTGAACCAGCTCTCCGCCTTGTCGACATCCTCCAGGGACACGAGCGGCATCCGGTCCACGATCGCGCGCAGGCGGTCGCGGCCCAGCCAGGCTCCCAGCCCGTACAGGAGGACCGCGCCGACGACGGACCCCGCCGTCGTCCAGATGAGCACGTGCCAGAGCACGAGGGTGCCCTGCGCGGCGGTGAAGCCGGCCAGCGGCAGGATCACCTCGCTGGGCAGGGGCGGGAAGAGGTTCTCGAGGGCGATCGCAACGCCTGCGCCCGGTGCGCCGAGGGTCTCCATCAGCCCGATGGCCCATTCGGCGACGGTCGAGGCGAAGCTGTGTGTCGTCATGGGCCCTACGCTATTCGTCTTTGGCGTCGGACGAGCTGCGCCCATCCGTCCGGTGCGGTGGGGCGGGCCGCAGGTCGGGTGTGGTTTTCCGCAGTCCGCGCCACCGACGTCGTCCCTATCCTGGCGGGGTGGACCCCTCCCCCGCCGTCTGGCGCAGCACCCCTGCCCGCATGCTGTGGGGCGCGTCCGTCGGCGCTGTCACGTGGCCGGTGGACCTGGTGGGTGCGGTGGCGGCGCTGGTGCGGCGGGGCACGGCACCCGGGTTGGTGGGTTCCCTGGTCAGGTGGCACCGGCGTCGTACGGTGCGGTTTCTCGGGTGGGCGGACGGCGGCGCTGCGCTCACCTCTCCCCGGGCCGCCCGGTATCTCGGGGCGCGGGTGGGCGTCGGCCTGGTCGGCACGCTGGTGCTCGGGCTGCTGGGGTACGGGCTGTTCGGGGTGGTGGTGAGCCTGGCGTCGTGGCTGTTCGATCTGCGACTCACCGTGGACGCGTCGTTCCAGGGTGACGGGCTGACGACGTCGGACATGCTCCTGCTGGTGCCGATCGGCGCGGTGCTGCTGTACCTGAACCTGATGGGTCTGGTCGGCGTGGGGCTGCTGGACCGGTCGGCGGCCGCGCGGTGGCTGGCGCCGAGCAGGAGCGAGCGGCTGGCGGCGGAGGTGGAGTCGCTGACGGTGAGCCGGGCTGAGCTGCTTGCGGCCCTGGACGCTGAGCGGGGGCGGATCGAGCGGGACCTGCACGACGGGGTGCAGCAGCGGGCCGTGGCGCTCGGACTGCTGGTGAACCGGGCGCGGCGGGTAGCTGCTCCGGGGTCTGCTGGGGCCTTGTTGCTGGAGCAGGCGGGGCTCGAGGCGGAGCGGCTGGTGACGGACCTGCGGGACGTCGCGTGGCGGGTGCGGCCCACGGCGCTGGACACGCACGGGCTGGCGCCGGTGCTGGCGGAGCTGGTGTCTCGGGCGGGCGTGCCGACGGAGCTGGAGTGGGACTCCCCTGGGCGCCTGCCGGCCGGGGCGGAGACGACGGTGTACTACGTGGTGGCGGAGGCGCTGACCAATGTGGCGAAGCATTCGGGGGCTGGGTCGGCTGGTGTTTCGGTGGGGGTTCGTGGTGGGGGCGGTGCGGCTGGCGGGGTTCCGGAGGGCGGCATCGTGGACGTGGTGATCAGCGACGACGGCGTCGGCGGCGCTGTGCTCGCGCCGGGGCACGGGCTCGCCGGCCTGGCCGGGCGGGTGGCCGCAGCGGGCGGCACGCTGGTCGTGGACAGCCCGGCCGGCGGGCCGACCCGGATCGAGGTGACGCTCCCGTGCGCGTGATGCTGGCCGAGGACTCCGCCCTGCTCCGCGAGGGCATCCGCAGCCTCCTGACGGACGAGGGGCACGACGTCGTCGCCGCCTACGGTTCCGCTGAGCCTTTGTTGGCGCGGTTGGCGGCGGAGCTGCCCGACGTCGTCGTGCTGGACGTGCGCATGCCGCCCACCCACACCGACGAGGGCGTGCAGGCCGCGGTGCGGATCCGGGAGCGCTGGCCGGAGGTGGGCATCCTCGTGCTGTCGCAGTACGTGGAGCGCGAGTTCACGCAGGTGCTGCTCGGGGATGACGCGCGCGCCGTCGGGTACCTGCTCAAGGACCGGGTGATGGGGGTGGACGACTTTCTCGACGCGCTGGAGCGGGTGCGCATCGGGGGGCTGGTGCTGGATCCGGATGTGGTGCGGCAGCTGTTTCGGGACACGTCGCATGCGCTCGGGGTGCTGACGGAGCGGGAGCGGGAGGTGCTCTCGTTGATGGCCGAGGGGCGGACCAACGCGGGGATCGCTGCGGCGTTGTTCGTGTCGACGTCGGCGGTGGAGAAGCACTCGAACGCGATCTTCGACAAGCTGGGGTTGCTGGCCGAGAACGGGTACAACCGGCGGGTGCTGGCGATCTTGCGGTACCTGGAGTCGTGACGTCAGAAGGTCGGACGAGAGCCCGGACCGCCGAGCCCGACGGTCTCCTGGCCACGGGAATCACACTCCACCCGGTTGACGCGGGCGGGGTCGGGGGTCGCTGTACTGGCTGATCCGGACGGCTGAGGTGGTCGGCCGTCACGTCAGGCAATACGCCGCACCCGTAGCAGCCGCGAACGGAATGAATCCGTCGCTCCTGCCGGAGGCGAGCAGCAGGGTGAGGCTGCGGCCGTCGTCGCGGCGGTAGGCGTAGGTGACGTAGCCGAGGAGCTGGCCACCGTGTCCCCAGAGCTGGCCGCCGCAGGGCAGGTCGAAGCGCTCCAGGCCGAGGCCGTAGTGGAAGCCCATGCCCATCGGGACTGTGGTGCGCATCTGGACCAGTGAGTCCTCGCTGATCAGGCTGCCGCCCAGGAGGGCGGCGAAGAACGTCTGCAGGTCGCGGGTCGTCGAGACCATCTCGCCGGCGGCCCAGTCGAGGGAGACGTTCTGCTCAGTGACGTCGACTTCCTTGCCGCCGTCGAGGCTGGCGGTGGCGTGGACGGCAGGCTCCGGCAGGCTCGCGTCGTCGCCCGGGAAGGACGTGCCCATGAGCGCGAGGGGCGCCAGGATCCGGTGTTCGATCGCGCTGCTGTACGGCCGACCCGTGACCGCCTCGATGAGCTGGCCCGCCACGATGTAGTTCGTGTTCGAGTAGCGGACGTCCGTGCCCGGCGCGAAGTACGGCTCGTGCCGGAAGGCCTCGGTCAGCAGCTGGTCGGGCGAGTAGGTAATGAAGCGGGCGTCGCCGCGCCAGCGGTTGGTGGACCAGCCCTCCCCCTTCATGTAGTCGTACAGGCCGCTGGTGTGGTTGAGGATCTGGCGGATGGTGATGTTGGCGCCGTTGGGAACGGTGCCTGGCAGGTAGGTCTCGATGGGGGCGTCGAGCTCGATCCTGTTCTCGTCGACGAGCTGCAGGATCGCCGTGGCGACGAAGGTCTTGGTGATGCTGCCGATGCGGAAGTGCTCGTTGCCCGACGGCGGCTCCGTACCGGCGGGGGTCGGGGAGCCGGAGGTCCAGGTGTCGGCTGGACCGGATCCGGTGACTGTCAGGAGGGCGGCGGACGTCGAGGGCACGGTGCTGGCCGTGACAGCGTGGAGGGTCTGAGCGCGTGCGAGCGTCAGGGCGAGAGTGACCGCTGCGGTGGTGACGACGGCAGTGACGAGGAGGGCCGCGATAGTGCGGCGGGTGCGACGGAATCTGGGCTGGCTCGGCATGCTGCTCAACCTAGAAAACCCGGGTTCGGAGAGGACTGCGGAAAGCCGTACGGGGAGGTGCGGGAGGCCGCTCTGAGGTTCCGCACCGCAGTAGAGATCCTGGATGTCGGTGGCCCCGGATAGGGTCCGAAGCGCTGCCTGACCTAACCGGTCAGGTCCGACGTCAGCCACCGTTGCCCGAACACAGGGAGGCTCATGCGCCACATCGTCCTTCCAGAGACGCTGTTCCGGTTCACAGGCGCCGATCGCAACGCCCTCTACACCGCGCTCCTGTATGCCTTCGGCGATGCGAACGATCGGCTGGTCACCTCCCTGACAGCAGACGACGTGCGCCGGCACCTCGACGACGTCGGATGGCGTGACGAGCTCGGTGACGCGGAGCTCACCGCAGCGCTCGACCAGCTCGTGGCCTGGGATCTGCTGGAGTCCGGCCAGAACCACACCGAGCGCTATCGCACGGTGCGCGAGTACGAGCGCCGCAATCTGCAGTTCTCGCTCACCCGTCACGGAGAGGCAGCCCTCGCCGGGCATGCCGCTGCCGTCGCGGCGCTCCAGGCCACAGGGTCACTGCAGACGGCTGTACTGGAAGCCATCGCCGACCGGCTCGACCAGCTCGCGGATCTCGCTGCCTCCGCGCCGCCCGCTCGCACGAGCGCAACGGACGAAGCCGCGCTCGACCGCAAGGTCTACGTGGCTCTCCAAGAGCTCGAGGGGCACCTGACAGCGCTCGCGGCCAACGTCAAGCGGTTCAACGCCGACCTGCAACGGCTCCTGCGTGCACAGGAGGTCGACGAGGAGACGTTCGCAGACGTCAAGCAGGCCACGGTGACCTACCTCCAGGAGTACCTCTCCCGCCTCGACGAGCGGGCGGCCCGCATCGTCCGGTCGCTGGACCGGGTCCGCGCGCAGGGCGTCGACGCGGTCCTCGCCCGTGCCCTCGCGGGGGCAGAGCTGCCGCCGCAGCTGCGTACCGCAGACCGAGAGGAACGGTGGCTCGCGCAGGCGCGGGCGCGGTGGGCCGGACTCGATGCCTGGTTCTCACCCCTCGACGGCAGCCGCCCGCGCGCGGAGGAGCTGGGCGCGGCCGGCCGTCGGGCCATCCTGGCGTTGCTGCAGGTCCTCGAACGCCTCTGGGCGGCCCGGCGGCGCCCGTCGAGCATCGAGGCGGACTTCCGGACGCTCGCACGCTGGTTCGCGGCGGCGCCGTCCGACGCCGACCTGCACCGACTGTGGCGCGTGGGCTTCGGACTGCACTCCGCACGTCATGCCCACCTGGACCGGGTGGACCCGGAGACGGTTTCGGCGGGCGTGCCCTGGCAGGCGGCCCCACCCGTGCCAGTGTCGCGCACACTGCGGGAGTCCGGCCGTACCGCGGTGTTCTCGCGGACCGGAAAGGTCCGTGACGTCAGCGCACTGCGGCGGGAGCGCGCGGAGCAGGCGCGCGCCGAGCGTGAGCAAGCCATCGCAGCGCTCGATGCACTCGGAACCGGCGGAGAGACTCGCCTGTCCCAGATCGCACGACTCGACCCGGTGGCGTTCCGGCACCTGCTCGCACTGGTCGGCAAGGCGGTGGCCGTCGCAGGGCCGGGCCCACGCTCGGTCCGTTCGTCCGACGGTCTCGTGGCGCTCACACTGACGCCGGCCCCGGGCGGCGCCCGAGCCGTCCTGCGAACCACGTTCGGCGAGCTGGAGTGCCCCGACTTCACCATCCGCCTCGACGTGGTCACCTCCACACGGGCGCAGCCGGCCACCGTGGGGGCGGTCTCGTGAGCAACCTGCAGAACCAGCTTGTCGTCACCGAGACGGAGGAGGTCCGCAAGGCAATCCGGGTTCTCCTCCGCACTCCCCTGATCGTCCGGGACAGCTCGCCGGACGACTACGACCTCGTGCGGCGCCGACAGATCGCCGTCAGCGCCTGGTTCCAGAACTACCTCGGCTGGGAGCTGCGGCTGCACCCACGCAGCGGGCACGTGCGCCTCGTCAAGGTGGCACCCCCCGATCTCGTGCCCGACGACGTCCGCCCCGCCAGACAGCACCGCTCCGGTGTCCCGTTCGACCGGCACCGGTACGTCCTCCTGTGCGTCGTCGGCGCCGAGCTCGTGTCTCGCCGTGTCGTCACGCTCGGTGAGCTCGCGGAGGCTGCGGCGCACTCCTGCAGCACCGACGCTGCGCTACCGCCGTTCGACACCAAGAGGCACGGGCACCGCCGAGCCTTCGTCGACGCCGTGCTCCAGCTCGAGGAGGCGGGGATCCTCCGGGCCGTTGAAGGCCGCGCCGAGTCGTTCACCGACGACGCGACCACCGCTGTGCTCTACCAGGTGGAGCAGGCCGGCCTGTTCTCGCTGCTCGCTGCACCCGTCGGGGCGTCGTCCACCGCCGTCAACCTGGACCAGGACGAGTGGCTCGACGACGCCGTCGACGCGCTGCTCGCCGAGCCCGCGTACGGCGAGGACTACCGCGACGCGACCCGGCCCGGCGCGGGGCCGCTCGCGCCCCCGGAGGACGATGCTGCCCGGACGCGTCGCAACCTGTGGCTGCGGCACTCGACCCTCCGCGCAGTGTTCGACGATCCCGCGCTGCACAGGGACCGGCTCAGCCCCGCCCAGCGGGACTACCTCGACTCGATCAGCGGGCGCGAACAGCTGCGCAAGGCCGCCGAGACGGCTGGCTTCGTGCTGGAGACGCGGGCCGAGGGGTACCTGCTGGTCGATCGCGAGCGGATCTCGACCGACGAGGTGTTCCCGGGTGACGGGGCCCCTTCGGTCGCCGCGCTCCACCTCGTCACAGTGCTGACGAGCAGCCCGGCAGGCAGTAGCCACATCGACCTGCTCCGCAGCGCGATCGCCGACCTGCTCGCCGCGAACCGCGGCTGGGCGCGGACCTACCAGGACGACGACGGTCCGGATCGACTCCTCGCAGAGGCGATCGGCCTGCTGGGGCGCCATCATCTCGTCACACGCGACGGTGCCGTGGTGACGGCCCGCCCTGCCGCTCACCGGTATCGCGACGCAACCTTCGCCGCAGCTCCAGCACGCAACGTTCCTGAGGAGAGCCCCGCATGACGAACCGCTGGCAACCGACCCGCGCAGGGCTGCTGAACGTGTGGCGCTACCACGACGAGACACTCACGTTCGCCGACGGCCGGCTCCTCCTGCGCGGCCCGAACGGCAGCGGCAAGTCGAAGGCTCTCGAGCTGCTCCTCCCGTTCCTGCTGGATGCCAACCTGCGGCCGTCACGCCTGTCGACGTTCGGGTCGGGCGAGCGGTCGATGCACTGGAACCTCATGGGACAGGGAGCCGTCGGCGCGACCCGCGTCGGCTACGTGTGGCTGGAGCTACGCCGTCCGGCAGACCTGGGCGAGCAGCACGTGACGATCGGCGCGCGGCTGCAGGCAAGCAAGTCCGACACGAGGGTGCGGACCACCTATTTCGTGGTGCAGGCCCGCGTCGGGTACGACCTCGAGCTGCAACCTGATCGCGAGCCGCTGACCGTCGCCCACCTCAAGACGGCCGTGAGCAGTCGCGGAAAGGTGTACGAGGACGACGTCCACGGCTATCGCGAACACGTACGCACCACCCTCTTCCCTGGCATGGAACCGGACCGGTACGACGCACTCGTGCAGGCCTTGCTGCAGCTGCGCCGTCCCAAACTGTCCGAGCGGCTCGACCCGGAGAACCTCTCGACCTTCCTCTCCTCCGCGCTGCCACCTGTCGACGCGACGCGCATCGAGGAGCTCGCGGAGGGCTTCGAACGGCTCGACCAGAGACGAGCCGAGCTGGCTGACCTGGCCGTCGAGGTCCGTGCGGCACACACGTTGCTCGACACGACGCGCACGTACGGCGCAGTGCTGCTGCGCGAGCGCGCCAAGGCCGTCACCGCCGCAGCTACCGAGGTGGACACGGCCTCGCGGCGGCTCCGTCAGGGCGGCGACCGGCTCACCGAAGCCCAGGAGCGCGAGGCGGAACTCACTCAGCTCCGAGCGGAGGCCGAGACCCGACTCACCGGCCGGCACGCCGAGCAGCAGGCTCTCAAGGACTCCGACGCCTATCAGGAAGGCCGGAATCTCGAGGACCTACGCAAGAGGGCAGCGCAGTCGGTCAAGGTCGCCGACCGCTCACGGCACGACCTGGAGACGGCACGGGCGCAGGCCGGGCGGGCGGCGACCAAGGCAGCCGAGGCGGTACGCGCCGCCGCAGACCAGAGCGGTGCAGCCGAACGAGCCCGCGGCGTGGCGGTACAGACCGCTCGTGCGATCGGGATGGAAGACCTGATCGGTACGGACGACCTCGCGGCGCGCATCAAGATCGTCGAGGGCCATGTCAGCGAAGTGCTCCGCCTCCTGGACCGGCTCGAGAAGGCCGGCGCGGACCGTGACACGGCCGAGGCTGCCCGCACCCGCGCTCTGGAGCTGCTCGCACAGGCGGCAAGCGACCTGGACGACGCGCGGGCCGCGGCATCGGCGGAGGAGGAACGCTACGTCGAGGAGGTGATGGCCTGGGCACGTTCCTGCTCCGTGCTGGAGCTCGATGAACCGGCGCTGCTCGCCGCCCTCGATACCGACAGGGTCACCGAGCACGTCCAGCAGGCGAGGTACGAGACCCGGCGCGAGCTGGAGAGGGACCGCGACGAGCAGGCACGCCTGCACGATGCTGAGGCAGGCGAGCGGGACAGGCTCACGGCGGAGCATGCGGCGCTCGCCGACCAGTCCCTGGTGGCTCCCACGCCGTCTCGGTTCCGTTCGGAGCGTCCCGGGCGCGGCCCGGGGGCTCGGCTGTGGCAGGTCGTCGACTTCCAGGACTCCGTGCCGGGCGACGACCAGGCCGGACTCGAGGCCGCCCTGGAGTCGTCGGGCCTGCTCGACGCCTGGCTGGCGTCAGACGGCTCCCTCGTCCCCGCCGGTCACGACACGGTGCTGGCCCCGTCCGCACCGGTCGACGGGCCGCGGCTCTCGCAGGTACTGCGACCCGACGTCCCCGCCGGCGTCGCAGTGTCCGCAACCGCCGTCACGCGCGCCCTTGACGCCGTCGGGCTGCACCAGACCGGCGACGAGGCATCGGAGGGCACGGCAGCGAGCTGGGTCTCCCCGGCCGGCGCCTGGCGTCTCGGCGTCGCACGGGGCACCTGGTCGAAGGACGCCGCACAGTTCATCGGCGCCGCCGCACGCGAACGACACCGACTCGTGCGCCTCGCAGAGCTCGACGAGCAGATCACCGAGCACGCCAGGAGCGCAGCCGGGCACGCCGACACCGTGCAGCGACTGGAGGAGCAGCTGCGGATCGTCGATGCCGAGGCCACGCGGCTTCCCTCCGCCACCACACTTGCTGCCGCACGTCGGGCGATCGATGAGGCCTCCGTGCTGCAGGCCGAGCGTGAACGGGCCGACGGCGTCGCTGCCGAGGCGGTGCGTGAGGCCCAGGACGCCGTGACCCGTGCCCACGAGACGCTCGTCCGGGGGGCACAGGAACGCGCCCTGCCCAACGAGCGCGAGCAGCTCGAGACCATCACTGCCACCCTGGCCCTGCTGCGCGTCCAGGACCGGGACCGTGTGCAGGCGGAGCGCGACGCCGAGGCCGCGCGTGACACGTCCTTGGACACACAGGAGGCCGCCGAGGTTGCCGCGGACGACGTCTCGAGCAAGCAGGACCGCGCGGAGGGCGATGGGAGAACGGCGCACGAGGACGCCGTCCGGCTCCGCACGCTCGAGGAACGGCTCGGCGGCTCGTACGCCGAGGTGGTGTCGCGTCTTGACGAGCTGACCGGACAGATCGACGACGAAGGTCGCGAGGTGAAGCGGCTCACGAGCGAGGCGGGGAACGCGGGCAAGGCTGTCGCCCGCCTGGAGCAGGCCGCTGTCACGGCTGAGTCAGAGCACCAGAGCGCGTTGGAGCACCGTGACGAGGTCTCCCGAGCCCTGGTCGCCGCGCTGAGCACGACACTCGCCACCGACACAGGTATCACCGAGCCGCTGCCTGTGGACGCCGGGGTGACCGCCGTGCTGGAAGAATCCCGCCGACTCGACCGCACGCTGCCCACCACCCGCCCCAACGACACGCTGCATCACGCGCAGAGCCGGCTCCACCAACGGGCCCACGAGATCGGCGACAAGCTTGCCCGCCGGGCCCACCTCGACGTCATCCAAGAGAGCGACGTCGTCATCCCGGTCGCAGTGCTGCCCGGCCGCCGGATCGGCATCGCGGAACTCCTTCACCTTGTCGAGGAGGAGGAGCGACGCGCCCACCACGAGATCACCGACAGCGAGCACGCCCTGTTCGAGAAGGCCCTCACCGGAGACACGCGGCGGCATCTCTCGCAGACGATCCGTGACGCAGACGCGCTGGTACGCCGGATGAACGACCGTCTCGGCACGGTGCGAACAGCATCCGGCGTCCGGGTACGCCTCAGCTGGGACGTCCGAGACGATGCGGGCACCGGTCTGCGGAGTGCTCGAGAACTGCTCCTGCGCAACCCTGCCCTCCTGACCGAGGTGGAGCACGATGCCCTCCACACGTTCTTCCGCGCCCGGATCGACGCAGCGCACGCGCAGGACTCCGGACGCAGCTGGGCGCAACAGCTCGCGACCGTCTTCGACTACACCCAGTGGCACCGGTTCCAGGTCCAGCTCTCCCGCCCGGACATCGAGGGCTGGCGCACGCTGACCAAGCGCACGCACAGCGTGCTCTCCGGTGGCGAGAAAGCCATCGCGCTGCACCTCCCCCTCTTCGCGGCACTCGCCGCGCACTACGAGGCCACGCCGACCGCACCCCGTTTGATCCTGCTCGACGAGGTCTTCGTCGGGATCGACGAGAACAACCGCGGGCAGATCTTCGCCCTCCTGCGCGACCTCGACCTGGACCTCGTCCTCACGTCCGACCACGAGTGGGCGTGCTACCCGGAGGTTCCTGAGATCGCGATCCATGCTCTCGCCGCGGGCTCGGACGGAGACCCCGTGACCACCACTCGTTTCGTGTGGCGAGGCGGTCGCCTGGTCCAGGACGACGATCTGCCGGACGACCTCATCGACCTGGTGGAACAGGCCCTGTGACGGCCGACGGGTGGGACGCGGGGCTCGACAGCCTGCTCCGGGAGTGCCACCGGCGGCTCTCCACCGGTAAGCCGGTCACGTCGGTACGGCTCGGGCAGCTGGACCGCGCACAACAGGACGCGATAGCCGACCTGCTGGGGCTGGCGAGCCTGCCGTCCGCAGGAGCCAAGGTGCGCCTCGAGGACGTGGCCGCCGCGGTCGAGCGGCTGTCCGGGGCACCCCTGCGCGAAGCGTTGATCCACAGGTACGGACCGATCGGCGACCGGGTCGCCGACCGCGCGCAAGAGGCTGACGCCCGTACCGCCCTGTGGGAATGGCTGGGTAGCCACCCCGTCGTCCGCTCCCGGGATCTGGCCCGATGGGCCCGCGACGTCGAGGCCGGCGGGGTGCGGGGGTCGGTCGACACGCAGCGGACCAACCTGGAACGGGCGCTGACCGTGCTCGACGCGCTGCCGAGCACCGGTGAGCCGCTGCCCGTGCTGGCCGGGCGCACACTCAACGACACCCACGCGCTCGATCCCGGTTCCCCGGTGGCCACGCTGGTGCTCGGCGCGGTCGCCATCGAACGCGAGGTCGGGCGGCCCCAGCGCGCCGCGGAACGGCGCGCCCTGTGGCAGTCCGTCGGTGTGGCCGACGACGTGCTGTCCTCGACGGTGCTCGTCGCGGGGTTCGCCGCTGTCGGGGACGCTGCCGCTGATCGGATGTGCCATCTTGGCCACGCCGACGGCCGGGCCGTCAGCCTGACCCTGGCCGATCTGCAGGAGGGGGCTCCGACTCTCCCTCGAGCTGGGATCGTGCGGATCGTTGAGAACCCGGCGGTCCTCTGGCTCGCGGTGACGGCCTTTGGGCCGCTGGTTCCGCCGATGGTGTGCACGTCGGGCTGGCCGAGCACGGCGGGGATGCGGCTGCTGAACGGCCTGGCTGAGGCAGGGAACGAGCTGCGCTACCACGGGGACCTCGACGGTGAGGGGGTGCGCATCGCAGGGCATGTCATGGCGGAGACCGGTGCGCTGCCGTGGCGGATGGACGCGCTGGAGTACCGAGCTCATGTCGGCGACCACGGTGCGCCTGTTGGGCGAGTGACTCCCGCGCCGTGGGACGACGAGCTTGCGCCGGCGATGGTCGAGCGGGGTGTGGCGGTGTTGGAGGAGACGGTTTGGGAGGTGCTCCGGGGTGACCTGTCCGCAAGCGGTCCTGGTCGCATCGACCCGTCACCCTGAATTGTGCCTACCAAACGATAGTCATGCCGAGGTAGAAGCAGAAGGTGAAGCTCGCGGGCTGGGGCGGAGTCGGCCCGAGCAACCGCAGCGCTGGGAACCAGCGTTATCGTCTCCCTGACTGGCCGTGGCGCACGCTCGTGGCACGCTCTTGAGCAGCAAGATCACCCCCGGGCTCGCGCCCCACCGCCTTCCGGAGGCACCTCCTTCATGCATCCTGGACCCTCCAACCAGATCGGAGTTCCGATGGCAGCGACCGCTTCGCCAGAGGACGAGAACCTCGACGACGCCTTTGAACGCGCCGCTCGCGCCCAACCCCGTCTGGACATTGCCGTCTTCGGCCAGACCGGTGCCGGCAAGAGCACCCTCATCAACGCGATGTTCGGCGTCGACGTCGCGAGGACCGGCACCGGCAAACCAGTCACCGAGCACGTCGAATACCACGAGTTCCCAGAGGCCGGTCTCGGCATCTATGACACGAAGGGACTCGAGCTCGGTAGGTCCGTCGCCCAGCTGATCGGCGAGATCGACGACGTACTCAAGGAGCGACGCGAACGAACGATCCAGGCCTGCTGGTACTGCGTCCCCGCCGAACCTGGACGGCTCACCGAGGGCGAGCAGGAGATCATCAGCCATCTCGCTGATCGCCTCCCGGTGGTACTCGTCGTCACCAAGGCACGCCAGTCTCTGAGCGGTGGACTGGTCACACGAGCAGCAGAGTTCGTCGGGTTCCTGGACGACGTGGGCCTGCCGGTAGCGGGTGGAAAGGCCGTACCGCTGCACGCGCTCCAGGACGAGGAGACGGGCCAGAAGAAGCACGGTCTGGACCGTCTCTATGACGTCACCTGGGACCACCTGAGCGACGAGTGGCAAGCCGCCTTCGACAGGACGATCAACGACACCTCGAGTGTCAAGACCCGCCTGCGCCGGCTCCGCCCCACAGCACTGGGCATCGTCACCGCTGCGGCCACTGCATCGGCCGGCTTGGTGGCCATCCCGGTCCCGCTGGTCGATATCGCGGGTCTGTCTACGGCACTGACCGGCATGATCGCGAGCCTCTCCGCACACTACAAGCTTCGCTTCAGCCGCAGAGTGGTCGCCAGCGTCGCCGGTGTCGTCCTTGGTGCAGCCAGCGGGCGCGTTGCGATCGGCGCGCTCCTGAAGGTACTGCCGGTCGTCGGCGCGGTAGCGGGCGTGGTGAACGGCGCACTCATCTTCGCGCTCGTCTCAGCCGTCGGTCTGGCCTGGATCGCGGTCTGCGAGGCGGTGGCGCTGGGGCGGTTCCGGTCCGACAACGGCGAGCTCGACGACGAAGCGATCGGAAAGCTGTTCCGGGACGAATTTCGGTACGCGTTCCGCAAGGCACAGAAAGACGGCACACCGGTTCCCGACACAAGAGACGGAGGCACAGTTGCCGCCGACCGATGACTCGCCCCTCGATCGCGGCGCCGCCTACACCGCCGAAGCTCAGCGCGCCGAGCGCTTCAACGTCCTCCTGCTCGGCCGCACCGGCGCAGGCAAGTCGACGCTGGTCAATGCGCTCTTCGACGTGGACCTCGCGCGAACAGGCATCGGGCGTCCGGTCACCGAGAGGCTCACCCTCCACGCTGTTCCAGGCAAGCCGCTGGGCGTCTACGACGCCCCGGGGAGCGAGCTCGGAACGAGGTCGAGCGAGCTGGTCCACGACCTCCGGGACCGCATCAAGAGCCACACCTCGGGAGACCTGAACGAGCAGATCCACATGGCGCTCTACTGCGTTCACGCCATCGACGCGCGCCTCCACCCCGCGGAAGAGGGCCTGATCCGCAAGGTGTCAGCGCTCGGCCTGCCCGTGCTGCTGGTACTCACCCGGGCTCCGCTGGGACACGACGGCCGACTCACCAGGTCTGCCTTCGAGATGGCGGCGTACCTTGAGTCCCTCCAGCTGCCTGTCCATGCCGGACGAGCACATGCCGTTGTGGCCGTCGACGACGTCGAGACCGGTGAGTCTGCACATGGCCTCGACGCTCTCTACGAAGCGATGCTCGAAGCCGCCGCTCCTGCAGTACGCAGCGCGATCGATCGGGCGGTCGCCAAGTCAGTCGGCCGACAGTCCTGGGCTCGGCGCAGGAATGCCGGAATGGCCGTGCTCAAGGCCGCGGGCGAGGCATTCAGCACCAAGAACTCTGACGAACTGCTTGAGAAGCTCATCTCGGAGGTTGCCGCCATCTATCGGGTCGAGTCCGGGGAAGCGCAGGAGGCGGCCGGCACTGTGGTGCGCCTCGCACGCACCGCCTGGTCCGTTACCCGAAAGGCGTCCGAAGCGCCCAGCAGCGGGGGTGCCGGGACTTTCGCCGACGTCATCATCGAACCTGCAGTGATCACCGTCATCGGCACTGTGTGGATCGGGGTCTGCGAGACGCTCGCCCGTGGCGGTCTGCGGACGCCCGATGGCTCTCTGGACCTCGAACGCCTGCGGCACGACGTCGAGGAAGACTTGCTACGGCGCTGGCGGACCCAAACCTGACAGTTTCGTCACCTACCTGGTACGGAGCATCACGTCGACCAGTTCTTCGATGGTGGCGCCCGCTCGACTGTTCAGCCGATAGTTCCCGGAAACCACTCGTCCGCGGTGACGGTGGTGACATAGGTCGGCGTGTTCCCAACCGCCGTCACCATCACGCCATCGCGGCCGACCTTGAACCTGCCGCCGTGCGGACGGACGGCCCGCATCGCGTCACGAACCCGCGCGGCCTGACGCGGACCAACGGCATCGCTCAGGCTGCGGCCGTCACGGCGCGAGACGATGTCCCCGAGGTGGTCAAGAACGTACTGGTCGCCGTACAAGGAGACCTCGGCCAGCCTGTCGGAACTGATCTCGCTTACCGAGATCTCGCGCAACTGCTCGCTCGCTGGTGATGCCGATGGCACCGTGCCAGGAGTGCCCACGGCGTCCGAAAGGGCACGCTGCATCTTCTGGAACGCCGCGGTCACCTCGGCGGAGATTCTGCCTCGGTCCGAAATGCTGAACCCTTGTGCCCGTGCCCAGGCTCGGATCGCGGAGGGGTCAGTCATCGTGGACCACTCGAGCGTGCCTGGAGTCTCTCGTCGAGGCGAGGGGACGAGTTGCTGCCCAGGCTCACGCGATGGCCTGGTGGCCGACAGGACCCGGGTACGCGACTCCGGAGCAACTGTTTCGTCCAGGTCTAGCGTGCCGGCGACCGCTGCTTCCGTCGAGGCTGCTGGGGTACTCGTCGGAGCGGCTTGCTCACGTCGCACCGTCGCGACACGAAGCCGCCGGAGCCGGCGTTCGTCCTCGATCTCGGCCTGCCGAGCCCGTACCTTCTCTGCCTCAGCGGCGCGGGCCCGCATGTGCTCCAGGCGTTCCCACAATGGCTCCATCGCCTCGACGGGGTCGAGGTAGTACCTCGAGGCCCGGATACGCCAGAAGCTCCACCCGATGCGTTCGAGCACACGCTGTCGACGCACGTCGGCATCCCACTGGTCGGGCCCGTGGAACGAGTCGCCATCACACTCGATGGCCAGCCGTTCCCCTGGCGCGACGTTGACGACGAAGTCGATCCGGTAGCTACCGACCTTGTGTTGTGGGGTCACGTCGTAACTGTGGTCGAGCATCTGCTTGAGGACGTCGCGCTCGAACTTGGAGTCGGTCAGCGCGAAGAGGTCGGTTGCCTCCGGACGGTCACCGTGGTCGCGGACATGCTCGATGAGCTGCCTACGGTAGTCAGCGGCGTTCAGAGTGCTCGGGTCCACTGTGTGGAAGAGCCAGATCTGGTCCTGGGCGCGCGACGCCGCGACGTTGACCCACTGCGCGTGCATCGTCCGGGTCGCAGCGAAAGAGTTGTCGTCGGCAACCACGGAGATGAAGACAACGCTGCGCTCGTCTCCCTGGAAGACCGGCGGGTTACCGACCCGAAGTCGGCGCTTCTCGTACTCGCTGATGCCGAGCCGTTTGACCAGCAAGTCCTCGATGATCTTCGCCTGTGGGCCGCTCATAAGAGTCACCACGCCGAAGGTCAGCCCGTCATAGGCGGGGTTCGCCGCGCACTCGGCGACCTTGTCCACCAACGTCTGGGCCTCGCGCACGTTCACGCGGTGAGATCCCTGTTTGACGGAGGCGCCGTCCTGGACGTGCACGGCGTTGAGCGCGCGACCGATCTGCGGCTGTGTCACCTCTCGGAGCGGAAGGATCTTGCCGTCATAGAACGTGTTGGAGAAAGCGATGATCTCGGGCACACACCGGAAGTGCTCACGGAGCAGGATCGTGGACGGGAAGGCCCGGCCGGAGATCGAGTACAGGGACTCATCCATGGTCAGCAGGCGCCGACCGGGAAGATCGCCGATGTGCTGCTCCTGGAGCGCTGCAATCCGGTCGGTGTTGATGCCGACCGCCTGTGGCGACGTCTGCTTGTCGTCACCAACGACGACGGACTTCTCCCCCAGGGCAAGCACTCCGAGCGTGAGCAGGTCGCACTGCGATGACTCATCGACCACGACGACGTCGAACAGGTCCGAGACACGGGGATCGAAGTTCTCCAGGACCCGATAGATCGGCATGATCCAGACGGGTACTGCGCCCATCGCCGCGGGTAGCGCCTCGCGTGCTTGCGCCTGGTACCGAACCGCGTTCTTTCCGGTTCCCTTGCCGATGCGCTTGATGGCTGTGAGCCACATGTCGAGAGCACGACGCTGGCGGTCTTTGATGTTCTTCTTGAGCCCAACCCGCGCCGAACGGCTCGCCAGGTCGACAACGGTCCGCTGCAGTTCCTTGGACTGCTCGTGCGTACGCTCCATCAGGACCGCAACATCGCTCTCGCCGTGCAGCTGGGTGAGCCACGTCCGTGCCGCAGCACGCTGCCAAGCCCGCGGCAGGTCGTCGAGGTCGCCCGTCACGTCGTGATCAGCACGGGAATCCACGACCAAGCGCACCCACCGCGGAGCACCCGCCTCAGCGATCTTCTCCACGAGCCGTTCCCGGTAGTTCACACGGCCCCGGACGGCCGCGAGCCGGCGGGTCTCCTCTGTCGCCTGGCTCCAGCTCTGCGCCGAGTGCAGCTCGAGAGCGGAAAGGAGTGCTGCCCACAAGGGCGAGGCGTGCTCCGTCGCCACGCACCCCTTGAGCCGTGCGCCGAGTCTGTCGAGCTCGCTGCTCAGGACTCGCTCTTCGATACGTGCCGCCGCACCGCCGAGCAGCTCGCCCGCACGCCGCAGGGAGGCCGCGTCTCGGGCGGGATCGGAGAAGGTGACCAGCGGCCGGAAGCGCCGCGTGAGGTCGGGGTATGTCTCGGACCACCAGCGGTGCACCTTGCCAACGCGGTCGGCCAGCTTCTGCGCTGCGAAGATGAAGCCTGGCCCGTCGTCAGGCACCGGGATCCCTGAGGGCTGGTACGCCTGAACCATGAGCAGGCGGACCCCCCGTAGGACCGACCGGAGCTGGATCGCCCAGGCGACAAGATCGACCTGAGCGACGGACGAGACCGGGAACCCGTCGAATCGCGTGGCTTCCGCGAGTGTCTTGAGCTCGCGGGCACCGAATGGTGGAAGTCCCCTCTTGCCAGCATCGAGCCGCTCCCGCCAGGTCTGCAGCAGCGCGACCTGAACGGCGGGGTCCCCATCGGGGACGATGATCTCGTGGCCGGCGAGGCGCACCTGTATCGAACGTCCCTCGCCCAGCTTGGCCAGAACAGTCGCGTTCTGCTGGATCGTGAAGTCGGCCACCGGGCCGTTGCTGAGGATCTCAGCGGCGAGCTGGTTCTCCCAGTGACCGTTGAGCGCGTCGAGCGTGCGCGCCGAGTCCAGAGCCTCGTCGGCGAGGGCACGGCATGTGTCCCGGTCGAGCCCGTCGACTCCTTCCACCTGGAGACCCCCGGACTCCAAGGCTGTCACCTCATCACGGAGCCGGTCGAGCCGGTCGAACCCCGTGCCCAGGTCAGCCGCAGTCGGTAGCCAGTCCACATCGGGCAGATCCAGCAGTGCACTCGTCGCGTCTTCCACGGTGATGCTCCGCACCGACTCGCGGAGCTCTGTCATCTCATCGACACCCACAGGAAACTCGCTTCCCACGGGTACTGCGTCGCCGATGACATCCAGGTGCCGGTCCTTGGCCAGCCATTCCGCGACCTCCTTGGCACGGGCCGGGCCTGCAGGCAGGTCCAGTTCCCGCTGCTCACTGCGGAGGGCCTCAACCAGGTCGAGATCTGTCCGGCGAAGGCTGTCCCGGAGCTCGTCGATCCTCCCGCCCAGCTCCTTGATACGCCGTTCCTCCTTCGCCAGGTCGAGGGACGAGATCGAGTCCTGCATCGACTGTGCCGAGCTCCGCAGCTCCTCCATCGCGGCTGGTGTCGAGCCGAGGACTGCGATCGACAGGTCCCGCAGCTCCGCAGGGATCTTGTCGCGCAGCACCGTCAGTGCCTGGTCGTTCTGTGCCGTCACCAGCACCCGCTTGCCCTGCGCCACCAGATGAGAGACGAGATTGACGATCGTGTGCGACTTGCCTGTCCCAGGGGGACCCTGCACCGTAACGCCGCGGGAACGAGCCAGCTGCCGCGCGATTCGCTCCTGGTCATCGTTTGCCGGGAGCGGCATCAGGAGGCGGTTGGCCGTGCCGTCGTCACTTCCCACGGTCTGCCCGATCGAAGCAAGCGCAGAGTCCAGAACATCCTTGTCCGCAACGACCGAAGCCAGCGCCTCAGGCAGGAACTCCTCGTCGCGAAGCTTCTCCGCGAGCTCGTCATAGAAGCGTTCCTGGCGCATCGGGCGCTTGCGCAGGTAGAGCGTCCACCCGTCGTCAAGAACAGGTGCCGACACACTGGCACCACGGCCCTCGTCTTCCGCAAGCCTCGCCTCCAGGCCGAGCGGCGCTACGATCTGTCGTCGCACCGCAAGCCGCTGGTCAGCGTCCCACAGGTCCGGAGGCTCGCTCGTCAACCGGGTGCGGAGCGCGGAGAGGGCCTCGAGCCCGTCGAACCAGATACCTTCGATGGTGTCGAGCTCGAGCTCCGCAGGCTTCTCAGGAGCAACTCGGATCGACGCGTCATCGGGATTCACCTCGACCGTCATCGGCGCGACGAACATCGGGGCGACGATGGACTTCCCCTCCCTGGTACACCTCATCACGCAGTGGCCCCAGACGACCTCGTACGTCGCCGTCTCCCGTTCTGCTCGCAGGTGCAGCTCATAGAGCCGGCCGTACAGCTTCCGGGCAGCGATCGCTGGCCGGGTGCGGTCGGCCCACACCTGCCAGGTCGTCTCCCTCCACCGGGTGAAGTGCGTCTGGATCTCTTCGCGAAGTCCCGCTCGCTCCGCCTCCCAAACCGCGCGAGGCTCATCGTCGACGGCGCGATCAGGGTCCTCCGTCTGCTCGATAGCGTCGGGCTGGACACCGCGGAGCTCGTCAAGAGGAAGCGGCAGCCTCTCGTCGACGAACGCCTCGACCCCGGCAGCCGACAACTCAGGCTCCTGGTCAGGAGACTGCATCGACTTCTGAACAATGAGTCCGCTGAGCTCGTCGGGGATCGTCACTGACTCGGGTTCAGGTAGGCGGCTCACCTCGAGCCACGAGGGCCGGGTGTCGCTCGGCCCGAGCCGCACCGCGCGATGGGTCGGGACCTCGGTCGGCCAAACCAAGAACTCCTGATGGTTGACGTCACGGACCGGCTCCGGCCCTACCTCCCGCGCCACCGCGGACAAGAAGTCGAGCAGGCGGGACGCCTGGCCGACGACGCCCTCGTGCAACGCCTTGGGTCCGTCGACACCCACGTAACTCAACACCCCTCATGACCTGGAAAAACAAGACCTAGCCCCACAATGCCCGGCACCCAAGGATAAGAACGGCGAAGGGTCGCAACCCAGACTCCGGAGTGAAATGGCAACAACTCACCCGGGTGAAACGGATCTCGACGGGCTCCCGCCCGCGTGGAGGAGCAGACCCACGGGATCAGCGCCACCGGCATCCGTCGCGCCCTGCACGCGGGATGCGCTGCCTGTCAGGCGGACTGACCGGCAATGACCCTGCGATGCCGCGCAAGGCGGGTGGTCCCGGGCCGCTTGTTCTCGTCCTTGGGCAGGCGGAGCTTCTTGCCCGAGTACTGCTTGTAGCCGCTGGACCGCAGGGAGGTGTGCATACGGACCTTGCCGTCGACATCGACCCAGATCCGGCCCTGGTCGAACAGGTCGCGGACATCGGCGCGCAGCAGGAGCCCGTTCACCACGAGTTCCCTGCCGGTCTCGGTGTACGGGTCGATGTAAGCCGCGTGCAGCGCGTCGATGACATCATCGCCGGTGATGGCGCACCGGCCGCCGTAGGCGTCGATGAGTTTCTCGCGGAACACCGTCAGACCCTGGCGACCTGCGACGTCTTGCCGACGACGTAGGCGGGCTCGGGTGTCATCATCGACGGTAACTCCGTCCGGGAAGCGTGCCAGCACCTGCGCGCGTTCGCTGTCCTTCGCAGTGCGGGCCGATTGAGGTACAGACTCAACGGCGAGGTCGAACGGGACGGCCGCCAGGTCGCGACTCTCAGGGTTCCAGAAGTCGACCTCGAAGTAGATGCCCCCGTCCTCGCCGGGCCACGGCTCGGTCAGCACTACGCCAGCACCGACGAGCAGGCCACCCGTCTCGCTCTGCCGGACCCAAACGACGTCTCCGGCGTGGAACTCACGCCGGAGCCGGGGCAAGTACCAGGTCTGGACACGGTTGCCCGGGCCCAGGACGTCCGGGTGCTTCCCCGCGAACAGCTCACGTGGCGGGATTGAGACGCCCTCGGCTGTTCTGTAGCCCCAGCTCTCGGTCCCAGGATTCGCGGGGTAGATCCAGTCAGTCATGTCGGGCTCCCGGCCGTAGGCTTATTTGAGCCCTTATCCTGCCACATGACAGGTCTTCAAACAAGGGTGCGACGGGCGTCGCACAGGGGTGAAACGAGTACGTCGTAGGATGGCGCAAGCCGTCCCGAACTGCGCAAGCAGTCCCGAACTGAAGGAGCGCGCGTGGGCTACCGAAACTGGGCAGACCTCAAAGCCAAGACCGTTGAGGCGCAGGTCCTCGTCGTCGAACTGCAGGACCTCAAGGACCTGCTGGGAGTCAAGCGGCTGGGCACCAACGTGCTCAACGACATCGCGACCCGCTTGCGGGACGAGCACCTGACCTACTTCCCGGAGTGGATCCTGGACTACAACGCCGAGCCGCGACAGACCCAGCAGGTCTGGCTGACGCCTGCGACCGACACGAACCTGCTCCACAAGGTCGTTCGAGCGGTCCAAGACCCAGACCAGGACCGCGTCGCCGACCTTCGTGCAATCCTCGACGGCAACGACGCGCTAGCTCGTCTTGAGGATCTCAAGACGAGGTTTGCAAACGTCCGGGCGGCTTTGGAGGACGCCATGGAATCACTCGGCGACGGCGCGGCTCGATAGTCCAGCTATCTGGTCGCGAGCAGCGGTCCGCAACGGTTGGTGGATAGCATCAGGCGACATGAGCGACGACGTAGTGACGCCCGCCGATCTCGCCCGCAAGCTCGGGTTGTCGCCGAAGACGGTACGGGCCTGGCTACGGGCCGAGTACAACACACTCGACAGCCGTGGCAGTGAAGCGCGCTGGCACCTGACCGATGAACAGGTCGCTCACGTTCAGCGCAGGGCAGCAGGGCGCTGGCGCGAGAAAACGCGATGACGGGTGTTGCTCGAAGTGGAATGACCGACATGCGTGTGCACCTACTTCGCTAGTTCGGCGGCAGACGGACCTCGTCCACTCTCGACCGCGACCGCGTCCACGTAGACACGTACCGACACGCCTGCTCTGGCGACGGCGTGGTGCAACGCGGTCCACATGCCCGAAGACCGCCGGAAGTTGAAGGTGGAGCAAACCACGGACTCGCGTGCGCCTGCCACCAGCAGCACGAGCGATGTGGTGAGGCTTCCCGCGCCGGCGAGATGCCCGGGCATGGTCCAGAGAGTCTCGACCCGCTGAGTCACAGAGCGGCCCCCCTCGATGCCACGCATCACGACGGCCAACACATCCCTCCGCAACCGGAGTCCAGCGGCGGCTACGAGCGCAAGCGCGTCCGCACGCCGACGAGGATCGACGACCGCGAACGCGGACGTCACGGGTTCCTCGGCGTCCAGCCCGGCGGCGACCAGGAGCGCCTCGGTCCCGGTGAGCAGCACGCCAAGCGCCCGCACAGCCGCAGCCTGCTCATCTTGAGGATCAGCTGAAGAAGCCAAACCCGCAGCCGCAACGCCACCACCCATGGTCCCGTAGCTGTTCGCCGGGCAGACGATCGCGTCCGCTTCGACCAGAGTGAGGTCTCCCAGGATCACTTCGACGCGACGTCTCGCTCGGGACCGCGTGTCCACAAGTCCGCTCGCGGGATCACTCATCGAAGGTCACCGACTGCACCTCGATGGACGCGCTCGTCAGTTCAGACCGGAAGCCCTCAATAGCCGCTGCGAGCCGACCGATAACGTCGTCCAGGTCGCTCCCCCGACTTGAGATCGTCGCCTGCATCCGAACGTCCTTGCCGAAACGCTTGGCCCGGGACTTGAGATAGATGGCGGGGTCAGCGTGCTTCTCGTCGAACGCAGCAAGCGAGGCTGACAACTCCGACTCGTCGTTCGTTGAGGTCACGATCGTCGCGGACCGGAAGTACCCCGTACCCAGCACACGTTGGAGGTGCGCCCCGGCTTCATTGATGAAGATGTACTTCAGCTCGGACGGCACGCCCGGCAAATTGAGAACCGACAGGCGCTCCTTGACGTCGAACCACACCCCCGGGGCCGCTCCGACCTGATTGTCAAGAGCGACTGCGGCCTTCGGCAGGAGCGCCATCTTGGCCCGTGCCTGAAGCGCTGCCGGACTCGACGTGTCCCTTACCCGGCCCGCCTCCGCGAGCGCTGCGTACCGCTCGCTGACGATCCGGGCACCGTCGGGATGCTCGGCCAGCCGCACACCGAAATAGTCGGCGACTGCCCCTACCGTGAGGTCGTCCCGTGTCGGACCAAGCCCACCAAGTGTGATGAGGAGGCGCGGTTTCACCTGCAGCAGGAAGTCCAGTCCTTGGCCGATCTCACGGGGGTCGTCAGGGACGACCGCGGTCCGTACGACGCTCGCCCCGCGGCCAGAGATCTGCCGGCACACCCACCCGCTGTTGCTGTCCGTCGTCGACCCGTCCAGGATCTCGTCTCCTACCACCAGCAGAGCGACCCTCATGTGTACTGTCCTCTCACAGCGCTGTCATGATCGCGGCAACCGCGACGGCTAAGGAAGCAATGGCAAGGCCTAGCGACATCCACTGCATCGTCTTGAGTTTTTCCTTAATCGTGATGTCGTACGACAGACTCGCGAGCTCGAGAATCGTCGTCGAGTGCTCGCCGATCTCGTCGACACCCTCGCGCATCGCACCGAGCGCAGTCTCCAACGACCCGAGGTAGTAATCGTCGAAATGGCGGTCCAGGTAGGCGTACAGGCCGGCGTGGCCTGGGCTCGTCGCGGCTCCGCCCAGGGACGTGCGCCGAAAGTCGACGAGGATTCGCTTGCGGGCTTCGTTCCGCACCAGGTCGCGCCGCAATGAAGGCAGACGGTGCGTGCCCTCAAGTGCTTCGGAGAAGGTCAGCCGGTCGTCCGCACGACGGTCGAGAGAGCCGAGGTCTGCCAGTGCGGAGACCGCACTTGGCACCGTGTCCCGGACGTTCGTCAGGACGTCCTGGGCGCCCATGGACGCGACCGAGTGCAGATAGAACTCGTCGATCGGGTTGTCGATGCCCGGACACCCGGTGTCGCGGCTGATCAGGACCGGAACGACGCCGTCGTACAGATAGAGACAGGGAGTGTCGCCACAGCTGGCAAGCTCTCGGACCTTGGAGTCGCTGCCTGTAGCGACTACGGCCGGCTCTGAATATCGAGTTGCGGCACCCACAGGCTCAAGCCCCAGATCGAGAACCTGGCCGCGGAAACCCTGAATGAGCTCTTCGATGTGCTCGGATGTGACCTCGGCTGATGGACTCTCGATACCGGCGACGAGGTCGAAATGGAGGGCGGATCCATTGCGGATCGTGATGCGCGGCCGTGCCGAGCCACTCCCACGCACGACCGCTACGTCGGTGAGATGCCGTCGTAGACCGGCGGCGCGCTCGACGTCCAGGAAGTCGGTGTCCATCAACGCTGACCGGACTGATCCGTTGCCCTGTGTACCGGGCCGGAGCCGCCACTGGCTCGAGGCCTTCAGTCGCTCGATCGGGTCCTGCATCGTGTGCGAGCTGTCGATCTTGCCCCAGATCCTGACCTGCTCGCGCAACCCGACCCCCGTCTCGACAATGTGCCCCATTGGATCGTAGCGAGTACGCAACGATCCAATGGTAGGAGGCGCGAGCGAGGTGGGCGATGACACGGCCGGCTCGCAGAACCTAGCCTGGGTCGATGACGCCCCCGCCGCCCGCAACAATGCAGACCAGGTAACCGTGAACCTGCCCAAATACCTCGACCTCACAGTCGCGGAGGCCGAGCGCCAGTGGCTGGAGATCGTCTCGCGCCAGGACCCCACGGAAAATCGCGGCCGCGTAAACCACACGCCGGTCGAGACGCTCCTGGCGGGCGCGGTGCGCGTCGTGGCGAATGTCCGCGCCGGCGGCGGGGAAGGACGCTCATTCCCCTTCCCGGTACCCGAGCTCGCACGTCTGTTCCGACGCAAGCCCAACGGCGTCGCGTCCAAGGTCGAGAACCTGTCCGGCGTTCCCGGCCGGAACCGCGGCGCCACCACCGACATTGACCTCGGCCGCCGCCTCGCCGCCGATCCCGACCTCGTCGCCAGCGCCTACCGGATCATTCTCGCGGCGGCTCGGAACGTCGGTATCGGCACCGATCGTCTACCCGACTTCCTGGGCCTCGAGCACGGCGGCTTCATGGTGCTGCTCGGTCAGGAGGAGATCGACGCGCTCGACCTGGAGACCGCCGTCGAGCAGGAGATCGGTCAACGCCGGCTGGAAGACCTCGACACCGACAGCGCGACCGAGCGAGCGCTGGTGCAGATGCTCCGCGTAGGGCAGAGCGCGTTCGCGAGCGAGGTGCTGCGTAACTACGGTGACGCGTGCGCATTCTGTGGGTTCACCCTGGGTGACGGACGACGGCCAAGCCTGCTCCGGGCCGGGCACATCAAGCCGTGGCGCGACTCCGACCGCCGCGAACGCCTTGACGTCGCCAACGGGATCGCGGCCTGCCCCACGCACGACGCCGCGTTCGACACCGGCCTGATGACGCTCGACACCGCGCCAGACCATCTGACGGTCCGTGTCTCGCCGCGTCTGCATTCCGCCGCGGACCGGCACCCGGCGACCGCCCGCCACTTCTCCGGTGACGGCCTGCGCCAGCGGATCGATCTCACGCTGCCGACGGTAGCGCCCGCGAACGAGTATCTGGCCTGGCATCGCGAGCGGATCTTCGCGTAGGGCGGGACGAGCGACAGCGTCTACGAGGCGCGCAGGTCATACACGCGCGTCCCAGATCTGCGAGAGCGCCCCCGATCCGCTGAGTTCGTCCGCGAACCCCTCCGCCCTGGCCTTGACCGTACTGTCCGGGTTGTGGGCGTACCAGACCAACACGTCGAAGACTCGCAGAGGGGTGACGAGCGGGGCGAGTCCGGCATCGAGCGCCATCGTGCCGAGGCGCTGGTGGAGCGGCACTCCGCCGACGCTGGTCAGCATCAGCTGACGCATCGCCTCCCAGTGGCCCTCAGCACTGGTTTGGCCCAGGGCCGATCCGATGACGCGGTCGTAGATCGGGATCAGGTCCGCGCGTTTGCGGGCCATGAGCTTGCTCGCCGTCACCCTGCCGATTCCGTCCCTTCCACCGCGCAGCAACCACCAGAGCTCGGCAGCGGCAGAGACCTGGCCGATCTCTGCGTCGGAGGCCTCCCAGAGCGGAGCGCCGGGCCCCGGTGAACCAGGGCTGGCCGTTGCTCCTGGTCCCGGCGTAGTAGTCGCGGAGCAGGAGCAACGGCCAGCGGCGCGAACTCGGGCTCGAGGATGGCCGGCATCGCACGCCCGGGGGGATCTTCCGTCATCAGCACACGGTAGAGCGGACGTCGACCGGTTCACAGGCTGAACTTCACTGAGTACTCGTACCGCGCTGGACGCACCTGCCATAGAGGCAGTGGAGGGCTCCGGTCCGCATGTCCGAACAGAATCTCGCGAACTTCGGAAGCCACACCAAGAGGCTCACACGAACCCCTCCTCCACCAGGTGACAACCGTTGCGGCTGATGACGTGCCGCTGACCGGAGCCGCCCACGACCCGGACCCAGCTCTCCGCCTCCACACCGTCCGGAATCGCCTTGAACACGAACCCGCCGTACATCCCAGGGACGGGGTACCAGATCGTGCCCGCCTCATGGACGACGGCAGCCTGCGGATACCGCAGCTTGATCCCGAGCGCCGGGCGCACGCGCGCCTCGATCAGGCCCAGGAGGTGCCCATCCAGCACGGAGAACTGGAGGTCCTGCGGGGGAGGCGGTGGCTGCAGGTCGGGAACGATCTCCTCGTGCCCCCGCTGACGCGCGATACTCGCTGCGTCCTGGCCGTTCGCGGCGCGAAGCGTCCGCCATGCGCCCCGCCGGACCAACTCCCTCACCACCTCGACCGGGGCCCCGTGCCATGCGGCCTGGTGCAGTGGCGTGAATCCGGAGCTCCCACTGATCCGCCAGACGTTCGGATGGAACGTGGTTCCGTCCGATCGCGCGGCGTCCAGGGCAGCGAACACGTCAGGCCACCGCCCGGCGCGCGCGGCGTCGGCTATCGTATCGATCGTTGCAAGGAATGTCTCGGCGTACGCGTCGCGGTCCCTCGACGAGTGCCAGTGGAGCGGGTCCATCGCGCGAGTCTTTCACCGGTCCAGATGGTCTGTCATCAGCGACGCGGCTCAAGCCAGATCAAGGAGCACAGGCCAGCGCTGGCCCTCCGGCAGACTGTCTGCCGCGTGGCTCGCATCGAGGCTTCTCACCACCGAACGCGGCACGCACGTCAGCCAGGTTGCGTCCGTCCTCCAGGTTTACCTTCCCGGATTGTCCGGTTGCTCGTACCCTCGTGAGAGTGACGGAGGCGGGTTTCGGGGGATACCGGGGCAAGGGCGCGCGACGGCTGTGGGTGTACGGCATCGCCTCCACGCTCGCCGTCATCGTGGGGATCGCCGCGGCGATCCTGCCGGAGTCGGTGCCGACCTGGGTGCGGCAGACGATGGTCGCAGGCGCGGTCGTGGGCGGTGTCCTTGGCGCGACCCTTCTGGAACGCTGGTTCACTCTGCACGATCGGCACCAGGAAGCAGCCGACAGAGAGGCGCGCGACCGCCTCGCCTCGCAGCAGCTCGGCGTGCGACCGCCGGGGGACGAAGACGCCCCGGGCCGGCTGCTCTCACCTGTTCGAGACGGTGACGAACAGATAGTCCGGTTCGTCGGCCGCGACGACGTGCTCCAGCAGCTCGTCGACTGGTGCATCGACGACTACGACCCCGGCAGACGCTCCCTGCGAGTACGGCTGGTGACCGGGGCCGGCGGCGTCGGCAAGACGCGCCTGGCGCATGAGCTGCAGAGAGCCATGCGAACGAATCACGGCTGGGAGTGCCGCAACCTACGCACCGGCGTCGAGGCGGAGGCCATGCAGGTGCTGCGCCGCGGCCACCGCGAGGCACCAGTTCTGTTCATCGTCGACTACGCGGAGAACAGAAGTGAAGGCGTCGCAGAGCTCCTGCGCCAGGCGAACAACGATCCCGGTGCCGTACGCGTCCTTCTTCTCGCACGGCGAGGTGGTCTGTGGTGGTCGGACCTGTGCCAGCAATCCGATGTCGGAGCCGTCGTCGGCAGATATGACCCGATCGAGCTCTCTGCTCGGGTCGTACCGCACGATGCGGATGACGGGCACCTCGCAGAGCAGCAGAGAATCGTCGACGTCGCGGTCCAAGACTTCACCGCATTCCTCGACAAGAGTCCTGCGCAGCTGACGCTGCCCGACGTCGTGCCCGGTGCGCGAATGCTCGATCTGCTCTCCATCGCACTTGTCCATGTGCTTCGAGTCGAAGTTCATGCGCCCGACGTCGCAACCAGCCCACGGCGAACCCCGGCGGGCGTATCGATGCACGCCGTGTTCGATGAGCTGCTCCGGCACGAGGCACGAAGCTGGACACGATCGGCAGACGAAGCCGGTATCCCCAGCGACGGACAGACGCTGCGAATCCTGGTGGCGGCCGCGTGTCTCCTCGGCGCGGAGAGCCAGGACGAAGCCGAATCGCTGGTCCGCCGCGTCGCTCGGCTGTGTCCACCCGGCACCAGTCTGGACCCCCGGGCGGCCGCACGCTGGTTGCGTGAGCAGTACCCGCCCAGCACCGGCTTCCTGGACAGCTCGGACGACCTGGTCCTCGTCGGTGACCCTGGCTGGATCGGAAGCCTGCATCCGGACCGCCTTGCCGAGCACCTCGTCGTCTCGATGCTGACGGCAACCGACGCCAGCGACACGACACGTGCCTTGGTGAGCGCCGAACGGCGCGATGTCCTGCTGCGCGGCCTGAGCGAACGCCAGGCAGTACGGGCGATGATCGTCCTGACGCGCGCTGCCTCCGATCCGTCACGCAGCCAGGACGACAAGCCGTCGAACAGCTCCAGCTCGCACGGCCAGAATCATCGGTCCACGGACGAATCCGATCCGGATCGTCTCGATCCACGCAGGGGCGACGACGTCGCGCGGCTTGCCCTGGATCTCGTGCAAGGCATCGACGTGAGATGGCGCACCGTCAGCGCCGTCCACGAGCTGCTCCCTTGGCCAGATCCACCGAGCGCGCTTCACGAGGTGGGCCACCACGTCGCTGTGCTCCTTGTCCGCGCGGTCAACAGCGATCGGCTCTTCGAGCGCACGGGCAGGACCGCCCACGCACAGCACGTTCTCGGGAACTGGACCTTCACACTCGGCGACTACGACAGGTCCCTGAGCGCGCGGGAAGAGGCGACACGCCTGTATCGGAAGCTCGCCCGGTGGCGCCCGCGCCGCTACTGGCCGGGCCTGACCAGGTCTCTGGACAACCTGGGTGACTCGTACGCCGTCCTCGGGCGCAACGACGAGGCACTCGTCGTTCGTCACGAAGCAGCAGGAACCTGGCGGCAGCACGCACAGGTCGACGCCGTACGTCTTCTCCCGGACCTCGCGAAGTCGTTGCACAACCTCGGGGTCTCCTACCGAGACCTCGGTCAGCCGCGCGAGGCGCTCGTGACGCACAGGGAGGCGCTGGCTGCCCGACGACGTCTTGCCGAGCAACACGACCGCCACCGGGCCTCTCTCGCCCGGTCGCTCAGCTCCATCGGGCGCTGCCACACCGACCTCAGCGACACCGAGCAGGCACACTCTGACTACCTCGAGGCGCTGGAACACTGGCGGCAGCTGGACACGCAGACCCCGACTCGCTATGAGCCCGACCTCGCACTAGCCCTTGGAGATCTCGGGGCGACGTATGGTCTACTCGGCCTCCCCGAGGCAGCGCTCGCCATGCATCAGGAGGCCCACGAGATCTGGCTCCGACTCGCCGCCCGGAACCCGGTCCGCTTCGAACCCGGACGCGCGCGCTCCCTCACCTACCTGGGAACCGCCTACGCGGACCTGGGCCGCGTGGCGGAGTCCGTCCGAGCCCACGACGAGGCCGTCGCCGTCTACCGAGACCTCACCCGGAGGTATCCGAGCCGGCGCGAGCAGAACCTCGCCTGGAGCCTCGGAAGTTCCGCGGCCTCACTCACGATGTGTGGACTCGACGATCTCGCGCGGGAGCAGTTCGCCGAGGCGGTCGGGCTGTATCGGCGCCGCTATGAGACGGGCATGCGGGCAGTCCTGTTCGTCACCGCCTACCGGTCCACCTTGAACGGGTACGCGACCCTGCTGGCCAGTGCCGGACAGCACGACCGGGCACGCGACCTCCGGGACGATGCCGAACCGATCGAGCAGTTCCTCGCCGACCTCTGACCTCCGTCGCTCACGTGAGCGGCACGACAACCAGAGTCTTGTCGTCGTGCCGCTTCGAGCGCGCCCACTGGAGCCCGTCCGGGTCGGCGGCCTCTGCGGCATGCAGATCGTGGAGAACCTTGTCCGGGCCATGATCCACGGCCTCGGTGTAGAGGTCCCACCAAGTCCCGGCCCGGGGATGCCGAACAGGGTCCACACCGTCCGTCGCAAGCAGCAACGCGGTCACTCCGGTGCGCTCGACCGTGCCGACGACACCGTGGTAAGCGGCGTCCGGATCAGTGCCGGCCACGTAATAGCCGCCGGGCCGGTTGCGCCACCGTGCCTGCTCCTTCTGAAGTTCGATGAGCAGGTCACGATGCGCCTCGTCGTAGCCGTGCCCGCGCGCGAGGCGAGCGCGATACTTCTCCCGCTTCTGACCGACGGCGTCGCCGACCTCGTCGTCGAAGTAGACGGACTCGGTCCCGTCCCTGTGCAGCACGGCGATGGTGCTGTCGCACAGCGCATAGGTCTCGACGGTGTCCCCTGACCAACGTGCCACCGTCACCGTGCACGTCGGACTCGTCTCGGGGATGAGACGGTCCGCGTCGCGGACCTCCGCGATGGCGCCCGCGACCAGCTCAGGGATCGGTTCGCCACCAGGAAGGGTGCGGGCGAGGACCTCGCCGATGCGTCCAGCGAACCAACCTGGATCGTGCGAGCGGTCCCCTGCGACCGATGTGGCACCGTCGAGCACGACCGCGAAGCCTTCACCGATCATGTAGCGGTCCTGGTTGTGGGAGTTACCGGCAAGGGTTCCTGCGAGCAGAGTCACCCGCAGACCCTAGACGGTCGCGAGATCCCTGGTCGAAGAAACTACAGGTTCGGGTATTGGCTGCTCCAGAGGCCTCGGTTCCCCCCGGTCGCAGAAGACAGTCACGTACGCAGGCGGCGTCGCCTGAGATGCGCGAGCTGCTTGAGCCGCCAGCGCCACATCAAACGCGACTCTCAGTCTCGACGCCAAGGGTCCGCTCGTCCGCTGCCTGGCTTCCTCGATCGACAGAAGCCTCACCGATCTGACTTCATTCTCATCGGCGCTCCCAAGGTGCTCACGCTCGGATTCGCTCAGTGAGCCCCCGTCAAAGATCCAGAGCAGTCCTTCAGGCACTCCATCTTGCGTGCGAGGAACGTAGTCAACAAGGAGAACCGGCATATTTTCCCGCACCAGACCGAGCTCTTCCTTCAGTTCGCGCTCGGCAGCCACCCACGGCGATTCGTCTGCTTCCACCACTCCGCCTGGAATCTCCCAAGCGTCCTTGTAGGTCGGCTCGACAAGTACGATCTCGTCCGCATAGCGAAGAAGCACGCCTGCTGCCATTCGCTTGTGCGGCAACCTCCGCAGGTACTCCTCGCGGGCAAGATCTTTCACAGGAGTTAATGCACCATTCGCTGTGCGCCACCGCAACTTGGGACCGGAACCGCGCACCATCAAGATATGCGGTGGCGAGAGTCGAGCAAGGCTCGACGGCACAGTCAGTCGTCTCAGCCAACCGGTGAAGCGCGCGAGCGTCGCGGGGGGAATCTCCCGTGAGAGTTCAACCACCTGCATGAAGATACCCCCAAATCGGCGCTTCTGAGACCACCCCGTAACACTCAGCCGATCACCGGAACATCACCGCCCACCGATACTCCCGTCCCGCCGGTAGTCGGCCCCACCGACCAGCCCCTCCGGGGTCACCTGGATGACGCTCAGACCGCTGGTCTGCTCCGTCACCGTGACGGGATGGCCGCGAGCCTCGAGCGCGGCCCGCAGCGCCGCCACGTCGTAGTCCAGCGTCACGCCCGGGATCGGCGGCTCGAGCGCGGTCGAGCCGTTGTTGTTCTGGACGTGCGGCACGTTGATCGCCTGCTGCGGGTCCAGCCCGAAGTCGATCACGTTGACGATCGACTGGGCGGTGTACCCGATGATCCGGGAACCGCCCGGGGAGCCTGTGACCAGTTCCAGCGAGCCCTCGGCGTCCCGCACGATCGTCGGGGACATCGAGCTGCGCGGCCGCTTGCCCGGCTGCACACGGTTGGCGATCGGCGTGCCCTCGGCGTCGGCCGCGGCGAACGAGAAGTCGGTCAGCTCGTTGTTGAGCAGGAACCCGCCGCCGTCGACCATGACGCCGTTGCCGAAGCCGCTCTCGACGGTGGTGGTCATCGACAGCGCGTTGCCATACCGGTCGACGACCGAGACCTGGCTGGTACCCGACTCGTTGGACTCGGTCTGCGGCGCCGTCGGGTCGAACTCCCCCGGTGGGATGCCTGCTTCGGCGGCGCCCATGTCCTCGTCGGTGATCAGCCCGGCCCGCTCGGCGAGGTAGTCCGGGTCGAGCATGCCCTCGGCCGGCACGGTCACGAAGTCGGCGTCGCCGACGTAGAGGTTGCGGTCGGCGAAGGCCAGCCGCCCGGCCTGGGTGAACAAGTGCACCGCCTCGGGGGCGAGCGGGTCGTCGCCGAGGTCGAAGTGCTCGAGGATGCCCAGCATCTGTCCGACCGCCAGCGCGCCGGAGGACGGCGGGCCCATGCCGCAGACCTCGTGGCCGCGGTAGTCGCTGCACACCGGTGACCGCTCGGCCACCTCGTAGCCGGCCAGGTCCTCCAGTGTCATGTCGCCGGGGAGGTGCGGATCTTCCTGTACCGCCTCGACGACCGCCTCGGCCAGCCGGCCGGTGTAGAAGCCCTCTGCGCCCTCGTCGCGCAGCGTCCTGAGGGTGTCCGCGTAGTCGGGGTTGCGCATCCGGGTCCCGCCGGGCTTGGCCGCGCAGTCGGTCTCCGACCCGTTGGTGAAGTACTCGAACGCCACAGGGTCGCGAAAGAAGAGCCGGTCGCTGCAGCTGTCGTTGTCGGCCAGGTAGGAGTCGACCAGGGCAGCGGTCCGGTCGGTCATCTCGTAGCCGCCCAGCGCCAGGCGCATCCCCGGCGCGAACAACCGCTGCCAGGGCAGCCTGCCGTGCTGGGTGTGGATCTTCTCCATCAGGGCGGGCGTGCCCGGCACGCCGGCCGACAGCCCGCTCTGCCAGGCGTCGGTGAACGACAGCCCGGCGAACCGGTCCTCGGTCGCGGCCAGGGGCGCCTTCTCCCGGCCGTCGTAGGTGGTGACCTCACCGCTCGCGCCGTCGTGCCACACGACGAACGCCCCGCCGCCCAGCCCGCTGGACTGCGGCTCGACCAGACCGAGCACCATCTGCGCCGCGACGGCCGCGTCGGCGGCGGTGCCGCCGTTGCGCAGCACCTGCTCGCCCGCCCTGGTCGCCAGCGGGTTGGCCGTCACCACCATCTCCTGAGCGGTGGTCACCGCCTCTGGAACGGTCACCGCCTCCGGAACCGTCTGCTGCTGCGCGGCCACCGGTGCAGCGGCCGTTGCGGCCAAGGCCACCGCCACGGTCAGCGCGCCCAGGCCTCTCCTCGATCGGACTCGCATGGGGTTCCCCTCTCCAGCGGGTGGCGAGCTGATCACGAGGTGAGCTCTCCACGTTGAGAAGAACCTAGATGCGTGCCGCCGACGAAAGATCCTCCCGGAAGGAGGATGCGCAGGCGCGGTGCCGGTGTTCGGTGGCGCCTCCGGCGCGGAGCCGGGTCACTGGGCCAGCTCGACGAGCAGATCGCGCCGGGTATCGACTCGCAGCTTGCGAAGAACGCTTCGCATGTGGGTCTTGACCGTCGACACCTCGATCGTCAGGCGTGCCGCGATCTCCGGGTTGGTGAGACCGTCGACGACCAGGCCAAGGATCTCCTCCTCGCGCTCGGTGAGCGGTTCCATGGCGTCGAAGCTCGCCGCTGCGGCCAGGGGCGTCGGGCCGGTCCCCACGAACAGCGCCTGCCGGCCGGCCTTCACCTGCTGGAGGGCAGCGATGAAGACGTCGCTGGTCGCGGTCTTGCTGATCAGCGCGTCTGCGCCGGCCAGCATCGCGACCTGGACGTCGACCGTCCTGGTGAACGACGTGAAGACCACCACCCGTGCGCCGCACACGCTCTTGATCGACCGGCAGAGCTCGATGCCGCCGCGGGTGCCCCCGAGCCTGACCGGCACGACCGCCACGTCCGGCTGCAGCTCGCGAGCGCCCTGTACGGCCTCTGCAGCGGTCGCCGCCTCCCCCACGACGTCGATCGTGGGGTTGCTGGTGCAGATGGCACGCAGGCCGTGCAGCACCACGGGGTGATCTTCGACCAACAGGACCCGCATCCGAGCGTTCATATCCTGTGCCCTCTCTCTGGATCAGGCCCTCGTGCCGCTCGCCGGAGCATAGCCGCTGCACGGTTCTTTCGCGCTCGAGCGATGACCTGGCTGGGCGGCAGAGATCAGGCTGTACGCAACGTGCGGCGGTGCCTCGCCGGCCGGCCGTCGTACCGGTCAGGGCTCAGCCACGCGTCCTGGGCCGGCTCGACGTCGTCGACGACGGCGTCGGTGATCATCCGGGCGGTGACCGGAGCCAGGACCATTCCCCACATCCCGTGCCCGGTGGCGACCGAGAGGTTCTCCACCGTTCTCGACCGGCCGATGACCGGCACCCCGTCCGGGGTGCACGGCCGCTCGCCGGCCCAGCGGTCGACGACGGCGGCTCGCTCCAACCCGGGGAGCACTCGTGCGGCCACGGTCTTCAGAGCTTCCGCCCTGCCCGGGTCCATCGGTCTGCGCTCGTCCCCGAACTCGATGGATCCGCACACGCGGACCCGGTCCGCGAGCGGCGTCACGACGACGCGGTGCTCCTTGATGCGAACAGGCATCGCCGGGGCGTGATCACCGGCAGCGACGTCGATGACGTAGCCCCTTCCACCACGGAGCGGAAGTTGCAGACCGACCTGAGCCGCCAGCGTCGCTGACCCGAGCCCGGCCGCGAGGATCACATGATCGGCGAGGAGGATCATGCCCTCCGCCGCGACCCCGACGACCCGCCCGTGCTCCGTCAGCAACCGCTCGGCCGACGTGCCGAAGAAGACGTCGGCGCCATGGCGGGACGCGTCGTCCAGCATGGCCTTGACGAAGCTGCGGCTCTCCAGCGTCCACTCCTCGGCGTGGTGGGCACCCGCTGCGACCGGCGCCAACGCCGGTTCGATGGCCGTCAGCCGTTCGAAGGAGAGCAGGTCGGCACGACGGCGCCGCGGTGGACGGAGGTAGACGTCGACGGCGCCCGTCTTGCGCAGCGTCGGGCTGAGACCCTCGTCGGCCAGCAGGCAATGGAGCCGGGTGCTCTCGGCCGCCAGCCTGCTCAACCGCTCCCCGGCCAGGTGGGCACGCCGAGGGGCGGCCGATGCCATCAGGCTCCCGGCCCACGGGAGGATGCTCGGATCGGGCTGCATCCTGACGGCCGGCGGGCGGCGCAGCATCTGGATCGGGGCCTCGCGGAGCAGTGCGGGCGTCGCGAGGGGCGTCACATGGTGTGGCGCGACGATCGCGGCGTTCGCGTACGAGCAGCCACCGCCGATCCCGGGCGCGCGATCGATCAGCGCGACCCCGACACCGCGGCGGGCGAGCTGTTGAGTGATGGTCGCTCCCACCACGCCTGCGCCGACGACGACGCAGTCGACGTGATGCACGCGCTGCAAGGGACTGTGGGACTCCATGCCCCGACCGTAGATATCAGGTACCGGTCAGCACCTCCTCCCTCCGTGGGGAGATCTGTGGACGGCGCGTCGCCGCAGGGCGACTGGTGCTCTCAAGCGCCTTCCACGAGCACGACGCGAAAGGTTGCTCCGTTGAGACGGTGCTTCGCCACGGCTTGGTACGCCGGGCTGTCGTACCACGTACGCGCCGCGGCCGCCGTGGGGAACTCCAGCACCACGACCCCCTCCGGCGCGGGGCCTTCGAGTACCTGCTGCGGACCGTACGCGGCGAGGATCTTCGCCGGATGCCCCTCGAAGGTCTTTCCGACGTTCTTCAGGTACTCGTCGAGCTCGGACTGGTCGTGCGTGCCCTCTTTGTGGAACACGATGTATGCACTCATGGCGAAGCCCCTTTGAACGAGATCTCGAACAGGATATGGGCGGGAACGGCCGGCCGATGGACCGTTTCATTCCTACCGGCGATGAGCGTAGCGCCTGGTCACAAGAGAGCTCACGGCATCACCGGGTTATTTCGGGCTGCGCCGGCACCCTTCGGTCAAGTCGTCCACTAGCCTCGCGAGATGGCACCCATTCCGCCCACCGACTTGCGGCTTCCTGCTGACGTCACCGCCGACGTGGTCGACCGCGGGACCGGCATCCTCGACCACGGGCCCGCAGCTGCGAACTTGGCACTGCCCTGGTGGAACCGAACGCTGACGGATGCTGGTCTCGGCCGGTTCGTCGTCACCGCAGATCCGAACGGCACCGCTGAAGTTCAGCTGACTCGGGGGTCCCTGTTCAAGCTTGCGGACACCGTCGGGCCAGATGCCGACGACGACGCCTACCTGAACCTGCTGTGGCACGTCCTGGCCTGGGGCTCAGGACCCAGGATCCGGAACAACCGCCGACGTATCGCCGCGTTCATCGACCCGGCTGATGCACGAACGAACGTCGCACTACTTCGGCAGTCGGTGGAACACGCCCGATCCGGTAACACTGCTGATTCCTACCGAGCACTGGTCCGACCCGGACGTGCCTCGATCCCCTATCTCGGCCCGTCGTTCTTCACCAAGTACCTCTACTTCGCGGGAAACGGCGCAGCGTCACATCCCTGCGTCATTCTCGATGCGCGTGTCGCGACGCGCCTGCACCACGCGGGCTGGCGCAGCCTGCCACCCCGGCGCATGAACTGGTACACCGACACCTACGTCGCCTACTGCGAGCTGCTCGCGCGTTGGGCCGACGAGCTCAGCACGCCGGCAACGCCTGTCGCGTCCGACCAGATCGAGCGTGCGCTGTTCGGCAACTCCGCCTGACAGCTCACGCTCGACGGTGCCTGACTACGCTCACCACCGTGCCCCTGCCCGACACCGTCATCCACCGCCTCATCCAGGCCCGTCTCCTGCTGAACAGCGACCGAGACCTGGCGATGAACCACCAGGTCTCGGGACCGGCAACAGCGACATCCACGGCGACTCACCCGGACCACGCCGACATCCTCCGGGTCGCCAACGGCTTCGTCCTCGGCGCCATCCGCCTGAACGACGGCCCCTGGCTGCCGAACTGGAACCCCTTCGCTGCCCTCTCCCCGGGCCAGGACACGCCGCCAGGAACCTGGCACGTCGTGGGCGACGTGCACGACGTCGACCTGCTTGTCCTGAACGAGGCCGACAGATCCATCTGGCTGGTCGACGGCGAGCCCGGCGGTCACTGGCCGGACGGCACTGCCTACCGCCGCCTCGCCGACGACCTGACCGCGTTCCTCCTGGACTTCACGTTCGGCCACAGGTACCGCGAACTGAGCGAGACTCCCGACGACGACTGGGCACACGTCAACAGCCGGCTCTGCGAGCTGCAACCCCTCGTGGAGTACGTCCGCTACGAGGCCACCGAGCCGACCCGCCGGATGACCTACCCCGGCGTCGTCGCGCTGGCCAACGGCCTCGCTCACTCCGGGCGGCTCACGCCCGAGGACCAGGCCTGGTGGCACACCCACAACGACCTCATGAACGGCGCCTACCCGGACCCGTCTGCCGCCGACCCGAGCCTCTACGACCGCGAGCGCCATCCGGACGCCCGGACGTACATCCGCGCCGACGCCCGGGACCTGCTCGGCATCACTCGCGGCTACCTCGACCTGCTGGACGGGTACGACGTCGGCTGGCGTGAGGTCCGCACCTACGACCCGGGCCGCATCCTGTACGCCGACGCCGTCCACGTCGTCGCGGCGCCGTGGGGCACCACGTGCTGACCCGACCGGCAGTCACCGCCCAACGACCCGCCCCGGAGCGCGCACGCTATGGAGCCTTCACGAGCCCGATCGCCCGCTCCGGATAGTTGGTCGTCACCAGCCACGCAGCATCCGGCGCGAGCCAGTACGCGAGCGCCTCCGGCTCGTCCACGGTCCACACCAGCAGCGGCAACCCCCGGCGTCGTGCAAAACGCGCCACTGTGTACCGGGCGATCCTCTGGTGACAGACGACGAGGTTCGCGCGCGAGCCACGGATGCGCGCACCGGGGAAGAACTCCGACAGCCGGGTCCGCACGGCCTCCACCAGGGACATGTCCGCCGTATCTCGTCCGAGGGAGAGCCCGACGAGCAGGTCGAGTCCGGCGCCGTCGGCCCAGTCGCGCACTGCCCGCACCGACTGGTCCTCGAGGGTCGTGATGATGAACTGGCCGGCGCCGAGGATCTCCAGCGCCTGCTCCGTTGCGGCCACTTCATACGTGCTCTCGGGGTTCACGTACGCGGACTCCGGCGAGACGAACTTGAGGTCGATGTGCGCGTGCTTCACACCCTTGAGCGCGGCGAGCACGTCGTCGTACCGCATGAAGTGGTCCGCCATCCCGGAGAACTGCTCGAAAGTCAGGTCCGCCATCGGGACGTGATGACCGTCGAGCTCCACGAAGTCGTCGTGGAAGAGCACGAACGTGCCGTCGCCCAGCCGCTGGACGTCGAACTCGACGTAGTCCACGTCGAGAGTGAGCGCCCTGTCGAGCGCGGCCCGGGTGTTCTCGAGGTCCAGGTCGCTCCCGGCCCCGCACCGATGCGCGCTGATCATCGCCATGTCGTGCTGTCCCCGTTCTTCGTACGGAAGTACTGCCTGAGCGTCATCGCGGCGATAGCCCCAGCAGAGGCCACTGCCAGCGCCCACACCAGACCGTAGACCGTGAGGTCGTAGATCGACCGTTCCGCGGGGATGGTGGCCTCGCTGGAGACGCCGAAGTACGAAAGGAGCAGCGCGACCGGGATCGCGATACCGGATGCCATGCCGACCCCGAGCTGCCAGCGGCGCTCACGCGTGTCGGCAAGCTTGGCCGCACGCAGCTGGATGTCGGCGAGGCTGGAGCCGATCACGTCGCTGAGCGCGTCCATGAGTCCGACCGTGGAGTCGGTCAGATCGCCGAGCCGGAGCGCCTCGGCGAAGCTCGTGCGGAAGCTGTCGATCACCAGCTCGGGCATGAACAGCCCGTCGGCATAGCCCTGCACGTCGAGCGCCATGATGGTGCGCTGCCTGCGGACCTCCCTGGCGACCTCACTCAGTCGTTCCGCGTCGTCCCAGATACCGGCGGCTTCGTCCCGGGTGCGTGATCCCTGAAGCAGGTTCTCGATCTTCGCTCGCGCATGCCGCGCCCGCCCGACGGCGAACAACAGCTCGCACGCCGTGAGCCGCACGGTCAGCGCAGTCGCCTCGCTCTGCCCGCCGAGGACGACGACGCCCCGGCCGTGGGCAGCGAACGCACCCGCCAACGAGTTGAGCGCCGCCGGTACGTGAGTCGGGACGCCGCCGTCGGGCAGCCGCTCAGCGGTGCGGTAGATCATTGCGATGGCGTCGTTACTGGGCTCGTCCTTGTCGGTGGCAAGCCTCGCGGCGTCGTCGAGCTCGACGAACTGCAGGACGTCCTGGTCCAGCCGGGGTACTCGGTCGAGGCCGGCCTTGCCGACGAGCCAGTCGACCAGCGCAACGCCGTCGAACGACAGCGAGGTCCGCTCGTGGCAGAAGACCGCAAGATGGCTCGCGACCTCGTGCGGGGATGGGTCGTCGAGCTCGTACGACAGGTGCAGCTGTGCGAGAGACGCCCCGTCCGACCACAAGCGTGCGGTGATGTCGTGCGGCGCGAGAGTGGACTGTTCAGTGGTGACCCGGACGTCGGTGTGCCGGCCAAGGTTCGTGACACGAAGAATGTCGCCGGGGCGGTTCACCAGGTGGGGAGTGAATCGCCCGAAATCATAGGCCTCGGTCAGCGGAACGCCATCGGATACGGTCGGGAAAGCGCGGAACGTGAAGATGTGCACGATGCGGGCCATAGTCGGCATCGTGCCACGTGAGAGGCCTGGACAGGCGTTTCTCAGCGCTCCACGTCCCTCAACCACGCGGTGATCACAGCCAGATCAGCGGCAGTAACCCCGATATCCGAGTCGACCTTGTGCAGCAGCGCCGCTCCAGCATGCTCGAGCTCGACGAACCACCGGTCAGCATGCCCGATCACGTCGTCGACCCACACGAACGGACGCCCGTCCGCGATCCGGACCAGCGCCTTCGTCTTCCACTGCAGGCGGTCGTGCCCGATATCGCCGGCGTAGGCGGGCAGGTTGGCCACCGGCAGGGACGGCAGGCCGAGCAGCGGCGCGATCACCTCATTGGCGTCGTCCATCCACGCCGTCGCCCACACCAGGTCGCAGCCGAGGCCGCTCAGCAGCGGCCCGAGCGTCCGGTCAACCCGCGCAAGATGAGGGTTCGACGACGCGGGCCACACCTCCGGCGCATCCGGCACGATCGGCATACCGGGGCCGCCGAACGGCAGCAGCGTTCCGTCGACGTCGAGGAAGAGGATCGGGCGCGAGGCATCGGTCATCCCGGCACGATAGCGATGGCATCTGGCCGACGATGCAGCCCTGCTCGCGGACTTCCATGCGGCGCGGGTTCCGGTCGCTGGCTGCATCTATTCATAGCCCTGCTAGCAGTCGGTGGGTACCCTCGGCAGCGTCGCTGTCGTTGCTGCTCAGGGGTGGGTTTGATGAGGCCGTCTGATTGGTCGCCGGTGGGGTTGGATGCTGATCCGACGCCGGGTGATCCGGTGCTGGTCCTCTCCGGTGGGCAGGAGTATCAGGAGGTTGCCCGCTCGATCGACAACGCGGCGTCGTCGATGAGTCGTCTGGATGTGGACGGGACGATCTCGCAGGCCGTGGACTCGTTGATGGATGCCAAGGAAGACACCATCGGGGAGATCCGCAAGGCCCACTCCCGGTACGTCGCCGCCGGGGACGCCCTGGTCGGGTACGCGTCCTCCCTGGAGCGCGTGCAGGGCGAGACGCTCGCAGCGTTGGACCGGGCCAGGGAGGCCCAGGATGCGGCGCAGGCGGCTGCGGGCTCGAAGGACCGGTGGCAGGACCTCGCCGATGGCGCGAAGGACGAGACCGAGAAAGCCGAGTACGAGCAGAAGGCCCAGCAGGCCAGCGGTGACGCCGACCAGGCGGCCGGGGTGCTCTCCTCCGCGAGGTCCACCGTGGAGTCCGCGGTCTCGGACCGGGACCGGGCGGCGGAGCATGCGGTCGACCGGATCGAGGAGATCACCTCCTCCGACGACCTGAATGATGGGTGGTGGGACAACTGGGGTTCCAAGCTCGTCGCCGCGATCGCGGACATCGCCGACATGATCTCCACCATCGCCGGGATCCTCGCGATCATCGTCGCGTTCATCCCCATCGTCGGTACCGCGCTGGCGGGAGTGCTGATCGTCATCGCGGCGGTCGCGGCGATCGTGTCAGCGGTCGCGAACATCACCCTGGCCGCGACCGGTGAGCGGTCGTGGGCGGAGGCTGGGATCGCGATCGCGGGTGCCGCGTTGTCGCTCATTGGGCTGGGTGGTGCTGCGAAGGCCGCGACCGGGATCGCGAAGGGCATCAGCAAGACCGCGGTCAAGCAGGGCCTGAAGTCCGGTAAGTCGTGCAAGTTCGGGTTCGGCAAGTGTTTCGTCGCCGGCACCCTGATCCATACCCCGGACGGTCCGCGGCCGATCGAGGACATCGTCGTCGGGGACAAGGTCTGGGCCCACGACCCGGTCACGGGCCGCGACGAGCTGCAACTGGTCACCGAGACATTCGTCCGCACCACCGACGAGCTGTTCCACCTGACCATCAACGACGAACGGGTCTCGACCACGGCCGAGCACCCGTTCATGGTCCACGAGCGCGGCTGGATCGACGCCGCGTTCCTGAACGTCGGCGACCTGCTGGTCACCCCGGACGGCACCACCGTCCCGGTCGAGGCCATCGAGACCGAACAGCGCACCGAGGCCTGCGTCGAGACGGTCTACAACTTCCACGTCGAGACCCACTCCAACTACTACATCTATGCCGGCAACACACCGATCCTCGTCCACAACTCCGGGCACGAGGCCGAGGCACTCGGCCTCTCACGCGAGGAACGGGTCGCCAGGATTGTCGGCGGCAAGCTCGCGAAGAACGCGAAAGGCCAGGACATCAAGGTGTCTGTCGATGGTGTCGGGTCGACAGGTCTCGACGTCCTCGGTCCGAACGGTGAGTACATCTTCGTCGGCGGACCCGCGAAAGCGAAGAACCCGGCAGCGTTCGGCCAGAAGTTGCAGATCAGCAAGGCGGCCGCCCAGGGCTCCGGCAAAGTCGCTGGATAGGGCTGTGACCTGCGTCTTTACAGGTGGATGGTCGGGTGCGGGCGTGCCCTGAACAGGTTGGATCGGTGGTTCCTACACCTGTCGGTCCACCCGGGGAGCACGCCCGCGCATGCCATCTTCGTCTATCGCCGCGCCCGAGACCATGCCCGTCTCGGCGGATGATCTCCTGCTCGATCTGCTGGACAGGGTGCCCGATCCGCGAGCCCGGCGAGGCAGGCGGCATACGGTCGCCGCGCTCGTCGCGGTCGCGGTGGCCGCGGTGCTGACCGGCGCGAAGGGCTTCACAGCAATGGCCGAGTGGGCGCGCGACGCCGGCAGCACACGCCTGGGCCGGCTCGGTATGACCAAGGCCGTCGCGGACGAGTCCACCTTCCGGCGGGTGTTCGCCCGCCTCGACGCCGGGGTGCTGGATCAGCTGCTGGGCGCCTGGGCGATGACCCGGGCCGCCGTCGTGGACGGCCGCCGCGTGTTCGCGATCGATGGAAAGTCCGTGCGCGGCGCGAGGAAGAAGGGCTCGGGCAAGTCGTTCCTGGTGGCGGCGTTCGACCACGCCACCGGGATGGTCGCCGCCCAGGTCGGGATCGGGTCCAAGGACTCCGAGATCACCGCGGCCCGCACCCTGCTGGACCTGCTCGACCTGACCGGCGCGATCATCACGATGGATGCGCTGCATACCCAGCACGCCACAGCGGCCAAGATCCGCGTCGCCGGCGCGCATTTCGTGCTCACCGTGAAGGCGAACCAGAAGACGTTGTACTGCCTGCTCAAGGCGTTGCCGTGGGCCAAGATCCCCGGCATCACCGCGACCGACAACGGGCACGGGCGCCGCGCGACCCGCACCATCAAGGTCCTGCAAGCACCCGCGTGGATCGAGTTCCAGGGCGCGCTGCAGGTCGCTCAGCTGCGCCGCACCGTCACGAAGAAGGGCAAGCGCACCGTCGAGGTCGTCTACCTCATCACCAGCGCGGACGCCCGCACCGCACCACCGGCGACCCTCGCCGCGTGGGTCAAGGGGCAGTGGTCAATCGAGAACCGCCTGCACTGGGTGCGGGACGTGACGTTCGACGAGGACCGCTCACAGGTCGCCTCCGGGAACGCGCCACAGGTCATGGCCAGCCTGCGCAACGCCGTCATCGCCATCCTGCGCCTGAACGACTGGGACAACCTCGCCGAAGCCACCCGCCATCACGCCCGAGACCTCGACCGTCCCATCACCACGCTCCTCCAGTCATAACTTTGCCGGAGCCCTGGGCGGCCGCCGACCGTGACGGTGTCGATGCGTTGTACTACCTGGAAGACGGAACGCCCTCGAGCGCTATCGACCAGGCCAAGAAGTGGTTCGGCGACGGCTACGTGCACAGCTTTCCCAAGGAGTGACAATGTCTGACGGATTCATGATCTGGTTCCTTCGTGGAGAACCCACCGAACGCGTCGTCGACCACCTGGCGGCCACCGGCGCGACCCTGGACTATCCGATCGGCGAAGGCCAGGTCAGCGTTCTTGATCTCGAGGGAACTCGGGAGGTTATTTCCAGCGAGGGCTTCATACCGCTGCTGGAAGACAACGACTCTCCGTCATTGACCTTCCAGATGTGGTACTCGAAGTCGGAGGACATGGTCGTCACGGTCCGTCGCAACCTCACCGAGACCTCGTCGGGCACCGCGTTCTATTCTGTGACCTGTTATTTGGACGGTCTTGAGTTCGACCAGGTCGAGTCTGCGATATCCGGTGCTGATCAGCTCGCGAGTGCTTCATCGGACGAGGTCATTGGAGTAGTGATCGACAAGCGCGGCAGCACAGAGGACTTCGATTGGGATGCGTTCATCGCCGATCCGAGCACCACTCCGCCTGCTCCCGACCGCCTGGTCGTCCGACGGGACGCCATCGAACATCACGCGGCGGATCACGCCGCGTGGTCGTTGGGCAACCCCACCGCGGAACTGGCCACACATGTCGACGTCCAGACAGCACTAGGCAGCTGAGCACATATGGCAGCCATCACGAAAATCGACGGATCGGAACTGGCGGCCCTGCTCTACTGGTCTGACGAGGTTTCCAGGCGCTTGCCACCTGCACACGCTGAATCCGCGCTCGGCTAGGTTGCACGAGTTCCTCACGGCAACACGGGAGGCCCGTGGCACCGGCTCGTGCGTCGGGCTCATGGCGCCGGAAGCCTCGCCCCGGGCCTGGTACGCAGCATCAACGACCATGATGCAGCGTGGCTTGTTCGCTTTCGGAGGGCTCGGCGGCGTTGATCGCGAAGAGGCAGATCGGTCGGCAGCACTCACCTATCTGGTCTCTGGTCCTGCCGGTGGCTATGCCAGCCTGATTCCGTTGGACCATCATCCGTGGGGCGGATACGTCGTTGTCAGCGACCAAACGCTCCTTTCCAATCTGGCTGGGTTGTTGCCCGACTCCCTGCCGAGCCTGGCCGAAGTCACGTGGGAGGACGCCGTCAACCAAGCGGGCAGACTGGCACTGTGACTCCGGGGCCTTACCGCGGCACAACGGAATGATTGAGGACGCCTACCCGATCCTGGAGAAACCCTGATGGCCTTTCGCGTCGCGTACGAGTCCGGCGACCTCGGGAACAGTGGCCACTCGTTCGACCTGACCTATGACTACGAAAGCCTTGTCATGGAGCTCTGCCAGGTCCTCGCAAAAACTGAAGGCGCACGGTTTATCCTGAGCGGTTTCGGCCGTGAACCCTGGCCGATGAGCGTCGACTACGACATGTCGGTGTTCCTGGAACAGCTGCCGGACCTGCTCGAGAACCTTGAGTCCGGTGACCTCTTCGGGCTTGACATGTACTCGCAGGGCACCGAAACCGAGCTCGAGTTCTCGCCGGACGGTGACGAGCTGACAATCAGATGCTCGTCCCGAACCGCGTGGGTACCCGATCCGGCGACTGAGCGCCTTGGCCATGGTCCCCTGCTCCAGATGCTCAGAAAGCTCGCGGCCGACTTCGCGCTCGGAGCGCGAACAGTCGACCCGGCCCTCGCTGCCATCGAGCCCTTCGAGCAGTGGCTCACCTGGGCAGACACCGGAGCGGAGCGAAAGCACTGACCCGTCGACCCGCGCATCCGACGCTCTCCCCTTGCCCATCCGTCGAGACGCTACTCACCTTGCCGCCGGACAGGTAGCGCGAACTGACGGCACCGCCGCCACCAAGACAGGTCAAATTCACCCAGCACTCAACAGAAAGCCGGGTCCGGTTCACACCTGATCGCCAGAGTGCGACCTGCCGGCCGTACAGGTCGGCGTCGCTACTTCGAGGAGGCCCCCGTGAATCCGGTGTCTGGATCACGCACCCGCTCCCCGCGTTCGGCGCGGTTGGGCGTCGGCGCACTGATCGTCACCCTCTCCGGCGCCCTGCTGGCACCGGTGGCCAGCAGTGCCGCACCCGCGAACAGCACGGCCCCGGAGGCGTCGTCGGCCACGGAGGGCTGGGACGAGACCGCCTACCGCGGCGGCGTCGACGTCGTCGAGGGCCCTGACGCGGACCGGAAGACTGTCACGGGCACCGTCTTCGTCGACCGGAACCGCAGCTCGGCCCAGGACGGGAACGAGCGCGGCCTCGCCGGTGTCTCGGTGTCCAACGGACGTGCGGTGACCACCACCGACAGCAAGGGCCGCTACGAGCTGCCGGTCGAGGACAACATGACGGTCTTCGTCACGCAGCCCCGCGGCTACCAGGTGCCGGTCGACGACGACAACGTCGCCCAGTTCCACTACCACCACCTGCCCGAAGGCTCCCCCCAGCTGCGCTACGGCGGCCTTGAGCCCACCGGCCCGGTGCCCGACGAGCTGAACTTCCCGCTCACCGCCAGCACGGAGACGCGCTCACCCGAGCAGCACTGCGCGATCGGCGCTGACGTGCAGACCTACAACCCGAAGGAAGCTGAGTACGCCAGGGCAGGCGTCTTCGCCGACCTGGCCGAGCGGAACGACTACGCCGGCTGCGGCGTCCTCTTCATCGGCGACGTCGTGGGCGACGACCTGTCGATGTTCGACGAGACGCGCGACCTGACCGCGACGCTCAACGGCCCGGCGCGGTTCCTTCCCGGCAACCACGACCTCGACTTCGACTCCCCGGCCCGGGAGCACAACTTCGACACGTTCCGCGCCCAGCTCGGCCCGGAGTACTTCTCCTACGACGCCGGCAAGGCGCACGTCGTGGCCCTGAGCACGATCGAGTACCCGGGCACCACCAGCAAGTACACCTACGGCCTCGGCGAGCGGCAGCTGGAGTGGCTGCGCAACGACATCGCGGCCGTGCCGGAGGATCGCGCGATCGTGCTGGCCGGACACAGCCCGCTGCTGGAGTTCTGGTACAGCGACTCGCACCGCACCAAGCAGCTGCGGGAGATCTACGACATCCTCGAGGGTCGCGAGGTCATCTCGCTCGGTGGGCACACGCACATGTCGGAGAACCTGCGCGAGGGCGACCTGATGGCGGGGTGGAAGGACCTGCTGGGCGAGGACGGCCTCCCGTTCACGCACCTCACCGTCGGGGCGGTCTCGGGTCACTGGTACGCAGGTCGACAGCTCGACGCCGGCTATCCCACCGCCGTCCAGCGGGACGGGACGCCTCCGGGCGTGCTGACGCTGGACATCAAGAACACGAAGATCACCGAGCGTTACACCGTCCGCGGCGACGACGGCGCTCACCAGCTGTCGCTCGGGCTCAACACGCCCCGGTACCGCGACTGGTTCACCGCGAACAGGAGCAAGGTGGGGTCCGCGCCCGAGCTGGCAGAGCCGCTCTCCGTGTCTCGGGACGAGCTCGCCGAGACCTGGCTGACCACGAACTTCTGGATGGGTTCCACCGGGTCGACCGTGCAGGTTCGGGTCGACGGCGGCAGCGCCGTCGAGGCGGAGCGCACCCAGCAGCTGCGGGGCGAGGACGTGCGCATCGGCGCCGAGTGGTCCGACCCGACGGCCAACCTGGAGACGCTCCCCCACGGCGGTGGCCTCGTGGAGCGGACCATGCACCTGTGGCGGCTGGAGCTGCCCTCCGACCTAGCTGTCGGTGAGCACACCGCCGAGGTGACCGCCACGGACGTGCACGGACGGGAGTTCACCGAGTCGCTGACCTTCGAGGTCACCGAGTGACCGACGACGCTCCCATGTCCTAGCCCGTTGCAGTGCCGACGTCCCCTGGCCATCCCGGCCAGGGGACGTCGGCGGCACGGCCCACCCCGTCGCGGCCGCGCGACGAGTTCAAGATTCCTCCGACGACGGCGGGAACCGCCCGTCGTTCCGCGTGATCTTCGCGTGCCCCGCCTGGATCAGGTCCACGCCGCAGATGTCGGCGAGCTGGACCAGGTACAGGAAGACGTCAGCGAACTCTTCCTCGACTCCGTTCCGGGACTCGGGATCGGCCAGCTTCGCGTGGACCTGGTCGTCGGTCAGCCACTGCATCTCAGCGAGGAGCTCACCCACCTCACCGCCGAGCGCCATCGCGAGATTCTTGGGCGTGTGGAACTGGCCCCAGTCCCGCGCGACCGCGAAGTCGCGAAGCCTGTCGCGTACGGATTCGATCGTGGCGTCGTTCATGTGGCTCATGATGCCCCGGCCACGCGGTCGCCGGACAGGCGGCCCGACGCCGCCATCGGCAACAGAACGTCGACCGGTACCCATGTTGATGCGACGGACCTGCCCCTAAAGTCATGGTGTGTCGTACAGCACAGAGTGGACAGGGCCGGACCGGGACCTCGGCCGGATCGAGATCCCCGGCGTGCCGGCGCCCGCCCCCGCACCCGCACCGACGCCGCGGCCCGTCCGCAGACCCGCCCCGCGCGAGGAGCCGGCGCAGGATCTGCGGGAGCGCCGTCGCTGTCGCATCTGCCGTACCCGAGAGGACGGCACGGCAGCGAGCGGCGACGACGCCGAGTTCGTGTGCGAAGAATGCACCGCGACGCAGCAGCGCCCGGCGATCGGCGGGCTGGACCAGTGGCGCATCCTCACCGAAGCCTTGGTGGTCGTGCTCCTCGGAGCCTTGGCGTTCCTGCCCTCGCTCCAGGGCCCGGGAGGAGCGCCGAGCGTCCTGGAGTCGACAGTGCCGGCCGTTGGCGCGCTGGTAGAGCTGACCGTCCAGGGCGTCGGCGAGCTCGTGGCCGACGGTCTCGGCGGCGTGGTCGAGCTCCTTCAGGTCCTTGCGCTGCTGGTCGTCGTGCTGACCGTCGCAGCGGAGCCGACGGTCGCTCGCGCCCGGCGGCTGGCCGGCTCCGCGGCGAAGAGCCTGGCCGGGCCCTCGGACGACCTGAGACTGCTGCGCCAGCGTGCCGGGGTCCAGGCCTGCCTGGGTGTCGCGATCAGTCTCGCCGCGATCCTCGTGGTCGTGGGCGCGGCGCTCGCACAGCAGCCGGGGTGGGTGGTCCACGTCGGCCTGGGCCTGATCATGATCGTCTGGGTCGAGGGCGAGACCATCCGGCTGTTCCGGGCGGTCCGTTCCACCAGCGAGCTGCTCGGCGCCGCGAAGTCGTCCGAGGACGAGGAGGGCCTGGCCCTCCGGACCGTGCGGCGCGGCACCGCCGGTGGCCGCATGGGGCGGACGACCGTGCGAGCCGCCGTCCTGACCGCCTTCGTCGCCCTGCTCGTGCCCATCATGGTGGGCCTGTTCCCGTCCGTGCCGTTGACCACGGGCAAGTCGCTGCAGTTCGTCATCGCGGCGTCGTCGTGGGCGCTCGGCGCGGTCCTGGTGGCACGCATTCCCACCCACGTGCGACTCGGTGACTCGATCGGCGCCGCCCTCGCCGTACCAGCCTCGATCCTTCTCTTCCTCTGCGGAGAGCTGACCCTCGCTTCCGCGATGTCGGCCGCGACGTGGGCGCCTGCGGCCCTGATCGTCCTCCAGGTCCTGCTCACCGTGATCTCGGTCGCCGCTCTGTACAGCGGCGCGTTCGGCAGAGGGCCGTTGCGACGCTTCGGCGAGATCGGGATCCGCCTCGGCGAGGAACGGGTGGCGCGGCTCCGAGGCGCCCGGGAGGCAGCGGCCCCAGCGACGGCACGGTGACGGCTCCGCCAGAGGCCAGGGTCGGGCCCTCGAGCCTGCTGAACCAGAGCCAGCTCAGGCGACCCGGAACCGCACGAAGTCGACCATGTCGTCGTCGGCGACCTCCGGGTAGTAGTAGCTCCGCAGCGCCGCGCGGAGCTCGTCGGCCGTGCAGTCCTCCAGGGCGGCCTGGGCGTCGGTGATGTCGGCGAACCGGACGTGCTCGACCGACTCGACGACGCCAGGCAGGGACCGGTACCGGTCGTCGAACTCGAACAGGAGCGTGGCCGGCCCCGGCGCGGCAGGGTCCTTGAAGCGGGTGGTGGCGGTCTTGACGCCGTCGACCACGTTCCCCCAGTGCCCCGGGGAGAACCGCAGCAGGCGCGGCGGGTCGGCGTCCGGGTGCTGCGAAGGGTACGGGAGCAGCTCGCGGGCCGGGACGGAGGACGCATCATCGCCGTCGGGCACGATGACGCGGCAGTCCGGCTGCTGGTCGAGCATGACCTGGCGGCATCGTCCGCACGGGGGCATGACGCCGCGGCCCCTGTCCCCCACCGCGACGATCCGCGAGATCGGCCCGGAGCCGGCGGCCGCCGCCACCCCGAGCGTGACGAGCTCGGCGCATGGGCCACCCGTGAAGTGGCCGACGTTCACGCCGGTGTAGATGTCACCGTGGATGTCCATCACCGCGGACGCAACGGTGTGCAGGTACTTGCCGTCGGCCGGAAGGCGGGAAGCAGTGTCGAGCGCCGCGTCGAGGAGGCGCTGCTCGGGAGGGTTCAACATGGGTGCGACCCTGACATGCCGAGCGCCTCACATCGAGGTCATTTGCAGCCCGGTCGGCCGCAGGTCAGACCGAGGCCTCCTCTCGATGAATTGCGGCACGCTCGTCTAGGCTGACCACATGAGCGTCGCGGACGATTACGAGGACCTACGGCACCTGGTCGATCGACTGACACCTGCGCAGGCAAGACATCTGCGTGTTCTCGTGGCCAACGATGAGCAGCTGGCCAGCGCAACCGTCCGCCCCTCCCCAGTACCCAGCGCCGTTGCTCCCCTGCCAGCTAGTTTCATGGAGCTCGCCGGGAGCATCGAAGGGCCCGGCGACGTGGCTGAGCGACACGACGACTACATCCGTGACCGCCTGCGTGATCGCTTCAGCAGGCACACGTGATCGCAACGGTTCTCGACACTGGACCGCTCTACGCCTTTTTCGACGTGAAGGACTCCTCGAACTCGTCCCTTGAGCACGCGGGACTGACCCAGGAACGGTTCCGCGGACCCGAACAGGCACCCTGACCGGCGCGTCGATCAGCCGCTTCTGGTGTTCGCTATGAGCGCCGCGAACTCCGCGTCTGGGAAAACTTGCCGCTTGCTCAGCGGGCTGCACGGGACGTGCGCCAACCGGAGCGACAGGTCGAGCAGGCTGAGCGACAAGTCCCGGGAGCGCCAGACGTCCGCGAGGTAGATAAAGTCGTTCATCGAGCCGACGACGCTCCGGTCGACGGTCTGGGCGATCCGCACCTCGCGCATGTGGTCCAGCTCCGCGGCGAGCAGGCCTTCGGGCATGCCGTGTGCCGTCAGCACCTCCTCGATCGCGCCCGGGGCTCTCTTCGACATCGACGCGGCCGGCGCCAGCGGGATCAGGACCGGCACGAGCGTGCGCTCATTGACGAGGATCGCCACCTGCGGCTGCCACGGCGTCGCGTTCACGTACCAGTCGCCCAGGATAGTTACTCGGCGGCTCCGGCTTCCACGCGGGCCGCGCGGCGCTTCGCCGCCTGGTCCAACAGTCCGCCGATGGTGCGCGCTTCATCGTCATGCGCGGCGCCCGGTCCGACGCCGGACAGCTGGCCGCGGTGGCGGGCCAGGAGCACTGCATGTGCTGTGCCGACGTCGCCATCAAGCAGTGCAACCAGCGCGTCGACCTTCACGGTGTCAGGCAGGTCCTTGACCCAGGCGCGGTACTCGACCGGACCGGTCCGTCCCAGCGGCGGAGAGGTGGTCGCGGCCTCGGCCAGGAGGTCCTGGTCCAGCCGCAGCAGCTCGGCCAGCGCCACCTGCGGACCGGTCAGTGATCCTAGGCCGGGCGGGACCGGTGGTTCGATAGTGTGCTCGTCGGTCTCGTAGTCGAACGCGTCCTCGTCCCGCTCCCACACCCCGACCGCCGCCAACCAGGCCAGGTACAGCGGCCTCAGGTCACCGGCGAGCATCTCCCCACGCAGACCGGACAGGACCCCAAGGCTGAAGGACTCGTCGTCTTCCCAATCTTCTTCCTTGCCCTCAGAGCTCACGTCCCAGATCACGTACTTCCTGTGGGTCGCAATGTCCGCTGCGTCGACCACTGCGTACGCGTCGAGGTCCACTCCGTCGAACGCCATAGCTGGCAGCCGGAGGACCAGACGGCGGGCACCCCAGACCGCGTAGTACAGGTGCGCGTCGTAGGGCCCCCGCACCAGCTTCAGCGGGTCGCCCTTGAAGTCGCCCCAGTGGTACTCGTTGGTGAACGACGTCGCCGTGATCCGCGCCCGCGTGGACAGTTGCCGCATCTCTGCTTGCTGCTCGGCAGTCAACGGCCGATCTAACGCCAGGAACTCGTAGTACTGGTACTCGCTCACCCTCGACCCATCGCTGACCTGCAGGAACACAGCAGGATACTTGCGCCGTCATGCGCGGACACATCGTCACCTCTTGGGTCCCGCGCCCTTGACAGACATATGGCGCCCGACAAGACTCTTTTGTGCGCCGCGCGTCAAAAGTCGACGCGCGGTGATCACGGACAACGACGTCAGGAGCACAGATGCGGGACTCACTAGACCGCTCACGACACCACCGTCGACGACTGCAAGCGACCACGGTGGCCGCGACCATCGCCCTGGGGGCGCTCGTGGCCGCACCGGCGGCGACCGCGTCACCGGAAGGGGCCGCAGCCCAGTGCGGCGCCGGCCGCGGCATCCCGGACTCGCAGATCTCCATCCAGCTGTACACGCACGTCGGGGAGCTCGGGTCCGGAACGCCGACCGCCGAGAACCTGGACCGGGTGCTCGGGGAGGTAGCCGACGCCGGGTTCCGCAACGTCGAGCTGTACGACCAGCCGTACGACATGCCCGTCGAGGAGCTCAAGGCGCTGCTCGACGAGCACGGCCTGCACGCGGCGTCGAGCCACGGCAGCACCGACTGGGACACCTGGCCGGAGACCGTGGCCTACGCGGCAGAGCTCGGCCAGCGCTACGTCGGCTCGGGCGGCATCCCGGGCGGCATCGACTCCTACGAGGACACCGTCGAGACGGCGGCCTACCTCGACCAGCTCGGTGAGTACGCCCACCACAACGGGGTGAACAAGGTGCTGGTGCACAACCACACCTCGACCTTCGACGTGAAGTTCACGCACCCCGAGACGGGTGAGACCGTCACCGCCTGGGACGTCCTGGAGGAGAACACCGACCCGCGGTACGTCACCTTCGAGCTGGACATCGGCTGGGCCGCCGAGGCGGGTGTCGACGTCGCGAACCTCATCGAGGAGCACGGCGACCGCATGGACCTGCTGCACGTCAAGGACGCCGTGAACATCGGCTCCGAGGAGGGGCTCACCCAGGTCGGGCTCGGTGACGGTGAGATGGACTTCGCCGAGGTCCTCGGCGCCGCCAAGGGCGACGTGCGGTACTACACCTACGAGTGGGACTGGGCGCCGTCGTTCGAGTCATCGGCGAAGTCGTTCCGGTTCCTGGACTGCTTCACCTTCTGACCCGTGCGATCTGCTCGATCAGTGCTGACAGCGCAGTCACCCTCGGCTGCGCTGTCAGCGCCCTCAGGGCAGCGGTCGCGTCACCGGATGTTGAAGTGCCGCAGCCGCGCGCCGTTCACCCCGCTCGGTCCGTGCTCCGATGCGTGAGGGTCGGCGACGTCGAGCACCGTGAGACTGGGCGGCGCCACGGGCTCGATGCGTTCGGCGGTGAGCCCCACGCAGGCGGCGAGCACCGCGCGGATGGTGCCGCCGTGGGTGACCACGAGCACCGGCCCCGGCAAGGCGGCCGCCGACCGGACGGCGGCGGCGACGCGCGCCCGGATGTCGTCGCGGGGCTCGCCGCCGGGCGGGACGAGCGCGCCGGCGCGCCAGCGGGCGTAGTCGTCGCCGATCTCGTGGGGCGTGAGCCCCTCCCACTCCCCCAGGCCGTGCTCGGTCCAGCCGGCCTCGACGACGGGCACCGGCAGCTCGGCCTCTCCCGAGTCGCGCAGTGCCGTGGAGAGCAGCTCGGCGGTGCTGCGCGTGCGGCGCAGCGGAGAGACCACCAGGGACCGGGGCGCCCAGGCCGCGACCGCAGGGCCGAGCGCCGCGACATCGCTGCGTCCGATGTCGGACAGGTCGATGTCGGTGCGTCCTTGGAGGCGCCGGTCGTGCGTCCAGCTTGTCGCTCCGTGACGAACCAGCAGCAGCGTGGTCACGCCAGCAGGCGTCGCACGCTCCGCCGTCGTCCGCCCGCCCGGCTTCACAGCCGACCACCCTCCTGGCCGAACAGCGCAGCAGGCGCATCGGGGAGGCGCAGCCGTGTCGCGTCCCCTGGCACGGCGGGACGGTCGCTCACCACGGTGACCCGCTCGCGCTCTTCCTGACCGGAGCCGACATAGCCGGTGACGAGGTGCATACCGGCGGCCGGCGTGGACTCGAGGATCTCGAACGCGAACGTTCCCTCGGGATCGAGCCGGACATCCTGTGGCCGGTACATCGCCTGCGCGGGCGACGTTCCCGCGGGAACCGCCGCGATGGGGACCCCACGGTGCACGAACGACCCGGCGTCGGCGTGGCCGGACAGCAGCACGGCCGGAGGGCTGCCCAGGAAGGAGGCGACGAACGCCGTCGCCGGACGTTCCAGCAGCTCGGACGGAGCGCCGAACTGCTCGACCAGGCCGTCCTTCATGACCGCGATGTGGGTGGCCAGGGAGAGGGCTTCGACCTGGTCGTGGGTGACGTACACGCTCGTGGCGTCGTTCTCGCGGTGCACGCGTCCGAGCTCGGCGCGGGTCTCGACGCGGAGCCGGGCGTCGAGGTTCGACAGCGGCTCGTCGAACAGGACGACCTCAGGTCGCGGGGCGATGGTGCGGGCGATCGCCACACGCTGCTGCTGCCCGCCCGAGACCTGCGCGGGCGACCGGTCCGCCAGCTGCGTGATCTCGAGGGACGCCAGGACCTCGTCGACCCGCGCGGTGCGCTCCGAGCGGGACCACCCGGCCACCGAGAGCGGCCACTCGATGTTCTGCCGCACGGTCATGTGGGGCCACAGCGCGTAGCTCTGGAACACCATGCCGAGGTGGCGCTTCTCGGGCGGGAGGCTGTAGGCGCTGCCGCCGTCGGCGACGACACGGTCGCCGAAACGGATGACGCCGCTCGTCGGCTCGTCGAGGCCGGCGAGCATGCGCAGCGTCGTGGTCTTGCCGCACCCGGACGGTCCGAGCAGCACGACGAACGCGCCGGAGGGGACCTCGAGCGAGACGTCGCGGACGGCGACGGACGTACCGAACCTCTTGCCGAGGCCCTGGATGCTGATGGTGGTCACGAGGTGCTCCGGTCGGTGCGGTCGCCGAGTCGCCGGGCGAGCAGGGTCGCCGCGACCGAGATGACGGCGATGATGAGGGTGATGGCGTTGGCCTGCTGGGTGAAGCCTTCCGAGGCGTACCGGAAGGTCATCATCGACAGCAGCGGGGTGGCCGGGGTGACGAGAAGCACTACCACGGAGAGGTCGCGCACCATCGTCACGAAGACGAGCACTCCCCCGTTGGCCAGACCCCGGGAGACGAGCGGGACGGTGATTCGGCCGAACCGGCGCGGGCTTGACGCGCCGGTGAGCACCGCTGCCTCGTCGAGCTCGGCGGAGACCTGCCCGAACGACGTGGTGGCCGTCTGGAACGCGAACGGCAGGCTGGCGGCGATCCCGGCCAGGACGAGGATCGCGAACGTGCCGTACAGCGACCCGAACGGGCCGACGGGCGCGCCGAACTGAGCGATGAACGCCGCACCGAGCGCGACGCCGGGGATGAGGAACGGCACGTAGCTGAGCAGGCCGATCAGGCCCTTGGCGCGCGGGGCTCCCGGGAGGTGCCGCACGACGTACGCGGCGAGCGCACCGATCAGCACCGCCCCGAGCGCGACGGCCACGCCGAGGCCGACCGTGCCACCGAGCGCCTGCATCACTATCGGGTCGCGCAGGATGCCGCGCATGCCCTGCGAGATCGACGGGTCGGACGCCCCGGTCCAGTAGTGCAGCGTGAACCCGCCCTCAAGACTGTTGGTGCGGCGCAGCACGGTGCTCACCGCGAGGACGATGCCGGGCAGGATGGCCGTGACCGTCACGATCGCCCAGGCCGCGGCCGCCAGCGGCAGGCGCCAGCCGCCCGTGCGGGTCGTGCGGGCGCGGGCCGCCTTGCCGGTGATCGTGGAGTACGAGCGGTTGCGGGTGATCCGGTTGCCCGCGAAGAGGATGACGGCCGCGACGAGGACGAGCAGAATCGACAGGACGTACCCGCGCACCTCGTCCCCGGTGGAGATCGCGCCGTACAACCTCGTGCTGAGGGTCTGGAAACGGACCGGCAGGCCCAGCAGAGCCGGCACGGCGAAGTTCGACACACCCTCGGCGAACGCGAGGAGGAACCCGGACACGACGGCGGGAGCGACGGCCGGGATGACGATGCGCACCGCGACGCGGAGCCGGGACGCGCCCGTCAGCTCGGCCGCGGCGACCAGGTCCCCACCGACGTTGGCCAGCGCGGCCGCGGCGACCACGAAGCTCAGCGAGTAGTAGTGCGCTGCGAGCGTGAGCACCACGGGCACCGGGCCCCAGGCGAGCCAGTCGGGAACGGCCAGGCCCAGCGAGGCGAGCAGGCCAGGGTTCCCGCCGATGTGGTCGTTGCGGAAGACACTCTCCCAGGCGAGCGCGATCGCGAAGCTGGGCAGCGCGAACGGGATCGTGGCGAAGACTGCGATGGCCTTGCGTCCAGGCACGTCGCTCATGACGACGACCCAGGCGAGGAACGCGCCGAGCAGGGTGGACAGAAGTCCGGTGCCGAGGCCGACGACGAGCGATCCGCCCAGCGGCTCCCAGAACAGCGCGCTCGACATGGGGCTGGCGAGCACCTCGGACCAGGTGTCACCGGCGCCGTCGGACAGGGTCGCGCGCACCAGGCCGAGCAGGGGCAGCGCGACGAGGACGATCAGGACGGCGAGCACAGCGACGGTCAGCCACGTGAGCGGCCGGCGCGTCGCCGCGCTCGCGCGGGCGACGAGGGTCACTGGATGGTCAGGAGGAAGTCGGCGACGTCGCCGCGATGCTCGGCGGAGGTCTCCGCGTCGATCTCCCAGGCTCCCAGCTCCTCGAGCGGGAGCGCGTCGGCCGGCGGTGTGACGTCGCTGCGGGTCGGGTAGTCACCGGCGACGTAGAAGGGGTCGAAGCCCGCGCCGCCCGTCTCGGTGTCATCGCCCATCATGTAGTCGATGAGCAGTCGGGCCGCGGCCGGGTTGGCGGCGTTCTCGGTCGCTCCGAGGTAGGCGGGGAAGACGATGCCGTTGGACGGGGCGACGCCCGAGGCCACCTGCAGCGCCCAGCCCTCGTCCTCGTTGTCGCGGCGGTCGGAGTACGAGGTGAAGCCGACCGGCGGGTCGTCCTGCCCGACGGCGCCGACGGCGGCGTTGACCGTGTCGGTGTCGTCGACGAGCACCGCCTCGTTGTCGTAGAGGTCCTTGAGGAACTGCAGTCCCGCGTCAGGCACACCGTCGTCGAGCACGAGCTCCTCGCCGAACTGGTCCGCATAGGCGGCGGCCATCTCGTCGGCACGGAGCGACAGCTCGGTGGCGAGGTCGAGGTAGTCGCCGCGCACGTTCGGGTCGACCAGCACGACCTTGCCCGCCCAGCTGGGATCGGTCAGCTGCCAGAGGTTCGAGACCGGCGACCCGTCGGGGTGGGCCTCCTCGTTGTACATGAGCACCTTGGTGGAGAGGCGGTTCGCGACGAGCGGCTCCCGGTACTCCTCGGGCAGGACGTCGGCGAGGCGGGCCGGCAGGTACGGCACGAGCACTCCGTCGGCGAGCAGCTCCGTCACGACGACGGGAGCGTCCGAGACATAGGCGACGTCGGCCGTGCTGGTGCCGGCAGCGTGCTCGCTGGCGAGTCGGGTGATCAGCTCGCTGGAGGAGATGTCGCTGGCGACGACGTCGATGCCGGGGTACTCGGCCTCGAACGACTCCTCGACGGCGGCGATGCGGCTGGTGAACGCGTAGACGACGACCTCACCCTCCTCCTCGGCGAGCTCGACGAGCTCGTCGTGACCGACGGAGCCCCAGTCGGTCGTGTCGTCGGTGTCCGCGTCGGCACCGGGGGTAGCGCAGGCAGCGAGGCCGAAGCAGAGGGTGAGAGGTAGCAGAGCCGCCAGCGCGGGACGGACGCGCGTACGGAGAGCGGACATGGGTGGATCCTGTTCTGTCGTTGCCCGGCACGCGCCGGGGCGGGTCGTGCGTGGAAGCGTCAGCGGGCGAAGCGCTCCAGCAGCGCGCCGAGGTGGTCCAGCGAGCCGATGGACTGTTCCGGAGCCTGCCGCGCGATCGTCAGGACGAGGGCGTTGGCGATGGCCATCGGCACCGTCAGCGACAGGTAGTCGTCGCCGCCGCGGGGTGCGGCGAGGATGACGTCGGGCTGCGGCGAGAGAGTGAGCAGGGTGTCGGTGATCAGCGCCGTGAAAGCGCCACCGGAGGCAGCGATCTCGAGCACCGGGGCCAGCGCGGACGGCACGCGCCGGAACGCGCAGGCGAGCAGCAGGTCTCCCGGCTGCAGCGCGGACAGGCGCTCGGCGAGCTCGCGGTCGGCGCCCGTGAGCACGGTCGAGCGCATGCCGAACCTGCGCAACCTCCGAGCGAGCAGGTCCGCGAGCACTGCGGCATTTCCCTGGGCGAACAGATAGACGTGCCCGGCTGCCACGATCTGAGCGGCGAGGTCGTCCAGCTCGGCCTGGGCGACGTGCTGCGGCAGCGCGGAGAGAGCCGCCACCTCGTCGTCGACGAAGCCGCGCAGCACGTCGTCCGGATGCCGCTCGAGCAGGCCACGCACCCGCTGCGACGGCCCGTCGCCGGCGAGGTAGTCCTGCCGCAGCGCGTCCCGCAGCTGCGGGTAGCCGTCGAAGCCCAGCCGCTGCGCCATCCGGGTCGCCGCGGACTGGTGCAGCCCCAGCGGCTCGGTCAGCTCGGCCGCGTACCAGAACGCTGCTTCCGCAGGCTGAGCCTGCAGTACGGCAACGAGCCGACGGTCGGTGGCGGTGAGCCGATCACCCCGCGCCTTGACCAGCTGTGTAATGAGCACGCCGTCACGCTAGATGCAAACTCACTTGCATTGAGCGCAAGTGGTGCACGTTCATGTGCTGTTCAGCAGACTGCCGGGCGGGCGTCATCCAAGCCGGCCAAGGCCGGATCTCGTTCGCTGGTCGCCACCACCCGGTGACCAGGCCATTTCCAAACAGCCTGATGTCCAGATCCCGCAAACCTGGGGTCGATTTCGTTCATGTTCTACGCACAGCAGCCCTTGGCAGCGCATATGCGCTACGTTGACGTCATGCTCGTCCGCTTCGAGGTCACAAACTTTCGCTCGGTCTCCGACACCGTGGAACTCTCGATGGTGGCTGTCGACAGGGACCGCGAGGCCGCGCGCGACGTGCCCAGCATCGGAGAGAGCGTGCTCACGCGCGCCGCGATCTACGGTCCGAACGCTTCCGGAAAGTCGAACGTGCTCGCCGCCCTGGTGTGGCTGGTTGATGCAGTGCGGGACTCCTTGCGCATGTGGGAGGACGACGTCCCGATCGAGCCGTTCGCGTTCGCCGCTGGGCAGGGCAAGCCCACCGAGTTCACCATCGACTTCGTGGTCGACGGCGTTCGTTTCGAGTACACGCTCGAGGTCGACAGCACTGAGGTACTGCGCGAAGAACTGCGCCATTACCCGCAGAAGAAGGCCCGAAAGATCTTCGAGCGCAACGGTGCCGACGTCACGATGAACCGTGCGCTCGGCTCTGCAAGCCCGTTCCTCGAGCTCCTGACTCCCACTACGCTGTTGCTGTCGTTGGCTCGACGGTTCGGCCTACCCGAGGCAGCGGCTTTCGCGGATGCGCTCATAGCGACGACGGCCTTCGGCCACCTCCCAAGCCGCAACACGCGATACGGCTCGTTGCGTTTCGATCTACGACGAGCTCCGCGATCGACGATCAAGCTCTTCGAATCAGCGCACGCTGGGCAAGGCTCTTTGTTCGAGGACGACCTGGTGGGCGAACGCGACCGGGCGCTGGCGCTCCTACGCCTCGCTGACCTCGGCGTGAATGATGTTCTGATCGACCGTGAAGAGCCCGAAGCTCGGCCTGGTGATCGTCCGCCTCCGTCCAGGCTGCGCGCACGCCTCGTACACAGCACCTTGGCAGGCGACGCTGCTCTCGACCTGCACCAGGAGTCAGAGGGGACACGAACCTGGTTCGCGCTGATCGGACCGGTGATCGAGTCCTTGCGTCTGGGGTCCCCCATCGTCTTCGACGAGCTCGATGCCAGCCTCCACCCCGTGCTCTCGGCAGAGCTGCTGCGCGTCTTCCAGGACAAGTCGACCAATCCGAACGGCGCCCAGCTCATCTTCACGTCGCACGACACGAGCCTGCTCAACCACCTGAACCGAGACGAGGTATGGCTGACGCAGAAGAGATCCGACGGTTCGACGGAGCTCGGCGCGCTCGCCGAGTTCGCGGGCGAGCGTGTGCGCAAGTCCGTCAACATCGAGTCGGCGTACCTGCACGGACGCTACGGTGCGCTACCGGATATCGACCCGGCCGAGCTCCGCACTCTCGGGCTCATCGGCTGATGGGCAGCAAGTCTCTCAAGCGCAAGGTGGCGATCCGTGAACCGAAGCGCACGATCCTCGTCTTCACCGAGGGCACGGTCACGGAGCCTGCCTACGTCAAGGAGCTCAAGCGCCTCGACCACGTTCGACAGAGCACCAGCATCCGCGTGGAGATCGCCGGCGCCCACACGGTCCCCTACCCACTGGTGGAGCGAGCGCTCGACCATGCGGCCGACTCCGAGATCGACGACATCTGGTGCCTCTTCGACGTCGAGTCTCCCCAGCCCCACCCTCGGCTGAAGGAGGCGGCCGCGCTTGCGGCGAAGAACGACAAGGTCCATCTCGCCATCTCGAATCCCTGCTTCGAGTTGTGGTTGCTGCTGCATCACCAGGACGTCACCAGGCATCTCTCCACGGCCGATGCGTGCAAGCTCGCGAACAGTCTGGACGGCCTGTCGGACAAGCAGCTCAAGGCGTCCGAGTATGTCCCCTTGCGTGACGAGGCGGCCAGGCGGGCACGCCTGCTTGCGCAACAGCATCGGCGCGCAGGCCGCTCTTTCCCGGACGACAACCCAACTACCGACATCCACTTGTTCGTTGAGGCGGTGGAGGCGGCGGCGAGGAAGTCAAGCCCCTAGAGCTAGCGACGGCCCCAGCTCGCGCCTAGGCCGCTCTCCTCGATCGACGATGCGCCACACAGTCAGCCGATAGCGAGACGCCAGATGCTCAACTCCCGCTCCCCCGAAGAGCCTTACCTGATCGAGCGCGATGCCGGCTACTTCGAGTACCAGGTCCCGGTCTCGCTCAAGGCGGTCATCGGCTGGAAGGGCCGACTCCCACTCCTGCGCAACGAGCGCGACGAGTGGGAGCTCCCTGGCGGCAAGCTCGAGCCGGGCGAGGAGCCTGCCGCGTGCCTCGCCCGCGAGATCCGGGAGGAGCTCGCTTGGGACGCCACTGTCGGCGATCCCTTCCACACCTGGGTCTACCGGGTGTTCCCGCACCGCCACGTCTTCGTCCTGACGTTCCTCGCGACGTACGACGGCGACGCGGCGCCCGTCTTCAGCGACGAGCACAAGGAGCTGGTGCTCGTCACGCCCGACGAGGCTGGCGCGCTCGACATGCCAGAGGACTACAAGAAGGCGATCCGCCTGGCCGTCGAGCGGGGGCACTTCGAGCGGGGCTGAATACTCAGACCTCGCACCAGAGAGCTCCCGGCCGTGTTCGTTCCACTACGCCACGGTGCCGCTCGGCGAGCACGTAAGCTCGCCGAGCGACACCGGCGGAACGGCTCTCCTCACCGCACGACCCTGCGAAGGAGAAGAGTCAGGCGTCGTAGCGCCTGAACACCCTGTCGGTGCGCAGGAACGTCTGTGAGAAGAACGCACTGCGCACCTCGCCGGTCAAGATGCCGACGAGGAAATCGGTGGCAGACATGTCGAACCGCTCCCAGCGGTCACCGTCGGCGTCTGCGACATAGACGGGGAACTGCTCGGCGTTCTCGCTCGGTGACTGCCTCCAGTAGATTCGCTCGCCGTTACCCGTCCCGGCCCAGACGACCAGTCGATCGTCGTCGTCCCAGCCCTCGGGCGGCTCCGTGTCCCCGTCCTCCCAGAACGCCTGGAGCTCGTTGAAGACACCGGGTGCCTTGAGGAGGTTCTGGTCCTGGTACCGGGCATCCGGCGCATAGAGACGGATGTAGTCGAACCAGACCCCGTCACCGCCGGCGTCGATCAGCTTCTGGTAGTCGACAGGTATCGGAGCCTCGATCTGGCGCTCGGCGTCCGCCCAGTCGAAGGCCGTGCCGCTCGGAACCAGGTTCCCAGCCTCGGTCACGTACTAATTCGTCTCTTCTTCCTCGTCCGCGGCGTAGGCGACGCGCTCGTTGAGCTTCTGCACCCACTCGTTGTCCGCGGTCCCGTTCTCGCCGTACGTTGCCGTCGTCGCACCGGGAGCCGTCTCGATGAGGTGCAAGAGCGCCCACGCGGCACCGAGCGCGTCGTCCGGACCGAAGCACAGGGTGAGTGCCTGTGCTTCCTCGTCCGTCACGGGGGTCGGGGCCTGGTCGATCAGTCCCGCGATTGCGCTGATTCGTGCGCTCCCGTCCGGTTCTCTCCAGGTGGGCAGCGGACCTGCATCGATGATGTCCTGGATTGCCTGACGAATCGCCATGAAGTCCATCCAATCTGTGATCCTGTGCTCACAACCCGAGCTTCGTCTTCAACGCCGCTCCATCGACCAGATTGAGGACCTTCCCGTTCGTGTCGGTGAAGGTGTCCCACTGATCGATCAGTTCGCGCGCCGCGCCGTCATAGTAAGTGGGGTCGCCGTACTGTGTATTGCCGATCTTCTGGAGGTCCTTGATGTCGAGCTCAAGGACGTCCTGAAAGTTGTCCCCTGCGTTGGTGCCAGGAGTTCCTCCCCGTCCGCAGAACGTGCGGGTGAGCTTGTGGTCGGCATGCTTCATCACGACAGTGATGCCATCGCCCATCGAGATGTCCACAAGTTTGCCCGCGCGGTCCTTGAGCCCCTTCTGCAGCAGCGCATTCTGTGGCATGTGGTTAGGAGTCAGTTTGTCACCGGGCTTGCCGGGAGTGAATTTGCGGTACGACCCCACCGCTCGTTCGGTGACGACCTTGTAGCTTCTCTTGGCGGCTGCGCCGGTGTGGCCCGCGTTGTGGACCAGGACCGCAGTGCCCCCGGCGTAGACGTAGTAGTTGCGGTGCATCTCGACGTGGAAGTTGTAGACCGTCTCCTCGCGGGCTTCGACGTCGATGCCGTCGAGGGTGACGGTCCCCTCCGAGGTAACCAGCGTGTCCCCTTCCTTGAGGAACGCGGCGTCCGTCCATCCCTGTCCGGCCACCATGAACGGGTGCTCGGCGGTGGTGGTCACTACCGTCCCACCGATCGTCAGGTGGAACAGCTCAGCGGTGGACCGAACGAAGGTCTCTTCGACGAGGTGCAACTCGTCCACAACTGTGTCCAGGTTCCGAGCCCAGACCTTGTCCCCGACCCGGATATCCTCGATCGGCTTCTCGCCATCCGAAGTGCGGACGAGGGTCCCCGCCACGAAGCAGGTACCAAAGAAGCACTTGACGCCCTTCAGGCCCTTGATGGCCTTGGCCGCGGCACCCAACCCGATCAACGACAGGGCCGCACCCGCGATCGCCAGGCCGGCCTCGGCCCAGGAGCGCTCCCCGGTAGCGGCCAGCGTGATGTTCGCGACCGCGCTCACGATGGCCGCGACCGCGGCGATGACGATCAACACCCCAGCAAGCGCCGTCCCCACGATGGGGATGAACGCGACGATGATCGCCAGGATCCCGGCGATCGTGGAGATCATGTCGGCGATGTCCGCGATCGCGGCGACGAGCTTGGAACCCCAGTTGTCCCACCACCCATCATTGAGATCATCCGAAGACGTGATCTCCTCGATCCGGTCGACCGCATGCTCCGCCGCCCGATCCCGGTCCGACACAGCCGACTCCACGCTCGACCTCGCCGAACTGATGACCCCGGCGGCCTGGTCCGCGTCACCGCCGGCCTGCTGCGCCTTCTGCTCGTACTCCTGCTTCTCGCTCTCGTCCTTCGCGCCATCGGCCAGGTCCTGCCACCGGTCCTTGGACCCCGACGCCGCCTGCGCCGCATCCTGCGCCTCACGCGCCCGGTCCAACGCCGCCAACGTCTCGCCCTGCACCCGCTCCAACGACGACGCGTACCCCACCAGGGCGTCCCCCGCCGCGACATACCGGGAGTGAGCCTTGCGGATCTCCCCGATGGTGTCTTCCTTGGCACTCATCAACGAGTCCACGGCCTGCGAGATCGTCCCGTCCACATCCAGACGACTCATCGACGACGCAGCACTGTCGATCGACTCCGCGACCTCCAGGTACTCCTGCCCACCCGACAGGACCAGCACCGGATCCCCCGGCGTCGGATCAGCATCCAACCCCACCGGCGACCAATCAGACGGCCTCATGCGCACCCCTCCTGCCCGACATGCACGATATTCCCGAGGAGTCAGGTTAAGGGAAGACATGCTGGTCAGACAGCAAAAATAGGCACGGATCCGAGGTTCATCCACACCCGAACAACCGGGCACCAACCCCCTCCAGCCGTCAGCTACCTTGAGCCCCGTGCCCGACCTCATGATCGCCCCGCGCCATGCCGCCCACCTCGACCGGGTGGCGGAGGCGCTGCGGCTGGTCCATGAGCGCGACGGCTACCCGATGGTCTGGCCGGACGACCCGACCGCCTGGCTCACGCCCCCCGGCACGCTCGACGGGTGGGTGGCCCTGGCCGACGGCGAGATCGTCGGCCACATCATCCTCGTCGACGGCGGCAAGGTCGAGTTCGCAGCCGAGCTCGCGGAGGCCGCAGGCGTCCCCGTGACCGGGCTCGCGGGCGTGAGCCGCCTGTTCGTCACGCCCGCGGCGCGCGGCACACGGGTGGCCGCCGCCCTCCTGAAGCGGGCCGAGGACATGCCAGCCCGGCGCGGTCGACGCCTCGTGCTCGACGTGGTCGACGACGGCGGCCCCGCGATCCGCCTGTACGAACGGCTCGGCTGGGTACGCGTGGCAGCGGGCCCGGCGAGCTGGACGCGACCCGACGGCGTCCGCCCGCGGACCGCCGCCTACCTCCGCCCCCGCTGACCCGCTCAACGGAGGATCAGACGGTCCGGGCACCCAGCCACGGCGCCAGGTGGTCCTCGCGCCACAGCCACTCGACTCCGGCGGCCACCTCCTCGGGCGTGCACAGCGCCGCGTGGAACGCCTCGCGCAGCCGCTGCCGGTCGTCGGCCACCCCCACCACCACGATCCGCGTGTGCGGCTTCGTCCCCGCGCACACCTCTGACCACGGCCCCAGGTCGGCGACGGCGAGCTGCCCGCCCGCGCCGTCCCACAGGCAGGCGAGGCCCGGCCGGTCGGCGACGTGGAACACGCCGCGGGCCCGCAGGCCGCCGGTGCTCAGCTCCTCGATGTGGTCCAGCAGCCGCTCCGGGTGGAACGGCAGCGACGAGCGCAGCTCGAGCGTCCAGCTCCGGTCGTCGGGCGAGCTGCCCGGACCCTTGACCACGCGGGCGCCCAGCGGGTGAGCCCTGCGCTCGGCGTGGGCCGGCGAGTGTGTGGCGGCGGCCAGATCGGCCGCCGACAGCGCGTGCAACCCGTCGACGCGGCGCGTCCCGGCACCGCGCAGGCGGTCGAGCAGGCCCGACGTCGTCGCTGACAGCTGCTCGCTCCCGCAGACGACCACCAGGTCCGCCTGCTCGATCTGCGCCGCGAGCGCCTCGCCGACCGAGCGTTCGTCGTCGGCGGTGAGCTCGAGGCCGCGTTCGACGAGGGTGTCGTCGCCGAAGAGGTCCTGGTGGAGCGTGTCGACGTCGACGATGGTGAAGGAGGTGGCGACGCGGGTGTGGTCGAGCGCTCCCCCAGGTTCGGCCTCGACCGCGAGGGCGCGGGCGGCGGGCAGAGGTTCGGCACTGACGGGCAGGGCGAGCAGGACCTGGGTCCAGCGGCCGTCGCGGGCGAGGCGGGCGATGGTGGGGACTGCGTCCTCGCGGACGGCGCAGGAGAGGCAGGCGTGCTCGAGCGGCACGATCACGTCCTCGATGACGCCGGTGGCGTCGAGGACGACGCGCCGGAGGTGGTCGGTGCTGATGTCGTGCCGTACGGCGACGACTCCGGGGGCGTCCATGAGGAGGCCGAAGAGTGCGGAGTCGCGCAGCACGGGGTCGCTGCTGGCCAGGACGCTCACGGGGATGGTTCCGCGGTTCTTTCCGGTTCGGTACATGCTGCCTCCTCGCCCCGGCCCAGCCGGGAATTATTGATAACCGTTCTCAGTTCTGGTTCACTGTAGCGCGTTATGAGAACGGTTCTCACTCACGGCGGTCAGTCCGTCGTCACAGGAGGTCATGTGTCAGCCAGATGTCAGGTGCTGGGCACCGTGCCAGGCTTCGGCCACTCGGTCTCGCACTCCCACGTGCGTACCAAGCGCCGGTTCAACCCGAACATCCAGAAGAAGCGCTACTGGGTTCCGTCGCTCGGCCGCAACGTCACGCTGCGTGTGAGTGCCAAGGGCATCAAGACCATCGATCGCCGGGGCATCGACGTGGTCGTGGCCCAGATCCTCGCCCGAGGGGAGAAGGTCTGATGGCCAAGAAGTCCAAGATCGCCGCCGACGTCCGACGCCGCGAGGTGGTCGCCCGGTACGCCGAGCGACGCGCCGAGCTGCGCGGCATCATCCGGAACCTGGAGCTGCACCCCACGGTGCGCGCCGCCGCCGTCAGCGAGCTGGCCAAGCAGCCGCGCGACGCCAGCCCCACGCGGCTGCGCAACCGCGACGTCGTGGACGGCCGGCCCCGCGCGTACTCGCGCAAGTTCGGCCTGTCCCGCATCCGGCTGCGCGACATGGCGCACCGGGGCGAGCTGCCCGGGGTGACGAAGTCCAGCTGGTGAACGCCCGCTGGCGACTCGTCCCGACCCAGGTTCACCATCCAAGGAGTGGCACATGAAGGTTCGCGCGTCCCTGCGTTCCCTGAAGAGCAAGCCCGGCGCGAAGGTAGTGCGCCGGCGCGGCAAGACGTTCGTGATCAACAAGCTCAACCCGCGCTGGAAGGCGCGCCAGGGCTGAGCGAGAGGAGCAAGTCATGAAGAACATCCACCCCACCTACGGCCCCGTGGTGTTCCGGGACGCGAGCGCAGGATTCACGTTCCTGACCCGCTCCACGCTCGCGGCTGACACGGACTCCGGCCCCGGGCGCCCGACGGCCACCATCGAGTGGACCGACGGCAACACGTACCCCGTGGTCGACGTCGAGATCAGCAGCGCGAGCCACCCGTTCTGGACCGGGTCGGCCCGCGTGGTCGACACCGCCGGTCGCGTCGAGAAGTTCCGGCAGCGCTACGCCAAGCACGGCAGCACCAACACCACCGACGACAGCAAGGGCGGTAGCTGATGGCCTCGCGCGTAGACCTCCGGCCGATCATCAAGCTGCGCTCGACGGCGGGCACCGGGTTCACCTACGTCACCCGGAAGAACCGGCGCAACGACCCCGACCGGCTCGTCCTGCGCAAGTTCGACCCCGTCGCCCGCAAGCACGTGGACTTCCGCGAGGAGCGCTGACCTCAGCGCTCCTGACGGAGTTCCGACAGAAAGGAGGCCGTCATGGCGGTCCCCAAGAGAAAGATGTCCCGGTCGAACACGCGAGCCCGGCGCTCGCAGTGGAAGGCCCAGGTGCCTGAGCTCGTCCTGACGACCACCGTGGACGGGCGCCAGGTCAAGGTCCCGGCCCGGCTGGTTCCCGCCGTCCGGCGCGGACTGGTCGTCCCGGACTGACACCACACGCACGACGCCCCGGCGCTCAGCGCCGGGGCGTTTGTTGTGGCTCGGTCAGGGGGTCCGGACCATCGTGTCGAGGCGGACGGTCACGGCGGACGCGAGCTCGTCCGACCAGGTCTTCGCGTCCTGACCCCGCGGGTCCGCGACCAGGACGTGGCCGATGCGCTCGTTGTTGTCCCCCGGGCGCACCACGCGACCGGCCGACGGCGTCTCGTGGCTGAGCACGCGGTCGTCGTCGGCCAGGCGCTGCGCGCCCCGGACCTCGCGCACGACGCCGTCGGACGCCGGCAGCAGGAACGTGACCGCCGCGCTCTTCGCGGCGGACGGACCGGGCACCGGCTCGCGGCCGAGCGCCAGGTCCACCAGGACCTGCAGCGGGTTGAAGCCCGTCACCAGGCGCACCAGCTCGAAGATGTAGCCGCCGCCCTGGCGCGGGTTCAGCTCGATCAGCCGCGGCCCGCTCGCGGTGACCCGCACCTCCGTATGGCTGATGCCGTGCGTGAGCCCGACGGCGCCCAGCACCGCGACGACGTGCCGCTCGATCGCGTCGCGCTCGTCCGGTGCGAGCGGGGCCGGGAACAGGTGCCCCGACTCGACGAAACCGGAACCCCCGTCGACGCCCGGCTCGGCGACCGACTTCGCGGTGATGCCGAGCACCCGCGTGACGCCGTCCCTGGTCACGGACTCCACGCTGAACTCCGGCCCGTCCAGGACGCGCTCGAGCAGCGCGAGCCGCTCCAGCCGCTGGTCGCGGGTGTTGCGCTCGGGCGCCGCAGCCTCGGCGAAGGCGACGGCGAGCCCTGCCTCGTCCAGCACCTTGCGCACGCCGGTCCCGGAGTTCATGTCGACGGGTTTGACCACCAGCGGATAGCCGAGATCGGCGGCCGCCTTGTGCGCCTGGTCCCAGGTCGCGGCCACCGCGAACGGCACGTCCGGCACTCCCGCGGCCGCAAGCACCTGGCGCACCAGGTGCTTGCGCGTAGCGGTGTGCAGCACGTCGGCCGGCGCGCCGGGCAGGTCCAGCTCCTCGGCGACCAGCGCGACCGCCGGCAGGTAGTAGTCACAGGTCGTCAGCACGCCGTCGATCCGCCGTCGGGCCGCCACCGCCCGGGCCGCGGCGACGAGCGCGGCGTCGTCGTTGGTCTCGGCCACCACCACATCGGAGGCGAGCGCCAGGACGGGATGGGGCTCGCCGTCCGGCAGGCGATAGAGGTCGGGGTCGCGGGTCACCAGGACGTAGTGGTGGCCGCCGTCGCGCAGCAGGGGCGGGAGCATCAGGCCGGTGGACTGCAGCCAGCTCTCGATCATGAGCAGGTTCGCCACGTCAGCACCCTCCGTCGAGGCGGGCGCGAACGAGAGTCGTTCTCAACATGGCGCACAGCCTGCCACGAATCCCCGGGTCGTTCTCGTCCATCAGGCGACGCCTGTGGAAAAGTACGACCGGAGGTTCAGAACTGGAGTCGTTCAGGCGTCGAGCCGGGCCGCCAGGCCGTCCAGGATCCGATCGAGCCCGTACGCGAAGTCGTCGTCGCGAATCTTCTTCGGGTTCACGTCCTGCCGGGCGGAGCTCCCCTCGCGCAGCCGCGGATGTTCCTGGGACGCCTCGTCGAAGCGGGGGCGCTGGTCCGCCACCCACTCGCTCTCCGTCCTGCCGCTGCGGGCGATCAGCGAGAGGTACGCAGCCTCCGAGGTCGCGATGCCGATGACGTAGGCCATCAGGGTCCCCATCGCCCGGTCCTTCTCCTGCGCGGGGAAGCCTGCCGCCTCGAACAGCGCGAGCAGCTCCGACGACACCCGCATGGTATTGGGCCCGACGTGCGCCAGGCCCGCCTGGCCGAGCTCGGGGGCGATCCAGGGATGCCGCAGGGCCATCGCCCGCAGACCGGCCGCGGCGCGGGTCGTGGCCGCACGCCAGTCGGCAGGGCCGCCGGCCGCCGGGATCTCGAGCTCGCCGTAGATGTCGTCCACGACGAGCTCCATCAGCTCGTCCTTGTTGGCCACGTGCCGGTAGAGCGACGTCGCGGCAGCATCCAGGCGCGTGCCGAGCTTGCGCATGCTGAGCGTCCCGACGCCCTCTGCGTCCAGCAGCTCGATCGTGGCGGCCACTATCTGCTCTCGCGTCAGCTGTTCCCGCTGCGGGCGGCTCGGACGGGTCCACACCGATCCGGGCACCTTCGGGTCGACCGGCATGCAGCCCACTTCCTCTCGTCGCGCCTCTTCGACCTCAGGCTAGCGCACACCGTACGCGCCTTGCGTACAGCGTTCCGCTGTGCGTACAGTGTTCGCACTAAGGGAACGCCGTACGCATCGAGGGAGAAATGAACATGACCGATCTCGCCCACTGGCAGGCCCGCCTCGACGAGCTGCGCGCCGAGCACCACGTCCCCGGCGCATCCCTGGCGCTCGTCGTGGACGGGACGGTCCACGAGCTGGCCAGCGGCGTGCTGCACCGCGGGACGGGCGTGGAGGCGACCACCGACTCCGTCTTCCAGATGGGCTCGATCGCCAAGGTCTACACGGCCACCCTGATCATGCGGCTCGCCGAGTCCGGCAAGCTGGACCTGGACACTCCTGTCGTGGACGTGCTCCCGGATTTCTCGGTGGCCGACGCCGAGGCGACCAAGGTGATCACCACGCGCCAGCTGCTCAGCCACACGAGCGGCCTCACCTGCGACTTCAACCATGACAGCGGCCGCGGCGACGACTGCCTGGCCAAGTACGTCGAGGCAGCGAAGGACGTGGCGCTCGACTGCCCGCCGGGCACGGCGATCTCGTACAGCAGCGTCGGCTACAACGTGCTCGGCCGCATCATCGAGGTGGTGACCGGCAAGGTCTGGGACGAGGCGCTCAAGGACCTGCTCCTGACCCCGCTCGGCCTCACGCACACCATGACGCTGCCCGAGGAGGCGCTGCGGTTCCGTGCGGCGATGGGCCACCTTGGCGAGGCCGGCCAGGACCCGGACCCCGCGCCGTCCTGGGACCTGATGCCGCGTTCGGCAGGCCCGTACGGCCGGGTCATCGCCAGCGCCGGGGACCTCGCCCGGCTCGCGCGCATGCACCTCGACGGCGGCGTGGCGCAGGACGGCACGCGGGTGCTCTCCGCGGAGACGGTCGCGCTGATGCAGCGCCGGGTGGTGGACTCCCCCGACAAGTGGACGGTCAGCGCCGACGGCTGGGGCCTGGGCTGGACCCTGTACGACTGGAACGGCGTCCAGGGCTACGGGCACGACGGCGCCTCCATCGGGCAGTACGCCTACCTGCGCGTCGTGCCGTCGGCGGGTGTCGCGGTGGCGCTGCTGACCAACGGCGGCGGTGCGCGCGAGCTGTACGCGGCGCTCTACCGGGAGCTCCTCGCCGAGCTGGCCGACGTGACGATGCCCGAACCCTTCGCACCGCCGGCCGAGCCGCCGGCCGTGGACTACGGACGCCTCGTCGGCACCTATCAGCGCGAGGGCGTGGTCATCACCGTGACCGAGCGGGACGGCGCGGGCCACCTGGTGTACGAGTTCGTCGGCGGCATGAGGGACTTCTCGGAGCCCTTGGAGTGCGACCTCGTGCCGGTGACGGAGACGGTGTTCGCCGGCACGGGGGTGGGCGCGGCGTTCAGCGAGGACTACATCCCCGTCGTCTTCTCCACGCTGCCGGACGGCACTGCCTGCGTCTACATCGGCATGCGCTGCGGCCCCAAGGTCGCGTGACCGCTCGCCGCTCCCGCGGCACAGTCGCACCGTCCAATATGTGCACGGTCCCATATGTGTGCTGTAGGGTATGCGGCATGGCACTCGACGCCCTGATCCTCGGTCTCCTCGACCTGCGCCCCATGACCGGCTACGACCTCAAGAAAGCCTTCGACGGCACCGTCGCCCACTTCTGGTCCGCCGACCAGTCGCAGATCTACCGCACCCTCGCCCGCCTCGAGAACGACGGGCTCGTGGACGTCCGCGTCATCCCGCAGGAGGGCAAGCCGGACCGCCGCGAGCACCGGCTCACCGATGACGGCCGCGCCAGGCTCTCCGAATGGCTGCGGTCCCCCCTGCCCGACGAGAAGCCCCGGGAGCCGTTCCTCGCGCGGCTCTTCTTCGTCGGGCGGGCGGACGATCCCGAGCAGGTCAGGACACTGATCGCAGAGCGCCGGGAGGCGGGCCGCCGCCATCTCGCCACGCTGGAGAGCATTCCCGTCGCGGACGGCGACCTGGCCGCCCGGCTCCGGTCGGCGACGCTGCGCAACGGCATCCTGCAGACCCAGGCCGAGCTCGTGTGGCTCGACGAGCTGGAGGCCGCCCTGTGAGCCACCCGATGAACCGCCCTGCGACCATCCACGTCGCAGAGCAGCGCCCCGAGGCCGGCGATTCGGTCCTGTTCCTGCACGGTGGCAGCGTCGCCGGCTGGTCGTGGACCGAGCAGGCCAAGGCGCTCCCCGACCACCATGCCCTCATCCCCGACCTGCCCGGGTTCGGCGCCTCGGCGCGGCATCCGTGGACCGACCTCGCGACGACGGCCGACGAGCTGGCCGATCTCGTCCGCGAGCGCGCCCACGGCGGCAAGACCCATGTCGTCGGGCTGTCGCTCGGCGGCGTCGTGGGCGTGGCCCTCGCGGCGCGCCACCCGGACGTGATCCGGAGCGTCTTCGTGACCGGAGCGATCCTGCGCGGCGTGCGCGGGTTCGGCCGCTGGGCCGGACTGGCCCAGATCCGCCTCTTCGGCAGCCCCGGGTACTGGAAGGCGATGGCCCGGGTGTACCGCATCCCACCGGACACGGTCGACCTGTTCGTCGCGACGGGGCTCGGGATCGACCGTGACTCGGTCCGCCGGATGGTCCCGGAGATCTACGACGGCGTGCCGGCCCGCGAGCTCGACGGGCTCCGCCGGCTCACCGCCCCGATCCTCGCGATCGTCGGCGAGAAGGAGTCCCCGACCTTCCGCGACGCGCTGGACGAGGTCACCTCCCGAGTTCCCCACGCGGAGGTGCGGCTCGCCCCGGGGATGCACCACGTCTGGGACGTCGAGGACCCGGACCTGTTCCACACCACGCTCGCCCACTGGCTGGCGACGGGCGAACCGTCCCCCGCCCTGCGCCCGGTCGGGCCGAGGGAACGGGGTGCACCTGCGGCGAGGTGAGAGCCCCGGGCCGTTCGCGGGCTGGTCGGCCGGGCAGGGTGTGCTGTTGTGGTGGGTGCCAGGTCTGCTGAATCTCGTTCACCTGAGCCCCGGATTTGCGGGCTGAGCTGAACAATTCAGCCAGGGTGAATCAGGCGTGGTCGCGCCGAACGAAATTCAGCAGACCTGGCACCCTTCACTCGGGGCTACCTCACCCCGGCGAGCTCCACGCCGCTCCGCCTCAGCGGCCGCGCACCGCAGCCGTCGAGGCCCGCACCATGAGCTCCTGCTCCGCGGTCCGACGCCGGGGGCGCGCGGCCCGCGGCAGGAGTGCGAGCTCGAGCGCCTGACGTCCCATCTCCTTCATCGGCAGGTGCACCGTCGTCAGGGCGGGCGACAGGTGGCCGGCCACGGTGACGTCGTCGAACCCCGTCACCGAGACCTCGCCGGGGACCGCCACGCCACGCTCCCCCAGCACCGACAGCACACCCACGGCCATGTCGTCGTTGAGCGCGAGGATCGCCGTGACGTCCGGGTGCTCGTCGAGGATGCGGCGGGCGGCCTCCTTCCCGCCGTCGAGCGTGAACTCCGCCTCGACCACGGGCAGGTCGGCCAGCGCCAGGCCGTACGCGCCCAGCGCCTGCTCGATGCCGGCGAGCCGGTCGGCCATCGTCGCCAGCCCTCGCGCCCCGGTCGCGACGCCGATGCGCCGGTGCCCGAGCTGGAGCAGGTGCTCGGCGATCGCGCGGCCGCCCTCGACGTTGGCCGGGACCACGGCGTCGACACCGAGCTGAGGATGCCGCCCGATCACGGCGACGCGCCCGCCGACCGCCTCGAAGCCCTGCACCTCGGCCTTCATCCGCGTCTGGATGTCGCGGTCGAGGTGCCCGGACCCCGCCACGACGATGATCCCCACGCGGGCGTTCACGAGCGCCCGCAGCTGCGCCACCTCGGTGAACGGGTCCCGGCCGGTGTGGCAGATCTGCACCATGCGCCCGTGCGCGCTCGCGACCTCCAGCACGCCGCTGGCGATCTCGGCGAAGTACGGGTCGCCGATCTCGTGCACCACGAGCCCCACCCCCGGGCTGGCGCCGCTGGCGAGCGACCGCGCGTGCACGTTCGCCACGTAGCCCAGCTCGGCGGCCACGGTGCGTACGCGCCTCGCCAACGCCTCGGACACGCCGGGCGCGCCGGACAGGGCGCGCGAAGCGGTGGCGATGGAGACGCCGGCGTGCTCGGCGACGTCGACCAGACGTAACCCGGAGGTGTGCTTCCGCATGAGATCTCCTCGCCGCAGGTAAAGCCATGGGTAATGGATGGTGCCAAAACCCTTGTCACTCAGCGTCCCAGTTCCTAGAGTGCCGTAAGCGGTTACGGAAGCGCTTGCCACAAAGGAGTGGACCATGAGAGCAACCCGACGCCTGACGGTAGCGGCTGTCGCCGCGACCACGGCACTGACCCTGTCCGCCTGCCTGGCGAGCCCCGACCAGGGCGACGACCAGGGCGCGGAGTCCGGCGGCCCCGACGACCCCATAGTCATCGGCGTCTCCCTCCCCCTGACCGGCGACTTCGCCGAACCCGGCAAAGGCGTGCAGCGCGGCTACGAGGCGTGGGCGGCCCACGTGAACGAGAACGGCGGGCTCCTGGACCGCCAGGTGGAGCTCGTCATCGTCGACGACCAGTCCAGCGCGGACCGGGTCGCCTCCGACTACGAGCGCCTGATCAACCAGGACGGCGTCGACCTGATCTTCGGGCCGTTCTCGACCCGGCTGGTGGTGCCCGCCGCACAGGTCGCCCAGGACTACGGCTTCCTCTTCGTGGAGCCGGCGGGCGCCGCCGCCGAGGTGTTCGAGCAGGGTTTCGACAACCTGTTCTACGCCGCGCCGGCCATCGCCGACGACCACTACAACCACCTCGCCGACCACATCCTCGCCCTGCCGGAGGACGAACGGCCCGAGACGATCGCCGTCGCCTCCATGGACGACCCGTTCGCCCAGGGCACCGCGTACGGCCTGCGCGACGCGCTGGCCGCCGAGGGCATCGAGGTGGTCGTCGACGAGGTCTACCCGCCGAACACCACCGACTTCAGCGGCATCGCGGCGAAGATCGCGGACTCCGGGGCCGACCTGCTCGTCGTCGGGTCGCAGTACCAGGACGGCGTCAACCTCGTCGTCGCGCTGCAGCAGCAGGGCTACCAGCCCGAGATGGCCGCCATCTCCGGCGCCCCGACGAACGCCGAGTTCCCCGCCGCCATCGGCGACAAGACGGAGGGCATCCTCGCGCCCACGGGCTACACGCCCGATGCGCCATACCCCTCGAACGAGGAGTTCGTAGCGGCCTACTCGGAGGAGCACGACGCAGAGCCCGCGGAGGACGAGGCGAACGCCTGGACCACCGGCCAGGTGGTGGCCGCAGCGGTGGAGGCCGTCGGCTGCGCCGACGCGTCGCCCGAGTGCCAGCAGCAGCTCATCGACTGGCTGCACGGCAACGAGGTCGAGACCGTGGTCGGCCCGCTGAGCTGGGACGCGCAGGGGCGCCCGCAGAGCGCGCACCTGATCCAGCAGTACGTCGACGGCGAGATCACGATCGTGCTGCCCGACGACGTCAAGGAAGCCGACCTCGTCCACCCAAAGCCCGAGTGGTGATCGCATGACCGGTGCCCTGTTCGCGCAGAGCCTGGTGCTGGGCATCCTCCTTGGCGGGCTGTACGCCCTCCTGGCCGCCGGCCTGACGCTGTACTTCGGCGTCATGCGGGTGGTCATGATCGCCCACTCCGCGTTCCTGATCCTCGCCGCCTACCTCGCCTGGTACTTCCACGAGCGCTCCGGGCTCGACCCGCTGCTGTCGCTGGTCATCACGGTGCCGCTCTTCTTCGTCGTCGGGTACGGGATGCAGCGGTTCCTGGTGTCCCGGCTGCGGCCCATCAGCCTCACCACCATGTCGGTGCTGCTCACGTTCGCGGTCGCCCTGACCATCGAGGGCCTGCTCGGCTTCGTGTGGACCGGGACGCAGCGCCGCGTACAGCTCGAGTACTCCGGGGCGAGCATCGAGGTGGCCGGCGTCAGCATCGCCGTCGTCAAGCTGATCGCGTTCGCCCTCGCCGCGGTGTCGCTCGGGGCGCTGTACCTGATCCTGCGCAAGACCTCCTTCGGCCGGGCACTGCGCGCCACCACCCAGCATCCCGAGGCCGCGCGACTGATCGGCATCGACACCGACCGGGTGGCCGGGCTCGGTTTCGGGCTGGGGCTGGCGACGGCCGCCGTCGGCGGTACGGCGCTCGCGCTCGACTACACGATCTACCCGTCGCTGCACTGGCACTGGATAGGTCCGCTGATGGCGATCATCGTCGTCGGCGGGCTGGGCAGCATCCCAGGAGCCGCGATGGCGGCGATGCTGCTCGGCGTGGCCGCGAGCCTGCTCCAGGTACCGCTCGGCACCACCTGGGCGCAGACCGTGTTCTACCTGGCCCTGTTCCTGACCCTCATGATCCGCCCGCAGGGATTCTTCGGAGGTCGCCTTGCCCAACGGTTCTAGCAACGTCCGGACCTCCCGGCCGACGGCGGTGCGAGCCGCCCGGACCGTCGCGCTGCTCGCCCTCGTGGCACTGATCGTCCTGTTCCCGTCCCTGGCCCCCGACCCGTTCATCCTGTCCGTCGGCGTGGTGATCCTGAGCTACGCGGTGCTCGCGACGTCCTGGAACCTCGTGGGCGGCTTCACCGGGTACATCTCGCTGGGCCACGCCGCCTACTCGGGACTCGGCGGGTACGCGACGGCGCTGCTCATCCTGCGTACCGGGATGGACCCGTGGCTCGCGCTGATCGCGGGCGGCCTGATCGTCGCCGTCATCGCGGTTCCCGTCGGCATCGCGTCGCTGCGCGTGCGGGGTGCGTCGTTCGTGATCGCGTCCATCGCGCTGGTGCTCATCGTGCAGCTCGTGTTCCAGAGCTGGCACACGTTCACCGGCGGCTCGAACGGGCTGCGGGTGCCTCGTCCGTTCGGCACCGAGGTGCTGCGGCCGGAGCAGCACGAACGCTTCTTCTACCTGCACGCCGTGCTCCTCGCGCTGGCGCTGCTGACCTGGTGGCTCATCGAGCGCTCCCGGCTCGGCGCCGGGCTCAAGGCCATCCGGGAGGACGAGGACAAGGCGCAGGCGCTCGGCGTGCCGACCTTCGCCTACAAGCTCACCGCGCTCGTGGTGAGCGCGTTCTTCACGGCCCTGGGCGGCGGCCTGTACGCGCTCTGGTTCGGCTACCTGGACCCGATCTTCCAGTTCTCGATCCTCATCGGCAGCTACATGGTGCTCATGTCGCTGCTCGGCGGCGTGCGCAGCCTGTTCGGCCCGCTGCTCGGCGCCGTCGTCGTCGGCTACGCCGTCGAGGTGTTCAAGTCCCAGTACGGCGACACGCAGCTCCACCTGGTCGCCACGGGCGTCCTGCTCGGCCTGGTCGTCCTGTTCATGCCCGACGGCGTCATCCCGGCGCTGACCTCGGCCCTGAACCGGCGGCGCGGGGCGGCGTCGATCCGTGAGGTCAGCGCCGAGGAGCTGGCGAACCAGCGTGAGGAGACGGCCCGATGACCGGTACCACGGGCAGCCCGACAGGCTCCGTCACGACGCGGGACCTGACCAAGTCGTTCGGCGGCGTCCGGGCGATCGACGGCGCCTCCGTCGCCTTCCACGAGGGCGAGATCAACGCGCTGATCGGCCCCAACGGCTCCGGCAAGACGACGTTCTTCAACTGCGTGACCGGCATGATCCGGCCCGACAGCGGCACCGTCACCTATCAGGGCCGGGACGTGACCGGGCTCCCGCCGCACCGGATCGCCCGGTCCGGGATCGGCCGCAGCTTCCAGCTCTGCCGAATCTTCCCCCGGCTCACCGTGCTGGAGAACATGCTGGTAGCGGTGCAGCCGCACGGGCTGCTGCAGCGGCTGCGGGGATCGCGCAACCCCGCCGACGTCGGGCGGGCGCGCGAGCTGCTGGCGCGCGTCGGCATCGACCACCTGGAGCACGCCGAGGCGCGCGACATCTCCTACGGCCAGCAGAAGCTGCTCGAGCTCGCCGGGGTGCTCATGGGCGACCCGCGCACGATCATGCTCGACGAGCCGGCCGGCGGGGTGAACCCGGCACTCGTTGACCGGATAGCCGACCTCGTGCGGGAGCTCAACGCCGAGGGCCGCACCTTCATCATCGTGGAGCACAACATGGAGCTCGTCATGGGTCTGAGCGACCACGTGGTCGTGTTCGACAGGGGGCGGCCGATCGCGCAGGGCGCCCCCGCCGTCGTGCAGGACGACCCCCTGGTCCTGGAGGCATACCTTGGCGTCTGAACCGGCCTCCGCACAGGCCTCCGACCCGGCCGCCGTCGAACCCCTCCTGCGCCTGACCGACGTCCAGGCCGGCTACGGCCGCGCGGCCCTCGTGCTGCGCGGACTGTCCGTGACGGTCGCGCCGTCCAGCGTAGTCTGCCTCGTGGGGCCGAACGGGGCGGGCAAGTCGACGGTGCTCAAGGTCGCCAGCGGTCTGCTGACGCCGCGCGCCGGGCAGGTGGTGGTGGACGGCGTCGACGTCACCGGGCGCACCCCGCAGCAGCTCCTGGCCGCCGGCCTGTCCCACGTGCCGCAGGGGCACAGCGTGTTCCCCGAGATGACGGTGGCGGAGAACGTGCTGCTCGGCGCCTACACGGTGCACGACAGGTCGGTGATCGCCGAGCGCGCCGACTTCGTCACCGGGCTGTTCCCGCTGGTCGGCGAGCGCTGGTCCGCGCTGGCGGGTGCGCTCTCGGGCGGGCAGCAGAAGCAGGTCGAGTTCGCCCGCTCGCTCATGGTGCGGCCCAAGGTGGTGCTGCTCGACGAACCGTCCATGGGGCTCGACCCCAAGGCGACGGGAAAAGTGTTCGAGCAGGTGCAGCGCATGCGCGACGCCGGTACGGCGGTGCTGCTCGTGGAGCAGAACGCGCGCCGGGCGCTGGAGGCGGCCGACGTCGGCTGCGTGCTCGACCTCGGCAAGGTCCACATCACGGGCCCGGCCCCGACCCTCCTCGCCGACCCCCGCCTGGCCCAGCTCTACCTGGGCGGCCGCCCCAAGGAGGTGCCCTGACCCCTTGGCTGTGGGCGCACAACACACGGCTTCCCGGTGGCAGCTCGAAGGAGAACCGTCATGTCGTTCAGGACTCTGCTCGGAAAGACGCTCGGCGGCGCAGGACAGGTCGTGCTCGGCCTCGCCATCCTGGCCGCGCTGCTGGCCGGCCTGCACCTCGCGCCGACAGCGCCGATAGCGCTGACATCGCCGACAGCGCCGACAGCGCCGACAGCGCTGACATCGCCGGACGGGCCCATACCGGCGGACCGAGCCGGCTCGCCGTACCAGGACAAGCTCGCCGACTACGGCGTCTGCCGGGGTACCGACCCGGCCTGCTACAACGACTGGGACCTGCCGCGCCACGACGACGGCGTCGTGCGCGTGCTCGTCCTCACCGCGACGGGCAGCTCCCGGCACGCGCACCTCGGGCCGCTGCTGCCCGCCGGGATGAACCCGCCGCTCACGTCCGCGCACGTCGCGCAGAACGCGGTGGTCCGGTGGGGGCAGGAGCACGGGTTCGAGGTCGACTGGACCGAGGACGTGCGCCAGCTCGACGCCCCGGCCAAGCTCGCGCCCTACGACGCCGTCGTGTTCCTCAGCAACTCGCGCACCATGCTCGACGACGCGTCCCAGACCGCGCTGCTGCAGTACGTCCGGTCGGGCGGCGGCTTCGTGGCCGTCCACAACACGCTCGGCGCGATGTACCACTGGCCGTGGTTCCAGGGCCTGCTCGGCGGGGCCAGCTTCTACGACCACGGACCGCACCGCGACGGGCAGGTCGTGACCGTCGACCGGCGCGACGCCTCGACGCGCGACCTGCCGCGGCACTGGGACTTCCGCGACGAGTGGTACCACCTCGAGCCCTTCCCCACGGGCGTGCGGTTCCTCGCCGAGGTGGACACCGAGACCATCGGTGACCACACCGGGTTCAACGGGCACCCCGGGCACGCGGGCGACCACCCCGTCTCGTGGTGCCAGTACTACGACGGCGGTCGCGCCTGGGTCACCACGCTCGGCCACGACCCGGCGGCCTGGACCGAGGACTCGGCGCTCGCGGGCGCAGGGTCGTTCGAGGCGCACGTGGTGGGCGGGATCCTCAGCGCGGCCGGCGCGCGCCCCTTCTGCCGGTAGGTCTCGACGTTGTCGACCACCGAGACGGTTCGACCAGCGACAACAGCACTCCGCAATGACGACGACGACATTCAGGAGGCACCATGAGCAAGCGACGATGGCGATCGGTGGTCGCCGCGGTGGCGATCACCGCGGCCGCACTGGTCCCGTTGACGACGACGACGCTGACGACCGCGACGGCCGATCCCGGCCCGATCGCCGACCCCGCTCCGGAAGAGCTCCAGTCCACGCTGGGCCTCGTCCTGGAGGAGTACGCCCAGTTCCCCAAGACGGAGCCGATCCCGGCGCCCACCGACCGTCGGCTGATGCGGCACGCGCGCATCAACGGGCTCGGTGAGCTACCGGACGGGTCGGGCCGCACGTACGTGCCGGACCTGAACGGCCCGCTCTACCTCGTCGAGGACGGCGAACCGCAGGTCTACCTGGACGTGGCCGCCGAGTTCGCCCCGGAGTTCTTCTCGGGGCGCGGCATGGGCAGCGGGTTCGGGTACGCGACGTTCCACCCGGACTTCGAGGACAACGGCACCTTCTACACGGTGCACACGGAGCGTCCCGGCAACGCGGGACCACCGCAGGACCCCACGACGTACCCGCCGCAGAACCCGACGTTCCTGCACTCCGTGGTGACCGAGTGGGTGGCGGACGACCCGGCCGCCGACGTCTTCTCCGGGACGAGCCGTGAGGTGCTGCGCCTGGGCTTCGCCGGCCAGATCCACGCGATCCAGCAGATCGACTTCAACCCGACGGCACGGCCCGGCGCCGAGGACTACGGCCTGCTCTACCTCGCCGTCGGCGACGGCGGGCGGGGTGTCGGGACCGGCATCCCGCAGGACATGGGGACGCCGGCGGGCAAGATCCTGCGCATCGACCCGGCCGGGAGCGACGGGCCGGGCGGAACCTACGGGATCCCGCCGTCGAACCCGTTCGTCGGGACGCCCGGTGCGCTGGGCGAGATCTACGCCGTCGGCATGCGCGACCCGCACCGGTTCAGCTGGGACAAGCAGGGCCGGCGCGGCGACACGCGCATGTTCCTCGGCCACATCGGCGAGCACGCCATCGAGGCCGTCTACGACGTGCAGGCCGGCGACAACTTCGGCTGGGGCGACCGCGAGGGCAAGTACGTCTTCGACTCGGCCGACCGCTGCAACCTCTACCCGCTCCCGGAGAACGACGCCGAGCTCGGCTTCACCTACCCGGTCGTCGCGTACGACCACGACCCGCCGCCCGGCTGGCCGTGCACGTCGGACAGCGGCTACGCGATCAGCGGCGGGTTCGTCTACCGCGGGCACGACCTGCCGGCCCTTGACGGCAAGTACCTGTTCACCGACCTGGTCGAAGGACGGGTGTTCTTCGCCAGGGAGTCGCAGATGCGGCGCGGCGGACCGGAGGCGCAGATGTACGAGCTCGCGCTCTACGACACCGACGGCACCCGCAAGCGGATGCCCGACCTCACCGGCGACGAGCGGGCCGACCTGCGGATGGGCCGCGACCGTTCGGGCGACCTCTACCTGATCGCCAAGGCGAACGGGAAGATCTGGAAGGTGGTCGACACGATCAGCGCGCCGGTGCCGCGGGACGTCACCCGCTCGCTGGAGCCGAACCAGGTGAGCCTGTACGACTTCGAGCACCCGTTCCAGCAGGACGGGGCCGTCGAGATCGACCGCGGCGCGTCCCGCACGTACCTGGACCTGGTCAACGGCGGGGAGGACATGCGCGTCGCCGACGGCGCCCACCCGGGCAGCAACAACTCCGTCCAGCTGGGGCAGGTGGACCAGTCGGCCGTCGGCAACGACGACTGGAAGGCGGGCGTGTACGACGCCGACGGGGTCGACACCCTGTCCGCGCTCAGCGGGGTGGACGGGATCACGGTGATGGGCTGGGTCAAGATGACCGGCCAGAACCCGAGCCCGAACACCAACAGCGCCGACCCGGACGACCTCTACAACGCCATCGGCCTGGCGGGCGTGCTCAGCGGCGACTCCGACGGGCACGGCGTGCGCGCGCTCCTGGAGATCATCGAGGTGGACGGCGAGCTGCGGCTCGTCGCGCTCGGCCGACGGGTCGACGGCGGCGAGTCGCAGACCTTCGCCGCGCACGAGGACTGGCGCACCCTGCTGCCCCGGGACGAGTGGGTGCACCTGGCCGCCACGTTCGACTACACCACCGGCCGGATGGCGCTGTACCGCGACGGTGAGCGGGTGCCCGGCTTCTACACGAAGGACGGCGACCCGTGGCAGGTCGACGGTTCCGGTGCCTCCGGGACGACGCCGCGCGGGATCAAGATCGGCGGCAGCTTCCCGCAGGACACGCGGGAGGCGAACCCGTGCAGCTGCAGCATGGACACCCTCCAGCTGTTCGACAAGGCGGCGACGTCGCGGGAGGTGGCCCACCAGTACCGGCTCATGAACCGATAGGCACTCCCGTGCCCGGCGGACCGGCCCACCTGTGCCCGCAGGTGACCGGCCGCCGTCGGCTCGACGTCCTGACAGCCGCCGGCAGCGCAGTTCGAGTCCAACCGAGCAACTTACATCGCCACGCAGAGGCCCACGAAACTAGGGACTGGTCTGGCCAGCCATCAGTTCCCGTACTGCGACCGAAAGGTCCTGCTCCAGGCGCTGCCACGACTCAAGCTGTCGGACCGGCCCGTCGACGTCAAGCCGCTGCAAAAGAATTCGCCGGTTCGTCGACCACTGAGTCACCGCGCGGCGGTGCTTACGCCCCGAAGTGCCAGTCGCCGCCAATAGTGCTGCCTTCAGAACTGCCTTTGGGTCGTGCGTGCGTTCGATCCCATTCAGATTCGGCAGAGACATCGGCTCCCTACCCGACGGACGTCCGACAGCGTCCCGAATAGCCTGCTCGTCTACAAGCAACCACGCTTCGGTCATCTGCACCGGCACAACCGGGCAACCCGGCAGGCCGCTCTCCTTCAGCGCTGATTGGATCTCAGCAATCCTCGGACTCGGATCCCGTCCGTCCGCATCGCGATGCACCAGGACAAAGTCGAAAGTGTTGTCCTCATCACGAAGAGCCTTCAGCTTCTCCAACACCGGCGCACTCCCGGAGCGCGGAATCCCTAATGCCTCACTAACACCCTCGCGCAATATTAGTGTCTCCAGGTGCTCGACGAGCGCTTCGTCTGAAGTACCTTCACACAGGAAGAAGAAGGTCAGGCTGACACTCACTGTTCAACCAATCCGAGGTCCAACCTGAGTTGCGTTTCCTCGTCGGATTCCAGGAAGACCTGAATATCCTTCTGCGTCAGCGCTGCTTGATTCTTCGAGTCTCTCCAGGTTCCACGCAACGGAAGCAATCGAAGGGTTGCTGCTCTCCGCCCGTCGCGCATAACAGTCGCGTTTTCAGCAAATAGCAGATCAGCAGCGTGCTGCGCCTCCACGTAGCGAGGCGAGTGAGTATTGACAACGACCTGGCGCATAGGATTGTCGTCTCCCGGAGCCTCATCCGGGTCGACCGCAATACCGCGCACCAGATCCGCCATAACCTCAATCCTGGCTGGATGTATCCCATTTTCGGGCTCTTCCATGCAAATCAGACCTGTATAATCTGGGTCGTTCGCCATAATGGACAACGCCAAGAAGCGCAGGGTTCCGTCCGACAAGCTTCGGGCCGGGAGATCCGGCCCTGAACGGATCGAAGCCCTAAGGGTGAGCGTCTGCCTTTGCGGATCGATATCTACATCAACACTGCGCACGTCGGTCAGAGCAGCAGCACTCGCAGTCACCGCCGCCAGCGCGTCCGGCCCTCTCCTCGCTGCAATACGACGGAGTGCCGCCGGCATGTGCTCGCCATTTTCGGTCATCACGTCGGGGTCTGTGACATTGTCAGGTCGCCGAAGCGCCGAGGGCTCAAGCGCGAGGTTGCGCCAACCTTGCATCTCCCGTCGAGCAGCGAGCACCGTGGGGTCGTCACTAGTCGTCGTTGTGCTCATTACAGTACGGGGGGCCCGCGCAGCGGGAGATTTCCGCGTTTGTCCGCGGCTACCACCATCCTGGTGAACGTTGATTATCCGCACGCCTTCGTCTTCGGTTGTCGAGATGTACGCACTGCCTCGCCGACGGTTCATTAAGACTGCATCGCGAAAGGCCTGCTTGCTATGCTCCCATGGGATTTTCTTCGCAGCGTCACCGAGGGTGATATACCCTAACTCTTCCCGGATTAGCCGCATGCGGTCACCGCCAACCCCAATACCGTCTGCCGCAGCGACATACTGGAGCTCGAGGTCGTACCGGAGAAACGTCGCTGTAGGGTTCGCGTCTCGCCCGAAATCGTCTTGCACATGCCTGTCGACAATGAATTCTGCGCCGAACCGCATGCGGGCACCCTCATTAGCACCCGCCCAGAATAGGCTGGCAAGGTCGGCTGCCGGCGTACCCGGCGTCCTGAGTTCCGAAGCGGCCTCGACGAAAGTTTTGTCCGCCATTGACGATAAAAATTGGATAGCATCGAACACGTTCGATTTGCCGATGGCATTTGGCCCTGCAATACAGGTAAAGGGGCCGAAATCCACGGAGAAGTCAAGTAGGTTCTTGAACCCATCGACTTCTAGGTGCGTTAGCATTAACTTCTCCGGTCGGTTCGGATTGGGCCGCAGGTCGTCCTTCGTCGCACTACCGGATCATACTGCTGCACCGAAGTCGTACGTAGTTCGGTAAGTGGACCAGGCGATGTCCGTCGGCGGCAGCACTGGCTCACCACCAACCCTCGTTGGCGTCTGGACGCGCTTCCCATCTGAGTCACACCGGGCGCCTACGTACGGGAGCAGCATTGGCTTGCAGGGCCTGCCGTCAGTTCTGTCTCGGCATAGCATGTGCGGCATGGCCGCCGAGAAAGCGCTTACCTCCCCGATCCGCATCGACAGCTCGCGCCCCGCCCGCTCGATCCTGCGCCTGCTCGCCCGCCGACCCGGCCGCATGTCGGTGGCGATCGGCGCGTTCACGGTCAAAGAGATCCCGATGTGGTTCCTGCCGGTCGTCACGGCCGCCGTCATCGACATCGTGGCGACGGGCGGGCCGGTCCGCGACGTGCTCGTCTGGTTCGCCGTGGCCGCCGCCCTGCTGCTGCAGAACTTCCCCAACCACCTCGTCTACACGCGCAACTTCATGACGGTGGTGCGCGACACCGGCGCCGGCCTGCGCAACGCGCTCGCCGCACGGCTGCAGAGCCTGTCGATCGGCTACCACACCAGGGCGAGCTCGTCGGTGGTGCAGTCCAAGGTGGTGCGCGACGTCGAGAACATCGAGGTGATGCTCCAGCAGGTCACCCACCCCCTGCTCTCGTCGCTGATGGTGCTCGCCGGCGCCCTGACCATGACGGCGCTCAAGGTCCCCCAGTTCCTGCCCGTCTACGTGCTGGCCGTGCCGCTCGCGCTCGGGCTGCGCTGGGCGACGGCCCGGCGCTCCCGCGACCGCAACGAGCACTTTCGCCGTGAGGTCGAGGGTTTCGCCTCCCGCGTGGGCGAGATGGCCTCGCTCATCCCGATCACCCGCGCCCACGGCCTGGAGCAGACGGCGGTCACCCGCCTGGCCGCTGGAGCCGACGGCGTCCGCCGGGCGGGCCTGCACCTCGACATGCTCAACGGCCGGGTCGCGTCGCTGTCCTGGGTGACCATGCAGCTGCTCGGCGTCACGTGCCTCGCGCTCGCCGCGATCTTCTCCCTCACGGGCTTCCTACCCGTGACGCCGGGCGAGGTGGTGCTGCTGTCGGCCTACTTCACGCTGCTCACCCAGGGCCTGACCCAGCTGCTCATGCTCATCCCGGTCACGGCGCGCGGCATGGAGTCTGTGCGCTCGATCGCCGAGGTGCTGGAGGAGCCCGACCTCGAGGAGAACGCGGGCCGCCGCACGGTCGACGTCGTCGAGGGCGAGCTGACGCTGGACCACGTGCACCACCGCTACCCCGGCTCCGACGACGATGCCCTGCACGACGTGACGCTCACCGTCCCCGCGGGCGAGACGGTCGCGTTCGTCGGCTCGTCCGGGTCGGGCAAGTCGACGCTGCTGAACCTGGTGCTCGGCTTCATCCGCCCGACGTCGGGCCGGGTGCTGGTCGACGGCACGGACGCGCAGGAGCTCGACCTGCGCACCGTGCGCCGCCACGTCTCGGTGGTGCCGCAGGAGTCGGTGCTCTTCGAGGGCACCATCCGCGACAACGTCACCTACGGGCTCCCGGACGCGCCCGACGACGTCGTCCGCGCCGCCCTGCGGGACGCCAACGCGCTGGACTTCGTGGACGCGCAGCCGCAGGGGTGGGACACCGTCGTCGGCGAGCGCGGTGCCCTGCTGTCGGGCGGCCAGCGGCAGCGCATCGCCATCGCCCGCGCCCTGGTGCGCGACCCGCGCATCCTCCTGCTCGACGAGGCCACCAGCGCCCTGGACACCGAGTCGGAGACGCTGGTGAAGGAGGCGCTCAGCCGCCTGATGACGGGGCGCACGACGCTGGTCGTCGCGCACCGGCTCTCCACCATCCGGCAGGCCGACCGCATCGTCGTGCTGGAGCACGGCCGCATCGTGGAGCAGGGCACGCACGACTACCTGGTCGCCCACGGCGGCCGCTACGCGACCCTGCACGCGACCCAGGCGGGATAGCTCCCGATACATCGGCGATATGCCCTGCGACCTAGGCTGCACGTATGCGTGTGCTGATCGTGGAGGACGAGCCCTACCTGGCCGAAGCCGTCCGGGACGGTCTCCGGCTGGAGGCGATCGCCGCCGACATCGCCGGCGACGGCGACTCCGCCCTGGAGCTCCTGAGCATCAACTCCTACGACCTCGCGGTCCTCGACCGCGACATCCCCGGCCCGTCCGGCGACGAGGTCGCCCGGCGCATCGTCGCCTCCGGCAGCGGCATCCCGATCCTCATGCTGACCGCCGCCGACCGGATCGACGACAAGGCCTCCGGGTTCGAGCTCGGCGCCGACGACTACCTCACCAAACCGTTCGAGCTCCGCGAGCTCGTCCTGCGCCTGAGGGCCCTCGACCGGAGGCGCGGGCGCGCCCGGCCCCCGGTCAGCGAGATCGCGGGGCTCCGGCTGGACCCCTTCCGCCGAGAGGTCTACCGGGACGGCCGCTACGTCGCGCTGACCAGGAAGCAGTTCGCCGTGCTCGAGGTGCTCGTCGCAGCGGAGGGCGGCATCGTCAGCGCGGAGGAGCTGCTGGAGCGGGCGTGGGACGAGAACGCGGACCCCTTCACCAATGCCGTGCGCATCACGGTCTCGGCCCTGCGCAAGCGGCTCGGCGAACCGTGGCTCATCGCGACGGTGGCCGGCGTCGGCTATCGCATCGACTCGTCAGGAGATCCGGGCCGTGGGGACGACGACCGTGGATAGAGCGCCGGGGCCGAGCGTCCGCCTCAGGCTCACCCTCAGCTACGCGGGGTTCCTCATGATCGCGGGCACCTTGCTGCTCGCCACCGTGTGGCTGTTCCTGCTGCGGTACGTACCCGACGAGGCCATGTTCAGCCGCGGAGGCTTCGTCCCCGACCGTAGCGACCTCCAGGCCGCTTTCGCACCGAAGGCGGCCCTCGCGATGGTGTTCCTGCTGGTGTTCGGTCTGGTGGGTGGCTGGGTTCTCGCCGGCCGGATGCTCGCCCCGCTGACTCGCATCACCGAGGCCACCCGCAGGGCCGCGACCGGATCGCTGTCGCACCGGGTAGGGCTGGAGGGTGGCAACGACGAGTTCCGAGAGCTCGCCGACGCCTTCGACACCATGCTGGCCAGGCTCGAGGCGCAGGTCACCGAGCAGCAGCGCTTCGCGGCCAACGCCTCCCACGAGCTGCGCACCCCGCTGACGATCTCGCAGACCATGCTCGACGTCGCCCGGAACGATCCGGGACGGGGCGCCGACGAGCTCGTCGACCGTCTCTACGCCGTCAACTCCCGGGCGATCCAGCTCACCGAGGCTCTGCTGCTGCTCAGCCGCAGCGACCAACGGGCGTTCATGCGCGAACCCGTCGACCTGTCCCTGGCCGTGGAGGAAGCTACCGAGACGCTCCTCCCCCTCGCCGAAGGACGCGGCATCACCATCGAGACGTCCGGCGACATCACTCGGGCCATCGGGTCGCAGGCGCTCCTGCTGCAGATGACCACGAACCTGGTCCACAACGCGATAGTCCACAACCTGACCGACGGCGGCAGCGTGCGGGTCAGCACCGCAGCCTTCGCCGACGGCGTGCTGCTCACCGTCGAGAACACCGGCGCGCACCTCGACCCGCAGCTGGTGTCGACGCTCACCGAACCGTTCCAGCGGGGCACCGAACGCGTCCACAGCGACTCGGGTGTGGGCCTCGGCCTGGCGATCGTGCGGAGCATCGTCCAGGCGCACGACGGCACCCTCGCCGTGGCGCCCCGGCCCGCCGGCGGGCTACGCATCACGGTGCGCCTGCCCGCCGCGATCGTGCCGGACGTCGGCATATCGTCGGCATATTGAAAACAGGAGACGCTCGGGCAACGTCGGCTCCGCTTCGCTTGGAGCATGACTCGACAGGAGCTCGCCCAGCCCCCCGCACCTGCCGGCGTTTCCGCCCGGCGACCAGGCCGCCGTCCGCGCCGGCGTCTCACCGTATTCGGCCTCATCGCGACGGCCGTAGCCTTGGCCGCCGTCTTCGGTGCCTACCCCCTGTTCGACCGCGCCGCTGCGCCGGTCGTGCTGGCCGTCGGCGACGCTCTGGACACGAGCCCCGACCCTGCCGGGTCGACCGGTGTGGCCGGTGGCGAGCTCCCCGACGGCACCGCGACGCTCGACGACGACCTCCCGGCCATCACCGGGCTCGATCCGGAGCTCCGGGAGGCCGTCCGCCAGGCTGCGGCGGACGCGGCCGCCGACGACATCGACTTCTGGATCACGAGCGGCTGGCGCAGTCCCGCCTTCCAGGAGCACCTGTTCGACGAGGCGGTCCGGACGAAGGGCCTGGCCGAGGCCCGTCGCAAGGTCAGCACCCCCGAGAAGTCCAACCACGTCAGCGGCAAGGCCGTCGACATCGGACCGACAGAGGGCGACTACTGGCTCATCGAGCACGGCACCGACTACGGCCTGTGCCAGGCGTACTCGAACGAGATCTGGCACTTCGAGCTGCTGACCGAGCCGGGCGGCACCTGCCCGCCGATGCTCGACGGCGCGGCCGGGTGACCGCGCCGCCAGGTGGGCACCCGCCTCGGGCGGGCGGACCAGCCGTGCGGTCACGACGCCCCGGCCGGCTCGGCGACGCCCGCCACCAGCTTGGTCCGCGAGCGCCCCGCGGCGTCCTTCAGCACCACGTACTTGGCCTCGACGTGCGGTTCGAGGGCGCTGAACTTGTCGTTCGGCGCTCCGATGATGAGCTGGAAGCCCAGGCCGCGCCATGCGCCGATCGCGCGTCCGGTGAACTGTGCGTCTGCCTTGATGAGGGCCTCGTCGAGGAAGACCGGTGCGTAGCGTGGCCGGGTCTCGCCGGCGTCGCCGAGCTGGTAGCGCAGGGCCGCGCCGACGATGAAGGCGACCAGCTCCTGGGACTCGCCGCCGGACTTCTCCCCGATGCTGTCGTAGTGCGCCACGTGGTTGCCGTCGAGGTCGACCTTCTCGGCGCTGAGCCGCACGTGTCGCCGCACGTCGACGAGGTCGGCGAAGTCCGGCGCGGTGCGGCGGATGCGGTCGACGACCCGGGCCGTCCGGAGGAACCGCTTCTCGCGCTCGTCGTCGGTGGCTTCGCGGGTCAGCGTCTCACGGAGGCCGCGCAGCTCCTTGCGGAACGAGGCGACGACGGCGGACTGGTTGTCGCTCGCGTCGATCCGGAGCCGGTGGTCGTCGTCGGCGAACGGGAGGTCGGCGAGGATGTCGTTGACCGGTCCGATCCGTTCCTTGATCTCGCGGACCGCTCCGGTCAGGGCGCTGTGCAGGTCGGTGAGGTCGTTCCCGGACAGCCGCAGGAGGCTGTTGCGCCAGTCGGTCTCGAGCTCGTGGATGCCGTTGGTCTCGAGGTCGGCCAGTATCCGGTCGTAGTCGCCGTAGGAGTCGTCCGGGTCGGTGCCGAGGTTGGGGTCGTGCCAGCGTTCCTTGAAGTTCTCGAACGTCCGGCGCAGTGCTTCCCGCGCCGTGCCGAGCGTGGTCTGCGCGGTCTCGCGGTCGGCCTTGAGCCGCTCGGTGGCCTGTCTCAGCGTGTCGTCGAAGGTGGCGAGCGCGGTGTCCGGCGTCCTGTCGGTCTCCGCCGTGTCGGCGGCCTGCGCCGGGCCGGGTGCGCCGCCGCGGAGCAGCGCGTCCAGGTATTCCTGCTGTTCCGGCCGGACGACGACGGCTGCCTCCTCGGCGTCGTCGAGCGCCTGCTGTGCGGTGTCCACGTCGTCGGTGATCGCTGTCCACCGCGCTCTGAGCATGTCGGCGTGCGCTCTGGTCTGCCCGAGGCTCTGGTTGAGCTCGTCGATCCGCTTGTCGAGCGTGCCGGACTGTTCCTGCAGGCGGGCGATCTCGGGGTTGCCGGAGGTGACCTCTTCGATCACCGACGCCCACCGGGCCTGCTCCGCCGTGACGGAGGCGACGTCGACCTGCTCCCAGACCAGGGCGCTGACGGTGCGGTAGGCGTCGAGCTCGTCGTCGTACCGGTTCAGTGCGTCGTCGGCGGCATCGACCCGGGCCTGCGCGGCGGCGAGCGCCGCCCGGGCCTGGTCGAGCTGCTCGTCCAGGTCGGCCAGCAGCCGTCCGTTGGTGAAGCCGAGGACGTTGGAGCGGAGGTTGCCGCCGTGGGCTCCCCTGGCGCCTTCGGACACCTGGCCCGACCGGGTGAGCGCCTGGGTGTGCTGCCCGAGCTGGCCGGGGGTGTCGACGCAGACGTAGGCGAAGCGCCGTGCCAGCTCGCTCGAGAGCCAGCCCGCGAACGGTCCGCGACGGATGTCGAGGCGCCCGGGCAGGGTCCGCGAGTCGTGCCGGACGTCGTCGCGCATCCCGGTGGAGACGGCTTCGAACCGCACGCGCGTGCCGGTCGGGACGCCGTCGATGGCCTTGCGGAACGCCGCGAGCCGGGCGGTGTCGATGAGCATCTTGGTCGCGAAGCCACCGAGTGCGAGGTTGAAGGCTCCGCGCCAGGGCTCGTGCTCGGTGCGGACCTCCAGGAGCTCGCCGACGAAGGGCAGGTCCTCAGGGGTCAGCCCGGCGGCCTCGGCCAGTGCGGTGCGGGCCCGGTGCAGGGCGTCGGGGATGTTGCCCCGCCGCTCGGCGGCTGCTTTGCGCCGGCTCTCGAGCTCGGTGAGGCGGTCCCGCGCGGTGCTCCTCGCTGACATCGCGTCGCCGTACGCGGTGCGGGCGGCCTGCTTGGACCCGACGTCGTCCAGCGCTGCCCTGGCGCGCGCGGACAGGGCCGCGAACTCGGCCTCCGTGGCGGCGTGGGCGTCCAGGACCTCCAGGGCCGTGTCGAGCCGGCCCCGGCTGCGTTCCACCTCGGTCAGCCGGGAGCCGACGGTCTTCAGCTCTCGCTGGGCGGTGGCCAGCCGGTCGCCGCCGGACGCGCGGAGCGTCTCCTGCACGGCCTCCGCCTCGGACTTCGCCGCCGCGATCCGGGAGGTGGTCTCCGCGGCGAGCGCCAGTGCGTCCCTGTGGCCGGTCTGCAGGCGGTGCTCGACGGCGCGCAGGAGGGCGAGCCGTCGTCCGTGGCGCCACAGTGCCGCTGGCGACGTGTCGTCGATGAAGGAACCGATCTGGTCGATGACCTGCAGGCGCCGCGCCGCACGGTCGATGGCGGCGTGGTGCTCTCGGATGGGCGAGAGCGCGTTGACCTGGCGCTTGGCCGTGATCATCTGCTCGCGGGTGCCGGCGAGCTCGTCGAAGTGCTCGACCACCTCGTCCGCCTTGGCCAGCGTCTCCGGCTCTTCCAGGACCATGGCCTTGTACAGCGCGTCGACCGTGGTGATCTGCTGCCCGGCCTGGATCCGGCCCAGCAGCCCGACCGCCTTGTTGCCGTCGCCGGACGCGCCGATCCCGAGCGTCGAGTGGAGCCGTGCGGTGAACTCGCGGTCCGTGTCGAAGCAGGTCAGGCCTGCGGCGGTCACCGCGACGCGGGCCAGCCGCTGCGTAGCGGCCTGCTCGAGGTCGGGGAGGGCGAAGGCGCCGTCAAGGGTGGCTCGCAGCGGGGTCACCTCGTCGAGGCTGCGCGCGGTGGCGGGGACGTACCAGGCGCGGAGCGCTGTGAAGTGCGTCCCGGACTGGTCCACCCAGGTCATCGCGATCGCCGACCAGGTGTCTCGCCCGTCGCCACGCAGCACGCGCTGTCGGGTGCCGTCGTCCGTGCGGGACTCGTCGATCTTGCCGCGCGCGTAGGACAGGATGTTGCGCTGGTCCTTGCCTCGCGGACGGCCGACGACGCCACCGTTCGACGCCCCGTTGAACGGTGTGGTGTGTGGCATGAGCAGCGCGATGTAGGCGTCCATCAGCGTGGACTTTCCCGAGCCCGACGCACCGGACAGCAGGGACGCCGTCGACGCGAACCGGACCTGGTGGTGCCCGTCGTAGCCGCCCCAGTTGACGAGCTGGAGGTCGCGGGCGACCCATTGCTGTCCGGTCGAGGCGACCGGGATCATCCCGAACAGGGTGTCGATCATGGTCATCGCGGGTCCTCCTTGCCTGGCCGCTCGCGCAGCCAGTCGCGCAGCTCGACGAGGCGCTCGTTGCTGAGCACGACCTCGACCAGCGGCGTGACCCGGTAGCGCCCCTCGGACTCCTCTTCGATGATCCCTTCCTTCTCCAGTCTCTTGACCGCGCTCCGGATCTCCGTCTGCCGGGCGGCCAGGTTCTTGTCCTCCGGGTCGAAGAAGGTCAGCACCATCTGCACGACCTCCTCGACGTCGACTCGCGCCGAGGTCTCCCCCGCGCCCCGTTCCCGCTGGAACACGGTGCGCAGGTGGACCAGCACCAGCGTCTCGGCTCTGCCGTACGGGTCGTCCTTCAACAGGATCGGGACGTCCAGCTCGGCCGACCGGACCTGCTTCTTGTACGCGATCCCCCGGTCGTGGTCGACGACGAGGTGGACGAACAGGTCGTGCAGCCGGGACTCGACCAGCTGCTGGTTCTCCAGCAGCGTGCGCCACTGCGCGCGGTTCTTGTCCGCCACGAGGAACCGGCGCTGCAGCAGGCGGACGAGCACCCGGCGCACCGCCACGTCCAGCGTTCCCGTGTCGCCGGCGAACGGCGCCTGGGGATCCTCCTCCATCGAGACCGGCGTGATGAACCCGCCGGACTCCTCGAGCGCTGCCTCAGTCATCCGTGCCTTCCTTCGTCCGTACCGTGACGCCACCGAACGCGAACCGCCTGCGGGACCCGTCGGGTCGGACCGCTTCGACGAACGCGATCTGATCGGTCTCTGCCATGCCGTTCCTGTGCGCGATCTCCAGCAGCCCGAGCAGGTCGACCGGGCGCCGGATCGGCTCGGGTGCACCCCTGAAGACCTCGGCGAGGTCCGCGCTGTCGGCGCCGGCGGCGAACGAGGAGAGATGCTCCGTCAGCTCCGCATAGTGCGGGCCGCCCCACTCGCGCGCACCGTCCTCCAGGCCGGCGTCCGGGTCGTCGTCCAGCACGTGCAGCGGGACCGGCGGTTGGGGTGGGGTCAGGTCGTTCGTCGACTGCCGCAGGTGCGCGATCTCGGCCACGGGCAACCGTCGCACCGGTGCGACGCCCTCCCCGCGGCGGGTGGTCGGCATCCATCTCTGGAAGCTGACCATGACCTCACGCAGCAGCTCGTCGACCTGCCGGTCGCGCAGCGGGTCGTGGTTGCGCACCTGCGTCGTGATGACGTGGGACGCCTGGCGCTGGGCCTTGATGACCTCGGCGACGCCCTGCTCGATCCGCCGGCCCACGTCGCGCAGCTCGGTGCGCTGCTGGCCCGGCAGCCGCCCCGTGAAGCGGTGGCGCAGCACCGTGTCGAGCTGGAGCGACAGCTCGTCGATCCGCTCCGGGTCCCCGATCAGCCGCAGCGCACCGGCGAACGCGCGGCCCTCCGGCGTCGCGTTCATCACCTGCTCGCCCCGTTCCAGGTACTCGCGCAGGACGTCGCCCGACGGGCGCTCGTCCTGGCGCAGCGCGGTGACCACGTCCCGCTGCATCGCCCGGATCGACTCGGCCACGCGCGCGAAGTCCGCCGGCAGCTCACGCACCAGGTGCAGCACGTTCTCCGCCTCCTCCAGCAGCACCTCGTCGTCGACCTCGTCGACCTCGCCCGTGCGCTGGATCCGTGCCAGCTCGTCCTGGAGCCGCCGGATCTGCGCGTCCAGCCGGGACATGCGCACCAGCACGTCGGGGTCGGAGTCCTGGGCGAGCTGCTCCACGGCGTCCAGCAGCGTCCGGACGCGCGACTCCGAGACGCGGGCCCTGGTTCCGCCCGCCCGCCCGGCGACCTCCAGCGCCCCGACCGCGTGCGCGGAGAGCTGGTAGACCTCGATGTCTCCGTCGACGATCTGCCGCTTCAGCCAGCCGACGTCGGACCACTGCCTGCACAGCTCGCGGGCGCTACCGAGGGGGATCGCCCGCGTGCCGTCGGCGTTGAGCTCATACCCCTGGGCGCGCAGCTGGTCCAGGGCATCACCGATCTCGGTGTGCGCCTCCGCGACGGGGACGGTCGACCGCTCGGGCGTGAACACGAGGGACAGCAGCGACACGACGAGCGGCGCGTACCTCCGGTGGAGGAGGTCCAGCATCGGCTCCTGGAAAGCCCGGAGCGCGCCTTGGTACGCACCCTCTGCACGAGTAATCATCGCCGGTCAGGGTACGTCGGACCGGTGACATTCACCGCGCCGTCATCCACAGGCGCGGCCATGTGTTCATCCCGCCGGGCGGTCGACGACGGCGGGCAGGAGCTGGGCCGCGAGCGAACGGGCCGTCTCCGCCAGGGTCTCGACGTCCATCCCGCTGCGCCCCATGAAGGTCAGCCCCTGCTGCGCGGCGAGCAGCGCCCGTGCGGTGCCGTCCGGGTCGGCGGAGGCCGGCAGGTCGCCATCGGCCTGCGCCCGCGCCACGCACCCGGCCAGGAGCGCAGTGGTTCCCTCGTACGCCTGCCGCGCCTCCGCCGCGACGACGGGATCGGCGGACGCCAGCTCGGTGGTGCTGTTGGCGAGCAGGCAGCCGCGCCGCGCGGACACGCCGTCGGGGTCGCCCACCGACCCCGTCAGGAAGGACCGCAGCGCGTCGACAGCGCGCGGCGCGGAGCCGAGGGACCGGCGCAGTCCGAGGTCGAGCGACTCCACGTACCGGCGCAGCACCCGGAGGAAGAGCTCGTGCTTGTCCCCGAAGGCGGCGTAGAGGCTGCCCTTGCCCAGGCCGCTCACCCGCATGAGGTCCTGCATCGAGGTGGCCGCATAGCCCGAGTCCCAGAACTGGTTGCAGACCGCGCGCAGCACCGCGTCCTCGTCGAACTGCCTCGGCCTCGCCATGCCCCCAGGATAGGGATTCTTGACCAGCCGGTCCAGCACGCCTAATCTGGACCGGCCGGTCAAGAATCTTCGTGAGGCGTCCGCGACCGGACGGACACCCCGCCTCAGCACGCTCCGGCGGGCTTCGGCGTCTACTCCGCCACGAAGGCGACCCTGAGGCAGTTCGGCCGGGTCTGGGCGGCCGAGCTCGCGCCACGCCGCCTGCGCGTGAACACGGTGGTGCCCGGGCCCACCGACACCCCAGGACTCCGTGGCCTCGCCATGGACCCGGGCCAGACCGCCGCGCTGCTCGACGGCATGGCCAGCAGCACGCCCATGGGCCGCGCCGCCGATCCCGCCGAGATCGCCAACGCCGTGCTCTTCCTGGCCTCCGACCAGTCCAGCTTCATCACGGGCAGCGAGCTGTTCGTGGACGGCGGCGAGGTGCAGGTCTACCCCTGACTCCGCTCGGCACCCTCACCGATGAGGACCTGCGCCAGCCGGCCGCGCAGGTCCTTGTCGGTGAGAGTGCCGACGTCGTCCACCCACTGCTCGATACCCCCGCGGTGTGACAGCACCCGCACCTCCGGGTCGGTGATCGCTCCGCGCAGCGTCCCGGCCACCCCGTCGCGCAGCCCCGTGAACGGCCGGTCGAAGAACGGCTCGCACGCCGGCCCGTCCAGCGTCGGCAGCCCGACGGCACGCTGCCGTGCGTGCAGCGCCTCGCACGCCGCACGCAGCGCGGCGTCCCGCTCCTGCCAGGTGGGTGCCGCGAGCGCCTCCGCCAGGTGCCGGTCGGCCGACGGCGCCACGGGCAACCGCCCGAACAGCGTCCCCGCCCACTTGGGGTACGGCGGCCAGCGCCGCTCCAGGAGGAAGCCGAGCCGGACCAGCGTCGTGACCAGGCGCGCGGCGATCAGCCGGGAGCCGAGGCCGTCGCCCCGCTGTCCGGTGCGGCCCACGAACGGCAGCTCGTGCCCGATCCGAGTCCAGTCGGCCGCGAGCACGTGCAGCCATACGTCGTGCGGGTACCAGGCGAGCCGCTCGCGCAGCGCGGTGATCTCGCCGGCCGTGTCCTCGAACACCGGCCCGGCCGTGACCTCCAGCACGGACTGCCCCGTGAGCGACAGCCAGTCCGGCACGGTGAGGTCGCCACCGACGTCGAGCCCCGTGCAGGACCGGACGAAGTCGGCAGGCGCCGCGACCTCGACCCGGTGCCGGGCCGTCGGGTCCCAGGTGAGCGGGAACGCCGTCGGCCACCCCTGGTAGGCGGCCGGGAGCGACTCGGCAAGGAGCTCGTCGACCTCGCCGGCCCGGTCGGCCGGGACCAGCAACGTGAGCCGGAGCCCCCAGTCGTGGTCACGGGACGTGTCGTCGTCGAGCCCCAGCACGTCCGAGCCGGTGCCGAGCCGACCCGCCGCCCTCGGCACGTCGGGCAGCGCGCGCTCCAGGATCGGGCGGACGACGTCGGCCCAGTACGCGTGGGCGAGCTCAGTTCCGGACATCCCGCCAACCTAGGAGCCGGGCCGGAGGCGGTCCAGGTGATTCGGCCGGCTCACCGCACGTTCGCGGTGACGGCCCGCGCCGTGAAGCAGGTCGAGCCGCCCACGTAGATACGGTCGCCGTCGGACAGCCAGCGCCGCTCCCCCTGCCGCAGCGGCTCCGCGGGGACGACCTCGCCGCGCCCGGCCACGTAGGTGCCGTTGGCCGATCCGAGGTCGATGACGCTCCAGCCGCCCTCCACCCAGGCGATCTCGCAGTGCCTGCGGGACACGCCGGTGTCGTCGCAGACGATGTCGGGCACGACGCCGCGGCTGCGCGACGCGCGACCGACCACGAGGCGTGCACCCGTCAGCGGTACGACGGCGTCGACGGACGTGGCGATCAGCGTGTCCTCGGGGACCTGGTCGGCCGACCACTCGACGTCCGACCGGATCTCGACGGCCCACGCCGTTGGCTCGGTCTCCATCCGCATCGGCCGGACGACCGGCAGCACCACGCGCGGCAGGGTGATGGAGTCGTCCGGCCGGGGCGCCGCACCGATCCGTACCGCCAGCAGGGGAACGTGCTCCCGGACGACGACCGGGTGGGCGGCCAGCATCCTGGCCAGGCTCAGCGCCCCGTCGAGCGGGAGCCCTGCGCTGGGCTGCACGCGCACGTCGTCCCGCTTCTCCAAGAGGTGCTGGAGCACCATCGACCGGAACATCGGCGCGTACATCAGAAGCTTTCCTGTGGTGACGGCCACCGGCTCGACGCCGGGATGGTTCAGCACGGCGCACAGCCCGTCCGCCAGGGACCGGGCCGCCTCGTCGAGGATCTCGCGGCACGCCAGGTCACCGTTGCCCGCCGCCCTGATGACCTGCGGCGCGAAGCCGGCGAACACGGACACGTCGGTGACGGCGGCCCACCGCTCCCGTCGCCCGAAGTGCCGCTCGGCGGCCTGCACAAGACCCGGCGACGCACCCACCCGGCGACCGTCCATCGACCGCGCCGCGGCGTCCAGCCCGCGCCGGCCGATCCACGCGCCGCCGCCGTTGTCGCCCACGTGCGGCCCCATCCCGTCAGCGAGGTGCCACCGCCCGACGTCGTCGCACGCCACCGCCACCGCTCCGGTCCCGACGGCGAGCGTGGCGCCCGGCCCCGAACCGAGGGCACCCAGGTGGGCCGTGACGGCGTCGCTCGACACGGCGGTCGAGCTGGTGCGCAGCTCCTCGGTGAGGATGTCGTGCACGAGGTTGGGATCGAGGCTCCCGGCCTGCGTCTGGGAGCGGAACCCGCGCATCCCGACGGCGGCAGCCGCCACCCGGGGACGCCCGCCGAACTCTGCCGCGAACCCACGGCACAGGCCCCGCACCACGTCGGGCGCGGTCGAGCGCCCGGCGATGACGGTGGCCGGCGGCCCGGTGACCTCGTAGGACCGGCCGCCCGGTCCCGTGCTGACCCGCAGGCGGGAACCCGTGCCGCCGATGTCCACACCGGCTACCCCGGCGTCCGCTCTCTGAGCCCTCACCCCGCCCTGCTGAACAGTCGCTATCGACACCGGGACATACTCACCCGAGATGTCGCGGTCCGCGATGCGGCGAGTGTCATATGCGCTCGGCACCTGTCCGGTCTTCGCACGGCGAGCGGACCAGGGTCGGGACAGGCTGGTGACGAGCACACCGAGGAGGCCGACCGTGTCACGTACCGCCGCCGCCGGACGCAAGCCCGCCCGCCCGGGCGCCGAGGAGTGGGTGCCGGCGCGCGCCGACGTCGAAAAGCTCTCGCAGGCGGTGCACGACTGCCGTGGCTGCGAGCTGTGGGGCCCCGCGACCCAGGCGGTCTTCTCGTCCGGGCCGGACGACGCCAGGCTGATGCTGGTCGGCGAGCAGCCGGGCGACCGGGAGGACCGGGAGGGCGAGCCGTTCGTCGGCCCGGCGGGTCGGGTGCTGGCCGAGGCGCTGGAGGCCGCAGGCCTGGACCCAGAGCAGGTCTACCTGACCAACGCCGTCAAGCACTTCCGGTTCACCGAGCGGGGCAAGCGGCGGCTGCACAAGAAACCGGACGTCGCGCACGTCCGGGCGTGCATGCCGTGGCTGGAGGCGGAGCTGTCCGCCGTGCGTCCGCGGGTAGTGGTCGCGCTCGGGGCGACGGCAGCCCGCGCGGTGCTGGGCCACGAGGTCCGGATCGGCGCCGAGCGCGGGCAGGTGCTCGACGGCGAGGCGCACGACATCGTGGTCACCACGCACCCCTCGGCGCTGCTGCGGCTGCGGGACCGGTCGACGTACGGCGAGGCGCTCGACGCACTGGTCGCGGACCTGCGGACGGCGGCGGAGGCCGCGGCGCGCTGACGGCAGCTCAGGCCAGCCCAGGCCGGCTCACGCGGTCGGGTCGAGCACCACCTTGATGCAGCCGTCCTCCTTGCGCTGGAACATCGCGTACGCCTCGGCGGCGCGCTCGAGCGGCCAGCGATGGGTCCTCAGGTCCTGCACGCCGAGCGGGTCAGCGGGGTCGGCCGCGAGCCGCAGCAGGCCGTCGGTCCAGTGCCGGACGTTGGCCTGCCCCTGCCGGATCGTCACCTGCTTGTCGAACAGGCGCAGCATCGGCAGCGGGTCCTTCGCGCCGCCGTACACGCCCGACAAGGAGATGACGCCGCCGCGGCGCACCAGCTCGATGGCGGTGAGCAGGGCCGCCAGGCGGTCGGTGCCTGCGTGCTTGACCAGTGGCTTCCCGATCACGTCGGGCAGGATCCCTGCGGCCTTCTGCATGGTCTCCGCGACCGGTGACCCGTGCGCCTCCATGCCGACGGCGTCGATCACGGAGTCGGGTCCGCGCCCCCCGGTGAGGTCCCTGACGGCGTCGGCCAGGTCCTTCCGGCCCGAGTCGAGGACGGTGACGCCGTGCCGGGCCGCCATCGCGAGCCGCTCCGGCACCAGGTCCACCCCGATCACGAGGCCTGCCCCGCGGTGGGCGGCGATCCGTGCCGCCATCTGGCCGACCGGGCCCAGGCCGAGCACGACCACCGACCCGCCGTCGGGCACGTGCGCGTACTCGACGGCCTGCCACGCGGTGGGCAGCACGTCCGAGAGATACAGGTACCGCTCGTCCGGCGCGCCGTCGTCCGGCACGACGACCGGGCCGTACTGCGCCTGCGGCACGCGCAGGTACTCCGCCTGACCGCCCGGCACCTGCCCGTACAGCTTGGTGTAGCCGAACAGCGCCGCTCCGTTGCCCTGCGCGGTGACCTGGGTCGTCTCGCACTGCGACTGCAGGCCGCGGCGGCACATCCAGCACCGCCCGCAGGCGATCCCGAACGGCACCACCACGCGGTCGCCGACGCGAAGGTCGCCCGCCTGCGGGCCGACCTCCTCGACCACGCCCATGGCCTCGTGCCCGATCACGTCGCCTGCGTCGAGGAACGCTCCCAGCACCCCGTAGAGGTGCAGGTCGGAGCCGCAGATCGCCGTCGAGGTGACGCGGACGATCGCGTCGTTCGGCTCCTCGATCCGCGGGTCGGGGACCGTCTCGACGCTGACGTGCTCCCGGCTCTGCCACGTGACTGCTCTCATCGTCCGCTCCTCGTGCCGGTGGGTGGTGTGCCGTGCCGTGGGGTGCCTTGTCCTGGGCGCCGTGCCATCGACACGTCCACGCTGGCACCGCCGCCTCTCACCCGCATCTCTGCCGGCCGGACCGCACCCGACCAGGGTGCGGTCCGGCCGGCCCGGCGCCGCTCAGACGAGCGGCCGGCCCGGGCGCCTCACTCGTACCGCAGCGACGAGATCGGGTCCTGACGGGCCGCCCGCAGCGCGGGCAGGGTGCCGGCGAGGAAGGCGATGGCCATGACGCTCAGCACGACCGTAGCGACGCTGACCGGGTCGAAGGCGATCAGCGTCAGCCCTGGAAGGTCTGCCAGGAGGTCCCCGGACACGCCGTTCACGAGCTGCCCGACGCCGATAGCGCCGAGCACGCCCAGCGCGCTGCCGACCAGGCCGATGACCACTGCCTCGATGCTGAACAGGGAGAAGACGCGCGAGCTCGACAGGCCCATCGCCTTCATGAGCCCGACCTCGCGGGTGCGCTCCTGGACCGCCATGAAGAGCGTGTTGACGATCCCGATGCCCGCCGCGACCAGGGCGATCACCGCGAACCCGTTCAGGACGAGCACTATGCCGTCGATGACGGCGGTGACCGCGCCGAGCTGGTCCTCCAGCGTGCTGCCGGTGAAGCCGGCGTCGTCCAGGCGGTCCTGCAGCGCCTGGGCCTCCACCGCGCCGGCGGCGGCGTCGAACGAGACCGAGGCCTGCGCGTAGCGGGTGGTCTCCGCCTCGGGTGCGCCGGTGGTCTGCAGGTCGTGGAGCTCTTCCGTGAGGACGTCGTTCGGGATCGCGCCGCCCATGGTGATCACGCCGGGCTCGGCGACGCCGACGATCGTCGCCTCTGCCGTCACCTGCTTCCCTGTGGCGTCGGTGACCGCCAGTGCGACCGTCTGCCCGACGGCGTCGGCGGCGGTGCCAAGGTCCAGCGCCTCGAGGTAGCTCTCAGGCAGCACGAGCTCAGGGTCGGCGGCGTCGAGGTCCACCTGTTCGCCGGACGCCAGCTCGACCCTCATCCCGGGCACGAACTCGGCGACGGACAGCTGGTACCTGGTCCCGTCGTCGTGCTGGACGTAGTCGACCATGACGCTCTTGGCCGGCTCGACGCTCTGCACGCCCTCGATGCCGGCGATGGTGTCGATGTCGTCGTCGGTCAGGGCGGTCGCCGTGGCTCCGGGCGGCCCGTCGGCCGCGATCTGGTCAGGGTCGTACTCGGCCGGACCGCCGTCGGTGGGCACGTCCTCGCTCGCCTTGGTGACGGTCATGACGTCGTCGACCCCGACGGAGGACACCGTGTCGTCGATGTACTGGTTGATGCCGGTGCCCAGGCCGTTGGTCAGGGACAGCGTGAAGGCACCGATGAAGATGGCCAGCACGGTCAGGCTGGTCCGCAGCCTGGACCGGAAGGCGTTGCGGAACGCGCTCGCGACGACGTCGAGGGGCTTCATGCCGCCACCCCCGCGTGCGTGGCCAGCAGACCGTCGCGGACTTAGATGCTGCGGTCGCACCGGGACGCGAGGTCCTCGTCGTGCGTGACGACCACCAGGTTGATGCCCCGCCGCCGGTTGAGGTCGAAGAGGATGTCCTCGACGACGGCGCCCGTGGCGGTGTCCAGGTTCCCGGTCGGCTCGTCGGCGAAGATCACGCGCGGCTGGTTGATCAGGGCGCGGGCGATGACCACGCGCTGCTTCTGCCCGCCGGACAGGTCGTTGGCCTTGTTGCTGGCCTTGTCGTCGAGCTCGAGCTGCGCCAGCGCCGCCATCCCGCGGGCGGTGCGCTCGCGGCGCGGGACCCCGGCGATCTTCAGCGGGAGCGTCACGTTGTCGAGCACGCTGGCCTGGGCGTTGAGGAAGAACTGCTGGAAGACGAACCCGAACGCGCTGTTGCGGGTCTGGTTGAGCTGCTTGGCCGACAGCCGGGACGTGTCGGTCCCGTCCAGGGTGATGGTCCCGGAGGTCGGCCGGTCGAGCAGGGCGAGCAGGTGCATCAGGGTCGACTTGCCCGATCCGCTCTTGCCGATGATCGCCAGGGACTCGCCCTCGGCGATGTCCAGGTCCAGGCCCTTGAGCGCCTCGAAGGCGCTCGGGCCCGACCCGTAGGTCTTGTGCAGGTTGCTGACGGAGAGCAGTGGGGGTGCCACGTCGGCCGCCTCTCTCGTGTTGCCGGAGATGTTGACGTGGTCAAATCTCGCCGACGCCGAGCCCGCGCGAATCGCCCTGGCGGTGTCTCTCGTGTACCGCGCTGGTAGTACTCCGGGATACCGCCTGAGCGGGACGCCCCCGGGTACGGCGTGCGGGATGCTTGGTCCTGCGGCGCCGGACAGCCGCCGGACAGCCGCCGGACGAGGGACGACATGCCACGAAGCAACGAGCTGCGGTTCGGCCTCACGCACCAGGTGCCCGTCTGGGTGGGCCACGTGGTCGCGGTGGTCGCCGTGGTGGGTAGCTGCGCGCTCCCGGTGCGGGAGGACCTGCCCGCACGCTGGCGCTGGGAGCTCGCCGCCGTCGCGCTCGTCGCGGGCGTGCTGCTCCTCGCGCGCCGCCGGCTGCCCGTCACGACGGTCGCGGCGACCGTGGGCGTCGTGTGGCTCAGCGTGCCGCTCGGGCTGTTCAACCCCGGGGTCGTGCTCGCGGCGGCGATCGCCACGTTCTCCGCGAGCCGCGCGCTGACCCGGCGGCGAGCCCCGTGGCTCGTCCTCGCGGCCGCCGTGCTCGTGGCGGCCGCGGCGGCACTGGCCCTCGGCCGCGGCACCCTGCAGTTCCTGCTCCTGGTCCTGCTGTTCGGCGCGCTTGGCGACCTGGTGCGCGTGCACGGCGAACAGTTCCAGGCGGTCACCGAACGCGCCGAGCGCGCCGAGGCGACCCGGGAGGCCCTCGCCCAGCAGCGGGTGGCGGAGGACCGGCTGGCGATCGCCCGCGACCTGCACGACGCCGTCGCGCACCAGATAGCAGTCATCAACCTGCACGCGGGCGTCGCCGGGTCGGCGCTGCGCGACCGGCCCGACGACGCCGAGCACTCGCTGACCGTCATCCGCCGCGCCTCACGGACCGTGCTGACCCAGATCGGCGACCTGCTCGCCACGCTGCGCGACCCCGGGTCGCCGGGCACCGGGCCGACCGGCCTGACCCAGCTCGACGACATCCTGCGGCAGTTCCGCGGGCACGGCCTCGACGTCACGGTGCGCCGGCTCGGCGAACCACGCGAGCTGCCCGCTGCGGTCGACGTCGTCGCGCTCCGGGTCATCCAGGAAGCGCTCACCAACGCCCACAAGCACGGTGTCGAGCACCGCGCGCACATCGTCCTCGAGTACCTGCCGGACCGGCTGCGCGTCACCGTGACCAACCCGGTTCCCGCCCCTCCCGCACACACCACCAGGTCCGCCCACGCCGCCCGGCCCACCGGCGCCGGTGCGGGGCACGGCCTCGTCGGGGCCCGCGAGCGCGTTGAGTCGGTGCGCGGCACGCTCACCCACGGCCGGGCCGGTCCGAGCTCGTTCGAGCTGGACGTGGACCTGCCCGTCCCCGCACCGGAGAGCCACCGATGATCGCCGTCCTCATCGCCGACGACCAGGCGCTCATCCGCTCCGCGATCGCCGACCTCGTCACGCACAGCGAGGGTCTGACCATCGCGGGCGAGGCGGCCGACGGGCACCAGGCGCTGGCTCTCGCCCGGGAGCGCCGTCCGGACCTGGTGCTGATGGACATCCGGATGCCCGGCATGGACGGTATCGCCGCGACCCGGGAAATCTGCGCGGACCCGGCCCTCGCGGCGGTGCGGGTCCTGGTGCTGACGACGTTCGAGGAGGACGAGTACATCGTCGCCGCCCTGCGCGCCGGCGCGAGCGGTTTCATCGGCAAGGGCGCGGAGCGCGACGACATCGCCGCCGCGATCCGGGCGGTGCACCGGGGCGACGCGCTGCTGTCCCCCACCGCCACGCGGACCCTGATCAACCGGTACGTGCGGTCGGCTCGTCTGCACACCAGCGAGCCCACGCGGGCGCTGGACGGGCTCACGGGGCGTGAGGCCGAGGTCCTGGCGCTCGTCGGCACGGGCCGCTCCAACGCTGATATCGCCGACCTGCTGACCATCTCGCCGCTCACCGCCAAGACGCACGTCAACCGCATCATGACCAAGCTGCAGGCGCACGACCGCGCCCAGCTGGTCATCGCGGCGTACGAGAACGGGCTGGTGCAACCGGGCGGTCACTGACGGGCTGGGTCGCTGACGGGCTGGTCGCTGACGTGGCCTTTCACCGAGGTGACACCACCCGACGCCGCGTTGGTGTCACTTCTGACGCCACACCCCTTGAATCGACACCACGAGTGGTGTCATAGTGGCGTCATGGACCTCACGAGATATGTCGACGAGCTGCAGCGCCAGCTCGCCACCGCGGCCGCCGCGGGCGGGGACGAGGCACGCGAGCTCGCCGGCCGCCTGACCGCCCCGCTCGACGCCGCCGTGCGGCTCGTGCTGCTCGAGGCGCTCTCCGCCGCGGCGGGCGAGATCTCGGCCGAGCTCGCTCCCGGCTCGGTCGACGTGCGGCTGCGCGGCGGCGAGCCGGAGTTCGTCGTGGCGGCACCCGCTGCCGTCGCGCAACCGGCCGCCACAGCGACGCCGGCAGCGTCTCCCGCGCTGTCCCCCGCGCTGTCCCCCGCCCTGTCCCCCTCGCTGTCCCCCGCAGGGTCGCCGGCCACCGACGCGGACGGCGGCGCCACCACCCGCACCACCCTGCGCCTGCCCGACCACCTCAAGACGCAGGCGGAGGGAGCCGCCGCCCGCGACGGCGTCTCCGTCAACACCTGGCTCGTGCGGGCGGTCGCCGCGTCGCTCGACCAGCCCACCGGCCGCCCGGCCGCACAGGCGGGCACCGGGCAGTCGGGCACCAACCGCCTCACCGGCTGGGTGCGCTGACCAGCCCACCGCGACACCACACCGACACCACTCCCACCGCCGCTTCCGTCCCTCGCCCTCGCCCTCACCTGGAGCCGTCATGCCCACTTTTCCCGCCCCCACCCCCGTCCCCGTCGTCGTGGACGTGCCCTTCGGCAACCTGCACGTCGTCGCCGGCGAACGGGACGACGTCGTCGTCACCGTCCTGCCGGCCGACCCGGCCAAGTCAGGCTCCGTGCGCGCCGCGGAGGAGACGCGTGTCGAGCGGGACGGCGACGCCATCACGATCATCTACCCGGCCGCCTGGAAGCAGTACGTCCTGCCCTTCGCCGCCGGCGGCGCGATCGTCAACATCGAGCTGCCCGCCGGGTCGGCCCTCAGCGGCAAGGCCGGCTCGCTGTACGCCGAGGGGCGGCTCGGCGCCGTCGACCTCAACCTCAACGGCGGCGACGCCCGGGTCGACGAGGCGTCCCGTCTCGACCTCAAGGTATCCGCCGGGTCCGTCATCATCAAGCGCGCCACGGGCCCCACCACCGTGAAGGCGAACGCGGGCTCCGTACGGATCACCGAGTTCTCCGGCGAGGGCACCGTCCGCGCCAGCAACGGGACCACGACGGTCGGGTCCGTGACAGGTGCGCTGGAGGTCGTCGGCGCGCACGCCGAGATCGCCGTGGGCCGGGTGCACGGCACGCTCACCGTCAAGTCGGCGCACGCCGGCATCCGCGTCGACCGCGTCGAGTCCGGCAGCGTCACGCTCACCACGTCCTACGGCTCGATCGAGGTCGACGTGCCAGAGGGCACCGCCGCCTGGCTCGACGTCGCCTCGGAGCACGGCACCGTCCGCAACCAGCTGACGCCCACCGAGGGGCCCGTCGAGAACGAGGCCACCGCCGAGATCCATGCCAGCACCGGCTGGGGCGACATCATCGTCCGCCGCCCCTGAGCATCCCTGCACGCCGGACGGGCGTGAGCCGCGCCTGACCTGAGGCCCGGGCCGACGTCGTCGGCCGAGAAGCACCTGAACCGCCTTCCTGGCTACCCCCTACCCAAAAACCGTTCAGAACCACCCCCAGAGAGGGAAAGAACATGAGCACGCACACCGAGCGGAGCCGCGAGCCCGCGATCCGAGTGCAGAACATCGAGAAGTCGTACAAGGAGCTGCACGTCCTGAAGGGCGTGGACCTCGAGGTGGCGCGGGGCAGCATCTTCGCGCTGCTGGGCTCCAACGGCGCAGGCAAGACGACCGTGGTGCGAATCCTGTCCACGCTGCTCAAGGCCGACGGCGGCAGCGCGAGCGTGAACGGGTACGACGTCGCGTCGCAGGCCGGTGACGTCCGCGAGTCGATCAGCCTGACCGGGCAGTTCGCGGCGGTCGACGAGGTCCTGACCGGCCGGGAGAACCTGATCCTGGTCGCCAGGCTGCGCCACCTGAACAACCCCGGCACCGTCGCCGACGACCTCCTGGCCCGCTTCTCGCTGACCGACGCCGGCGGGCGCAAGGCCGCCACGTACTCCGGGGGCATGCGCCGCCGCCTGGACATCTCCATGAGCCTGATCGGCAACCCGCCCGTCATCTTCCTCGACGAGCCGACGACAGGGCTGGACCCGCAGGCGCGCATCGAGGTGTGGGACGCCGTCAAGGAGCTCGCCCGGAACGGCACCACGGTGCTGCTGACCACCCAGTACCTCGACGAGGCCGAACAGCTCGCCGACCGGATCGCGATCCTCCACCAGGGCCGCATCATCGTCAACGGCACCCTGGCCGAGCTCAAGGCACTGCTGCCCCCGGCCAAGGTCGAGTACGTCGAGAAGCAGCCCACCCTCGAGGACGTGTTCTTCGCCGTCGTCGGCGACAACGGCAGCGCCGGCACGACCGGCACCACGACCACCAGCCCCGCCGGCACGGACAAGTGAGGAACGAGACCATGAGCAAGCACTTCTTCGGTGACACCGCCGTCCTGACCGGACGCTCCCTGAGCCACATCCTCCGCAGCCCCGACACCATCATCACCACCGCCGTCACACCGATCGCCCTCATGCTGATGTTCGTCTACGTACTCGGCGGCGCCATCAACACCGGCACCGGCAGCTACGTGAACTACCTCCTGCCCGGCATCCTGCTCATCACCATCGCCTCCGGCATCGCCTACACCGCCTACCGACTCTTCCTCGACATGCAGGGCGGCATCTTCGAACGATTCCAGTCCATGCCCATCGCCCGCTCAGCAGTGCTCTGGGGACACGTCCTGACCTCCCTCGTCGCCAACCTCGTCTCCGTCGCCCTCGTCGTCCTGGTCGCCCTGCTCATGGGCTTCCGCTCAGGAGCAGGCGCGCTCTCCTGGCTCGCCGTCGCAGGCATCCTGACCATGTTCACCCTCGCCCTGACCTGGCTCGCCGTCATCGCCGGCCTGTCCGCCAAGACCGTCGACGGCGCCAGCGCATTCTCCTACCCCCTCATCTTCCTGCCGTTCGTCAGCTCGGCGTTCGTGCCCACCGAGACCATGCCCGGCCCCGTACGCTGGTTCGCCGAGAACCAACCCGTCACCTCCATCGTCGACGCGATCCGCAGCCTGCTGGCCCAGCAGCCCGTCGGCACCGACATCTGGATCGCCCTGGCCTGGTGCATCGGCATCCTCGCCCTCGCCTACGGCTTCGCCATGGCCACCTACCGACGCAGGGTCTCCTGACAGCACCGACACGACGCTCGACCAGGGTCCTCGGTCGCACACCACCCGGTGTGCGACCGAGGACCGCGGCATGCCGGCGGATCGAGGCGGGCTGGACTTGCGGTCCGCCTGGCGCGCGGGGCATCGCGGTGTCGCGGCGGCCGCGGTGTCGCGGCGCGGCCGTGGTGACGCGGCGCGGCCGTGCAGGGTCATCCACAGATTTCGTCCTGCCGCTGCGTTGCGTACGCATGTTCGAGATAATAGACAAACTAGGGACACGAGCACTAGGGCGCAGGAGGTGGTGGACGGTGGAGCAGTCGACGAGTGGCATGGCGGCCGGTGGCCTGTCTCCCGCTGCGGGCTCGATCGAGGACGCGCTGGCGCGGTTCGAGGGTGTGCTGCACGACTTGGCGGCCCTGACCGACCCCGCGGTGCTGGATGGGTGGGACGCGCCCAGCGTGGGGCGCCTGGTGGATGCGCATACCCGGATTCGTCGGTTGACCGGCCGCCTGGACGGGGTGCGGTACACCCTGCTGTCCCGGATCGAGAACGAGGGGTCGTGGCGGGCGGGTGGGATGGCGCGGGCGTTCACGACCTGGCTACGCGTACGTGAGGGCGTGTCCGCGGCGACGGCGGGCAAGGACATGACGATGGCCCGACGCCTGGCCACCGCGCTGCCCGGGACGCGGGAGCGCCTGATCGCCGGAACGCTCAGCGCGGACCACGCGAAGGTGATGACCGACGTCGCGCCGACGAGCGAGACCCGCACAGACGCGTTGGCGTGGCTGATCGACACCCGCACCGGCGAGACCACGACACCGGAGCAGTTCGTGCAGACCGTGCCGGTCGACTGCCCTGACCCGGTCGAGGACCCGGACGGCACCCACACCCGCGAGCTGATCACCCAGATACTGCAGGACGCGGTCACCGAGGGGACGCTGGTGACGGGTGAGGGCCTGGTCCTGCGGGAGGCGACCGTGCTCAATGCGGATCAGTTCCGGGTGGTGGCGCGCCGGTTCGCGACGGTGACCGACCCGGACACCGACGACACCGACGACGACAAGGCCGCGAAGGGCGAGTTCCTCGACCTGGCCAAGACGTTCGGCGGCTACCACGTCGCAGGATTCCTCACCGACGAACACGGACTTCTGATCACCACCGCGATCAACGCCCTCACCGGCGCACCCTCGGCCGAGGACCCTCGCACGACGACACAACGCCGCGCGCAGGGCCTGGCCGACGTGGCCCGCGTGGTCCTGCACACCAACCAGGCCTCACCCGGCGCCGGGATCCCACCCCACCTGAACGTGACCGTGTCCTGGACCGAGCTGCTCACCCAGGCCGCCCGCACCCGCGACGGCCTGTGCCTGACCTGCGGACAGACCACACCAGGCCGCGGGACGCCAGGCCGAGCGACACCACGCCGCGCACCGGCCCGCGTGACCGGCACAGGCGCACCGGATACCGGACCAAGCACACTAGTCACGGACGCAGGCACGGACACAGGCACAGCCGCAGGAACGGGCACAGGCACAGCTACAGGCACGGGTGCAGTAGACACCCTTGCGGTGTCCGGGTTGCTGTCACCCGGTGGCCCGGTGTTCACCGAGACGGGTGGGCGCGCCCCGCGGGCGCTGCTGCGCAGGCTGGCGTGTGACAGTGCGGTCACCAGGATCGTGTTCGGGCCCGACGGCGCCGTACTGGACGTCGGGCGGGCGCAGCGCACTGTGACCGGCCAGATGCGTCGCGCGGTGATCGCCCGGGATCAGCATTGCGTGTTCCCGGGATGTGACCAACCGCCATCGAGATGCGAGGTCCACCACGCCGTGACCCACTGGGCGCACGGCGGGAACACCTCCGTGACCAACAGTGCCCTGCTGTGCTGGTACCACCATCAGCTCGTCGACACCCGAGGCATCACCATGCAATGGACCGGCAAGACCACCACCAGCATCGTCGACCCCAGCACCACCACCGGTGGTACCGCCGGCGGCACCACCACAGGCACCGTCCCCGGCGCCCTGCTGGAGACCGGATGGGCCTTCACCGACGCCGCCGGGCACCGCATCACCCTGCCCGAACCCATCGACGCCGCACCACCACCTGCCACCGACCCACCCGCAGACCAACCGTCCGCCGAAGCCGCCTGACCCCGCCAGGCCACACCGGCCACAGAAGTAGCCGGCCGGCGGACACCGACCACCGAAGCCACCCGCCCAGCACCTCAGCAGCTCAGCAGCCCAATAGGCCCGCGCGGTCAGTCAAGCGCTCGACACCCTCCGGGACGCGTCGGCCGGAACGGCCGCGCCGACAGCCCTCGCCGAGCGCGGCCGGCTACTCCCAGACGGCGACGCTGCGGCGCACGGGAACGGAGCCGTCGTCGCTGGCGAAGAGCTCCGGCGAACGCCGGCGGGTCTTCTCGATGTCGTCGAACACCGCGCGGAGGTGGGCCCGCAGGCCGGCGCGCGCGCTCGGGATGTCACCGGCCACCACCGCGTCGAGAATGGTGTGGTGCTCGTCGACGAAGCGGCCCATGCCATTGGTCTCGTGCAGCCCGAGACGGCGGGCCCGGTCCAGGTGCCCCTTGGCGGCGACGACCGTCGACCAGGCCCTGCCGTGCCCGCTGAGGCGCAGGAGCCCGTGGTGGAACGACTCGTCGAGCTCGAAGAACTTCTCGAGGTCGAGCCCGGGCGCCCGCTGCTGCTCCAGGTTGGCGCGCAGCTCGGCAAGCAGGTCGGGGTCGAGGGTCTCCGGGATGTCGTCGAACGCGGCCAGCTCGACCGCCTCGCGGAGGAACTGCGCGTCCGCGACGCGTGCGGCGTCCACCCGGGACACGAAGGACCCGACCTTGGGGAACACCCGGACGAGGCCCTCCTCGCCGAGGAGGATCAGGCTCTCGCGCACCGGCGTCCGGCTCACGCCGAGGGACGCGGCGAGCTCGTTCTCCGACAGGGAGGCGCCGGGCGGCAGCTCGAGGGTGAGCACCTTGCGGCGCAGCGTCTCGTAGACGACTCGCCTGTTGGATCGGTTCGAGGCTTCCCTCATGCACGGAGTCTAGGCGAGAAGACCCCTCCTTCCACACCATGGTCAGTTGACACCTACTTGTCGACGCTGCTTACATACAAGAACTGCCACACATTGGCGGGCGGGCATCCCCGACAACGACGTCAGTCAAGAACGCAAGGAGCACACTCCAATGGCGGAAACAGCAACGACCCCGCCGGGTAACACGGTCACCCGATCAACCAAGGACCTCACGCGGGCAGCCGTGTCGGGCTGGCTCGGCACCGCCATGGAGTTCATGGACTTCCAGCTGTACTCGCTGGCGGCCGCCATCGTCTTCAACCAGATCTTCTTCCCCGAGGCCAGCCCCGCGATCGCCCTGATCGCCGCGATGGCCACCTACGGCGTCGGGTACGTGGCCCGGCTCGCGGGCGCCGTCTACTTCGGCCGCATGGGCGACCGTCTCGGCCGGCGCAAGGTCCTGTTCATCACGATCGCGCTCATGGGCGTGTCGACGACGCTGATCGGTGTGCTGCCGACCTACCAGATGATCGGCATCACCGCGCCGATCCTCCTTGTCGTGCTGCGCCTGATCCAGGGCTTCGGCGCCGGCGCCGAGATCGCGGGCGCCACCGTGATGCTGGCGGAGTACGCGCCGGTGAAGCGTCGCGGCCTCGTCGCCTCGCTGGTCTCGCTCGGCACCAACTCCGGCACGCTGGCGGCGTCGGGCCTGTGGGCGCTGCTGCTGGCCGTGCTCACCGAGGAGCAGCTCCTGAGCTGGGGCTGGCGGCTGCCCTTCCTGCTCAGCTTCGTGCTGATGATCTTCGCGGTCTGGGTCCGCAGGAACGTGAAGGAGAGCCCAGTCTTCGAGGCGCGGGCCGACGTCGTGGACGGGGTCGCCCTCAGCCGCGCCGAGGTCGAGTCCGCCACCACCGAGCCGGTGCTCCAGACGGCCCTCAAGCAGCGCAAGGGCAAGGCGTTCTTCCTGGCGCTGACCCTGCGGTTCGGCCAGGCCGGCAACTCCGGGCTGATCCAGACCTTCCTCGTCGGCTACATCGCCACCAGCCTGGCGATGGACCGCGCCCTGGCCACCGAGGCGATCATGTGGGGCTCCGTCGCGGGCTTCGTGACCGTGCCGGTGATCGGCATGCTGGGCGACCGCTTCGGCCGACGCACGATGTACACCGTGCTGTCCCTGCTCACCATCGCGTTCGCGTTCCCGATGATGCTGATGATCACCAGCGGCAGCACCGCTGGCCTCCTGTTCGGCATGATCGCCGGGCTGAACCTCGGCGTCCTGGGGCTGTTCGCCCTGGAGAGCGTCACGATGGCCGAGCTGTTCGGCGCCCGGACCCGGTTCACCCAGCTGGCCCTGACCAAGGAGATCGGCGGCATCCTCGCGACCGCGATCGGGCCCGTCATCGCCGCGTCGCTCACCGCGCTCACCGGCAGCTGGTGGCCGATCGCCGCGATGCTGGTCGTCTACTCGACCATCACCCTGGTGGCCGCACGCCTCTCCCCCGAGACCGTGGGCCGCGACCTCGTCCGGCTCGAGGACGCAGCATGAGGGCCGTCGTCGTGCACGGCGCCGGCGACCTGCGGGTCGAGGAGCGCCCGGACCCCGTCGCCCAGGCCGGCGAGGTCGTCGTGGCCATGGAGTGGGGCGGTGTCTGCGGGTCGGACCTGGCCTACTGGAAGAACGGCTCCTCCGGCACCGCCGTGCTGCGCGACCCGCTCGTCCTCGGCCACGAGGTCGCCGGCCGGGTCGTCACGACCGGGCCGGGGGTCACTGGGTGGGAGTCCGGCACGCCGGTCACCGTCCACCCGGCGCAGGCAGCCGACGGTTCGGTCCTGCCACCCAGGCTCGCCGGCCGGACCAACCTCCACTCGCGAGTGCGGTACTTCGGCTCGGCGGCGTTCCACCCGCACACCGACGGCGGGTTCAGCGAGCTGCGGGCCGTCCCGGCCCACCAGCTGCGCCGGCTGCCCGACGGCGTGAGCACCGAGCAGGGAGCCCTCGCCGAGCCGCTGGCCGTGGCCATGCACGCCGTCCACCGCGCCGGTGACGTCCGCGGGCGCGACGTGCTGGTCAACGGCGCGGGCCCGATCGGCTGCCTCGTCGTGGCCGCGGCCAAGCACGCGGGCGCCGCGACCGTCACCGCCGCAGACCTCTCCGCCTCCTCGCTGGCCGTGGCCAAGGAGCTGGGCGCCGACCACGTCCTCGACCTCGGCGCAGGCGACCGGCTGCCCGACGACTGCGAGCTCGTGTTCGAGGCCTCCGGGGCTCCGGCGGCCCTCGGCGGTGTGCTGCGGGCCACCGCTCGCGGCGGGACGCTCGTCCAGGTCGGCAACCTGCCCGGCGCCCCTGCCCCTGCCGCCCTCGGCGACCTCGTCACCCGCGAGATCACGTGGGTGGGCGCCTACCGGTTCGTCGAGGAGATCAGCGACGCCCTCGACGCCCTGGGTGACGGTCTGGACGTGTCCGGCGTGGTCACGCACCGCTTCGGCATCGAGCAGGCCGGCGAGGCGCTCGCCACGGCCGCGGGGCCCGGCAGCAGCAAGGTGCTGATCCGCCTCTCCGGCGACTGACCCGGGCCCGGCACCTTCCGCCGTCGTTCACCCTCGTGTGAGGACCTGGCCATATCGGCTGCCTACCGTGGCGGGCGTCCCGGCCGCATCGCGGCCCGCGCCAACGGTTGGAGCCGCAGTGAACGCCGACACCCCCGACACACCGTCGATCTCCGAGCTCGCTGAGCTTCGGCTGTCCCGCCGGACCGCCATGGCGGGCGGTCTGGCCACCGCGGCGGCCGCCTTCTTCGGCGTCACGGCCCCGGCGGCCGCGGCCGGGTCGGGTGCGAGTGCCGGGGCCAGTGGCGGTGCCGCCGCGGCGGCGGAGAGCCTTGGCCGCGGCGGCGGGCGCCCGCTGCTCGGCTTCCCCGCCATCGCGCCCAGCATCGCCGACGAGGTGCTGCTGCCGCCGGGATACCGGTACGACGTGCTCTTCCCGTGGGGCCACCCGATCGTCCCGTCCGGCCCTGCGTTCGCCGAGGACGCGAGCAACAGCGCGGCCGACCAGGCGCGGCAGGCCGGCGACCACCACGACGGCATGTGGTTCTTCCCGCTCCGGGACCGGCGCTCCGGCCTGCTCTGCGTCAACCACGAGGCCACCACCGAGAACCTGCTGCACACCGACGGCCGGGCCGCCTGGTCGGCGGAGAAGACCGCCAAGTCGCAGGCCGCGCACGGCGTCTCGGTCATCCAGGTCGAGCAGGACCGCCGGGGCGAGTGGCAGCTCGCCGAGTCGCGGTTCGCCCGGCGCGTCACCATGACCACGCCGATCGAGCTCACCGGCCCCGCGGCGGGGCACCCGCTGATGCGGACGGGCGCCGACCCGGACGGCGTGCTCGTGCTAGGCACCCTGAACAACTGCGCGAGCGGCCCCACCCCGTGGGACACGTACCTGACGTGCGAAGAGACGATCAACAAGTACTTCTACTACGGCGAGCAGCCGCCGACGGCCGGGTCGGTCGAGGAGCGCTACGGCATCGGTTCCGAGAGCCCGTACCCCTGGTACACCACCGACAGCCGCTTCGACATGCAGGACGAGCCGAACGAGTACAACCGGTTCGGCTGGGTGGTGGAGGTCGACCCCTTCGACCCGACGTCGACGCCGAAGAAGCGGACCGCGCTCGGCCGGATGGAGCACGAGAACGCCGTCGTCGTGCGGGGGCGGCGCGGCGAGGCCGTCGTGTACATGGGTGACGACACCCAGTTCGACTACTTCTACAAGTTCGTGGGCGCCGAGCCGATCGTGAAGGCGCGCAAGGCCGGGCGGAGCCCGCTCGACGAGGGCACGCTGTACGTCGCCAGGTTCGACGAGGACGGCTCGGGCCGCTGGCTGCCGCTTGTGCACGGCGAGCCGGGCCTGACCACCGCGGACGGCTTCGCGGACCAGGCCCAGGTGCTGATCCACACGCGCCTCGCGGCCGACGCGGTGGGCGCGACGCCGATGGACCGGCCCGAGTGGTGCACCGTGCAGCCGCACACCGGCGCCGTGTACTTCACCTGCACGAACAACACGGCCCGCACCGAGACCGTGAACGCGGCGAACCCACGGCTGAACAACCGTTACGGCCACATCATGAAGATCGACGAGAACCGCAACCCGAGCGCCGTGCGCTTCGACTGGGACATCTTCCTTCTCGCCGGGGACGAGGCCAGCGGCGCCACCGTTCCCTCGGACCAGGCGTTCGGCTCCCCCGACGGCCTGTGGTTCGACGCCGTCGGGCGGCTCTGGATCCTGACCGACGGCGCCCAGCCGCAGGTCGACGGCGGCGACCAGAACAACCAGATGCTGGTGGCCGACACCGAGCGAGGCGACATCCGCCGGTTCCTCGTCGGTCCCCCGCGCTGCGAGATCACCGGCATCACCGCCACCCCGGACGGCCGGTCGCTGTTCGTCAACATCCAGCACCCCGGCGACTCGGGCACTCCCGACAACCCGCGGGCGAGCTCGAGCTGGCCCGACTACAGCCCGACGGGCCGCCCCCGGTCCGCCACGATCGTCATCACCAGGGAGGACGGCGGCGTGGTCGGCGCATAGCTCTTGTACCGATCCGCGCCGGACGCGCCGAGCGAGCCAGGGGGCGCCGTGGCATCGTGGCCGGGGAAGCCGAGGCACGAGAGGGGACCATCGATGCGTGGTACGGATCTGCTCGCGGACGCGTTCGGCCGGATCAAGGAGGCGGTGCACGGCTCGGTCCTGGGATTGTCCGCCGACGAGCTCGCGTTCCGCGTCGACGAGGAAGCCAACTCGGTGGCGTGGCTCGTCTGGCACCTGACCCGGGTCCAGGACGACCACGTCGCCGACGCCGCCGGCGCCAGCCAGGTCTGGTCCGACGACGGGTGGGACCGCCGGTTCGGGCTGCCCTTCCCTGCGGAGGAGACCGGCTACGGGCACGACGCCGACGAGGTCTCCGCCGTCCGGGTGTCGTCGGCCGACCTGCTGACGGGCTACCACGACGCGGTGCACACGCGGACGGTGCGCTACCTGACCACCCTGTCCGACGCCGACCTCGAGCAGGTGATCGACGAGTCCTGGGACCCGCCGGTCACGCTCGGCGTCCGGCTGGTCAGCATCGTCGCCGACGACCTGCAGCACGCGGGCCAGGCCTCGTTCGTCCGCGGGATCGTGCTGCGACGACGCGAGCGGCCCTGACGAAGTCCAAGAGGTGGCGGGGCGCCGTCCGAGCACGCGCTGCTCCTCGACGTACTCCTGCGCACCCAGCGGCACACCGTCGACAACGTGCGCCCAGAGCACCACGGGATCCTCCGGATTCTCATGAAGCCATCGGACACGTTGGAAGTAGCTGCTCGTCACCCGGGGATTCTCCAGCACGCCCCAGAGTCCGTGCGGAGAACCGCACTCGTTGCCCCGCCGGATGGCAACAGCGCAGGGGCACGGTGCTCCGGTGGCGGGTGCCGGGTGGGCTGAACTGTGTTCGGCTGGGACCGGGGTATGCGGGCTGTGCCGAACGCACGAGACACGCAGTGAAGGGGACGACATGCGCATCGACCTGACCGGCAAGACGGCTCTGGTGACCGGCTCGACGCAGGGCATCGGACGGGCGATCGCCGCGACGCTCGTCGACGCGGGTGCCCGGGTGGCGATCAACGGCCGACGCGCCGAGGGCGTCACAGCCGCGATCGACGAGCTACGAGCAGAGTCAGGGAGTCGCGAGCTGGTCGCGGCAACGGGCGACGTCTCCGATGCAGCGGGCGCCGACGAGGTGCTCACCGCGACGGGCGACGTCGACATCCTGGTCAACAACCTGGGCATCTTCGGCAGCATGCCCCCGCTCGAGATCGACGACGACGAGTGGCGCAGGTACTTCGAGGTCAACGTGCTCGCCGCCGTCCGGCTGATCCGGTCCAGCCTGCCCGGCATGACGGCGCGTGGCTGGGGCCGGGTGCTCAACATCGCCAGCGACTCCGCGATAGTCATCCCGGCCGAGATGATCCACTACGGCGTCTCGAAGACGGCGCTGCTCGGGGTCTCCCGCGGCTTCGCGAAGGAGGCCGCGGGCACCGGCGTGACGGTCAACTCCGTCATCGCCGGGCCCACGCACACCGGCGGCGTCGAGCAGTTCGTCTACGAGCTGGTCGACCCGAACCTGCCGTGGGACGAGGCGCAGCGCGAGTTCATGCGCCTGCACCGCCCGCAGTCGCTGCTCCAGCGGCTCATCGAGCCGCAGGAGATCGCGAACCTGGTCGCCTACCTCAGCTCGCCGCTCGCCTCGGCGACGACGGGCGCCGCCGTCCGCGTCGACGGCGGCTACGTGGACTCGATCCTCCCCTAGCCCGGCGGGTCAGAACCAGAGGAACGGCACCACCATGGTCAGCAGCGTCACGACCGGGGTGATGATCACCATCGACAGTCCCCAGACCGTGAGGTTCCGGTTCACGCGTGTGCGATCCACCTCCACCGTCGAGGCGACGATGGTCGCACCAGTGGTCCCGAACGGTGCGCAGTCGACGAGCGACGCCGAGATCGCCAGCGCGTAGATGAAGCCGGTCATCTCCAGTCCGCCACCCGGCACGAGCAGCGGGACCGCCAGCGGGATGAGCGCCCCGATGATGCCGATCGTCGAGGCGAACGCCGAGACCAGGCCGGCCACCACGCAGATCACGAACGCGGCGACGAGCGGGTCGCTCACCGACCGGGCGGCCTCGCCGAGCTGGTCGATGGCGCCGAGCCGGGTCAGTACCTCCACGTAAGTGATGATGCCGCCGAGCAGCAGGATCGTGCTCCAGTCGACCTTGTTGATCGCGCGGCGTCCGACGCCCGGGTCGACGAGCGCGAGGATCACCGCGATGGTCAGCGCGACCACACCGAGGTTGACGTCCACCTCGAGCTGCGTCAGCAGGAAGAACCCGCCGATCAGCACCACGATCGAGGCCAGCACGAGCACCTGCATCGCCGTGATCCTCGTGGTCTCGACAGTGGTCTCGGTGCGCGTCAAGGTCGCGACGCCGCCGGACGCGCTGCCGCTGCCGCCACCGACGCCACTTCCGGAGCTGCCGCCGGACGACGCCCCGCCCGGTCCGCCGCCGGACGACGAGCCGGACGACGAGCCGGACGCCTGCCGCGAGCGCTGGATGAGCTCGCGACCACCGAACATGAAGAAGGCGACGAGCACGACGAGCGCGTTGACCCCCACCGAGAGTCCGAACATCAGGCCGGCGTCGTAGCGGATGTCCGCGGAGGAGGCAACGGTCTGCACGGTGATGCCGACGATGCTGGTGGGCGCCAGCGCACCACCGACGATCGCGGAGCTCATGGCGATGGCCATCATCGTGGAGCTGATCCGGTGGGTGGCCGCGAGGCTCATGGCGATCGGCACGACAGCGAAGGCAGCGTGCGAGGTGCCGAGGCAGGCGACGCCGGTCGCGACGAGCCAGAGGCCCCACGGCAGCAGCGCCACGCGGTCGCCGATCAGGCCGATCGAGCGGTCCACCAGCCAGCTGATGGTGCCGGTCTCGCGGGCGATGCCGAACAGGTAGGTGATGCCGAGCAGGATGATCAACGCGTCGACGGGGAAGCCACCGAGCACGTCGTCGAGGCTCTCGCCCACGACGCCGATGCCGACGATGAACGCGGCGACCAGGGCGAGCGCGCCCATGTGGATGTGGCGCAGCGCGGAGATCCCGAAGACCGCCGCGAGCCCGATCAGGGCAATGATCTCGGCGGTCATGCCACCCGCTCCTCTGGGTTCCGCACGGCGTGCGTGCTCGGGTCGAGAATCGTCATCGATCGTCTCCGTCGTTCGTGGTGGTGCGGGTGATGCCCGTCAGGTAGGCGGCGAGCGCCGGCGCGTCGACGCCTTCGACGTCGTCCAGGCCGATCAGGTCGCCCTGAGCGACGGGGCGTACGAGGCGTGCGCCGTCGAGCAGGTAGTACGGGGCCGCCGTCTCCGCCCCGTCAAGGACCGCGGGGTCGAGCAGCACGGGGGCCACGCCGTCGATCTCATGGTGGTGGCCCTGGACAAGGAGCTCCGTCCCGACGCCGAGGTCCTCCGCCGCGCGGGCGGCGAGCAGGGTGGTCCAGCGCGGCGGCAGCGCCGGCACGCGGTCGGCGGCGGCGTGCACGGTGAGCGGCGTCTCGACGCCCATGTAGTGGTATGGCCAGTAGATGCAGGCGTAGCGTCCGTCGCGGCTGATGACGTGGCCCTTGCCGCGCAGCAGCTCCCAGGTGACCGGATCACCGGTGCGCACGACGGCGAACACGCCGCCGGCGAAGCTCGCCTCGCCCGGCAGGCGCAGCGCCGAGAAGACGTCGACGACGCCGTCGTGCCCAAGGATGCCGCCGTGCTCGCGTGCGGCGTAGATGTCGGCGAGCTCCGCGATGCGGGCCACCGGGTAGTGCATCGCCTCGACGTCGGCGGTCGCTCCCGTCCGCGTGGCGACGACCGCCATCTCGCAGGAGTCGGCCGCCGCTGCCCGCTTGAGACCGCGCACGGCCTCGGCGCGGCGGGCGAGCGTGCCGGCGACGTCGTCGCCGAGCTCCAGGAGGCCGGTGAGCTCCGGCGCGTCCACGGTCACGCCGGCCTGGGTCACGCGGCCGGTGGCGGGGTCGAGCTCGAGGTCGTACTCGCCGGACTTGCCGATGGCGACGATGTCGAGCCCGACGGCACTGACCCAGTCGACCAGGCGCAGCAGGTTGGCCGGCTGGTCGCCGTCGCCCGGGAGGTAGCTGAGGCCGTTCGCGGCGGCACGCGCCCCGAGCTCGACGCCGACGACGGTGTCGACCTCTTTGCTCACCATGACGACGTGCGTGTGGTTGTCGAGGGCGGCCGAGGCGTACGCGAAGCCCGCCGACACCCTGCCACAGGCCTCGACGAGCACGTCGACGCTCGCCCAGTCGAGGGCGTCCGCCGAGGTGACGAGGGCGATGCGGCCCTCTTCGACCAGGCGTGCCGTTGCCGCGGCGTCCGTGGCCTCTGCGACCCGCTCCGCCGGTACACCCAGCTCGTCGAGCATGCGGCGTACGCCCGCGACGTCGGGGTCCACCAGGACCACCGGGCGGATCTCGGGGGTCAGCCCGAGCGATGCGAGGAAAGTGCGCCCGTAGCCGCCGTTGGCGCCCGTCAGGGCGACGCGGAGCGGGGCGCGCGTCCGTGTGACGTGATGAAGGATCACCGTTGTTCCGATCGTCGTGCACCAGCTCGGCGATCGAGCGGGCTGGCGGCCACTGTGCCACAGCTTCTACTATCGTCCAACTTCGCATCAAATCGTCACAGGGTGTGAGAGGATCCGAACATGCTCGGATCCATCGCCGACGACTTCACCGGCGCCACCGACCTCGCCACGATGCTGCGCAGGTCCGGTCATCGCGTCTGTGTGGTCGTCGAGAACGGCACGCTCACCCCAGACCAGCTCCGCGAGGTCGACGCGGTGGTCGTCGCGCTCAAGACCCGCACGGCGCCGCGCGCCGAGGCGGTGCGCGCCTCGCTCGACGCGGTGGACCGCCTGCGCGCCTGGGGCGCCACGCGCTTCTACGTCAAGTACTGCTCGACCTTCGACTCGACGGACGACGGCAACATCGGCCCGGTCCTCGACGCCGTGGCCGACGCCGTGGGCGCGGCGCGCGCCGTCGTCGTGCCCGCGCTGCCCGCCAACGGGCGCACGGTGTACAACGGCCAGCTGTTCGTGGGCGCCGACCTGCTCGAGAACTCCTCGATGCGGCAGCACCCGCTCACACCGATGACACGCTCGCGCGTCGCGGACCTGTTACGCCCGCAGACCCCGCACGACGTCGGCGAGGTCGCCCTGCCCACCGTGCGCGAGGGGGCCGACGCCGTCCGGGCCGCGCTCGACGCGTCCGCCGCCCGCTACACGGTGCTCGACACGGTCGCCGACGACGACCTTGCGGTGATCGGCGAGGCCACCACCGACGACGTCCTCGTGTCCGGGGGTTCGGGCCTCGCACTCGGCATCGCCGGACCACGGCTGCCCGACGCCCTGTGGTCGCCGCCCGGTACCGACCGCGGAGTCGTGCTGTGCGGCAGCGTGTCTGCGACGACGCTCGAACAGGTCGCGCACGCCGCACGGACCCAGCCCGTGCGGCTGATCGACCTCGCCGCGGCGGTCGCCGACGAGCAGGGCACCATCGCGCAGCTGGCCGCGTGGGTCGAGCAGCAGCCCGTCGCCTCCCGTCCCGTGGTGTGCGCGGCCCGAGAGCGCGCCGACGTGCGGTCCTCCGTTGACGACGTCGAGGTCGCGCCCGTCGTCGAACGGGTGCTCGCCGGTGTCGCCGGCCGGCTGGTGGCCCGCGGAACCGTGACGGCGCTGATCGTCGCTGGTGGCGAGAGCAGCGGATCGGTGGTGCGTGCGCTGGGCGTCGACGCGCTGCACATCGGGCCCGAGCTCGCGCCCGGCGTCTGCTGGGCGACAGGCAGCGCCGAGGGCCGCACGGTGGCGCTCGCGCTCAAGAGCGGGAACTTCGGCGGCACCGACCTGTTCACGCAGGCCTGGGAGGTGCTGCGGTGAACGCGCAGGACCACGCTCCGAACGACGCCACGGACGACACCACGGACGCCGCCGCTGAGGAGGCGACGAAGGCTCTCGCCGAGGCCGGACGGCAGCTCGTCGCCGCCGGCCTCAGCCCGGGCAGCAGCGGGAACGTCAGCGTGCTGGCCGGCGACCGGATCCTGATCAGCGGTACCGGCTCGTCCCTCGGGCAGCTCTCCGCGGCCGACCTCGCGCACGTCGGGCTCGACGGGACGCACCTGGGGGGCGCCCGCGCCTCGAAGGAGACGCCGCTGCACGTGGCCTTCTACCGGCGCGACGCCGGCCACCGCGCCGTCGTGCACGTGCACTCACCGCACGCCGTCGCGCTCGCGTGCCTCGCCCCGTGGGCCGCGCACAACGCGATCCCTCCCCTGACGCCGTACTTCGTGATGCGGGTCGGGCAGACGCCGCTGCTCCCCTACCGTCATCCGGGCGATCCCGCGCTGGGCGACGACCTCTTCGCCGCACCCTGGCCCCTGCGTGCCGCGCTGCTCGCCAACCACGGCGCCGTCGTCGTCGGCTCGTCCCTCGACGAGGCCGTCGACCGCGCCACCGAGCTGGAGGAGGCGTGCCGGATCGCGCTGCTCACGGCAGGCTCGTCGCGCCGGGAGCTGGCGCCCGAACAGATCCAGGACCTGGCCGGACGCTGGCGCAGCCCCTGGACTCCGGCGCCCCTAAACTGACGCGCAGGAGGCAACGATGGCGAAGACGACAGCCCTGATCCCGGAGCAGCGCAGGCAGCAGATCCTGCAGCACCTGCGCACGGAGCAGGTGCTCAGCTACCGGCAGATCACCGAGCTGCTCGGCATCAGCCAGATGACCGCGCGACGCGACGTCGCCCTGCTCGCCGAGCAGGGCCGCGTCCGGGCGACGCAGGGCGGCGCCACCCTCGTGACCCGGCTGCTGAACGAGCCCCGGCGGGCCGAGAAGGCCGTGACCGGCCTGCCGGAGAAGAAGGCCATCGCCCGGGCGGCCGCCGAGCTGGTCACCGACTCGATGACCATCTACCTCGACGCGGGGACCACCGTGCAGGCGATGCGCCCGTACCTTGAGGACCGGACGGGGCTCACGGTCGTCTCGAACGACCTGAGCACGGTGCTCGCGTTCCTCGACCACCCGAGCGTCGACCTCATCAGCGTGGGCGGGCGCGTCGACCCGGACAACCAGTCGACCATCGGCCGCCTCGCGGCCCTGACCCTCGCCGAGCTGTCGCTCGACATCGCGTTCCTGTCATCGAGCTCCTGGGACGCGCGCCACGGCGTCACGACGCCGGTCGAGGCGAAGATCGAGGCGAAGCGCGCCGCGATGGCGTCGGCGACGACGACCGTGCTGCTCGCGGACAGCGGCAAGTTCGGCCGCTTCGCCAAGTACCGCGTGCTGTCCCTGGACGAGCTCGACACCGTGATCTGCGACCTCGCGCTCGACGAGCCCGACGCCGAGCGGATCGAGGCCCTTGGCGTCGAGGTCGTGCGCGCGCAGCTCCCCTGACCCGTGAGCTCGTCGGCCCGCGCGATAGCCTGGCCGCATCGCCGCTGATACCACCACACGTCCCGAGACCGCTGGCGAGCTGCTGACCCTCGCGGTCGAGGACCTCGTGCGCCGGATCCACGACCGCGTCCCGGCGGCGCTCGCCGACGAGCCGGACGCCGTGCACGGGCTGCGCACCTCGGTCCGTCGCCTGCGCAACGTGCTCGCCGCGTTCCGGAGGTACCTCGACAAGGATGCGACCGCCGAGCTGCGGTCCCTGCTCAAGGAGTGGGGCGACGTGCTGGGGCGGGCCCGCGACCTGGAGGTCCGCGCGCAGCAGGTGGCCGCGGCGGCTGACACGGCGGCTGACGCGGCGGCCGACACGGCCGGCCTCGACGAGCAGGCTCGCTCCGCCCTGCTCGACCCGCTGCTGACGGCCCACGAGCAAGCGCACGCCGACGTCGTCCGCTGGACCCGGTCGAACAGGGGTCGGGACCTCGACCGGCTGCTGACCGAGTGGGCGGCCGAGCCCCGCCTCGGCGAACGAGCGTCGCAGCCGGCGAAGAAGGCAGCCCGTCGCGCCGTCCGCCGGCAGGCCGAACGCACCCTCGGTTCCGTGGGCGAGCTCACCGATCTCGCGAGCGCCCACGAGCTGCGCAAGGCGGCACGCCGGCTGCGGCACACCTGCGAGGCGATCACGCGCGAGCCTGTCGGGCTGCTCGGCCGCAGGACCAAGGACCTCGGTTCCGCCGGACACCGGATCCAGTCGCTGCTCGGCGACCACCGCGATGCCCTGCTCCTCGCCGAGCACGTCCACGCGCACGCGGGCGGCTCAGAGGCGTACGACGCCGTCGTGGTCGGGTGCCACGAGCAGGCCGTCGCCGCCCTGGCGGACCTGCCCGCCGCGCTGGGCGAGCTGGAGACGCGCGCGCCCTCCCCGAAAGAAAGGTGAAAACGGCGGTGAACTTCTCGCCGCAAATCGGGGGATCGCGTGATGGAGCCGGGTCGCGGGCCGCCGCACACAGGTTCAGCGCATACGGTCGTCTCGTCTCGTCCTGCCTGACCGCCTGACCGCCGCCCGCCGTCGACCGCCCCCGAAGGAGCCCCGTGCAGCTTTTCGACCTGGTGCTTCTCGTGGTGCTGTTCCTCGCCCTCATGGCCGGCCTCAGCCGGGGCCTGCTGGCTACGCTCGGCGGCCTGATCGGCCTCGTCGTCGGCGGTGTCGCGGCCTTCTGGGCGGTCCCGGCCGTCAACGACCTGCTGCCCACCTCCGAGTGGCGCGGCCCGGTGTCCATCGCCGTGGCCATCCTTCTGCCCCTGTTCTGCGCCTCCATCGGTGCGGGGCTGGGCCGGAACCTGCGACAGGGCGTGGACCGCACCTCGCTCCGCCCGCTCGAACGTCTGCTCGGCGGGGTCGCGAACGTGGGCGTCGTCGCCCTTGCGCTCTCGTTCGTCGGTAACGCGATCAGCGCGACGGGCGCGCCCGGTGTCGCCTCGGCGGTCTCCTCGTCCGCCGTCCTGCGCACCATCGACGACCTGACGCCGCCCGCCGTGGGCCGCCCGCTCGCCGAGATGCGCTCGATCGTGCTCGACGACGGCCTGCCGCGGCTGAACATCCTGATGGTGCCGCGAGACACGCCGGTGGTGCCTGCCGTCGACCTGGAGAACGCCGAGCTGGAGGCGTCGGCGCAGTCCGTGGCCCGGATCTCGGGCATCGCGTACGCGTGCGGCAAGAGCTCGACCGGGTCGGGGTTCGTCGTCGCCCCCGACCGTCTGGTGACCAACGCGCACGTCGTGGCCGGTGTGGACCGGCCGGTCATCGAGCTTCCCGGCGGCACGGTCCGGGAGGGGCGAGTGGTCTACTACGACCCCGTCGACGACCTCGCCGTGATCGCGGTCGACGACCTCGACGCGGACCCGCTGGGCATAGCGCCGACGCTGTCGGTCGGCGACAGCGGCGTCGTCCAGGGCTACCCCTACGGCGGCCCGTTCACCTCGGGCAGCGCCGGGGTGCTCAGCGTCAGCACCACGCGCGTCCCGGACTCGTACGGCGCAGGCGGCGCGAACCGTGAGGTCTACTCCCTGGCGGCCGTGGTCCGCCCCGGCAACTCGGGCGGCCCGCTCCTGACGACCCAGGGCGAGGTGGCCGGCGTGATCTTCGCGCGCGACGACTCCGACCGCGACATCGGCTACGCGATGACGACCGCAGAGCTGATGCCGGTCGCCGCTCAGGCCACCGACCTGGAGGCCGCGGTGACGACCGGGCAGTGCGCGAGCTGACGCCCCGGACGGCCCGGCCGTCCCGCTCGGCCTGGCGGCGGTGCGGGACGGCCGGGGCGGCTCAGGCCGTCGCCCGGTAGACGAACCCGGCGAGCGGGGCGTGCAGCCGCCAGCCCAGCGCCTCGTACAGGGCGCGCCCGTCGGAGCTCGCGCCGAGCACGCCCGTCGTGGCGCCCTGCTCGACGGCGGCGTTCGCCAGCGTGCGCATCACGAGGCTGCCCAGGCCGCGGCGCTGGTGAGCCGGCTCGGTCTCGACCTGGTCGACGACGGCGCTCTCGCCGGCCACCGCGACCTGGCCGCGGGCGGCGAGCCCGCCGTCGGCGGCGAGCACGCGGACGAAGGTGACGCCTGCCCTGGTCTCTGCGGTCACCGCGTAGCCGTCGGGGGCGCGGGCGCTCGACGGACGCAGGCCGGTCGCCATGAGGAACGTCGGAGGCCCCGCCGTCCAGCCGGGCGGGAGCCACGTGGCGACGACCTCCGGAGCGACGAACGCCCTGAGCCACGTGTGGGGCACGGTGACCGCACCGGCCACCGTACGGACCGCCGCCTCGCTGGAGTCGAGCAGCACGTACCGGGCGACCTGGTCCGGCCGCCCGACCTCGATCCGGAAGCCCTCCGCCTGCTCGACCGGCGGGGCGGTCCCCCGGGACAGCGCCCAGCCCGCCACCCAGGCACGCACGAGCCGGGGCAGCGGCGGCTCCCCTGGCTCGTCAGGCACGCGATCGTCAGGCACGCGATCGTCAGGCACCCGATCGTCAGGCACGCGACCGTCAGGCACGCGACCGTCAGGCACGCGACCGTCAGGCACTGACCGCCTCCGCACGATCCTGGTCCGGCTCCGAGGCAACGCGGGCGCCCAGCAGCTCGCCCAGCTCCGGGGCGTCGACGTCGGCGCCGAACACGGCAGTGCCGGGCTCCATGCGGATCCCCTCGGCGAGCGTGCCTGCGACCACCGGGTCGAAGCCGAGCGCGTCCACGATCGCGGCCACCGCCGCGACGTCGGCCGGGTCGTCGCCTGCGACGCCGATGGCCTTGCGGCCGGGCGACCCGGGCAGCCGCGCTTCGTCCTCGAGGTCGTGATAGCCCATGTGGTTGAACGCCTTGACGACATGCGTCCCGGGGAGCGCCGCCTGGACCAGCTCGCTCGTGGACTCCTCCGGCCGCAGGATCGCGTCCCGCGGGCCGTCGACCTCCCACCAGTGGTTCATCGAGTCGATCACCAGCGTGCCCTCCAGCACCGCGGCGGGGATGGTCCGGTACCTGCCCAGCGGGAGGGCGAGGACGACGGCGTCCGCCTCGCGCGCCGCCGTCTCGGCATCGACCGCGCGGGCGCCCGGAGCGAGCACCTCGACGGTGAGCGCTATGCGATCTGGGTCGCCGGAGCCTGCCACGAGCACACGGTATCCGGCCGCGACGGCAAGGCGGGCCAGCACCGTGCCGACCTTGCCTGCGCCGAGAATCCCGAGGGTGCGTACGGGGGCCGCCGACATCAGGACACCGCCGGCTTCGCCGGCTGCTCGGCGAGCAGCTCGCGGACCATCGGGAGCACGCGCGTGCCGTACAGCTCGACGGCGCGCAGCCGGTCGCTGGCGCGCATGGCCCCGCCTGCGGAGTAGATGAGGTCGAACCGGCCGACGTCCAGGGTGCCGATGGCCCGGGCCATCTTGCGGGCCACAGTCTCGGGGGAGCCGATGTAGAGCGAGCCCTGCGCGACGTCGGCCTCGAACTCGCCCCGGCGCAGCGGCGGCCAGCCCCGCAGGGCGCCGATGCGGTCACGGACCACCTTGTAGCCGGGGTAGAACAGCTCCATCGCCTTCTCGTCCGTGTCCGCGATGAAGCCGGGCGAGTGCATGCCGACGGGGTAGGCGGTGGTGCCGACCTCGGCGGCCGCCCGGCGGTAGAGGTCGACGTACGGCACGAACCGCTCGGGCGGGCCGCCGATGATCGCGAGCATCAGCCGCAGCCCGTACGTGGCGGTGCGGAGCACCGACTGCGGCGTACCGCCCACGCCGACCCAGGTCGTCAGGCGCCCGGACTCCGTCTTGGGGAAGACGTCGGCCTGCGCCAGCGACGGCCGCAGGGTGCCCTCCCACGTGACCGGCTTCTCGTCGAGGAGCCGGACGAACAGGTTGATCTTCTCCTCGAAGAGCTCGTCGTAGTCGCGCAGGTCGTAGCCGAACAGCGGGAACGACTCGGTGAACGAGCCGCGCCCGAGGATGACCTCCGCGCGGCCGTTCGACAGGGCGTCGACGGTCGCGAACCGCTGGAAGACGCGTACCGGGTCGTCCGAGCTCAGGACCGTGACGCCCGAGCCGAGCTTGATGTTCGAGGTCCTGGTCGCTATCCCGGCCAGCACGGTCTCCGGGGTCGAGATCGCGTACTCGGGGCGGTGGTGCTCGCCGACGGTGACGGCATCGATCCCGACCTGGTCGGCGAGCACCGCCTCGTCGACCGTGCGCCGGATCGCCTCCGCGTAGGAGACGACCTCACCGTGGTCGTTCCGCGGCAGGTCGCCGAAAGTGTCGATGCCGAACTCGATGTCGCCCATGGGGGACTCCTCCACGACTGGCCTGCACATTTGATTGACGTGTCAATCATGCGCCCGATATGGTTGACACGTCAATCACTGGAGGTCGTCGTGACAGAGGACACACCGCTCCGCTCCCGGCAGTCGCCGACGGCGGACGAGCTGCGCACCTGGCGCGGGTTCATCGAGACCGCACAGGCGCTGAACGCGCGGCTGAGCGCCCGTCTGCACGAGGAGTCAGCGCTGTCGCCCGGCGACTACGCGGTGCTGCTCGCCCTGAGCGAGGCGGACGGGCGCCGCCTGCGCTCCTCCGAGCTCGCCGACGCCGTCGGCTGGGAACGCAGTCGGCTGTCCCACCACATCAGGCGCATGGAGGGGCGCGACCTCATCCGCCGCGACGACTGCGCCGTCGACTACCGCGGCGCCGAGGTGGTCCTCACGGACCACGGGGCGCAGGCCTTCCGGAGCGCCTCGGTGCCGCACCTGCGCGCGGTGCGCGAGCTGTTCGTCGACGCCCTGACCCCGGACCAGCTGGAACAGGTAGAGCACCTCACGGCGGCGCTCCGCACCCGTTTGGACCGTCCCGCTCGGTGAGCGAGCCGCGGGCCTCCGGTTGCGAGCGGCTCCGAGCCGCAATTGCCTGGACAGATGCCGCAGACCGATCGCATCGCCGAACCCTGGGGAACCCGGACGCCCTACGGCCCGGGAACCCCGTGGCCCGCACGGACCGACACGTTCCTCGCTGACGGCGTCACCGCCGACGAGGTCGACCGCTGGGTACAGTCCGCGACGATCCTGCACTCGAACGGCGACGCGCTCGACATCGCGGTGCGCGACGGCCGCATGGTGGGCGTCCGCGGCCGGGTCGAGGACCGGGTCAACCACGGCCGGCTCGGGCCAAAGGACCTCTACGGCTGGCAGGCCAACGCCGACCCCGCCCGGCTCACGCGGCCGCTCGTCCGCAAGGACGGCGAGCTGGTGGAGGCCACCTGGGACGAGGCGATGGAACGTGTGGTGAGCAACGCCAAGCAGCTCATGGCGGAGCAGGGCGCTAGCGCCATCGGCTTCTACACCACGGGTCAGCTCTTCCTGGAGGAGTACTACACCCTCGGCCTGATCGCGCACGGGGGCATCGGCACCAACCACGTCGACGGCAACACGCGGCTGTGCACCGCGACGGCGGCCGCCGCGCTCAAGGAGTCGTTCGGCTCCGACGGGCAGCCCGGGTCCTACACGGACATCGACCACGCCGACGTGATCGCGCTCTTCGGGCACAACATGGCCGAGACGCAGACCGTGCTGTGGTCCCGGGTCCTGGACCGGCTCGCCGGCCCGAACCCGCCGGCCATCATCTGTGTCGACCCCCGGATGACGCCGGTGGCGCGCGCCGCCACCGTCCACCTGGCGCCGCGCCCCGGCACCAACCTCGCGCTGATGAACGGTCTGCTGCACGAGATCGTCGCGCAGGACTGGGTGGACCACGAGTACATCGACCAGCACACCGTGGGCTTCGCCGACCTGGCGCAGATGGTCGCGGACTACCCCGTGGAGCGCGTCGCCACGATCTGCGACGTCCCCGCCGCCGACCTGCGCGAGGCGGCCCGCATCCTGGGCACCGGGGAGCGGCTGCTGTCCACCGTGCTCCAGGGCTTCTACCAGTCCCACCAGGCCACCGCCGCGTCGGTGCAGGTCAACAACGTCCACCTGGTCCGGGGCATGCTCGGAAAGCCGGGGTGCGGCCTCCTGCAGATGAACGGGCAGCCCACGGCAGAGAACACCAGGGAGTGCGGGGCCGACGGCGACCTGCCGGGATTCCGCAACTGGTCCAACGACGCGCACGTGAAGGACCTGGCCGAGGTGTGGAACGTGGACCCGATGCGCATCCCGCACTACTCTCCGCCGACCCACGTCATGCAGATGATGCGGTACGTCGAGGAGGGCTCGATCCGGATGCTCTGGGTGCAGGCGACCAACCCGGCCGTGTCCCTGCCGGAGCTGGCCCGCGTCCGCTCGATCCTGACGCAGGAGCGGCTGTTCCTCGTCGTCCAGGACATCTTCCTGTCGGAGACGGCTCAGCTGGCCGACGTCGTGCTTCCCGCCGCGACGTGGGGCGAGAAGACCGGCACCTTCACGAACGTCGACCGCACCGTGCACCTCTCGGAGAAGGCCGTCGAGCCGCCCGGCGAGGCGCGGCCGGACCTCGACATCTTCATCGACTTCGGGCACCGGATGGGGCTGCGGGACAAGGACGACGCGCCGCTGGTCAAGTGGCACGACGCCGAGTCCGCCTTCGAGGCGTGGAAGGAGTGCAGCCGCGGGCGCCCGTGCGACTACACCGGTCTCAGCTATGACAAGCTGCGCGGCGGCAGCGGCATCCAGTGGCCCTGCACGGAGGAGCAGCCCGCTGGCACGGAGCGCCTCTACGCCGACGGGCAGTTCTGGAGCAGCCCCGACTACTGCGAGAGCTACGGCCGCGACCTGATCACCGGGGCACCGCTGGAGCCGACGGAGTACGCCGCGCTGAACCCGGAGGGCCGGGCCGTCATCAAGGCGGCCCAGTACCTCGTGCCCCACGAGATCCCCAGCGAGCAGTTCCCGCTCCAGCTCATCACCGGGCGCACGCTGTACCAGTTCCATACCCGCACCAAGACAGGCCGGGCGCCGCAGCTGCAGGCGGCGGCCCCCGGGGTCTGGGTGGAGGTCTCGGCGCACGACGCCGAGGCGCTCGGCCTCGCGGAGGGCGACCTCGCCGAGGTGACCACGCCACGGGGTGGTCTACGGGCCAAGGCGCGCATCAGCGGCATCCGCCCGGGCGTCGCGTTCGTGCCGTTCCACTACGGCTACTGGGACACCAGCGGCGGCCACGAACCGGACGGCCAGGGCCGCGCGGCGAACGAGCTGACGATGACGGACTGGGACCCCTGCTCCAAGCAGCCGCTCTTCAAGACAGCGGCGGCGGCCGTGCGCAAGGTCAGGGACGGGGACGGCTCCCCCGCTCCGGCGCCGTCGACCGGCTCGGCCTCGGTCACGCCAGGGGTGCCTGCGACCGCCGGCGGAGCAGAGGCGGTCGCCGACGAGGACCTGTCCGCCACCCGACCAGGGGGCCCGCGATGAAGCTCGGCCTCGTCCTGCGGGAGCTGCACCGGTCCGAGAACCACCTGGCGCTCGACCTGCTGCGGATCTCGGAGCGGCACCAGGTGGACCACGAGATCTATCACGTGGCCCGGGACATCGCCGCCTGGTCCCAGCGGCACGTCCGCGACATCGCGGAGGCGGCTGTCGACTACGGCGTCGATCTCGACGCCGAGCCGCAGGCCGAGCGCTCGCTCGCCCGCTCGGTGCGCGAGAAGAGCAGCGAGCTCGTCGGGCGGGCCCGCACCCCGGGGCTCCTGCTGCTGCGTGATCTGCGCGCGCTCTATCTGGACGCGGCGGGCGTGTCGGTGGACTGGGAGATGCTCGCCCAGGCGGCACAGGGTATCCAGCACACCGACGTGCTCGCCCTGACCGAACGGTGCCATCCCGACACGCTGCGCCAGATGCGCTGGGCGAACGCCAAGCTCAAGGAGTCGTCGACCCAGGTGCTGATCAGCTGACCAGCTCGTCACCACACGAGTACCAGGCCACACGAGTACCAGGCCACACGAGTACCAGGCCACACGAGTACCAGGACATGGAGATGCCGACATGGAGAACTACCTCATTGCCGTGACCTTCCCCGATCTGGACACGGCCAAGCGCGACGCCGGGTCGTTCGTTGACGCGTTGCGTGCCGCCGGCCTGCAGGCCCGGATGGTCGCCGAGCCCGGCCTGGACTCCCCCGGCGACTCGGCGCGACCGGACCCGGGCCCGACCACCAGGGAGCTGCGGCTCCACGCCGGGAGCGCCGACGAGGCGCGCCGCCGCGTCCAGGAGGTGACGGACGGCCAGTTCCCGCGCGGGCTCGTGCTGCTGGGCGAGCCGACGCCGCTCTGACGCGGCCGGTGCGCTGGATGCGCTCGGTGCGCTCGGTGCGCTCGGTGTGCTCGGTGTGCTCGGAACGGAGCGGTAGCGTGAGCGCATGACGACGACCTCGGAGAGCTCCCAGTATCTGCGGCTGCTGGGCGAGCAGGTGGGCCACGAGCTGGCGGCGCACCTGCAGTACATGGCGATCGCTGTCTGGTTCGACAGCCACGACCTGCCGCAGCTCGCCGCGCACTTCTACCGCCAGGCGCTCGAGGAGCGCAACCACGGGATGATGATCGTCCAGTACCACCTCGACCGGTCGCTGCCCGTGAAGATCCCCGGCACCCCCGAGGTGCGCAACGACTTCGAAGACGTCATCGAGCCGCTCCAGCTCGCGCTCGACCAGGAGCAGCAGGTCACCCGGCAGATCGAGGCGATCTTCCGGGCCGCCCGCGACGAGGGCGACGCCCTGGGCGAGCAGTTCCTGATGTGGTTCCTCGAGGAGCAGGTCGAGGAGGTCGCCGCAGCGACCACGCTCGTCACCGTGGCCAAGCGCGCCGGCGACAACCTGTTCGACCTGGAGAACTACGTCGCGCGCGAGACCATCGGCGACGCCGGAGAGTCCGCTGCCGCACCGAGGGTGGCCGGCGGGGCCCTCTGAGCGAACCACGGCGCTGCCGCACCACGGCGCTGCCGCACCACGGCGCTGCCTCACCACGGCGCTGTCTCACCACCGCACGAGGAGCCTCCGCATCGCGGCCACCTCGGCCGGCACGGGCCGACGCCGGCGGAGCGCGGCGGGCGCTTCCCGCAGGCCCCGGACCACGCCGGACCGGTGGCTCTGGCTCTGCGCCGCAACACCGCGGAGCTCGCCGACGGCGTCGCGCCACGGCAGGCGCATCAGCGCGGTGAGCGTCGCCGCGCGGGCGATCCCGTGCTGCCGCGCGGCCGGCGGCTGCCGGCTCGGTGACGGGTGGTGGTGCACCACCACTTCCTTGACGTAGGACATCGCCCAGCCGGCCGCCGCGAGGTCGAGCGCCAGCCGCTCCTCCTCGCCGGGGAACCGCACCACGGGGTCGAACCCTCCCGCGGCGAGGAACGCGCTACGGCGGACCATCGCAGCGCAGGCCACGAAGCCGAGGAGCGCCTCGCCGGGCACGGAGGCGTCCTGCGGCAGGGGCGAAGCGGCCATCAGCTCGCTCACCGGGTCGGTGCGCTCCTCCGGTCCGACGAGGATCCTGGCGCAGACGAGTCCGAGCCGAGGATGATCGGACAGCACGGCGGCGGCGTCGTGCAGCGAGCCCGGCGCCCACCACGAGTCGTCGTCGGCGAAGGCGACGAACGGTGTGGTCGCGGCCCGGACCCCGACCGTCCGGGCCACGGCGCCGACGTTGCGCGGCAGGCGGATGACCCGCACGTCGGGACATGCCGCCTCGACGGCGTCGGGGCTGCCGTCGGTCGAGGCGTTGTCCACCAGGATCACGGGCGCCCGATGGACGGGCAGCGAAGCGAGCAGGTCGGCCCGGCGGTTCCGGCTCGCGACCACGACCGTGACGCGGTCGTCCTCGGCCTCCACCGCGTTCCCCCTTCAGTACGTCGACTCGACTGGCCACTCCCAGGGTGGCCGCCGTCCGGCCCGCCCGCATCCGGGCCGGACGGCGGCCAGCCAGGCGTCCAGATGGTGCTGCTCCAGCACGGCCCTGGTCCGCTCCGGTGCCTCGACCGACGGAGGCAACTCCTCCGCGCAGGGCGCCGGGGCTCACCGGGCGCGCTTGCCCTCGTCCGGGATGAGCCGCCAGGCGACGACGGCGGCGATCGCGGTCAGCACCGCCGCGACGACGCACGCGACCTGCAGGGCGGCGACGAACGCCTCCTGGGCCGCCTCCAGCACGTCCGCCCGTTCGCCGGCGACCGCTACCGCCGAGGCGAGCGAGTCACCGGCCTGGACCCGCACGTCCGCCGACACGTCAGCGGGTAGCGCGATGCGCGCCTGGTAGCCGAGCGTGACCAGCGAGCCGAGCACCGCGACACCGAGCGCCACGCCCAGCTCGTACGCCGTCTCGGAGATCGCCGACGCGCCACCCGCCTTGGCCGGCGGCACCGCGGAGACGACGGCGTCGGTCGTCAGGGTCATCGCCAGTCCAACGCCCAGCCCGGCCGGGACCAGGGCGAGCGCGAGCCACACGTAGTGGTCGGCACCCTCGGCCGCCGCGATGGCCAGCATCCCGAGCGCGGTGACCCCGAGGCCGAGCGCGATCGCGGGGCCACGCCCGAACCGCGTGATCGACCAGCCGACCACCACGACCACCACGATGGACGCGATGGTGGCCGGGAGCTCGGCGATGCCTGCCACCAGCGGCGAGTACCCCCGCACGAGCTGCAGGTACTGCGAGAAGAAGAACAGCATGCCGGTGAGCGCGAAGATCGCGATCAGGTTCGCCGCCACCGCGCCGCTGAACGCCGGGATCCGGAACAGGCCGATGTCGAGCAGCGGACCCCGCCCGTCGGCGACCAGCCGGGCCTGACGCCGGACGAAGCCGATCCCGGCGAGCACCGCCAGCGCCAGCACCCCGACCGCGAGCAGGTCCACGCCTTCGGAGGCCGCGTGCTTGATGGACCACACCAGCGGCATCACGGCGGCGAAGGACAGCACGACCGACAGGACGTCGAGGCGGCCCGGGTCCGGGTCCTTCGCCTCAGGCAGCAGCACGGCGCCCGCGACAACCAGCACCACGACCACCGGGATGTTCACGAGGAAGACCGAGCCCCACCAGAAGTGCTCCAGCAGCGCACCGCCGACCAGCGGCCCCACCGCCGCGCCACCACCGGCCGCCGCCGACCACGCAGCGATGGCGCGGCTGCGCTCGCGGGCGTCCGGGAACAGCGTCCGGATGAGCGACAGCGTCGACGGCATGATCGTCGCCCCCGCCACGCCGAGCAGCAGCCGGGCGGCGATGAGGACCTCGGCGCTCGGCGCGAACGCGGCGAGGGCCGAGGCGGCGCCGAACGCCGTCGAACCGATCAGCAGGAGTCGCTTGCGGCCGATGCGGTCGGCAAGCGTGCCCATGGTGACGAGCAGCCCGGCGATGGCCAGCGAGTAGATGTCCCCGATCCACAGCACCTGGGTGGCGGTAGCCGCCAGGTCGCGGGTCAGCGACGGAACCGCCAGATAGAGGACGGTGCCGTCGATCGCGAGCAGGCCGACCGCCAGCACGAGGACGGCGAGCGCGGCCCACCGGCGGCGCGTGGAGAGGACGGGGACAGGAACGGTCATGTGACAACTGTACCGTCCAGCCGGTACAGTTTCATAGTGCGGGCCCTATAGTGCGTGTCGAAGGTAGAGGTGGTGGCGAGTGGGTCGAACGGCGGGCAGAGACCCGGAGCAGACGCGGTCCGCGCTCCTGGACGCGGCGGGCCAGCTGGTCCGTGAACGCGGGATCTCGGCCACCCTCGACGACGTCGCACGCCGCGCGGGGGTGTCCAAGGGTGGGCTGCTCTACCACTTCGCGAGCAAGCAGGAGCTGCTCCTGGCGATGGCGCACGACTGGCTCGAGCGGTTCAGGATGGCCGTGCTCGCCGCCGTCGACCCGGACGACGACGCTCCCGGAAGCCTGGTGCGCGCCTATGTGCGGACGTCGATCGACGGCGCGCTGGACGCGGCCGCCACGCGAGACGCACTCGTGGTGATCGCGCACCTGTCGACCGTCGAGGCGGTCACCGACCTCGCCCGCGCCGACGCACTGCGCTGGCAGGACGACCTGCGGGCGGACGGCCTTCCCGAGGACGTCCTTCTGCTCGTCCTCGCCGCGGCCGACGGCGCCAGCGCCCAGCCGGTATGGGGCATGGAGCCCGCACCGGAGGAGCTGGAGCGACTCCGCGAGCAGCTGCTCGCACTGACGGTCCTCGACCAGTAGGTCACGAGGAATGTGTGTCGCGGCGAATGGGTCGCGGCGAACAGGTCGCGGCGAATGGGTCGCGGCGAACTGATCCGGACGGTCCGTCTGATGTACGCCTCCGACCGGCCGAGCCCGCCTGGGCCTGGTTTGCCCGGCCAGCCCGGCAGACCGACCTGCCCGGCAGGCCGACCGGCGACGAGCCGCAAGCTAGCCGTCACCTGAGGCGCCGAGCCGCAAGTTCCGCGTCGACCAGACGACCGAACGACGCCGAACCGCAAGCTGCGCGTCCACCGAACGACCGAACGGCGCCGAACCGCAAGCTGCGCGTGCTCTCCGGAGCCGAACCGCAACTTGCAGGTCCAGACTGGCCGCAATCGACGCGTACTTTGCGGATCGACGCCAAGAGCAACGACGAACTTGCGGTTCGACGCTCGACCCCAGCCCGATCAACCGTGATCTTGCGGTTCGACGCTCGGGCCTAGCCCGATCAACGATGATCTTGCGGTTCGACACTGACCCGCAGACCTATCGACGCGCAGCTTGCGGTTCGACGCCGGCGGGTGTGTCCATGGGCTCACGACTTGCGGCGGCTCGACGCCGTCAGGCCGGCTGAACTTCGATCGGTCCAGTCATGCCTGATTCGCCCTTGGCTGAACTATTCGGCACAGCTCGCAAATCCGAGCCTGGGCTGAACAAAGTTCGGCCTACCCGGCACCCCCATAGGTACTGCGGCGACCAGCCCACCGGTGACCGAACCCGCCGCCGACCGACCGCGGCGGCTCACTCGCCGCGGACCCGCGCCAGCTGCGCGCCGGTCTCGTGCCGGCTCAATCCCACGCCACCCCCGCCGCTGCGCCAAAGCCACGTCAGCGTTACGTCAGCGCTACGTCAATACCACCCCAAGCTGCGTCTACACCAACGCCAACTCAAGGCCATCCCAGCGAGTCTCTACTCCCCGGCCGTCCCGCCGACGTCGGTCCAGCGGTCCGCCAGCGCTTCCGAGCCGCGGGCGAGCATGGCGACGTCGGCCCCGACTAGAACGAAGGATGCCCCGCCGTCCAGGTAGGCCTGCGCCACCGCCGGGTCGAAGGCGTTGACGCCGACGGGCTTGCCCGCTGCCCGCACCGCCTCGAACGTCGCGCGCACCGCTGCGGTGACGTCCGGGTGCGTCTGCTGGCCGAGCACGCCAAGGGACGCCGCCAGGTCGGACGGTCCCACGAAGACGCCGTCCACGCCGTCGACAGCCGCGATCGCCGCGGCGTTCTCGACGCCGGTCGCGGACTCGATCTGCACGAACAGCGAGACGTGCCGGTCGGCGTCGGCCATATAGCCCTCGACGCGGTTCCAGCGCGCACCGCGGGACAGCGCGCTGCCCACCCCGCGGATGCCGCGCGGCGGGTAGCGGACGGCCCGTACGACGGCGCGGGCCTGCTCGGCCGTGTCGATCATGGGCACCAGCACGTTCTGGGCGCCCAGATCGAGCAGCTGCTTGAGCCCCACTGCGTCGTCGGACGGAGCCCGCACGAGCGGGGTGACCGGATAGGGCGCGACCGCCTGGAGCAGCGCCGAGGTGGTCTCCAGGCCGATCGGCGAGTGCTCGCCGTCGATCAGCAGCCAGTCCAGGCCGGCGCCCGCGCAGATCTCCGCCACCAGCGGACTGCCGCTGCAGACCCACATGCCTATCTGCGGCCGGTCGGCGCCGGCGATGCGGTCGCGGAGCGTGGGCGGGAGGGTCAGACGAATCGGCACGAGACGGTCCCCAGCTCTCGGTAGTCGGCCAGCACGGTGTCCCCCGGCTCCACCCAGATCGGCCGGGTGAACGAACCGGCCAGGATGATCTCGCCGGGTTCCAGCGCGTCGTCGTGCTGGGCCAGCTTGTTCGCCAGCCAGGCGACGCCGGTGGCCGGGTGGTTCAGCACGGCGGCCGCGACGCCGGACTCCTCGATGGCCTCGTTGCGGTAGAGCAGCGCGGAGACCCAGCGCAGGTCGGTCTCCCCGATCGCCACCGGGTTCCCGCCGTAGACCATGCCGCCCATCGCGGCGTTGTCGCTGATCGTGTCGACGACGGTGCGCCCGGTCATCTCGATGCGCGACGACAGGATCTCCAGGGCGGGCACCACGTACTCGGTGGCCCTCAACACGTCGAACACCGTGACGTCGGGTCCCTTGAGCCCGTCGCGCAGCACGAAGGCGAGCTCCACCTCGATCCGCACGTTCGAGAACCGCGAGTGCTCGATGACCGACCCGTTGTCGAAGACCATGTCCGCGAAGATCGCACCGTAGTCCGGCTCGGTGATGCCTGTGGCGGCCTGCATGACCTTGGAGGTGAGCCCGATCTTGCGGCCTACCGGGCGGCGCCCGGACTCGATGCCACGCCGGCGCCAGGTGTTCTGCACGGCGTAGGAGTCCTCGACGGTCATGCCGGGGTACCGCGCCGTCAGGAGCGGCACCGTCGTGCGCTCGGCCTCGGCGTGGGCCAGCTCGTCCGCGATCGTGGTGATCGTCGCGTCGTCCAGCATGCGCTCCCCCGTCACAGCTGGTGTCCCAGCTTGTACTCGCCCTGCTTCCACGAGGGCAGCACGTCGGCGTCGTCCTCGGGACGGGTGTAGGAAAACCCGTCCGCCCCGATGGTCACCGCCATCTCCGAGGTGTCCGTGCGGGCGACGACGCGCTGCGGGTTGCCGTCCAGGTCCAGGACGAGGGACGCCTCGGTGTACCAGGACGGCACCACCGGGTTGCCCCACCAGTCGCGGCGCTGGTTGTCGTGCACGTCCCAGGTGACCACGGGATTGTCCGGGTCGCCCGTGTAGTAGTCCTGCGTGTAGATCTCCACGCGGTGGCCGTCCGGGTCCCGCAGGTAGAGGTAGAACGCGTTGGAGACGCCGTGCCGGCCCGGGCCGCGCTCGATGTGGTCCGACAGCCGCAGCGCGCCGAGCTTGTCGCAGATGGCGATGATGTTGTGCTTCTCGTGCGTGGCGAACGCGACGTGGTGCATGCGCGGGCCGTCGCCGCCCGTCATCGCCGTGTCGTGCACCGTCGGCTTGCGGCGCATCCACGCGGCGTACGTCGTGCCCTCGCCGTCCTGGATGTCCTCCGTGACCCGGAAGCCGAGGTCCTCCATGAACTTCACGGCGCGCGGCACGTCCGGGGTCACCTGGTTGAAGTGGTCCAGCCGCACCAGGGCGCCGGGGGTGTGCAGGTCGTAGCGCCACGCGAGCCGCTCGACGTGGTCGACGTCGTAGAAGAACTCGTAGGGGAAGCCGAGCGGGTCGGTCACTCGCACCGAGTCGCCGATCCCGCGGGTGAAGCCGTCCGCGCGGCGCTCGACGCGGCAGCCCAGCTCGGTGTAGAACGCGACGGCGCGGTCGAGCTCCTCGGGGCTGCGCACCCGGTAGGAGAACGCGGCGACGGCGGCCACCGGTCCCTTGCGCAGCACGAGGTTGTGGTGGATGAACTCCTCGAGGCTCCGCAGGTAGACGGCGTCCTCGTCCTCCTCGGTGACGACCAGGCCGAGCACGTCGACGTAGAAGCCTCGGGAGGCGGCCAGGTCCGTGACCACCAGCTCCATGTACGCGCACCGCAGGATGTCCGGCGGTGGCGCCAGCGGCGTGGGGACCGGGTCCGCGGCGGTGATCGGTGCCTCGCTGGTCACGACGGGTCCCGTCGGGTCGGTCATTTTCAGGCTCCCTTGCCGAAAGCTGGCTTGCCGGCAGCTTGCTTGCCGAACGTCGGATTGTGCACCTTGCCGAGCGTGATGTGCACGGCCTGCTGGTCGGTGTAGAAGTCGATCGAGCGGTAGCCGCCCTCGTGCCCGAGGCCGGACGCCTTGACCCCGCCGAACGGTGTGCGCAGGTCGCGCACGTTGTTCGAGTTGAGCCAGACCATGCCCGCCTCGATGGCCTGCGAGAAGTTGTGCGCGCGCTTGAGATCGTTGGTCCACACGTAGGCGGCCAGCCCGTACCTGACCCCGTTGGCCAGGGCGAGAGCCTCCTCGTCGGTGTCGAACGGCGTGATCGCCACGACCGGGCCGAAGATCTCCTCCTGGAAGATCCGGGCCGACGGCGGCACGTCCGCGAACACCGTCGGCGCCACGTAGTTGCCGCTCTCGAAACCCTCGGGGCGCCCGCCGCCCGCCACGAGCCGGCCCTCTGACTTCCCGATCTCGATGTAGGACATGACCTTGTCGTAGTGCTCGGGGTGGACGAGCGCGCCGACCTCCGTCTCCGGGTCCTGCGGATCGCCGACGACCACGCGCTGCGCCTGCGCGGCATACCGCTCGACGAACTCGTCGTAGACCGCGCGCTCGACCAGGATGCGGCTGCCCGCGGTGCAGCGCTCGCCGTTGAGCGAGAAGACGCCGAAGATCGTCGCGTCGATCGCGGCGTCCAGGTCGGCGTCGGCGAAGACGACGGCCGGGGACTTTCCCCCCAGCTCCATCGACAGCCCCTTGAGGTTCGGGGCGGCGTTGGCGAAGATCAGCTGGCCGGTGCTGCTCTCCCCCGTGAACGAGATGAGCGGGACGTCAGGATGCTTGACCAGCGCGTCCCCCGCCTCCTCGCCGAGACCGTTGACCAGGTTGAACACGCCCTCGGGCAGACCCGCCTCCTCGAAGATGCCCGCCCACAGCGACGCCGACAGCGGCGTGAACTCGGCGGGCTTGAGCACCACCGTGTTGCCGGTCGCGAGCGCCGGCCCGAGCTTCCAGGACTCGAGCATGAACGGTGTGTTCCACGGCGTGATGAGGCCGGCGACGCCGATCGGCTTGCGGTTGACGTAGTTGATCTGGCGGCCAGGAACCTTGAAGGTGTCGTCCGCCTGGGCCACCACGAGGTCGGCGAAGAACCGGAAGTTCTCCGCGGCCCGGCGGGCCTGGCCCAGTGCCTGCGTGATCGGCAGGCCGGAGTCGAAGCTCTCCAGCTCGGCGAGCCGCGCGTCGCGGGACTCGACGAGGTCCGCGATCCGGTGCAGGATCCGCGAACGTTCCCGCGGCAGCATCCGGGGCCACGGCCCGTTCACGAACGCGTCGCGCGCCGCGGCGACGGCGCGGTCGACGTCGGCCTTCTTCCCTGCTGCCGCCTGCAGGTAGACGTCGTTGGTCACCGGCTCGAGCACGTCGAACGTCGCGCCGTCGGCCGAGTCGACGAACGCGCCGCCGATGTAGTGCTGGATACGGCCGGGCAGGTCGGCCGGCACGTAGCGGGTCGGCTGGTCGTTCGCCTGGTTGGTCACTGTGTCTCCCTGTGTGCGGTCTGGCGGGGCGGGGCTGCGTCGGCACGCGCGTCCAGGAAGGCCCGCATGGTCGCCCAGCGGTGGTTGCGTGCGGCGATCTCGATCTCGAGCGGGTCGGCCTCGCGGGTGATCAGGTCGAGGATGTGGGTGTGCTCGGCCACGGAGTCGTGCGCGCGGCCGGGGACGAACGCGAACGTGGAGTCGCGCAGCCCGGACAGCTGGGCCCAGCCCCGGTGGACCATGTCGAGCAGCAGCTGGTTGGGGCACGACTCGAACAGCACCGAGTGGAACTGCCGGTTCAGGGCGGTGAACGCGTGCGGGTCGAAGTGGTCGAGCAGGGAACGCAGGTGGTCGTTCACCTCGGTCGCCCGCTGGAGGTCGGCGGTGGAGATGGCGCGCGCCGAGAGCCCGGTCGCGGCTCCCTCGACGACGCCGAGGGCCTGCATGGCGTCGACGTACCCGTTCTCGTCGACCATCGCGACCCGCGCACCGACGTTGCGCTCGTAGGTGACCAGGCCCTCCGCCTCCAGGCGTCGGATCGCCTCGCGGACTGGCACGACGCTCATCGCGAGCTCATCCGCTATGCCCTGGAGCACGAGGCGGTAGCCAGGGCTCAGCTCGTGACGCGCGATGCGGTCGCGGAGGTAGTCGTAGGCGAGCTGGGACTTGCTGAGCGCGCCGGCGAACGCGACCTCGACGGCCGAGGCCGTGACGTCTTCGGTCGTCATCGCGATTCCCTGGGTGCCTGGGACTTCGGTGCCTGGGACTTCGATGACTGGGACTTCCACGACTCGTACCGCGCGCGCCATTCGGCGTTCGGGGGGAAGAGCCCGTCGACCGGGTGGCCTGCAGCCACCTGCTGTGCGACCCAGGCGTCCTGCTCCTCCTGGGCGATGGTCGCGTCGGCGACCTCCTCGACCAGGTGCGGCGGGACCACGACCACACCGTCCGCGTCACCCACGACGACGTCACCCGGCAGCACCGTCGCCCCGCCGCAGGCCACGGCGACGTCGGTGTCCCACGGGACGTGCCGGCGGCCGAGCACCGCGGGGTGGGCGCCCTGGGAGAAGACCGGCAGCCCGGTCGCGGCGACGGCGTCGAAGTCCCGCACGCCGCCGTCGGTGACGATGCCTGCAGCGCCGCGCACGTGCGCGCGCAGCGCGAGGACGTCGCCGAGCGTCGCCGAACCTGTCTCGCCACGGGCCTCGATGACGATGACCTCGCCGGCGTCGACCGCGTCGAACAACCGCTTCTGCGCGTTGTAGCCACCGCCGTGCGAGACGAACAGGTCCTCCCGGTTCGGCACGAAGCGCAGCGTCCGCGCGCGGCCGACGATCGTCGCGCCCGGCGTGTTCGGCCGCACGCCCTCGATGAGCACGTTGTTCAGGCCACGCTTGCGCAGCTGGGCCGACAGCCCGGCGACCGGCGCGCGCCGCAGCTTGTCGACGAGCTCGGCCGTGAGCAAGAACGGCCCCGGCTCTGGCGCCAGGCCGGCGGCCTCGCGGCTCCCCCACGCCTCGGCGCGCTGGGTGTCGTCGATCTTCGGGCCCGCTCCGACGTCGCCGAACGGCACGTCACCCTGCACCACCGTGGTCACGAGGCGGCCCGACGTCGGCGCGCCGGGCGCCGTCGGCGCGTCCACCTCTACCTCGACGACGTCACCCGGCGCCACGACGCTCGACCCGGCGGGCGTACCCGTCAGGATGACGTCGCCCGTCTCGAGCGTGAGGTGCTGGGACAGGTCGGCCACGATCTGCGCGAACGGGAACAGCAGCCCGTCGTCACCCGTGGTGTCCTGCTGCACGAGCTCACCGTTGACCCAGGTGCGTATGCGCAGCGCGGCAGGGTCGACCACGCGGGCGTCGAGGAGCTCCGGGCCGATCGGCGTGTAGCCGTCGCGACCCTTCGAGCGCACGTTCGAGCCCTTGTCCGCCCAGCGCAGGTCGTAGACACCGAGGTCGTTCGCGGCGGTCACGGCGACGACGTGGTCCCACGCCCGCTCGACCGGCACGTGCCGGGCCGGCTCGCCGATGACCAGCGCCACCTCGCCCTCGAACGCGAGCAGCTCCGTGCCCGCGGGGCGCTCGGCCACTCCGCCCGTCGCGGCGAGCGAGCTGGCCGGCTTGAAGAAGTACGACGGCGCCGCGGGCCGCCGGCCGCGCTGCTCGGCGCGCGACACGTAGGCGAGATGGACGGCGACGATCTTGCCCGGCCGTGCCGCGAGCGGCCCGGACGGCGGCAGCTCCCGTGCCGTCGGGGCGTGCGCTTCGGTACCCATGAGCTCCCTTGCCCGTCGATCCACTGGTCTTCGACGACCTCTGGCATTTCGTATCTCAGATCGTATATGGTCTAGGAGAACACGGCAAGGTCGTCCCTGCCGAGCACACACGAAGGGCCCTCCGACGAGGGCGGGCCCGGATGACAAGGGAGTCATGCGATGTCACGCCTCACCCCCGACGGGCCCGCAGCGGCCCGCTCCCCCTCCTCACGCGAGCGGCGCCGCGTCGTCCTCGCCACCGTCGTCGGCACGACCGTCGAGTGGTACGACTTCTTCATCTACGCCTCCGCGGCAGGCCTCGTCTTCGGCCAGCTCTTCTTCGAGCCGGCCGGTGCGAGCCTCGGGACGCTGCTGGCGTTCGGCTCGGTGGGGGTCAGCTTCCTCTTCCGCCCGTTCGGCGCCTTCGTCGCCGGGCACCTCGGCGACAAGTACGGACGACGCGTCGTCCTGGTGCTCACCCTGGTCCTGATGGGCCTGGCCACCGCGCTCATCGGCGTGCTGCCGACCTACGGCCAGATCGGCATCGCCGCCCCCGTCCTGCTGGTCCTCCTAAGGATCCTGCAGGGCATCTCGGCCGGCGGCGAGTGGGGCGGCGCCGTACTCATGTCCTGCGAGCACGCACCGGTCAAGCGCCGCGGCCTGTTCGGCGCCTCGCCCCAGATCGGCGTCCCGCTCGGCCTCCTGCTCGCGTCCGCGGTGCTGGGCATCATGAACGCCGTCGCGCCCGGCGAAGCGTTCCTCACGTGGGGCTGGCGCGTCCCGTTCCTGCTGAGCGTCGTCCTGATCGGCATCGGGTACTGGGTACGCCGCAGCGTCGAGGAGAGCCCCGTGTTCGTCGAGATCGCCGAGCGTGCCGAGACCACCCGCCAGCCCTTGCTGCAGCTTTTCCGCAAGCACACGCCGCTCGTGATCGTGGCCGCCCTCGTCTTCGCGGGCAACAACGCCGTCGGCTACATGACGACCGGCGGCTACATCCAGAGCTACGCGTCCGACCCGGAGGGCCCCGTCGGGCTGGACCGCGGGCCGGTGTTCTGGGCCGTGACCATCTCGGCGGTCGTGTGGCTCGCCTCGACGTGGTCCGCGGGCGCGCTGTCCGACCGGCTCGGCCGCCGCACCACCTACGTCATCGGCTTCGTGGTGCAGCTCGCCGGCGTCCTTACTCTGTTCCCGCTGGTCAACGGCGCGACGTTCGGCTCGCTGCTGCTCGGACTGGTCTTCCTGTCCGTCGGCCTCGGATTCACGTACGGGCCGCAGGCCGCGCTCTACGCCGAGCTGTTCCCCGCGTCGATCCGGTTCTCCGGCGTCTCGATCTCCTACGCGATCGGGTCCATCCTGGGCGGCGCGTTCGCGCCGACCATCGCCACAGCGCTCGTCCAGGCGACCGGCACGACGGCGGCGGTGACCATGTACCTGGCGGGCATGACGGTGATCGGGCTCGCCGCGACGCTCATGCTGCGCGACCGTACGGGTATCCCGCTGGGCCCCGACCACGAGCAGCTGCAGGCCGCCAGCCCGATCTACGGCCTCGCCAAGGCCTGAGCCCGCACCCGGGCCCGAGCCCGAGCAGCACGCCCACCGAGCAGAACGGACGAACAATGCAGTTCCACCACCACGGCTACGTGTCCGGCGACCCGCGCGTCCGGCCGGCCGATGGCTACGGTCTCGAGCGACCGGCCGAGCTGCCCGACGAGGTCGACGTGCTGATCGTCGGCAGCGGCCCCGCAGGAATGATCGCGTCGGCCCAGCTCGCACAGTTCCCCGGCATCCGCACCCACCTCGTCGAGCGGCGGGCCGGACGCCTCGAGATGGGCCAGGCCGACGGCATCCAGGCACGCAGCGTGGAGACGTTCCAGGCGTTCGGGTTCGCCGAGCGGATCACCGCCGAGGCCTACCGGATCACGGAGATGGCGTTCTGGAAGCCCGACCCCGAGAACCCGGCGAACATCGTCCGCGGCGCCGTCCCGCCGGACGACGCCCATGGGATCAGCGAGTTCCCGCACCTGATCGTCAACCAGGCCCGCGTGCTCGACTACTTCGCCGAGGTGGCCGCCGCCGGGCCCGCCCGCATCACGCCGGACTACGGGCTCGAGGCAGTCGGGCTCACGGTGGCCGACACGACGGACGCGGCCGGCGGCACCACTCAGGACCCGTACCCGGTCACGGTGACGCTCCGGCACACGGCGGGACCGGACGAGGGCACGGAACGCACGGTGCGGGCCGGCTACGTCATCGGCTGCGACGGGGCGCACAGCTCCGTCAGGGAGTCGATCGGGCGCAAGGCGGTCGGCGACCGGGCCAACCACGCCTGGGGCGTGATGGACGTGCTCGCCGTGACCGACTTCCCCGACGTCCGCACCAAGTGCGCCATCCAGTCGCACGACGGCGGGTCCATCCTGCTCATCCCCCGCGAGGGCGGGTTCCTGGCCCGCTGGTACGTCGATCTCGGCGAGGTGCCGCCCGACGACGCCGGCCGCATCCGCGCGACCCCGCTGGAACAGGTCATCGAGAAGGCCAACCGGATCATCCACCCCTACACGCTGGACGTGAAGGACGTGCCCTGGCACAGCGTGTACGAGGTCGGCCACCGGGTCACCGACGGTTTCGACGACGTCCCCGACCACCTCACCGGTACCCGCACGCCCCGGGTGTTCCTCACCGGCGATGCCTGCCACACGCACAGCGCGAAGGCCGGCCAGGGCATGAACGTGTCGATGCAGGACGGCTGGAACATCGCCTGGAAGCTGGCGCACGTGCTCACGCGCCGGGCGCCGGAGGCGCTGCTGGCCACCTACTCGGCCGAGCGGCAGGTCGTGGCCCAGAACCTGATCGACTTCGACCGGGAGTGGTCGCGGCTCATGGCCACGCCGCCGGAGGACCTGCCCGACCCGACGTACCTCGAAGACTTCTACGTCAAGACCGCCGAGTTCCCCTGCGGGTTCATGACGCAGTACCAGCCCTCCATGATCGTGGCCGGCCCGGCGCACCAGGAGCTCGCCACGGGGTTCCCCGTCGGCAAGCGGTTCAAGTCAGCGCCGGTGGAGCGCGTGGCCGAGGGCAACGCGGCCCACCTGGGGCACCACGCCCGCGCCGACGGTCGCTGGCGCGTCTACGCGTTCGCCGACGCCGCGGCGCCGAGCGAGCCGTCGGCCCTGCGGGACTGGGCGCAGTGGCTGGGCACGTCCCCCGACTCCCCGCTCCTGCGGCACACCCCCGCTGGAACCGATCCGGACTCCGTGCTCGACGTCAAGGTCGTCTACCAGCAGGACCACTTCGGCGTCGAGTTCGCCGACGTGCCAGACGTCTTCACGCCGCGCGTCGGCCCGTTCGCTCTGGTCGACTACGAGAAGGTCTACGCGACCGACCCGGCCCAGGACATCTTCGAGCAGCGCGGCATCGACCGCGGTGGCGCCGTCGTCGTCGTCCGGCCCGACCAGTACGTGGCCACCGTCCTGCCGCTGAGCGCGACGGACGAGCTCCGGGAGTTCTTCGCCGGGGCGCTGCTGCCGCAGAACACCACGAACACCACGAACACCACGAACACCGAGGAGAGCGCATGACCGACACCCGCGAGACCGACCTGCTCGCCGCCGTCCCCGACGGCCTGTTCATCGGTGGCCGGTGGCGTCCGGCCGCGTCGGGAGCCACGCTCACGGTCGAGGACCCGGCGACCGGCGAGACCATCAGGACCATCGCCGACGCCGGTGCGGACGACGGCAGGGCGGCGCTCGACGCCGCGGTCTCCGCCGCGGCCCAGTGGGCGGCGACGCCGGCCCGTGACCGCGGCGAGATCCTGCGCCGCGCGTTCGACCTGCTGCAGGGACGCCGGGAGGACGTCGCCCTGCTCATGACGCTCGAGATGGGCAAGCCGCTCGCTGAGGCGCGCGGCGAGGTGACGTACGGCGGCGAGTTCCTGCGCTGGTTCTCCGAGGAGGCGGTGCGGGCCACCGGCCGCTACGGGACCAGCCCCGAGGGCACCGGGCGCATGATCGTCACCCAGCATCCCGTCGGGCCCTGCTTCCTCATCACCCCGTGGAACTTCCCCCTGGCCATGGCGACCCGCAAGATCGCGCCCGCCCTGGCCGCGGGCTGCACGGTGGTCATCAAGCCGGCCGCGCTGACGCCGCTGACCACCCTGTACCTCGCGAAGCTCCTGCAGGAGGCCGGCCTGCCCGACGGCGTGGTCAACGTGCTCACGACGTCCAGCTCCGGCGCCGTCTCGGCCCCGATCATCGCCGACCCGCGGCTGCGCAAGCTGTCCTTCACGGGGTCGACGCCGGTGGGCCAGAAGCTGCTGGAGCAGGCAGCGCCCGGCGTGCTGCGCACCTCGATGGAGCTGGGCGGCAACGCCCCCTTCGTGATCTTCGAGGATGCCGACCTGGACCAGGCCGTCACGGGTGCCCTCGCGGCGAAGTTCCGCAACATCGGGCAGGCCTGCACGGCCGCGAACCGCTTCATCGTGCACCGCTCGGTCGCCGACGAGTTCGCCCGCCGGGTCACCGCGGCGGTGGACGACTTCGTGATCGGCCGGGGCACCGAGTCCGGCGTGACCATCGGGCCCCTGGTGGACGACAAGGCCGTCGCCAAGGCCGAGACCCTGGTCCAGGACGCGGTGTCCCGGGGCGCGCGGATCGCCACCGGCGGCTCCCGCGTCGACGGGGCAGGCAGCTTCTTCGAGCCGACGGTCCTGACCGGCGTCGCGCCAGGCAGCGACATCCTGCGGGAGGAGATCTTCGGCCCGGTGCTCGCGATCGCCACCTTCGAGACCGAGGACGAGGCCGTCGCGCTCGCGAACGACACGGAGTACGGGCTCGTCAGCTACGTCTACACCGAGAGCCTGTCGCGCGGCCAGCGCATGATCGACCAGCTCGAGACCGGGATGATGGGGCTCAACGTCGGCGTCGTCTCCAATGCCGCAGCGCCCTTCGGGGGCTGGAAGATGTCCGGCCTGGGCCGCGAGGGCGGCGCGGAGGGCATCCACGAGTACCTCCAGACCAAGTACACCCTCACCCCGGCCTGATCGCCCTGGGCATGTGGGGATGCTGTATGCAGGACGGCCCAGGTCGGTCTTCGTGGCTATGGTGCCGTCCGCTAGGTACTCTCATCTGCGTCGTTGTCGTTGCTGCTCAGGGGTGGGGTTGATGAGGCCGTCTGATTGGTCGCCGGTGGGTCTGGATGCTGATCCGACGCCGGGTGATCCGGTGCTGGTGCTCTCGGGTGGGCAGGAGTATCAGGAGGTTGCCCGCTCGATCGACAACGCGGCCTCCGCGATGAGTCGCCTCGATGTGGACGGGACGATCTCGCAGGCCGTGGATTCTCTGATGGAGGCCAAGGAAGACACCATCGGTGAGATCCGTAAGGCCCACTCCCGGTACGTCGCCGCGGGTGACGCGCTGGTGGGGTACGCGTCGTCTCTGGAGCGGGTGCAGGGTGAGACGTTGGCGGCGTTGGACCGGGCGCGTGAGGCGCAGGATGCGGCGCAGGCGGCTGCGGGGTCGAAGGACCGGTGGCAGGACCTCGCCGATGGGGCGAAGGACGAGAGCGAGAAGCAGGAGTACGAGCAGAAGGCGCAGCAGGCCGGCGGTGACGCGGACCAGGCCGCCGGGGTCATCAGTTCGGCGAGGTCGAGCGTGGAGTCGGCTGTGTCGGACCGGGATCGGGCGGCGGAGCATGCGGTCGACCGGATCGAGGAGATCACCTCTTCGGATGATCTCAATGATGGGTGGTGGGACAACTGGGGTTCCAAGCTCGTCGCCGCGATCGCGGACATCGCCGACATGATCTCCACCATCGCGGGAATCCTGGCGATCATCGTCGCGTTCATCCCCATCGTGGGGACGGCGCTGGCTGGGGTGCTGATCGTCATCGCCGCGGTCGCGGCCATAGTCAGTGCGGTCGCGAATATCACGCTCGCGGCCACAGGTGAACGATCCTGGGCCGAAGCGGGTCTCGCCATCGCCGGTGCCGCGTTGTCGCTCATTGGGCTGGGTGGTGCTGCGAAGGCTGCGATGGGGTTGTCGAAGACCATCGCGAAGTCGGGTGGGTTCCGGCAGGCGATGAGCAAGGGGTGGTGCAAGTTCGGGTTCGGCAAGTGCTTCGTCGCCGGGACGCTGATCCATACCCCGGACGGCCCAGGGCGATCGAGGACATCGTGGCGGGCGACAAGGTCTGGGCCCACAACCTGGTCACCGGTCGTGATGAGCTGCAGCTGGTCGTCGAGACGTTCGTGCGGACCACGACCGAGCTGTTCCACCTCACGATCAACGGCGAACGGGTCTCGACCACGGCAGAGCACCCGTTCATGGTCCACGACCGCGGCTGGTTGGACACTGCGTTCCTACAGGTCGGCGACCTGTTGGTCACGCCGGAGGGCACAACCACACCGATCGAAGTGAGGGGCCCTAAGAATTTCGGACAGTTGATTCCGATGATTCTTACGCCGCAATATTCGCCGCGTGCCAGGCTTCTTCGACTTCGTTCGGTGTACGGTAACCGAGCGTGGAGTGGAGCCTTCTGGTGTTGTAGCGTAGTTCGACGTAGCGGGTAATGTCAAAACGCGCGTGCTCGCGAGTTGGATACTCGGTACGGTGAACCCGCTCGTTCTTCAAGGTGCCGTTGAACGACTCGGCCCACGCATTGTCGTAGCAGATCCCGGTGCGTCCAACGGACCGGGTGATCCCGAGCTTCTGAGCATGCCTGGCATATTCATCAGACGTGTATTGCGTGCCTCGGTCCGTATGCATCAGAGTAATTCCGGGCCGGACGTGACCATTCTTGGCCGCCATGTCCAGGGCGTCGGTCACCAAAGAGGTGCGCATGTGCTCGGCCATCGCGTACCCGACGACCTTCTTGCTGAAGCAGTCCAGGACCGTGGCGAGGTACAGCCAGCCCTCCCACGTGGGGATGTATGTGATGTCCCCGACCAGTTTGACTCCTGGCTCGGTGGCGGTGAAGTCGCGTCTGACGAGGTCAGGTGTGTCTCCGGCGTGGCCGGGGATCGTGGTGACCGGGCGCCATGGGCGTGGCTGGCACGGCACCAGGTCCAGCTCGCGCATGATCGAGCGGATCGTCTCGTCATCGACCTGGAAGCCCCATCGGACCAGGTCAGCATGCACACGCCGGTACCCGTACGTCTCGTCGGACTCGTCGAAGCTGAACCGGACGATCGCGGCCAGGTCGGCCCGCCGGCGCGCCCGGGTGGAGGGCTTGCGGGTCCTGAACGCGTGATAGCCCGACCGTGACACGCGTGCCCACCGGCACATCGACGCCACGGGATAGTTGCCTTCTTCGCTTCGGATGAACGCGTACCTCACGCTCACCGGTGTTTCTTCGCGAAGAGTCGGATAGCCCCGGCACATTGCTGTGCCGGGGCCTCCTCAGAACCGGACGTGCCCGTTTCCGAGCATCCGGCTCAAGCAAGCCCGAGGGCAGCGGAAGGCATAGGGAGTGATGGTGGTCGTCGACGCCGTCGGTGCCAGTACTCGGTCAAAGCAGGATCGTCTGGTGACGCCCGGCCCTTGACCTTGATGTGGCGGACGATCGG
>NZ_JAMTCT010000007.1 GCF_024171995.1 Promicromonospora umidemergens | reverse complement strand
CACGGACCGTCGCGAACGACACCCCGCACACCCTGAACGCCTGCAACATCGGCATCCCCGACGCCACAGCATCCAGCACTTCCCGCCGCTTGGACAACGGCCACGGATACCCAGACGGCATCACAATCCCCGATCAGTCGACGTTGCACTGACCGTATGAATCCGCCCCCTTGGTGGACCAGCAACCTTCGGTTCGACGATCGTTGGACGCGTAGGTTGCGGCTCGACACTCCATAGGTGGCTTCTGGACGGCCAAGTTGCGGCTCGATACCCGGAGCGGGTGGACGCGCGGGAGTTCGCCCGTTCGCCCGGTCATCGGTCGTCCCGGTCGCCCGCCACCGCGGCCGCGAGGTGCCGTCGATCGACGAGCTGACCAGGACAGATGTGACGTGCGCGACGCCGACGCTCGCACGTCGGCGATCGAGCGTAGGGTCGCAGACGTGACTCTGAAAATTGGGTACAAGGCGTCCGCCGAGCAGTTCGGGCCGCGCGAGCTGGTTGAGCTCGCAGTACGCGCGGAGGAGGTGGGACTGGACAGCGCCATGGTCTCCGACCACTTCCTGCCGTGGCGGCACGAGGGTGGTCATGCGCCGTCGGCGCTGGCCTGGCTCGCTGCCGCGGGGGAGCGCACCTCGCGGATCCAGCTCGGTACGAGCGTGCTGACCCCGACGTTCCGCTACAACCCCGCCGTGATCGCGCAGACGTTCGCGAGCCTCGCCCTGCTCACCGAGAACCGCGTGATCCTCGGCGTCGGCACAGGTGAGGCCCTGAACGAGACGGCGGTCTCGGGCCGCGAGTGGCCGGAGTTCAAGGAGCGGTTCGCGCGGCTGCGCGAGGCCGTGCAACTCATGCGGGCGCTCTGGACCGAGGACAGCGTGGACTTCAAGGGCGACTACTACGAGCTGGTCGGCGCCCAGATCTACGACCGGCCGGACAACCCCGTGCCGGTCTACATCGCGGCCGGCGGCCCGCTCGTGGCGAAGTACGCCGGCCGCGCCGGCGACGGCTTCATCTGCACGTCCGGCAAGGGCATGGACCTGTACACGGAGAAGCTGCTGCCCGCGGTCGCCGAGGGCGCGGCCAAGGCGGAGCGCGACGTCGCAGGCGTCGACAAGATGATCGAGATCAAGATCTCCTACGACCGGGACGCCGCCACCGCGCTGGAGAACACCCGGTTCTGGGCGCCGCTGTCCCTCACGCCCGAGCAGAAGCACAGCGTCACCTCGGCCACCGAGATGGAGCAGCTGGCCGACGAGCTCCCGATCGAGCAGGTAGCGAAGCGCTGGATCGTCGCGTCCGACCCGGAGCAGGCCGTCGAGCTGATCAAGCCCTACGTCGACGCCGGCCTGAACCACCTCGTGGTGCACGGCCCCGGCCACGACCAGGAGCGGTTCCTCACCCAGTTCAGCGAGGACGTGCTGCCGCGGCTCAGGTCGCTCTGATCTCTCGCGGACGAGCGGGGCTCTGCCGGCTCACGGCCGGACGAGCCCCGTCTCGTACGCCAGGATCACCAGCGCCGCGCGGTCCCGCGCACCGAGCCTGGCGAGCAGCCGGCTCACGTAGGTGCGTGCGGTGGCCGGGCTGAGGTAGAGCTCGCGGGCGATCTCGTCGTTCGTGAGGCCGCGGCCCAGGTGCTGCAGCACCTCACGCTCGCGCTCGGTGAGCCCGGCGATCCGGTCCGCGCCGGACCGGGGCGCCGGGCTCGCGGCGACGGCGCGCAGCACGGCGGCCGTCACGCCGGGGTCTAGCAGCGCCTCGCCCGCCGCGACGACGCGAACCGCACGGCGCAGCTCGGCCGGCGCGACGTCCTTGAGCAGGTAGCCGGCCGCGCCCGACCGGATGGCCTCGAACACGTGCTCGTCCTCGTCGAACGTGGTCAGGATCAGTACCCGGACGTCGGCCAGCGCGGGATCGGCGACGATCTCCCGGGTGGCGGCCAGCCCGTCCAGGCGGGGCATGCGGACGTCCATCAGCACGACGTCGGGCCGCAGCTCCCGCACCCGGGACACGCCCGAGCGCCCGTCGGCGGCCTCCCCGACGACCTCGATGTCGTCCTCGCTCTCCGCGAGGGAGCGCAGGCCGGCGCGCACGAGCTCCTGGTCGTCCACGAGCACTATGCGAATCACCGGGCGGATCACCGGGCGGATCATGGCTCGCCCGTCCTCAGCCGGAGGGGCAGGTCAGCGGCCACGAGGAACCCGCCGCCGGGTGCGTCGCCCGCGGTGAGGCCGCCGCCGAGCAGGGCCACCCGCTCGCGCATCCCCGAGAGCCCCGAGCCGGGCACGAGGCCGGCACCGGCGCCCCGGCCGTCGTCGGACACCCGTAGCGCGAGCCGGTCGTCGGCTACCCGCGCGGAGACCGTCACGCGGGTGGCGGAGGCGTGCCGCAGCACGTTCGTCAGGGACTCCTGCACGACGCGGTAGGCGGCGGCGGAGATGGCTCCGTCGAGGGCACCCTCCGGCACGTCGAGCGCGACGTCGACCGTGAGCCCGGTCGCCCGTGCCGAGGCCGCGAGGGCGTCCACGCCGGTCAGGCCGGTCGGCGCGGGTGCGCTCGCCTCCGCCGATCCGGGTGAGGAGTCGGGCGACCCGCCCACCGGCCCGCGCAGCACGCGGACGGTCGAGCGCAGCTCGTGCAGCGTGCCCGACGTCGCCGTCCGCACGTGCTCCAGGGCGCCCCGGGCTGCGTCGTCGTCCCGTCCGACCGCCTCAGCGGCCACGCCGGAGTGCAGGGCGATCACCGACAGGTTGTGCCCGACGACGTCGTGCAGGTCGCGCGCGATGCGCAGGCGCTCCGCCTGCAGCCGCTGCTCGGCGGCCTGGGCCTCGTGGACCCGCGCCTCGCGGGTCAGCCGCACCGCCACGCCGAGCGCGATCGCGGCCGCCGCCAGCGCCAGGTTCGTGACCAGGTCGTAGGGCGCCAGTGCCTCCTCAGGGGTGTTGCCCACCGTGCGGTAGTACGTCGCGACGGCCACCAGGGTGGCTCCACCGCCGATCGCCCAGGCGGTGTGCCGCAGCTCCGCCGCCGAGTACAGCGCCGCGATCGCGGGCAGCGCCATGCCGATGGGCGCGAACTGGAGGATGTAGTAGACGAACACGGCCAGCACCGTGACCACGAGCACCGTGCGCGGCGCGCGGCGCCGCACCAGGACCAGGGCCCCGAAACCCACAGCGAACAGGTACGCCCCTGGCCCGGCGTGCCGCACGGCGTCCGGGTCCGCCGCGATGACGACCGCGACCGAGAGCGACATGGCGAGCCCCAGGGCGACGTCGGTGACACGGGGGTCCACGACACGGGGGTCGACCGTTCGCGGGACCGCGCTCTGCTCTGGCACACCGTCACCCTACGGATCGCACGTCCCCGAGGCATCAGGGTTCCTGTCGCCTCCAGGCGACACCAGGAGACGATCCAGGGCCGATGTGGAGCCCCGCCCCCGACCGGCACCGTCGAGACATGACCTCACCACACCTCCCCGCTCAGCCGACCCCGGGCCGGTCCGCACCGGTCCCCGTCCCCTGGGCAGTCGTCGGCGGCCTCGCCGCGCTGGCCCTGCTCTGGCCGCTGGCCGGCCTCACCGGAGCCCTCGGCACCGGCGCTCCCAGGGCGCTGACCATCATCGGCATCACCGCCGTCGTCTGGATCGGGGTGGTCGGCCTCGGTCGGGTGCCCCGGCCGGTGCTCACGCTCACGCTCACGGGCGTGGCCTACGGGCTCGTCGCCCACGCCGTCGCGCTGCTGGTCCCCGTGCTCGGGGGCCTTGGCGGCCCCGGTGGCGGACCGCTCTGGACCATCGTTCCCGCGCTGCTCCTCGACGCGATGTGGGGAGCCCTGGCAGGCCTGGCCGCTGCCGGCGTGCAGCGCCTGCGCGGGTCCGGCCGATGAGGCGGGTCGCTGCGCCCGGGCCGCCCCGGACCCGGCGGCGGCAGGGCGTCCGGTCCCTCGTCGCGGGCGCGGCGACGCTCGCGCTGGCCGGCGGCGCCCTCGCCGGGTGTGCGCTCGTCCCCGGCTCGGTCACCTCGGTCGACGAGGCGGAGTTCACCACCGAGCTCGCGATCCCGCCCCTGGCGCCCTCGAAGGTCGTGGACGGGACGCGCATCTTCTCCCTGACGGCGCAGGAGGGCGTCACCGAGTTCCGGCCCGGCGTCGAGACGCGGACCTGGGGCTTCGACGGCTCCTATCTCGGCCCGACCCTGCGCGCCGAACGCGGCGAGCGGGTGGCCGTCGAGGTCGCGAACGACCTCGACGAGCCCACCAGCGTGCACTGGCACGGCATGCACCTGCCCGCCGCGATGGACGGCGGGCCGCACCAGGAGGTCGGCCCGGGTGCCACCTGGCGCCCGACCTGGGAGATCGACCAGCCCGCCGCGACCCTCTGGTACCACCCGCACCCGCACGGCGCGACGGAGAAGCACGTCTACCGCGGCCTGGCGGGCCTGTTCCTCCTGGACGACGACGCCTCGCGCGCCGCCACCCTGCCCCACACCTATGGCGTCGACGACGTCCCGGTCATCGTGCAGGACAAGGTCCTCGACGACGACGGGCAGCTCGAGCTCTCGGACGACGGCGGCGAGCCGGGCACGCTCGGCGACGTCGTCATGACCAACGGCACAGTCGGCGCCTACCAGGAGGTCACCACCGAACGCGTGCGGCTGCGCCTGCTCAACGGGTCGACGGCGCGCACGTTCCAGCTGGGCTTCGCCGACCGCGAGATGGACCTCGTCGCCACCGACGGCGGGCTGCTCGACGCCCCGGTCCGGCTCGACCACGTGCGGCTCGCGCCCGGTGAGCGCGCGGAGGTGGTCGTGCAGCTGCAGCCGGGCGAGACCACACGGCTGCACTCGTTCGAGGCCGACCTTGGCGGCGTCGTCGTCCCGTTCGCGATGGGCGCCAACGACGCGTTCGACGTGCTGGAGCTGCGGGCCGCCGACCAGCTCGCGCCGTCACCCGAGCCCGCCTGGGAGCCGTCGGCACATGCCGCGCAGGACGCTCTGCACGAGGACGACGCCGCCGTGACGCGCACGTTCGAGCTCGACGACCGCAAGATCAACGGCCGGCGCATGGACATGGGGCGCATCGACGAGGTCGTGACCGAGGGCAGCACCGAGATCTGGGAGGTGCGCAGCACCGTGCCGATGCCGCACAGCTTCCACGTGCACGACGTGCAGCTCCGCGTCCTGTCGGTCGACGGCGACGCCCCGCCGCCCGAGCTCGCCGGGCCGAAGGACACGGTCTACCTCGAACCGAACCGGACCTACCGGCTGCTCATGCGGTTCGACGACTACACCGATCCCGACGTGCCCTACATGTACCACTGCCACATGCTGCTGCACGAGGACGAGGGGATGATGGGGCAGTTCGTCGTCGTCGGACCGGGGCAGGAGGCGGGGACGCCGCCCGGCCACGAGCCGCCCAGCGAGGGCGCCGGCGCGGACGCGGACCAGGGGCACCACTGAACCTGTGGCACGCTCACCCGGTGACCCTCTCGCTGCCTCGCCGCACCACGCACGTCCTGCTCGACCTCGACGGCACCCTCACCGACTCCGCGCCCGGCATCATCGCCTCCCTCCGCGTCGGGTTCGCGGACGCCGGCTTCGCCGTCCCGACCGACGACGTCCTGCGCACCTTCGTCGGCCCGCCGCTGGGATCGAGCATGACGAGCATCGGCCTGTCCGACGCCGACGCAGCCCTCGCGATCGCCGCCTACCGGCGCGACTTCGAGAAGCACGGCATGTTCGACAACTCGGTCGTCCCCGGGTTCCCCGAGGCGCTCGCGGAGCTGCGCGAGGCGGGAGTGACGCTCCTGGTCGCGACGGCCAAGCCGGAGCACTACGCGCGGCAGATCGTGGAGCACTTCGGGCTCGACGGCTACCTCACCGGCGGGCTCGACGGCGTCCACGGCGCCGCGGGCGAGGCAGCCGGCCTGGTGGAGGGCAAGGAGGTCGTCGTGGAGCGCGCGGTGGCGCACGCGGTGGCCCTCGGGGCCGACGTCGGGCAGATAGTCATGGTGGGCGACCGCGAGCACGACGTGCACGCCGCCGCCCACCACGACGTCCCGACCGTCGGTGTGACGTGGGGCTACGCGGCGCCCGGCGAGCTGGAGGCCGCCGGCGCGGCGGCGATCGCCACGACGCCGGCGGAGCTGCCCAAGCTGCTCACGAGCTGAGTCACATCCTGACTCACATGCGCCGCCGGTAGGCCCACGCGGCGAGCGGGGCGAGGACCACGAGGGCGATCCCTCCCCACAGCAGGGTCATCGCCACGGGCTCGGCGACCGGACCGCCGAGCAGCAGCCCGCGGCTCGCGTCGATCGCGTGGCTCACCGGGTTGACCTCGGCCCAGGCCTGCAGCCAGCCGGGCATCGTCTCGGCGGGGGCCGCCATGCTGGTGCCGAAGACCAGCGGGAACGGCAGCAGGAACGCCACGGTGCTGACCATGCTCTCGTTACGCAGCAGCACGGCCACCAGCACCGTGAGCCAGCTGAGCGCGAAGCCGAACCCGATGGTCAGCGCGACCGCCCCCAGGGCGGACGCCACGTCCGTCTCGACCCGGAAGCCCAGCAGGTAGCCGAGGCCGAACAGCATGGCGACGGCCAGCGGATAGCGGACGGCGTCGCCCAGCACCGAGCCGAGCAGCGGTGCCGCGCGCGCGATCGGCATGCTGCGGAAGCGGTCGAAGACCCCCTTCTTCATGTCGAGCACGATGCTCAGCCCGGTCGAGACCTGCCCGGTCAGGATCGTGGTGAGCACGAGCACGCCAGGGAAGACGTACTGGAGGTACTCCTGGGACGACCCGCTGACGGCGCCCCCGAAGAGGTAGACGAACATCAGCAGGAAGATGACCGGCATGATCAGCGCGTCCAGGAGCACGCCAGGGTTGCGCCAGGTCTTGGTGAGGCTGCGCCCCGCGAGGGCGAGGCTCTGCCGGAGCAGCGGCCACGGCCGAGGTCCGGTGGTGGCGGTCCGGCGGACGTCCGTCGGCCGGGTGGCTGTCTCGGTCATGCTGACTCCTTCGTCTCGGTCACGCCGGTCATTCCGGTCCGGCGGGTCACGCCGGTGAGGCTGAAGAACACCTCGTCGAGGCTCGGCAGCCGGAGCGCGAGCTCGGCGACGTCGATCCCCGCGGACCCCAGGGCGCCCACGACGTCGGTGAACTGCTGCGCGGCGTCGACCGGCGTCGTGAGGGCGCCGCCGTGCTGGTGCTCGACGGGCCGCCCGGTCACGCGCTCCACCACGCGGGCGACGGCGGCGAGCTGGTCCGGATCCGCCGGGCGCACGACGATGGTCCGGCCCCCGACCAGCTGCTTGAGGCCCGCTGGGGTGTCGTGCGCGATGACTCGGCCGTGGTCGATCACGGTGATCTCGTCGGCGAGGGCGTCGGCCTCCTCCAGGTACTGCGTGGTGAGCAGCACGGTGGCGCCGTCGTCGGCGAGCGAGCGGATCGTTGCCCACAGGTCCTCCCGCTTGCCGGGATCGAGGCCGGTGGTCGGCTCGTCGAGGAACACGATCTCGGGCCGGCCGATGAGGCCCGCGGCGAGGTCGAGCCGGCGCCGCATGCCCCCGGAGTACGCCGAGACCCGCAGTCCGCCGGCGGAGGTCAGCCCGAGCTGGGTCAGGAGCTCCGTCGCGCGGGCGCGGGCGGCGGCGCGCGACAGGTCGAGCAGCCTGCCGAGGAGCACGAGGTTCTCCGCGCCGGTGAGGTCCTCGTCGACGGTGGCGTACTGACCGGTGAGCCCGATCCTGCGGCGCACCAGCGCCGCATCACGGACGACGTCGAGCCCGCCGACCGTCGCGCGGCCGGCGTCCGGCTGGAGCAGGGTCGCCAGGATCTGGATGGCCGTGGTCTTGCCCGCGCCGTTGGGCCCCAGCACGCCGAGGACCGTCCCGCTGCGGGCCCGCAGATCGATGCCGGCCAGCGCCGTCGTCCGCCCGTACCGCTTGACCAGGCCCTCGGCCTCGAACGCGTAGCTCATTGGTTCGCTCCTTCCGTGGCGGCGCGGGTACTCAGCGCGACGTATTCGCCGTCGTCGGGCAGCAGGACGTCGCCGTGCGGCTCGTTCCTCAGAAACTCGTGGCGCACCGGGGCACTCCTCGGTCGTGGGGTTCGGTCGATCCCGATCCTTCGCCGAACGCCGCGGTTTCTCGTCGTCCGGCAGGTGACACCTGCGGCTACCGGTGCGGCCGTAGGACAGCACCCGGACTACTACCCCTGGACTACCCCTGGAGTACTCCCACCGGGGGATGCGTGCGGTGGGCGACCCGCCATAGGCTCGACGACCATGCGTACTGATCTGGGCTGGCGACGCTTCTACGCCGCGGGCTGGCTCGCCACGGCGGGCGTGGCCACCGTCACGTTCGTGCTGTGGCGTGCGCACGTGCGCGAGGTGGAGCAGCGAGCGGAGGAGGCGGAACGTACCAGGGACGAGGTCGCCCGCCGACGCGCGGTCGAGGAGCGGCTGCACATCGCGCGCGAGCTCCACGACTCGCTGACCCACAGCATCTCGGTGATCAACGTCCAGGTCGGTGTAGCCGCCCACCTCACCCGAAAGCGTGGCGAGGAGCCCGCTGCCGCGCTGCTCGCGATCCAGGAGGCGAGCACGGACGCGGCCCGCGAGCTCCGGTCCACCCTCGACACGCTGCGTCGCGACGACGACGGTAGCGGCGCGGGCCTGGACCGGCTGCCCGCGCTGGTCGACCGGGCGCGCTCGTCCGGGCTGCCGATCACCGTCACCGTCGAGGGGACGCCACGGCCGCTGCCGCCCGACGTCGACCAGACGGCCTACCGCGTGGTCCAGGAGGCGCTGACCAACGTCGGCCGGCATGCCGGCGCGGCGACGGCGAGGGTCTGGCTCAGGTACGGCGCCGGCCTCCTGAAGGTGCAGGTCGACGACGACGGGGCGGCACCGCAGCAGCCGCCGGTGCCCGGGCACGGGCTGATCGGGATGCGGGAACGGGTCGCCGCGCTGGGCGGGAACCTGCGCACGGGCCCCCGGGAGACGGCGGGGTTCTCGGTGGTGGCCGAGCTGCCGACCGGGCCGGCGGGTGGCCCGCCGGCCAAGGCGCGGCCATGATCTCGGTGGTCCTCGTCGACGACCAGCACCTGATCCGCTCGGGCATCCGCGCGCTGCTGGACAGCGAGGACGACCTGAGCGTCCTCGCCGAGGCGGGCAACGGCGAGGAGGGCATAGCGGCCACCCTGGAGCACCGGCCCGACATCGTGCTGATGGACGTGCAGATGCCGGTGCTCGACGGCATCGAGGCGACGCGCCGCATCGTCCAGGACGACCGGCTCTGTGACGTGCGGGTCGTGATGCTGACCAACTACGGCCTGGACGAGCACGTGTTCCGTGCCCTGCGCGCCGGCGCTGCCGGGTTCCTGCTCAAGGACACCGATCCGGCGAGCCTGCTGCAGGCGCTGCGCGTGGTGACGCGCGGGGACGCACTGCTGTCGCCGTCGGTCACCCGGCAGCTGATCAGCGAATTCGTGGCGCGCCCGCCCGACGTGCTCTCTTCGCCCGGCCTCGACCTGCTCACCCACCGGGAACGGGAGGTGGTGGCCCTCGTGGCGCACGGGCTCAGCAACAACGAGATCGCCGAGCGGATGGTGCTCAGCCCGACCACCGCGAAGACCCACGTGAGCCGCGCGATGACCAAGCTGCACGCTCGGGACCGCGCACAGCTCGTCGTGCTCGCCTACCAGTCCGGGCTCGTCTCGCCCCGGGCGCAGCGGGACTGAGCCGCCGCCCTCACCCCGCGCGCAGCGCGGCCTCGAACACGTCCCGCGCCCGTTCGTCGAGGACCACGAACCGGATGTCCTCGATGCTTGCCGCTGGGTGCTCGGCGAGCCAGCTGCGGCAGGTCGCCACGGCGATGCGGGCGACGTCAGCCGCCGGCCAGCCGAAGGCACCCGCGCTCACCGCGGGGAAGGCGACCGACCGGACGTCGAGCTCCGCGGCGACGTCGAGCGACCGTGCGAAGCACGACGCGAGCCGGGCCGGATCGTCCTGACCGCGGTGCAGGTTCGGCCCGACCGTATGGATCACCCACGACGCCGGCAGGTCGAAAGCCGGGGTCGCGACGGCGTCGCCGATGTCGAGGCCGTCCCGGTGAGAGGTGTTGCGCAGTCTCCGGCACGCCTCCAGCAGACGCGGTCCCGCCGCGGCATGGATGGCCCCGTCGACCCCTCCGCCACCCAGGAGCATGGAGTTCGCCGCGTTGACGACGGCGTCGGCCTCGACGTGGGTGAGGTCGCCGATCTCGACGGAGACGCTCATGCGCTGACCTCCCTGGCGTCGGCTCCGGGACCCCGACGTTCCATCCACCTGTACCCGTCGTCGACGGGTGCCCAGCCGAACTGCTCGTAGAGGCCGTGGGCGTCGGCGGTCGCGAGCAGCGTACGACGCAGCCCGAGCGGCTCGATGTCGGCGACGACGCCCGCGACCAGCAGCTTGCCGATGCCCTGCCCGCGCAGGCCGGGGTCGACGATGACGTCGGCGAGCCAGGCGAACGTCGCGCCGTCCGTCACGACGCGCGCGAACGCCACCTGCTCACCCGTGCCGCTGCGGAAGACGCCGTAGGGCCGGGAACCCGCGATGGCGGCGTCCATCACGTCGCGCGGCCGGTCCTTGGCCCAGTAGGTGTGCCGGGAGACGAGCTCGTGCACGCGGGCGGCGTCGATGCGGGTGGGGTCGGTGGAGAACTCGTAGGTCGAGACGTCGTTCATGGGCTGGAGTCAACCACTGGACACTGACACCGGCCGAGGGGATTACCGGCCCGAGCACCATGGCGGTGAGTGCCGGGTGCCGCTACACGCGGAGAGTGGCCCTCGCATCTTCTTCTGCGGACGGCAGAAGTTGGGGCACGTGTCGGTGGTGGGAACATATGATCGAACAAGTGTCCTTCGCTTTTATGTATACCGATAGGATATCGGCTCGGGGAGGTGGGGTTAGCATGGACGATGGGCGGCAGTACGTGGACATGAGCAGCGTGCTCCTGGATGACCCGGCCGGGGACGACCGGGTCCTGGGTGAGCTCGCCGTGCGGGACGGCATGGAAGTGCGTGTGGTGCCGCACGAAGAGGTTCCCGCCTGGGTCCTGGACGCCCCGCCCGACAGCTGGCCTGTCGTGGCACCCGACGGCCTGCTGGGCAGCGCGCCGCAAGACGCGCCGGTCCGGCCGCCGGAGGGCGTGCCGGTGGCCCTGTGGCCGGTCGAGGTGCTGCAGCACGCCATGTCGGGTGCACCGGGTGCGCGGCTGGCGCGGGTGGTTGCGGAGGTTTCCGGCCCGGATGCCGACCTGCTGGCCGACCTGTCCGACGACGCGCTGGGTGACCTGGTGAGCGCGTGCGGGCGCCTGCAGTCCTGGGCGGCCGGTGTGCAGGCCCGGGCGGTAGCGCAGCGCGCCGCGCGAGAGACCCACCCCTTGGCCCACAGCTCTCTGGTCGGCCAGGTCACCACAGAGCTGGTGGTGACCGACCCCGAGGCCACCGAGGTCGTGGTCCGTGCCGAGTCTGGTGCCCGGCACCCCACTGTCATCGCGGCTCTGGAGGCCGGGCGGATCGACGTGCGCAAGGCGCACACCCTGCTGCGCAGCGCCTCCCAGCTGACCGTGGCCGAGCGCGCCGAGGCGATCGCCCGGTTCCTTCCCCGCGCCCCGCGCCGCACGTGGCGGTGGCTCCAGACCCGGATGCTCGAGTTCGCCAAGGCCCGTCACGGCGCTGCGGAGACCGCCAGGGCTGCGGCCGAGCGGCGTTGCGTGCAGCTGGACCGGGCGGAGAACGACATGGGTTGGTTGTCGGCCTACCTGCCCGCTGTCGACGCGGCAGCCGTCTGGGGCGTCGTGGACGACATGGCCCACCAGCTGCAGCACGCCGTGGGGGAGGACCGCACCCTCGGCCAGCTCCGCGCCGACTCGTTGACCGGCATCATCACCGGCCGCCTCCTGCCCGCCGACCGCTACACGGACACGAGCACGAGCACGGACAGCGGCGGCGGGCGGGGCTCCGAGGACTCCGGCAGCGTCGACAACGACTCGGACAACGACTCCGACAACGACTCCGACAACGTGGACGGACCGGTCTGTACGTGCGGTGGCCGGGCGCCCGTCGTGGAGCGGGTCGTCCAGGAAGTGGTGCAGCTGGTGCGGGTCACGCCCACCCGCCCCGTCGTCCGGGTCACCATCTCGGCCAGCGCACTGCTCGGCCTGGACGACGCCCCCGGTGAGCTGCGCGGCTTCGGCCCGGTTCCCGCTGACGTCGCCCGCGCGGTTGCCACGGACGCGACCTGGCAGCGTCTGCTCACTGACCCGAGCACCGGGATCCTTACCGACTACTCCACCACTGCCTACCGACCCGGCAAGGTGCTGAGTGCCGCCGTGCAGGCCCGCGACGACACCTGCACGTTCCTCTTCGGATGCGACAGTCCCGCCGCCTGGGACGACCTTGACCACATCGTCCCGTTCGACCACGACCTCGACCCGGCCACCTCGCCGCCCGGTGCCCCAGGGCAGACCCGGGCCACCAACCTCCAGCCACTGTGCCGTAGGCATCACCTCCTGAAGACCCATGCGGGCTGGGGTGTCGTTCGCGATCCGGACACCGGGGTCACGACCTGGACCACGCCCACCGGGCGTCAGCACGAGCGGCCACCGACCGTGCTGGACCCGCACGTCGAGCTCGGTGAGGTCGATCCCGACACCAGCGGGGACCTCAGCCTCCGAGCGCTCACTGGCCAACACCTGCCCCGCAGCTACACCACCGCCGGATCAGCAGACGCACCCGGCGAGCCCGGCCCGCCGACTGACCCGAGCGCGCCGCCGTTCTGACCGGAGGGTCGCGTCGGCGGTCGAGGGTCGGCCGTGGAGGGCCGGCCGTGTGGAGGGTCGGTGTGGAGGGCGGCGTGGCGCCTGCGACAGGGGGCGTCGAGTGCTGTGCGCTCGCGGTGGAGGGCGGCTAGCCGGAGTGCCGGCGGCAGAACTCGCGCAGCGGGCCGGCCGGAAGCACGTCCAGCAGCTCGCGGTACCGGCCTGCCGCCTCCTCGGTCCGGCCGGTGCGCCGGGCCAGGTCCGCCAGGGCGAGGCTCGCGTCCCGGGCGGCATATGGCGGTCCGTCGGCGACCAGCTCGTCGAGGTCCCGTTCGACCGGACCGAGGTCGCCGCCGTCGCGCACCGCGAGCCGGCCCAGCACGACCAGGTGCGCCACCCGCGCCGCCGGCGACGGCCACGCCTGCAGCAGCGCGTCGTAGAGCTCGGCCAGCCGGGGCCAGTCCGTGTCCGCCGCGTCGCGAGCCGCCGCGTGCACACCGGAGATCGCGGCCTCCAGGGCGAAGCGGCCCGGCAGGTGCCCGGGTGGCCGCGTGCGGCCGATCGCCGCGGTGGCGTCGGCCAGGCCGGCTGACAGGAGCCGCTGGTCCCACGCCGACCGGTCCACCTCGTCGAGGGTCAGCGCGACGCCGTCGCGCACGCGCCCGGGACGCCGGGCAAGGCCCAGCCGGCACACGGAGCGCAGGCCGAGCACCTCGGGTTCGTCCGGGTACTGGGCGACGAGCGCCTCGGCGAGCGTCAGTGCGTCGCGGGCCGGATCCTGCGTGGCGTCGGCGGGCTGCAGCGCGTCCCGCTGCCCCACGGTGAACAGGCCCGCGACGCAGGCCAGCACGACGGGCAGGCGGGCGGCCCGTGCGGGGCCGTCGGGCACCACGAACTCGCCACGGGTACGGGCCAGCGCGGACTTGGCCCGGGTGAGCCGCGCGGCCGCTGTGGCCTCAGCGATGCCGAGGTGGCCCGCGATCTGCCGGATCGTGAGTCCGCAGACCACCCGCATCGCCAGGACCAGCTGCGCGCCCGGGGCGAGGGCGTCGTCGCAGGCGACGAAGAGCAGCGCCACGCGGTCGTCGAGATCGTCGCCCGGTGCGGTCGGCGCATCCACCGCGTCCACCTCCGCGCGCGCGATCTGGGACTGGATCCGGGCGAGCACCGCCTGGTGCCGCACCGTGTCGAGCCACGCCCGGCGTCCGACCCGGACACACCAGCCGACCAGGTCGTCGATGGTGCCGTCGGGCTGCGCCGCGGCGCGCGCGAACGCCTCGGCGGCGTACTCCTCACCGCTGTCCAGGCTGCGCGTGGCCACGGCGAGCGACCGCACCACCTGGGGCCAGGCGGTGCGGAACGCCGCGGGCTCGATCGGCACGACCCGCGCCACCTCCTAGGAGCCGAAGTTCAGGACCTTGCGCCACTCGACCACGTTGCCGCTGGGTACGAGCGCCGCGATCTTGCGCGCGGTGGCCTCGTCGCACTCGACCTCGTAGTAGCCGGTGATGACCTCGTTGGTGTCCGCGAACGGGGCGTCGGTGTAGACCGGCTCGGCACCGACCTTGCCGGCTGCCACCCAGCCGCCGTACCTGGCGTTCTGCAGGGCGTTGCTGCCGGTGATCTTGGCGCCCAGATCGGCGACAGCCTCCTGGAAGCGTCGGTGCGTCGCCATGTCCTCGTCCTCGGACAGGTCCGGGGTCTGACCGTCGTCCTTGGGGAGGTAGGCGTCCGAGTCCCAGTCGGACTCACGGATCAGGAACATCCAGGTGTCGGTCATGTCGAGCTCCTCGTTCGTGGGACGTTGACACGCCTTGGACGGGCGAGCCGCGCCGGAATCGACACCTCCCACGAAAATACTCTCGCCGGATCAGCCGATCACCGCGACCGGCGCCGCGATCGGGGTGCCGGACCCGTCACGTCGCTCGTCCACGTCGGGCAGCTCGACCGGCTGGCCGCCGGCGCCGAGCGCACGCGGGGGAGTGGCACCCACCCAGGCCAGGACGAGACCGTCCTCACCCTTGAGCAGGCGCTGGGACCGCACACCACCCGTCGCGCGGCCCTTGCCCGGGTAGAGGGCGAACGGCGTCACCTTGCCGGCGCCGGGCTCCACCCCCGGCAGCGAGTCGGCCGCACCGGCGATGGTCACGACGGTGGCGTCGACACCGGCCGGAACCGCGCCGAAGAACACCACCCGCCGGTCGGCCGCGAGCTTGATGCCCGTCATGCCGCCCGCCGCGCGGCCCTGCGGCCGCACCGCGGAGGCCGTGAAGTGCAGCAGCGCCGAGTCGTCGGCCAGGAAGACCAGCTCGTCGTCGTCGGAGACGACTGCTGCGCCCACCACGGTGTCACCCTCCTTGAGGGCGATCACCGGCCACTCGTCGCCCTTGGCCGGGGCGTCCGCCGGCGCTATGCGCTTGACGATGCCCTGTGCGGTGCCGACGGCGATGGTTGGTGCTTCCGGACCGAGCGCGGTCACGGTCTGTACGGTCTCGCCGCGCTCCAGCTCCACGAGCTCGCTGACCGGGATTCCGCCGGACAGCGACGGCGCGCCGTCGGTGGGCGGCAGCGACGGCAGGTCCAGCACGGAGATGCGCAGCATGCGTCCGGCCGACGTCACGAGGCCCACCTGGCCGCGGGTGGTCGCCACCGCGTCGCCCCGCAGGGCGTCGTGCGCCGCGCGGTTGCCGGCGCGCGGCACCGGCGCGTCGTCCGGGAGTCGCGCCAGCAGGCCCGTCGCCGACAGCAGGACGCGCGTGGGGAGGTCCTTGATCTGCAGGTCCAACGGGTCAGCCTGGCCTCGACGTCCGTTCGTCCGCCCGTTGGCCGGCGCGACCGCTACGGAGCCGACCGACCCGCCCGCTGCGTCGAGCAGCACGGTGCGGCGCGGCGTGCCGTAGGTCCGGGCCACCTCGCCCATCTCGGTGCTGACGACGCGGCGCAGCAGCTTCTCGTCACCGAGGATCTGCTCGAGCTCGGCGATCTCGCGGCGCAGCTCCTCGGCCTCCTTCTCCAGCTCGACGCGGGAGAACCTGGTGAGGCGGCGCAGCTGCAGGTCCAGGATGTAGGAGGCCTGCGGCTCGGACAGGTCGAAGATCTCGCGCAGGCGGTCGCGGGCGATACCGGCGTCGTCGGACGTGCGGATGATCTGGATGACCTCGTCGATGTCGACGATCGCGACGAGCAGGCCGTCCACCAGGTGCAGCCGCTCGAGGCGCTTGTCCAAGCGGTGCTGCGACCGGCGCCGGACCACGGAGATCCGGTGGTCCACCCAGACCCGCAGCATCTCGAGCAGACCGAGGGTGCGCGGCTGGCCGTCGACGAGGGCCACGTTGTTGATGCCGAACGAGTCCTCGAGCGGCGTCACCCGGTACAGCTGCTCCAGCACGGCGTCCGGGTCGAAACCAGTCTTGACCTCGATGACCAGGCGCATCCCGTGCGTGCGGTCGGTGAGGTCCTGCACGTTGGTGACGCCCTGGATGCGCTTGGCCTTGACGCCGTCGGCGATCTTCTCGATCACCTTCTCCGGGCCCACGAGGTAGGGGAGCTCGGTCACGACGATGCCCTTGCGGCGCGGGGTCACGTTCTCGATCCGCGCCGTGGCGCGGGTGCGGAAGCTGCCGCGGCCGGTGCGGTACGCGTCCCGCACGCCGTCGAGCCCCACGATCTTGCCGCCCGTGGGCAGGTCGGGGCCGGGTACGAACCGCTGCAGGTCCTCGAGCGTCGCCTCGGGGTTCTTGATCAGGTGCTGCGCTGCGGAGACGACCTCGACGAGGTTGTGCGGCGCCATGTTCGTGGCCATGCCGACCGCGATGCCCGCCGCGCCGTTGACCAGCAGGTTCGGGATGGCGGCAGGCAGCACCTCCGGCTGGGTGAGCTTGTTGTCGTAGTTCGGCACGAAGTTCACGACGTTCTCGTCGAGCCCCGTGGTCATCGCCATCGACGACGCCGCGAGGCGCGCCTCCGTGTACCGGGGCGCCGCGGGGCCGTCGTCGAGCGAACCGAAGTTGCCGTGCCCGTCCACGAGCGGCAGCCGGAGCGAGAAGCTCTGCGCCAGGCGTACCAGGGCGTCGTAGATGGGAGCGTCGCCGTGCGGGTGGAGCTTGCCCATCACCTCGCCCACCACCCGCGACGACTTCACGTGCGCGCGGTCGGGACGCAATCCCATGTCCGACATCATGTAGAGGATGCGGCGCTGTACCGGCTTGAGGCCGTCGCGCGCGTCCGGGAGGGCCCGCGAGTAGATGACGGAGTAGGCGTACTCGAGGAACGAGGCCTCCATCTCCGCAGCGACGTCGATGTCCACGACCTTCTCGTGGATCTCGCTCTCGTCGAGCGGCTGCGACGGCTTGCGCGCCATGGTTCGTGGAGCTCCTGGAATCTGGGGGTGGTCTCGGACAGGCAAACCGTACCGCGCGCCGCCGACACTCCGGTGGCACCTCGCTGACACGGCGTCCGAGGACACGGCCGACGACACGGCCGACGACGCGTCCGACATCACACGAGGTCACGGCTGAGACATGTGCCTTTTCGTGGCGCACCTGGCACTATTCGGGTATGCCCGAAATGCCACTGGCCAGCAGGTCGACCACCCTGCCCGGTTGGCTGGTCCGCATCGGGCTCGCCTACGGCGTCGTCGGCCTCAGCGTGGTGCCCGTCCTGGTGTTCGGTGCCCTCGTGACCTGGTGGATGCAGTCCTGGCAGTGCGCCCAGCAGGAGTGGGGCTGCCTGGAGGAGGGCATCACCACGTGGGCCGGCCTGTCGGTGCTCGCCGCCGTGCTCCACATCGTCGTCGCGATGCGGCTCGGCCTCGGCGTGGTGCACGGCCTGGTGGTCGTGGCTGTCGCAGCGGTGTCCGCGAACGTGGCCCCGGCGCTCGGCGCGTGGCTCCTGCTCGGGGCGGGGCCCGCCGTAGCCGCCATCCTCACCGCGTCCGGCCCGAACCGCCGCCAGCGCCTTGTGCTCGTCGGCTTCGCCGTGATGCTCCTCGCAGGCATGGTGCTGGTGCGCTGACACCGCCCGGACCCGTGTCTGGATAGCCTTGGTCCTGTGGACCAGCCAGAACGGGTCGGCAGCGTGCGTCTGCCCTACTCGACCCAGTACCCGGTCGAGTGGGAGGCGGACGTGGTGCTGCGCGACGGGTCCACGATCCACGTGCGCCCGATCCGCCCCGAGGACGCCGACGCGATCCAGCGCTTCCAGATGGCCCAGTCGGAGCGCTCCACGTACCTGAGGTTCTTCGCCGCGCTCCAACGCATCCCCGACCGGATGCTCACCCAGCTCGTCACCGTCGACCACGTGCGCAGGACGGCACTGGTCGCCGTGCGGCCGGGTCCGGCCGACGGCGCGGACGACGCCGTCGGTCCCGACCGGACCGAGGACGTCGTCGGCGTCGCACGCTACGACGTGACCGACGACCAGCCAGGGCGCCGCACCGCGGAGGTCGCGTTCAACATCGCAGACGCCCTCCAGGGCCAGGGGCTCGGGTCCGTGCTGCTCGAGCACATCGCCGCCGCCGCACGCGAGCGCGGCGTGCACCGCTTCATCGCGGAGGTACTGCCCCAGAACCGGGCCATGCTCGGCGTGTTCCGGGAGGCCGGCTACGCCGTCGAGCAGCACCTGGACGACGGCGTCGTCACGGTCTCCGTCGACCTCGACCCGACCGACCGGTCCCGCGAGGTCATGGCCGACCGCGAGCACCGCACCGAGGCCCGGTCCATGCAAGGGCTGCTCTCGGCCCGCCGGGTGCTCCTGGTCGGTCCCGCCCAGGGCGGCACCGTCGACGAGCTGCTCGCCGACCGCGTCCGCGAGGCCCACGCCGCCGACCCCGGCGACACCGAGCTCATGGTGCTCGGCGACGACGTGGCCTGGGCGGACGTCAGCGAGGTGGACCTCGCGGTCGTCGCAGCTCCCCCCGACGAGGTGCTCGACGCCGTCCGGCGTCTGCGCGGCGCGGGCGCTCGCGGCGTCGTCGTGCTGTCGGCTGGGTGGGCCGAGGCGGGGCCCGACGGCGTCGCACGCCGCCGCGAGCTCCTGCGCACCGCGCACACCGAGGGCATGCGGGTGGTCGGGCCCGCCAGCTACGGCCTGCTCACGAACGTGCCGGGCGCGAGCCTGCGCGCGAGCCTCGCGCTCACGGCGCCGAGGCCCGGCCGCGTCGGCCTGTTCAGCCAGAGCGCGCCCGTCGCCGTCACGGCCAGCGAGACGGTCAAGCGCCGCGGCCTCGGCCTGTCCACGCTGGTCTCGGCGGGACACCGGGCGGACGTGTCGGGCAACGACGTCATGCAGTACTGGCAGGACGACCCGCACACCGACGTCGTCTGCCTGTACCTCGAGACGCTCGGCAACCCCCGCAAGTTCTCGCGCATCGCCCGGCGCCTGGCACTGGTGAAACCGGTGATCGTGGTCGTGGCGGGCCGGCACGGGAGCGTGGTGCCGCCCGGGCACACGGTGCGCGCCACGCGCGCACCGCGGCGGATGCTCGACGAGGTGCTGCGGCAGTCCGGCGTGATCCGCGCGGAGAACACGCACCAGCTCATGGACGTCGCGCAGGTGCTGGCGCACCAGCCGCTGCCGGCCGGCGGCCGGGTGGGGATCCTCGCGAGCTCGCCGTCGCTGGCGGCGCTCGTCGCCGACGCCGTCGCGGCGGCCGGCCTGACCGTCGTCGGGCCGCTGGAGCCGCTGTCCGCCGGTGCGCCCGACGACGAGATCGCCGCCGCCGTCGACGCCCTCTACGCGCCCGGTGCGTGCGACGCCGTCGTCGTGGTCTCGGTGCCAGTGGTGCTCCCGCGCACCGACGCGCTGGCCCGGGCGGTGGCCGACGCCGCAGCCCGGACCGGCCGCACCACCGTCGTCAGCGCGCTGGGCCTGCACGGCATGCCCGACGAGCTCGCGTCCGGCGACGTCCGGGTCCCCGCGTTCTCCACGCCGGAGGACGCGGTCCGGGCTCTCGGGGAGGTCGTGCGCTACGCGCGGTGGCGCACCCAGGACCACGGCTCGCCGGTCCGCCCGGCGCTGCGGGAGGGGGCGTCCGACGGCGCCGCCCGCGCCCAGGCGCGGACGCTCGTCGAAGCCCTGCTCCGCCGCGACGAGTGGCCGGACGACGGCACCGTCCTTGACCAGGACGAGGCCGCCGAGCTGCTGGCCTGCTACGGCCTGTCCCTGTGGCGTGCCCGGAGCGTGCGCACGGCGGACGACGCCGTGGCCGCCGCCGAGGCGCTGGGCTGGCCGGTGGCGCTCAAGATCGCCGCACCCGCGCTGCGCCACCGGGCCGACCTGGGCGGCGTGCGCCTCGACATCGCCGACGCCGAGGACCTCCGGGAGGACGCCGAGCGGATGCTCGCGGCGGCGTCGTCCCTGCTGCCGGCGCCCGACCCGGTGCTGGAGGTGCAGGCCATGGCGCCCACCGGCGTCGCCTGCGTGGTGCGGTCGGTCGAGGACGAGCTGTTCGGCCCGGTGGTGTCGTTCGGGCTGGCGGGCGACGCCGTCGACCTGCTCGACGACGTGACGCACGGCGTGCCGCCGCTGACCGACGTCGACGTCGCGCGCATGGTGCGCGGCGTCAGGGCCGCCCCGCGCCTGTTCGGCTACCAGGGCGCGCCGGCCGCCGACGTCGCGGCGCTCGAGGACGTGCTCGCGCGGGTGTCGGTCATGGCGGAGGACCTGCCGGAGCTGGCGTCCCTCGAGCTGTACCCGGTCGCGGTGGCGGAGCGCGGCGCGGCGGTGCTGCACGCGACGATCCGGCTGCGACCCGCCGAACGCCGGACGGACGCGCTGCGGAGGGCTCTTCCGGGCTAACGGCCAAGGCCCCTCTCGTGGGATGATGCCAACCGTGCCCCATGCCCCTACCGATGCCCGTGACGACCTGACCGCCCACCTGCACCGGGCCGGCTACTACCCGGAGCTGGTCGCGGACGTGCTCGACGTCGCGCTGGCCGACGAGGAGGTCGTGGCCCACCTCGTGCAGGCGGAGACCACCTTCGACTCGGAGGTGCGCCGTCACCTCACGGTCCTGGTGCTGACGCCGACCCGCCTGGTCACCGCGCACGTGGACGACCACGCGGGAGAGGACCCGGAGCGGCCCGGATCGGCGTCGGCCACCACGGAGGTCGTGCCGGTGCGCGAGATCCGCTCGGTGGCGCTCACGCACGTGATCGCGGACCCGGAGCGGTACCCGAAGCGCGCGGCGACACGCGAGGTCACCCTGGCGATCGGCTGGGGTGCCGTGTCGCGCGTCGACCTGGAGCCCGCCACGTGCGTCGACCCGAACTGCACCGCCGACCACGGCCTGACCGGCCAGGTCACTCCGGACGACGTGGTGGTACGGGTCTCCAGCGAGGCAGAGGGCGACGCGGCGGTCCGCGCAGCGGTGAGCTTCGCCGGCGCACTGTCCCGGGCCACGTCTGCGTGACGGCGCCGAACCTGCCCGACGGCCTGGTCGCGCCGTCCTACGACACCAGGAGCCTGGCCGCGGTGCTGCCTGCCGCGGCGGGCGCTCTCGGCCACGACCTCACCACCGCCACCGGCCTCACCGCGGCCGGGTGCCGTACGGCCCTCGCCCTGCCCGACGCCGACCGGGTGGTGGTCGTGCTCGTGGACGGGCTCGGCATCCGCAACCTCGCCGAGCGCGGGGGCCACGCGCCGTTCCTGCGCGGTCTCCTGCGTGAGCGGGACGACGACGCCGCGACGCTCACCTCCAGCTTTCCGTCCACCACCGCCGCCGGCCTGAGCACCTTCGGCACGGGCACCGCTCCCGGTCGTACGGGCATGCTCGGCTACACCCAGCGCAACCCGGAGACGGGCCGGCTGGCGTCCCTGGTGCAGTGGCGGGACCTCGGCGACCCCGCCGACCTGCAGCGGGAGCCCACCGTGTTCGAGAAGCTCGCCGCGGCTGGCACGCGCGTCACGGCGCCCGGCCCGGGCAAGTTCGCCGGGTCCGGCATGACCCAGGCGGCGCTGCGCGGCCCCGCCTACGTCGCCGCGGAGACGTTCGAGCAGCGCGTGGACGCCACCGTCACGGCCCTGCGGCAGCCCGGGGACGCGCAGCGTCTGGTCTACCTGTACCAGGGCGACGTCGACAAGACGGGCCACGGCCACGGGTGGGACTCGTGGCAGTGGGGCGACGCGCTGGAGTCCACCGACCGCGAGCTGCGCAGGCTGCTGCGCAGCGTCCCGCGTGGCACCCTCGTGGTGATCACGGCGGACCACGGCCAGATCACGGCCGACCTGAGCACCCAGTGGGACGTGGCCGCAGACCCGGCGCTGAAGCCCGGCGTCGCGATGGTCGGGGGCGAGCCCCGCGCGCTGCACGTCTATGCGGACCAGGGCGCCGACCCGGCCGACGTCGCGCACCGCTGGGCCGAGCGGCTGGGCGACCACGCCGTCGTCCTGCGGCGGGAGCAGGCGGTGGCCGACGGCTGGTTCGGCCCGGTCGCCGAGCACGTGCTGCCCTCCGTCGGCGACGTCGTGGTGGCCATGACCGGCGCTGCCACAGTCGTCGACTCACGGGTGCACTCCGCGAACGCGCGGGCGCTGCCCGGCGTGCACGGCTCGCTCACCCCGCACGAGATGCTCGTGCCGCTTCTCGTGGCCGTCTCGTAAGGAGTACCCCGTGGCCGAGCTCGTCTTCTTCTCCGGGACCATGGACTCCGGAAAGTCCACCCTCGCCCTCCAGACCGACCACAACTATCGCGCCCGCGGGCGCGCGGGGCTGATCTTCAGCCGTGGTGACCGGGCGGGGCAGGCCCGGGTCTCCAGCAGGCTGGGGCTCGACGTGGCCGCCCACGAGGTGACCGACGACACCGACTTCTGGGCCGAGATCAGCAGCAGGCGCTCCAGCGGCGAGGCCGTCGACTACCTCGTGTGCGACGAGGCGCAGTTCTACTCGCCCGAGCAGGTGGAGCAGCTCGCCCGGCTGGTGGACGAGATGGAGATCGACATCTTCGCGTTCGGCATCACCACCGACTTCCGTACCCGGCTCTTTCCCGGCTCCGCCCGCCTCATCGAGCTCGCCGACCGCATCGACGTGCTCCAGGTGCAGTCGCTGTGCTGGTGCGGTGCGCGCGCCACGCTCAACGCGCGCACCGTCGACGGCCTCATGGTCACCGAGGGGGAGCAGGTGGTGATCGGCGACGTCGGCCGGGGCGAGGTGGCCTACGAGGTGCTGTGCCGACGGCACCACATGCGCCGGATGACGGCGCTGACCGCGCGCCGCCGCTCGGCCGACGAGTCGCTCTGGGGGTAGCTCGGCTAGACCTCCGGGCGCGAGCCGAACACGATCTCGTCCCAGCTCGGCACCTGCGCACGTGACTTACGGCCGCGCTTGGCCGACGGCCGCTTGGACGGCGCCGGGTCGGCCGGCGGCTTCTCCGGCACCTTGTCCGGCACGGGTTCGGGCGCCTGGTCCTGCTCGGCCTGCGGCACCGGCCGGGCGTCCTGCTCCTGACCGGCGTCCGGCTGCTGCTCCGCGCCTGCCTCCGCGCCTGCCTCCGGGGCGGAGATCTCCCACTGGCTCGCCGCCTCCCACTCGAGACCGGCGGGGGAGTCGGGCACCTGGACCGACGGCGTCCTCTGGCGCGACCCGCCGCGCCGCGCCCCGATGTCGACGACGGCGGCGGACGGCTCGTGCTCGGGGTCGTCCCGCGGCGGCGCGCCAGGGCCGTCCAGGTCGAGCTCCATCAGGTCGGGCGGCTCGGCGTCCGGGGTCCGGCGCCGCGCGGGCCGCTGCCCGCGCCGCTCCGACAGGTTGTCGAGCAGGAGGTCGGTGTCGTCCTGCTCGGGCGGCGCGGGCCGGGACGACGGGTGCTGGTTGCCGCGGTGCGGCGGCAGGGCCGACACACCGGCGAGGGCCGGACCGTCGTCGTCCTGGGGGAGGCCGAGCCAGCGCGCCTCGTCGTCGAGCGCCGTCACGAAGCCACCGCGCGGCTCCAGCGACCAGCGGGCCACCCGGGGCCGCTCGGCGGCCTCGAACTCGACCTGCACCAGCCACGGGTGGGTGCCCTCCCGGGTGGCGCTCCACCGGGCGTCGTCGGGCCGCACGCCGCGCGAGCGGAGGCGCTCGTCGGCGACCTCCCCGAGCGTGGTGGCGCCGTCGTCGTCCGTCAGGACGGCCTTGGCCCGGACGCGCGCGATCGAGTGCTCCCGCTCGGAGATGACCGGGTACTCGAAGCGCCGGACGTGCTCGATCGGCAGGCCGGAGGCCTCGGCGAGCGCCTCACAGGTCTCGCCGGCGCGCAGGCGCGCCTGGATCTCGCGGGGGCGGAGCGTCGACACCTCCTGGGCACGGATCGACTCCATGCGGGGGCGGTCACCCCGGAGGGCGGCACGCAGGGCATCGGTGATGGGCAGGGTGCTCTGGACGCCGTCGCGCGCAGCAAGGACGAGTCGTTCACCGTCCTCGTGCAGCCGTACCAGCTCCAGCTCGTCCATGCCAGTCCTCCCGGGTAGTCCTGTGGGCCGAGCCTGCCACCGCGGGGCGGCCGTGCGGCGCAGGCTCGTCGGTGTGCCGCGGGATAGTCGCTGGCACACGCTTGGGGCAGGATGGGTCCGTGATCTCACCCGCACTGCCCGAGCTGCCCGACGGCGTCACCGTCACCGCCCTCCGCGACCTCGCCGTCCGCCTCGCGACGGCTGCCGGTGCCCTGGTGCGTGAGGGTAGACCGGATCGCGTGGTGGTCGCTGCCACGAAGTCGAGCGAGGTCGACCCGGTGACGGTCATGGACCGCGCCTCCGAGGAGCTGCTGCGCGAGATGATCGCCGCGGAGCGCCCCGACGACGCGATCATGGGCGAGGAGGGCGACGACGTCGCCGGCACGAGCGGGCTGACCTGGGTGCTCGACCCGATCGACGGCACGGTGAACTACCTGTACGGGGTCGCCTCGTGGGCCGTGTCCGTCGCTGTGGTGGCCGGCCCGCCGGAACCCGCGACGTGGACCGTCCTGGCCGGGTGCGTGCACAGCGTGGCCGACGGTCGGACCTGGTCGGCCGGGCTGGGCGAGGGCGCCACGCGTGACGGCGCTCCCGTCCGCGTGGGCAGCGCCACCTCCCTCGGCGCCTCGCTGCTGGGGACCGGCTTCGGGTACGACGCCGAACGCCGCGCCGAGCAGGGCCAGGTGCTGGCCCAGGTGCTGCCGAAGATCCGGGACATCCGGCGGCTCGGTTCGGCTGCCATCGACCTCTGCCTGCTCGCGGACGGCTCGATCGACCTGTACTACGAGCGCGGGCTCAACCCGTGGGACATGGCGGCGGGAGCCGTGGTGGCCACCGAGGCGGGGGCCGTGGTGACCGGTCTGCGCGGTGGGCCGGCAGGCAACGCCATGACGGTGGCCGGACGGGCCGATCTCGTCGCGCAGCTCGCCGGGATCCTCGAGGCGGCGGACGCGGACGGAGCGAGATCTTCCGGGATCCGGTGATCTATTTTTTCTGACACGGTCGTGGGACTGCTGTCACTGCCGACGCCGACCGAAAGCCGGTCAACACCACGTCGATGCAGGTCACGGCATACGTGACCGGGGTTACACCGGCAGATGTAGCGCGCCGATGCGAAATGGTGCACAATCCGTGGGCCGACTCGGGAACAAATTCGGGGCCGTGTGCATTATCTGCGCGTACACCCGCAACGGACGCCGTTTGACGGCGCTTGCGGTGACCCGGCCGGGGCGGCGTCGAATCCCCGGATGTCCCGAACCCTTCCGGCGCGACCACTTACCGACGGAGAACACCACATGGCAACTGACTACGACGCCCCACGCAAGACCGATGAGGATGTCGAGCAGGACTCGATCCAGGAGCTGCAGGCACGTCGATCTGACAAGTCCTCGGGCGTTGTGGACGAGGACGAGACCGAGGCGGCCGAGGGCTTCGAGCTCCCGGGTGCCGACCTGTCCGGCGAGGAGCTCGCGGTTCGCGTGCTGCCGCGACAGGCGGACGAGTTCACGTGCTCCAGCTGCTTCCTCGTGCACCACCGCAGCCAGCTGGCCTACGAGAAGTCCGGCCAGATGATCTGCACGGAGTGCGCCGCCTGATCCACCAGGCGTTCGAGCACTGACGACACGACCGGGCTGTCATGCATCGCGTGGCAGCCTTCGTCGTGTCCGGGCTCAGACTCTATTCGTAGGGCGCAGGCTCTGTCTGGATCGCCTGAGCCAGCAGCTCAGGGCGACGGGTGGAGATGAGCCAGTAGGGGGTGGGGTCGGCCGGGTCGTCGAGCGCGACCCGCACCCCGGTCCGGGCCCACGCACGCAGGCAGACGTAGGCGCGCGCGTCGAGGCCAGGACCGAGCTCGTGCCGCATGGCGGCGACATCGAGGTCCTGCGCGGGGCCGAGCAGCGAGACCGGTACCCGGGCCCGTCCGGCGCGCAGGACGCCGTCGGACACCTCGACGACGGGGGAGGTCGCCGCCAGGGCGACCGCCGACCCGACGCAGACCAGCAGCCCGACGACGATCGCAGCGGGCACGTGCACCGGCCACAGCGCGATCGCCGCGATGGCGCCCAGACCGACCGTGCCGAGCCAGCCACCGGGACCGGGGAGGAGACGCTCGTGGAAGGTGAGGGTGGTCGCCGTCATGAGGCCATCATTCCAGGCCCGCGGGTCCGCCCGAACCCTCTTGCGGCGTCGCGGGCCGAGGTGGCGTACTCTTCCGGCGTGCCCACCCCTGCGCCAGGCGACGACGGCAGCACGGTCGACGTGCTCATCCGCCTCCTCGACGACGTCCCCGTCCCCTCCTACGCGCATCCCGGTGATGCCGGCGCCGACCTGGTGACCACGGTCGACGTCGAGCTCCCGCCGCAGGGCCGGGTGACCGTGCCGACGGGGGTGTCGATCGCCCTGCCGGACGGCTACGCGGCGTTCGTGCACCCGCGGTCCGGGCTCGCGGCGAAGCACGGTGTCACCATCGTGAACGCCCCCGGCACGGTCGACGCGGGCTACCGTGGCGAGATCAAGGTGACGCTGCTCAACACCGACGCCACCGAGGCGGTCAAGCTGGTCCGTGGCGACCGCGTGGCGCAGCTCGTGGTCCAGCGGGTCGAGCGGGCGCGGTTCCTGCCCGCAGAGACCCTGCCCGGGTCGCACAGGGGCGACGGCGGCTTCGGCTCCAGCGGCGGTTTCGCGGGGCGCTGAACGTCGCGGTGCGATGGCCTATGCGGCCCTTGTTCTGCGGTCCGAGTTGATGAAACAGGCGTATCGGGAGATCCATTGGTCGGGTGCTGTACGAGCGTGTGTGTCAGTGGCGGGTGGCACGATGCTCCCGTGGCTAGGCATATGTCATTCCGGTTCTGCCTCGACCTGTCGGTCGAGCAGGAGCGTGTGCTGTCCCGGCACGTGGGTGCGGCGCGGTTCGCGTTCAACCAGACATTGCGCCTGCATCACAACGCGCGCGCCATTGCCGGCCCTGGCACATCTCGGGTGCCGTGGACGGGCATTGATCTGATCAACGCGTTCAACCGGTGGAAGCGGTCGGCGGATGCTGGGCGCCGGTTCCTGGTCGGCACCGACAGGACTGCGCGCGTGGAGGCGACGGGGCTTGTGTGGCGGGACCAGGTGTCAGCCCAGGTGTTCGAGGAGGGCGCGGTCGATCTGGGTCGGGCGCTGAAGGCATGGAACGAGTCTCGTACCGGTGCCCGCACGGGGCCGCGGGTGGGGTTTCCTCGGTTCAAGAAGAAGAACCCGACGGGTGGGTCGTTCCGGATCCGGAACAAGCCCCACGGTGGCCGCGCAGGTATTCGTGTTGGCGACGGGGACCGTCGCCGGTCGGTGAGTCTGCCGAAGATCGGCACGTTGCGTGTGCGGGAGGACACGCGGCGGCTGCGCAGGATGATCGCCACCGGCCGCGCGCGGATTCTGTCCGTGACGGTGTCCAGGGGTGCAAACAGGTGGTGGATCTCGATCACTGTCGAGGCTGCGGACTTGCACCCGGCCCATCGGCACACCACCTGCGCGGTTCACAGCCTCGAACGGCGCGGTGCTGACCAGGACATCATGCCGACTATGCCAAGCGCACAGGTTGGGCAGGGCTGGGTGGGAGTGGATCGTGGCCTGCATGCCCTGGTCGTCGCCGGAGAACTCGACGGGACCGAGGTGCTGCGGGTCGACAACCCGCGAACCTTCCGGCGCGGGCTGCCGCGCCTACGCCGCCTGTCCAAAGTCGTGTCACGCAAGAAGAAGGGATCGAAGAACCGTCGTGAGGTTGTCGTCCGCCTGGCTCGGCAGCACGCTCGGATCCGGAACCGCCGCCGACACGTGCTGCATCAGGTGTCCAACCAGCTGGTCAAGAACCACGCCCGGCTGGTCCTGGAAGACCTGAACATCACCGGTATGACCGCCAACCCTCGTCTGTCCAGCGCTATAAGTGATGCGGCGTGGGGCGAGCTGGCCCGGCAGATCAGCTACAAGCAGAGGTGGCGTGCCGGAAAGGTCATGATCGCCGACCGGTGGTTCCCCTCGTCCAAGACGTGCTCGTCATGCGGCGCTCTGCGTAAGGTCTTGACGCTCAAGGAGCGCACGTTCGAGTGCGGGCACTGTGGGCACGTAATGGACAGGGACCTGAATGCCGCCGTCAATCTCGCCGCCTGGGCCGAGAACCACACCCCCACCGTCGAAGACGGTGCGGGGCGTGGTGTTGCCCGGGCCGGGGACCGTCAAGCAGCCGGCCCCGTCGTCAACGCCTACCGACAGGACACCCCCACCCGTTGTGACGCCCAGCGTCACAACGGAAAGGACCTGGATGACGTAGGAACCGACCGTCAGACGCGTCCGCGGCCCGATGGTTGGACGCCCGAGAAGGGCGGTGTTCGGCCGGCCATAGGGCTTGTGGAACACGCTGTAGTCTGTAAGTAACGGGTAGATAACGCCGCTGTGCGAAGCAATCGCGGGCGGCCGAAGAGCGAACAATGAACGACGACGAAGGAGCGTGGCTGTGGGTCTGTTCAGCCGACGAGGCACGGCGAATGAGCCCGCACCGGTCGAGTGGGCGTCGGTGGAGGCCGAGCAGCAGAAGCGGCCGCACGGACCCTTCGACCGGTCGCAGGTCGGGGAGATGGGCCCCCGCGTCGACCTCGGTGCGATCTGGCTGCCGGTGATGCCGGGCCTCGAGCTCCGCATGGAGATCGACAAGAAGACGCAGAAGGTGACCGGGGTGACGGCCGCGCTGGAGGGGTCGAACCTTCAGATCCAGGCTTTCGCAGCGCCGCGCACCGAGGGTATCTGGGACGAGATCCGGCACGAGATCGCGCAGTCGGTGGGCGGACAGGGCGGGATCGTCGACGACGTGCCCGGCGTGTTCGGCCGCGAGCTGCTCGTCCGGATGCCGGTGAAGGGCCCGGACGGGCAGGCGGGCCAGCGGCCGGCGCGGTTCGTCGGGGTGGACGGCCCGCGGTGGTTCATCCGCGGTGTCCTCGCGGGCAAGGCGGCGCTGGACGCTGAGGCGGCCAAGCCGCTGGAGTCCGTGTTCGCGAACATCGTGGTGGTGCGCGACCAGAGCCCGCGCCCGCCTCGTGACCTCCTGCCCCTGGCGCTGCCGAAGTCGGCGCGCAAGGACGGTGCTCAGCCGGCAGCGGCAGAGGCCGGCCCGGAGGGCGCCGTACCGCAGATGGCCGACATCGACCCGCTGCGCCGCGGCCCCGAGATCACGTCGATCGGCTGACGAGGTGAACCACTGATGTCGCTGCGCTCGAGCCTCGCGTCCCGCATCGCGGAGTCGCTGGCGTCCGACGAGCAGGTGCGGGACACCGAGGAGCGCGCCGACGCCTCCCGGAACGTCGGCTGTGCGGCGGTCACGTCCCTGCCGGTCCGCAGCCGCGGCAAGGTGGCAGGCGTGCTGCGTTCGGTGGTGCTGCGCCCTCGCGAGGGCGTCCGCACCGTGGAGGCCGAGCTGTTCGACGGTTCCGGCGCGCTGGACCTCGTGTGGCTCGGACGGCGGACCATCGACGGCATCGAGCCGGGGCGGCGTATCCGCGTCGAGGGCATGGTGTGCGACGTCGACGGACGCCGCACCATGTTCAACCCGCGCTACGAGCTCCGGCCGCGGGCGGGTGAATGACGTGCGGCGCGACTGGTGGATCAGTATCCGGGCGAGCACGGCACAATGAACCCCATGAGTGAACCCGCACGTCCCGACGTGCCTCCGGAGCCAGCAGAAGCCCCCGTGCGCGGCGTGCGCGCCCTCGCAGGGGAGGAGTTCTCCGCCGCCCAGGCGATCGGTGGTGTCCGCGGCCTGGTGGAGGCGGTGCTGCCCGGCCTGGTGTTCGTGGTCGCGTTCGTGATCTTCACGGACCTGACGATCCCGCTCATCGCGTCGGTGGTCGCCGCGCTGGTGCTCGTCGTGGCGCGTCTGGTGCAGCGCACGCCCGTCACGCAAGCGCTCAGCGGCCTGCTCGGCATCGCGATCGGCGTGGTGTGGGCCTGGACGTCCGGCGAGGCGGAGAACTACTACGCGGGCGGTCTGCTGGTCAACGCCGGCTATCTCGTGGTGCTGCTCGTCTCCGTCGTCGTGCGCCGCCCCGTCGTCGGCTATGTCGTGGAGGCGCTGCGCGCCGGCCTGACGCCGGAGGCCGTGAAGGCCGAGGCGAACCGGAGCGCCGAGCGCGACGGTGAGACGCGCGACGGTGAGACGAAGGACGACGACGCGCCCTCCCCCTTCGCCGCCCTCACCGCCTGGCGGGACGACCCGGCCAAGATGCGGACCTATGCGATCGCCACCTGGCTCTGGGTCGGCCTGTTCGCCCTGCGCCTCGCGGTCAAGACGCCGCTGTACTTCGCTGGCGACATCGCGTGGCTCGGCACGTTCCACCTGCTGCTCGGGGTGCCGCTGTGGGCGCTCGTGCTGTACCTGACCTGGTACGTCGTGCGTCGCGGGCAGCCGAAGGCGACGGCGTCAGAGACTGCGCCCTGACGGTCCTTCGTGGGGCGGGCACGGTAGACGACGTCGCCGCGTCCTTGTCGAGCGAGGGAGATCCGCGTGGAGATGAGCATCAGCTGGCCGGCCGTCGTGGCGGCTACCGCGATCGGCGCCACGATCGCTTGGGTGTGGTACAGCGACTGGGGTCTCGTCGGCGGCGTCTGGCGGGAGCTGACCGGAGTGACCAAGGAGGACTCGAGGAGGGGCGGCAAGCGCCCGTTCATCGTCCTGCTGGCATCGATCCTCGTGACGGCACTGACCCTCGCTGCCGCGTGCTCCATCGCGTCCAGCTTCTTCGCCAGCGACTCGCTCTGGCTCGACCTGGCCGTGGGGCTCGCGTCCTGGCTCGGGTTCTCGTCGACGACCCTGGTCCAGCACAACGCCTTCGAGCAGAAGCCGACGCGGCTCACGGTGATCAACAGCGCGTATCAGCTGGTGCTGTTCCTCGGGATGGCTCTCGCCGTCGGCCTGCTGCAGTGACGACGAGCTGTGACGACGAGCGGTGCCCGGGCCGTTCGCGTCAGAGCCGCCTGCCGTGCAGGAAGGTGTCGTCCTCGAGGCCCGTGTGGCCGCGCGACGAGGCGAGCTGCCACGGCACCGACGCCACGACCACCCCGGGCGTGAACAGCAGGCTGCCCTTGAGCCGCAGGGCCGACTGGTTGTGCAGCAGCTGCTCCCACCAGTGGCCCACCACGTACTCGGGGATGTAGACGATCACGAGGTCGCGCGGCGACTCACGGCGCACGGACCGCACGTACTTGAGCACTGGGCGGGTGATCTCGCGGTACGGCGAGTCGAGGATGCGCAGGGGAACGGGCAGGTCGAGGGCCTCCCACTCGGCGACGAGCCCGTCGATGTCCTCCCGGTCGACGCCCACCGTGAGGGCCTCGATCACGTTGGGCCGGGCGGCACGCGCGTAGGCCAGCGCCCGCATGGTCGGCTTGTGCACCTTGGAGACCAGCACGACGGCGTGCACCCGGCTGGGCAGCGCGCGGGCGGCCGAGACGTCGTCGAGCGCGAGCTCGTCGCGCACGCGGTCGTAGTGCTTGCGGATCCCCCGCATGAGGATGAACAGCACGCCCATCGCCAGGAGCGTGATCCACGCGCCGTGGGTGAACTTGGTCACGAGCACGATGATCAGGACGGTGCCGGTGAGCCCGAAGCCGATGCCGTTGACCACTCGCGAGCGCTTCATGCGGCTGCGGACCGCGGGGTTGGGCTCCGTGCGCAGCTCCCGGGTCCAGTGCCGCAGCATGCCGAGCTGGGACAGCGTGAACGACACGAACACGCCGACGATGTAGAGCTGGATGAGCCGCGTCGTCGAGGCGTCGAAGGCGACGATCAGGACGATCGCCGCCACGGCCAGGGTCACGATGCCGTTCGAGAACGCCAGGCGGTCGCCGCGCGTGTGCAGCTGGCGCGGCAGGTAGCCGTCGCGGCCGAGGATCGAGCCCAGCACGGGGAACCCGTTGAACGCCGTGTTCGCGGCGAGCACCAGGATCAGGCCGGTGACGGCCGATACCGCGTAGAAGGCCGGCGGGAAGCCGGAGAAGACCGACTCGGCGAGCTGACCGATCACGGGGATCTGCACGTAGTCGTCCGAGACCGGCTCGCCGTTCACCTCGAGCTGGGTGTGCGGGTCCTCGGCGAAGCGGATGCCGGTGGCCTGCGCCAGCAGCAGGATCGAGATGATCATCGTCGACGAGATGACGCCGAGCAGCAGCAGGGTGGTCGCCGCGTTGCGCGACTTGGGCTTGCGGAACGCGGGCACGCCGTTGCTGATCGCCTCGACACCGGTCAGGGCGGCGCAGCCGGAGGCGAACGCACGGGCCAGGAGGAACGCGCCGCCGATGCCGACGAGCCCCTGGTCGAACGCCGCCTCGCCCACGAGCTCGAACCCCGAGCTGTCGGCCTGCGGCAGGTTGCCGGCGAAGTAGCGGACCGCGCCGGTGACGACCAGGGCACCGATGATCGCCATGTAGCAGTACGTCGGGATCGCGAAGATCCGGCCCGACTCCCGCACGCCGCGCAGGTTGATCAGGGTCAGCACCGAGACCGCCACGACCGCCGCGATCACCTCGTGCCCGCGGATCCCGGGGACGGCCGCCGACGCGTAGTGGGCCGCCGCAGAGATCGACACCGCCACCGTGAGCACGTAGTCGACGAGCAGCGCGGACGCCACACCGGTGCCCGCAGTCCGGCCCAGGTTGGTGGTGACGACCTCGTAGTCGCCACCGCCGGACGGGTAGGCGCGCACGTTCTGCCGGTAGGACGCGACGACGATGAGCAGCACCGCGACCACGATCAGGCCGACCCAGGGCGAGAAGGCAAGTGCCGCGACGCCGGCCAGCGAGAGGGTCAGGAGGATCTCGTCGGGCGCGTAGGCCACGGACGACAGCGCGTCCGAGGCGAACACGGGCAGGGCGACCCGTTTGGGCAGCAGCGTGCTCCCCAGGCTCTCGCTACGTTTGGGACGGCCGACGAGTAGTCGCTTGGCCGCATCGACGATGTCCGACACGTTGGAAGACTCTATGCCCGCGGATGGTCGGCAGCGCACCGGCGCGCGCACCGCGCATGACCGGCGCGCACCGCGCACGACCGGAGCGCTCCGCGCCCGCCCGCATCGGGGTAGCGTTCCGTTCGTGCACTTCGTGATCATGGGCTGCGGCCGCGTGGGCTCCAGCCTCGCTCAGGAGATCGAGGGTCGTGGACACTCCGTGGCCGTCATCGACCAGAACCCGGACGCGTTCCGGCGCCTCCCCGCGGACTTCTCGGGCAAGAAGGTGACCGGCGTGGGTTTCGACCGCGACACGCTCGTCCAGGCGGGGATCGAGGACGCGTACGCGTTCGCGGCGGTGTCCGACGGTGACAACTCGAACATCCTGTCCGCCCGTGTGGTGCGCGAGACCTACGGCGTGGACAACGTCGTGGCCCGCATCTACGACCCGCACCGCGCGGAGATCTACCAGCGCCTGGGTATCCCGACGGTCGCGACCGTGCGCTGGACCGCCGACCAGGTGCTGCGCCGCATGCTGCCGCTGGGCTCCACCGACGAGTACCGCGACCCGTCGGGCACCGTCCGGCTGGCGCAGATCGACTACCACCGGCGGTGGGTGGGCCGGCCCGTGCTCAACATCGAGGCCGCCACCGGCGCGCGCGTCGCGTTCCTGACCCGGTACACCTCGGCGGTGCTGCCGACGTCCGACATCGTGCTCCAGGAGAACGACGAGCTGCACCTGCTCATGACAGCGGACGCGTCCGCAGAGGTCGAGCGGATCCTCACCGCGGCCCCGAACGCCGAGGAGGACTGATGCGGGTAGTCATCGCCGGAGCCGGTTCCGTTGGCCGCTCGATCGCCCGGGAGCTGCTGAGCCACGACCACGAGGTCACCCTGATCGACAAGAACGCCTCGGCCATGCGGGTCTCGCAGGTCCCCGAGGCGGAGTGGGTGCTCGCCGACGCGTGCGAGCTGCCCGCGCTGGAGGCCTCCGAGATGGAGCAGGCCGACGTCGTGGTGGGTGCCACCGGCGACGACAAGGTGAACCTCGTGTTCTCGCTGCTCGGCAAGACGGAGTTCGGGGTGCCCCGCACCGTCGCGCGCGTGAACAACCCGAAGAACGAGTGGATGTTCGACCAGTCGTGGGGCGTGGACGTGGCGGTCTCGACGCCACGCATCATGACGGCGATGGTCGAGGAGGCCGTCGCCGTGGGCGACCTGGTGCGCATCTTCAGCTTCCGCCAGTCGCGCGCCGACCTGCTCGAGCTCACCCTGCCCGGCGACTCCCGCGTCGCAGGGACGCGTCTTGGCCGCGTGGTGTGGCCCGCCGACGTCACGCTCGCGACCATCGTGCGCGACGGCCGCCCGCTGGTGCCGAGCCCGGACGACACCCTGGAGGCCGGCGACGAGCTGCTCCTGGTCGCAGGAGCGGACGCCGACACCGACGCCCTGCAGCAGCTCCTGGTACCGAAGGGCTAGTCAGCGGGCGGCGATTAGGCGGGGCAGGGGATACTTGGCACATGCCCCGCGACAACCCCTCCCGCCGCTCCGCGCCCGCCGACCCCTCCTCGGGCGGACGCCCGCGCCGTCGTCCGCAGCGCTCCCCGCGGCCGGACCGCGGTCGCAGCGTGAGCGACGTCCCCGCCCCCGAGGTGGGCCTCGAGGTCGAGCTGGAGGTCGGTCCCGTCGCGCACGGCGGGCACTGCGTCGCCCGGCTCGACGGCCGTGTCGTCTTCGTGCGGCACACCCTGCCGGGCGAACGGGTCCGCGCCCGCGTCAGCGAGGGCGGCCCGAGCTTCTGGCGCGCCGACGCCATCGAGGTGCTGCAGGCCTCGCCCGACCGCGTGGAGCCCGCGTGGCCCGCCGCGGGGGCCGACGGGGTGGGCGGCGGTGAGCTCTCGCACGTCGCGCTGCCTGCGCAGCGCCGCTGGAAGACCGACGTGCTCGTCGAGCAGCTGCAGCGCCTTGCCCGCATCGACCCAGAGTGGCTGGCCCGCGAGGTCACCGTCGAGGGCGCACCGGGCGACGACGAGCGCCGCGGCCTGCACTACCGCACCCGGATCGACCTGGTGGCCGACGCGAACGGGCACGCAGGCATGCGCAAGCACCGCTCGCACGACGTCGTCGCGCTGAAGAAGATGCCGCTCGGCACGCCGGAGGTCGCGGCGTTCGCAGTGGCCGAGGACGTGTTCACCCGCAGCTGGACGCCGGGCGCGCAGCTCACGCTGGTGGCGCCGTCCGACGGCGAGCCGGTGCTGCTGGTCGACGGCGAGCCGTGGCGCCGCGGGAAGCCCGACAACCGGCCCAACGCCCGCCGCTCCGTGAGCGAGTTCGTGGCCGGGCCGTGGGGCACGCACCGCTACCGCGTGGCCGCCGGCGGGTTCTGGCAGGTGCACCGCGAGGCGCCGTCCGTGCTGACGGGCGCCGTGCTGGAGGCGGCAGGCGCGACGTCGGGCGAGCTGGCCGGGGCCACCGTCCTGGACCTGTACTCCGGCGCGGGGCTGTTCACGCTGCCGCTCGCGGACGCCGTCGGGCCCGACGGCCGGGTGGTGGCGGTGGAGGGCGACGCGCAGGCAGCGAAGGACGCTCGTCGCAACGCGCACACGTACGAGCAGGTGACGCTCGAGGTGGGCGCCGTGGACCGGGTGCTGGCGGGCGGGCAGGCAGGCGCAGAGGCCCTTCCGGCGGCCGACGTCGTGGTGCTGGACCCGCCTCGCTCGGGTGCCGGGCGAGCGGTCGTCGACGCGATCGCCGCTCGTGCCCCGCGCCGGATCGTGTACGTGGCCTGCGACCCTGCGGCGCTCGCCCGCGACGTGGGATACCTCGCCGCGCACGGCTACACGCTCTCGGGCGTGCGCGGGTTCGACCTCTTCCCGCACACGCACCACGTCGAGGCGGTCGCCGTGCTGGATCGGCAGGACTGACGGGCAAGATGGACAAAAGCCACCCTTCCGGGCGCTTAGGATGCTCCTCGTGAAGCGCTGGCTGATGCGCGGCGGTATCGCCGTAAGTGTGGTGGTGGCCCTGGCCACGGCTGTCGTCGTGGGCATGGTCATGGGTGCAGGTGGCATCGCGACGGGCGGTCCCGTCGTCGGTGGCACGGCCGCGGTGGCGCCGCCCGCGCCCACCCCGACGCCGCCCGCACCCAGCCCGGCGCCGCGGCGGGCCCCGGAGAACGAGGCGGCGGCGGAGCCGCCCGTCGCCCTGTTCGTCGGTGACTCGTACACGGTGGGCCAGCGCGCGTCGTCCCCGGCGAAGCGGTGGAGCACCCTCGTGGCCCGCGAGATGGGCTGGACCGAGCGCAACGTCGCTGAGGGTGGCACCGGGTTCGTGAGCCGGTACCCGGACGAGAGCCGGCTGTCGTACGAGGAGCAGCTCCGGTCGGTGCGGCCGAAGGGCGTCGACCTCGTGGTCATCGCCGGCGGCCAGAACGACTTCGGCGAGCTGCGCGAGGACCCTGAGCCGGTCTTCCGTGCGGTCGCGGACACGTACGCGCTGGCCGCTGGGCGGTTCCCGGACGCGCAGATCATCGCCGTCGGGCCGTCCACACCGTGGGAGATCGGGCTGGAGGCCCGGGCCCTCGACAGCGCGGTGCGTGCGGCGGCGCAGGAGCACGGCGCGACCTACGTCTCGCTGCTGGACCCCGACGTGGTGCGGCCCGGGTACGTCGACCCCGACGGGATCCACGTCAACGACGAGGGTTATGCGGCCATCGCGAGCAGGGTGGTCGCGCAGATATCTTGACGTCAAGATATATGCGTTATGCTGGCCTGAGCAGCCCGGCCTAGGCTGGGTGAAGCCCCCTGGAACCCATGCGAAGGCTCCATCGCGCGATGACCGCGCCTGTGAGAGCCGACGCACCGTCAGCCCCGCAGAAGGAGCCACAGTGAGCACCGTGGACACGTTCGGATCGAAGGGAACGCTGGAGGTCTCGGGCAAGTCCTACGAGATCTTCCGGCTCAACGCGGTCGAGGGAGCAGAGCGCCTCCCGTACTCCCTGAAGATCCTCGCCGAGAACCTCCTGCGCACGGAGGACGGCGCCAACATCACCGCCGACCACGTGCGCGCCGTCGCGTCCTGGGACCCGGACGCACAGCCCAGCACCGAGATCCAGTTCACGCCTGCCCGCGTGATCATGCAGGACTTCACCGGTGTGCCCTGCATCGTGGACCTCGCCACCATGCGTGAGGCGGTCGCCGCGCTCGGCGGCGACGCGACGAAGGTCAACCCGCTGGCCCCCGCCGAGATGGTCATCGACCACTCCGTGCAGATCGACGTCGCCGGCCGGGCAGACGCGTTCCAGCGCAACGTCGAGTTCGAGTACCAGCGCAACCACGAGCGCTACCAGTTCCTGCGCTGGGGCCAGACGGCGTTCGACGACTTCAAGGTCGTCCCGCCGGGTACCGGCATCGTGCACCAGGTCAACATCGAGTACCTGGCCCGTACGGTCATGACGCGGGAGGTCGACGGCGCGCTGCGGGCGTACCCCGACACCTGCGTCGGCACCGACTCGCACACCACCATGGTCAACGGCCTTGGCGTGCTCGGCTGGGGCGTCGGCGGCATCGAGGCAGAGGCCGCGATGCTCGGCCAGCCGGTCTCGATGCTCATCCCGCGCGTCGTCGGCTTCAAGCTGAGCGGCTCCATCCCGGCCGCCGTGACGGCCACCGACGTCGTGCTCACCATCACGCAGATGCTGCGCCAGCACGGTGTGGTCGGCAAGTTCGTCGAGTTCTACGGCGACGGCGTGGCCCAGGTCCCGCTCGCGAACCGCGCCACCATCGGCAACATGTCGCCGGAGTTCGGCTCCACCGCCGCGATCTTCCCGATCGACTCCGTCACGGTCGACTACCTGCGCCTGACCGGCCGCGCCGAGGAGCAGATCGCGCTCGTCGAGGCGTACGCCAAGGAGCAGGGCCTCTGGCTCGACGCCGAGACGCCGGAGCCGGTGTTCTCCGAGTACCTCGAGCTCGACCTGTCGACCGTCGTCCCCTCGATCGCCGGACCGAAGCGCCCGCAGGACCGCATCGAGCTGACGAACGCGAAGAGCGCGTTCCTGCGCGACCTGCCCACGTACGCGCCCGAGTTCGGGGCCAGCGCGGACGAGTCCGGCCGCGAGTCGTTCCCGGCCTCGGACTCCCCGACGCCGGTCACCAACGGCCGCAAGCACGTGCACGTCACGAACAGCGAGGGCAAGGAGTTCGAGCTGTTCCACGGCGCGGTCGCGATCGCCTCGATCACGTCCTGCACGAACACCTCGAACCCGTCGGTCATGATGGCCGCCGCGCTGCTCGCGAAGAACGCGGTGGAGAAGGGCCTGGTGGCCAAGCCGTGGGTCAAGACCTCCATGGCGCCCGGCTCGCAGGTCGTGACCAACTACTACGAGAAGGCCGGCCTCTGGCCGTACCTCGAGAAGCTGGGCTTCCACCTGGTGGGCTACGGCTGCGCCACCTGCATCGGTAACTCCGGCCCGCTCGACGAGAAGGTCTCCGAGGCGGTCAACGAGCACGACCTGTCGGTCGTCTCGGTGCTGTCGGGCAACCGCAACTTCGAGGGCCGGATCAACCCCGACGTCAAGATGAACTACCTGGCGTCCCCGCCGCTCGTCATCGCGTACGCCCTGGCCGGCACCATGGAGTTCGACTTCGAGCACGACCCGCTGGGTCGCGACGACGCGGGCAACCCGGTGTTCCTCCGCGATCTCTGGCCCACGCCGGAGGAGGTCGAGAAGACGATCGCGTCCTCGATCGACCGCAAGATGTTCGAGGCGGACTACGCCGACGTCTTCAAGGGCGACGAGCGCTGGGCCGCCCTGGAGACCCCCGAGGGCGACACGTTCTCCTGGGACGCCGAGTCCACGTACGTGCGCAAGCCCCCGTACTTCGACGGCATGGGCATGACGCCGGAGCCCGTCACCGACTTCCGCGGTGCCCGCGTGCTCGCCAAGCTCGGCGACTCGGTCACCACCGACCACATCAGCCCCGCCGGCTCCATCAAGGCGGACAGCCCGGCGGGCACGTACCTCGCAGAGCACGGCGTGGGGCGTCGCGACTTCAACTCCTACGGCTCGCGCCGTGGCAACCACGAGGTCATGATCCGCGGCACGTTCGCGAACATCCGGCTGCGCAACCAGCTCCTGGCCTCCGAGAACAACGGCGCGGGCGTCGAGGGTGGCTTCACCTTCAACTTCGTGAAGGACGCGCAGGACACGATCTACGACGCCGCGCAGGACTACGCCGCCGCGGGCACCCCGCTCGTGGTGCTCGGGGGCAAGGAGTACGGTTCCGGCTCGTCGCGTGACTGGGCCGCCAAGGGCACAGCGCTCCTGGGCGTCAAGGCCGTCATCACCGAGAGCTTCGAGCGCATCCACCGCTCGAACCTCATCGGCATGGGGGTGCTACCGCTGCAGTTCCCGGCCGGCCAGAGCACCGAGTCGCTGGGCCTCGACGGCACGGAGACCTTCGACGTCACGGGTGTCACCGCGCTGAACGAGGGCACCACGCCCGAGACGGTCAAGGTCACCGCGACGAAGGGCGACGGCTCGCAGGTCGAGTTCGACGCCGTGGTCCGTATCGACACCCCGGGTGAGGCGGACTACTACCGCAACGGCGGCATCCTGCAGTACGTGCTGCGCTCGCTCGTGGCCTGAGGCGGAGGTGCAGCGCAGGGTGCGGGCCGAGGAACGAGGCACGCGCCCGGAGCGGAGCCGCAGACTCAGGCCATATAGGTAGAGCCTGAGGTACTCCTGACATAGCGAAGTGGACCGCCTGCCTCTCGGCAGGCGGTCCACTTCGCTTCGTGCTGACGGCGGCTGACTACTTGCCGATGTCGGACTTCCTGGAGGCGTTGATCAGCGTCCTGCGCTCCTTGGCGTCGATCGTCCCCTCCGCCTCGAGCCGGTCGGCGATCTGGGTGACGTGGCTCACGAACGCCTTGTGGCTGACCCACAGGCCGTCCGCGTCGACGAGGTCGGCGATCGTGCACCCGTTACCGGTGTCCGCGTTCGCCACCCCGCTGTCCACGCCGCCGATGATCACCGTCGGGCGCTCGTCGGAGACCGGGCAGGCATCCGTCGCGGCCCGTGAGACGGAGAACCTGAGCGTCCCCGTCCAGGTGACGTTCCCGGCGTTGTCGGTGGCCCGGTACTGCAGCGCGTGCGCCCCCGGGTCGGTGACGTCGAACGAGCCCGTGTAGGACCGGAAGATGAAGTCGTCGAGCGCGTACTCGATGAACGCCACCCCCGACCCGCCGTCCCGGGCGTTGATGGTCACCGTCGCCGAGTCGATGTAGGCGCCGTCCTCGTCCTGGTCACCCTCGACCTGAGCGGACGCGATCGGTGCCGTGGTGTCCGGCGGGTCGCCGCCACCGACGATGACCAGCTCCACGGTGCCCGGCTCGGAGACGTTGCCGTCGTTGTCGGTGGCCCGGTAGGACACCGTGTGCGAACCCGTGATGTCGACGACCAAGGGGTCCGTGTAGGGCGTGTAGCCGGCGCCGTCCAGGTCGTACTCGACGGTCGCCACGCCCGAGCCGGCGTCCTCCGCCAGGATCTGCACGGTGGCCGAGGCGATGTAGGCGCCGTCGGCGTCCTGCTCGCCGGTGACCTCGGTGGTGACGGTCGGGGGAGCGGTGTCCTCGACCGGCGCCTCGACGACGGTGAACGTCGCCGAACCGGGTTCCGAGACGTTCCCGGCGACGTCGGTGGCCCGGTAGGTCACCGTGTGCTCGCCCGGCGCGTCGACGACCACGGGGTCGGTGTAGGCCGCGTAGCCGGCACCGTCCAGGTCGTACTCGACGCTCGCCACGCCCGAGCCCGCGTCCACTGCCGCGAGGTTCACGTTCGCGGACCCGACATAGGCGCCGTTGTCGTCGAGCTCGCCGGTCACCTCACCGGTGACGGTGGGTGCCGTCGTATCCTCTCCGTCGGCGGCTACCACCACCACCTGCACCGTCTCGGGTGCCGAGGTGTTGCCTGCGACGTCGGTGGCACGGTGCTCCAGCGTGTACGTACCGGGCTCGTCGAGGACGACGGCCTCGGTGTACGGGACGTACTCGCCGCCGTCGAGCGCGTACTCGATGCTCTCGACGCCCGAGCTGTCGTCCTCGGCCGTGAGGTTCACGGTGGCCGAGCCGATGTAGGCGCCGTCGGCGTCCTGCTGGCCGGTGACCTGCGAGGTGACGACCGGAGCGGTGGTGTCCTCTCCGGGCGCCTCGGTGACCACGAGCTCGCCCACCATGTCGGGGTGCCCGGGGATCGCGCAGAAGTACCGGTACGTGCCAGGGGTCAGGACGACCTCGGCCTCGTAGCGGCCGGCGTTGTCGTCGAACGGGTTGGCCAGGATGTCCAGGTCGACGTCGTGGTTGTACCCCGGAGTGCTGGTGTCGAACGTCAGCGTGTGCGACATACCGATGTTGTTGCCGGTGGCCGCGCTGTTCTCGAAGACGATCGTCGTGGCCCCGGCGGTCGCCGTGGTCGGTGTCGAGGCGTACTCCGTGACGCTGGCGCTCGCGGTCCAGGTCAGGACCTGTTCCGCCGCCTCAGCCGCCGCCTCGGGCGCCTGGTCGGCGGACGAGGTGGGGGACGACGGGGTCGTGGACGAGGTGGTGGATGAGCCGGCCGGGGCGTCGCCGCGGTACTCCACCGCGGCGGCACCCGCCGGGGCCAGCGGCAGTGCCACGAGGGCACTGACCGCTGCCCCGGCGAGGAGCCGGGAGAGTTTCTGTCGGAACATGGGGGTGCCTCTCATCTTCTCGGACGTGGTCACAGGTCTCGCACCCGGATGTTGCGGAACTCCATGGCGTCCGCGTCGCTGTGGTTCTGCAGACCGATGAAGCCACTGAGGAACTGCCGCATGTCGGTCGGCGGGTCACCGGCACGCGAGGACTCCTTGCCCGGGGAGTTCTCGAACTCGTTGATCACCACGCCGTTGCGGATGATCGTGTACTGCTGGCCGACCACCTGGATCTCGTAGTCGTTCCACTCGCCCTTGGGGGTCACCGCGGCGTCAGCCAGACCGTTCGGGTCGAAGTTGTAGATCGAACCCGTCTTCTGGGGCTCCCCGGACTCCCCGTCGTAGATCTGGACCTCGTGGCCGCAGTAGATGGCTACCCAGGCCTCGGCGTCCGTCAGCTGCCCGCACTCGGGCCGCTCGTCCTTCGGCACCCGCGGGTCGGGGAACCGGGTGAAGACACCGCTGTTGGCGTGGCCGTCGCCGGGGGCGACGTCCTTGAACTGGAGCTTCAGCGAGAAGTCCTCGAGCTCCTCCCCGGGGTACCAGAGCATGCCCAGGCCGCCCTGGGCCTTGATGGACCCGTCAGGCAGGTGGTCGAAGTTCCCGCCAGGAGCCTGCCGCCAGCCGGCGAGCGACTCAGCGGTACCGTCGTAGAGCCACCGGTACCCGGTGCTGCCGTCAGCGCCGATGCCGGACTGCTCTGCGGCGCGGAGCAGCGTCCGGTGCTCCTTCTTGGTGATGACCTCGTCGGCCCGGAGCTGGTCGGCCACGTCGGTCACGTGGTTGACGAACCGGCCGTTGGTGTCCCACTCCCGCTCGTCGTTGATCAGGTCGTTGATCGTGCAGCCGCCGAGGTCGTCGTTCTGGACCCGGCTGTTGCTGTCCCCGAACCAGACGGTGTTCCGGTCGTCCGGGATTGTGCAGGTGGTCTCCACCGGTACGTCCACCGTGCTCGTCTCGCCGTCGGCGTAGGTCACCGTGACCGTCGCGTCGTAGCTGCCGACCCTGGTGTAGGTGTGCCGCGGGTTCGCCTCGTCGGAGGTGGTCCCGTCCCCGAAGTCCCAGGCGTAGGAGACGCCGCCCGAGTCGCCGCCGGTGAAGGCGACGGTGAGCGGGTCGCTCTGCACGCTGGTCCCTGCAGCGGCAGGGAGCGGCGTGGCCGGCCCGCCCGTGTAGCTGATCCGGGTGAGCTTCTGGCGATCGGTCAGGGAGAAGAAGCCGCCGCCGTAGTCGAGCAGGTACAGCGCACCGTCCGGACCGAACTTGGCGTCCATCCACTGGTCGACGCGGTCGTCGCCGTTGCCGCCCGGGATGATCTGGCGCAGGTCCTCGGCGAACGCCGGGGCACCGGCATCGTCGACCGTGTCCGGGTTCACCGTGACGGCGATCCGGTTGTTCGAGTTCGACTGGTCACCGATGAACCACTTGTTGTCCCAGTGCGCGGGCCAGGCGGCGCCGCTGTCGGTGTCGACCTCGGACCGGTGGTAGGTCGGGCCGTTCATGATGGCCTGACCGCCGCCACGCAGGTACGGCTGGGTGTAGGTGGCCTCGTCGTCCACGTAGGACGGGATGCCGTCCTCGCCGATCGGGAAGACCGGTCCGCCGCCGCTCGGCGAGTACCAGATCATGTTGTCGCGCACCGGCGGGATGTCCACCAGGCCGGTGTTGCGCGGCGAGGTGTTCTTCGGGTTGTCGCAGTCGTACCAGCCGGTCAGCACCGACGCGTCGTCGTTGCTGCGGTCACGGTAGGGCTGCCCGTTGCCCATGCAGTACGGCCAGCCCTGGTTGCCGGCCGACGTGATGATGGTGGCGGTCTCGTACTTCGCCGGCCCGAGCTCCGGGTCCGGCTGGCTCGCGTCCGGCCCGACCCAGGCAGCGGTCAGCCAGTCGTTCTCCGTGTCGTAGTCGAGCCGCGAGATGTTGCGGACGCCCATGACGTAGATCTCCGGGCGGGTCTTGTCGCCCGGGTCGTCCGCCTCGGGGAACAGGTTCCCCTCCGGGACCGTGAACGTACCGTCCGGCTCGGGGTGGATCCGCAGGATCTTGCCGTTCAGGTCGTTCGTGTTGCCGGCGGTGCGGCGCGCGTCCTGGAACGAGATGCCCGCGTACTCCTGGGTCCAGTTGTTGCCGGAGTAGCCGCCGGACCCGCCGGAGGAGTTGCTGTCGCCGGAGCCGATGTAGAGGTTGCCCTCGGAGTCGAAGTCCATGCCACCGCCCGCGTGGCAGCAGCTGTGGATCTGGACCTCCCACTCCAGGAGGTCCTTGCGGGTCGACTGGTCGATCGTGTCGGCCTCGGCGTCGTACGTGAAGCGCGACACCGTCCGCTCGCCCACGCGCCGCTCGGTGTCGATCGACTCGTGCGGCATCCAGTACAGGTAGATCCAGCTGTTCTCGTCGAACTTCGGGTCGAGGGTGACGCCGAGCAGGCCTTCCTCGTTCTTGACGAGCTCGCTCCCGCTGCCACGGTTGCCCATGACGTCGAGGGTGGTCAGCAGCTTGGTCTCCTCGGACTCCGGGTCCCAGCGGTGGACGGTGCCACAGCCGAGCCCGACGTCCGGGTCGTCCCAGGACTCGACCGGGCCGGAGGGGCACGCGGCCTTGCCGATGTAGAAGACGCCGCCGTCGGGGGCGACGGTCAGCCCGTGGGGCTCACCGATCTGGTCGAGCTCGCCCTCGGCGTTCTCGGTCGTCAGGCGCTGGACGTCGTAGTTCTCGGCGATGGTCGCCTGGCAGTCGCCACGGACCATGCCGGTCGACCAGAGCAGGCCGCCGAGCAGGTGGTCACGGAACTCCGGCTCCGCATAGCTCTCCGAGGTGCCGCCCATGCCGGTGTAGAACGACCGGCCGCCGTCGTAGTCGCGGCACCAGGAGACCGGGTGGAAGGGCCCGTTCGCGCTCTCACCGGCGTCGTAGTCCCACTCCTGGACCTGCGCGACCGTGTGCACGTCGCCCGTCGGGTTCGGCGACCAGTTCAGCCACCGGTCCGAACGGGTCCAGTTGCGCGGGAGGCCTTCGTTGGCCGGGTGCTCGCGGTCGACGACGTTGACGGTCGCCTCCTGCACCTTGACCTCGGGCTCCGGCACGTCGTCGGCCGCAGCGTCGAAGAGCTGGATCTCGGCGAGCTGGCTGAGGTCGTCGCCCGCGTTCGCCGTGATGTCGAGCCGGTAGTGCTGGTAGGCCGTCTCGTTCTCGAACCGGTAGTCCATCGCGGTGAACCGGTCGGGGAACTCCTGGTCCGTCTGCGTGTCCAGGTCGGTCCACGTCTCACCGTCGGTCGAGCCCTCCAGCGCCCAGCTCTGCGGGTCACGACCGGCGAAGTCGTTCGCCGAGGTGAGCGCGTACCGGGAGGCCACGACCGGCTCTGCCATCTCGAGGGTGATGGTCGCCGTCGGCTCGAAGGCGAGCCACTTGGTGTTCGAGTCGCCGTCGATCAGGTTGTCGGCGTCCTCGTTCGGCGGGTTGTCCGCGGTCGCGGTGATGCTCGCGACGGCCAGCGGGTCCGGCAGGTTGCCGGCCGGCCGGGTGCCGATCAGGCCGGTGAACCACTGCGAACGGGCCTGGACGCGCGCGGCGTCGCGGATACCGAGGAACCCGCCACCGCCCTGCATGTACGCCTTGAGCTGGGCCTCCTGCTCGGTCGACAGCTCCACGCCGTCGGCGGAGAGGAAGACCACGCCGCGGTAGTCCGCGAGGTTCTTCGCCGTGAAGACCCTCGGGTCGCTGGCCGTGTGCACGGTGAACCCGTGCTCGGTGCCCAGCTCGCGGATGGTCCTGGTGGCAGCGGCCACCGGGTCGTTCTGCTCGTCCGGTGCGCCGTGGAACACGAGCACGTTGACGTCCGTCGCGTCCTTGGACACGTCGAGGGCCGCCGGCGCGAGCGCCGCGGCGTCGGCGGTGGTGCTGCGCTGGGCCTGCGCCGGGACTGCCGCCAGCCCGACGACGAGGGTGGCGCCTGCGACTGCCGCGAGAGTGCTGCGTACCGTTCTGCGCGGGGCTGCTGCCCCGTGGATCCTGCGTCTTCCTATCCGTTCCATCACTGCTCCTTTGCGCGTGATCAATGCGTCCGGGGCTTTGTCCCCGCCCGCTACGCCGTGTCATCGGGACGCGGCGTGTCTGGCGGTCAGTGGCCTGCGTGGCCCGCGTCGGCCTTGGTGGCGGACTCGGTGGTGCTGCCGCTCAGGTGGCCGCCGTGCTCGTGGAACCTGTCGATGGCCTCCTGTGCTCCGTCGGGCATGGACCCGTCGGCGTTGCGGACCAGGAAGACCCCGGCCATCCCGCCGTCGGAGTGGAACTGGACGTGGCAGTGGTACATCCAGGCGCCCGCGCCGACCTTCTGCCCCGCCTTCACCTGGAAACCGAAGGAGGAACCCGGGTTGAGGTCGGCGTTGTCCACGACCTGGCTGGGGTCGTCCGGGCCGGTCAGGTACCCCGTCCGGTTGTTCGCCCAGCGGTGGGCGTGCACGTGGAAGGTGTGGAGCTGGTCCCCGTGCCCGATCGCCAGGAACTCGACGGTCTCGCCGAGGTTCGCCTCGAACATCGGTGTGTCGGGCGCCGACTTGTTGTTGATGGTCATGTCGTTGAACACGACGGTGAACGTGCGGTCGGGCAGGATGTCGCCCTTGCGGCGCACGATGAGCCCGCCGTACAGGCCCGCGCGCAGCCCGGCGGTGCCGTGCTCGCCGTCCAGCGCGTGGTCGTGGTAGTGCCAGTAGCCCGCGGAGCCGGGCAGCCAGTGGCCGTCGTCCAGCTGCTGCTGCGCGTGGGTGCCCCACATGTAGGTGCGGGTCTCGCCGGGCTCGTTGAACGAGTCGTTGAACGGGCTGCCGTCCGACTCGGTCTTGTAGTCGACACCGTGCGGGTGGATCGACAGACGCTTGTCGGTGTTGTTCACCAGCTCGATCTGGAGGGTGTCGCCCTCCCACATCTCCAGGAGCGGGCCGGGGATGCTGGCCTTGCCGGGGGTGAGCCCGTAGCCGTAGAGGCCCCCGGGCAGGGACTCCGCGAAGATCGTGATGTGCCGGGTGGTGCCCAGCGGCCGGATGGCCCCAGGGCCGACGGCGGCGGCGGTGTCGGCGCCGAGCGCCAGCGCCGCCGTCGGTGCGACGAGTCCGGCGAGGGTGCCGGTCAGGATGGAGCGGCGCGACAGGCCGCCCTTCTGGGATCGATTCTCAGCTGTGTTCTCAGACATGCGTCTCCGTTCGACACCGTCGGGCAGGCCTGCGGCCGTCCCGGCGAGGCAGGGATCAGGAGGGACTGGGGGATCAGGCGCGTGAGGCCGGTTGTGGCGACGCCGCGGGTGACAGCGGTGTCACAATAGTCACGAAGGTGGACCACATCGTCGTTCCCTCCAAGGACGTCGGCTCGTGACCGTCAACGGCGGCGGACACGCCCTCATGACTCATGCGGCCGTCTTGTCGGGAAGACCTTAGATGGCTCGCATGCGTGTTGTGCACCACAAGGTGGCTTTGTGAACCTATGGCGACTTCTGTCGAGTGTCAAGCAAAAGTTGAAGGAACAACGTCATACTTCCTCTATCCCTCCACGTAAAGATGCGCCCCGTCCCGCACGAGTGCGGGACGGGGCGCCTTGGGCGTGCAGGGCGACGGGGCCAGGGCTACGGCAGGAGCACCCAGGCCGCGGTGCCGAGCAGGACCGCTCCCGTGAGCAGGCCGGTCAGGGGGTGGGCGAGCGCCGCCGTCGAGCGATGGCCCCGCGGGCGGGTCGTCTGGCGGAGCACCCAGCCGAGCGGCCAGGCCAGCACGGCGGCGAGGAGCCCGGCGGCCGCGCCGAGGTAGAGGCCGGCCACGTCGAGGGTGTTGGCGATGATCGCCACCTGGATCGCCGTCGACACGGCGACGACCGTCGGGATCAGGTGGAGCCGCGGCTTGCCGGTGGTGACGCCGGCCTTGGCGTCGTCCTTGGCTGCCGCGACCGCCCTGCGGTACCTGCTCGCGAGGAGCCCCGTGCACCAGCGCGTCAGGGCGCCATGGGCAAGGAGCGCGGCGACGTAGATGCTCACCACCGGGCCGGTCACCACGGTGCCGTCGGGCCAGGCGCGCACGGCGGCCACGATGCCGAGGACCACGACGGCAGCCGCGAGCACGATGCCGAGGTGGGGGACGAGCCGGGCCAAGGGGCCGGAGTGCCGGACCGTCCAGGCGAACCACAGGATGGCCAGGATCCCGACCGCCGTCGCCGCCAGGGCGTGGTCGCTCGCGTACTCCATCGTCTTCCCCTTCGCGGGACCGGATCCGGACCGGACCGGACAGGACCGAACCGGACGCAAGAATAGGATGCTTTTGCAGGTCAGGGAAGGATCCATGCATCCGGCTGGTGATGCGTGCGGCCCGCATCAGGGCTAGGCGGACGCCGGAGCCGCCAGGTGGTCCAGGATCCTGGACCGGACCGCGGGGTCGCCGAGGATCTTGTTGTGCCCCAGCCCGGTGGTGGTGAACAGCTCGCTCGACGCCGCGTGGGCCTCGTGGAGCTGTTCGGACAGGCGGTGGGGGTTCATGCGGTCCCCGGCGTCGTGCACCCAGAGGGCGGGGACCGACGTCGGGACGGTGCGCGTCAGCAGGTCGAAGCGTTCGTACACGTCCGGGTGGTCGGGCAGGCCGTATCGCTGGGCGGCTGTCGCGAAGCGGTCCCGCAGCGCCCAGGGGATTCCCGCCGCACGGACGAACCCGTCGGTGGTGACCCGGACCGACGTGAGGCCGGAGATCGCGGTGAACCGCTCGGCCTCGATGCCCTCGTGCAGGGCGGTCCCCGCTGCCAGGACCCCGAGCGAGTGCCCGATCACCGCGGCCCACGGCGCGTCCTCGGCGTCGGACAGCCGACGGATGACGGCGAGGTCGTCCAGCCCGGTGCGCCGACGCCCGCCGGAGGCGCCGTGGCCGGGCGCGTCGTAGGCGACGACCCTGAGCCCTGCGCCGGTGAGGTCCTCGACGATCCGTCCGAACGTCGACGCGCGGGAGCGCCAGCCGTGGACCAGCAGGACGGCGGGGGCGCCGGGATCGCCCCAGGTGTACGTGGCGACCGAGACGGTCCCCGCTGCGCCGGCGCGCGGGCCCCGGCCGTGGCGGAACGTGGGGCGGTGGGCGAGCGTGGCGCGCCGTGCGGAGTCGTGGACAGCCCGGTCGGCGAGCCGGACCGGCGCCGGCGCACCGACCCGCCAGAAGGCGGCCGAGCCGAGGGCCAGGGCGACCGGGGGAGCGGCGCGGCCGAGGGTGCGGAAGGTGGCGCGAGTAGCGCGCTGTGTCTGGGGCACGGGACCTCCGGTGGGTGCGTAAACAATCTGTACGATCGTTCGCACACTACCGGATGTGTGAACGGTCGTACACTCTCTTTGTGGACGACTCGACGGACCTGCGCCGCGCACGCGGTGACCGCACGCGGCGCGCGGTGCTCGACAGCGCGGTGCAGGAGGCGTCCGTGCGCGGGCTCGACGCGCTGTCCTTCGGTGCGCTCGCGACCTCGGCGCCCGTGAACAAGAGCGCGATCGCCGGGCTGTTCGGGTCCAAGGAGGGACTCCAGCTGGCCGCGCTGGAGCGGGCCATGGAGATCTACACCGACCACGTGATCGTCCCGGCGCGGCCTGCGTCGCGGGGCCTGCCGCGGCTGTGGGCGCTGGTGCTGGCCTGGATCGAGTACTCGCGCTCGCGGGTGTTCCGCGGCGGCTGCTTCTTCCGCACCGTCGAGGTGGAGTTCGACATGCGCGAGGGCGCCGTTCGGGACGCCGTCGTCGAAGCGCAACGGTCCTGGGAGTCGTACGTCGGTCACCAGGTGCGGACGGCGGCCGACGCCGGCGAGCTGGACCGGGGAACCGACCCCGACCAGGTGGAGTTCGAGATCAACGCACTGCTGAACGCTGCCAACGACCGCTCGCTCCTGTTCGGCGACGACGCCGTGTACCGACGCGCCGAAGAGGCGGTCCGGGCCCTCCTGGTGGCGCACGGTGCGGACCCGGCCACGCTGAGGTGAGCCGGCGGAACGCCCCGAGATGTTCAAATGTTTCAGACCGGTATACACCTGATCGTTACCCTCTGTTCATGGTGATGGTGATGGTGATGGTGATGTGGTCATGGTGATGTGGCACGAGGTTCCCGACGGCGCAGCCGAGCCGCCCGCTTCCGTCGCGCTCGCCACGACCCGCTGGGGTGCCGGACCCGGCCGGGCGCTGCTGCTGCACGGCATCGTGTCGGCGGGCGCGACCTGGTGGCAGCTCGCCGAGACCCTCGCCGAGGACGGCTACGAGGTGGTCGCCCCAGACCTGCGCGGCCACGGGACGAGCCCCCGCGCCGACTCCTACCTGCTCGCCGACCACGTCGCCGACGTGCGGGCGCTGGGCACCGGCTGGGATCTCGTGGTGGGACACAGCCTCGGCGGCCTGCTCGGCGCGCTGGCCACCGACGCCGACCGCCGGTTCACCCGCCGCCTCGTGCTGCTCGACCCGGTGCTCGACATCCCGGACGACCGGTTCGAGAGCCGGGTGGTCCAGGAGGTCGCCGACGCCACCCACCCGCCGTCGGCCCAGGCCGTGCGGGCGGCGCACGTGGCATGGGACCGGCGTGACGTCGCGGCGGTCGCCGCCGCGGCGCAGGCAGCGGACGCCGGCGCGGTGGACCGCACCCTGCGGGACAACGCGCCCTGGCGGCACACCGACGTCATGACCCGGCTCGTGGTGCCGACGCTCGTGCTGGGTGCCGACCCCGCCCACGGTGCGCTGTTCCGGCCCCGTACGGGCGTCGAGCTCATGATCCGCAACCCGAGCGTGCGGGTGCGCGTCGTGGTGGGCGCCGGGCACGCGGTGCACCGGGACCGGCCCTCGGCGGTGGCGGCGGCGGTCCGGTCGTTCAGCTGGTGACCGGTGCGCCGGACAACTGAGGGCAACTGATTGCCGCACCTGGTCGCCGCACCGCAGGGTGATCGAACGCGGGGCGGAACCAGCCGGGCCCTGAACGCAGCATGGTGAACGAAGGCCTGGCAGCGATGGTGTGCGATCCGTCCAGCGACCACCCATGTGCAGATGTTCAAGGAGGACCATCGCATGAGCAAGCGCCGCACGACTTCGTGTCGGAAGGCTGTCGCAACGGCAGCCGTCGCAGTACCCCTCACGTTCGCTGTCGCCGCCGGGGCTTTCGCCGCACCGCCCGACGGTGCGGGCGACGGACGATCAGCACACGCCGCCGCAGGGGCGCAGGGCCATACCGAGGTCGAAGGTCGGCTCAAGCCGATCCTCGAGCGGGGAAAGCTCGAGTTCCGCGATCTCAACGCGAACGGAAAGATCGACGTCTACGAGGACTGGCGCAGGCCCACCGCCCAGCGCGTGGAGGACCTGCTCGCCCGCATGAACGTCGACGAGAAGACGGCGATGATGCTCATCTCGACGTTCAACGCGGACCGGAGCAAGGCGGAGGTCACCGACGGCGGCCAGCGGCACTTCATCGTGCGCGACGACCCGGAGCCTGGCGATCTCGCGACCCGGAACAACGAGTTCCAGGAGCTCGGTGAGGCGTCCCGCCTCGGCATCCCCGTCGTGATGACCTCGAACCCGCGCAACCACGTCAACCTCAACCGCACGTTCGGGCACGCGGAGGCGGGCGGCCAGCTGTCCACCTGGCCCAACGAGCTGGGGCTCGCCGCGGCACGCGACCCGGAGATGGTCGAGGACTTCGCCGAGACGGCCGCGAACGAGTGGCGGGCCGCCGGGATGCACAAGCTCTACGGGTACATGGCGGACCTGCTCACGGAACCGCGCTGGACCCGTACCGACGGCACCTTCGGCGAGGACCCGGAGGTCGTCTCCGACTACATCTCCGCGATCATCACCGGGTTCCAGGGCGAGGAGCTCAGCGAGTCGTCGGTCGCGCAGACGACCAAGCACTTCGCGGGCGGCGGCCCGCGGGTCGAGGGCACCGACCCGCACCACGAGTGGGGCTCGACCAACGAGTACCCCACCGAGGGGAGCCTCTACGACTATCACCTGCCCCCGTTCGAGGCGGCGGTCGAGGCCGGTACGTCCTCGATCATGCCGTACTACGCCAAGCCGGTGAACGAGCCCAGCGCCGACCAGCTGCCCGAGCACCTGTGGTACTCGGCGGACCAGCAGTTCGAGGAGGTCGCGTTCGCCTACAACGAGCCCATGCTGCAGGGCCTGCTGCGCGACGAGCTGGGCTTCGAGGGGTACGTCAACTCGGACACCGGCATCATCTCCGACCGCATCTGGGGCGTCGAGGACCTCACCGAGCCCGAGCGGTACGCCAAGGCCATCGACGCGGGCACCAACCTGTTCTCCGGTGGCTCCGACCCGGCGCCGCTGCGCGAGGCGGTGGACGCCGGCCTGGTCACGGAGGACGGGCTCGACGAGTCCCTCACCTACACCCTGACCGAGATGTTCGAGCTCGGCCTGTTCGACGACCCGTACGTCGACCCCGAGCATGCCCAGCAGACCGGCGACGACCCGGCCTCGCAGGCCAAGGCCGACGAGGCGCACCGGAAGTCGGTGGTCCTCCTGCGGAACGACGAGCGGGACGGGACGCCGACCCTGCCCGTCACGGACTCGCAGGCCGAGGACGTGCAGCTCTACCTGGAGGTCTTCCAGGAGGACGAGGAGGAGTCCGCGGCGGCGACCGCTGGCCTGGCCGAGAGCATCCGGCTCGCGGACCCGTCGATCACCATCGTCGACGACCCGGCGGAGGCGACCCACGCCTACCTGTGGGTCATCCCGAGCCTGAGCTGGGGTGAGGACGACACCGCGGGCGACCCGCCGTCGATCGTCCTGCGCAAGGACCAGGACACCGGCATCGACCACGAACGGATCCTCGCGCTGCAGGAGCAGGTCGAGACCACGATCCTCGGGGTCAACTTCACCAACCCGTGGCTGGTCGACGAGATCGAGCCCGGTGCCGACGCCGTGCTCGCCACGTTCAACACGACGCCGGACGCCGTCGTCGACGTGATCAGGGGCCGGTACGACCCGACGGGCCAGCTGCCCTTCACCGTGCCCGCCGACGTCGAGGCGGTCGACCGGAACGCCTCGGACCTCCCCGGCTACGCCGAGGACTTCGACTACGCGTACTCGGACGCGGCAGGCAACGAGTGGGGTCTGGACTTCGGTCTGAGCTACCAGGACTAGCCGAGCTCCGGCTGATCCGGCCCGGTTCGTCCGCTTCCTCGCGGACGGGCCGGGCCGTTCCTCGTGCCGGCGAGGACAACGCACGGCAACCGCTTGTCGAGACGGGCGCGGGCACGGTGAAGTGGTGCGCAGGCCTACCCCTCGAACCTCAGGAGCACCAGATGAAGATCATCGCGGCGGACGTGATCGTCACGAGCCCGGACCGCAACTTCGTCACCCTCAAGGTGACGACGGACGACGGGCTGACCGGGCTCGGGGACGCGACCCTGAACGGCCGGGAGCTGGCCGTCGTGAGCTACCTGCGTGACCACGTGGCTCCGTTGCTGATCGGGAGCGACGCCCATCGCATCGAGGACACCTGGCAGCTCCTGTACCGCAGCGCCTACTGGCGCAGGGGGCCCGTGACCATGGCTGCCGTCGCCGCGGTCGACGTCGCCCTGTGGGACATCAAGGCCAAGGCGGCGGGGATGCCGCTGTACCAGCTGCTCGGGGGAGCGTCCCGCAGCGGGCTGCTCTCGTACGGGCACGCGTCGGGCAAGACGCTGGACGAGCTCTTCGACTCGATCCGCGAGCACCTGGAGCTGGGCTACCGGGCCGTCCGCGTGCAGACCGGCGTGCCCGGCCTCAAGTCCATCTACGGCATCGCGTCCAACGCGACGTTCGAGGCGAACTCCGGTGTCCGCTACGACCACGAGCCGGCTCAGCGGGGCGCCCGGCCTGCCGAGGAGGACTGGGACACCCGGTCGTACCTCCGGCACGTGCCGGGGGTCTTCGAGGCGGTCCGCAACGAGTTCGGGCCCGAGCTGCCCCTGCTGCACGACGGCCATCACCGGATGACGCCGATCCAGGCCGCGCGGCTCGCGAAGTCGCTCGAGCCCTACGACCTCTTCTGGCTCGAGGACGTCACCCCGGCGGAGAACCAGGAGGCGCTGCGCCTGGTGCGGCAGCACAGCACGACGCCGCTGGCGATCGGGGAGATCTTCAACACCGTCTGGGACTACCAGACGGTGATCCGCGAGCAGCTCATCGACTACGTGCGCTCGGCGGTGACCCACACCGGCGGGATCACGCACCTGCGGAAAGTGCTGGACCATGCGGCGCAGTACCAGATCAAGTCGGGGATGCACGGGCCGACGGACATCTCGCCGGTCGGCATGGCCGCTGCGATGCACCTCGGCCTGTCGATCCACAACTTCGGGATCCAGGAGTACATGCAGCACGGTGCCAGGACCAACGAGGTGTTCCGGCAGTCGTTCACGTTCAGCGGGGGGATGCTGCATCCCGGCGACGCCCCGGGCCTCGGCGTCGAGCTCGACGTCGACGAGGGCGGCAAGTACCCCTACGAGCGGGCCTATCTGCCCTACAACCGGCTTGCCGACGGGACCGTCCACGACTGGTGACCGCTACGGGCGCCCGGACGCCGCGACCGGGCGCTCCTCCCGGCAAGCGGTTGTCTTCTCGCGAGGTGAGCCTTAACGTGCCCTTCATGGACCCGACGCAGGGGCCGCGCCGACCTTCAAGTCCGACGATCTACGACGTCGCCACGGCGTGCGGTGTGGCGCCGTCGACCGTCTCCCGGGCCTTCTCCCGGCCCGGCAGGGTGAACGCCGAGACGGCCGAGCGGATCCGCAAGGTCGCCGCCGAGCTGGGGTATCGCACGAACCCGCTGGCCAGAGGGCTGCCGACGGGCAAGACGTCGCTCCTCGCCCTGATCGTCGCTGACGTGACCAACCCCTTCTTCTTCCAGATCATCCGCGGTGCGGAGCGGGTCGCTCGTAAGGCCGGGTATACGATGCTCGTCGCCGACGTCGAAGAGTCGATGGAGACCGAGCGGGAGGCGCTCGACCGGGTCATCCCGCTGGTGGAGGGCATCGTCCTGGCGACGTCGCGGCTCTCGGACTCCTCCATCCGCGTCGCTGCGAAGCAGCGGCCCACCGTGGTCCTCAACCGCGTCATGACCGACATCCCCAGCGTGGTCACCGACAACGAACGCGGCATGCGCCGGGCGGTCGAGCACCTGGTCGAGCTCGGGCACACGACGATCACGTATGTCGCCGGCCCGGAAGCGTCCTGGGTCGACGGGATGCGGTGGCGATCGTTGCGGGAGGCGACCTACCAGCTCGAGCTGCGTGCGCGCCGGATCGGGCCGTTCCAGCCGACGGTCGCGGGTGGCCTCGCGGCCGCCCGCGCGTTCGGAGCGACCCCGACGAGCGCCGTCATCGTCTACAACGACCTCATGGCGATCGGGATGATGCGTGGCCTGACCGAGATGGGCACCCGGATCCCCGAGGACGTCAGCGTGGTCGGCTTCGACAACATCTTCGGGTCCGACTTCTGTACGCCGCCGCTGACGACCGTCGCGGCCCCGCTGCACAACCTCGGCGCCTTCGCGATCAAGACGTTGCTCGGCCAGCTGGCCTCCGACGCTCCACGGGCCCTCCGCCCCGCGCTGCTCCCGTCCCAGCTCATCGTGCGGGGTTCCACAGGCCGCAAGCGGTAGCTCCTGAGCGGCGCCGTCGGACCGTGTGAGGCGTGCCGCGACAACCTGTGGCAACTGGTTGCCGCTGTTCGGCCCCGGCTGGCTCAATGAGGGCACACGGGAGCCTGACGCGGCCCCGCCGATCAACTAGATGCTCCCCAGCGTCGAGGAGAGAACCATGAAGCGAACGACACGACTGGCCGCGACCGCACTGGCGGGTGCGGCCGCTCTGACCCTGACCGCCTGTGGCGGGGCCGGGACTGCCGGCGGGGACGGGGGCAGCGGGACCACGATGCGCCTGGCCCTGAACCAGACCGAGGAGCACCCCTCCTACACCGCCCTGGAGAACTTCGGCGAGCGGTTCTCCGAGACGACGGGCGGCCGGTGGGCCATCGACGTGTTCCCGAACGAGACGCTCGGCGCACAGCAGGAGGCCCTGCAGCTGGTCGGCGACGGGACCGTGGACATGGCGATCGTGTCCGGCACGCAGCTGGAGAACCTGAACGAGGACTTCCTGGTCTTCAACCTCCCGGAGGTCTTCGACTCCGTCGAGCACCAGATGAGCGTCGTCCACGACGAGAAGATCGTCGGTGACCTGTACGCCTCCCTGGAGGAGAGCAACGGCGTGACCGTCCTGGGCGGCCTGACCCAGGGCTCCCGGAGCATCTACACCACCTCCGGCCCGGTGGAGACCCCTGCCGACCTCGCGGGCCAGAAGCTGCGCGTCCAGGAGAGCGACCTGCACGTCGCGATGGCCGAGGCGATGGGGGCGTCCGCCACGCCGATGGCCTTCGGGGAGCTCTACACCGGTCTGCAGTCCGGCGTCGTGGACGCGGCGGAGAACAACGAGGTCTCCTACTTCACGCAGAAGCACTTCGAGGTCGCCCCGTACTGGTCGTCCACCAACCACCTGGTGGGTCTGGACTACCTGGTCGTCAACACCGACCGGCTGGCGGAGATGTCGCAGGAGGACCGCGCGGCGCTCGACGCCGAGTGGACGGCCGCGCACGAGGAGCACACCGAGCTGTGGGCCTCGGCGACCGAGGACGCGATCGCCGAGGCCGAGGCCGGCGGCGCGACGTTCTCCGAGGTCGACGAGGAAGCCTTCAGCGCGGCCCTCGAGCCGCTGGCCGACCAGTTCATCGAGAGCGACACCCAGCAGACGCTCTTCGACGCCGCACGCGCCGCAGCCGAGTGATGTTCGGTTCCCGGACGCTGAGAGACGAAGGAGTGGACTCGTGCTCGCCCTGAAGAAGTTCCTGGACAGGTCGCTCGCCGCGGTGTGCGTCGTCCTGTTCGCCCTGCTCGTCGTGATCGTCGTGTGGCAGGTGTTCGCCCGCCAGGTGATCAGCGACCCGAGCACCTGGTCGGAGGAGGCAGCCCGCTACACGTTCGTCTGGCTCGGCTTCTTCGCGTCCGCGCTGGTCTTCTCCGAACGCGGGCACATCGCTGTCGACTTCGTCGTCCGGAAGCTGCCCGGCCTGGTCCAGCGTGTCATCGCCGTGCTGGTGCAGGCGCTGATCATCGCCTTCGCGCTGATCGGGCTCGTCTGGGGAGGCTTGCGCGCCGCCCAGGGCGCCTGGGACACCAACCTCACTGCCCTGCCGACACAGATCGGCGTGATGTACCTCGTCATGCCCATCACCGGCGTCCTGATCACGGTCTACGCGCTCTATCACGTCGTCGCGGTGCTCCGCGGCGCCGAGCTGGCCGTGGCACCCACCGACGACGCCGAAGCAATCTAGGAGCCGTCATGGAACCCGCATCCCTCGCAGGGCTGATCCTGCTGGTCGGAATCGCGCTGATGATCGCGCTCAGTGTTCCCATCGCCGTCGCCATCGGGCTGTCGGCCATCTTCGCCACCGTCGCCCTGCTGGGCTTCGAGGGCGCCACCCTGGCCAGCTCGCAGCGGATGTTCACGGGCATCAACTCGTTCCCGCTCCTGGCCATCCCGTTCTTCGTCCTGGCAGGTGTGCTGATGAACAACGGGGGCATCGCCGGGCGGCTGATCGATGCCGCCAAGGTGCTCGTCGGCCGGACGCCCGGTTCGCTCGCTCAGACGAACGTGGTCGCCAACGCGATGTTCGGGGCCGTCAGCGGAGCGGCGGTCGCGGCGGCGGCCGCCGTCGGGACGGTCATGGAGCCGCGGCAGCGCAAGGAGGGCTACGACCGAGCGTTCTCCGCCGCGGTGAACGCCGCGTCAGCTCCCGCGGGGATGCTCATCCCGCCCAGCAACACCTTCATCGTGTACTCGCTGGTCAGCAGCACCTCGATCGCTGCGCTCTTCATGGCGGGGGTGGGTCCCGGCCTGGTCTGGACGGCGGCATGCATGCTCGTCGTCCTGCTCTACGTGCGCAAGCACCCCGAGCTCCGGAAGACCGACCGCGTGCAGCTCCGCCAGGGCCTCGTCGTCCTGTGGAAGGCCGTCCCGTCGCTCCTGATGATCGTCATCGTGATCGGCGGCATCCTGTCCGGGTTCTTCACCGCGACGGAGTCCGCGGCGATCGCGGTGGTGTATTGCCTGGTCCTGGGCTTCGCCTACCGCATGCTCAAGGTCAGCGAGCTGCCGCGCATGCTGCTCGACGCGGGCCGCACGACAGCCATCGTCATGCTGCTCGTCGGCGTCTCCTCCGCGCTGTCGTGGGTCATGTCCTTCGCGCGGATCCCCGAGCTCATCTCCGAGGGCATGCTGGGCGTCACCGACAACTCGACCATCATCCTGATCATGATGATGGTGATCCTGCTGCTGGTCGGAACCTTCATGGACCCGACGCCGGCGATCCTCATCTTCACCCCGATCTTCCTGCCGATCGTCGCGGAGTTCGGCATCAGCCCGATCCACTTCGGCACCATGATCGTCTACAACCTCTGCGTCGGAGTCATCACGCCGCCCGTCGGCAACGTCCTCTTCGTGAGCGCGCGGGTGGCGGGGCTGCGGCTCGAACCCGTCATAGCGAAGATCGTGCCGTTCCTCGTCGCGTTGATCGGTGGGCTCTTCGTGGTCGTCTTCGTGCCGGAGCTGTCGACCTGGCTGCCCACCCAGATGGGCCTGGTCGACTGACCTCGAGCACGAGAGCTGAGCGCCGGGCCGCTGATGCGGCCCGGCGCTCAGCCGTCGGTCGTGCTCATGCCCGCCTGATCATGTGCCGTCGAGCTGCCCTGCCTCGCGCCGGACGGCGGCGACCAGACCGCCGTCCTGAGCCAGCCGGGGGTCGAGCTCGTTCAGGAGGCGAGGCACTGCCTCGTCGAGGCTGCCCGCAGCGAGCCCGACCAGCTCCGGCGCCTGGACATCCGTCACGGACGTGCCGGCCCGGAGGTGGGCGATCCAGGCAGCCAGGACCCGGGACCCGCCCTGCGGGAGCCGGCCCGCGGCCCGCTCGGCGCGGATCGTGGGCAGGATGCGTACCGGGAGCTTCTGCGAGCCGTCGGCGGCGATCTGGTCCAGGCGGTGGCGCATCGTCGGGTTCCCGAAGCGGGCGAGCAACGCCGTGCGGTAGGCCACGATGTCGTCCGCAGGGAGCGTCAGGTGGGTCGAGGCCTCGTCCCACCACTGCTCGACCCAGGCCAGGCAGCCCGGGTCGCCGATGGCGTCAGCGACCGTCGTGTGCCCGCGCAGGAGACCGCCGTAGGCGAGCAGGGAGTGGGCGCCGTTGAGCAGGCCCAGCTTGCGCGCCTCGAACGGCCGGACGTCATCGGTGAACGTCGCTCCGGCGGCCTCCCACCGCGGCCTGCCCGCGGAGAACGTGCCGCTGAGCACCCACTCGCTGAACGGTTCGGTCACCACGGGGGACGAGTCCGACACCCCGGTCAGCGCGGCGACGGACGCGACGTCGTCGGCCGTCGGTTCCGGGGTGATGCGGTCGACCATCGTCGTGACGTAGGAGACGTTGTCGTCGATCCAGTCGGCGAGGGCGGGGTCGACGAGTCGCGCGGCCTCACGGACGACCCGAGCGGTGGCGGCGCCGTTGTCGGGGAGGTTGTCGCACGGGACGACGGTGAGCGGCCCCGCCCCGGCGGCCCGTCGGGCGGCCAGTCCCGCCACCAGCCGGAACGGGACGGTGCTGACGAGGGCCGACGGGTCGGCGAGCAGGGCGACCAGGTCGGCGGCCACCTGGTCGGTGCCGGCGAGACCGCCGTCCGGGCCGCGGGAGTACCCGGCCTCCGTGACGGTCAGCGTGACCAGGACGACCTGCGGGTCGGCGAGGTACCGCAGCCACGCCGCGTGGTCCCGCGCAGGGTGCGTCGCGGCGACCGAGGTGATGACCTCGAGGTGGTCGCCGTCCGCGCCGCGCGTATCGAGCGTGAAGAGTCCGTCCTGCTCGTGCAGCGCGTCAGCCAGGTGCGGGCTGCGCCCGGTGAAGGCGGCGATCCCCCACTGCGCGGCGTCCGGGGCGCGGTGCGTGTACCAGGCTTGGTGGGCCCGGAAGAAGTTGCCCAGCCCCACGTGGACGTGGCGCACCGGGGGTGCGGGCCGCGTGCGCCGCAGCGGCACGGGGGCGGCGTCGAGCGCGGTCACAGCGCGAAGACCTCCGCCGGCTGCCGGGTCACCAGGTCGACTGCCGCTTCGTGGGCCTCGTCCTCGTCGAGGCGACGTTCGGCGACGAGCTGGGCCAGGTATCCGCTGTCCAGCCGGCGCGCCATGTCGTGGCGGGCCGGGATCGAGCAGAAGGCCCGCGTGTCGTCGATGAACCCCGACGTCTTGGTGAAGCCGGCGGACTCGGTGACGGCGGACCGCCAGCGCCGCACCGCCTCCGGCGCGTCCAGGAACCACCACGGCGCTCCCACGTAGACCGAGGGGTAGAAGCCGGCGAGGGGCGCGAGCTCGCGGGAGAAGACCGTCTCGTCGAGGGTGAAGAGCACCAGCCTGAGGTTCGGGTGCGTCCCGAAGCGTTCCAGCAGAGGCCGCAGAGGGTCGGTGAAGTCACCACGCAGCGGGATGTCGTGGCCGGTGTCCGGTCCGAGGGCGCGCAGGGTCGGCGTGTGGTGTCCCCGGCGGACGCCCGGGTGCAGCGTCATCGTGAGCCCGTCCTCCGTCGCCATCCGCGCCATCTCGAGCAGCATGTGCCTGCGCAGCGCGACGGCGTCCCGTGGCGCGGCGAGACCCGCTACGGCGTCGCGGTAGATGCGCTCGGCATCGGCCGGCTCGAGCGGGTCCGTCCGCACGTCCTCGTGGCTGTGGTCGCTGGAGACCGCTCCGTGCGTCTTGAAGTAGGCCCTGCGCGACTCCATCGCCTCGACCCAGCCCGCGAACCCCGTGGTGTCGGCCCCCGCGACGGAGCCGAGGCGGCCCACGTCCTCCTGCCAGGTGGGCGAACCGACCTCGAGGTAGCGGTCCGGACGGAAGGTCGGGACCACCCGGCCGGACCACGTCGGGTCGTCGGCCAGTGCCCGGTGGATCGTCAGGTCGTCCGTCGGGTCGTCGGTCGTGGCAAGGACCTGGATCCGGAACTGCTCGAAGAGCGCACGGGGCAGGAACTCCGCGCGCGTCAGCCGGTCGGCGATCTGGTCGTAGATCTGGTCGGCCGTGGCGGCGGAGGGCCGGACCGTGATGCCGAAGATCTCGGCCAGCTCGGACTCCAGCCAGTAGCGGACCGGTGTCCCGCGGAAGACGTGCCAGTGCGAGCACAGCCGCCGCCACACCTCGCGGGCCGCCGACGGGTCGAGCGGGCCCTGCCCGACCCCGAGCTCCGAGAGCTGGACCCCCGACGCGTGCAGCAGGCGCGTCACGTAGTGGTCGGGAGTCACGAAGAGCGCGGCCGGGTCGCTGAACGGGGTGTCGTGCAGGAGCACGCCAGGATCGACGTGCCCGTGCGGAGAGATGATCGGCAGCTCGCGCACCGCCGCGTACAGCCGGCGGGCGATCTCGAGCACACCAGGGTCGGCGGGCAGCAGCCGGTCGGCATGCAGGACAAGGGGTGTGGCGGATCGACTCATGCCGGCGAGTCTGTTCATGGGCCGGACCGGTCGACAACCGTTTGCCATCAGTTGTCGCGCTTTGCCAGAAGAGGCTGGAGAGACGGTCGCCCGGGCGACGAGAGCTAAGGTCGGGCAGTGAGCTCCTCCGCATCCGCCCGCAAGCAGCTGGTCGCGCTCGCCGAACAGGGTTTCGAAGGACCGTGGCGGCACGCGCGCGGTGACTTCACGAGCAACGCCCGCCCGGCGTCGGTCCTCGTGCTGTTCGGCGTCCTGGACGACCTCGCGGCCGACCGCGACGACCATGACCTCGCGGTGCCCGCCGACCTCGACGTCCTGCTCCTCGCGCGCGCCGCGACGCTCCGCAGCCACGCCGGGCAGGTCGCGTTCCCCGGCGGCCGCGCCGACGACGGGGAGGACGCTGTCACGGCAGCCCTGCGCGAAGCCGTCGAGGAGACCGGGCTGGACCCGTCCGGCATCGAGGTGCTCGGCGCCTTCGACGAGCTGCCCATGCCGGTCAGCAACCACGTCGTCACGCCGGTGCTCGGCTGGTGGGCCAGCCCCACCCCCGTACGCGTCGTCGACGTCGCAGAGTCCGCGCACGTCTTCCGCGCCCCCGTGGCCGACCTGCTGGACCCCGCCAACCGCTTCACCGTCGTCGCGCGCCGCGGCAGCCAGACCTGGCGCGGCCCGGGCTTCCACGTGCACGACGGCGACGTCACCCACCTCGTGTGGGGGTTCACCGCCGGGGTGCTGGACGCGATGTTCGACCAGCTCGGCTGGACCGAGGACTGGGACCGCGCCACGGAGCTGGGGATCTCCTGATGTTCACCACCGCCGACCGTGAGGCGCTGCGGGACTCCCTCGTGGCCGCCGCCCAGGCCGACGCCGACGTGGCCGCCGCCGCACGCTGGACCGACGTGATGTACGGGACGCACGGCGCCGCGCACCACCTCGACGTCGTGGCCGACGGCGTGCTCTACCGCGTGTTCCTGCTGGCCGGTTCGCTGCAGGTCGACGTGTCGTTCTGGCCGTACGAACGGTTCCGCGAGACGCAGCGGGGAGACCGGCTCCTGTTCGGCGACACCAACCCGCCCGCGATCGCTCGGGGCCGCCGAGCTGCGGGCGGCGCACGACGCGGCCGTCCGGGCGATCGGTGAGGAGGCCGCACGGCACGACCCCGCCCTGGCCGGCCGCCTGACCGACGTGTTCGAAGAGCTGAGGAGGATTCGATGACCGAGGTGACCCGCGACGCCATCCGCGCCGCAGAGCAGCTGATCCGACCGCACGTACGGCACACCCCCGTGCTGCCCGTCGACCTGGCGGACTTCGGCAGGCCCGCGCACCCCGTGGCGCTCAAGCTCGAGTGCCTGCAGCACTCCGGCTCGTTCAAGGCACGCGGCGCGTTCACGAGCTTCCTGACCCGCGACGTGCCCGACGCCGGCGTGGTCGCCGCCTCGGGCGGCAACCACGGGGCCGCGGTCGCCTACGCCGCCGCCCGCCTCGGCATCCCCGCGACCGTCTTCGTGCCGAGCGTCACCTCGTCGGCCAAGGCCGACCGCATCCGGGGGTACGGCGCCAAGCTCGTCGTGGGCGGCGACCGGTACGCCGACGCGCTGGCCGCGAGCGAGGAGTTCGTCGCGGGCACCGGCGCCCTGACCGTCCACGCCTACGACCAGCCCGAGACGCTGATCGGGCAGGGCACGCTCGGGCTGGAGATCGCCCACGACCTGCCCGACGTCGACACGCTGCTCGTCGCCGTGGGCGGCGGCGGGCTGGTCGGCGGCATCGCCGCCTGGTTCCGTGGCGAGGTCAAGGTCGTCGCCGTCGAGCCGGAGGGCGCGCCGACCCTGCACCGGGCGCTCGCGGCCGGCGAGCCGGTCGACGCGCCGACCGAGGGCATCGCCGCCGACTCGCTGGCGCCGAAGCAGGTGGGGCGGCTCATGTTCCCGATCGCGCAGCAGTTCGTCGCCGAGTCGGTGCTGGTCACCGACGACGCCATCGCCTCCGCCCAGGCCTCCCTCTGGGAGACGGCCCGGGTGGTGGCCGAGCCCGGCGGCGCGGCGGCGCTCTCCGCGCTCCTGTCCGGTGCCTACGTGCCGCAGCCGGGGGAGCGGGTGGCCGTGCTGGTGTGCGGGGCGAACACGACTGCCGTGCGGTTCTGACCGCGGTCTACTGGTCCGGGTCCTCGGCAACGAGTGGCTCGTCGTTCACGTCGTGCTCCTCGTTCTCGTCGAAGGAGGGTCCGACGACGAGCAGATCGATGTGTACCCCGAGGAGAGACCCGTCGGCGGCGTGGGCGGTGAGCAGCGGAAAGAGGCCGTCGCCCCAGCCGGACAGGCTCAGCACCACGTTCTCGCCGGCACGGGCCAGGGGCATCGTCACGTTGCCGGCTCCGTTCGGGAAGTGGTCGGGGACGTCCAAGAGCTCTGGGGCGAAGACGTCGTTGTACCAGTCGTTGGAGTCCGCCGGGGGCATGTAGGCGGCGATCGCGGCGGCGTCCGCGAAAGCGACGGTCCCGGAGTCGACGCTGACGCCGTGGTACCCCTCCGCACCGGCCGGACCGGCACCCTCCGGGGTGAAGAGCCGCACCTCGGCGACCGGTGCGGCGTCGGACACCACGAGCGAGAGGTAGGCCTCGATGAGGTCGCTTCCGTCGTGGGTGTCGGAGAAGTCCACGACGGTCACGAACACGGGGTATGCGCCCGGCGGGACGTCGATGACCAGGCCTTCACCCAGGCCCACGCACGGGTCGGAGGCCTCGAGGCGCCCGGAGGGGACCTGCAGGACGCCGAGGTCGCGTACCGACTGCGGGTGGGACGCGCCGTCGGGCGTGCCGGGCAGGAGGGCGAAGAGGGGCCTGAAGTAGGACATGCGAGGAACCTAGCGACGGTCACTGACACTCATCGACACTCAGCCGAAGAGCTGCTCGATCGCGTGCTCCCCGACGCCGACCATGATCGGGTGCGTGTCCGGGTAGGAGAAGCAGATGGTCGTGTACAGCAGCGCCCAGCCCTGCGCCCTGCGCCACATCCCGGCGTCCCAGCCGCGCCCGTCGCGCGCGTGCCTGTCGACCACGCGGCGGAAGCGGTCGCGACCCTCCGCGTCGAAGACGAGCCACATCGCGCCCAGGTCCGACGCCGGGTCGCCGCTGGTCACGTCCCCGAAGTCGATCACGGCGGAGAGCCGGTCGCCGTCGGCCACCAGGTTGGCGGGGTGCGGGTCACCGTGCAGCCACACGGGGACGCCGTCGTACCCGGGGGCGTCCGCAGCAGAGGCCCACAGGTCGCGGGCGCGGCCGTGCAGCCGCTCCGGGAGCAGGGCGAGGCGGTCGTCGAAGGTCGCCGACCGCTCCGCGACGGGGATCCCGCGGAACCTGTTCCCCGGGGCGTCCTCGGGCGCCGGCTGGTGCAGCGCCACGAACACCCGCGCCAGGTGCTCGGCCCACGGGGTGCGGTCCGCCGCCGGGACGGTGGCCGCCGGGACGCCGTCGGCCCACCGCACGATGCCCCACGGCCACGGGTAGCCGAGCGTCGCACTGGGCGCGCCGGTGCGGACCGGGACGGGGACCGGCACGGGCAGCCGCGGGGCGAGCAGCGGGAGCACCCGGTGCTCGTTGCGCATGAGCTGCCCCCCGAGCTCGCGCCGGGGCAGGCGCAGGGCGAGGTCGTCACCCAGGCGGATCATCACGTTGTCCCAGCCGTTCGCCACCAGCTCGAGCGGCAGGTCGGCGAGGTCCGGATGCTGCTCGTCGAGGAGCGATCGGGTGAGGTCGACGGTGACGTCGAGGTCGGCGGCGACCACGGCAGCCTCCTTGTTCCTGTGCTGGGCGGGCGGTCAACGGTACCGGTGTGCCCATACTGGAGCATGGCCACCACCTGGACCGACCGCGACCCCGCTGCCTACCTCGACGCGGTCACGCCCGCCGTCCGGCAGCGCGACGCGCGGACGCTGTGCGACCTCATGGAGCGCGTCACGAACGAGGCGCCGCGCCTGTTCGGCACGTCGATGATCGGCTTCGGCGAGTACCGGTACGTGTACGCGAGCGGGCACTCCGGGCACGCCCCCGCGGCGGCGTTCGCGCCACGGAAGGCGGCGAGCACCGTGTACCTCCCGGACGGCGTGGGCGCGCACGAGGACCTGCTGGCGCGGCTCGGACCGCACACCACCGGCGTCGGCTGCCTGTACCTGAAAGACCTCGAGCAGGTCGATCTCGCGGTGCTCGAAGAGCTGGTCCGCCGGTCGTGGGCCACGGTCACCGCCGGCACGTTCGGGCAGCGCGCCGCGGAGTCCTGACCGCCGAGCGCCACGCCCGAGCGCGGTGCGACCCCGGGAACGTATCGCGAACCGGCCGCGTTGACACCAGGCCCGACCACGAGGAGACCCGGTGCAGCAACGCCAGATCGAGCAGTCCGCCGAACAGGAGTACGTCGATGCCCTGTATGCCAGGCTCGACGGCGAGGTGGCGCGTGTCCGCGCGGATCTCGACGACGCTGTACGCACCTCGTCGACCGACCCGGAGGAGGCGTTCACCCGCGACGTGCGCGTCGGCATGCTCACCCGCCGGGCGCGCACCCTCGACGCCGCCGAGCACCACCTCTGCTTCGGCCGGATCGACCACACCGACGGCCGCTCGCTGCACATCGGCCGCACCGGCCTCAGCGACGGCGACGACCAGCTGCTCGTCGACTGGCGCGCCGACGCAGCCCGCCCGTTCTACGCGGCCACCGCCGCCCACCCGATGGGCCTGCACCGGCGCAGGCACCTGGGCCTGGACGGGCGCAGGATCGCACGGGTCAGCGACGAGATCCTGGACGGCGCGGAGCCGGGGCCCCACGACGTCATCGGCGACGGACCGCTCCTGGCGGCGATCAGCGCGCGGCGCACCGGCCGCATGCGCGACGTCGTCTCCACGCTGCAGTCCGAGCAGGACGCGATCATCCGCTCCGCGCACCGCGGCGTCACCGTGGTGGAGGGCGGGCCAGGCACCGGCAAGACGGTCGTCGCCCTGCACCGCGCCGCCTACGTCCTCGCCGGGTTCGCCGAGGCCAGGGCCGACGGCGTGCTCGTGCTCGGCCCTGGCTCGCGCTTCCTCGACTACATCGCGGAGGTCCTGCCGTCCCTCGGCGAGAACGACGTCGCGATGAGCACCCCCGACCGGCTCGTCGCCGACGCCCTCGGCCTGGAGACGCCTCCCGGCGCGGGCCACGAGCTGCGGCGCGCCGCCGGCGACGTCCGGCTCGCCGACCAGCTGGCCGAGGCCGTGCGGCGGTACCAGGCGCCGTCCGGCACCCTCGCCGTGGTCGTCGACGGCGACGCGGTCACCCTCGACGAGCACGCCCTCGCCGAGACCCGCGAGACGGCAGCGGGCAGCAACCTGCCGCACAACCAGGCCAGGGCCTTGTTCAAGGACCTCGTCGTGGACTTCGTGGCCGACGAGGTCCAGGCCCGCGCCCGCGTGCTGCTCGCGAAGCTCGACGAGGACATCGAGGTGCTCACCGGCGGCGTGGACGTCGACCGGGCCGCGGCCAAGGACCTGGAGAAGCTGGGCTTCGGCCCCGACGAGGGCGGCGCCTTCGGGCACGCGGCAGCCGTGGCGGAGCTCGACCCCGGAGCGCTGCGGGCCGAGCTCCTCGACGACCTCGCCCTGGAACAGGCGGTCGAGTCCGCCTGGCCGCGGCTCGCCGCAGGCGACGTCGTGCTGGACGTGCTCGACGAGCACCCGGCGCTCGCGGTGGAGGCCGACGGCGTGTGGACCACGGCGCACCTGCCGCTGCTCGACGAGGCCGAGCACCTGCTGAACGGCCCGCCGGCCACGATCTACGGCCACGTGGTGGTGGACGAGGCCCAGGAGCTGACGCCGATGCAGTGGCGGGCGGTCCTGCGGCGCTGTCCCGGCCGCTCGATGACCGTGGTCGGGGACCTGGCCCAGGCCGGGCCGGCGACCGGCGCCGGGTCCTGGGCCGACGCGCTGGGCAGCGACCTGGCCAAGCGCGCGGACGTGCGCACCCTGACCGTCTGCTACCGCACGACCGCGGAGGTGCTCGAGGCGGCGGCCCCGCTGCGGGAGCTGATCGCGCCCGACCAGGCGCCCGCCGTCGCGGTCCGGCACGGCGTCCCGCCCCGCCGCGTCGCGGTGACCGGAGAGCTGGTGCGCGCCGTCGTCGAGGAGGCGGAGGCTCAGGTCGCCGCCGGACCGGACGAGCTGGTCGCCGTCCTCGCGGCCGACGCGGCGGTCCCCGGGATCGCCGAGGCGCTGGCGGGCACCGACGTCCGGGTGGTTCCGGTCTCCCAGGTGCGCGGCCTGGAGTTCGACGCCGTCGTGGTCGCCGACCCCGACGGGATCACCGCCGCCCGGCCCGGTGGCGAGCGCGACCTCTACGTCGCGCTGACGCGCCCGACCCAGCGCCTGGTGATCGTCGGCTGACCGCCCACGAGCAAGCGGGGGGTCACCAGCTCGTCGCCTGCGGCATGCCCTCCTGGTAGCCGGCCGCCGACTGGATGCCCACCACTGCGCGCTCGGAGAACTCGGCCAGCGACCGTGCTCCGGCGTAGGTGCAGGAGGACCGCAGGCCGGACGTGATCTCGTCGAGCAGGTCCTCGACGCCCGGTCGCGCCGGGTCGAGGTACATCTTGCCGGTGGAGATGCCCTCCTCGTACAGGGCCTTGCGGGCACGGGCGAACGCGGTCCCCGCACCGGAGTTGCGGGCCGCGACCGCCCGCGCGGAGGCCATGCCGAACGAGTCCTTGTAGAGGCGGCCCGAGCCGTCCGACTTCAGGTCACCGGGCGACTCGTGCGTGCCGGCGAACCAGGAGCCGACCATCACCTGCGACGCCCCAGCGGCCAGCGCCAGGGCGACGTCGCGGGGGTGGCGCACGCCGCCGTCGGCCCAGACGTGCTTGCCGAGCTCGCGCGCGGCGGCCGCGCACTCCAGGACCGCGGAGAACTGCGGCCGACCGACGCCGGTCTGCATGCGCGTCGTGCACATCGCGCCGGGACCCACGCCGACCTTGAGGATGTCGGCGCCCGCGGCCACGAGGTCGCGCACCCCCTCGGCGGTGACGACGTTGCCCGCCACCACCGGCACCGTCGGGTCGACCGACCGGACCGCCTCCAGGGCGGCGAGCATCTTGGTCTGGTGGCCGTGCGCCGTGTCGACCACGAGCACGTCGACGCCCGCGGCGAGCAGGTCCTTCGCCTTCGCGGCGACGTCGCCGTTGATGCCGACGGCGGCCCCGATGCGCAGGGCACCGGACGCGTCGAGGGCAGGGGAGTAGATCGACGAGCGCAGCGCGCCCTTGCGGGTGAGGATCCCGGCGAGGCGCCCGTCGCGCACCACGGGCGCCAGGTCGAGCCGCGCGGAGTGCAGCACGTCGAAGGCGGCCTCCAGCCCGCCCGGGCCGTCCAGGAGAGCGGCGTCCAGCAGCCGGGGCTCCGCCGACATCACCTCGGCGACCCGGGTGAACCGGTCGACGTCGGTGCAGTCCGACTCGGTCACGACGCCGACGGGCCGGTCGTCCTCGACGACGACGGCGGCCCCGTGCGAGCGCTTGCCGAGCAGGTTCAGCACGCTGTGCACGGTGTCGTGCGGGGAGACGACCACCGGCGTCTCGATGACGGGGTCCTTGGCTTTGACGTCCGCGACCACGCCGGCGACGACGTCGGCAGGGACGTCCTGCGGGATGATCGCCAGCCCGCCGCGCCGCGCGACGGTCTCCGCCATCCGGCGACCCGCGACGGCGGTCATGTTGGCGACGACGACGGGGATCGTGGTGCCGGTGCCGTCGTCGGACGCGAGGTCCACGTCGAACCGCGACGTGACGTCCGAGCGGGACGGGACGAGGAAGACGTCGCCGTAGGTGAGGTCGGTCGCAGGGCTCTGCTCGGGGAGGAAGCGCACGTTCACCAAGGGTAGGGAGTTCTTCCCGCCCTGCCTATGAGTCCGGCCACATCGTTGTGGAGGTATCGCAGACAGGCGTGGGAGGCGACGCTCTCGTGGCACAGTGGAGAGGTCGGAGCCCCTTAGAGTGGGGCCCCGATTCCCCCGCTGGGGGCACGACGAAAGGACGAGCATGGGGCTGCTGAGCGACATTCGTTCGCCCAAGGACGTCCGGGCGATGACGCCCGGCCAGATGCCGGAGCTCGCAGAGGAGATCCGCAGATTCCTCGTGGAGAGCGTCTCGCGCACGGGTGGCCACCTCGGCCCCAACCTCGGCGTCGTCGAGCTGACGATCGCCATGCACCGGGTCTTCGACTCGCCGCGCGACTCCATCGTGTTCGACACCGGCCACCAGGCCTACGTGCACAAGCTGCTCACGGGCCGCCAGGACTTCTCCGAGCTGCGCAAGCGCGGCGGCATGTCGGGCTACCCGAGCCGCGCCGAGTCCGTGCACGACGTCGTGGAGAACTCCCACGCCTCCACCGCACTGTCCTGGGCGGACGGCATCGCCAAGGCCAACCGGGTGCGCGGCAAGGACGACCACGTGGTCGCCGTCATCGGCGACGGCGCGCTCACCGGCGGCATGGCCTGGGAGGCGCTGAACAACATCGCGGAGAGCCGCGACCGCAAGCTCGTGGTCGTCGTCAACGACAACGGCCGGTCCTACTCGCCGACCATCGGCGGGCTCGCCAACCACCTCGACACGCTGCGCACCACCAGCGGCTACGAGGCGTTCCTCAGCTGGGGCACGCGCGCCCTGCACCGCTCCGGCCCGCCCGGGCGCTTCGCCTGGCGCTGGCTGCACGGCCTGAAGAAGGGCCTCAAGGACGTCGTGGCACCGCAGGGCCTGTTCGAGGACCTCGGCATCAAGTACATCGGCCCCGTCGACGGCCACGACACCGAGGCGCTAGAGCGGGCGCTCGGCCGCGCCAAGGCGTTCGGCCGGCCCGTGATCGTGCACGCGATCACCGAGAAGGGCCGCGGCTACACCCCCGCAGAGGAGGACATCGCGGACCGGTTCCACTCGGTCGGGGCGATCCACCCCGAGACCGGGCTGCCCGTCGCGCCCAGCCGGTTCGGCTGGACCAAGGTCTTCGCGGACGAGATCGTGCAGATCGGCCGCCGCCGGCCCGACGTCGTCGCGATCACCGCCGCCATGCTGCACCCCGTCGGCCTCGCGCCGTTCCAGCAGCAGTTCCCCGAGCGGACCTTCGACGTCGGGATCGCCGAGCAGCACGCCGCGACGTCGGCCGCAGGCATGGCCTTCGCCGGGCTGCATCCCGTCGTCGCCGTCTACGCGACGTTCCTGAACCGGGCGTTCGACCAGGTGCTCATGGACGTGGCGCTGCACAAGGCCGGCGTCACCTTCGTCCTGGACCGCGCGGGCATCACCGGCGACGACGGCGCCAGCCACAACGGCATGTGGGACATGGCGATGCTGCGGATCGTGCCCGGCCTGCGCCTGGCCGCACCCCGCGACGAGACGACCCTGCGCGCGGCCCTGCGCACGGCGGTCGACGTCGACGACGCGCCCACCGTGGTCCGCTACCCCAAGGGGGCGCTCGGCGACGACATCCCGGCCCTCGAGGAGCTCGACGGCGTGGACGTCGTCGGGCGGTTCGAGGCCTCGACAGGCTCGACCGGCGGGAAGGGCTCGACGAGTGCCCCGGCCCGCCGGGTGCTCGTGGTCGGCGTGGGCGCCATGACGGGCTGCGCCATCGAGACCGGCGCTGCGCTCGCTGCGCACGGCGTCGAGGTGACCGTCGCGTCGCCGACCTGGGTGCTGCCCGTCCCGGCGAACCTGGTCAAGCTCTGCGGCGAGCACGACCTGGTGGTCACGCTGGAGGACGGCGTGGTCGACGGCGGTGTGGGCGACATGCTCGCGCAGCGCGCGGGGGAGCAGGGCATCGGTGCGCCGCAGGTCCACGTGGGCCTGCCGGTGGCCTTCCTCGACCACGCGAGCCGTGACCACATCGTCAGGGCCCAGCGCATGACCGCGGCGGACGCCACACGCGACGCGCTGGCCGCACTGGCGCTGCTGTGACGGACTCGGCACGCTCGGTCGGCGTCGAGGAGGAGCTGATGCTGGTCGGGCACGACGGGACCCCGGTCCCGCGGGCCCGGGACGTGCTCGGCAGCGCCGAGCCGGCCGACGGTCCGCTCGAGCACGAGCTCATGGAGGAGCAGCTCGAGACCGCCACACCGCCGCGGTCCACGCTCAAGGAGATCGCCACGGCGATCCGGGAGGGCCGGGCCGGTGCGCAAGCCGCAGCGGACCGGCACGGCGCCCGGGTCGCGGCGCTCGCCACCTCACCGTTGGCGTTCGACGGCACGACGGTGGACAAGCTCCGCTACCTCGCCGCGCGCGCGGAGTTCGGGCTGACCGCCCGCGAACAGCTCACCAGCGGCTGCCACGTGCACGTCGCGGTGGCCGACGACACCGAGGGCGTCGCGGTGCTGGACCGCATCGGGCCGTGGCTCGCGCCCCTGCTGGCGCTGTCGGCGAACTCGCCGTACTGGATGGGCGTCGACTCCGGGTACGCGAGCTTTCGCTCCCAGGTCTGGTCCCGCTGGCACACGGCGGGACCGACGCGGCGCTTCGGCACCCCGGAGGCGTATCACGCGGCCGTCGAGGGCCTCGTCGCGACCGGCACCATCCTGGACGAGGGGATGGTCTACTTCGACGCCCGCCTGTCGGCGCGCTATCCCACCGTCGAGATCCGGGTCGCCGACGTCTGCCTCTCCGCCGACACGGCGACGCTGCTGGCCGCGCTGGCCCGCGGGCTCGTGGAGACGGCGGCGCGGGCGGCGGACTCCCCGGCGCCCGACGTGCCGGTCGAGGTCCTGCGCACCGCACTCTGGCGGGCGGGCCGCTCGGGCCTCGGCGGTGACCTCGTGGATCCCCGGACCTGGCGGCCGGCTCCGGCGCACGACGTCGTCGGTGCGCTGGTGGACCATGTCCGTGAGGCGCTGGTGGACCTGGGCGACCTCGACGCCGTCACGGAGCTGCTGGGCGGTCTCTGGTCCGGCGGCGACGCCGCGACGCGCCAGCGTTCCTGGGCGGCCGCGGCGGGCGGCGACCTTGCGGCGGTCGCGCGGCGTGCGGCGGACGCGACGCTGGAGTGAGCTGAGGCGGGAGCGCGCGCCGACCTGGTCCAGCGTCCAGGGAGTCCGCCCGCGGAACCGGTCGGAGACTGCGGCCCTGGACAGGCCGACCTCGGCAGCGATCTGCCGCTGGCACCTGGCACCCCTCGCCTGGGTATACCTCACCCAGCGCCGAGCCGGCCTGATCTTTCTCAGGCTGGGCCGGGAGTGAAATCAGGTTGTCCGGGACTGCGGCTGCGGCAACGGTAGGCGCATGGACCTCGCCACCGCCTTCCCGACGTTCGGCCTCCGGGTCGCCTGCGGCGACCTCGAGCTGCGCCTGCCCGACGACGCCGAGCTGCTGCGCCTGGCCGACGTCGTCGTGGCCGGGATCCACCCGCCCGAGCGACGGCCGTTCCTGTTCCCGTGGAACGTCGGCGAGCCGGACGAGGTGCGCCGCAACTTCCTGCAGTTCCACTGGTCGGCGCGGGGCAAGGTGGGGTCCGACGCGTGGAGCCTGGAGCTCGCGGTCTTCCGCGATGGTGAGCCGGTCGGCGCCCAGAGCGTGGGCGCCAAGGGCTTTCCCGTGACCCGTTCGGCAGGGACCGGCTCCTGGCTCGGCCTGCGGCACCATGGCCAGGGCATCGGCAAGCGGATGCGGCTGATGGCCCTGCACCTGCTGTTCGACGGGTTCGACGCCGCGGACGCGACGACCGAGGCGTTCGACGACAACCCCGAGTCCAACGGGGTGACGCGGTCGCTCGGCTACGCCCCGAACGGCGTCTTCCCGCAGGATCGGCAGGGCGAGGTGGCCACCGAGAACCGGTACCGCATGACTCGCCGGGCGTGGGCGGCGCGGCCGGACGTGCACCGGCTCGACGTCACGCTGGAGGGTGTCGCGCCGGTCCGGGCGATGCTCCAGATGGATCCGGGGTCGAAGGACCCTCAGCCGTAGATCGTCTCGGCGTACCTGGGGCCGTAGTGCTCCTCGACCTGCTCGAGCGTCTGGTGCTGCCGCTCGAGGGTGTGTGCGATCACGGCGCGGCGGGGCACGGTCTCCAGGTCCCACGCGTCGGGGTCCCAGGCCTTGGCGCGCAGGAACGCCTTGGAGCAGTGGTGGAAGACCTCTTGGATGTCGACCTCCAGCGCCAGCACCGGAACGTTGCGGCGCACCTGGAGGTCGGCGAGGTAGGGCGCGTCGCGCACGATGCGCGCCGAGCCGTTGACCCGCAGCGTGTCGCCGCGGCCCGGGATCACGAAGACGAGACCCACGTGCGGGTTGGCGAGCACGTTGAGGTACCCGTCGGTGCGCCGGTTGCCGGGGCGCTCCGGGATGGCGATCGTGCGCTCGTCGAGGATGCGCACCAGCGAGCCCGCCGGGTCACCCTTGGGGGAGACGTCGAGGTTGCCCTCGGCGTCCGACGTCGCGACCAGGCACAGCGGCGACGCCGCGAGCCACTGCCGGTCGAGGTCGTGCAGGGCGGTGCGTACCTTGCCCGCGGCAGCGCCCAGTGGTGGCGGGATGATCTCGCGGAGCTCCTCGACGGTCGTCACAGGAGTTCCGCCGAACCTGCTCGGCTGGTCAGTCATGGTCCCCAACCTAGACCGGGCACACCGACGCGGCCAGGGAACAGCACGTACATCGCGAATGGGGCATGTCAGACCATCCGGGTACGCTCGCAGCGCCATGACCGAGCAGACGACCCTCCCCAGCCCAGCAGCTGCCCCCACCGGCCCACCACGGCCCTGGAAGGCACGCGCGGCCCGCCGCGTCGTGGGACAGGCGCAGGCGCTGCTCGACGACGCGCGACTCCTTACCACCGCCGACGTCGGCCTGCGCGAGCGCGTCCGCGACGCCTACACGGCCACGCGCGAGGTGCGGGTCCACGCAGACCTCCGCTCGGTCGGCGTCACGGCCCTGGAGGACCGGCGCAAGAAGCTGCGGGTCGCCGTCCTGGAGAAGGCCGGGTTCAAGCACGTCACCCAGGTGCTCGTCGCGGGCACCGACCGGCTCGTCGAGGCGGGCATCGGCGCGGGAACCGCGAAGCTCGCCACTGCCGCGGCCCGCGAGCTCGCCTCCGATGTGGACGGCGATCTGCGGTTCCGCATCGACGTCGACCCCGACGACCCGTACGCCACCGTGCTCGTCCAGTCCCTGTACGCCTTCGGGCTGGCCACCGATGCCCGGCACCGGCACCTCGACGAGGCACGCCGCGTGGCCGCCGTCGTGCCGGGACAGCTGGAGCCTGCGGGCCTCGCCACGAGCCTCTGGCGGCGCCTCGTGGCGCCCGCCGACCGCAAGGCCGCAGCCTTCGCGGCCGTCTCCGCGCTCGCGGACCAGGTGGCGCTCGCACGACTGACCGACGACGCGCGGGCGGTGCGCACCGCCGTCGGGCAGCCGCCCGAGAGCGCGGAGGTCTGGGCGGACTTCGAGGCCCGGTCCGCCGAGTACTACGGGCTGCTGTCGCAGGTCGTGGACCTGGGCGACGACCACGAGGCCGCCGAGGGCGGCCTGCCCGCCGACGTCGTGCGGCGGGTCGAGGCGCAACCGCTGGACCGCACCCTGCTGCGCGCCAACCTGCGCGGCTACCAGCAGTTCGGCGCCAAGTACGCGCTGGTGCAGCGGCGCACCATCCTCGGCGACGAGATGGGGCTCGGCAAGACCATGCAGTCCATCGCCGTGGCCGCGCACCTCGTCGCGACGGGCGGGACGCACGTGCTGGTGGTGTGCCCGGCGAGCGTCGTCACCAACTGGAAGCGCGAGGTGGAGCAGCACTCCGGCCTGACGGCAGTGGTGATGCACGGCAACGACCGGGAGCAGGCCGCAGCGGCCTGGCTGGACGGCGGCGGTGTGGCGATCACGACGTTCGAGGTGCTGGGACGGCTCGACCTCCCGTACGACCTGACGCCGGCGCTCCTGGTCGTGGACGAGGCGCACTACGTGAAGAACCCCGAGACCATCCGCGGCCGCGAGGTGCGGCGCTGGGCCGACCGCTCCGACCGCGTCCTGTTCCTGTCCGGCACGCCGATGGAGAACAAGGTCGCCGAGTTCAAGAACATGGTCGGCTACCTGCAGCCCGAGGTCGCCGCACAGCTCGACCCCAACGCCGGGCTGTCCGGGGCGAAGGCCTTCCGCCGGATCGTCGCGCCCGCCTACCTGCGCCGCAACCAGGAGGACGTGCTCACCGAGCTGCCCGAGATGGTGCAGGTCGAGGAGTGGGAGCAGTTCGGCCCGGTCGACGGCGCCGCCTACCGCGACGCCGTCCTGGCCGGGAACTTCATGGCGATGCGGCGAGCCGCCTTCGCGGTGGCGGACACGGACGAGTCCGCGAAGCTCGTGCGCCTGCGCGAGCTCGTCACCGAGGCGGTCGACGGCGGCCGCCGCGTCATCGTCTTCTCCTACTTCCTGTCGGTCCTGGAACAGGTCATGGACCTGCTCGGCGACCTGGCCGTCGGCCCCCTGACCGGGTCGGTGCCCGTGCCCGAGCGGCAGACCATGGTGGACGCCCTGTCCGAAGCCGACGGGCCGTCCGTGCTGGTCAGCCAGATCACCGCCGGGGGAGTCGGGCTGAACGTGCAGGCCGCGAGCGTGGTCATCTTCTGCGAGCCCCAGGTCAAGCCCACCATCGAGGCGCAGGCCGTCGCCCGCGCGCACCGCATGGGCCAGACCCGCACCGTCCAGGTGCACCGGCTCCTGGTCGAGCACTCCGTGGACCAGCGGATGATGGAGATCCTCGGATCCAAGTCCGCACTGTTCGAGGAGTTCGCCCGCCAGTCCGAGATCACCGACGCAGCGCCGTCGGCGGTGGACGTCGCAGCGCCGACCGAGACCTCGCTGTCGCGCACCATCCTGGCCGAGGAGCAGGAGCGGCTCGGACGCACACCATGAGGGGGCCGTCGGTACCCATACGGGTGTGATACCGGTTCGATCGGGATTGGGGTTCACTGACGTCGTGTCCATCTCGACGTCACAGCCCGGCGCGGCCGTCGCCGACGCCGGGTCGCCCGGGCGCCTGCTCGCGCCGGCACGACGCATCGTGCCGTTCGTGGGGCGCGCCGCCGAGCTGATATCGCTCATCGACTGGTGCAGCGGCCCCGACCCGGTAGCGGTCCGGCTGATCAGCGGCCCGCGCGGCGTCGGAAAGACGCGCCTGGCCCGCGAGGTTGCCCACAGGCTGGCGCACGCCGGCTGGACCTGCCTCGACGTGCCCGACGGCGCCGAGCCCGCCGCACTGGCCGCCGTACCCGACGGCGCCCCCGCCCTCCTCCTGATCGACGACGCGGAGACGCGCGGCCCGGCGCTCGCGGACCTGCTGCGTGCGGCGGCGCGAGACCGCGCCGGAGCGCTCCGTGTCCTGCTGGTCGCACGTGGCGCCGGCGAGTGGTTCAGCCGGCTCAGCATGGCCGACGTGACCGTCCGCGCGCTGCTGGAGCCTGCCCGGGCCCGAGGCGACCTCGGTGCCGAGGTGTTCCCGGGCCAGGTGGACGCCCGCCTCGTGGCGGCGTTCGTGCAGCCGTACGCCCGGGCTCTGGGGCTCGCCGCGCCACGGGTCGCCGTCGCCTCGGTGCCCGGTGGCGGGGCGCGGATGCTGGACCTGCAGGCGGCTGCCCTCTGCGCGGTGCTGCGCGCGCAGGCGCAGGCGCGGGCGCCCCGGGGCGCGCTGCCGGTCGACGTGTCCGACGCGCTCGGTGAGCTGCTCGAGCACGAGCGCTGGAGCTGGTTCCGCTCGGCAGAAGAAGCGGGCGTGCTGGGCGAGGCCGGATTCCTGCCGAAGGCTATGGACGGGCTCGTGGCCGCGGCGACCCTCACGGGTGTGCGGACGCCGGACGCCGCGGAGAACCTCGTGCGCCGCGTCTCGGCCGTCGTGCCGGGCGTGCGGCCGGGCGCGGAGGGCGACGTCGGCCGGTGGTTGCTCGACCTGGACCCGCACCGCGCCCTGCCCGGACGACTGGTGGACCCCCATCTGCTGGCGGAGCTCACGGACGTGCCGGAGCTGCTCGGGGCGTGCCTGGCGGGGGCGGGCGCGGCGGCGGCCCGGAGAGCGGCCCTGCGCGCGGCCGGCATCGTCGTGGAGCAGCCGGGCGGACCGTCCGAGGACCAGGGCGCGGCGCTGGACCGGCTCGGCGCGGCGATCGCCGCCCTCCCGGAGGAGCACGACACGCTGCGTTCGGTCTCCGGGGTGCTCCCGTACCCGTCGTTGGCGCTCGGCGAGCTGCGCGCCGAGCTCACGCTCCGTACGCTCGCCGCCACCCCGGTCGGTGACCTGCCGAGTCGCGCCGAGGCGCTGCGCGACGTCGGCGTCGCGCTCGGCGAGGTCGGCCGCGCCACCGACGCCGAGCAGTACCAGCGCGAGGCCCTCGCCCTGTTCCGCGAGCTGGCCGCGGCGGACCCGCACCGGTTCCGGCTGCGCCTGGCCGCTCTGCTGGTCAACCTGGGCACCACGTACTCCGACCAGGGCCGTCCGCAGGAGGCGCTGCGCTGCGTGGAGGAGTCGGTGGACCTGCTCCGGCTCGTCGCCGCGGACCGCCCTGGCGTCGTCACGCTCGACCTGACCATGGCCGTGTCGAACCTTGCCGTGACGTTCGCCGAGCTGGGCAGGCCCCTCGCGGCGCTCGAGCCGAGCCGTGAGGCGGCACGGCTGTGGCGAGAGCTCTCCCGCGCGAACCCGGAGCGGTTCGCCTGGGCCCTCGCCCTGGCCCTGATGAACGTCGCGCGGCGGCTGCTGGAGCTCGGCCGGGCGCGGGAGGCGCACGAGCCCGCGGCGGAGTCGCTGGAGATCCGGCGGCGGCTGGCGGCCGCGGACCCGGACGAGCACCTGTCCGGCCTAGGGGACTCGCTGCAGGTCATGGGCAGTGTGCTCGCCGACCAGGGGCGAGCCGAGGAAGCCCTGCCGTACCTCGAAGAGGCCGTCGAGATCCGGCGCCGGACCGCCCAGGAGAACCCGGGTCGGTACCTGCCGGACCTCGCTCGCTCGCTCCAGTCCCTGGGCACCCGGCTCGCCGACGCCGGGAGGCGTGCGGAGGGCCTCGACCTCCAGCAGGAGGCCGTCGAGGTGCGGCGCCGGCTCGTGGCCGACGACCCCGCACGATACGTGCCCGACCTGGCCGACGCCCTGTCCGCCGTCGGCGTCACCCACGCCCGGCTGGGCCGGCCGCAGGACGCGCTCGACGTGGAGCGCGAGGCGACTCGGACCTGGCGCGGGCTGGTCGGCTCCGAGCCGGACCGCTACCGTCCCCGGCTGGCGCAGTCGTTGACGAACGTGAGCTCCGCCTTCGCCGTCCTCCGGCTCGGGGACGAAGCGGTCCCGCCGGCGTGCGAGGCTGTCGCGCTGCTGCGCGAGCTCGCCACGGACGACGCGGCGCGGTACCGGCCGCGGCTGGCGGAAGCGCTGCGGGTGCTGACGCTCGCACTGCACGACCAGGAGCGGTTCGACGAGGCGCAGCGGGCCAGGGCCGAGGCAGAGGAACTGGTTGGGTCGCCGGCCCCGTAGAGAGGCGCGTCGGGGGCTTGCTGGCTCTGTACTCAAGCGTCCGGAAACCGCTAGACGTTGGGGTGAAAGTTCCTTACCAAGCATTTGTCAGGAATGGTTGCCGAACTTTTGGTTCGCGGCAGCTGGAGGGTGTGAATTGCGGCGAGAATTGTATTGCCTGGTTTGTCGCTGCGCGCAGCCTGGAGCCGGTTTCCCGCGAATTCGACGACGTGTAGAAAAGAATCATCGGACGGATGTCGGAACTCGCACCGATTCGACTGGACTCGGACGGTACCGACACGTAAGACTGGCGGTGTGAACGAGATCACATTGGAAACCGAAGTCAACAGGCCGCACGAGGACCTGACCGCGCTCGAAGCCGCGCGGTTGCTGGGGGTGTCGAAGCTGCACGTCATCGATCTCCTCGAGGCGGGCGAGATCGACTACCACATGGTCGGGGCGGACCTCATGTTCAACGCAGCGGAGATCGCGTCCTACAAGTCGGACCGGGAGCACCGCGACTCGGAGTCCCTCGTATCCGCATGACCCCCGCGCGGCGGTCCGCGCTCTGGCGCTTCCGCTGACGCACCGGGTGCGCCTCGCACACCAGCGACGCCGCACACCCTGACGCCTGAGCGCACGTTCATCACCTGAGAACGTGCGCTCTTGTCATTTCGGGCTGGGGCCGGCTCACACCCAGCTCAGCGGCTCCAGGTCGGACGAGCTCTCGGTCAGCAGACCGGCGATGACCTCGGCAGGTACTGGACGTCCGCCCCACGCGTCGACGCCGACGTTGATCTGCCGGCCGCGCCGGCGCCAGGTGTCGTGCACGTGGCCGTGCACCACCCAGGCGCCCTGGTCCGCCGGCCGGTACTCGACGAACCGGTCCTCGCCGTGCGAGTCGCCCTCGTACGGGAAGTGCGACAGCACGACGCTGTGCCCGCCCACGGTGACCGGCTCGGGCCGGTCGTGGATCTCGGCGAAGCCCGCGTCCAGGTACCGCTGCCTCTCCTTGGCCCGACGCCGTTCGCGCGCCTCCGGGTCGCCCTTGCGCAGCGCGCGCTCACCCTCCCAGCAGCGGTCGTGGTTTCCGGGCACCAGGAGCTTGCGTCCCGCCAGCCGGCCGATGTGGGCGAGCGACTCGTCGAGCGCACCGAGGGCGACGTCGCCGAGCACCCACACGGTGTCGTCGTCGGTGACCGTCTCGTTCCAGAGCTGGACGAGCCGGGAGTTCATCGCGCCGACGCCGGGGAACGGGCGGTCGCAGAACCGGATGATGTTCAGGTGCCCGAAGTGCTGGTCGGACGTGAAGTACGTAGTCATGTCGGAACGCATTCAACCCGCTCCCGTGCCGCCGAGGAAAGCGAATTCGGCGGCACGGGGACGTGCCAGGTGCTCAGCGCTCATGGGTCCACGTGCAGAGCCCGCCGTCGGCCGTGTAGCTCTCCTTGCCGAGGCTCCCGCCTTCCCAGTCGAGGATGGTGCCGTCCTGCCGGGTGGCCGTGATGTAGTCGCCCGCGGGGATGGTCACGGTCTCGCTCGGGACCGTGAGCGAGTAGCCGACGCACTCCGGCTGGTCGCCCTTTGCGTAGTGGTGGCAGTCCTCGCACGGGTCGATGGTGATGACGCCAGTGGCCGGCCCCGTGTAGACCATCTCGAACTGGTCCGGGCTGTAGTTGTGGACCGTCAGGGTGACGGTTCCATCGGGCTCGGTGAGCGGGGGCAGCTCGACGCCCGCTCTCGGGTCCAGCCGTGCGATGCCCGAAGCGATCTGGACCCGCTCCGCGTAGTCCGCGTCCTTGGCCCGCGGATACACGTCGATGAGAGTGCTCAGGACGCCCTGTGCCTCCGTGTACTGCTCGTTCTTGAACTGCGCCACGCCGCACCTGAGCAGCCCAGCCGGGATCTTCGTACGGGCCTCGTCCGCCAGCGCCTTGACCTTGCCGGAGTCGAACCCGGCGAGGAACGACGTCGACTCGGTGGCTTGCCTCGTGTCGGAGCAGCCGCCCTTGCTGCTCAGACTCTTGATGACGTCGTCCCGCCACGCCGCCAGCTCCTCGGGCAGGGCCTGGGCAGGATCGCTCGCCGGGTGGTCCGCCAGCAGCTCGGTGAGCATGGGACGCGCGCTGGCGAAGACCCCACGCTCGGCGGAACGCAGCCCGCAGTCGTGCAGGGCGCCGGGTAGCTCGTGCTGTGCGGCGGTCCGCAGCGGCTCCGCTGTTCCTGGCTCCGCGAAGTGCCGCACCGCCGCGACGGCGTTGCACGCGTCGTCCCCCTTGGCCTGGGCGTACAGGCCGTCGACGAGTCCCGGTACCCGGTCGGCGGCGCGTGTGCGTGGGTGCTCAGCGACGGTCCGCACGTAGGTCGCGTACGCAGCGTCGTAGACGTCCTTGTACGCAGCGAACACGCTGGGCCTCCCCTCCAGGCTCTCCTCGGCCTGGTCCAGGTCGTGCGCGAGGTGCTGCTCCAGCACCTCCTGCTGCGTCACCACGTACGCGCCGCCCAGGAGCGGGACGACGGCGAGCGTTACCCACGCGATGCGGCCGGCCGCGCGGGGCGTCCAGACGTTGCGCCGCGGCGTCTCGTGGCGTGCCCGGTGCCGGGCGAGGAGGGCAGCGTCCAGCGCGAACAGACCGAGCGCGCCGAGGTAGCCGAGTGCCCACCAGACGGCGATCGGCTCGCGCCCGATCGGCAGCGCGACCCAGACGAGCCCAGCCGTGGCGGCCAGGGCGACGACCAGGCGGAGCCACGCGCGCAGGTGCAGGTAGCCGAGACCGAGCCCGCTCAGGTTGAGCAGGGCGGCGGTCAGGGGGCGGGCCGCGGGTCGAGGGGCGCCGTCGGCGTCCGGGGACGTCGCGGGCGGCTCCGGAGCCTCTCCCGTTGCGTCGGTGGGCGCTGCGGCAGGCTCCTCGGGAAGGGGCGTCGTCGGCGCTGGATCAGTGCTCATGAGCCGCGATGCTAGGTGCCCTTTATGCCTCGAACTGGCGAGAAAGGGCGGTTAAGCCGGGTGAATTGCCCCGATGAGTCCGAACCGTAATGAGCGGCTGTCCTGTCCGCCGGGATGGGCAATGATCGGCGGGTGGACCTCGCCGTCGATCTGAGCCAGCGCACCGGACGCACCGATGCCATCTACCGCGCGCTGCACGCGGCGCTGACCACCGGCCGGATCCCCGCGGGGGAGCGGCTGCCCTCGACCCGGGACCTGGCCCGGGACCTCGGTGTCTCGCGCGCGAGCGTCGCAGAAGCCTACGAGCGGCTCGTCGCGGAGGGCTTCCTGGAGACGCGGGCCGGTTCGGGCACGTTCGCCACGGCGGCCGCGAGCGACACCCCGCCCGTACGGCGCCGGAACCCGGGCGCTCTGCGTCCGCGGGCAGGCTGGCGCTGGGCCCCACGCGCCACGAGCGGCGACGTGCCGGTCCCCGCGCACGACTTCCGGGTGGGCATCCCCGACGCCGGCCTCTTCCCGTTCGACACCTGGCGCCGCCTGCTGACCGCGGAGTCGCGCGCGGGCGGCCCCGCAGCAGGCTCGTACGCCGGCCCGGCGGGCCTGCCGCGCTTCCGGGAGGCCGTCGCCCGTCACGTGGCCGGCTCCCGCGGGGTCCGGGCGGGGCCGGACGACGTGATCGCGACGACCGGTGCGCAGCAGGCCCTCGACCTCGTGGCGCGCGTGCTGCTCGAGCCGGGGGACGTCGTCGCCATGGAGGACCCGGGCTACCCCGACGCGCGCGAGCTCTTCGCGCTGCACGGGGCGCGAGTGGTGCCGGTGCCCGTCGACGCCGAAGGCCTCGTCGTGGACGAGATCCCGCCGCGAGCCCGCCTCGTCTACACCACCCCGTCGCACCAGTTCCCGCTCGGGATGCCGCTGTCGCTCGCCCGGCGTCGCGCCCTGCTCGCGCACGCCGTACGGCACGGTGCAGCGGTGGTCGAGGACGACTACGACAGCGAGTTCCGCCGCGCCCGCCGGCCGCTGGAGTCGTTGCAGGCCCTCGACCGGGACGGCCACGTGATCTACGTCGGCACCTTCTCGAAGTCGCTGCTGCCGGGCCTGCGTGTCGGGTACCTGGTGGCGCCGTCGTCGCTGCGCGACGCGCTGCTCGCGGCCCGCCAGCTCACCGACGGACACGGGGCCGTGCACGTGCAGGCCGCGCTCGCACGCTTCATCGACGACGGCCTGCTGGCCCGGCACGTCCGGAAGGCCTCTGCGCACTACACCGAGCGGCACGAGATCCTGCTGGACGCGCTGGCCGAGCTGCCGGTCGAGCCGGTCCCGTCGGCGGCGGGCCTGCACGTGGCGGCCTACCTGTCCGCGGACTCACCGGTGGACGCGCGGGCGCTGGTGACCCGTGCCCGACGGCGGTCGGTCGCGTGCGAGTCCCTCGCCGCCTTCGCGGTGGGTCCCCACCGGGACGGGGTGGTGCTCGGGATCGGCGGAGCGGTCACGAGCTCGATCCGGCCAGGCATTCAGGAGCTGGGTCGGCTGCTGGCGTCGTGACGGCTGCCGCGGTCCGTGCCCGGCGTCGCCGCCACGTCGACCAGGCGAGGCCGCCGAGCGCGGCGAGCACCGGACCGGTCATGTGCGGCCCGGTCATCACGAGCAGCCCGAGCGCGGCCAGCAGCGACACGGCCGCGCACCACCAGGCGATGCTCCCGCGGGGCAGGAGGCGCAGGGCGGCCGCCGCGCCCACCAGGTACAGCAGCGAGAACGTGGCGGAGGCCATGAGGACCACGGCGTCGGTGGGCAGGTGCAGGGCGGCCAGCACCGCCGTCGTCCCGACGGCCAGCGTCGTGAGGACGGCCAAGGACCTGCGGGGCGGCCGGTCCGGCCGGGCGGCCAGCCAGCCGGGGAGGCCACCGTCCCGGGCGAGGGCGGCGCCGATCCGGCTGCCGCCCGCGAAGTAGACGTTGATGGCGCCGACGGTCAGCAGGACGGCCAGCACCGTGGTCACGGGCCGTGCCTGCTCGCCGAACCCGAGCACCAGCAGGTCCGAGAGCGGCGCGGGCCCGGGTGCCGGCCCGAGCACCGCCACCGTGGCGAAGGCGACGCCCAGGTAGAGCACGCCCACGACGGCCACGGCGATCGCCGTGGCGCGCGGGATGTCGCGGGCCGGACGCCGGTACTCCGCCGACAGCGAGCCCAGGATCTCCCACCCGGCGAAGGCCCAGACCAGCAGTGCCGCCGCCGCGCCGACCGCGCCCCAGCCGTGCGGTGCGAACGGTGCGAGGTGGCCGGGCTGCGCGTGCGGCAGCGCCACGACGACGGCCACGGCCAGCAGGAGCGCCACCGTCCCCGCGATCACGAGCTGCACCGTGCCGGACACGCGCAGGTCGAACCAGTTCATCGTCGCGCACACCGTGATGATGGCGACCGTCGTGGCCAGGGCGGTACCTGGCCCGCCGCCGGTGGCGTCGGCGACGTAGGCACCGGCGAAGCCGGCTGCGGCGGGCGCTCCGACCGCGATGGTCGCGTAGAACGCCCAGCCGACCATCGTGGACGCCCGCTCGCCGAACGCGAGGCGGGCGTAGGTGGCCACGCCGCCGCCGTCCGGGTGTCGTGCCCCGAGGGCCGCGAACGTCGTGGCGAGCGGGATCGACAGGAGGACGAGCGCCGCCCAGGCCACCAGAGAGGCCGGGCCAGCCACGTCGGCGGCGAGGGCGGGGAGCGAGATGACGCCGGTGCCGAGCATGGCGCCGAGGGTGAGCGCGGCGCCCTGAGGCACGCTGAGACCGTTGTGCATGTCCATGACGCTATGCGCGCGGTGGACCGGCGAACGGGCCGGTTCCCGGCCGGTCGTTCAGTCCGGTGCCGGGTCGGGTCCCGGCCGCTCACGCGCCTCCTCGCGCAGGTGATGCAGCCCGGCCGTGGTCGCGATGACGAACACCCGGTCCCCTGGCTGCAGATAGCGGCCCGCCGTCGGCTCGATCAGGTGGCCACCACCTCCGCTCTCGAACGTGAGCGTGTGGACAGCCAGCAGCCGGCTCCTGATCTCCTTCTTCGTGGTGTCGTGCTCTGTGGCGGCCGCGCTCTCGGCGCCGGCAGCATGGAGATTGACGGAGTCGGAGTGCTTGCCGACGAGGCGACTGTTCGTCCCGACCTCGAGCTCGGCGAGCACCAGCACCCGGTCCCGGTACGGGATGGTCGCCTTGACCTCCTGGCCGATCATCGAGGCCGCGAACCACGGCGCGGCGAGGAACGAGGAGCTGAGTCCCACCGAGTCGGGGATCTCGCGGCGGATGCGGCGCGTCAGGTCCTTGTCGTACACGCGCAGGACGGTGCGCAGCGGCGTCGGGGCGTCCTCGGGCCGCGGGATGGAGTGGGCGGCGAAGCCGATGCCGATGGTCGTCGCGCCGCCGCTCGTGACCACCACTACCGCCTGGGCGGTATCGACGTAAGCGGCGCGCAGGGTCGCCGCCCGGCGGGCGTCGCCGATCACGACGGGGACGTCCCTGGCCCGCGCCACCGCGATCCCGCGTGCCGACTCGTCGATGTCGACGGCGACCACGGGCACCCCACGGCGGTCCAGGGACCGGACGATGCGCGTGCCGAGGTCGCCGAGGCCGACGACGACCACATGGTCGGACATCGCGTGCAGCGGGGAGCCCGCGTCGAGCAGGCGCTGGGTCCGCACGACGCCGTCGACCACCACACCCGTGACCCACGGGATGACGGCGACGCTCACGACGGTCAGGACCACCTGGGTGACCTTGACGACGGGGTTCGCGTCGTGGTCGGGGTCGCTGCCCGCCAGGGAGGGCAGCACCGCCTCGTACAGCGCGCCGAAGAAGGACGAGCCCGTCGCGAGCTGCATGGTCACCGCGCCGATGAGCACGACCACGAGGAGGACCCCGGCAGCGAGCAGCAGGTTCCAGCCCGAGGTGATCGCCAGGGTACGCAGGTACTCGCCGAACCGGCGACGCCGGTGCGGGTCCACCTCGTCCTCGTCCGGTTCCAGGTCCGCCGTGATCTCGGGCAGGACGTCGTGCTCGGCGACGTCCGCCAGGAGCACCTTTGGAGCGAGCCCGGCCAGCTCCTCGTCGCTCGGGAGCGCCGTGACGGTGCCGTCCTCGTCGGTCGCGAACAGGACCATACGGTTGGGCAAGGACATCTCCGCGTCCGGCATGGCGACGAGGCGGCGGTGCTGCACCGGGAGGCGGACCAGGCGGCGCAGCGCGGCGCCGACGATCTCGGGCGCCGCGAACGCCGACGCCGAGAGCACCGTGCAGCGGTCGCGCTGCAGGTGCCGCCCGAGCGACTCGTCGAAGATCCGGACCACTACGTGCAGCTGTGGCCAGGCCTCGCGGAGCAGGAGCGCCAGTGCGACGTTGCCGCCGTCGTCCTGGTCCACGAGCGCGGCGGCGACAGCGCGGTCCGCGCCGGCCGCGGTCAGCGCCTTCTCGTCGACCCGGTCGGTCTCCACGAGGTCTACCTGGTCGAGGTCCGCCATCTCCTGGGCGTACCGGGAGGAACGGTCCGGCACGACCACTGTCACGGTGCCCCTGTAGCGCGTGCTGAGCGCTCTGGTCAGGCGAAAAGCGAGCGGACCGTCACCGACCACCACGTAGTGCGCGTGCGTTCCCGGTCCGACGTCTGTCATGTCTGCAGAGCGTAGCGGGGCCCTCCGACACCGGACGCACGAGGTGTGCGCCTGCTGCCGGAGGGCCCCGGTGCCAGAGGCTCAGGCTCTATCTGATCCGCCTGAGCCTGCAGTTCCGCTTCCGGCTCAGGCGGGGACGTTCGCCACGCCGTCGGGCAGGAACCGCTTGCCCAGGACCTTCTCGCTGTAGCCGGTGCGGTCGAGGTACGGCGTGATGCCGCCCGTGTGGAAGCCCCAGCCGGCGCCGAGGATCATCGCGAGGTCGATCTGCTGGGGGCCGGGCACGACGCCCTCTTCCAGCATGAGGCCGATCTCGGTCGTCAGCGCGGTGAGGACGGAGTCGAGCACGCCGTCGGCGTCGAGCACGCTCTGCCCGTTCCGGCCGGGCTCGCCCGGGCTGAGCGCCGGGCCGAAGTACTCCTGGATGGCCGGGTCGACCGGCTTGGGCAGGCCCTTGGCGGGGGCGTCGAGCACCACCCGGGTCCCGTCCTCGACGATCTTGGCGAGCCCCGCCGACGCAGGGATGCGGTCGCCGAGGTTCTCCCGCAGTGAGGTGAGCACGTGCTGCGCGACGGCCGGACCGACCAGGTCGGTCAGCTCGAAGGTCGGCATCGGGAGGCCGAGCGGCGCGAGCGCCCGGTCCGCCACCTCGACGGGGGTCCCGCCCTCGATGGCGTCCACGACCTGGCCCATGACGAGCAGCAGCAGACGGTTCACGACGAAGCCCGGGCGGTCGGCCGACATGACCGCCGTCTTGCGGAGCTTCTTCGTGATCGCGAACGCGGTGGCGAGGGCCACGTCGGCGGTCTGCTCCGCGTTGATCACCTCGACCAGCGGCATCTGGGCCACCGGGTTGAAGAAGTGGATGCCGACCACGCGCTCGGGGTGGGCCAGGTCCGCGGCCATCTCGGTGACGGACAGCGCCGAGGTGTTGGTCGCCAGGATCGCCTCGGGGGCGATGACGCCCTCCAGCTCGGCGAACACCTTCTTCTTGAGCTCCATGACCTCGGTGACGGCCTCGATCACGAAGTCGCACGAGGCGAACTCGCCGATGTCCGTGGTGCCGGACACCGAGGCGACGATGCGGGCCGCGGCGTCGGGCGACAGGCGCCCGCGGCCGGCGAGCTTCTCCGCGGTCTCGCGGACGAACGACAGGCCGTTGTCGACGCGCTCCTGGTCCAGGTCGCGCATGACGACCGGCACGCCGAGGCGCTGGGCGAAGAGGAACGCCATCTGGGCGGCCATCAGACCGGCGCCAACGACGCCTACCTTGGTGATCGGCCTGGCGAGCTGGGGGTCCGGGGCGCCCTGGGGCTTCTTGCCGCCGCCCACGAGGTTGAACGCGTAGATGCTGGCGCGCATCTCGTCGGTCATGACCAGGTCCGCGAGGGCCTGGTCCTCGGCGTCGAACGCGTCGGTCTTGATCGCGTTCCGGGCGGCGGCCAGGAGCTCCAGCGCACGGTGGGGCGCGGGGCGCGAGGTGCCGACGACGGCGTCGAGCCGGTCCTTCGTCGCGGCGACGACGGCGTCCCACACGGGCTGCGGGTCGAGCTCGCGGCGGGGGACCTCGATCTCGCCGGTGACGACCTTGGCCGCCCAGACGATGGACTGCTCCAGGAAGTCGGCCGCCTCGAACAGCTCGTCGACCAGGCCGATCTGCAGCGCCTCGGCCGGCTTGTACGGCTTGTTCGCGGCCGGCCGCGTGAGGATGACCTCGACGGCCTTCTCGATGCCGACCAGGCGCGGCACGAGGTAGGCGCCGCCCCAGCCGGGGACCAGACCGATGCCGGTCTCGGGCAGGCCGAGCGCGGCGGCGTCGGAGGCCACCGTGCGGTAGTCGCAGTTCAGCGCCACCTCGAGGCCGCCGCCCAGTGCCAGGCCGTTCACGAACGCGAAGGTGGGCACACCGGTCGTCCCGTGCAGGTCGCCGAGGATGGTGTACGCGGCGTGGCCCATCCGGCCGAGCTCCACGGCCTCGTCGTGGCCGCTCACGACTGTGATGCCCTTGAGGTCGGCGCCGGCGGCGACGAAGTACGGCTTGCCGGTCACGCCGACCGCGGCGATCTCGCCCGACTCGGCACGGGTGCGGACCACCTCGAGGGCTGCCTTGAGCTCCGCCAGGCCGGCCGGCCCGAGCGTGTTCGGCTTGGTGTGGTCCAGGCCGTTGTCCAGCGTGACGAGTGCGAGGGTGCCGGCGCCGCCAGGCATCCGCACGTCGCGGACCAGCGTGTGGGTCACCCGCTCCGGGGGAGCGGCGGGGGTGGTCGAAGGGGTCTCAGACACTGGTCAGTTCTCCTCGTCCGTGTGGCCGGAGTAGTCGGCGTGGTGCGGGTTCTCCCAGATGACGCTGCCGCCCTGGCCCAGGCCCACGCACATGGCGGTGAGCCCGTAGCGGACCTCGGGGTGCTGCTCGAACTGCCGGGCGAGCTGCGTCATCAGGCGGACGCCGGAGCCTGCCAGGGGGTGGCCCATGGCGAGGGCGCCGCCGTACTGGTTGACGCGCGGGTCGTCGTCGGCGATGCCGTAGTGGTCCAGGAAGGAGAGCACCTGCACCGCGAACGCCTCGTTGAGCTCGAACAGGCCGATGGCGTCGATCGTCAGCCCGGCTGACTTGAGCGCCTTGTCGGTGGAGGGCACCGGGCCGTAGCCCATGATCTCCGGGGGCACGCCGGCGTAGCCGTACGAGACCAGGCGCATCCGGGCGGGCAGGCCCAGCTCGGCGACGACGTCGCCGGCCGCGAGGATGGCACCGGTCGCGCCGTCGGTCAGCGGGGAGGACGTCGCGGGGGTGACCCGGCCGCCCGCGCGGAACGGCGTCTTGAGCCCCTGGATCGACTCGAAGGTGGTCTCCGCGCGCGGCAGCTCGTCGGCGGTGGCCAGGCCCCAGCCCTGCTGGGAGGAGCGGGTCGCGACCGGGACGAGGTCGGGGTCGATGTCACCTCCTGCGAGCGCCTTGGCGTACTTGGCCTGCGACTCGACGGCGAACCGGTCGGCGCGCTCCTTGGTGAGGTGCGGGAACTTGTCGTGCAGGTTCTCCGCCGTGACGCCCATGTTGAGCGACTGCGGGTCCACGAGCTTCTCGGCCACGAAGCGGGGGTTCACGTCGGCGTCGAAGCCCATCGGGTGGCGGCCCATGTGCTCGACGCCGCCGGCGATCACGACGTCGGCGGCGCCCATGGCGATGCCGGCTGCGGTGGTGGTGGCGGCGGTCATGGCGCCGGCGCACATGCGGTCGATGGCGTAGCCAGGCACGGACTGGGGGAGCCCTGCGAGCATGCCGACCGTGCGGCCGAGCGTGAGGCCCTGGTCGCCCTGCTGGGTGGTGGCGGCGATGGCGACCTCGTCGATGCGCTCCGGGGGGAGCTCGGGGTGGCGCCGCAGCAGCTCGCGCACCACCTTCACGATCAGGTCGTCGGCACGCGTCTCTGCGTAGAGGCCGTCGGGCTTCGCCTTGCCGAAGGGCGTGCGGGCGCCGTCGACAAAGACGACGTCGCGTACGCCGCGGCGGGCACGCGGTGTTTCCGGGGCTGCGGTCATCAGCAGAACTCCTGGGGTTTTCGGGACGGCGACGTCCGGTGAGCGACGCCGCTGGATCGAGATACACGCTACCGCGAGTACCGGTAAAAAGCACGCACGAGATGAGACCGGGTCCGGGTCCTACTGAAACGGAGTCTCGACCAGCGCGGCGAGGGGGCTCGGCGAGCGTCCTACCCAGCGATTCCGCCCGAACTCGGCGGGGCCACGGGCGAGATCGCTGGGTAGGCGCGACCTTCGCGGCGAACGCACAGAGCCCGCCTCTACCCAGCGATTCGGCCCGGAACGTGCGGGTTTTCGGACCGAATCACTGGGTAGAGGCGGGCTGCTGGGGGCTGGGTGCCTGTCGCGGTCAGCCGTTGCCGCGGAGCTTGCGGACCACGCGCTTGGCGGTCGGCAGAGCGGTGTTCCAGGTGTTGTACCAGCGCGAGAACGGGACGTCGATCGAACCGACCAGCTCGTCGGTGTGCTTGGCGAAGCTCTTCTTGAAGTCGCTGATGCCGTCGTTGAGCAGGCCGTTCATGTCGTACCGCACGAGGCCCTGCTCCTGCGCGATCTCGATGGTGCGCCAGTAGGTGGGCGCGGTGGCCGTGGCCTTGCGGCCGGCGTCGTTGCCGCCGCCGTACAGGAGGAACGAGGTGCTGGCCGAGTTGACGCACCACGCGAAGCACGCGGGCACGTCGTCGACGTAGGTGGCGACGAGCACCGACTGCTCGCCGAGCGAGCGGTGGATGTCGAGGTAGTACTCGTCGGAGTGGATGGCGAAGCCGGCGCGCTGGGCGGTCTCCTTGTAGACGTCGAGCACGCGCAGCACCTCCTTCTCCTCCGTCACCCGGCGGATGTCGAGACCCGAACGGCCACCCTTGCGGATCTCGTACCGCGTGGACTTGCGCATGTCCGCCAGCAGCTCGACCCCGGACTTGGTGAGGTCAAGGATCAGCGTGCTCGGGATCAGGATCTGGTTCGGCGCGTACCGCCGTCCGGCAAGGTCCAGCTGGGTGCCGGCGGGCCAGTCCGGCTCGATGGTGATGCCGACGCCGCCCACGTTCTCGCGCGCCCACTCGACGACGGTGTTCGTCACGGCGTTGCGGGTGGCGCTGTCGCCGACGCCGAAGACCGCCTGCGCCGTCTCGCCGTCGTGGTGCGCGACGACGGGGCCGCGCGGCACGTACGAGAGCGCCCGGAACTGGGCCGGCAGCGGCCGCACGAGCAGCTGGGCGAGGCCGACGGTGGTGCCGTCCTCGGTCACCCGCAGCCGGTGCGCGCGCCAGTTGCCCGCAGCCTTGACCTCGCCCCATCCCCACAGCTGGAGCGGGTGCCCGCCCAGAGCGAGGACCTCGCGGTCCCAGGTCGAAGGTTGGGTGACGACGTCGACGGCGAGCGTGATGGGCTCCGACAGGGCTGGCATGGGGACGACTCTACTGGTGTGGGCGTCGCGCGCTCACACCTGTTCCGGCACCGCGTCGGCGAACGTCCGCTCCAGGCCGCCCACGAGCAGGCTGACCTGCCACGCGCGGGCACCGCGGCTGCGCAGGAACTCGGTGATCCCGGCGGCGTCGGCCGGGGTGGGCGGCGCCCAGCACAGGCGGCGCAGCGCGTCGGGCTGCAGGAGGTTCTCCACCGGAACGCTCAGCTCCTCGGACAGCGTGGCCACGAGCTCGCGCGCCGCCGTCAGCCGGCGGGCCGCTACCGCGTCACGGTCGCCCCAGGTGCGTGGGGGCGGGGGCCCGTCCGAGCGCGGGCCGCGCACGGAGGGCAGGTCGGCGTCGGGCAGCGCACGCGCGTCGTCGATCGCCTTCTGCCAGTAGGCGGCCCGGCGCTTGGTGCCCTTGCCCGCGAACTCCGGCAGGGCCACGAGCTGGCCGGCGGTCTTCGGCATGGCCTTGGCCGCCGCGACGATCGCCCGGTCCGGCAGGACCCGGCCTGGTGAGATGTCCCGCGCCTGGGCGCTGGCGTCGCGCGCGACCCACATCGCCCGGACGGCGGCGACCTGGCGCGGGTTGCGCAGCACGTGCATGCCGGACGTGCGCCGCCACGGGTCGACCCGTGGCGGCGCAGGCGCGGCAGTGCGCACCGCCTCGAACTCCTGCGCCGCCCACTCGGTCTTGCCCGCGGCCTCCAGCTGTTCGGCGAGCCGGTCGCGCAGCTCCACGAGCACCTCGACGTCGAGGGCGGCGTACCGCAGCCAGTCCGCGGGCAGGGGACGCGTGGACCAGTCGACGGCCGAGTGCTCCTTCGCCAGGCCCAGGCCGAGCACCTCGGCGACGACGGCGGCGAGGCCCACCCGCTCCATGCCGAGCAGCCGGGCGGCCAGCTCGGTGTCGAAGACGCGCGCGGGGCGCAGGCCGTGCTCGGCGAACCCCGGCAGATCCTGGGAGGCGGCGTGCAGCACGAACTCGGCGTCGCCGACGGCCTCGCTCAGCGGCGAGAGGTCCGGGACGCCGACCGGGTCGATCAGTGCCGTGCCCGCACCCGCGCGCCGCACCTGGACCAGGTACGTCGCCTGGCCGTACCGGTACCCGGAGGCACGCTCGGCGTCGGCGGCGACAGGCCCCGAGCCGGCGGCAAACGCCTCGACGACGCGGGCGAACGCACCGTCGGTCGCCACGACGTCGGGCAGCCCGTCGGCGGGCTCGGTCAGCGGGGTGACGGGGGCCGGCACGGGCGTCGATGTCTCCGCAGGGACTCCTCGCTCCGTGGTGGTCATGGGCCTACCGTATGGCGTTGCCTGGAACGGTCGGTAACCCGCCTGGTGAGGGCCGCGACGCCCTCGGGCAGCGGGGGCACGCCCGCCGCCAGGGTGAGCAGGGCCGCCCACGCGCGCAGGTGCGTCCCGAGCCGGGTGTCGAGCGGCGTCCACGACGCGCGGATCTCGAGGTCCACCGCGTCGGGCGTGCCGTGCAGCGCCCCGTAGCTCTGGGAGAGGACCCGGGTGACCGTGCCGCCGTCGGCCACCGTGTCGGTGCCGGGGACGAGCCCGGCGTTCTCGAGGCACTCGCCCACCCAGGACCAGGCGACGTCGGCCAGCATCGGGTCGGCAGCCATCTCGGGCTCGAGCGTCGCGCGCACCAGCGTCACGACCCGGAAGGTGCCGTGCCAGGCCTCCTGGCCGGCCGGGTCGTGCAGGACGACGAAGCGGCCGGTGGCGAGCGGCTCGTCCAGGTGGTCGTGGTCTTCTGGGCCGTCCCGGTCGGTTCGCCCCGGCGCAGTGCCGGGCAGCACGTCGCCCGAGAGCGCCACGCTGAACGGAGCCACGCGGCGCGGGGCCGGGATCTCCGTCAGGCGCACCTCGGCGCGCAAGGCCTGACGCCGCAGGTCGGCGAGGGCTGCTGCGAAGTCGACGGGGACGCCGGTGGGCGGGCCGCTGGTCACCACTTCACGGTACGTCCGCGTGGCTGCCGCCCGGCGGAGGCGCGCGGCCGTCGCCAGATCGTGACCTGCGTCGCCTTGCGTTCTCGGGCCCTACTAGGCTGGCCGGGGGTCGGCGCGCCCTGCGCGTACGCCGACCGGTTCCCACGTCAGAAGGAGCAAGAACGTGTCAGGCACAGCACAGATCGGCGTCACCGGGCTGGCGGTGATGGGGCGCAACCTCGCGCGGAACTTCGCACGTCACGGCTACACGGTGGCGGTCCACAACCGTTCGTACGCGAAGACCGAGTCGCTCGTCACCGAGCACGGCAGCGACGGTGAGTTCATCCCGGCCAAGTCCATGGCGGACTTCGTCGCGTCGCTCGAGCGGCCGCGCAAGGTGGTCGTCATGGTCAAGGCCGGCGGTCCGACGGACGCCGTCATCGACGAGCTGATCCCCCTCCTGGAGGAGGGCGACATCGTGGTCGACGCGGGCAACGCCCACTTCCCGGACACGATCCGGCGTGAGGCCGCACTCAAGGAGCACGGCCTGCACTTCGTGGGCACCGGTGTCTCCGGCGGCGAGGAGGGCGCGCTGAACGGCCCGTCCATCATGCCGGGCGGCACGCCCGAGTCGTACAAGTCGCTCGGCCCCATCCTCGAGGACATCTCCGCGAAGGTGGACGGCGTCCCGTGCTGCACGTACGTGGGCTCCGACGGCGCCGGGCACTTCGTCAAGATGGTGCACAACGGCATCGAGTACGCCGACATGCAGCTCATCGCCGAGGCGTACGACCTGCTGCGCCAGGGGCTCGGTGCGACAGCCGCGGAGATCGGCGAGATCTTCGCGCAGTGGAACACGGGCGACCTGGAGTCGTTCCTGATCGAGATCACCGCCGACGTGCTGCAGCACGTGGACGCGGAGACCGGCAAGGCGTTCGTCGACATCGTGCTGGACCAGGCCGAGCAGAAGGGCACCGGCCGCTGGACCGTACAGAACGGCCTGGACGTGGGCGTGCCCATCACGGGGATCGCGGAGGCCACGTTCGCCCGCTCGCTGTCCGGCTCGGTGCCGCAGCGCACGGCGGGCCGCGCGGCGCTGCCCGCGCACGCGCAGGAGTGGGAGGTCTCGAAGGACGACGCCTCCCGTGCCGCATTCATCGAGGACGTCCGCCTGGCCCTGTACGCATCGAAGGTCGTCGCCTACTCGCAGGGCTTCGACCAGATCGCGGCGGCCGCGGCGGAGTACGACTGGGCGATCGACCGCGGCGCCATGGCCCGCATCTGGCGTGGCGGCTGCATCATCCGCGCCCGGTTCCTGAACCGGATCACCGAGGCGTACGAGCGCGACCAGGATCTTCCCCTCCTGCTCGCCGACCCGTACTTCACCGACGCCGTCGCGAGCGGCCTGCCCGCGTGGCGCCGGATCGTGGCCGGCGCCGCCCAGAACGGCGTGCCCGCGCCGGCGTTCTCGTCGTCGCTGTCGTACTACGACGGCGTCCGCGCCGAGCGGCTTCCCGCCGCCCTGGTGCAGGCGCAGCGTGACTTCTTCGGTGCGCACACCTACAAGCGCGTCGACCGCGAGGGCACGTTCCACACCGAGTGGTCGGGAGACCGCACGGAGGCTGAGGCGTGAGGGGTATCCCCGCGGACATGGGGACGGCGGGTGGCGGCGGGGAGACTCCCGTCCCGGACCTGATGGTGGTGGGCATCGGCGGCGACGTCGGGATGTACGCCCTGGTGCGCGCGTTCCACGAGCAGTACGGCACCCGCTCCGTGGTGCTGTCGAAGGTCGCCACCCGTGCGATGCAGGACTCGGCGATCGCCGAGAACCTCGTCGTGCCCGGCCTCGACGAGGTCGACGTGTTCCTCTCGACGCTCGAGGGCATCGCGCAGCAGCACCGGGACAAGGTCCTGATCCTGCTGACCAACGCGGACTGGCACGTGCGCACCGTGATCCTGAACCGGGAGCGGCTGGAGGCGGCGGGCTACGTGCTGCCGTACCCGTCGCTGCCGGTGCTGGAGCAGGTCAGCAGCAAGGAGGGCTTCGCGAAGGTGTGCGACCAGCTCGGCATCCCGACGCCGCGCACGGTGGCGGTCGACATCGCCAAGCTGGTGGCCGACGGCGGACGGGCCGCCGTGCCCGCCCTCGAGGTGGACCTGCAGTACCCCGTGGTCGGCAAGCCCTCCAACAGCGCCGAGTGGTACTACGTGGACTTCCCCGGCAAGGCGAAGATCCACCACCTCGACTCCCGCGCGGAGCTCGACGAGGTGCTGGGCAACCTCGCCGACGCGCAGTTCCCCGGCACGTTCCTGGTGCAGGAGTTCATCCCGGGCGACGAGACGCAGATGCGGTCCCTGACCGCCTACCGCGACACGACGGGCGAGGTGACGCTCCTGGCCACCGGCCGCGTGCTCCTGGAGGAGCACACACCCGGCACGCTCGGCATCCCGGCCGCGATCCTGGTGGAGGCGTACGAGGACGCCATGGAGGCGGCCACCCGGTTCCTCGACGCGACCGGCTACGTGGGGTTCGCGAACTTCGACTACAAGCTGGACCCGCGCACGGGGCAGCACGTGTACTTCGAGGTGAACCCCCGGATCGGGCGGAACAACTACTACGTCACGGCGGGCGGGGCCAACGTGGCCCGCGTGCTGGTGGAGGACTGGGTGCTGCACCGGCCGATCCGCCCGGTGCGGGCCGTCCGCGACGTGCTCTACACGGTGGTGCCGTTCGGCCTGCTGTCCAAGTACGTCGTGGACCCAGAGCTCAAGACCCGGCTCAAGGCCCTCAAGGCCAGCGGCGACGTGATCAACCCGCTGAAGTACGACCGCGACTCCGGCCTCAGGCGCCGGCTCATCGTCGAGGCGATCACGCAGAACTACCGCCGCAAGTACGCCCAGTACTACCCGGAGCCCACGGCCACCGGCTACTGATCGGCTCTGGTCCGGCACCACCCGGACGTGTCGGACGCCCAGGTCACTCAGGTGACCTGGGCGTCCGGCATGTCAGGGGCCTTTCGGCGATGGGTAGTTCTGCCCGCTCCAGCCCTTGTGCACCCTTCGAGTCACCGGGACACTGTGTGAGCACTTGCTGGAGATTCCCAGCACAACACGTGAGAGAGGTTCTTCCCCGATGTCGTTCATCGAGTCGATCAAGACCGTGCTGTCCAAGTACGCGGTCTTCAACGGGCGCGCCCGCCGCTCCGAGTACTGGTGGTACGTGCTGGCGTACGGGATCGTCTACACGGTTCTCTACGTGGCGCTGGTGGCCCCCGGCCTGGCCGAGTACTCCGCGGCCACCTCGGAGTACCTGATGGCAGGCGACGCCGCAGCGCCGATGCCGGCTATGCCCGGCTCCCTGACGACCGGTTACATCATCCTGTCGATCGTCGGCCTCGCGCTCCTGCTGCCGACCCTCGGCGTCACGGTGCGCCGCCTGCACGACACCGGCAAGTCCGGCTTCTGGGTCCTGATCGGCCTGGTCCTCTTCGTCGGTCAGATCATCCTGATCGTCTTCACTGCCTCCAACGGCACACCCGGCCCCAACCAGCACGGCCCTGACCCCAAGGCCGTGGCGCAGCCGCAGGCGGTCTGACCTAGCCTGAGCTGATGAACAGCCTCCGGCCCGTCCTCGTCGTCGGGGCGAGCGGGTTCGTCGGCAGCCGGGTCGCACGCGGCCTGGCTGCCGGCGGCCGGCTCGTGCTCGCCTCCACGCGTCATGAGCTGCCCGACCGGGTCACGGTCCAGGCAGGGGTGGTTCCCGTCCACAGCCCCGAGACGGCCGCCCTGCCGGACGCCGTCCGCGCCGCCTGTGCCCACGCAGGAGTACCGCTGCCCGGGGCAGTCGTCGCCTCGATCGGCGGCTGGGACAAGGGCGCCCCGCTGCTGGAGTCGGACCCGGACCGCTGGTCCGCGACGCTGGCCTCGCACCTCACCGCCCACCTCGACGCCGCGCGCGCGCTCGCGCCGCTGCTGGGACCCGGCGACCCGTACGTCGTGCTCAACGGCGCGGCGTCCCGCGAGGCGATGGCCGGGTCGGGCGCGATCAGCGTCACGGGCGCCGGGCTGGCCATGCTGGTCCAGGTGCTGCGCCTGGAGTCAGGGCAGGATCGGCCGCCGGGTTCCGGGCCGGCCGTCCGCTTCCACGAGCTCGTCGTCGACCACGCCGTCTCCGGCGACGGCCGCAACGAGGACCCCGCCCAGGTCCGGACCCCCGCGCAGGTGGTCAACGCCCTCTGCGAGCTCCTGGACGACCCCGCTGCACCGGCCGTCCGGCACGTGTGACCTTGCTCTCCCGGCACCCCCGGTGAGCGGCCCCGCCGGTAATCTCTTGCTACGTGACGACCGCTACCACCACCGACAGCCAGACCGCGACGACCGCCCTGTGCGCCGTCCGACCGCGGGTCCCTGTCGACCGGCTCGTCACCGATCTCGTGCCGCCGCGCCACTTCGCGAACGCCCGGTTCGCCACCTACCGCGCCAACCCGGCACATCCCAGCCAGGGCCGCGCGCTCGCCCGCCTGACGGAGATCGCCCAGGAGATCGCCGCCCCCCGGCGCGGCCTGTTCGCCCGCCGCAAGCCCGCACCCGCCGTGTACCTGGACGGCGGCTTCGGCGTCGGCAAGACGCACCTGCTCACCTCGCTCGCCCACGCCGTCGGTGAGGCGCTCGGCCCGGTCCACGGAACGAGCAGCGCCGCGTACGGCACGTTCGTCGAGTACACCAACCTCGTCGGGGCGCTCGGGTTCCTCCCGACCGTCGAGGCGCTCGCCGCCAAGAAGCTGGTCTGCATCGACGAGTTCGAGCTCGACGACGCGGGTGACACCACCATCATGTCCCGCCTCATGCGCGAGCTCGCGGACCGGGGCGTCGCGCTCGCCGCGACGTCGAACACGCTGCCCGACGCGCTCGGTGAGGGCCGCTTCGCCGCCCAGGACTTCCAGCGCGAGATCAAGGCCCTGTCCGACCGCTTCGAGACCCTGCGGGTCGACGGCGAGGACTACCGCCACCGGGACGTCGTCACGGACTCCGAGCCGCTGACCGACGGCGACGTCGCCGCCGCGGCGGCTCGCCCCGGTGCCACCCTCGACGGGTTCGACGACCTGCTCGCCCACCTCGCCACCGTGCACCCCAGCCGGTACGGCGCGCTGCTCGACGGCGTCTCCGTCGTCGCGCTGACGGGGGTGCACGCCGTGACGGCGCAGGAGGTCGCGCTGCGCCTCGTCGTGCTCGTGGACCGCCTGTACGACCGGGACGTGCCGGTGCTGCTCGGCGGGTCGGGGGACACGCGTGGCCTGTTCACCGAGGAGATGCTCGCCGGCGGGTACCGCAAGAAGTACTACCGGGCACTGTCCCGCCTGGGCGCCCTGGCCGAGGAGGGCCGCAAGCTCGTCTGACGGCTCGACCACCTATCCGTCCGCGCGGAGCCTGCGTCCCGCGCGCAGCACCGTCGCCCGGGCCAGCTCGTCGAGGGCGTCCACGAGCACGACGCCGGGCAGGAGGTCCCCAGGGGTCGCCTCCGCCGCGACCGACAGCTCGGTGCACCCCAGCACGATCGCGCCCGCCCCACGGAGGCGCAGGTCGCCGACGACGCCCTCCAGCGTGGTCAGGTCACCGCCACGCCCCGCCTTCACGCCGTCGTAGACCAGGGACGTCACGGCCGCCTGACCGGCGACGTCGGGCACCAGGGTCTTGATGCCGTGTGCGGCGAAGGCGTCGAGGTAGACGCCCGACTCGACGGTCCCCTCCGTCGCGAGGAGGCCGACCGCCTCCGGCCGTGACCCGCTGAGGCGACCCGTCCAGGTGTCGTCAGACAGCACCGCGGACACCGTCACGTCCACCGCGGACAGCAGCGGGACCGACGTCGCCGCGGCGATCGCGCCGGCGAACGCGTGTGCCGTGTTGCACGGCAGCACGAGGAAGCCGACCCCGGCCCGGGCGAGCCGCCGCGCGTCGGCAGCGAGCACCGGCCCTGGATCGTCGGTGGAACGCCCCAGCAGGAACGCTGTCCGGTCCGGGACCGTCGCGTGCTGCAGCACCATCATGTCGACGTGGTCCTGGTCCCGTGCCGCATCGGTCAGCCGGGCGACGCGCTCCATGAACAGGACCGTCGCGAGCGGCCCGACCCCGCCCAGCACGCCGACGAGCGTGCCCCCGGCCCCGGCCCCGGCTCCGGCTCCGGCTCCGGTCCTGGCGCCCGGCGCGCCGGCGTCAGGCAACGTCACGCTCCCCGGACGGGAGGGGCTCCACGGCGCCGGACCGCCCGGTCACCCCGCCCTGTTCCTGCAGCGGATGGTGCTGCGCGAACTTGCGCACCTGGTTCAGCTCGGCGAGACGCACCCAGGCGTCGCGGCGCGGCGACAGGTCCCGGCCGTACTTCAGCGGGTGCACGACGCGGGCGCGGCGCACGGCGGCGCGTACCGACTCGTCGTGCACGTACCTGTCCAGGAGGAAGCTCGGGACTATCCGGTACAGCACCTCCAGCGGCTCCATGAGCGGCCAGCGCCCGGTGAGGTGGTCCGCCATCCAGAAGGCGGCGGGGTTCAGCCCGCTCGCCGTCAGGTAGTAGTTCGACCGTCCCGTGCGCGGGTTCAGCTCCAGGAAGTGTCCGACGCCGGTCCGCGGGTCCACCTTCACGTCGAAGTTCGCGAACCCGGTCCAGCCCAGGTGCTCCACGAGCCGGCGGGCGTCCGCCTCGACCTGCCCGAGCCGCCCCGTGAGGATCGCCGCCGGGTTGCCCAGCGTCCCGGGCGTGTGCTCCTCGAGCAGCACGCGACCGCCCCACGCCATGCGCACCGTGCCCGCGCGATCCGAGTAGGTGGTCATGATCCGCATCTGCGAGTCGTCGCCGGGCACGTACTCCTGAACGATCATCGGCCTCCGGTAGCCCGCGTCGCCGGCCGCGTCCAGGAGCGCGGCCAGCTCGGCGCGGTCCTGCACCAGGTGCACCTTCGCCTTGCCGCGGAACGACACCCGGTGCCACGCCGTGTTGTCACCCGGCTTGGCGATCACGGGGAAGCGCAGGTCGAGGTCGCCGACCGGCTCCCCGCCGTCGCGCACCTCCGTGCGCGGGTGCGGGACCCCGATCTCGTGGCACAGCTCGGAGAACCGCCGCTTGTCCATCACGCGATCGAGCAGGCCCACCGGCGCGTAGGGGACGACCGCCACGTCCGCCAGGAGCTCGCGGTGCGCCGCGAGGGCCCGCACGTACCAGTCCACGCAGGTCAGCGCGATGACCGGACCCGGAGCCGCCGCGGCGACCCGGCGGATCAGCTCGACCATGACGGCCGGGTCGTCGAGGCGCGGTTCCACGACGTTCCGGATGATGGTGGAGTGTGCGATGTTGGGCGTCGGACGGATGGACACGACCGTCGACCTGACGCCGTAGCGCTCGTGGAAGGCGCGAGCGAGGCTGTAGGCGCCGGCGTCGCCACCGAGGATGACCGGGTGTACCGCTGCGTGGTTCCTCATGCCAGGTAAGACGGGCGAGGGACGGGGAAGGTTGTGACCCGGAGCGGGTGAACTACAGGTCAGCTGGCCGCGAGGCGGGCCTTCTCGGTCTCGACGTCGAAGTCGGCGGGCGGCCAGCCGAGGTCCAGCGACCGCAGGGCGCCGGTCAGCAGCTCGGTGACCGCCAGGCGCGCGTACCACTTCCGGTTCGCCGGCACGACGTACCAGGGCGCCACGTCGGTGGAGGTGCGGTCCAGCAGCTCCTGGTATGCCGCGATGTACTGCGGGAGCTTCGAGCGGACGTCGATGTCGCCCGGGTCGTACTTCCAGTGCTTGTCGGGCCGCTCGAGCCGCTCGGCCAGGCGCTCCTTCTGCTCCTGGGCCGACACGAAGAGCGCCACCTTCACGATCAGGGTGCCCGACGCCGCCACCTCGGCCTCGAACTCGTTCAGCTCGCGGTAGTGCTTGCGCCAGGTCTTCTGCGGCTCGAGCCGGTTCACCCGCACGACCAGGACCTGTTCGTGGTGCGACCGGTCGAAGACACCGAGGTAGCCGGGGCGGGGGAGCGCGTTGCGGATCCGCCAGAGGTAGCCGTGCTCCTTCTCCTCCTGCGTCGGCACGCCGAAGCCCGTGTGCTGCACGCCCTGCGGGTCCACCATGCCGACGACGTGCCGCACGATCCCGCCCTTGCCCGCTGTGTCGAGGCCCTGCAGCACCAGCAGCACCGACCGGTCGCCGCCGGTGCGGCCGTGCGCGAAGAGGCGCTCCTGGAGGTCGGCGAGCTCCGGGGCGCGGGAGGTCATCAGCTCCTCGCCGTCGCGCCGCTTACCGGCCCAGCCGGGCGTCGCGGACTCGTCGAGGGCGTCGAGGTCGGTGCCGTGCTCCCAGCGCAGAGCCTCGTGGGCCGGGGTCCGCCACAGCTTCTCGAGCTTCTTCGCCATCGGTGCCTCCTTCGCGGGACCGGCTCGCGCGCCGGTCCCAGAACCCCAGGCTCCCAGGTCAGCCCTCCGCGCGCAGCACGGCGGTCATCCGTGGCGGGACCGTGAGGGTGTCGCCGACCAGGCGCGTCGCGCCCGGCTCCCAGGCGGCAGCGAGCCGGAACGCCGCGGCCGGCGGCGCCTTCTTGCCCGCAGCCTCGGCGGGCCGCAGCAGGCTCCCCAGGCGCAGGGCGGCGAGGCCGTGGCCCGTGTTGAGCACGAACGCCAGGCTGCCGCGCAGCACCGCGATGACCGAGCGGTCGGCCGTGGAGCGGATCTCCAGCGGCAGGCCCAGCTCGTCGGCCACGCTCAGCCGGATGGCGACCAGCTCGCGCGCCCAGCGCACCAGCCGCTGATCGTTCTCGTTGCGCGGGACCACCGGCACGTGCACCGTGTCGAGCACGAGCGGGTTGCCCGCGAGGAGGACGGTGGCGAGCACGCTGGCGCGGATGTCGACGTCGTCCACGCCGAGGAGCGCCGTCGCGGGGCTCTCCTCGCCGGCCCATGGCGCGGTGAGCTGGGCGGCGGGGAGCCGGGTGATGTCCTCGACGACGCTCGCGCCGGCCCGGACCCGGTTGCGGCGCCCGCCGTTCTGGCGGGTCGCCCGGCGCACCGCCGGGTGCACCAGGTCGGCGAGCATCTGGAGCGCCTGGAGGTCCTCCGGCCGGCCGGGGCCGGACAGGATGCGGAGCAGGATCGTCGTCAGCCGGTCGCTCCGGCCCGGACCGTCGACGAGCAGGCTGAAGCGGCGATCGAGCTGTTCGCCCATGCCGACCACGTAGTCAGCGAGCTCGCTGAGGAACGGGGTGGGCGAGCGGTCGACGAGCGCGTCGACGTCGAGCACCAGGCCGTCCACGTGGTACTCCCGCAGCCAGTGCCGCGCGTCGTCGGCGAGGAAGTCGCGCGGGCCGCGGCTGCCGCTGCCGTCGAGGTTGATGCGGTCGCCCACGAAGTCGGTGCGGACCGTCGGTGCGGACGGGACCTTGCCAGCCCGTGTGCCGATCGACGGCACCTGCCCGGTCCGGAGCTGGATGGGGCCGGTGCGGGGCCGGTCCAGCGGCACCTGACCGGTCCGTGGGCGCATCGCCTGGAGGGCGTGCTCGCCGGCGTCGCCGACGTCGGTGCGCGGGGCGCGCACCCGGCCGGCCCCGCCCATGACGTACGGCCCGTAGGCCTCCAGCCCGAGCTCGTCGGCCACCGCCCAGCGGTAGGGGATGTCCAGCACGACGGCGAGGCCCGCCGCGTGCGCCGCGTCGACGAAGCGCTGGAGCGCGCGCGGGCCGCCGTACGGCTCGTGCACGGAGTAGAGGCGCACACCGCGCGCCGGGCCGAGCGCCGGGTCGAACGCGGCGACAGGTGCGAGCTCGACGCCGTGCAGCCCGAGCTCCGCCACCCGGGGCAGCAGCGCCGCGGCGGCGTCGAGGGTGCCCTCCGGGGTGAACGTCTCGACGTCGACGTGCATGAGGACGCCCGTGGAGAGGTCGGGCGGCGACCACGCGCCGTCGGTCCACTCGAAGGCCGGGTCGAAGACCCGGGTGGGTCCGTGGATACCTTGCGGCAGCCACACGCTGCGCGGGTCGGGCAGCAGCGGGCCGCCGTCGACCGAGTAGCCGTAGTCGGTGCCGTGCCCGAGCACCCTGTCCGCCCCCCAGTACCCGGGCTCGCCCGCGCCGACGAGGCGCAGCGGCATGTGCTCCGGCTCCTCGTACGGGTCATAGGGCACGAGCACCTCGATGATGCGTGCGCGCGGGGCCCACACCACCGGTCTTGGCCCTGGCACAGGCATATCAGGCCCTGGTCGGGGCGGTGGTGTGGTTCCCCCGGTTCCACTCCTCGGTCCGGTCACGGCGGACAGCCTAGCCCGGCGTTCCGGCTGGGCGGGTCAGCACCACGACACTGCGCCCCGTCACGGTGAGGCCGGTGCCCGCGTCCAGCACCGTTCCCGGCTCCGCGCTGCCGTCGGTGTCCAGCACCACAGTCCACGCCGTCCCGTAGGAACCGGGCGGCAGAGTGAAGTCCAGGGCCCCGGAATGGGCGTTGAGCAGCAGGAGGAAGGAGTCGTCGACCACCGCCTCACCTCGTCCGCCGGTCTCCGTGATCGCGTCCCCGTTGAGGAAGACCGCCACCGTCCGGGCATACGACTGGTGCCAGTCCGTGTCGTCCATCCGGGCGCCGGTGAGGTCGAGCCACTCGATGTCGGCGGGGTCGTCGGCGGCCTTCGGCCCGACTCTCCCGTCGAAGAACCGGCGGCGGTGCAGGATCGGGTGGTCCCGTCGCAGCCGGACCGCGTGGCGGGCGAACTCCAGCAGCGCCGCACGCTCGTCGTCCAGCTCCCAGTTCATCCAGGCGAGCTCGTTGTCCTGGCAGTAGGCGTTGTTGTTGCCCTCCTGGGTGCGCCCGATCTCGTCGCCGTGGGCGATCATCGGCACGCCCTGGCTCAGCATGAGGGTGACCAGGAGGTTGCGGCGCTGGCGGGCGCGCAGCTCCCGGATCTCTGGGTCGTCGGTGGGGCCCTCGACGCCGCAGTTCCAGGACCGGTTGTGGCTCTCGCCGTCCTTGTTGCCCTCCTTGTTGGCGTCGTTGTGCTTCTTGTCGAACGACGTGAGGTCGGCGAGCGTGAAGCCGTCGTGGGCGGTGACGAAGTTGATGGACGCGCTGGGCATCCGCCCGCTGTGCTCGTACAGGTCGCTGGACCCGGTCAGGCGTGAGGCGAACTCCGGCAGGGTCGCGGGCTCCCCGCGCCAGAAGTCGCGCACGGTGTCGCGGTAGCGGCCGTTCCATTCCGTCCACAGGGACGGGAACCCGCCCACCTGGTAACCACCGTCGCCCAGGTCCCACGGCTCGGCGATCAGCTTGACCTGGGAGATCACCGGGTCCTGGTGCACGATGTCGAAGAACGCGCTCAGCCGGTCGACCTCGTGGAACTGGCGGGCCAGCGTGGCCGCCAGGTCGAAGCGGAACCCGTCGACGTGCATCTCCTCGACCCAGTACCGCAGCGAGTCCATGATGAGCTGCAGCACGGCGGGGGAGCGCATGAGCAGCGAGTTGCCCGTGCCGGTGGTGTCGAAGTAGTGCGCGTCGTCGCCGTCGACCAGCCGGTAGTAGGCGGCGTTGTCGATGCCGCGGAAGCCCAGCGTGGGGCCCAGCTGGTTGCCCTCGGCGGTGTGGTTGTAGACGACGTCGAGCAGCACCTCGATGCCCGCCTGGTGCAGCGCCTTGACCATCGCCTTGAACTCCATGACCTGCTCGCCGCGCCGGCCGTAGCCCGCGTACCCGTTGTGGGGGGCGAAGAACCCGATCGTGTTGTAGCCCCAGTAGTTGCTCAGGCCCTTGGCCGCCAGCGACGGGTCGGTGACGAACTGGTGCACCGGCATGAGCTCGATCGCCGTGACGCCCAGCTTGGTCAGGTGCTCGATGACCGCGGGGTGGGCGAGCCCCGCGTACGTGCCGCGCAGCTCGTCGGGGACGTCGGGGTGGCGCATCGTGAGGCCCTTGACGTGCGCCTCGTAGATCACGGTCTCGTGGTACGGCGTGGCCGGCGGGCGGTCGTGGCCCCAGTCGAAGAACGGGTTGACCACCACGGAGACCATGGTGTGGCCGAGGGAGTCGGCGGGGTCCGGCGTCGTGCCGGTGGTGGCCTGAGCCACGTCCGAGAACGGGTAGGAGAACAGGGACGGGTCCCCGTCGAGGTCGCCGTCCACCGCCTTGGCGTAGGGGTCCAGGAGGAGCTTCGCGGGGTTGCAGCGGTGGCCGGCGGCCGGGTCGTACGGCCCGTGCACGCGGTACCCGTACCGCGTCCCTGGGCCGACGCCGGGCAGGTAGACGTGCCACACGTGCGCGTCGGTCTCGGTCACCTCGATACGGGTCTCGGTGTCGTCGTCGGCGAGCAGGCACAGCTCGACCCGCTGTGCCACCGACGAGTAGAGCGTGAAGTTGGTGCCCGTACCGTCGAACGTCGCGCCGAGAGGGTACGGGCGCCCAGGCCAGGTCTGCATCGGACGATCATCACACCCCTGCGGGGTACGTGGGGGGAGATCTGCGCGCTGGGCGTGCCGTGGTCGTGGAGGCTTCGAGGGGATTCAAAATACTGTGCCAAGCGGAGGATGCGAAGACCGGGCGATCTGCGAGGATGAGACCATGATCACGGGGGAACCCCAGCCCGCCACCGACCCTGTCGACCCCGGTCCGACCGACCTGGTCGACGAGTCGAACGCTTCCTACGCCCACATCGCGCCGCCGGCCCACCGCCGCGCCGCAACCCGCCGTGGCCTGCTCGGCGGGGGAGACGTCTCCAAGGCGCCGCGCAACCTCGCCGGCTGCGAGCTCGACCCGATCTCCGGCGCGTCGAGCGGCGTGTCCTGGGACGACCCGGAAGAGCTCTGACGGCCGGCCTCGTCAGCGGGGCAGCCGCTCCGGGTCGACGGGGATGATGCGGGGCATGCCAGCGGGCGCCACCTGGCTCAGCGCCAGGTAGCGGGCCTCGGCCCGGTGCAGGCGGATGTGCTCGTCGAGCGACCACTGCGGCCCGTTGGCCAGAGTCATGCCGCACGAGCAGTCGATCTCCTCGCGATCCCCCGGCAGGTTCCGCACCAGGCCCACGGTGACGTGGGAGGCGCGGGCGTCGGCCTTGGCGCGGTGCATCGCGGCGCTCACGGGGGCGTGTTCGGTCACGCGGGCCAGGTTAGCCGCCCGGTCAGTGCGTGTGCGCGACGCCCAGCTCGTGCATCCGCTCGTGCTCCTCGCGTTCCTTGATGCGCTGTGCGATGCGCTCCTGGACCTCCGCGCGGCGCAGCGGGGGCACCGTCTTCGGCGGCTGGCGGCGTTCCGGCAGCGCGTCGAGCAGGCGCGTCACGATGTCGGTGATCTCCTGCGTGGCCTGCTCCACCGGCTCGCGCGTGGCGTCGCTGACCTTCGTCACGCCGGTGACCTTGCGCACGAACTGCAGGGCCGCCGCGGTGATCTCTTCGTCGGTGGCGGGCGGTTCGAGCCCGCGGAGCGTCGTGATGTTTCGGCACATGCTCCGACCGTACGCCGGGCGACGGTCCCGCGGGAGGGGACCGCCGGCCTCCGGCGTCGGATCAGTCGTTGCCCGCGGCCGTCCCGGTCGCCCGCACCGGGATGGTCGCCGCCAGCGCGGCCGCCACCACCGCGACACCGCAGCCGAGCAGCAGGGCCACCCGGAACCCGGACTCGGTGGGCAGGGTGTGGTCGCCGTACGAGGTGCTCATCCGAGCGAGGACCACGCCGATCACGGCGGCCGCTGTCGAGGTGCCGATGGAGCGCATGAGCGCGTTGAACCCGTTCGCCGCTGCCTTCTCGTCGGCGGGGACGGAGCCGAGGATGAGCGCGGGCATCGCGCCGTAGGCGAACCCGACGCCCGCCGAGGCGACGAACGCCGTGGCGGCGAGGCCGACGAGGCTGTCCATGGCGAGCGCGGACAGGCCGTAGCCGAGCGACATGACGAGGCCACCGAGGACGAAGGTCGTCTTGGGGCCTCGCGCGCGGGTGATGCGGGCGCCGACCGGCGACATGAGGGTCATGGCGATGCCGGCAGGCGCCATCCAGAGGCCCATCTGCAGCATCGACTGGCCGAGGCCGAACCCCGTCTCGGCGGGTGCCTGCATCAGCTGGGGCAGGATGAGCGACTGCGCGTACATCGCGAAGCCGACCAGGATCGAGGCGAGGTTGGTGATCAGGACGGCCGGCCGTGCGGTGGTGCGCAGGTCGACCAGGGCTGCCGGTGTGCGCAGCTCCCACCAGCCCCAGGCGAGGAGGACCAGGACGGACCCGGCGAACAGCCCGAGCACGAGCGGGCTGGTCCAGCCCCACTCGGCGCCCTTGGAGACGGCGAGCAGCAGGGCCACGAGGCCGGCGCTCAGGCCGAGCACGCCGACGTAGTCGAACGGGGTGCGGACCCTGACCCGCGCGGCGGGGGCGGGGATCGTCCGCCAGATGATCACGGCCATCAGGGCTGCGCAGACGGTGATCAGCCAGAACAGGAAGCGCCAGCTCGCGAACTGTGCGACGGCGGCGGCGAAGGGGAGCCCGAAGGCGCCACCGATCCCGAGCGACGAGCTCATCAGGGAGATCGCGCCGGCCGTCCGCTCCTTGGGCAGCAGGTCGTGGAGCATGCTGATCCCGAGCGGGATGAAGCCGGTGGCCAGGCCCTGCAGGCCGCGGCCGGTGACCATCACGGGCACCGTGGTCGCCACGGCGCAGACCGCGGAGCCGACGGCGAGCGGCAGCAAGGAGATCAGGAGCATCTTCTTCTTGCCGTACAGGTCGCCCAGCCGCCCCGCTACGGGGGTCGAGACCGCGGCGACCAGCAGCGTGATCGTGATGATCCAGGACGTGTCCGACGCCGGGGCGTCGAAGATGGCCGGCAGGGTCGCGATGATCGGGACCACGAGGGTCTGGGTCATCGCCACGACGATCCCGCCGATCGCGAGGACGGCGACGATGCGGTTCGGGGGGACCGTCGGGGCGGCGCCGCCGTCCGGCAGGGGCGTGGGGCGGGACGAGGTGGTCGTCACGAGTCTCCTCGGAATAGTTGCTGTGCATCATGCACATTAGGCGTGAGGCTCAGGGTGCCATATCTTGTGCATGATGCATAGCGCCGGTCGGCGCACGCGACCCGGAGGTAGCCGATGACGTCCCCGATCGACCGGATCGAGTACGAGGCCATGCTGTTCGGCCGCCACCTCGCCATGCTTCCCGCAGGCCGTTCGCGCCGGCACGGGGGCCTGCTCGACCAGAGTGCGTACACCCTGCTCAGCCTGCTCGACGCCGGCGGGCCGGCCAGTCTGTCCGAGCTCGCCGGCGCCACCGGCCTCGACGTCTCGACGCTGAACCGGCAGACGGCGGCCCTGCGCGGGGCAGGGCTCGCGGAGCGGTTCGAGGACCCGGAAGGGGGTCAGGCTCGCAAGCTCCGGCTGTCGGACGACGGCCGCCGCCTGCTCACCGAGGAGCGCGAGGCGAGCCAGGTGCTGCTCGCCGAGCTGCTCACCGACTGGCCGGAGCAGGACCAGGCGAAGCTCGCCGAGCTGCTGGCCCGGTACAACCGGGTGATCGAGGAACGGTCCGGGCGGCACTGGCCACGACCGGTTCCCGAAGCTTGAGGCGGTACTGCTGACTGAGGTTCAGCAGGCTGGAACCGGCCGTCATCGAGCAGCAGATGGTCGCCTGTGGCCTGCTGAACGTCAGTCAGCACCGGTCGTCCTCCTTGACGGAAGAATCACTAAGTGATTTAGTCACTTCCATGACTCAAGGTAGAGCCTCGTTCTCCGAGCAGCTCGCTGACGACATCGTGCAGCTGATCCGCTCCGAGAGCCTCGGACCGGGCGACGTGCTCGAGTCCTCCCGCGACCTGGCCAAGCGCTTCGCCGTCACGACCCCGACCGTCCGGGAGGCCCTGCGGCGGCTCGAGGCCACCGGCGTGGTCGAGCTGCGGCACGGCTCCGGGACGTACATCGGGCCCGGCCTCGAGCGGTCGGTCCTGGCCAACCCGCACCGGCCGCACATCACGCGCGCCTCGGTGATCGAGCTCGTCCAGGCCCGCCTCGTCATCGAGCCCGGCATCGCCGCGCTGGCCGCGAGCGCCCGCGACGCCGCTGGGCTGCAGCGCCTGGAGGCCGCCGCTGCGACGGCGCTGCAGCCCCCTGTGCACGGGGTCCGGCCCGCGCTGAACTTCCACGTGGAGCTGGCGGCGGCGTCGGGCAACGGCCTGCTGCGCGAGACGGTGGAGGCGCTGCTGCACGTGCGGGCCCCTGAGCAGACGGAGATCCGGTTCCGGTACGACGACCGCCGGCGGGACCATGCGGAGCACCTCGAGATCCTGGCCGCGGTGCGGGACGGCGACGGTGCGGCGGCCGAGCGTCTCACCCGGACCCACCTGACCACGATCCGGGAGTCGCTCGAGACGGCGGACTTCGGCGGTGCGGCGTCATGACGGCACCGGACCGCCTCGCGGAGATGACGACGCTGGAGGCCGCAGACGCTGTGGCGCGCGGCACGATCGTGCTGATCCCGGCAGGTGCCCTGGAGCAGCACGGCCCGGGCATGGTGCTCGGTACCGACCTGGTGCGGGCCGAGGCGGTCGTCGCGCAGGTTGCCGCGAACCTGGCCGGCCGCGTGGTGGTCGGTCCGTCGATCCCCCTCGGGGTGTCGCCGCACCACATGGCGTTCCCCGGCACGGTGACCCTCACGACGAGCACGTTCGCCGCCGTCGTGCGGGAGTACGTGACGAGCCTGCACACCCACGGCTGGACCCGGTTCCTGGTCGTCACCGGGCACGGCGGCAACAACGCGACGCTGACCACGGTGGCGCAGGACCTCCTCGTGTCGCACCCCGGCGTCCAGCTCGCCTGGTCGCCGCTGACGTCGCTGGCCGGCGACGCCGTGGCGGCCTTGGACCCGAGTGCGGTCCACGGCCACTCCGGCGAGGCCGAGACCGCGCAGATGCTGCACATCGCACCGCACCTGGTGCACCCCGACCGTCTCGAGCCGGGCACCACCACCCCGGACCAGCTCGACGACGTCTCCCGGACCGCGCGCCACCACGCGCAGCCCGCCCTCACCCTCCCGTACGACCGGCTCAGCGGCAACGGGGTGCTCGGTGACCCCCGCCGTGCCACCGCCGAGGACGGCGCCGCGATCGTGCAGGCCATCGTCGGCCGCATCACGACGTTCCTCGAGGAGTGGCTGGCCGCATAGGCCCGGCTCCGCACACCCACCCATACCGAACCCTCGACGCACCTGGCCCGCCAGGTGTCCGTTCCGTCATGCCCGCACCCGCGGGCTGGCACCGAGAAAGGACTCGCATGTCAACGACGACAGCATCATCCGGCCATGGCCGCGCAGGCGGCGCCCCCCGGCGGCTCGGCCGCCGTGCCGCGCTCCTCACTGCGCTGGCGCTCGCGGTCTCGGGCCTGGCCGGCCCGGTCGGCGCCACCACGGTGTCTGCCGCTCCGGTTCCGGCCGGCGCGACGACCCAGCCGTCGGGCAGCGTCGCCCCGGCCGCTGCCGCCCGCCCGGTGCGTTCCGTCGGGTGCGGGACCGACCCTGGCCAGGAGCCTGGCAGCAGCGTGCTGCGCACGCTCACCAGCGACGGGCGGGAGCGGAGCGTGCAGCTGCACCTGCCCGACGGCTACCGGAGCGACCGCGCCTGGCCGGTCGTGCTCGTGTTCCACGGGCGTGGCAACACCGGTGCGGGCACCGAGGCGTTCGCCGGGCTGAACGCCCTGCCCGCGATCGTTGCCTACGGCAACGGCGTGGTCGGCACCGGGGACGGTGACCGGCAGGCCTGGGAGGGCGCGCCGTACTCAGCTCCCGGGGTCGACGACGTCGCCTACGCGAACGACCTGCTGGACACCCTGGAGTCGGACCTGTGCGTGGACTCGCGCCGGGTGTACGCCACCGGCAAGTCCAACGGCGGAGGGTTCGCCGGCATCCTGGCGTGCGAGCTCTCGGACCGGGTCGCCGCCGTCGCGCCGGTGGCCGCGGCGTTCTACGGGACCGGCCATCCGGACTGCGCCCCGCAGCGCCCGGTGCCGGTCATGGAGCTCCACGGCACCAACGACGTGACGATCCCGTACGTCGGGGACGTCGACCGTGGCCTGCCCGCCATCCCGCACTGGGCCGGTGAGTGGGTCGGACGCAACGGGTGCACCACCGGGCCCGAGGTCGAGGCGACCGCCGACGACGTGACCACCTACCGCTGGACCGACTGTGCCGCCGGCGCGGAGGTCACGCAGGTGGCCGTGCTCGGCGGCGGTCACACGTGGCCGGGCGAGGACAGCTACTCCGGCGGCGGGTACGCCACGCACAGCATCGAGGCCCACGAGGTGATGTGGGAGTTCCTGCGGGACGAGCGCCTGCCGGTCCGGTTCCTCGACGAGCGCGGGCAGGGGGCGGCGTCATGACCACCACGTCCAGGCCCGGCACCGCCGGAGGTCCCGGGACCGAGCCGGACCGTCTCCCACGCGTCCTGCGCGCCCTGGCCGTCGTCGAGCGCCTCGGCAACGCGCTGCCGCACCCGTTCTGGCTGTTCTGGATCCTCGCGGTGATCCTCGGCGTGGCCAGCGCCGTCCTCGCGGCCACCGGCGTCTCCGTGGTCTCGCCCGCCGACGGCGAGGAGGTGGTGGTACGGAACCTGTTCAGCGGTGAGGGGCTTGCGATGGCCGTGGAGACGGCCGTCGACAACTTCGCCGGGTTCGGCCCGATGGGCACCATCGTCGCCGTCATCATGGGCGTCGCGATCGCGGAGCGCACCGGCTTCCTCGCGGCGGCCATGAAGGTCTCCGTGTCCCGCGTGCCGGTGTCGTGGGTGGTGTTCGCCGTCGCCTTCGCCGGCACCGTCTCGCACGTCGCGAGCGCCGCCGCGTACATCATCCTGGTGCCGCTGGGCGGGCTGGCGTTCCGGGCGGTGGGCAAGTCGCCGATCCTCGGCATCGTCGTGGCCTACACGTCGATCGCGTCCGGCTACGACGCGAGCCCGATCCCGACGCCGAACGACGCGATCTTCGCCGGCATCACCACGGAGGCCGCGCGGATCATCGACCCGTCGGCCTACGTCTCGCCGGTCAGCAACTGGTTCTTCAACATCGCGTCCTCGCTGCTGCTGGCGACCGTGATCACCCTGGTCACGAAGCTGGTCCTGGCGAAGCGTCCCGACCTCGACGCCGACCCGGACGCCAACCTGGACGACGTCGCGAGCCTCGAGCTCACGGCGCGGGACCGGTCCGCCCTGCGCATGGCCATGCTGGCCGGTGCCGTCGCGCTGGCCGCCATCGTCGCGGCGGTGCTGCCGTCGTCGTCCCCGCTGCGGGGAGAGGACGGGAGCCTCACCGAGTCACCGTTCCTCGGCGGGATCGCGGCCGTCGTCGCTGTCATGTTCGCCCTGGTGGGGACGGTCTACGGCGTCCGGTCCGGGTCGATCGCCCAGGCCGCGGACGTGCCGAGGCTGATGGCGGACGGCGTGCGTCAGATGGCGCCCGTGCTGGTGCTGTTCTTCGCGATCGCCCAGTTCCTGCAGTACTTCACCTGGACCCGCATCGGCGACGTCATCGCCGTGAACTCGGCGAACGCCCTGGAGACCACCGGGGTGCCGATCTGGATCGTGTTCCTGGGGATCCTGGCGCTGCTGTCCCTTGTCAACGTGCTGGTGACGAGCGGCTCGGCGATGTGGGCCATGGCGGCGCCTGTCGTGGTGCCGATGCTCATGCTGCTGGACGTGCCCGCGGAGACCACCCAGGCCCTGTTCCGGATCGCGGACTCGGGGTCAACGGCGATCACGCCGATGAGCCCGTACTTCATCATGGCGCTCGGGTTCCTGCAGCGGTACCGCAAGGACGCGGGCATCGGCACCCTCGCCTCGTACACGCTGCCGCTGGCCGTCTGCATGACGGTCGCCTGGACGCTGCTGTTCTTCGCCTGGTGGGGGCTCGGGATCCCGCTCGGGCCGGGTGCGCCGGTGCGCTGACGGGAGGTGCGGCCTGCGGCCCTGACTCGACGTACCAGGTACGTCGAGTCAGGGCCGCAGGCCCTTGTGGGGCCGCGCGCGGATCAGTCCGGCAGGCCGGCGACCGCGAAGTAGGTGGTGCAGGTGCCGCCCTCCGCGTCGTACCCGGTCGCCAGCTCGAGGAGCTCACCCCGCTCGGGCATGGCCAGCAGGCTCGAGCTGTAGTTGGGGCAGTAGTTGTTCCACGGCTCGTGGATCCGGACCGGAGCGTCGGCCGTGCGCCAGGGGGACTCCGGCGCCGCGTCGTTGGTCATGATCGTCGACCCGTTGCCCGGCTGCACCGTCCCGTCGGCGCCGTACAGCATCTGCCCGACGCCGAGCAGCCGCCCGTCGCCGGTGCCGTCGTCGTACCAGCTGATCGTCGGGGCGTGCCGGAAGTGGGTGCCGTCCACGGTGCGCACGGGGTTGCCGAGGTGGTCGGCGGGGCCCCAGCTGACGCCGTCGGGCGACCGGCGGGTCAGGTGCCGGCAGTCCTGGCCGGGGCCGCAGATCTCGTAGCTCATCAGGTACGTGCCGCTGGGCAGCCGGCGGACCACCGGCATCCCGGGGCGCAGCGCGGGGTCCTGCGCCGCGACGACGTTCTCCAGCGGGGACCAGGTCACCCCGTCCGGTGACGTCGCCTGCACGATCGTCTGGCTGTGCGTCGGCTGCTGGTTCTCGTCGGAGACGTACAGCACGAGCTCACCGTCGGGCGAGACGGCGAACTCCGGTTCCCACAGCCCCTTGGTGCCGGCAGCCGTGGCCGCGGTGGACACGTACTCCCAGGTGCGGCCCTGGTCCTTGCTGGCCCAGACCGGCAGCGTCATGCGGCGAGTGGCCGGGTCCGCCTCCTGGCCCGCCGACGCCGACCAGAGCAGCGTGCCGGCCGCCAGGTCGCCCACGCGCTGGGGCAGCTCGTACAGCGTCGAGCAGCACAGCCCCTCGGCGGCGCCCGGGTCGGAGACCGTACCGATCCGGTCGAACGTGCGGCCGTCGTCGGTGCTGGAGAAGATCGCGCCGTGCCCGGCGCCGCCGGCGAAGGTGACGGCGCTGGCGATGATGGTGCCGTTCGCTTCCCCGGAGTGCTCCAGCCGGATGGCGCGGGGGTAGAGGGCCGGGCCCTCCATCAGGCGGGTCCCGTTCTCCGCACCTCCTGGCGGTGGTGCTGTCCCGCCGGGGTCGATGGCGGTAGCGGGCGCGACGGCGGTGGCCAGCGTGAGGGCGGCGAGCGCCAGGACCGTGAACAAGCGTCGTGCAACAGGCATGCGTTGGCACCTCTCGGATCGGCTCTGATCTCGAACAGTGGTGGGTCGGTCGGCCGCGTCGACGGGCGACCGCCGTCACCGTAGGCGCCCGATCGCACGTGAGTCAACGTTGCATCAGTCCGTTGCGCGCCGAGAACCCCAGCCGTTCGTAGAACGGGACCGCCGAGTCCCGGGCGTCCAGCGTGAGCTTCCGGACCCCCAGGCCGTCGGCCGCCGCGCAGATCGCCTCCATCAGCCGGCGCCCGATGCCGCTGCCCTGGTGCTCCGGCAGCACGAAGACGCTCTGCACGTCGCCCGAGCGACGCACGAGGTCGCCGGGGTTGGGCGCGCGTTCGAACACCGCCAGCCAGGCCATCCCGACCAGGTCGCCGTCCAGGACCGCGATCTGGCAGACCGACCGCTCGCCGCGCTCCTCCATCCACCGCCGGAGCGCCCCGGCGAACTCCCTGGCCTCGTCGTCGCTCGGCGTGCGGTCAGGGACCGCCCAGCGCCAGCGCAGCGCGGCTAGCGCGGGAGCGTCGTCGGGGGTCGCGGCTCTGACGAGGAGGTCTGCTGCCATGGCGCCAGCCTGGCACGCGACGGGACGCGAAGGTCCGCCGCGATCATGCGGTCAGGCCCGGATCCGGGCCGTGGACCAGGCCTGATCGCATCCTGGAGGCGGACCTTCGGCTCGGGCGCCGCATAGGATCAGTCGTGTGAGCTTGCCGCGGTCGAGGAACCACCAGATCGCCGTGCTGGTGCTCGAGGGTGCCAAGCCGCTCGACGTCGGCATCCCCGCGCAGGTGTTCTCCAACCGGCCGAGCATGCCCTACGAGGTGCGGGTCTGCGGCGCGGCGCCCGGGCTGGTGACCGGCGGCGACGGCCTCTCGTACCACGTGGCCGAGGGGCTGGACGCCCTCGAACGTGCGGACACCGTGTTCGTCCCCGGCTACCGGACGCCGGCCGCCGCCGACCCGCCCGCCGTCGTCGTCGACGCGCTCAAGCAAGCCCACGACCGCGGTGCCCGGCTCGCCGCCATCTCGACGGGAGCGTTCGCGCTGGCCGCGACAGGTCTGCTCGACGGCAAGCGGGCGACCACCCACTGGCACTACACGAGGGCGCTCCGCGAGCGCCATCCGCTCGTGCAGGTGGACGAGAACGTGCTGTTCGTGGACGAGGGCGGCGTGCTGACGTCGGCGGGCGCGGCGTCGGGCATCGACCTGTGCCTGCACCTGGTGCGGCGCGACCACGGCGTCGGACTGTCCAACCATGTGGCCAGACGGCTGGTGGCCGCGCCGTACCGCAGCGGGGGACAGGCGCAGTACGTCCCGCGCAGCGTTCCCGAGCCGCTCGGCGACGTGTTCGCCGACACCCGTGCGTGGGCCCTGGAGCATCTGGCCGAGCCGCTGACGCTCGCCGCGCTCGCGCGCAACGCGCGGGTCTCGGCGCGCACCTTCTCGCGGCGGTTCGTTGAGGACACCGGGTATACGCCGATGCAGTGGGTGCTGCGGGCGCGGGTGGACCTGGCGCGGGAGCTGCTGGAGCGAAGCGACCTGGGCGTCGAGCAGGTCGCGCACCGGGTGGGGCTTGGCACTGCTGCCAACTTGCGCCTGCACTTCCACCGGATCCTTGGCACGTCGCCGACGGAGTACCGGCACACGTTCTCCGCCTGAGCCGGAGGTGCAGCGCAGGGTGCGGGCCGAGGAACGAGGCACACGCCCGGAGCGGAACCGCAGACTCAGGCGGCAAACAGGTAGGGCCTGAGCGGTGGCGGGATCCTTGCGCGCGGTGGCGTCATGTCTGGCACGTTCCTTGCGCACCATGGCGTTCCAGCCGCTTTCGAAGATGAGTCAGGCGGCCGAGCATGGAGGCATGACACGTATCGCCATCAACGGCTTCGGCCGCATCGGCCGTAACTCCCTTCGTGCCCTGCTCGAGCGCGAGAGCGACCTCGAGGTGGTCGCCATCAACGACCTCACCGCCCCGGACGCGCTCGCGCACCTGCTCAAGTACGACAGCGCGCTCGGCCGTCTCGGCCGCCCGGTCGAGGTCGACGGCGACGTGCTCGTCGTCGACGGCCACCGAATCAAGGTGCTGGGCGAGCGCGAGCCCGCCAAGCTGCCCTGGGCTGAGCTCGGCGTCGACATCGTGCTCGAGGCGACCGGCCGGTTCACCTCGGCCGACGCCGCCCGCGCGCACCTCGACGCCGGCGCCCGGAAGGTGCTCGTCAGCGCGCCCTCGGCCGGCGCCGACGTCACGCTCGCCTACGGCGTGAACACGGACGTCTACGACCCGGCCGCGCACGTGATCGTCTCGAACGCGTCGTGCACCACGAACGCGCTGGCCCCGCTGGCCTCCGTCCTGGACGACCTGGCCGGTATCGAGCACGGCTTCATGACCACCGTGCACGCCTACACGCAGGAGCAGAACCTGCAGGACGGGCCGCACCGGGACCTGCGCAGGGCGCGTGCGGCCGCCGTCAACATCGCGCCGACGACGACGGGTGCCGCCAAGGCGATCGGCCTGGTGCTGCCGAACCTGAACGGCAAGCTCTCGGGCGACTCGATCCGCGTGCCCGTCCCCGTGGGCTCGCTCGTGGAGCTGAACACGACGGTCTCGCGTGAGGTCACCCGTGACGAGGTGCTCGCGGCCTACCGCACGGCGGCCGACGGCAAGCTCAAGGGCATCCTCGACTACTCCGACGAGCCGCTGGTCTCCAGCGACATCACCGGCGAGCCGGCGTCCGCGATCTTCGACGCCGCGCTGGTCCGCGTCGAGGGCAAGCACGTCAAGGTCGTTGCCTGGTACGACAACGAGTGGGGCTTCTCCAACCGCGTGATCGACACCCTGGAGCTGCTCGCGCGCGGCTGAGCGACCGACGCTCGGACGCGTGGTCGGCAAGACGTCAGGTGATCGGCACCTCGAGGTGCCGATCACCTGACGTCTTACCGACCACGTGTGAGAGCCGTGACCACCCAGCGCTTCTGATGCCGGGTCTCTACCGCGCGGCGGTGATAGTGCGTGCGGACCCAGGCCACGGCGTCGTCGGGCGCAACCCCGCTGAGGACGGCAAGGACCGCCAGTGCGGTGCCGGTCCTGCCGACCCCGCCGCCGCAGGCGATCTCGACCCGTTCGGACTCTGCTCGCGTGTGGGCCTCCCGCAGCGCGGCGACGGCCTGCTCCGTCGAGTCGGGCAGCCGGAAGTCGCGCCAGCGGACCCACCGGTACTCCCGATCGGGCCGTGGGTCCCTGCCGAGCAGGTAGACCGCGAAGTCCGGGGGAGGGGCATCCCGCCGGGGACGGCGCAGGCCCGTGCCGCGCAGGCGCCTGCCGTCCGGCAGCTCGACGACGCCGTCGATCAGGTCCCACTGGTTCATCGCCCCAGCGTAGTGAGCCGCGCACCGATGAGTACCGCGGTTCTCCGCAGTCTTATGGTCAGGAAAACCGGAGGGAGAGGGCAATGAGCAAGGTCTTCACGCACATGACGATGTCGCTGGACGGGTTCATCGCGGACCCGGACGACGGCATCGAGGATCTCTTCGACTGGTACGGCGCGGGTGACGTGGTCGTGCCGAGTGCCAACGAGGACGTCTCGCTCACGGTGGACGAGGCGAGCGCGGGGATGCTGCGCGACCTGACCGAGGGCGTCGGTGCCCTCGTCTCGGGCCGGCGGCTGTTCGACATCACCGACGGGTGGGGCGACAAGCACCCCGTCGGCGCCCCCGTCGTCGTGGTCACGCACCGCACCCCTGAGGACGCGGGCCGGTGGCCGCGGACGACGTTCCTCGGCGACGTCGGAACCGCGATCGGGCGCGCCAAGGAGATCGCAGACGGCAAGGACGTCACCATCGCGAGCGCGAGCGTGGCCCAGCAGGCGATCATGCTTGGGCTGGTGGACGAGGTGTGCGTCAGCCTCGCCCCCGTGCTGCTGGGCGAGGGGATCCCGTACTTCGCGAACCTCGGCGCACGTGTCCTGCTGGAGGACCCCGTCGCCGTCCAGGGGCGCCGCGCGCTGCACCTGAGGTACCCGGTGCGGCGCTGAGCGCCCCCCCGGCCGGCACGGACGCCGGCCAGGGGGCGCTCGCCGCGGGGACTCAGCCGCGGGGACTCAGAAGGTCCAGCGCTGCGTCTCCGCACCGGAGCAGGCGCGGATCTCGAGCCGCTGACCGTCGCGCAGGGGAGCGCCTCCGACCGCCGTCAGGCACTTGCCGGACTGAGGGTTCACGAGTGCCCGGGTGGCGGACTGGTACGTCCAGCTCTGGGCACCCGTGCCGTTGCAGGTCCACAGCTGCACGACGGCGCCGTCGGCGGTGCTGCCGCCCGAGATGTCCATGCACCTGCCCAGGGCGCTGATGGTCGACCCGGACCGCGTCCAGGTCTGGGCCGCGTTGCCGCTGCAGTTCGCGATCTGCAGCGGGTTGCCGTCGTGCGAGTCGGCCCACGGGACGTCCACGCACATCCCGTTCGCCGCGTGCACCGGGCCGGTGCCCTGCGGCAGGGTCGACCCGTCGCCGCCACCGCCGTCGCCCCCGCCGCCGTCGGAGCCGGCGATGGGGGTAGCGGCGCCCTGGAACGGGTCGAGCTGCATGTAGGCCGCCGTGGGGTTGCCGTCGTGGACCAGCGACTCCTGCGCCAGGACGTCGTCGAACGCGAAGCCGTAGGCCTTGCCGTTCGCCATCTGCTCGTGGATGTACTTCGCGTAGTAGTCGGTCACGGACTCCTGGTAGAAGCCGGACGTGCTGGTGCCGGGCTGGGTGGTGGTGGTCAGCAGCGTCGTGCGGTGGAAGCCTGCGCACAGCGTGCGGGCGATGGCACCGATGTCGTTGTTCGGTGCCGCCAGGTCCTTGTAGCAGCCGAAGATCGAGTCGCTCGACGGCTTGCGGAACTCCGTGACGTAGGCGCCCGAGGCGTTCGTGAACCGCATGACGCCGTTCTGCACGCGGCCGGTGAACCGAGCGGCCGGGTCGTACGAGTACGGCGCGACGGTGAGGGGTTCGTTCGCGTACTTGGCCCACACCCGGTCGACGTAGCCGGCCATCATGTTCGCGTCCATCTGCCCGGTCTCTATCGCGTGGCCGGGGGCGAGGATGCGCAGCAGGGAGCCGTCGGGAGCGTGCTGCTCCAGGTTGCTCCAGCCCGGTGTGCCGTTCAGGGCGTTGAGGACGTTGGTGTAGCCGTCGGGCTTCAGCATGCCGGTGCTGATCACCGTGCCGTCACCCTTCTTCAGGCCCGTCTGGTAGGGGGCGGAGAGGAAGTCGACCTGGGTGCTGTTGATCCACAGGCCGTCGTCGTTGAGCGTGAACTCGGTCCAGGCGAACAGCTTGTTGCGGTTCGGGTCCTGCGGGTTCTGCACCGCCGGCTGGACCAGCCGGCCGTCGTTGACGATCTTGAACGACAGCTTGCTGCCGTACGAGAAGTACACCCGGCCGGACAGCTTGGGCAGCTGGATGGTCATCGACTGCCCGTCCCGCGGGCCGGCGATCGACGCGTCGGGAGCGTCGACGGGCGTTCCGCCCACCGTGGGCCACTGGTGGAACGCGCCGCCCGCGTCGGACCAGCCGAGCCGGCCCTCGCCGGGAGTACCGAGCACGTAGATGAAGACCTGGTCGCCGCGACCGGAGTCGTTGGTGATGGTCATGGGGATCGTGGCAGGGACCGCAGTGGCGGGCGGTGGCTGCGTGACGACGAGGGCGGTAGCGGTGACGGCGAGCGTGCCGAGCACCGCCACGGCCCTCAGGAGCCTGCGGAATCTGGGTCTGGGACGCGACATGGGAGATCTCCTCGTGTTCCGTTCGGTACGTCGTTGTACTTACTGGACTGTCAGCAAAATGGATATTAGTGAGGAATCCTGCCTATGTCACTAGCCGGGCGCGATCTCGTGAGTCGGCGGCCATCCGGCTAGCCTCGGTGGGGTGGACCTCAACAAGCCGCACCACCGCAGTCTCGACGTCGGCGGGCTGGAGATCTTCTACCGGGAGGCCGGCGCGAGGGACCTGCCCTGCGTCCTGCTGCTGCACGGCTTCCCCAGCTCCTCCCACAGCTTTCGGCAGGTGCTCTCGCCGCTGGCGGAGGTGAGCCGCGTCGTCGCGCCGGACCTACCGGGATTCGGGTTCTCCGCCGCGCCCGGTGTCGACGAGTACGACTACACGTTCGCCAACCTGGCAGACACCGTCGAGGCGTTCCTCGACCAGCTCGGGGTGGACGAGTTCTTCGTCTACCTGCACGACTTCGGCGCTCCGGTCGGCTACCACCTCGCCACACGGCACCCCGATCGCGTCCTCGGGCTCATCGTGCAGAACGGCAACGCCCACGAGGACGGGCTGGGCAGCCAGTGGGACAGCGCGAGGGCGTACTGGGCCGACCCCTCGGAGGCCAACCGCGGACGACTGCCCGAGTGGCTCAACTTCGAGGGCGTCCGCGACGAGTACGTGAGCGGGGTGCCGGAGCGGGTGCGGGTGCTCCAGCCGCCCGAGTCCTGGCACCTGGACTGGGAGCGGATGTCGCGGCCCGGCAACCTGGAGGCCCAGTTCCGGCTGTTCCGCGACTACGCGAACCACGTCGCCCGGTTCGGCGAGCTGGCCGACTACCACCGGACCCACCAGCCGCCGTGCCTGGTGCTCTGGGGGCGCCACGACGCGTACTTCGACCTGGCCGAGATCATGGGCTACGCGAGGGTCCTCGACCGGCTGGAGCTACACGTCTACGACGCCGGCCACATGCTGCTGGAGACCCACTCGCCGGAGTGCGTGGCGGTGATGGCGGCGTTCGTCGGAGACGTCACCGCTGGCACCGGTGTCGGCGGCCCGTTGTGAGCTGGTGGGTCCGGCGTCGTCGGGTGCCGAACCGCAACATACGGGTTGGCCTGGGCGGGCTGCTGGCGCCGAACCGCAAGGTGTGCGTGGGCTTGAGGGGCTTGCTGGCGCCGAACCGCAAGGTGCGCGTGGGCTTGAGGGCCGAGCCGCAAGAAGCACGTGCCTGCACGCCCGGATCGACGTGTAGGTTTCGGCTCGGCACCCGGGGCGACCGGTAAGTTGCGGTTCGACGTCGGTGGCTTGCCGGGGTGACCAGCAACTTGCGGCTCGGCCCCGGCTCGGCCCCGGGTCAGCTGACCTCCAGCTGGTCCCCCCAGGAGTCCCGCACCGACACGTCTGGGCAGACGAAAGACCCCCCGACTCAGCGTTTCCGCTGGTCGGAGGGCCTTCTCTCACGGTGGGCGATACTGGGATCGAACCAGTGACCTCTTCGGTGTGAACGAAGCGCGCTACCCCTGCGCCAATCGCCCGTGCTGCCAGCCCCGTAGGGCGTGCGTGGACGATATTAGCCTGCTTCGAGCGCGGATGCGAAATCCAGACCGCCCGGTCGGGTCAGGGATCGATCCGCTCGCGCATGTTCCGCTCGAACAGGTCGCGCGCGGCGCTCGACAGCTCGCCGACCTTCAGGTCGACGCCGTCCAGCCAGGCCGTCGGCTGCACGTTCCGCACCGATCCTGTCAGCAGCATCCGAGCCTCACCGGCGGCTACCTGGTCGAGCACCGAGAACGGCAGCTCGCCGTCCTTGGCCTCGCGCACGGGCAGCCCCGCCTCGGCGCCCCACTCCAGCAGCAGCTCGCGCGTGATGCCGGCCAGGCAGCCCACGCTGAGCGGGGGAGTGACGAGCTCGCCACCGATCTCGATGAACACGTTCGAGCCCGTGCCCTCGCACAGCTCGCCCCGGGTGTTCGCGAACACGGACTCGTCGCCGCCCTTGGCCGTCGCATCCGCGAGCGCCACGACGTTCTCGGCGTAGGACGTCGTCTTGAGCCCCGCGACCGCGCTGTTCTCGTTGCGGGTCCAGGGGGAGCGCGCGGCACGTCCGGTGGGTACGACGACGGCGGGGGTCGCCGCCACGATCACCGTCTGCGGCCCGGCCGACCGGCCGGAGCCGAGCGGCCCGACGCCGTCGGTCACGGTGATGCGCAGGCGCCCGGCGTCGGGCGCGGCGGCGAGGACGGCGTCGACGCCACCGCGCACCTTGTGCAGGTCGAGGTCCGCCATCCCCATGCCGGCCGCCGACCGCTCCAGGCGGGCGAGATGTCGCGTCAGCGCGAACGCGTGACCGCCGAGGACGGCGCACGTCTCGAAGACGCCGTCGCCGACAGTGATGCCGTGGTCGACCGCGCTGAGCGCGGCCTCGTCGGGCGCGACCATGCGCCCCTCTGTCCAGATGACCGTCATGACGTCCAGTCTGTCACCGGCGCAGCGTCACGTGCGTGACCTCGGGCGTGTGCCGCACGGAGGTCGAGGTGAACTCGATGGGCGGCACGCCGTCGAACACGCGCGTGCCCGAGCCGAGGGTGAACGGCACGACGTGCAGCCGCAGCTCGTCGATGTGCCCGGCGGCGAGGTACTCGTTGAGGGTGGTGGCCCCGCCCGTGATGGAGATGTCACCGTCGCCCGCGGCGGCCCGGGCCTGCTCCAGGGCGCTCTCCGCGCCGTCCGTGATGAAGTGGAACGTGGTGCCGCCCTCCATCGGGATGGGGTCGCGCGCGTGGTGGGTGAGGACGAAGACCGGCGCGTGGTACGGCGGGTTGTCGCCCCACCAGCCCTTCCAGTCCAGGTCCCACGGTCCGCGGCCTGGGGAGAACATGTTGCGCCCCATGATGTACGCGCCCGCGCCGACGATGGCGTCCACCTCTGCCTTGTGCGCGTCCCCGTGCTCGAACATCCAGGTGTGCAGGCGCTCGCCGGCGAGCGGCCCGAACGGGTGCTCGAGGCTCTGGTCGTGCCCGGCGGAGTAGCCGTCGAGCGACACTGCCATATCTGCTTTGACGATTCCCATACCTGTAGGACGACGGAGGCCGGTGCGACTCATCGATCCGCGACTCACTCGCGGGCGAGGCGCTCGATCTCCATGACCGCGTTCTCTCCGAGCCGGCCCAGCTCGTTACCCATGGACCCAGCGATGTGTGGTGTGAGCAGCACGTTCGGCAGGGTCCACAGCGGATGGTCCGCCGGCAGCGGCTCGGGCTCGGTGACGTCGAGGATCGCGTCGATCCGTCCGGTGGCGAGCTCGGCGACGAGCGCGTCGGTGTCCACCAGGGCGCCGCGGGCGGTGTTGACGAGGGTGGCGCCGTCGGGCAGGAGGGCGAGCCTGCGCGCGTCGATCATCCGCTGTGTCGCGGGGACGTCGGGTGCGTGGACCGAGACCACCGTGCACGTGGCCATCAGCTCGTCGAGCTCGACCTTGTGCACGCCCAGGTGCTGCGCGTCGTCGTCGGTCAGGTAGGGGTCGAAGACCGATATCGCCAGGTCGAACGGCTTCAGCAGCTCGATCGTCTGCCGGCCGATGCACGAGGCCCCGACGATGCCCACGCGGCGGCCGTGGTTCCCGGCGTGCGGGAAGGCCTGCTCCCGGTCGATGAGGGCGCGCCGCTCGGCGTAGAGCCGGGCGGCCGGCAGGGTCTGCTTGCCCGCCAGGAGGATGAGCGCGAGCGAGAGCTCGGCGACCGGGCGCCCGTTCGCGGCGCGGGCATCGGTCAGCGTCATCCGGCGTTCGAGGGCTGCGGGGCCCAGCAGGTGCGTGGCGTTCCCGCCCGTGTGCACGACGGCGCGCAGCCGCGGTGCCGTGGCCAGCACGGCGTCGGAGAGGAAGCCGGCACCCCAGCCGGTGACGAGGACGTCGCAGTGCTCCAGCGCCCGGCGGGCCGCCGGGGTCGTCAGCTCCTCCAGCACCTCGGGCCAGACCTCTGCCGCGGCGTCGAGCCGGCGGCGGGCGGCATCGTCGAAGAGTCGTTCCGCGAGCGCCGTCGGACGCATCGCGAGCACGACGTTGAGTGGTTCCATCCCGACCTCCTTGTCCGTGGCACAGGATAACGTTGTCCTGTCGCGAGGGGAAGAGGCAGGGGTTCCGAGGCCGGAAAGAGACGTTCGCTTGACAGTCGGGTCCGGAGCGCTAATCTGAGAACGTTTTCCTGTGCCACGCACGGCGCAGCTCAAAGGAGCAGTACTTCTCAAAGGGGAGAGCCATGATCAGATCACGTGCCCGCTGGGCGACCGCCGGGCTCGCCGTGACGGCGCTGGCCGGCCTGAGCGCCTGCTCGGCCGACGCCTCGTCGGCCGGTGCGGCCGGCGACACGGAGCCGGCCGGCCCCGTCACCATCGAGGTGTGGGGCTGGAACGCCGAGACCGGTGAGCAGACCGCCGAGGCGTTCAACGCGGCGCAGGACGACGTCACCGTGAAGTACGTGCTGCAGGCCAGCAACGTCGCCACGCAGACGAACTTCCGCAACGCGACCGAGGCCGGTTCCGGCGTCCCGTGCCTCGTCCAGGGCTTCGCGCCGTTGACCACCATGGTCGTCAACGGCTGGGCGCAGGACATCACCGAGCAGGTCGAGGGTTCCGTCGACCTCTACAACGAGGGTGCGCTCGCCGCCGCCCAGGTCGACGGCCGGTACTACGGCCTGCCGAGCGGGTCGGACGGCCAGTTCCTCATCGTGAACCAGAAGACGTTCGACAAGTACGACGTCGAGGTCCCCGCCACCTGGGACGAGTTCGTCGAGGCGGGGCGGGAGCTCGGGCCGCACGGCGTCGACATCACCAACCTGGCCGGCGAGGACCCGAGCATCCTGATGAACCTGGCCCAGCAGGCCGGCGCCGAGTGGTTCGCCATCGAGGGCGACCAGTGGGTGGTGAACTTCACCGACGAGAAGACCGTCGCCGCTGCGGACGTGCTGCAGCCGCTCATCGACGAGGACCTCGTCTCCAACCAGACCTTCATGGACAAGCCGGCGCTGTACAAGTACTTCGACTCGGGCAAGATGGCGTCCACGACCACGCAGTGGTGGTCGCTGACGGGCCTGCAGACCAACCTGGCCGACTCGGGCGGCGACTGGTCGGCGCACCCGGTGCCGCAGTTCGCGGACGCGACCGCGCCGGTGACACCCGGCCGCACGCTCCCGTCGTTCGTCCCCGAGGGGTGCGAGAACCCCGGGGCGGTCGTGGCCTACACCGACTGGCTCACCACGCCCGAGGCGATCGAGGCCGGCCGCAACGCGGAGACCGGCGCCGTCAGCTTCCCTGTCCAGGTCCCCGACGCGTCCGACTACGTGGACGCAGTGGTCCCCGAGGACTTCTTCGTGGACGACAAGGCGGCCGGCGAGCAGATAGTCACCGCCCAGGACCGCGTGATCGGCAAGTTCGAGCTCGGACCGAACTACGACGCCTGGTTTCCCGAGCTGCAGGACCAGTGGGGCAAGGCCGTCGCGGGCGATATCACGCTCCAGGAGGCGCTGACGGCGGTGCAGGAGTTCGTCGCGGCCGACCTCGACGACAAGGGCATCTCTTACACCGTCACCGAGTGACCCGCTGACCTACGAAAGGAGGACGCGGATGTCCGTCCGTGCTCAGCGGTCCCGGCCGCTCTTCGGCTGGCGCACGATGCAGAGCCTCAAGGGTGCGTCGTTCACCCTCCCGTTCCTCGCGGGGTTCGCGCTGTTCGTCATCGTCCCGGTGCTCATGGGGGTGCGCGAGAGCGTCTACACCACCCAGTCGTCAGGACTCGGTTTCGGCGGGCAGACCGTCGAGTTCGCCGGGCTGCGGAACTTCGCCAAAGGCCTGGCCGACGGCGCGTTCTGGACCGGGATGTTCCGCGTCCTCCTCTACGCGATCGTGGTGGTGCCGCTGACGCAGGCGCTCGGCCTCGGCCTGGCGCTCGTGCTCGACGCCGCCCGGCGTCGTACCGCCGCCCGCTTCCGCATCGCGCTCCTGCTGCCGTACATGGTGCCCGGCATCGTCGCCGCGATGATCTGGATCTACCAGTACAGCCCGACCGTCGGCCCGATCACGGGGTTCTTCGCACTGTTCGGCCTGGACGTGAACTTCTTCACGAGCTCGATGGTCTGGGTGTCGATGGGCAACCTCGCGGTCTGGAGCGCGCTCGGCTTCACGATGCTCATCCTGTACGGAGCGCTCCAGTCGGTGCCGCACGAGATCTTCGAGGCGGCCCGCATCGACGGGGCGTCCGAGCTGCGGATCGCCTGGTCCATCAAGGTCCCGTTCGTCCGCGGGTCGCTCGTGCTGACGTCGCTGCTGTCGATCATCGGCACCCTGCAGCTCTTCGACCAGCCGGTCCTGTTCCGCGCGGTCACACCCGAGACGATCACCCGGGACTTCACCCCCGCGATGATGATCTACGACCAGGCGTTCCAGGTCGGGAACCTGAACTACGCCACGGCCCTGTCGGTCATCCTCGCCGTCGTCGTCGGCATCGCCTCCGCGATCATCTACCGCTTCATGAACAAGGAGGAGTCATGAGCCACGCCACACTCGAGCCGGCGACCCGGCAAAACCCGCCGGCCAGGCGCCGCCGTCGGCCCGTACCCGAGACCCGCTCCGCGGCGGAGGCAAGGGGCTCGTCCCGCTGGGTGGTCCTCGGGGTGCTGGTGGCACTCTCCCTGTACGCCGTCGGCCCGCTGTGGTGGCTGCTGGTGGCCGCCACCAAGAACCAGCGGGAGCTGTACACGACCAACGGCCTGTGGTTCGCGCAGCTCGACCTGTGGGCCAACCTCAGCAGCCTGTTCACCTACCAGGACGGCATCTTCACCCGGTGGCTGTGGAACACCGTGCTCTACTCGGGGCTGGGCTCGCTCGGGCTCACCCTGGTCGCGCTCGCGGCCGGCTACGGCATCGCCAAGTACCGCTACCGCGGCCGCGGGCTGACGATGGGCCTGATCATCGCGTCGTTCCTGATCCCAGGCTCGCTGATGATCGTGCCGAGCTTCGTGCTGTTCGTGCAGCTCGGCCTGTACGACACGATCTGGGCGATGATCCTGCCCGGCATGTTCGGGTCGTTCTCCGTCTACCTGGCCAAGGTCTACGCCGAGGGCGCCGTGCCGACCGAGCTCATGGAGGCCGCGCGCATCGACGGCGCCGGCGAGTACCGGATCTTCTTCTCCATGGGGCTGCGGCTGCTCACCACCGCCGGCGCGACGATCTTCCTGCTGCACTTCGTGGCGAGCTGGAACGCGTTCATGTGGCCGCTGGTGTTCCTCAAGGGGGTCGAGAAGTGGCCCGTGATGCTCGGCCTGTACTCCTGGCTCCAGCGGGGCACCGACAGCACCGTCGACCTGACCAGCCTGGTCCTGACGGGCTCGCTCGTCTCGACCATCCCCATGGTCGTGCTCATGATCTCGATGCAGCGCTACTGGCGCTCGGGCGTGACGCTCGGGAGCCTGAAGTAGTGGCCGGCTCAGCCCCGCGGGGCAGCAGTCGACTCCCGCACCACGAGCTGCGGCGCCGTGACCGACGACGCCGCGTCGACGTCGCCGTCGATCACCTGCGACAGGAGGCCGAACGCCCGGGCGCCGAGGTCCTCGAAGTCCTGGTCCACCGTGGTCAGGGAGGGGCGCCACAGCGCGACGAGCGGCTGGTCGTCGAACCCGATCACGGAGATGTCGCCCGGGACGTCGACGCCGCGGTCGGTCAGCGCGCGCATGAGGCCCAGCGCGATGTCGTCGTTGGCGCAGAAGACCGCGGTGACGTCGCTCATCCCCGCGATCCGCTCACCCCAGCGGTAGCCGGCGCTCGCGTCCCAGTCGGCCCGCATGATCTGCGGGACCGGTGCCCCGGCGGCGCCCAGCGCCGCGCGCCAGCCGTCGGTGCGGCCCGAGTGCTTGCCCTCGGTGGGGCCGGCGATGTGGTGGACGGTCCGGTGGCCGAGATGGAGCAGGTACTCGGTCGCCTGGCGCCCGGCGGTGCGCTCGTCGATCAGCGCCGCGGGGACATGACCGGTGCGGCGCGAGCCGCCACCGGCGACGACGACGGGCAGCCCCTCGGGCAGCGCCTTGGCGGCGTTGATGCCGGCGCGGTCGAACTCGAGCACGATCACCCCCGCCGTCGGCTGGGCCAGGGTGAGGTCGATGGCGGCGTGCACGTGCTCGGCGTCGCCGGACTCCACGACCGTGATCGACACCGTCATCCCCGCGCGGCGGGCGGCGGTCTCGACGCCCTGCAGCGTGCGGGCGTAACCGTAGTTGGCGGTCGCCCCGGCAAGGACCGACACGAGCGTCCGCCGTCCGGAGCGCATCGAGCGGGCGGCGCCGTTCGGGCGGTACCCGAGGGTCTGCACCGCCTCGTTCACCCGGTGGGCGAGCTCGGGTGCCACGTACTTCGAGCCGTTCAGAACCCGGGAGACCGTGGGCACGGAGACTTCCGCCGCCTTGGCGACATCGGCGAGGACAGGGGCTCGGTACGGCTTCGGACTGGCCATGAGGCGAAGCATACGACAGCTGATAACGTTTTCCCCACCCGAGGAGATTGAGTGCCCACCCATCCGCACGCCCCACGAGGCGTCATCGCACCAGGACAGCTGTTCGTCGACGACCAGGGCGCCGTCGCCCAGCTGCACGGCGTCGGCATCCAGAGGTTCGGCGGGAGGTTCTACGCCTGGGGCGAGGACAAGACCAGTGCAGGGACCTTCGGGGGAGTGGCCTGCTACTCGTCGCCCGACCTGGCGACCTGGACCGCGCACGGGCACGCCCTGGCGGTCTCGCCGGACGTTCCCGACCTCGCCCCCGGGCGGGTGGTCGAGCGGCCAAAGGTGCTGCGCAACCCGGACGGGAAGTTCGTGATGTTCCTGCACGTCGATTCAGCGGACTACGCCTACGCCCGGGTCGGCTGGGCAGTGGCCGAGCGGCCTGAGGGCCCGTACACCTACCTGCGCAGCGAGCGCCCGCTCGGCAACATCAGCCGGGACATCGGCGTCTTCGTTGATCATGACGGCACTGACGACGACGGCACGGGCTACCTCCTGTCCGAGGACCGCGAGCACGGGCTGCACATCTACCGGCTGTCGGCCGACTACCTGGCGGTCGAGGAGATCGTGGCGACCACGCTCACCCCGCCGAGCGACCATCCGGCGGGCCCGCACGGGTACGAGTCGCCGGCCCTGGTGAAGGTGGACGGCCTCTACTACCTGTTCGGCTCCGAGCTGACCGGGTGGTCCACGAACGACAACAAGGTGGCGACGGCGTCGTCGCCGGCCGGGCCGTGGAGCGACTGGGCGGACTTCGCGCCCTCGGGCTCCGCCACCTACGACTCGCAGACCTCGACGATCGTGACCGTCCAGGGCTCGCAGTGCACGAGCCATGTCTACGTCGGCGACCGGTGGGACAGGGACGACCTGTTCCACTCCGCACCCGTGTGGCTACCGGTCCGGATCGCCGACGGCGCCGCCCGGCTCGAGTGGCGGGACGCCTGGACCGTCGACCCCGTGACGGGAGTCATCGCATGACTGTCACCCTTCCCGGCCTCGAGGACAGCACGGAGCAGCGGCTCGAGTGGGGCAACGACGTGGTCCGCGTCGTGGTCGCCCACGGGCCGCACACCGCGCCACGCCTGGTGGCCCTGTGGCACACCGGCGAAGCGCGGCCGGACGTGGACGGCCAGCGGCGCTCCGCGCTCCCGGTCCTGGAGGTGGCGGTGCTCGGCGACGGGCGGTCCGGCACCTCCGGCAAGCGGCACGTCGACGGCGCGGCGGCCCAGCGGATGCGGCTCACCGGTACGGAGCAGGACACGGACGAGGGCGGCGTCCGGCACCTGCGGCTGTGCCTCGCCGACCCGGAGTCCGGCCTGCGAGCCGTCGTGCACTACGAGGTCGCCGTCGGCATCCCCGTGCTGCGGACGTGGGCGGAGCTGACGTCCGACCGTGAGCTGGTGCTCGACCACGTCACCACCGGCGTCGTCGCGGGCCTGGGGCACGCCGCACGCTGGGAGCACGAGCTGGCCGTGTGGGAGGCGGCCAACCCGTGGAGCGGCGAGTTCCGCTGGCGCCGGTCCACGCTCGCCGAGCGGGGGCTGTACGACGTCGGCATGGTGCGGTTCGGCCAGGTCGGCTCGAAGAACCGGATCAGCCTGACCTCGACCGGCGCCTGGTCCACGTCCGAGCACCTGGCCATGGGCCTGGTCGAGGACACCCGCACCGGCCGCCTGCTCGCCTGGCAGGTCGAGACCAGCGGTGCCTGGCACGCCGAGCTCGGCGACCGGTACGACGACGTCTACCTCGCCGTCATGGGCCCGACGGCGCACGAGCACCACTGGGCCGGCCACCTCGACGCCACCACACGGTTCACCAGCGTCCCGGTGAGCCTCGCCGTCGTCCCCGGTGCCGCCGACGGGCCCGAGGCGACCCTGGACGCCGTCGGCGCCGCGCTCACGGCGCACCGCCGCCGGACCCGGCGGCAGCACCCCGACCACGAGGCGCTGCCCGTGGTCTACAACGACTTCCTCAACGCCCTCATGTCAGACCCCACCACCGAGCGCGAGCTGCCGCTGATCGAGGCGGCCGCCGACCTCGGCGCCGAGTACTACGTGATCGACGCAGGCTGGTACGACGACGAGCAGGGCGGCTGGTGGGACTCCGTGGGCCAGTGGGAGCCCTCGACCACCCGGTTCCCGGACGGCGGCCTGGGCGGCATCGTCGACCGGATCCGCGCCCACGGCATGCAGCCGGGCCTGTGGCTCGAACCCGAGGTCGTCGGCGTGCGCAGCCCGGTCGCCCGCACGCTGCCCGACGCCGCGTTCTTCCAGCGCCACGGCCACCGCGTCACCGAATGGGGCAGGCACCAGCTCGACCTGCGCCACACCGCCGCACGCGAACACCTCGACACGGTGATCGACCGGCTCGTGAGCACGTTCGGGCTCGCCTACCTCAAGCTCGACCACAACATCGACATCGGCCCGGGGACCGACGCGGGGACAGGCACGGCACCGGGTACCGGCCTGCTCGAGCACGGCCGCGCCTTCCTGGCCTGGGCGAGCGCCGTCATGGACCGCCACCCCGGCCTCGTGATCGAGGCGTGCGCGGCAGGCGGGTCCCGCACCGACCCGGCCAGCGGCAGCGTCTTTCCCGTCCAGTCCGTCACCGACCAGCAGGACTACCGCGCGACCCCACCCATCGCCGCGGCCGCACCGCTGGCCCTCCCACCCGAGCAGACCGGCGTGTGGGCCTCCGTCGACGGCACCATGGACCGGGAGCCGCTCGCCTTCTCCCTCGTCACCGCGCTGCTGGCGCGCGTGCACCTGACCGGACGCGTCGACACGCTCGACGCCGCACAGCGCGCGGTGGTCCGGGAGGCGCTCGCGGCCTACCGGGCGATCCGCTCCGCCGTCGGCCGCTCGGTACCGGTGTGGCCGCTCGGCCTGCCCGGCTGGCGCGACCCCTGGATCGTCCAGGGCGCGCGCGACGGCGAGCACCTCTACCTCGCGGTCTGGCGCAGGGGCGGCCAGGACGACGGCGCCCCGGACACGTTGCGGGTGCCGCTGCCGGGCCGCGTCGCGGACGAGGCGGTCGAGGTGCTGTACCCGCGCTGGGGCGGCGAGTCGGTCACCGTCGCCGACGACGGCCGGGTGCTCGAGCTCAAGCTCCCGGCTCTGACGTCGGCGCGCCTGCTGCGGGTCCGGGTGGGCTCGTGAGCGGCCTGGTGCGCCGGGTGGTGAACCCGGTGGTGCGGGGCTTCGCGCCCGATCCGTCGGTGATCCGCGTGGGCGACTGGTACTACCTCGCGACGAGCTCGTTCGAGTGGTTCCCGACCATCCCGCTGTACCGCTCGCGGGACCTCGCGGAGTGGGAGCACGCCGGGGCGGTCGACGGCGCCGCCCCTGGCCGGTCGCTGCTCGGGGTGCCCGACTCGGGCGGGATCTGGGCGCCCGCCCTGAGCCACGCGGACGGCGTCTTCTGGGTCGTGTACTCGATAGTCCGCTCGGTCGGCTCCCGGCACTACGACCTGGAGACCTACCTCTGCACGGCGCCCGACGTCGGCGGCCCATGGTCCGGGCCCGTGCGCCTGCCCGGCCACGGGTTCGACCCGTCGCTGCTGCACCACGATGGGCGGCACTACCTGCTCAACCTGCAGAACGACTCGCGGGTCGGCGGGCGGCGGTTCGACGGGATAGTGCTCACCGGGCTGGAGATCCCGCTCGTCGGCGGGGTGCCCGGCCGGGCGCGAGCGGTGGGTCCGACCCGCCTGCTGCTGCAGCGCGAGGAGCTGGTCGAGGGACCCAAGTTCACCGTCCACGACGGCTGGTTCTACCTGCTGCTCGCCCAGGGCGGGACCGGCGTCGAGCACGGGGTGCTCGTGGCGCGCAGCCGCTCGCTGACCGGCCCGTACGAGGTGGACGACGTCCCGCTGCTCACCTCGCGCGACGACCCGGCGGTCCCGCTGCAGAAAGCCGGGCACGGCGAGCTGGTCCAGGCGCCGTCGGGCGAGTGGTACCTGACCCACCTGGCGTCCCGGCCGCTGCCGACGCCGGCTGGGCCGCGCAACACCCTCGGCCGGGAGACGGCGGTGCAGCGTGTGGTCTGGACCGACGGCTGGCCCCGGCTGGCCCAGGGCGGCTGGCACCCGGCGACGGAGGTCGAGGTCCCGGACGCGACTGGTCAAGCCGGCCCGTCCGCTGGTAGGGCCTGTCAAGACCTCGGCGCCGGGTGGCCCTGGTCGACGCTGCGTGAGCCGCCGGGGGACTGGGTGGAGTCCGTTCCGGGTCGGCCGGGCAGGGTGCGGCTGCGCGGCCGGATGTCCGCGGAGTCGCTGTGGCAGCAGTCGCTCCTGGCCCAGCGCCTGACCGAGCACCACGCCGAGGTGGCGGTCACCGTCGACGCCGAGCCCACCACGTTCACCCAGTCCGCCGGGCTGATGCTCTGGTACGACACCACGTCGTACTACCAGCTCCACGTGACCTGGACCGAGCCAGAGGGCGAGCCCCAGGCGGGCCAGCAGTGGGTCGGCGACCAGGGCCGCCGCGTGCTGGTCCTCACCCACGGGCACCCCGACGGCGCCCGGGTGCTGGCGACCGTCGATCTTGCGGTGGGACCGATCCGGTTGCGCGCGCAGATCGACGGCGCGACGGCGCGGTTGTCCTCGGCGTCGGGCGACGGGCCATGGGCGCAGGTGGGACCGGACGTGGACTTCAGCGAGCTGTCCGACGACTTCGGCCCGCGGCTGCGGTTCACCGGCGCGATGGTGGGGATCAGCGTGGTCGACCTGGTCGACGGCGCCTTCACCGCCGACTTCTCCGGCTGGTCCCTTCACCACCGCGTATGACCGGCGCGTACACAACAACCGATGGACGGATCTCGGGAGGTTCACTTAGTATTGGAGTACGCGATAGGGAGAAATCCTGAGCGTCTTGCCTCAGCCCCCGCCTCTGGCGGGGGCTGCTGTGCTTCTACGGCTTCCAGATCCGTTCCTTGCGCATGCTCGGCGCGATGACTCTGTTACGAGAAGCTGCAGACCTTGTGCTGTCCGGTACGTCGGGATAACGTATTTCCGGGATAACGATATCCCGACTCACGACGAGGTGACGACAGTGCGGCCCGGGCCGCGCTCGGCCCGCAGAGCTGCGGCCGTGGAGGGAACACGATGAGGCAACGCACATCCAGGCTGCGCTCGAGAGCCGCCGCACTGCTCACCACGGCGGCCGTCGTAGTCGTCGGCATGGTCCCGGCGCCCGCCGCGGTGGCCGACGTCGGCGGCGACGCTGCGCAGCTGCCCGGCCAAACCACCGGCCAGGCTGTCGAGATCCACGAGACGACCAGCGACGCGGGGTTCGCCCACCCGGGCGTCGGCCTGACCGCGGACAACCTCGAGAACATGCAGACCCAGGTGCTCGCTGGTGTCGAGCCGTGGGCGAGCTACTACGACGCGATGACCCAGACGCGATTCGCCGCCGCCGACTTCGAGGCCTCGATCCAGGGCCCCACGGACGAGCAGCCGACCACCACCGCGTACGACAACGCGAGCATGCGTAGCCGCCAGCACGGCGACAGCCTCGGCGCGTTGACGCAGGCGCTGATGTACCTGGTCACCGGTGACGAGGTCTACCGGGCGAACGCGCTGCACGTGATCCGCACCTGGAGCAGCCTGGACCCGGACCGGTACGAGTACTTCGCCGACGCGCACATCCACACCGGTGTGCCGCTCTACCAGACGCTGGTCGCCACCGAGATCCTCCGTTCCACCGAGCCCGCCCAGGACGAGCTCGACGGGTACGACCTGCGCTGGACCGAGCGCGACCAGCAGCGCATCGAGGACAACCTCGTCCACCCGGTGCTCGACACGTTCCTCTACTCCCAGAACCGCCTGTGGAACCAGCACCTGTACGGCGTGATCGGCATGGTGTCCGCGGCGATCTTCCTCGACGACGCCGAGCTCTACGCCGAACGCGTCGAATGGTTCACGGTCAACGCCGGCTACGAGAGCGAGCACACGATCAACGGCGGGGACGTCAACGGATCGCTGGCCTCGCTCTTCCGCACCATCGATGCGGACGACCCGCTCAACCCCTACGGCAAGGACTTCGTCCAGCACCTGGAGATGGGCCGCGACCAGGCGCACGCCGAGGGCGACGTCGACATCCTGACGGCGCTCGCCCGCATCGTGAACAACCAGGGCACCCTGATCGACCCCGCCGACGGGACCGTCTCGACCGCGACCGACGCCGTCAGCCCGTACGCGTTCCTGGACAACCGCATCCTCGAAGGAGGCGACGTCTACACCGGCTTCATGATGGGCGAGGAGCCGCCGTACGTCGACGTCTCCGGTGGATCGGGCAAGCTCTCCGAGGCCTACCGCGGACGCCTGCGCGAGCCGCTGAACGAGCTGTACTACCAGTACGAGTACGTCGCGGGCGTGGACGTCGAGAAGGAAGCGCCGTTCGTCGCAGAGCTGCACCGGCAGGGCGACGGGCCCCTGTACCGCTACGGCTCGGGGATCTCGAACTTCTGGAACGAGAGCGGCTCGGACTTCACGGGTGCCGAGTACTGGGTGGCGTTCCCGCCCGCGCTCGCCCAGGAGGACGTGACGGTGCCTGCGGTAGGGGACAGCCCTCAGCTGCCCCTGGGGCAGTTCGGCCACGCCCTCGGCAAGGGTGCCAAGCAGCTGACCGACGACGCCGGGCAGGGCTTCGTCAGGCTGAACGCGAAGAAGGACGACGCGCGGGTGGCCGTGCGTCGCGTCGTCTACCCCGACCGCAGCCGCACGGCGCTGGTCGGGCTGCAGGTCCGCACCCGGGGTACTGCCACCGTCGAGGTGTCCAGGACCTCGTACGACGATCCCTTCACGACCGTCCAGCTCCCCGACACGGACGGGCGCTGGCGCTACGTCTGGTTCGACGTCGCCTCGGCGAAGGTGCCGGTCGCCGGAGCCAACCTCGTGGTGCTCCGCGCGACCGGCGGCAAGACCGACGTGGACGTCGCGGGCCTGCTCGCTGACGCGAACGGGACCATCGACCCACCGGTGTTCGACGAGGGCACGTCGCTGGACGTCGTGGCCGTGGCCGGCGAGCTCTACACCAGGGACCTCGAGGTGACCGACACCGACGGCGACTTCTCCCTGGCGCTCCAGGACGCGCCGCGCGGCGCGACGATCTCCGCCGACGGCGCGTTCACGTGGACGCCGGACCGCAGGCGCGGCGTCGAACGCCTCGTCGTCGTCGCCTCGGACGACCAGGCGGACACCGCGTTGCCAGTGTCCCTCACCGTCGCGCCGGACCGGGCGGCCGCGGTGGCGGCGCTCCTGGACGGGCTGCGGGAACCGGCGGCCTACACGACCGCCACCTGGACGCCCGTCGCGGAGGCGGAGGCTACCGCGTCGGGCGGCGTGGCGGGATCCGACCCGGCGGAGTTCGGCCTGCTCCTGGAGGACCTGCGGCTGGCGGTCGGCGACCTGGAGCTGCTCGACCCCCGCCTGCCGGACGACACGCTCGACTACTCCCGCATCGTGTCCTCGGACCAGGTCGCTGCGACGACCCTCGTGGCGCTGACCGACGGGGACAACCAGACCACCTGGGGAGACCTGCGGGTGCCGAGCGTCGTGCTCGACCTCGGGCCGGGCTATCGCGTCCGGGCGGACGGCTTCGGCTTTCTCGCGCGGAACACGTTCGCCAACCGGGCCGAGGGCACGAACGTCTACGGGTCGTCCGACGGCCGGACGTGGACGCTCCTGACCGAGCACCCCAACGCGGGTGACGACACCGAGATCGAGCAGGTAGCGGTGCGCGAGGCGGAGCGGGACAGCGCGTTCCGGTACCTCAAGCTCCAGGTCGACGAGCCGGGCGTGCCGTCAGACCCGGCGTACCCGGGCATCTGGAGCCTGGCGGACTTCCGGATCGACGGGGCACGGATCGAGGCAGGCCTTGACGTGCTGCTCGCCGAGGCGCAGGCCGCGGACCTGGCGGGATACTCGCGTGCGTCGGCGGTGCGGTTCTCCCGGGAGATCGAGGCGGTGCGTGCCGTCGCGGAGCCGGGAGCGGACGAGACGGCGCTGACGCAGCGCGTCCTCGGCGCCTGGGACCTGCTCGAACCGCCGCCAGCCGGGACCGCCGACGTCGTGCGGGCGTGGGTGACCGCGAGCTCGCCGTCGTGGGACGGCAGCAGGGACGCGGCGGCCAACGGCTGGACGATGTTCGACGGTGACACCGCCACCTTCACCGACACGACGCAGGCCGGTGGCTGGGTCCAGGCGGTGCCCGACGACGGCAGCACCTTCCACGTCGAGTCCGTGCGATACCTGCCCCGGTCCGGCCATGCGAACCGCGCCGAGGGTGTCCGGTTCCAGGGCTCCGCGGACGGCGGCCGGACCTGGCAGACCTTCGCCACGATCAGCGGCGCGACGGCGGGCTGGGGCCGGATCGACCTGCCTGAGCCCGTCGAGGCGGGGGCGATCAGGGTGCTGGCCGATTCCGGCAACACGAACCTTGCCGAGGTGGAGCTCGTCACCAGCGCCGTCGACCGTACGGGACTCGACCTGTACCTGGCGGAGACCGCTGACCTCGCCGCCGAGGACTGGACGACGGCGTCCTGGCAGCGTCTCGCTGCCGCCCGCGAGACGGGTCTCGCGCTCCGTGCCGCCGACGCCGCCACCGACCAGGAGGAGGTGGATACCGCCGCCGACGAGCTCGCCGCGGCCGTGGCCGCACTCGAACCGGCCTGAACGAGGCCGTCCGTTGTCAATGACGACAGAACGGAAACAGCGATGACTACACACCCAGAACACCCGGACGGCGGGCGGGATGGCGCGTCGCGCCGCGCCTTCCTGGCCGGTTCCTCCCTGGCGCTGCTCGCCGGGACCGTCGGCGGCACGGTGGCGGCACAGTCCGCGTTCGCCGCGCCGGTGAGCCCGCACGGCGGCTTGGCCGGCCGCGCGGCCGACGGCACGGCGAGGGCCCTCGCCTCCGCCCACCCCGGCATGCAGCACACGGCGGCGCAGCTCTCAGCGGCTGCCGACCACGTCGCGGCGGGCGCCCAGCCGTGGACGGCCGGGTGGGACCGGCTGGTCGCGAACGGCCGGTCCGCGGCGACGTGGCAGCCCCGCCCGCTGGCGGACGTGATCCGCGGCGGGGACGGGCAGAACTACGCGCAGATGTTTCCCGACATCCACACGGCCTACCAGAACGCGCTGCGCTGGCACGTGTCCGGCGACGAGGCGCACGGCGCCGCCGCAGCGCGCATCCTCAACGCCTGGTCCGCCACCATGCGGTCGCTGGGCGGCAACGCGGACCGGTTCCTGGCCGCCGGCATCTACGGGTACCAGTGGGCCAACGCGGCCGAGCTCGTCCGGGACCGGTCGGACTTCGACCGCGGACGGTTCGCGGACCTGCTGCTCGGCATCTTCCACCCGATGAACGAGCAGTTCCTGACCCACCACAACGACGCGGTGATCACCAACTACTGGGCCAACTGGGACCTGTGCAACATGGCCTCGGTCCTGGCGATCGGGATTCTCGCGGACCGGCAGGACCTGGTGGGGCGCGCCGTCGACTACTTCGAGGGCGGGGCGGGGAACGGCTCGATCGGGCACGCGGTGCCCTTCCTCTACAGCGACGACGGCGGCCTCGGGCAGTGGCAGGAGTCGGGGCGCGACCAGGCGCACACGATCATGGGCATCGGTCTCATGGGCGCGTTCTGCGAGATGGCCTGGAACCAGGGCATCGACTGCTACGGGTACGACGACAACCGGTTCCTCAAGGGCGCGCAGTACGTCGCGAAGTACAACCTGGGGCACGCCGTGCCGTTCACCGAGTACACCTGGCAGTCCGGCCCCGTCACGTCGCCGCGGTGGAACACCCAGACCGTGATCAGCGCGGCGTCCCGGGGCCAGGCACGGCCGGTGTGGGCCATGGTCCTCGCGCACTACTCCGGGCGGAAGGGCCTGGAGGCGGGCTGGGTGCGGCAGATCGCCGAGACCGTCCGCCCAGAGGGCGGTGGCGGCGACTACGGCACGACGTCGGGCGGGTACGACCAGCTCGGGTTCGGTACGCTCATGTACTGACCCGCACCCCGGGACGGCCCGTCGTCACCGGGGCTCCGACGCCAGCGCGACCAGCCGCTCCGCCTTGAGCTCGGTCTCGTGCCACTCGGCGGCCGGGTCGGAGCCCCAGGTGATGCCTGCACCGGTGCCGAACCGGAGCACCCCGTCGGCCCACCAGAACGTGCGGATGCCGACGGCGAGGGAGGCCTCGCCGTCGGCCACCCAGCCCACGGCGCCGCAGTACGGGCCGCGTGGCACGGGTTCCAGCTCGCCGATGATCCGCAGCGCGCTCGACTTCGGCGCGCCCGAGACCGAGCCCGGTGGGAAGGTGCCGTCCAGCAGCCGGCGCCACAGCGCGCCGGAGCTGGCGACGTCGTCGGACAGGGTCCCGCGGACACGCGAGACGAGGTGCACCAGGCCGGGGTGTTCCTCGACCGCCAGCAGGGACGTGACCTCGACCGTGCCCGGACGGCAGACGGTCTGCAGGTCGTTGCGCACGAGATCGGTGATCATCACGTTCTCCGCGCGGTCCTTCTCGGTGAGCCCGTCGGGTGTGCGGGCGGTGCCCTTGATCGGGCCGGACTCCACGACAGTCCCGGTTCCCGGCTCGTCCCGCACGGACAGGTAGAGCTCGGGGGAGGCGCTCACCACCCACACGGGGTCCAGGCCTGTGGCGGCGGGCACGTGGACGGCCGCTGCGTGCGGGGCAGGGTTGCCTGCGGCGAGCCGGGCGGCGAGCGCCCGCGCGTCGGGCTCGGCGCCGGGCGGGCCCATGAGCGGGGCCGACAGCACCCTGCACACGTTGGCCTGGTAGACGTCGCCCTCGCGCACGTGCTCGCGGACCTGTCCGACGGCGGCCTCGTAGGTGGCCCGGTCCATGGAGGAGGTCCAGGCGTCGTGCGGCGGACCGTGCCAGGTGGTGGCGGGCGGGGTGGTGGCGGGCGGGGCTCCGGCGTCGTGCACGTGGGCGAAGCGCCACGCTCGGGCCCGCCCTCCGGAAGGGGTCCCTGAGCCGGCCTCGAAGTCGGCGACGACGAACCATGTCCCCGTCGCCAGCCGCTCGGGCTCGGCCAGGACGTCGATGCCCTCGACGGCGTCGGTCGCGACGCGCCCTGCGAAGCTCGCCCAGCCGGTGTTCCCGGTCACGTCGGATCGAGAAGTGGCGGAGACCGGGTGGGACGGAACCGGCGGAATCGTGCGGTTTGCGGGCGGATGGGCCGGGCTGGGGGACACGGGACAACCGTACGGCGGCGCGCGCGATTGGACGGTTCGCCCTCCGGTCGATTAATGTTCATCACGCCGGAGCACCGGGGGAAACCCCAGGATGCCCGGCTTCGCGGATGTAGCTCAGTGGTAGAGCATCACCTTGCCAAGGTGAGGGTCGCGGGTTCAAGTCCCGTCATCCGCTCGGAACGCCGCTCTCGTAGATCTTCGGCTGATGAGAGCACCCAGGGTTGTAGGTTCGACCGGGCGGTGGGTTGGCCGAGTGGCGAGGCAGCGGCCTGCAAAGCCGTATACACGGGTTCGAATCCCGTACCCACCTCGCAATGCAGCATGGGCGATTGGCGCAGCGGTAGCGCGCTTCCCTGACACGGAAGAGGTCACTGGTTCGATCCCAGTATCGCCCACCAGCACGGCAAGGCCCCCTGACCAGCGGAAGCGCTGTCCAGGGGGCCTTTTCGCGCGGTGCGGGGGACCGATCGCTCGACGAGACCTCATCGGCGCTGGATGCTCAGGGTTCTTTCCCTGCCGGAACGAGGGTTGCCCCTGATGTGCCCGGTACGGGCCGATCGCTAGGTTCGCCGTATCGCGAGCGGGACCTCCTGCTGGCACAGCCCTGGAGCGGGGGAGATTCGGGTGAGCTTGCAGAACTCCCTTCGGCTTCGGTACGCCCGCAACGACCTGATCAAGAACAAGGGCGTCAACATCGCCCTTGCTGTGGTCCTGGTCCTCAGTGCCTTCCTGATGGGCACAGGGGCCATGGTCCGTCGACGAGCGGTCCGGGCTGCTACGACCGCGGCGTCACGGCCCACGAACCGTTCGTGGTGATGGCGAGCACCCCGGGCAGCGAGACGTCGTAGGAGTCGGTGAAGGCCACGCTGTCCCCGAACATCTGTGAATCGCCCGAGACGCCGAAGTAGCGGCCGGCGAACATGTCGTCGGGCCCCGCGGGAGTGAACTCCACGTCGATGCTGGACGCCGTGTCGCCGAGCGCCAGCACCGTCGACCCTTCCCCGGCCTGCTTGCCGGTCACGGGCGCCAGGTCGTTCCACGACTCGAACCGCAGGCTCCAGGGTCCCTTCGCGACGAGCCAGACGGACTGCTCAGGATCGGTCCCCGTGAACACGTCCATCAGGTACGAGCCCGTCAGGACACCGTCGGCCGCACCGAACGGTGTGCCTCGCTCGGGACCGGTGAGGATCGTCGCGCCTGAGCAGCCGGAGCAGTCGAGGTGGACGACGACGGCGAACTCGCCGTCCCGCTCGAAGGTGACCTCGGCGTTCCCCCGGCCCTCCGCCACCGCGGGTACGCCCGGCGCCACCGTGCCGGCTGCCACCGAGCGGGCGGGCGCCGCGGTCGGGCGCGGGTCGGGGGTGGGCTCGGCCTCCGCAGTGGGCGCCTCCTTCCTCGGTGTCGCCGACGTCGTGGTCTCGGTGGCAGCGGGCGTCGAGGCCCCGGACGGCGTAGCGGTCCGGCCTGACGGAGACCCCGCATCTGCGAGGTCTCCGTCTCCGGCACAAGCGGTCAGGGCCAATGCGATCAGCATGGTGGCAGCGACGGCGGTGGCGGCCGACCGCGGTCGGCCGTGGAGTGTGGTCACGGGCGCCAGACTGTCACGCGGCGCCCGGCTACTGCGTCGTGTAGTGCTCGATGCTCATCACCAGGATGACGCGGTCCGGGCTGTCCGACGGCGGCTGCTGGTCGGGGTTGCCGTAGCGCTTGCCCAGGTGGACGTAGTACGCCCCGGTCGGGTCCGGGATCGCCTCGATCAGCGTGCCGCGCACCTCGAGGTAGTTGAACGGGTTCTCGTCGTTGAGGATCGCGAGGCTCATCGAGGGGTTGTGCTGCAGGTTGCGGAACTTGGCGCGCTTGGCGGAGTGGGTGAAGCGCAGCGTCTCGCCGTCGTAGTCGAACCACATCGGGTTGACCTGGACGGTGTCGTCCGGCCGGATCGTGCCGAGGAACGCGTAGTTCGGCGCCTCGAGGAGCGGGATGAGGTGGGCGGGGATGACATCGGTCGCACTCATACCGCTGAACATAGCCGGGTGCGGCCCCCGGGGACGCGTCGCAGGTGGCGCCGCCATTTTCGATTGGACCGGCACGCCACTTGTGAACTACTCTTCCGGAGTTCCACCATGGGAACCCGAAGGGGTTTTAGTTGGTGGTTACGCGGATGTAGCTCAGTGGTAGAGCATCACCTTGCCAAGGTGAGGGTCGCGGGTTCAAGTCCCGTCATCCGCTCGAACCCGCATTTTGTGGGGAGCACGGTGGGTTGGCCGAGAGGCGAGGCAGCGGCCTGCAAAGCCGTACACACGGGTTCGAATCCCGTACCCACCTCGGGCGATTGGCGCAGCGGTAGCGCGCTTCCCTGACACGGAAGAGGTCACTGGTTCGATCCCAGTATCGCCCACCAGCACGGCAAGGCCCTCTGGCCAGCGGAAACGCAGGTCAGAGGGTCTTTTGCCTTTCGGGCTGCCGACCTTCAAAGGACCTCCATCTGGGGCTGGGGGACGCCGAGCTCGTCGGCGAGCCGGGCGAATCGGTCCCACTCGGACTGATCCGCGGTCCGCACCTCGTACCGGACGGTCCCCGGCATCCCGGTGATCACGACCTGCACGTGCCGAGCCCCGGCGTCGGCCAGGGAGAACGCGTCCACGACATCCTCGGCCGTCACCGGCTCCGCCCAGACCACGTAGACCCGCTCGACGCCATCGGCGTCCTCACCGACGAGGTGCACGGAGGCGTCGCGGTTCGGCCGGAGTGGGCCGTCCGCCCGGACGACCACCTCGCCGGCCTCCTCGGGCGACAACCCCGGGTCCAGGTGGACGGTCGTGACAGACCAGGTCGCGCGCTCATCATGCACGGTCGGCGACTTGTCGTGCCGATCGACCTGCGCCGAGGCGACGCCCTCCACCTGCGCCAGGCGCCACGCCGCCAGGCGCACCGCCGGCGGTGCTGCCCACGGTTGCCACACGAGCATCCCTCCGATCGCGACGACCAGCACGACGAGGACCAGCGCACGAGGACGAGTCACGGCGACGATCGTGCCGGTCGGTGGGCATCCATGTCCACCATGAGCTCCCAGGTGTCCTCTGAGGCGAGCCGGCCGCCGCGTCGTTCACGCGAGCGAGCCGCCGCACCACCCGGTGTGGGCGAAGTGATCAATACCGAACAATATCTTGGTGCATTCGGTCATTACGGATACCGTTGCGCTCGCTAGGTGGGCTTAAACAAACAAAAACGAACATCGACGCCGATGGTCATGAGTGCAGCTCAAGGGAGACCTGCACCGCACCCGCCGCGAGCCCGACCGGCCCGCGGGCGGCCCGCGACTGCCCGTGCGGCGTCGACGAGTACTTCAACGAGGAAGGGAAACACCATGAGACTCAGACGCGTGTCATCAGCGACCATCGCGGGAATCCTCGCGTGTGGCGTCGTCGGATCGTCGCTCGCCGTGGCGGGAACGGCGACGTCGGCCGCAGGGGCACCCCGCGCCGGCACCGAGATCGCTGTAGCGGCCGAGGTCACCGAGATCACCGAGATCACCGTCGACGGTGACGACATCGCCGCCGACAACGTCAACGGCCTGACGTTCAAGGGCTTCGGCGTGCTCAGCGCCAACAGCACCAGCGCCCTCCTGATGGACTACAAGTCCGAGCAGCCCGAGAAGTACGCGGAGCTGCTGCAGGTCCTGTTCGGCGGCAAGCACCCGATCATGCACCACGTCAAGATCGAGATGGGCGACGACCGCAACAACTCGACCGGCTCCGACGTCGCGACGATGCGCACGCAGGACGAGCCGGCCAACGTGCGCAGGCACCCGGGCTTCCAGCTCGCCGCGGACGCCAAGAAGGTCAACCCTGATCTCAAGGTCTCGATCCTGCGCTGGAACGCCGTGCCCTGGGCGGACACGAACGACAAGATCTACGACTGGTACAAGAACACGATCCTCGCCGCGTACCGCGACTACGGGTACATGGTCGACTACGTCAACCCGGGCGTGAACGAGCACAGCGCCGACCTGGAATGGACCAGGGAGTATGCCGAGCGCGTCCGCACCGACGACACGGGGTACGTGAGCGACGACCCCCGGCTCGCGGGCTTCCGCAGGGGAGAGGCGAGGCTCTTCCACCAGATCGAGGTGGTCATCTCGGACGAGGTCGGCACAGGCACCTTCGGTGACGAGATGGTCGCCGACGCCTCGCTGCGCGACGCCGTGGGCGCCGCCGGGTTCCACTACAACACGAACGACGACGCGGCAGGGAACTTCAAGCGCCTGGCCGACGAGCTCGACGAGCAGATCTGGAACAGCGAGGCGCAGGCCACGTTCAGCAGCTCGTCGTTCCGGCCGAACAACAACACCGCAGACCCGACCGTCGAGGGCACCGGCCTCGGCGGGACCGGGAGCTCCCTGGAGATGGCGAACACCGTCGTCAAGGGCTTCGCGAACTCCCGGCGCACGCACTTCATCTACCAGCCCGCGATCGGCTCGTTCTACGAGGGCGGGCAGTACTCGTACAAGGAGCTCGTGGGCGCTCGCGACCCGTGGTCGGGATGGATCCACTACGACGCAGGGCTGGTGGCGCTGCAGCACTTCTCGAACTTCGCCGTGACCGGCTGGGAGGACTCCCGCAACCGGTCCGGGATCTGGCGTGCGGTGCCTGCGGCGTCGGGCACCACGGCGACCGGCACCAACCCGGTGAACGGGCGCGACGGCGGCCCGAACTACCTGACCCTCGCGGCGCCGGACCGCTCGGACTTCTCGACGGTCCTCGTCAACGACTCCGAGACGCCGCGGACCTACCGGATCACCCCGGAGGACCTGCACCTCGGCCGCAAGCCCTCGCTGGCAGTGTGGGAGACCCGTGCCGCTGAGGACGGCGAGGCCTTCGACGCGCGGTACAAGCAGCACGTCGGTGATCTCTCCGCGGATGCCGAGGGCGCCTACAGCGTCACCGTGCAGCCGTACTCCATCACCACCGTGACCTCGCTCGACGTCAGCCGGGACAAGGCATGGACGACGCCGCTGCCCGTCGAGGGCGAGCGCACGGTGCTCGACGCCGGAGCGGCCGGCGACGCCGCGAAGAACGTGCTGTGGTCCGACGACTTCGACTACACGGACAAGAAGGTGCGCACGATCCGCAAGGGCGGCGGGCTCCTCGGCAGGACCGAGGACTTCGTCGACTCCCGCGGTGGGGACACCGGCGCGATCCCGCTGTACACGTGGGACCGCAACGGCTCCTTCGAGGCGTATCTGGCCGACGACGGCGAGCGGGTCCTGCGCCAGCAGGTCGACCGCGCGGGCACCGGCGTCGGCGGCGCGTGGAACAACGGTGAGCCGATCACCGCCGTCGGCGACCGGCGCTGGAGCAACTACCGTGCCACCGTCGACGTCCGCTTCGAGCGCGGCCAAGGAGCGGACAACTACGCCGCCCTCGGAGCCCGCTCCAGCGGCGGTGGCACCTCCCACAGCCTGCGCGGCACGCCCTACGCGCTGAGGCTGGGCGCCGACGGTGGCTGGCGGCTCGACCGCCTGGGAACCGCCGTCGAGAGCGGCTCCGTCGCGACCGACAGCTGGGATGCCGCCGCGTGGCACGAGCTGTCCGTGCAGGTGGCGGGCGACCGGGTCACGGGCTGGGTCGACGGCGAGCAGGTGTTCGACTGGACCGACGACGCACCGATCCTGTCCGGCTGGGTCGACCTCGCGAGCGGGTTCCACTGGACACATTTCGACAACTTGCGCGTCGAGCGCGTGGCCTCCGAGGTGCCGTACTACGGCGAGTACCTCGACGGTCACGAGATGACCGACCTCGCCGACCCGGCGGCGACCAAGCTCGTCTACGACGGCGAGTGGGCGCACGCCAACGGCAAGGGCATGTTCGAGTACGGCCGCACGTCGTCCATCAGCCAGGGCTCCGACGCCTCCGTGAGCTACACGTTCACCGGCTCCGGGTTGGACGTGCTGGGGCCGAACGACGGGTCCGCACGCCTCGACGTGACGGTGGACGGCGAGCCGGTCGCGGTCAACGCCCGCACCCGCGCGTCCGGTCAGTACCAGCAGGCGTTCGAGCTGCGGGGCCTCGGCTGGGGCGAGCACACGGTGACCCTCACGGTCGCCTCAGGCACCCTGAACGTCGACGCCGTCGGCGTCGTCTCGGCCCCGGCGTCGCAGCCGGCCGACGACGGGTCGCTCCGCCGCGCTCTGGAAGCGGCAGAGGGGATCGAGCGCACCGACGACTTCACCGACCTGGACTGGGCGGTCCTGCAGAACGGGATCTCGGCCGCTCGGGCTGCTCTCACCGACCCGACGGCCTACCGGCTCGACGGCCAGGGGGCAGGCCAGCTGGTGTCCCGGCTCGAGACGGCGTCCGCGCCTGTCGTGAACCGGATCGTCAGCCTCGAGGAGCCCCGGGTCGCGACCTACGTCGGCGAGGAGCCGTCCCTGCCGGACGCGCTCACCGCCGAGCTCACCGACGGCAGCACGCGCGAGGTGCCGGTCGACTGGGCCGTCGAGGAGGGCGCGTTCGACGAGGCGTGGGCGTCCGCGGAGATCCGGGGCTCGTACGGCCCGGTGACCGCGACCGTGCACGTCGAGGTGGTGCCGCGCGGAACCGTCGCCTTCGGTGACGTCAACGCCACCAGCGGCAGCACGCTGGGGTACGACTCGCCGGCCTACGGCGCGATCGACGGTCTCGTCGGTGGTGCGCTCGTGAACGAGGTGCCCGACCAGGTGCGCACGGACGGCTCGACCTGGGGACACTGGGCGCAGGCGGCATCGGGCAACCGGTCCATCGAGTACAAGGGCGTCACCGCCGGCGAGTACGACAAGACGACGACCACTGGCATGTACACCGCGAACCAGGTGGGTGCCGAGGTGTCGTACACCTTCACGCTCCCCGCGGGCTCGTACACGCTCGTGGCCGGCTCCCACTCGTGGTGGCCGGGTAGCAGCAGGAGCGCGGACGTCCTGCTCGACCACGACGGCGAGAGCCGCGCGGTCGGCTCGGTCACGCTGGACTCGGGCAACCCGAGCGAGGTGCTGAGCCACGACGTCGAGCTCGCGGAGCCGGGTCCGGTGACGATCCGGCTCAGGGCGACGAACAACCAGTCGCCCATGCTGTCGTGGGCGGCGGCCGTCGCGAGGTGACGAGCCGAACGTCGTCAGGATCCGCTGACTGACGTTCAGCAGGCTGGAGGTGGCTGGAACCCCCGGGGGTTACGGTCGCCTCCGGCCTGCTGAACCGAGGTCAACGGCCCGGTCGGCTCAGCCGGCCAGCCGGGTGCGTAGGGCGCGGACGTGGCCAGGGGTGAGGCCGCCGCGGGTGAGGTACGCCTCGACCGAACCGTGCCGCGCGCGCAGGTGCTCCAGCGCCTCGATGATGACGTGCCGGGTCGGCGGGATCTCGCGTCCGACGGGGATCTCGCGGTCCTCGGGGAGCTCGGCGTAGCGCGGCGCCAGCCGTTCGTTGGTGAGCTCGTAGTCGTCGGCGAGGGCGTCGACGTCGGCCCCGACGATGCTGAGCGCGAGCGCCACCACCAGGCCCGTGCGGTCCTTGCCCGCGACGCAGTGCACGAGCACCGGACCTTCCGGAGCGTCCGCGAGAGCCGCCACGGCGCGCGCGAACAGGTCGGGGCGTCGGTCGAGCAACCCCGTGTACAGGTGGACCCACGGACCCTCCTCCGGGTCGTCGGTCTCCTGGACGGGGAGGCTCAGGTAGCCGGGGTGGCCCGCCAGCAGGCTCGGCCACTCCTCGTTCTCCCGCGGGCGGCGCAGGTCGATGATCCGCGCCAGGCGGAAGGCCGTTGCGGCGGCGACGCCGTCGTCGGTCAGGAAGCTGGAGGAGTCGGAGCGGACGAGGGCACGTTCACGTACCGTGCCGCCGCCCGTGAGCGGGAGTCCGCCCAGGTCACGCACGTTGAGACAGCCGGGCCAGTCGAGGTGGAGCGGTGTGTAATCCGTCACGCCGGGAGGTTAGCGCTCCGGCGCGGCGTCGTGCAGGGGAATCTTGCCCTTGCGCATCTCGACGGCGATCTGCTCGGCGTCCAGCAGGTCGAGGGCGATCCCGAGCTGGGCGGAGTCGTAGGTGCCGGTCGCGCGCGCGGCGAGCAGCTCGTCGCGCTGGGCGGCGATGGCCGCCAGCCGCAGCTCGCGGTACTGGATGAAGCGCTCCTTGGTGAGGACCGCGTCCTCGTCCTGCGACTCGTGCTCCCGGAACATGTCCTTGCGTACCCGGATCACCACGCCCTCGTCGTAGGGCGTGCCGTCGGGGCGGTGGGGGCGGGCGAGGAAGGCGCGGGCAGCCTGCTCGGTCTCGCGGCGCAGGGCCGGCAGGTCGTCGGCGGTGTCCTGCCCCACCAGACCGAGCCGTCGGGTCACCCACGGCAGGGTGCTGCCCTGGAGCAGGAGCGTGCCGAACGCGACGCCGAACGCCACCAGGATCAGGAACGACCGGTCGGGGGTGTCAGCGGGCAGGGTCTGCGCGGCGGCGAGCGTGACCACGCCGCGCATGCCCGCCCACACCAGCAGGGTGCCCTCCCGCCAGCCGAGCGGCCTGGCGAGGTCGTAGTCGATGTCGGCGGTGCGGCGCCGCAGGAGGCCTCGGATCCGCTCCTGGCGGGCGGCGGGGGAGCGGCGTCCGTCGCCGTCGGCAGGCTCGCCCGTACGGGCGGGCGCCGCGGCGGCCCGCTGGTCCAGCCGGTCCTGGATGCCGGTGAGGGTCTCGCGCACGGCCTCGCCGCGCCGCGCCCTGCGGGCCTGGATGCCGATCAGCGGCGTGACGAACGCCGCGCGCACCACCAGCACGGCGGCGCCCGCGACAGCGGCCACGGCGGCGGCCAGCCAGAGCGAGATGCTGCCGCGCTCCGCGTCCTCGATCAGGTCGAACAGCTGGATCCCCATCGCGAGGAAGACCGCGCCCTCGAGCAGCAGCTCGACGGTGTGCCAGTTGGACCGTTCGGCGATGCGGTCCTGTGGCCGCAGGTGCCTGGCCGAGCCGTTGCCGGTCACCAGGCCCGCCGCCACGACGGCGACCAGGCCCGACGCGCCCAGCTCCTCCGCCGGGAGGTACGCGGCGAACGGGACGACGAACGACATGGCGGTGCTCAGGGCGGCGTGCTGCAGGCGTCTGCGGACCCGCAGCCCCACCCAGCCGACGGCCACGCCGATCACGACGGCAAGGCCCGCGGCGTACGCGAAGTCACCGACCACCTCCCACAGGCTGACCGACGCCGCCGTCGCCGCGATCGCCGAGCGGAGCAGCACCAGCGCGGACGCGTCGTTGAGCAGGGACTCGCCCTCGAGCATCGTGACGCTGCGCGGGGAAGCCCCGAGCCGCTTCACGATCGAGGTCGCCACGGCGTCGGTCGGGCTCACTATCGCGCCGAGGGCGATCGCGGTGGCCAGGTCGATCCCGGGGATGAGCAGCCGGAACAGCAGCCCCAGCAGCACGGAGCTGATCACGACGAGCGTGATGGACAGGCCGCCGATGGCCGTGAAGTCGCGCCGGAAGTCCATCGACGGCAGGCCGACCGCCGCCGAGTACAGGAGCGGGGGCAGCACACCGCCGAGGATCAGCTCTGGCGGCACCTCGATCGCCGGCACCCACGGCAGGAGGCTCACGCCGGCGCCGAGCACGACCAGCACGAGGGGCGAGGCGACCCCGGCCCGGGGTGCGAGCGCGGTGACCGCGATGATGAGAGCCGCAGCCGCGACGGCGATGGTCAGGTACTCGACGGACTCCACGGCCTGACGGTACGAGACGTCGAGTGCCTTCGCCGAGCATCGTGCTACGGATCACTCGTCCGAGCCGGCGCCGCTCGTCCTGGGAGGTGCGGAGATTCCTTCCCACCGGCGGCCCTCGTGACCCGTGGGAAGCCTCGGCCCCCCGCGCCGCGTCGGCCCTGCCGCGCGCTCCTCTTCGGGTGCGCGTAGGTTCGAATGGGCGGCGGGGCCCCGTCGCACGCAGGGGGTGCACCATTCGTGTGCCTGTGTCGAAGGGATTTGAACATGGGACTTTTTGACAAGGCCAAGGAGTTCGCGTCCGACCCGGACAACGTCGCGAAGGCGAAGGAGCACATGACCGACGAGAACGTCGGCTCTGCCACCGACAAGCTCAAGCAGTTCGCACCCGACCAGGCGGACGGCGCCATCGACTCGCTGGGCGAGCGGGCCACCGCGTGGGGCGGCGGCGAGGAGTCGGGACAGGAGTCGGGACAGGAGCCGGCGCAGCAGCGTGAGGCCCAGCCGCAGGCAGCGGAGCGTCAGGACAGCCCGCAGCAGGAGCGCGAGGGTGGCCGCGGTGAGGGCCGTGAGGGCGGCGAGGGCCGCGGCGAGGGCCGCCACGGCGGCCGTGACGACGACGGCCCGGGCCGCCACGGTGGCGGCGGCCGCGACTGACGGTCGGTACGATCGAGGGGCACTGTCGGCGACGACGGTGCCCCTCGATCAGTTTCCGTGACCATCCCATAGGAGCACCGTCGTGTCCGACGTCGCATCGCCGCCCAGCCCCACCGCACTCCCTTCGGCTGACACCACCACGGAGGCGACGAAGACCACGGCCACGACCAGCGGCGTCGAGCTGTACGCCGAGCGCCGCGACGTCGTCGTGGTGCGGGTGGACGGCGAGCTGTGGGACCTCGACCGGGAGATCCCGGCCGGCCACGTGGTCGAGCCGGTGACCATCGGCGAGCCGGACGGCCTCGCGGTGCTGCGGCACAGCGCGGCGCACGTGCTGGCGCAGGCGGTGCAGCAGGTCAACCCGGACGCGAAGCTGGGCATCGGCCCGCCCGTGACCGACGGCTTCTACTACGACTTCGACGTCGAGACGCCGTTCACCCCTGAGGACCTCAAGGCGCTCGACAAGATCATGGGCCGCATCATCAAGGAGGGCCAGACGTTCCGCCGCCGGGTCGTCACGGAGGACGAGGCCCGCGCGGAGCTGGCCGGCGAGCCGTACAAGCTCGAGCTGATCGGCCTCAAGGGGTCCTCGGCGGAGGCGGGCGAGGGGGCCGACGTCGAGGTCGGCGCCGGCGAGCTCACCATCTACGAGAACGTCCGGGGCGCGGGTCGCGAGAGCGAGACGGTGGTCTGGAAGGACCTGTGCCGTGGCCCGCACCTGCCGAGCACCCGCCTGATCGGCAACGGCGTGCAGCTCCAGCGCTCGGCCGCCGCCTACTGGCGCGGCAGCGAGAAGAACCCGATGCTGCAGCGGGTCTACGGCACGGCGTGGCCCTCCAAGGACGAGCTCAAGGCGTACCTGGAGCGGCTGGCCGAGGCCGAGCGCCGCGACCACCGGCGTCTCGGCTCGGAGATGGACCTGTTCAGCTTCCCGGACGAGATCGGCTCGGGCCTGGCGGTGTTCCACCCCAAGGGCGGCGTGATCCGTAACGCCATGGAGGAGTACTCCCGGCAGAAGCACATCGAGGGCGGCTACGAGTTCGTCTACAGCCCGCACATCACCAAGGAGAAGCTGTACCAGGTCTCCGGGCACCTCGACTGGTACGCGGAGGGCATGTACCCCCCGATGCACCTCGACGAGGAGCTCGACGACGACGGCACCGTCCGCAAGCCGGGGCAGAACTACTACCTCAAGCCGATGAACTGCCCGATGCACAACCTGATCTTCGACGCGCGGGGCCGGTCCTACCGTGAGCTGCCGCTGCGGCTGTTCGAGTTCGGCACCGTGTACCGCTACGAGAAGTCCGGAGTGGTGCACGGCCTGACGCGTGCCCGTGGCTTCACGCAGGACGACGCGCACATCTACTGCACGCGCGAGCAGATGAAGGACGAGCTCACCGGCACGCTGAACTTCGTGCTGGACCTCCTCAAGGACTACGGCCTGGAGGACTTCTACCTGGAGCTGTCCACGCGCGACCCGGAGAAGTCGGTGGGTTCGGACGAGGCGTGGGACGAGGCGACGCGGACGCTCGAGGAGGTCGCGACGGCGTCGGGCCTCGACCTGGTGCCGGACCCGGAGGGGGCGGCGTTCTACGGTCCCAAGATCTCCGTGCAGGCGAAGGACGCGATCGGCCGCACCTGGCAGATGTCGACGATCCAGCTCGACTTCAACCTGCCGGAGAAGTTCGACCTGCAGTACACGGCGGACGACGGCTCACGCCAGCGCCCTGTCATGATCCACCGCGCGCTGTTCGGCTCGATCGAGCGGTTCTTCGCCGTGCTGCTGGAGCACTACGCGGGCGCGTTCCCGGCGTGGCTGGCGCCGGTGCAGGTCAAGGCGGTCCCGGTCGCCGACGCGTTCGACGACTACCTGGCCGACGTCGTGACCCGGCTCAAGGCGCAGGGCATCCGCGCCGAGGTGGACTACAGCGACGACCGGTTCGGCAAGAAGATCCGCAACGCCGCCAAGGAGAAGGTGCCCTTCACCCTCATCGCCGGGGGCGAGGACGTCGAGGCCGGCGCCGTGTCGTTCCGGTTCCGTGACGGGACCCAGGAGAACGGCGTCCCGGTGGCCGACGCGATCGAGCGCATCGTGGGTGCGGTCCGCGACCGCGTCCAGGTCTGACGGGTGACTGATGGTCGTCATCGGATGAGCACAGAGCCCGCACCGGAGTCGTCGGCGACCTTCGGCCCACCGGGCGACGGGCTGCAGCGGCTCTGGACGCCGCACCGGATGGTCTACATCGGTGGGCAGGACCGGCCCACCGACTCGACCGTCGAGACCTGCCCGTTCTGCCGCATCCCGGAGGGCGACGACGAGCAGGGCCTCGTCGTCGCCCGCGGGCAGCGGTGCTACGTGGTGCTGAACCTCTACCCGTACAACTCCGGGCACCTGATGGTGCTCCCGTACCGGCACGTCTCGGACTTCACGGACCTGGACGCGGCCGAGACGGTCGAGCTGGCGCAGATGACTCAGCAGGCGATGCGCGTGTCGCGCGCCGTGTACGCGCCGGCAGGCTTCAATCTTGGTATCAACCAGGGGGAGGTGGCGGGCGCGGGCATCGCGGCGCACCTGCACCAGCACGTGGTGCCCCGCTGGCTGGGAGACGCGAACTTCCTGCCCGTGGTGGGCCAGACCAAGGCGTTGCCCGAGCTGTTGGGAGACACCCGCCGCCGACTCGCGGAGGCGTGGGTGACAGCAGGGGGCGGAGAGGAGAACTGATGTTCCGGGGCCTGCGCTCCTTCATGACCACGGTCTTCACACCCCTGGCCCGGCTGCTGCTCGCGCTGCGGGTCTCGCCCGACGCCGTGACCGTCGCCGGCACGGTGGTGGTGACCGCGGTGGCCCTCGCGCTCTTCCCCACAGGGCACACCCTCGTGGGCGGGCTCCTCGTCGGGTTCTTCGTCCTCTTCGACTCGCTCGACGGGGTGATGGCGCGCCAGGCCGGTCGCTCGGGCCCCTGGGGCGCTTTCCTCGACTCGACGCTCGACCGGGTCTCCGACGGCGCGGTGTTCGCCGGGATCACCCTCTGGTTCGTGCTGCACCCCGACGAGCACCACGGCCTGTGGGGCATCGCCGTCGCGCTGGCGTGCCTGGTGCTCGGCAGCGTGGTCCCGTACGCCCGTGCCCGAGGCGAGAGCGTCGGCGCGACCGTGCAGGTGGGCATCGCCGAGCGCGCCGACCGGCTCGTGCTGGCACTGGTCCCGTTCACGTTCCTGCAGGTCGGCCTGCCGGTGATCGTGCTGGAGGTGGTGCTGACGCTGCTGGCGCTCGCGAGCCTCGTGACCGTGGTCCAGCGCATGGCCACCGTACGCACCCAGCTCACACGGCAGTCCGTCGGGCTGCCGCGCGACCCCCGCGACGAACCACGTGAGGGACCGCTGGCCGGGCAGGGAGCCTGATGGACGTCGCGGCGGCGTACACGTTCGCGTGGCGGCACGCCACGAAGATCCCCGAGCCTCTGCTCCGGGGCCTGTTCACGGCGGTGGCCGACGTCACCTGGCTGCGGCACGGCAAGAGCGTGCGCCGCATGGAGGACAACTACGCGCGCGTCCGGCCGGACCTCGACGCCGCCGCCGTCCGCCGGCTGTCCCGAGCCGGCCTGCGCAGCTACATGCGGTACTTCCGCGAGACGTTCACCCTGCAGGGCGTCACCCCGGAAGGGCTGCGGGCGCGCGTGCGCGTCGAGGGCTACGACGAGCACGTGCGGCCCGTCGTCGACGGCGGAGGCGCGGCAGCGCTCGCGCTGGGCCACCTCGGCAACTGGGACCTGGCCGGCGCCTACGGCTCCCAGTACCTGGCGAGCGTGCTCACCGTCGCCGAACGGCTCAAGCCCGACGAGCTGTTCGATGAGTTCGTGCGGTTTCGTGGCTCGCTCGGTATCGAGGTGCTGGCCCTGGGCAACGGCGACGTGCTCGGCTCGCTGATCCGCAGCGCCAAGGAGGGCAGCAGGCTCATCCCGCTGCTCGGCGACCGTGACCTCACCTCGACCGGCATCGAGGTGGACCTCGCGGGGCACCGCGCGCGGGTAGCCGCCGGACCGGCGCTGCTCGGGCTGGAGGCCGGCATCCCCGTGCACCCGGTGAGCATCAACTACGAGCGGCTGCGCGGCGCTCGTCGCCGGTCGGCAGGGACGCCGTGGGGGATCGTGGTCCGGTTCTGCCCGTCCCTGCCCGTGCCCGACGCCGGGCTGCCGCGCGACGAACAGGTCCGCCTCCTCACCCAGGGCTGGGTGGACCAGCTCACCCGGACGATCGTCGAGCACACCCACGACTGGCACATGCTGCAGCGTGTGTTCGTCGCCGATCTCGGGCCCGCCCGTCCGCGCACCACCGGAGGGCGGGGGACCGGATGAGGGTCGTGCGGCGTCGGAGCCACCGCGCGCTGCGCGTCGGCCTCGTCTGCCCCTACTCCTTCGACGCCCCCGGTGGCGTCCAGTTCCACGTGCGCGACCTCGCCGAGGCGCTCCAGGCCGCCGGGCACGAGGTGTCGGTGCTCGCCCCCTCCAGCGAGGACACCGAGCTGCCCGGCGTCGTCACCGCCGCCGGCCGAGCCGTTCCGGTGCCGTACAACGGGTCGGTCGCACGCCTCACCTTCGGTCCGCTGACCGCCACGCGGGTACGCCGCTGGCTGGAGGGCGGCATCGGCGGCCACCCGTTCGACATCGTCCACCTGCACGAACCGATGGTGCCGTCGCTCTCGATGCTCGCGCTGTGGCAGGCCACCGAGCCGGTGGTCGCCACCTTCCACACCTCGCAGGTGCGCTCGCGGGCCCTCCAGGTCGCCTACCCGCTGGTCCGGCAGTCCCTGGAGAAGATCGCCGCCCGCATCGCCGTGTCCGAGGACGCGCGCCGCACCCTGGTGGACCACCTCGGCGGCGACGCCGTGGTGATCCCGAACGGCGTGTACACCCAGGTCTTCGCGAGCAGCCCCCGGCGTCCCGAGTGGACCGGCACCCCCGGCGCGCCCACCATCGCGTTCCTCGGCAGGCTCGACGAACCGCGCAAGGGCCTCGCGGTCCTGCTGCAGGCCGTCCCCACGATCCTCGATCATGTGCCCGGTACGCGGTTCCTCGTGGCCGGGCGCGGGGGAGGCGTCGCCGCCGAGGTCCGCGAGCTCCTCGGGGAGCATGCCTCGTCCGTCGAGTTCCTCGGCGGCGTCACCGACGCCGAGAAGGCCGAGCTGCTGGCCTCCGCCGACCTGTACGTCGCGCCCCAGACCGGCGGAGAGAGCTTCGGCATCGTGCTCGTCGAGGCCATGAGCGCGGGATCCGTCGTGGTGGCCAGCGACCTGGGGGCCTTCCAGCGTGTCCTGGACGACGGCGCCGCCGGCGCCCTGTTCCACAACGGCGACCCCGCCCACCTCGCCACGACGGTCCTGACCCTGCTGGCCGACTCCGCGCGCAGGGACTCCTACCAGGCCCACGCCGCCGACTGGGTCCAACGGTTCGACTGGTCCGGCGTGACCGAACAGGTGCTCGCCGTGTACGACATGACGCTCGCGGCCGACCACGCGATCGGCGGCGACGTCGTCCGGCGCGTCATGGGGCTGTTCCCACGCCAGGTCGGCGGCGACCCATGACCTGGTCCGAGATGGCGCTGGTCGTGCTCGGGGCGCTCGCGGTCGGCCTGCTGCTCGCCTGGCGGGGCGCATACCGCGTGGACCGGCTGCACCGCAAGGTCGCCGCGTCCCGCATAGCGCTCGACGCGCAGCTCGTGCGGCGGGCGTCGTCGGCGGTCGAGCTCGCGGCGTCGGGCACGCTGGACCCCGCGAGCGCCGTGCTGGTGGCGGACGCCGCGTACACGGCGTCGGACGCCGGGCCGGTGACCTCGCCGGCAGCGGCGCTGAAGATGGACGGGCTGGGGCCGGCCCGGGAGCGGGCCGAGTCGGGGCTCACGGCGACGCTGCGGGAGGCGATGGGTGGGCCGGAGGCGGTCCGGGCTCTGCTGGAGGGACCTGCCGGCGAGGTCGTGACGGGGCTTGCCGACGCCTGGTACCGGGCGACGCTGGCCCGTCGCTTCCACAACGAGGCGGTCGCGCAGGCCCGGCGGGTGCGCAGGCTCTGGTACGTGCGGTTGTTCTGGCTGGCGGGGCGCACGCCGATGCCACGGACGGTGGAGCTGGACGACGCGCTGCCGCACGCCCTGGAGCCCAGTGGCGGGTGACCGGTCCGCCGGAGCATGACCGGTCCGCGGGCAGCGGGCGGGGCCCGCCGGAGCCGGACGATAGGATCGGGGTAGGGCGCCGACCGCGCCCGGAACGACCGGCGTCGATCCCATCGGCGAGAACTTTGCGAGGTAACCGTGACTGAATCCGTGACCGGCGAGAACACCGTGGGTACGGCTGGCACCGCGCGCGTGAAGCGCGGTATGGCCGAGATGCTCAAGGGCGGCGTCATCATGGACGTCGTCACCCCCGACCAGGCGAAGATCGCCGAGGACGCGGGTGCGGTGGCCGTCATGGCGCTGGAGCGGGTGCCTGCGGACATCCGTGCGCAGGGCGGCGTGTCGCGCATGAGCGACCCCGACATGGTCGACGGCATCATCGAGGCCGTCTCCATCCCGGTGATGGCGAAGGCGCGCATCGGGCACTTCGTCGAGGCGCAGGTGCTGCAGTCGCTCGGCGTCGACTACATCGACGAGTCCGAGGTGCTGACCCCGGCTGACTACACGAACCACATCGAGAAGTGGAACTTCACCGTGCCGTTCGTCTGCGGTGCGACGAACCTTGGTGAGGCGCTGCGCCGCATCACCGAGGGCGCTGCGATGATCCGCTCGAAGGGCGAGGCCGGCACGGGCGACGTGTCGAACGCGACCACGCACATGCGTCAGATCCGCCAGCAGATCCGCCGCCTGACGTCGCTTCCGGAGGACGAGCTGTTCGTCGCCGCCAAGGAGCTGCAGGCGCCGTACGAGCTGGTCAAGGAGATCGCGACCACCGGAAAGCTGCCGGTGGTGCTGTTCACCGCCGGCGGTATCGCCACGCCTGCGGACGCCGCGATGATGATGCAGCTCGGCGCCGAGGGCGTGTTCGTCGGCTCCGGCATCTTCAAGTCGGGCAACCCCGCGCAGCGGGCGAAGGCGATCGTGCAGGCCACGACGTTCTTCGACGACGCGGACGTGATCGCCAAGGTCTCGCGCGGTCTCGGCGAGGCGATGGTCGGCATCAATGTTGAAGAAGAGGCTGCGCCGGTGCGGCTGGCTGAGCGCGGCTGGTGAGCTAGGCCGTCGACGGAGGGGCCCCGCGGACATCGAGTCCGCGGGGCTCTTCTGCTTTCCTGGGCAAGGTGGCCCCTGTGGCCGTGGCTGGGTTGGGTTCAGTAGGCTCGGGCAGAGCCATAACCCGTCCGATAACGGCCGCTCCGATAACGGCCGCCTGGAGCCTGTTGAATCAAGGTCATGTGTCGGCGCCGTTGTCGGAGTATGAGTGGGGCCAGTCCGGGGCAGGAGAGGGGCGCAGCTCATTGCTCTATACCCGTGAAGACGCCCGGCTGATCAGGCGGCTGGTTCGGCCGTTCTACCTGAAGATGTACTTGGTGGAGGCGCCGACCGAAGTCGATCCGGATGCTGCACGCAGGTTCCGGCGCAAGCTGATCAGAGCGGGTAGGCGACCGACTTCCGAGCAGGTGGAATGGCTGCTCCTGAGCGGCGGGTGGCGTGAACAGACCATGGGTGCGTGGTTCGCCCTGGCGGTACCCGCCGACAGAGTTCGCGAGGCAGTCGCCGCCGCGTGGATCGACGCGTCCTCGCATGCTGCAGGTCCCCTTGCAGTTGTCAGCGCGCTGATCACTGGGTCGGACGTCGTCGCGGGAATGCAGTCGTTCGTCGCACGTCGCGATGGCCGTGACGACCTCGGAACTGCGGAGTATGTATCGGCAGCCATCGCCCACCTGGGCGGTCCTCCGCCGTTCGATCCCGATCCCATAGTCGTTGCCTCGTTCCAGGACTCACTGAAGGTTGCTACCGATCTTCAGAGCGACTTCCGAACTGCGCGCCGTTCAGCGTGGCGCGCACCTCTCTGGCGGGGCGGTAGAAAAAGTTATACCGTTGATCCATGAAGACAGCGATCAGCCTCCCGGACCACACGGCGGAGCGCTTCGACCACATCGCGCAGAAGCACGGCATGACGCGTTCGGAGTTCTATCGGCGTGCCGCTGAGCACTACGCCGACGAACTGACCAGTGCAGACCTGACCGAGCAGATCGACGACGCGATCGACGCCATCGGGCAGCCCGGTGACGATACCGCCGAGTTTCGCCGTGCCGCGAACGCGCGCCTGGTCGAGGCTTCGGACGAGTGGTGATCCGGCGCGCAGAGGTGTGCTGGGTCGACTTCGGAGAACCCCGGGGCAGCGCTCCGGCCAAGCGGCGACCTGCCGTCGTCGTACAGTCCGATCAGTACAACAAATCCCGCATCGCGACCGTCGTCGTCCTGCCGATCACCTCGAACACGGCCCTCGCGCGGCATCCTGGCAACGTGTTCCTCCCAGCTTTGGCGTCCGGGCTGCCGAAGGACTCGGTCGTCAACGTGTCCCAGCCGATGACCGTGGACCGCACTGACATCGAACCCACCGGATTCGCGCTTCCTGACAACCTGATGGATGCCGTCGACGCCGGCCTTCGACGAGTGGTGGACCTGTGACGGTCGATCCGCTGGCCGGGCGATGGAGTCTGTCCTTCTGCGCACCCTGATGTGTACGCCTGATGAGGCGTGCCTGGCAGCGCGACCTTTGGGTGTGCGGCAGAACGACCACAAGTCGTGCGGCAAAACGACGGCCTGTACCAATCTTGGACCACGGCATCAATGTCGAAGAAGAGGCTGCGCCGGTGCGGCTGGCGGAGCGCGGCTGGTGACAGGTCGCTCCTGCGACTGACGGAGGGGCCCCGCGGACATCGTGTCTGCGGGGCCCCTCCCGTTTGTCGTGGGGAGATGTTCCTCGTGTTTGGTGGGGTGCGGGTGGACCGACAGACCCGGTTCTGGCGCCTTGGCCTCGTGCACCCCACGTCCACGGGGCGGCGTTGCACTTTCGTCGTCGGGAACCATGTAGGGGCATGAGACAAAGGAAGAGTCTGTGGTGAGGCCAAGGCCGGACGTCGTGTTCAGCGAGGTGTTCCGCGCGGCCTACCCGGACATACTCGCCTTCATACGACGTCGCGTTGATCCCGCGCTGGTGGAAGACCTCGCCGCCGATGTGTTCACCATCGCCTGGGACCGGTGGGAGGACGTGCCACGCGAGGTGCGCCCGTGGCTGTTCGGCGTGGCGCGCAACCTGGTCGCGAACGACCACCGCACCCAGGAACGACGACGCCGTCTGGAGCTGCGCCTCGGTAGTGAGCGAGATCCAGACGCGGACGGCACATCGTTCAATGCCGCGGCACTGGACCTCCGGTTGGCGTGGGCACGGCTGAATGACACCGACCGCGAGGCGATCGCCTTTGTCGCCTGGGACGGACTCACCGGCCGGGAGGCCGCTGCTGTGCTCGGATGCACCCGAGCGGCGTTCTCGGTCCGGCTGACCAGAGCGCGCCGACGGCTCAAGCATCTGCTGGGCGACTCGGTCGATGACCCCGTCCCCGCGATCACCCCGAACCTCACTGTTGCCTTCAAGGGAGAGCTGCCATGAACAACCTCATGAGAGACCGCACGCTCCGCCGGGTCACCGAGGCGAACCCCGTCCCGACCAGCACACTGACCGCGGACGAGAGCGCCCGCGCAGAACTGCTCCTGCAGGACCTCTCAGCAACCTCACGACCTGCTCGCTCGGGAACCTCGAAGCGCTGGGGCACCAAGGCTCGCGCGTTGGTGGGCGGTGGGGTCGCATTGCTGGCCGCCGCTGTCGGTGGTGGTCTCCTGGTCACCGCGCCGGCGTCGGCGGAGCAGATCCTTCTCGAGGCGGCGAGTAACGCTGCCCTGCAGCCGGTGGAGGAGGGACGGTACTGGTACGTCCGGACAGAGGTCGACACTTCCGTCACTGTCCCGTACCAGCGTGAGATCTGGCTCGCCCGCGACGGCGGGGTGCTCCGTGACGAGTTTCTGGCTGCGGAGGCCGCTGAGCTGGACGGCAGCGAGGTCCTCGACCCCGCATTGATCCGGAACCAAGACCTCGGGCAGAACTACACAGACCCGGAAGCAGACGGGACCACAACGTTCGGTGACAACGTGTCAGTGACCTGGGACGAGCTCGAGGAGTTGCCTTCTGACCCCGAGGCGCTCAGCGCACTGCTGACGGAGCGGGTGACGGAGACCTCGCACGGCGACGCCTACGACCTGTGGGACGCCTCTACCGGCCTGTTGCGCGAGAGCCCGGCCAGGCCCGAGCTGCGGCGAGGCCTGTGGGAGGTCATCGCCACGATCCCCGGTGTCACCCTGGACGGCCCGACGACAGACGCCACCGGCCGCGACGGCACTGCCGTGAGCATTGACTTCAGTAGCCAGAACCTGGGCCGCTATGCTCTCGTGCTCGATCCGAGCGACGGCAGGCTGCTGGAGACCCGCTACCTCGACAACGACGGCGCGCTGCTCCACACCGGCACCGTCGTCGAGCAGAGCCCCCGTGACTTTGCTCCCAAGGCGCAGTCTCCGGTCTGCGGGCCGGGATCGGAGCCCGAGCGATCCTGTTGAGAGAGGACATGCCGGTGCTGTTACCTGCTTCGGCGCTAGCGGGCTCGTCTCGGTGACTCGTGAGTGCCCTGTGGACGACGTCCACGGGGCACTCACTCGTCGTGGCGATGCTCCGATCGGGAGCTCTGACTGGATGCACAAGTGCGCGTCAATCTTGGACCACAGCGTCAACGTCGAAGAAGTGGCTGCGCCGGTCCGGCTGGCGGAGCGGCTGGTGACGTCGGGTTTCCCAGCTTCTAACTGGCCCGGAAGCTGAGTGGGACCCCGCAGACCTCGTGTCCGCGGGGTCTCGTCGTCCTCGTCTCTGCTCGACGACAGGCGCCGCCACGCACGGTGCGGACCTACCGCTTCGGTAGGGTCCGGACCGTGGACGAGGGCGGAAGGAATCGAAGGGCTTCACGACCACCGTCCTGCGCTGAGCCGCCAGACCAGGGGCGGCTCGCGATCCCGCTCGAGACCGTTCGGCTTCTGCTTCGTCCCTGGCATGTTTCGGACGCTGTTGCCCACCGTGAGATGTGGGTCGACCGTGACCCACGAGTCCCGGCGCATCGGCGGATCGATGCCGAGGGGCGTCCCACCGTCGAGGACCTTGAGGACCGGATCCGTGACACCCCGCCGCCCGGATCGCTCGGGTTGCTGGTGGTGGAGCGCAAAGGGACCGGTGACGTTCTCGGGTACTGCGGGTTGATCGCGAGCCCGATAGTTCCGGAGGGCGAACCCGAGGTGGCCTATGAACTGCTTCGGCGGGCCCGGGGGCAGGGATACGCCACCGAGGCTGCGCGGGCCGTCCTCGGCTGGGCGCGCGCAACTGGTCACCGCCGAGTGTGGGCCACCGTCCGGGCGTGGAACGACGCCTCGCTGCGCGTCCTGGCGAAGCTCGGGTTCGAGACGACGGATCGTGTCGAACGGGACGCAGTCCACGGGGACTCGCTGTTCTTGACGAAGCAGTTGTGACCGTGGGTCGATTCGGCGGGCGTGCGATGGAGGGCGCATCCACGAACAGCAGGAAGCTGGAAGTTCAGGACGTGTCAGTCCCACCCGCTAGACTGAATCACATTGAGAAACATGATTCAGGAGGTGGTTCGGGTGAGTGTACGGATAGGCGCGGCCATCGAGAGCGCCCGTGAGGCTGCTGGGCTGTCGCAGCGAGCGCTTGAGGATCGCACGGGCATCTCGCAGACGACACTGAGTCGCATCCTCTCTGGCAAGCGCCCGGCGAAGATGACTGAGATCATCTTGATCGCCGACGCGGTCGGCTGCACGGTGGCTCAGCTGACGGGTACGGCCGTTGCCGACCGGGTGCAGTGCGCGGCGCGCGCGACGAACGGTTCGGACATGGAGAAGATGCGCCAGCGGCTCCTGCACTTCATCGAGTTGGACGCCTACCTCGATGACCAGGGCATTCCCGAGCTTCCGGCAAGGGGAGGCCGGACATGACGCTGGAGCAGGAAGGTGAGAGGGCAGCCGCGACATTCCGCGAGGAGCATCGCCTGGGGGAGCAGCCCTTGGGCGATCTCGTCGCGCTCATCGAACAAGCGACGGGTTGCGATGTCGCTGTGCTCGACGCGGGACCTGACGAGCACGGTCTGACGATGCGTGATCCCGTGCGTGGCGTCGCCTTCATCGGCGTTGCGCGGACCCGTAACCCCATGCGGCAGCGCAGTACCTTGGCCCACGAACTCGCTCATGTGGTCTTCGGCGACTGGACCGAAGGTGAGTCCCTTGGCGAGCGTTCCTCCGAGGAGATCAGGGCAGACGCGTTTGCTCGGCACCTGCTCGTGCCGGGCAAGGGGCTCCGACTGTTCCTCGGGCGACGGGTGGGCCTGACTGAGGCCGACCTGTCCGCCGTCGTGCAGCGGTTCCTCGTGTCTCCAGCGATCGCAGCGATCGCGCTCTGCGATTCCGGGTACGTCGACGCCGTGACCAAGCAAGAATGGATGAGGTTCTCGACGCCCCGGCTCGCGACCCGCTTCGGTTGGACCGACCAGTACCAGTCGCTCCAGAACGACGCCGACCGTACCCGCGCTCCACAACGCCTGCTCACTCGTGCCATTGCCGGCTTCAGCGAGGGCATCGCGACGGTCCAGGCCGTCGCCACCCTCAGGGGAATCAGCGCCCAAGCGGTCGCCGACGAGTTGGCGGAGGCCGGTGTCGCACCGAAGGAGCATGAGCCGTCCTGGATGGCGGCGTCCGAGCTGCCCCAGGTCGTCGTGGACCTCAGCGACCTGGACGACGAGGAGAAGATCGAGGGCGCCGACGAATGAGCCAGCGCCCCATCATGGATGCCGGACCCGGTATCAACTTCCTCTCGCTCAACAAGGAACGGCTGCTTTTCGGCGCTCTGGGGGCGCTCTGCGTTCCCGAAGCGGTAGAGAGCGAGATCCTCCGCAAGGCGCGTCAGGATCAGCGCTTTGCTGCTGCCGAACGAGTTTGGAAAAGCTCCCCGAGCACCTCATGGAGGTGCTCTCCGACGACGTGACCGACACCTTGGCCGTAGCCGTCCAGCGTATCAGCGGGGTCCCGTTCGATCAGCGTTTGCGCTCCGGGAAGGATCTCGGCGAGACCATGGTCGTCGCGCACGCCGCCGTGGCGGCCGAGGCCGGGGAACATGTCATCGTCCTCATCGACGACGGCGGAGGATGCCGTGCCGCCGCAGCCGAAGGCCGTCGTTTTCAGCGGCTTCAAGCGGAGGGCAAGGCGGTGGGCAGCATTCGCCTCATCCATACTCTGACCGTGCTCGAGCGCGCCGCAGGTGGCGAGCATCTGCCCGACAGAAGCGCCATGCGGAACCTGTACGAGAGACTGCGGAACCTGGACGACGGGCTCCCGCCATTGGCCACCACGAACCTCCTGAACCTGCCCTGCTGGCAGTAGGTGCCAGGGCCGGTGACGCTCGCGGCGCTGCGCGACCCAACAATCTTGGACCACGGCATCAATGTTGAGGAAGAAGCTGCGCCGGTTCGGCTGGCGGAGCGCGGTTGGTGAGCTAGGCCGTCGACCGAGGGGCTCCGCGGACATCGTGTCTGCGGGGCCCTTCGTCTTTCGTCGTAGGTCGGGCAGATGCGGGCAGCCGCCCCTTGAAATCAACCGTCTAGGCTTTGCGCCAAGATGACCAACGACCTGGACCTTCTCTTGATTGCGCACACGCTGCGCGTCCCCGCGGAGCCCGCGCCGCGTGGCGACGGGACCGCCGTCGCTCGCCAGCTTGACGTCACCCTCCTGACCGCCGGGTTCAAGGCTTCGGTGGCGCTCCTCGAGCACATCAGCCGCATGGAGGCGGGCGTCGCGACGCAGCGGGCTCAACGGGTCGTGGAGGCGGTCGCCGGGCTCGTCGGCGACCACGTGCGCCACAACGTGTACTTCCAGGGCTTCCCGCGCGGGGTTCCGGACACGTTCACGTTCTGGTCCGAGTGCCTCGCCGAGGCCGCGGGCGATCCGGACTTCGCCCGCCGGCCGCGACGGCGGGCACGGCGGGTCGTCGTGAACCTCTTGGCCCTGCCCAGGTACGGCCGGTACCAGCACTCGTACGCCGAGATGGCCGCAGCGCACGCCGAACTCGCTCCGGCGCTCGGCGACCGTGTCACGACCCTCGACCTGGGCGGCCTGGCCGACGACGAGGCGCGCGACCTCTACCTGCGCCTCGCCAGCGCGACGACGCCGCTGCGCGAGGAGGAAAGGGACGCGCTGCGCGGGCTGGCTCGGCACTGCGCAGACGGCGCGCAGCCGTACACGATCCCCGTCCGCGAGAGTCGCGCCGTCGTCAACGCCGCGCAGGTCGAGGCAGGCCGCACACCGGTCGACGGCACGGTCGACACCGTCGACGACGTCCTGCGCCTCGCGTGCGAGCTCGCCGGCGGAGACGGCACGCTGCGGACGCCGACGCGGTTCCCATCCTTCTCGCGTGCGCGGCGCCGCCTGCTCCTCGGCCTGCTGGACGACGTCGTCCGCGCGAACCCCGCGAAGCTGGGTGACGTCGGGGTCCGGCGCGAGCGGTGGAAGCGTCTCGGTGCGCGGTTGCACCCTGGCGACTTCCCGGACCTGGCGCACGCCGCCCGCGTCTTCGCTGTCGCGCGCCGCGACGAGCACGCACCGTCGTTCACCTCTCGGGTCGAGGCGGCCTTCCGAGCCGGCGACGTCTACCAGGCGCTGCGCGTGCTGGAGCAGGCGCCCGGACTCCTCGTCCGGAGCGTCGACCGAGCGCTGCGCTCGGCGACGGCTCCGGACGAGCGCCAGGCCGTCGTCACGGCGGTCGAGCGCGTGCTGCCCGACGTGTCCGGCAGAGTCGTCCTCTCGCTGCGCGAGCACCTCGGCAACCGGGACGACCGAGCCCTGCAGCGAATCTTCGTCAACGCCCAGGCCCGGGCGTGGAGCGTGCCAGACACGCGCGCCCGGCTCGACCCTGGGGCCGTCGCCGACCTCGTGCGTCTGTGCGACGCGGAGACGCTGCGCCGCCTGCCGCGCCCGGCCCGGCTCGTCATCGACCCCGCCATCGCCGACGTCGCACTGCCCCTTTCCGGCAGGTCGCGGGCGAACGGCTTCGGCACGCTGCCCCGTGGCTCCCGCACACCCGTGGACGGCGACCGGCTACGGTTCTTCGTGCACTGGCGGCAGGCCGCGCGGCGCACGGACCTCGACCTGTCGTGCCTCTTCCTGGACCGGGACTTCACCTCCCCGGAGCATGCCTCGTGGACCAACCTCCGCGGGCATGCTTTCGTCCACTCTGGCGACCTCACCGAGGCGCCCGAGGGTGCGTCCGAGCAGATCGACGTCGACACCGGTGCGGTGGCGAAGGACGTCGTCGTCCCGCAGGTCCTCGTCTACTCCGGCGAGGGGTTCGACGACCTGGCCGAGGGGTTCTTCGGGTACATGACCCGAGACCACGAGCAGGAGGGCTTGCCTTTCGAGGCGCGGACCGTCCGGATGAAGTCCGACCTCTGCGGGACGGCTCGCATCGTCGTCCCCGTCGCGTTCGTGCGCGACGGCGGCGTGTGGCAGGCCGTATGGCTCCATCTCGACCAGCGCGGGCGCACGCGGTTCAACACTGTCGAAGAGGGCCGCACGACGACGACGGTGCAGGTCCGGCAGATCGTCGGACGCCGCTACCTGACGGTCCGCCACGTGGCGGATCTGCTCCGCGCCGCCGGGACCGACGTCGCCCCGTACACGGGCCAGGAACTCGACGGTCCGGTTGCGTTCGTTGGGTTCGAGCGGCCTGACGGGCTCCCTGCCGGGTCCGTCGTCTACACCCCGGCGAATCTCGGTGAGCTGATCCCGGCCTGACCGCTACAGTGACGCCTGGCGCGGCCATGAGGTGGCTTCCTTCTCATCTTCTGAAAAAAGCCAGCGACCTCGCCTTCCGCGTCCCCGAGCGGAGGCGGCACCCTGTGTGCCGCCTCCCGTCGGGTAAACCGCCGGCTGGGTCACATGCCTGATACCGCGCTGGAACTTTGACTGGATCGCCCGTCGCTCAGGGTGGGTCCCCGGCGCCTCCGTCCTCCCGGGCGCGCCGCTACCCTGGCGTGCATGTCCGATGACTACGCGTTCGACGCACAGGTCCTGAACGGCCTGGTGCGCTCGGCGTCGGTCATCCGCGTGCACGACCGCGGTGCGTCCGCGAGCCAGCCGCGCGACGTCGAGCCCGTGCTGACGATCAGCGAACGTGCCGAGCTCGACGATCTGGCCCGGTTGCTGGAGGTCTCCCGATCCACGGGCATGTACTGCATGTGCCTCGGCGACTCCGCGTTCGAGCTGCTCGACCACGAGGGCACCGCAATCGATGTCCTCGGCTGGCACCACGGCTCGGCGCTGCGCTGGCAGGGCTCGCCTGACGGCGATGTCGAGCTCGCGCACGGTCCGGAGCTCATCGCCTGGATGGCTGCTCACGGCTATACGCATCATGCTGACCGGGTCGATCGTCGTGAACAGCAGCGACGAGACCAGGCACGGGCCCTCGAGTCCTGGACGAAGGCCGCACCCGAGGCCGTTCGTGCAGAGGCTCCCCGGATACTCGCGGAGGCCGCTTCTGGGCTTCCCGAGCGACTGGCCGACGACCTCGCCCGCAGCCTTGCTGAGGTGCACCCGGGCGAACCCGATCAAGCGGTGGCACTCCTGCGCTGGAGGTCAGGCGGCACCGGCCGTTACTCCGGCTACCCGGTGCAGGAGGGGGCGGCGACGACCCTGCTCGAGCGGTTGCCCCTGCAGGCCGTCTTCACGGCCTTGGCCGGTGTACCCGCCACGGACCCCGCATGGTCCGGCGCCGTCCGCTACCTGTTGGCCTGGCGCCCCGAGGACATCGTCCTGCTGCGCCGCATCCCGGAGAGCGTCTGGAGCGTGCTTGCCCAGGTGGTGCACGACGAGGCCGACAGCACGTGGGCCGACCGCTACGAGACCTGCCACCGCCAGGCCGAGCATGCCCGCGCCCAGAGGGAGCGGGCCCGCAGGCGCTCCCGAAGAGGCTGAGGAGAGCGTGTCCGCATGATCTCTTGCTCTGGCAGTAGTCGATAAGGTCTGTGGGCGAGGATCTGGTTCGCGTGCGGCGCGACGGTGCCACGCTCGAGGATGTTGTCCAGGTCGGACTGCGGAAAATTCGACACTTCGATCGCGCGGACCTTGCCTGGTTCGTGGGCTTCCTCCAGATGGCTCTCGTGGTCTCCGGTACGGTGGGCGCGTGGGCATCCTCGGCTGGTGGGTGATCGGTCCGGTCCCGCGGTCCGTGGCGGTGTCGGCCAACCCCCTCGACAGTGAGGGGCTGCGTGATCTCCTCGACCATGTCGTCGAGGGACCGGGTTTCTTCGTCACCGCCGCTCGGAAGTGCCTCCCGTTCGAGATCTTCGTGGAGATCGTCGGACCAACTGGCCAGGCCCGTTCCCTCACCGACAGCGTGCTGTGGTCACCTGCCGAGGCCGCCGAGGCGCTGGCCGAGCTCGCCACGATCATTGACTCTGACCCCGCCGCCCGGGCCCAGTTGATCCGCCGAGCGGCCGACGCAGTTGATACCCAGGGCGACGAGCCGGACTACGATGCCGAGGAACTGATAACCGGCCCTCTCCGCGCCCTCCGCCACGCCGTCGAGCACGACCTCGACCTCCTCGCCGTGGCAGCGATCAACTGAATCCAGACGGCTGACGTCGGCTGTGCGCGGTCATTGCCGGGGCCACCGCGCATCAGCAACTATCCCTGCTATCACGGCAGAATCTCCCCCCGCATTCGGTGGAAGGCTCTTGTAGCTTCGAGCTGGGATGACGTGGCCCAGGATTAGATCCACCGGTCCGCGGCCGAGCTCGTAGTGGTCCTCCTCGACGCGCGCCGACGGGGTGCCGCGCGAGATGACCCCGACCTGGGCTGCGGGTCGAGCGCCGAGTGCTGAAGCTGGGCCCGTCGACGGGTGGGTGGCCCGTGCCGACTCTCCCAGGGGCGTTCGCGGTGGTTGAGCGCTGCTGCCCGCGATCCGCATGGTGCGGAATCCGCGACCTCAGGGTTGCAGAACAACGACTTGGGTCCTGCAGAACAGCGGGTTTGTGCTTGCAGAATAGCGACTTGCCCGGTCGATCCCCAGTCTGCCCCGGTGCGCATCAATCGTGGACCACGGCATCAATGTCGAGAAATCGCCTGAGCCTGTTCGGTTGGCTGAGCGCGGCTGGTGAGCTAGGTCGTCGGACGGCCCCGCGGACATCGTGTCCGCGGGGCCGTTCTGCTGTGTGATGGCAGGCCCGTGCGACCGTCGGCGCCGGCTCGGCGCACCCGGACCATCTCGACCCCGGAGTATGTGCACGGACACCAGGTGGCGGTACCTTCGCGTGGGCTCATAGCCGAAGAGCAGCCCGTGCCCAAGAGAGGAAGTGGTCGATCGTGGCAGATGTCTCTCCCGACGAGCCTGAGATGCAGGCCGATACGTTGGAGCTCATCAATACCGAGCTTGCAGGTCGTCTGGCGCGGCAGGCCGAGTCCATGTCGAAGATCGAGACGAAGGCGACGGCACTCACGGGTCTTGCCATCGCGGCCGCGTCGTTCCTGTCGACCCGCGAGGTCGACTCGGTTCTCGCGGGACTGGCATATGTCAGCTACGCCGCCGCAGGGGGTCTGAGCATCGCGGCGAACGCCGTGGCCTCCTATCAGGACGCTCCCACTCCACGGCCGTGGTTCAACAAGTACGCCACGGCCACGCGGACGGCGGCGCTCGCGGCGCTCAGTGCCACCAGGGTCAAGGCCTTTGAGGCGAACGTGCCCAGACATGTACGGAAGGGACGCCTTTGGGCAGCGTCAGCCGGGGCGCTGGGACTTGGTGTCGTGCTGATGATCTCAGCGATCCTGGTACACAATTAGCGGATATGACTGAGATGGACGAGCAGGCGCCCGACGGCTCCGAGCCGGCCCGGCGCCCGGCCGGCGCGAGCGAGTCAGGGCAGAGCGGAACACGGGCGGCAATCGTGTCGGGGGACCTCGTCGATACGTTCGCCGACGATGAGCTCGCCGGCTTCGAACCGCGCCGACCAAGGCGTTCGGACCGTCCGGACCAGCAGCCGAGCTGAGCGCGACCACATGCGCGCGACAGGCGAGGCGGAGCGCTGGAGCGCGCAAGCACATGCGGCCTGGGACCGCTGGGTGCAGACAGGCGACCAGGCCGAGCTCGACCGTGCCATCACCTCCTCTCGGGCTGCTGTCTCATCGCTTGGCCCGAACAGCCCCGAACGCTCGGAGGACCTGTATCACCTGCTGTGCTGCCTGCATGCTCGCCTTGAAGCGGTGGGAGGCACCGACGATCTCGACGAGGCGATGCGCGTGGGGGCCGAGCTCATCGAGCTCGAGCCGCGCCACCCGGACTACCTGACGATCGTGGCCGTGCTCCACCATCATCGGTACGAGCTGCTCGGTGACCCGGCGGAGCTGGAGCGGTCGATCAGCCTCGGGCGGTCGGCGATCGCGCTGCCTCCTCACGAGAATTCGGACGGAACGTCAGCGCTGAACAACCTGGCGGTCGCGATCGAAGCGCGGTACGACCTCTACGGCTCGATCACAGATCTGGAGGATGCGATCAGCCTCCACCGGACGTCGCTTGCTCTCAGGCCTCCCGGGAGCTCGCGCAAGGGGTCCCTGCACAATCTTGCCGGAGCGTTCTGCGAGCTGTTCGAGGCGCGGGGTACTCCCGAGGCGTTGGAGAGCGCCGTCGGCTACGCACGACGAGCGGTGAACGCACGGCCGCGAGACGGCAGGGATCAGTCGAAGTGCCTGAGCATGCTGGCACGAGCGCTCGTAGCGCGATCCGGACGAGCGCGTGCGCCCGAGGACCTGGACGAGGCGATCGAGCATGCCCGGGCAGCATGCGACATGGTTCCCGTGGAGCATCCGCTCCGGGAGTCGCATCTGGCGCATCTCATCGAGGCGCTCATCGCACGGTCGGAACTGACCAGCGGTCCGGAAGCCATCGAGGAGGCGGTCGCTCTCGCCGGCGCCCACGTGACAGCGGCGAACCCGGCACCCGATGGTTCGAAGCCCGGCGCGCTGCTGCTCATGCTTGCGCTCTTCTCGCGATACAGGTGGAACGCATCCATCTCCCATCTTGACGAAGCCATCGCCGAGGGTTGGCTGGCAAGCGAGATGCCCGACACTTCCTCCGCCATGTCGGTGGAGCAGACAAGGTTGCTCTCGGAGCTGCTCTATCACCGGTTCCGCCATGCCCGCGCGCTCTCCGACCTGGACGCGGCGATCGACCAACGCCGCACGGTGCTCGGCCGATCCGGGAACGACGGGAGAGCACAGCCCACCGACCTGTCATCCCTTGGTGTGTATCTCTGGGAACGCTTCATGCACACGGCGCACGCATCAGACCTGGACGAGTCGATCACGTTGAACCGAGCGGCAGTGGCGAACGCTCGGCACGCGACGGACCGGGCGATGTGCCTGGCGAACCTGGGAGCCGTGCTGTCGGCACGGTTCGACCGCGATCATCTCCTGGCCGATCTCGACGAGTCGATCTCCGTCACCCGGACAGCTCTCGCCATCGGCCTGACCTCGCACGAACAGCAGGCGGGGTTTCTCGCGAACCTGGCGTGGGCCTCTGTCCAGCGGTTCGACGTCGTTCATGAGCCGGCCGACCTCGACGAGGCGATCACTCATGGCCGACGCTGCATGGAGCTGGTCGACGAGCACCATCCCGAGCGGGCAAAGTTCCTTCTCAATCTCGGGCGCGCCTACTCGCGGCGTAGCCTTCTCGCGGCCGATCCCACGGTGGACCGGGACGCCGCCGTCGATGCAGCGCTTCGCGCGTGGCACTCGGAAGGCGCCCCGGCCCGGCACAGGATCCTGGCCGCTCAGGACGCAGCAGGGCTGCTCACGTCTTCTGCCCCGCACCGCGCGGTCGACCTGATGGTTGCGGCCGTGCAGATGTTGCCGGCGATCAGTCCGCGCCGGCTCACCCGCGACGATCGGCAACGGGAGCTCAGGGGCATCGGAACTCTCGCCGCGGAAGCGGCCTCGCTCGTCCTGGCCGATGAAAGGTATCCCGAGCGAGAGCGGCCCCTCCGCGCACTGAGCCTCCTGGAGGTCGGCCGAGCGGTACTGATCGGCCAGAGTCTGGAGGGCCGGGACGATCTGTCCTCTCTGCGTGCGAGCCACCCGGACCTTGCCGCGCGGTTCGTGGAGCTGCGGGATCTTCTCGACCAGCCTCTCGACGCCGCCCACTTTTCGTCGAGCGCTACGAGGCGGCAAGAGATGCCGGCTGTCGATCGGAGTCTGGTCCGCGAAAGACCGAGGCTCGCGGTGGAGTTCGAGACCCTGCTGAGTCGCATCCGGGCGATTCAGGGATTCGAAGCGTTCGGGCGGCAACCTGCCCCGGAAGAGCTGCTTGACGCCGCACAGCAAGGCCCGGTCGTGGTGCTCACCATCAGCGAGTACGGATGCCACGCGCTCCTGATCACCCCCACTCGTGTCATCGCGACCGCCCTCGACAACCTCGATATGGACGTCGTGGGTGAGCGGTTCGACGCCTTCCAACAGGCGCGAGATGCCATCTATCTTGATGAGGACTCCGAAGGGCGCCGCGCGGCGGCCCGGACCTTCACCCAGGTGCTCGAGTGGCTCTGGGACTCCCTGACCAGACCTGTCCTGGACGCGTTGGGTCTGTTGCAACAGCCCCCGCCTGATCCTGCGGACTGGCCCCGCGTCTACTGGATTCCGTGCGGCGCGCTGAGCGTGTTTCCCATCCACGCCGCCGGCTACCACGCGATGCCCGACGCCGGGAAGGGTCCTCAGGCTCCTGAGGCAGTGATCGACTGCGTCGTCTCCTCCTACGCGCCGTCCGTTCGGCTGCTCCTCCACACCCGCCGAAGGGCCGGGCACACGGCGGCGCTCTCCACGCCGCGTGCGCTCGGGATCGCCATGCCGGCAACGCCCGGGCTGCTCGACGACGGCCGCCTGCCGTACGTGGCAGGAGAGATCGCGGCGTTCCGCCGCTACTTTCCCGACGCGACAGTCCTCGAGGGCGATGCGGGGGGCGCGTACGGCCCCCTGCCAGCGGTGTATGACGAGGTCAGGACGAGGATGCCGCACCACGAGATCCTGCACTTCGCCGGTCACGGCGAATACGACCTGAGCGACCCCTCGCAGAGCCGCCTTCTGCTGGCGGATCACGAGGCCAACCCGTTCACCGTCTCCAGCCTCAGCGCGGTGACGCTGGCTCGGGCCCAGCTCGCCTACCTGTCGGCGTGCAACACCGGATCGCCGCTCAGCTTCGGGCTCGGTGACGAGTCCATCCACCTTGCGTCGGCATTCCAGGTCGCGGGGTTCAACCACGTCGTGAGCACGCTCTGGGAGACGGACGACCGGACCTCGGTCGTCGTGGCGGAGACGTTCTACTCCCGTCTCGGCGGTTCGGACCGGGAGCTGGACCTAGGTCACACCGCTCACGTACTGCACCGCGCTGTCCGGGCCGTTCGTGACGGCGAGGACCGACCTGGTTCCGCTCGCCGGAGGCGCCATCCCTTCCTCTGGGCTCCCTTCATCCACGTGGGCGCGTGACGTAGGTCAGTCGTCCTCCCCGTCGTCCAGCTGCTCTTCGAACCATCGGGCCTTCTCCGCGGGACACGTTGCCCATAGCTCCGCGAGAGCCTGGTGGACCGCTTGCGGGGAGTAGTCAGAGGCGATCAGCCCTCGCGACAGCAGCAGGTTGAGAACCATGCGGACCTTGGGCTCGCTGTCGAGCGCCCACAGCGCGACCGAGGCCGCCGTCTTCAGGCTCTGCTCGGCTGTGGGCGATGCCAGGAGGTCAGCCAGAGCGGTCATGTTGTACACCGAGTCGGGACGAGCGACCCGAAGGCATTCGGACACGACATCTGGATTCGGGTGGTGCAGGTAGACGTTGATCCAGCTCGCCCGAAGCATGCGCCGGGCGTCCGCACCCCAGTCGGCAACCAAGCTTTCGTACCTGTCGTCTCCGGGCCAGAGGTACGGCAGCGTCGGCTGAGCCAGGAACGCCTCGACGTCGACGGTCCACGGCACTTTGAGGGGCAGCAGCCCCCAGGTCTCGTCACCGAGAGGATCGTCAGGAAACAGAACGATCTCGCCGTTCGGTCCAAGGCGGCTCGACTCGCGCAGCTCGTGGAGCGGGACATCCTCCATGTGGAAGCGCAGCTCGCGCCCGCAGGACCGGCATGTCGGCATCGGCGGATCAGCGTCGTCGTTCGTCATCCCGCTGCACACCGCGCACTGCAGGAATCCGCAGTGCTCGCACGAGAACCCGTGACCGCGCTTGTACAGCGGTCCCTCCACCAGCACATGCGTCGCCACACTGCTCACAACCTCATGAAATCTGAGCCTGGGAAGCTCGACGGGGACGACGAAGTGGCCGCACCAGGCACAATGCGTCTCTGACGGTGTGGGGTCCGAGCTTGCCGGCCGCGGCGCAAGGGCCAGGGGCGTTCCATCGCTCTCGTCGAAGATGTAGACGAGATCGCGCCCGATATTTCCCTGTGGCGTCTCGACGATGAGATAGACGAACTCTTCCGTCACCGGAGTCTGCCGCAGGAAGTCGAGCGCAGCGGCCAAGCGGGCCGCACTGTAGATGATGTAGGTGGCCCGCTCCCGCTCGTCGCGCCCCACCAGCCGCACGTTCGCCGACGTCTTGTCGCGTCCGCGCTTCCGTCGAAACATCACATCGCCGTCCTCGGATCGGTGCTGATGGTCTGACGTGTCGGGTGGCTACCGTCGCCGCCAGGGCAGCCAGCTCGACCGGCGTGTTCGCGGAAGCTCTGCGGTGATGACCTTCACTCCATCGAGCGAGACCCGCGGGCGGCCTACGCGGCCGGCGATACCGAGACCCTCGAACACGCGCGCTCGGGCCTCGGAGCGACTCTGTAGATACTCGTCGATCGCGCCGACGAGCAGGTCCCAGCCGGTCGCAGGGCCGCAGGTAGGGCACTTCGGTAGCCTGGTAGCGGCAGCGATGGTGTAGACGGACATCCGCCCGGACAGAGGCCCGCTGATGTTCACGTTGCCTGCTCCCGGCGATCCCGCGCGCATGGCTTGCATCGGCAGAACCAAGAGTTCCGCGAGGCCGGCAGGGCCGCAGTAGCCGCACACGTATGTCCCACTCTCCGGGGCGGGGATACCGGGCTGCAGGTTGACGCTCGGCGCGGTGTCGTCAGGTGTATCAGTCATAGCGGGCCTCCGATGGCGCTTGACGTGGACCGACATGGACGCTCTCCGAGATCGTCGTCCCACATCACCTGGCGCCGGCCGCGAGCGGGACGTGCACGCCAGGATAGCGGCCCGATGGCCGGGCGAAAGAGGTGTTCAGTACTACCAGGGCGACGGCTCGTAGTCCTTGAGGAAGCAGCCGTACAGGTCGGTCTCGGCCTCGCCCTGGACGATCGGGTCATAGACGCGGGCGGCGCCGTCGACCAGGTCGAGGGGCGCATGCCAGCCCTCGGCGGCGATCCGCAGCTTCTCCTGGTGCGGGCGCTCGTCCGTGATCCACCCGGTGTCGACCGCGGTCATCAGGATCCGGTCCTTCTCGAACATCTCTGCCGCGGAGGTCCGGGTCAGCATGTTGAGGGCGGCCTTGGCCATGTTGGTGTGCGGGTGTCCCGCGGACTTGTAACGGCGGGAGAACTGCCCCTCCATCGCCGAGACGTTGACGACGTACCCGCGTCGCGCCTTGGACGTCGCGGCCCGCATCGCGGGCCGCAGCCGGGAGATGAGCAGGAACGGCGCGATCGCGTTGCAGAGCTGGACCTCCAGGAGCTCCAGCGGGGCGACCTCGTCAACGACCTGGGTCCAGGAGTTGCTCGTCTGCAGGTCGGGAAGCAGCCCGCCGGCATCGACGGCCGTGCCGGCCAGGTGGGCATCCAGGGAGGCCGAGCCCGCCCGGAGCGCCAGCGCCGTCAGAGACGCCGCGCTGTGCATCGCGACGGCGTCGTCCTGCGACTGTCCCTCGCGGTGGGCGACCGACAAGGCGGTCAGCGCCCCCGCGATCGCAGCAGGGTGCGCCTCCGAGATGCGGTCGAACGTGACCATCTCCGGTGCTTCCAGCCCGTGGGGAAGCGGGGCGACCGGCGACGACTCGCCCGTGACGAGCTGCGAGTAGGACCCAGGGGAGCGGCGGACCGTCTGGCAGGCGTTGTTGACCAGGATGTCGAGGGGGCCCGCCGCGGCGACGTCGTCGGCCAGGGCGATCACCTGGGTGGGATCACGCAGGTCGATCCCGACGATCTTGAGCCGGTGCAGCCAGTCGGCGGCGTCGGGCATCGCGGAGAAGCGGCGCACCGCGTCCTTCGGGAAGCGGGTGGTGATGGTGAGGTGAGCGCCGTCGCGCAGCAGGCGCAACGCGATGTACATGCCGATCTTCGCGCGGCCCCCGGTGAGCAGGGCGCGGCGGCCGGTCAGGTCCGTGCGCTGGTCGCGCCGCGTGTGGCTCTTCGCGGAACAGTCGGGGCACAGCCCGTGGTAGAACGAGTCGACCAGCGTGTAGTCGGCCTTGCAGATGTAGCAGGCGCGAGCGGTGCGTAGCTCCCCGGCGAACGCCCCCGCCGCGTTCGAGACCAGCGGGATGCCGGCGGTCTCGTCGTCGATCCGCGCTGCCGAACCGGTCGCCGTCCGTTCGATGACGCTCCGGTCGTGCGCCTGGATCTCCTCGCGGACCGCGGCCTTACGGGACTTCTTGAGCAGCTTCCACATGTAACCGGTCGCCCTCTTGACCGTCTGGACGTCGGGATGGTTGGGTTCGAGGTCCTTGAGCCGGCCCAGCACCCGAAGGGTGGTGGCAAGCTCGTCCGGGTCGATCCCCGCGTTCGTTGGCACTGCCGAAGAGTACCCGTCGCCCGGCCCGAAGCCTGGCTCGGTCACCACGCGCAGCTGCGCTCAGGATCGACAGCGCGGCACCGGAACTCCTGGTGAAACGGCGGCTGGTCAGCGGCCGAGTCACCAGGAGTCCCGTCTACGGACACTTGCCGCCAGTAACCAGCGTCACTGCGGGGCGACGTCCGTGCAGTAGACCTTCTTGCCTGGCAGCCGGCCGGTGGTCAGGAACGTCACCGTCGCCTCGTCCACGCACGTCGAGCCCTGGCCGTAGACGTAGTGCCCGCCGTTGTCCGCGCCGACGAAGGCCGCTCGCTTGCCGAGGACCTCGTACAGCCCGAGGCCGTCCTCCCACGGTGTGGCGTTGTCCCTGCGGTTCTGCAGGATCAGCGTGTTGCGCGGTCCCTTGTCGGTCACGTGGACGGGCTCCTCGATCGGCTCCGGCCAGAACGCGCACGCCCAGATGTTGGCGGGCATCCCCGCGGTGAGCGGCCAGGCCGCGCGGTCCTCGGCTGTGCGGCGGGCGTACTCGTCGACGTCGTCGGGCCACTGCGCGTCACCACAGGTCAGTGCCAGGAACATGGTGGCCTGGTTGTCGGCAGGCACGCCAGGGGTCGGCGGCGGTGCGGCGAACACCTGCTGCAGCACCTGGCCGTCCGCCTCGGTGAGCGTGCCGTCGGCCAGCCCGGCGGCGGCCTTCCAGAACTGGGCGAGCATCGGGAGGTTCTCGTTCTGCAGCAGGAGGCTGTAGGTGACGGTGCGCAGCATCGAACCCGTCAGGGCCTGTTCGGTGCCGGGGACGGGCGCTGGGGTGTGGTCGAGGCGGTCGGCGAGCGCGAGGTAGTTCTGGGTCACCTCGTCGACGGTGCCGCCCAGCCCGAGTGTGGCGTGCTGTGCTGCGGCGACTCGTGCCGCGTCGGGGAAGCGTTCCGACATGGCCTTGCCCCAGTTGTCCTTCGCGTTGGCCCAGACCTTCGTGGGGTCGACGTTGCCCTCGAGGACCACCCGGTCGGCGCGCTTCGGGAAGAGTGACTCGTAGACGACGCCGAGGTACGTACCGTAGGACTGACCCCAGTAGGAGATCTTCTTCTCACCGAGCGCCGCGCGGATGCGGTCCAGGTCGCGGGCCGTGTTGGCGGTGGTGAAGTACCGGAGCTTCTCGCCGGCGTTCGCTGCGCACAGCTCGGCGTCGGTGCGGGCGTGGTCGACGTTCGCGGTGATCGACCCGTCCGCGGCCGGGTACGGGAAGAGGCCGGCGAGAGACGGGTCGTCGAAGCCGCAGCTCTGCGGGGTGCTGTGCGCGACCCCACGCGGGTCGAAGCCGATCAGGTCGTAGGCCGCCAGCACCGACGGCGGCAGGGTCTGTGCCACGTCACTCGGTGTCTCCAGGCCGGGCAGCGCCGGGCCGCCCGGGTTCAGAAACAGGACACCGCGGCGGTCGCGGGACTTCTTAGCGGGCAGCTTCGAGACGGCTACCTCGATCTGCTCGCCATTGGGATTCTGGTAGTCGAGCGGAACCTTCACCGTTCCACAGGTGAGCCGGGGGTCGCGACCGGCGCCCTCGGCCAGCTCGGGGCACTCGCCCCAGGTGATGCGCGACGTGGCGGCCGCCTCTGCGACCGGTCGTGCGGCCCCACCCGCCGCGCCCGTGTCCGAGGTGGTGGCACAGGCCGCCATCGTCGCGACGGTGAGCGCCGCCGCGATCACCGTCGTGGTGAGTCTCCGGGGGATACCGGTTCTCGCTGACCGTTGGATCGTCTTCAACGTCGTGCCCTCCAGCTCTTGATGTGTCACGACGTGCTGACGCCGCTACCGATGAACCTATGGAAGATGGCTGCGCCACAAATCCCCTTGATGTGGACACTTCTCTGTACTCTCACGGGGGACAGCGGCCGTCACCGCCCCAGCAGCGCGTCGACGCCGACGGCGACCGAGGCGGCGAGCCGGAAGTCCACCCGGGCGTCGGGCACCTCGACGGTGTACCGGTCGCGCAGGCTGAGCTGCCGCTCGCTGGTCAGGACGGGCGCACCCGTCCCCGTGTCGCGGAACGTGAAGTGGACGGGCAGCGGGAGCTCGGCCACGCGGCGCAGGATTGCGACGAGCGTGCTGCGCTCCTGGCCGTAGGCCTCCAGTGCAGGGGCCCGGAGGTGAAAGCTGGAGCGGATCAGGCTCGCGGCGAAGTCCTTCTCGAAGGATCCGATCGCGGACCCGTCGGCGGTGGTGACGTCGTAGGCCGCCGCGACGTCGATCAGCTGCCGTGCGCGGAAGCCGAACAGCGGCCGGGTCCTCGCCTCGTCCTCGTAGAAGGTCACCTTCTCGCGCACCGCGAGCCGCTTCTGCTGGGCGAACGCGAGCATCCGACCCTCCGACCCGTCGTCGAGCGCCTCGACGATCGTGTAGCGGTTGACCAGCACGGTGAAGTGCTGCTTGACGAAGAAGCGCGGCAGGTGCTGGACGGCGGAGCTGGTCATGGTCACCTCGTCGGGGTCGCTCATCGAAGCTCCATCCGGTGCACGCGAAGGAGGCCGAGGAGGAAGGGCCCCGCGACCCACAGGCCGGTCGAGGCGAGGAGCGGGCCGACCGCGTCGGTGCTCATCTCGCCGCCGGCCAGCGGGACGGTCGTGACGTTCAGGTCGAGCCAGCCCGCGAGCGTGCTGCCGAGATCTCCGGTCAGTCCGATGAAGCCCCAGGCGATCGAGGCCACGAAGTAGACGACGATCGATGCCCCAGCGTTGAGCAGCATGGAGCCCAGTGCGATACCGCAGAGGGTGAACAGGACGCTGACGGCGGTCCAGGCGGCGAGGGCCACCGGGTCGAGCGTGAAGTCCGCCTCCACGCCGCGCACTGCGGCGGCGACGGCGGTCGTCGGGTAGGCGAGCACGATCATCAGGGCGCTGGTGGCGACCGCCACCACGGTCCCGGCGACGGCCTTGGCGACGAGCACGCGCCAGCGGCGTGGTTCGAGGGCGAAGGTCGTGAGCGCTGTGCGCTTGCTCCACTCGCTCGTCACCGAGACGATCCCGAGCACCGGGAGGAACAGGCCCAGGGTGAGCGCCGCGCTGCTGGCGACGTCCTGGACGTCCTGCGTGAAGTAGGCGGCGTTGATGATCATCGCGCCGACGGCGCTGAGCACGAGCAGCGTCAGGAGCACGAGCGCTGTCCGGGTGTCGGCGAGCTTGCGCATCTCTACGGCGGCCACACGGGTGAACGGGACGGTGCGTGAGGGGCCACTCTCCGCGCGTACCTCGCCGGCGGGGGTAACGGTCGTGCTGCTCATGCTGCGCTCCGATCATCTGTCGAGGTGAGAGCGAAGTAGCGGCTCTCCAGGTCCTGCGTCGTGCTGTGGTCGACCGGGGTGTCGTCAAGGATGCGGCCGCGGCCGATGATGACGACGCGGTCGGCAAGCTGCGCCACCTCGTGCAGCAGATGGGAGCTCAGCAGCACGGCGCACCCGTCGTCGGCGACGGCACGCAGCAGGTCGCGGATGGCCCGGATGCCCTGCGGGTCGAGGCCGTTCGCCGGTTCGTCGAGCACGAGCGCTCTCGGTGCGCCCAGGAGGGCCTGGGCTATCCCGAGGCGCTGGCGCATACCGAGCGAGTAGCCCTTGACCGTGCGCCGGCTCTCGGCGACGGAGAGGCCGGCGAGATCGAGCACCTCCCCGATGCGTCGCCGGTGGACACCGATCATCGCCGCGGCGATGGCCAGCGTCTCGGCGCCGGTGCGGCCGGGGTGGACCGCCTGCGCGTCGAGGAGGGCGCCCACCGTTCCCGCGGGGTTGCTGATCCCCGCGTACTGCTGCCCGTCGATCGTCGCTCTGCCCGAGGACCGGGTGTGGCCGAGGAGGATCCGCATCGCGGTGGTCTTGCCCGCTCCGTTGGGCCCGAGGAAGCCCGTGATGGAGCTCGCCGGCACCTCGAACGAGACGTCGTCGAGTGCGAGTGTGGCGCCGTAGCGCTTGGTGACGTGGTCGAATGTGATCATGAGTCCAGTCCACCCGCCGCGGGTCGCGGGTGCTACGGACCCTTGGCCATACCGGATGGTGCAGGTCTCCTTTGAGCCGGCCGGATCGTCGACGTCGGTCTATCGGACCGTAGCCCCAGGTCGCTGGGCACCGGCCCCACCGGCTGCCTACGATCGGTCGCGATGAGACCCCTCACTGGCCGGCAAGAGCTTCTGCGCTACGCCATCGCGTCGGTCCCCCTGGCGCTCATCGGGTTCGGCTGGGTGTTCCTCGTCGCGCAGGGCTTCGCCGAGTGGCCGATGGGCGCGCTCGACGTCGCCCTCGGAGTGGTCGGCCTGATCCTGCTGCGCTGGCGCCGGCGGCTGCCGTTCACCATCGCAGTCGTGACCGCCGTGCTCACTACCTGGTCAGGCTCGGCCACGGGTGCCGCGTCCGTCGCCCTCGTTTCGCTCGCCACCCACCGCGACGTCCGGCGTGTCGCCGTGGCCTGCGTGGTGCAGTGGTTCGCGTTCATCGGCACCTCGTTCGTCGACGACGGATGGGAATGGGGGGACGCCACCCTGGTGGCCGGGATCGGCGGCGCCGTGACGATCGCGTGCCTGGTCGGCTTCGGCCTGTATCTGCGGAGCACGCGGGACCTTGCGCTGTCGGAGGAACGACGGCGGGAAGGGGAGCGCCGCGACGGGCTGGAGCGTGCGCGGGCGGGAGAACGGGCGAGGATCGCGCGCGAGATGCACGACGTGCTCGCCCACCGGCTGTCGATCCTGTCGCTGCACGCCGGCGCGCTCGCGCACCGTACCGACCTGACCGCCGACGAGGTCCGCCAGGCGGCGGCGATCATCCGGGACAACGCCCATGCCTCGCTCGAGGAGCTGCGCGGCACCCTCGGCTCGCTGCGCGAGGAGGACCCGCTGGGTGGCCCGCAGCCCTCCTTCGGCGACCTGGCCGCGCTCGTCTCCGAGGTGCGGGAGGCGGGCCAGCGCGTCGAGTACCGCGCGGCCCTCGAGCAGGTCGAGCAGCTGCCCCCGCAGGTGGGCAGGCACGTCTACCGCATCGTGCAGGAGGCCCTGACCAACGCACGCAAGCACGCACCGGGCGCGCCCGTGACCGTCGAGCTGAGCGGTGCGTGCGGGACCTCCGTCGAGGTCCGCGTGACGAACGTGGCGGGCTCCCCGGGTGAGCTGCCCGTATCCTCCGACGGGCTAGGACTCATCGGGCTCGGTGAGCGAGCGGCACTCCTCGGCGGCACCCTGACCCATCACAACGACGGCGACCGATTCGTCGTGGAGGCATCTCTGCCATGGAGCGTGACCGCGTGATCCGCCTCCTGCTCGTCGACGACGATCCACTCGTACGCCGCGGCCTCAGCCTGATTCTCGGCGGTGAGAACGATATCGAGATCGTCGGCGAAGCCGCTGACGGGATCGAGGCCGAGATCGCGACCCGCGATCTCGCGCCCGACGTGGTGCTCATGGACGTCCGTATGCCCGTCCAGGACGGCGTCACGACGGCCGAAGGCCTGCTCCGGCGGCCCGACCCGCCCGCGATCATCATGCTGACCACGTTCCACGTGGACGACCTGGTGCTGCGTGCCCTCGCCGCCGGTGTGTCGGGTTACATCCTGAAGGACGCCGCACCCGACAAGGTGATCGCGGCCATCCGGTCCGTGTCCGACGGCGAGCCCGTCATGTCGCCGACCGTTGCCCGTCAGGTGATCACGGCGGCGACCGCCGGCACGGCCGACGGCGTGAAGCGGGAGAGCGCCCGGGCCCGGCTCGACGTCCTGACAGCGCGCGAGCTCGACGTCGCCATGGAGATCTCCCGCGGGGCGAGCAACGCAGAGATCGCCACGCGGCTGTTCATCAGCGTCCCCACCGTCAAGGCGACGGTGACCCGCATCTTCCTCAAGCTCGAGACCGACAACCGCGTGACCATCGCACTGCGGATACGCGACGCCGGCCTGCTCTGAGCTCGACTACTCGCAGATGCAGAGCTGGAGCGGCGCATCACCGGCGAACGGGAGACCCGACCAGTCGCCGAGGCGCTCGACGAGCTCAAGGCCGCCGAGCGAGAGGAGCAGCGGCAGCTCCTGCGGGAAGATGCTCCTGATCTCGAGCGGTGCGACGACGAAGTCGGGCTCGGAGCCGGTCGAGAGGTACCACGTCCCGCGCGTGACCTGCGTGGCCGCATCGTAGGTCTCAGCGACGTCCACGCTGACGTCGCCACGGTCAGGGTCCACGAACGACAACGACTTCCGGGTGCGGCGCACCCCATCGGCGTCGGCAAGCAGCCGCACGCTCGGGTTGAAGACATTGAAGACGAACCGTGCGCCAGGTGCCAGGTGTCGTCGAACCGACCGGAAGCAGCTGACCAGATCCTCGGCTTCATGCAGATGCAGCAGCGAGTTGGCAGCGATGAACACGTAGTCGAAGGTGCGGCCCAGATCGAAGTCGCGCATGTCGCCCTGGATCCACTCCACCGCGACACCGCGCTCATGCGCTTTACGCTGCGCCTCAGTCAGCATGTCTGCCGAGAAGTCCAGGCCGACGCACGGCTGCCCGTCGGACGCGACAGGGATCAGCTTGTTCCCGGTGCCGCACCCGAGCTCCAGCACCCGCCCGCCCTGCCGGTTGGCGTCGGCCCGGTAGAAGTCGACCGCGGGCCCACCGCCCGGGAACATCAGGTCGTACAGCCTCGCGTGCGAGTAGAACGCTTCACTCATCGAGCGCCTCCTCCATCCCGGCTCATCCGCAGCCGGCCTTTCGTGCATGGTCGTCCGGCAGTTCGCTGCTCCAGCAGGTCCGATCCCGCGCGGACCCCCGCGAAGGGCTCTGTCAGGTCGAGGCGCATGCCTGACAGTGTGCCCAGACGATCGGCTGATCGGCCAAGGATTACGCGGTGGCTCTCGACGCATCTGAAGGACGAGTGGACGGGTCAGCCCGGATCAAGAACGCGAAGACGGCCGAACTGAGGGGCATCATCCTGTGACCTGGCCCGGAAGGTCGCGACCCGGGCGGTCCGCTGTGGCCGCGGGGTGTCCTGTCGGACGCGAACGTCTTTTCTCCCGCGTGCTGCGGCCAGCCGTCGCTAGCCGAGATTGCTGAGCACCGCGCTCGCGAAGTCTGCGGCTCGGGCGCAGGTTCGTCCTGACGGCCTGGTCCCGTCCCAGTGCTCGGCGAACTCCAGCGAGGTGCCCTTCTCGTGACTGACGTGCACGACACAGCCGCGGTCCTTGATGTAGATGCCGACGAGTGCGCGGTGCCCGTCGATCGTGCTCTCGCTCATCACCTCGCGAGCTTCCCGATCGGCGGTCTGGTCGACAGCTGTGTGCGGCACGAAGCTCACCGTCCGTTGTGGCCCCATCCACATGCATGCCGGGCGCTCGACGTCATCCATGGGTACCGCGAGGCCGGCGTCGAGCTGGTCCAGGTCCGCGTCGCTGAGGGCCAGGCACGGCTCAGCCTTGAGGGCGGCGAGGTCGAGCGTGTCCGGTAGCTCCTCGGGTGGCGGTCCGATGGGACGCTGGACCGTCGCGCTGGGGGTCGGCGATGCCTCCGAAGGCTCCTGGCTGGGCGATCCAGAGCCGGGGGAGCAGGCCGTCAAGATGGCAGCAAGAAGTACTGCGTACGTCGTCGCGGGCAGGATGAGCCTCATCCACGTGACGGTAGGGCAGTGCCTCCGGGACTGGTCCCGAAGGCTGTAGGCCTCGGGTGAGACGAGCCCGGTACGCCGACTTCAGGACGATGTTCGGTGGCGTGGGTGAATCCGCTCGCGGGCGGGTGAGGAGCTCAGCGGCGGCGGTCGGCTACGGTCGGGTCGTGCTGCTGCCTGAATCGTCGGTGCCCGGGGCGGACCTGCCCGTCCGGGCCGTCCTGCCTGCGACGGTCGACGCGGTGCGGTCCCGCGGCACCGCTGTGCTGGTCGCGCCGCCCGGGTCGGGGAAGACCTCGCTGCTGCCGCTCGCGCTGGCCGACGCGCTCGAGGGCACGATCCTCGTCGCCGAGCCGCGCAGGATGGCGACCCGCGCGGCGGCGGCCCGGCTGGCGATGCTCGTCGGCGAACCGCTCGGGCAGCGGATCGGCTATGCGATGCGCGGTGAACGCAGCGGCGGCAAGGGACTCCGTGTCGAGGTGGTGACGACAGGGCTCCTCGTCCGGCGTCTGCAGCGGGACCCGGAGCTGCCAGGGGTCGCCGCGATCGTGATCGACGAGTGCCACGAGCGGCACCTCGACGCCGATCTGCTGCTCGCGCTCTGCGTCGACATCCGGGCGAACCTTCGGGACGACCTGGCGATCGTCGCGACGTCGGCAACGGCGGACACGGTCCGGCTGAGCCGCGCGCTGGGCACCGACGTCCCGGCGCCCGTGGTCACCGCGTCCGCCGCACTGTTCGACGTCGCGGTCGAGTGGGCGCCGCCCCCGGTCCCCGTGCCGTTGCTGCCCGGTGGGCGGGTAGACCCGCGCCTGCTGGACCACGTCGCCGCCGTCGTCCGGCGTGCACTGACCGAGAACGAGGGCGACATCCTCGTGTTCGTCCCGGGGGAGGGGGAGATCAACGGGGTGACCCGCCGGTTGGCCGGGCAGAACGTCCTGCCGTTGTTCGGCCGCCAGTCACGCGCTGAGCAGGACCGCGCCCTGGCGCCGTCCGCCACCCGTCGGATAGTGGTGACGACGTCGGTCGCGGAGAGCTCGCTGACCGTGCCAGGGGTCAGGGTCGTGGTCGACGCTGGTCTTGCCCGGGAGCCGCGGACCGATCAGTCCCGCGGCCTCGGTGCGCTGGTCACCTGCCGGGTCTCGAAGTCGTCGGCCGACCAGCGAGCGGGCCGCGCCGGGCGGGAGGCGCCCGGCCGGGTCTATCGGTGCTGGTCCGCGACCGACCACGCGCGTCTCGACGATCATGCGGCGCCGGAGATCGCGATCGCCGACCTGGCGGCCTTCGCCCTCGACCTCGCGGCGTGGGGTGCGCCCGCTGGTGCCGGTCTGACCTTGCTCGACGCGCCGCCGACGCCGGCGATGACCGCGGCCACCGAGCTGCTGCGCCGCATCGATGCCACCGACGACGACGGCCGGATCACCGAGCGGGGCCGGCGGATGACGGCGATCGGGGCGCATCCTCGCCTTGCTCGTGCGCTGCTGGACGGCACGCCGCGGGTCGGCGCCGACCGGGCTCGCGAGATCGTCGCGATGCTCTCGGACGACTCCGGCCGTAGCTTCGGCGACGATCTACCGGCCCGCTGGCGGGCCCTGCGCCGTGGCGAGGACCGCGGAGCAACGGCCCGTTGGCGAGAAGAGGCGAAGCGTCTCGGCCGAGGTGCGAGTACCGGCGACCCGTCGGGTGGGCAGGCCGGCCGGGGGACGCGCGGAGTACCTGATGATCTCGCGGTGGGGATCGTCGTGGGGCTGGCGTATCCGGACCGGATCGCGCGGGCCCGGGGGACCGACTCGGCGACCTACCAGATGTCCGGCGGCACGGGTGCCGCGCTGGATCCGCAGTCGCCGCTGCGGACCACGACCTGGCTGGCGATCGCGGTCGCCGACCGGGCACCCGGTCGCGCCGACGCCAGGATCCGTTCCGCGGCGCCGATCGACGAGCAGACCGCCCGAGACATCGCAGGCGACCTTCTCTCCACCACGGACCAGATCCGCTGGGACGACGGCCGGATCGTGACGCGGCGCGTCGAGGCCCTCGGCGCGATCGTGCTGGGCGACGTCCCGCTGGCGAAGCCCGACCCCTTGCTCGTCCAGGCGGCCGTCCGCGACGGCCTCCGGCGCAACGGCCTGTCCGTGCTGCGCTGGTCCGAGGCCGCCCTCGCCCTGCGGGAGCGGCTCGCGTTCTGCCACGCCCACCTCGGCGCCCCGTGGCCCGCCGTCGACGACGAAGCGCTGCTGGCCGATCTCGACGGCTGGCTGGGTACCGAGCTCGCCTCGGTGCGGGCCGCGCGCGATCTTGCCCGCATCGACGTGGCCTCGGCCCTGAGGCGACTGCTGCCGTGGCCCGCGGCGGCCCGGTTCGGCGAGCTTGCACCGGAACGGCTCCGAGTCCCCTCGGGCTCTGAGGTCCGGCTCGCGTACGACGGCGTCGAGCCGCCGGTCCTCGCGGTGAAGCTGCAGGAGGTGTTCGGCTGGACCGCCACGCCGGCCGTCGCGGACGGTCGTGTCCCGGTCGTCCTGCACCTGTTGTCGCCCGCACAGCGACCGGTCGCGATCACGAGCGATCTCGCCTCGTTCTGGAGACAGGCCTATCCCCAGGTCCGAGCCGACCTACGAGCCCGCTACCCCCGGCATCCGTGGCCGGAAGATCCGCTGAGCGCCGTCCCGACCAGACGGGTTAAGCCTCGCCAGTGAACCGGGCTGCCCTGATCAGTACGTATGCACCGTCTGAGCCGCCAACGCGATCCTCCCGATAGCGTCAGGCGGGACATGGACCGTCCGTCGAAGGGGATCCGATGAAGGCCGACCACTACGACGAGTTCGCAGCCAGCTACGACGCCGAGAACGCCGGGAGCCTGCTCAACGCCTGGTACGAACGACCGGCCATGCTCCGACTCGCGGGCGACGTGCGCGGTCGCAAGATCCTGGACGCGGGCTGCGGCTCCGGACCGCTGTCCGCCGAGCTGCGCGACCGCGGCGCCGAGATGACCGGGTTCGACGGCAGCCTCGCGAGGATCGAGCTCGCCCGCCGCAGGCTCGGCGACGACGTCCCGCTGACCCTCGTAGACCTCGCGCGGCCGCTGCCCTACGCGGACGACACCTTCGACGACGTCGTCGCCTCCCTCGTTCTGCACTACCTCGAGGACTGGCAGCCGCCGCTGACCGAGCTGCACCGGGTCCTCAAGCCCGGCGGCCGCCTCATCCTCTCTGTCAACCACCCGCTCGTGCGCCCCTTCCTCTTCCCGGACGAAGACTATTTCGCTTCTCTTCGCTTCTCGGCAGTACTCGGAGGACTACGAGTTCGCGGGCCAGCCAGGGACGCTGACGTTCTGGCACCGCCCCCTGCACGCGATGACCGACGCCTTCACCGCTGCGGGGTTCCACATCGCGTCCGTGGCCGAACCTGCACCCTCCCCGGACACGCCGTCCGAACTTCTCCCGCCACGCATCGCGAGCGGAGAGCGGACCGGCTTCGTGTCCTTCCTCTTCTTCGTCCTCGAGGCCCGCTGAGACCCCCACGTTCTGTGAACAGGTGCGGCCTGCCGCCGCGAGCTTCGTTGTCATCTGACGGGTTCGGCAAGACTCAGCCGTCGGAGCCATGTGGTCGCATCGAGGTGGCCCGCCCGGCGGTTGCCCTCCGAAACCGCTCCGGTGACCACCCCGTGGTCGTCACACACCGGCGGTCCGCTTCTTCAGCCTGCTGACCAGCGGCGGTAGCACCAGGCCGAGGCCGGCCACCGACCACAGCACGATGCTCAGCATGCTGTCGAAGAGCACCGACGGGTCGCCCTCGGAGATCTGCAGCGCGCGCTGCAGCTGGGTCTCGAACAGCGGGCCGAGGATGAGCCCGACGATCGCGGGGGCGACCGGCACGTCCGCCATCGTCATGAGCACCCCCAGCAGGCCGATCACATAGAGCAGCAGCAGGTCCGCGAACCCACCGCCTGATGCGAGTGCACCGAGGGTGGCGAACACCAGGATGGCCGCGTAGATGGCGTAGGCAGGGATCTGCAGCAGCCGTGCCCAGACACGGGCGAGCGGCAGATTGAGCACCAGGAGCATCAGGTTGCCGATGAAGAGCGATGCCAGCAGGGCGTAGACGAGCGGACCGGACTCGCTGAAGAGCTGTGGGCCTGGCTGCAGCCCGTAGGACTGGAAGGCCGTCAGGATCACCGCCGCCGTCGCGGAGGTGGGCAGCCCGATGGTCAGCAGCGGCACCAGCACGCCGGCCGCTGCGGCGTTGTTGGCCGCCTCGGGACCGGCTACGCCTTCGATGGCCCCGTGCCCGAACTCGTCCTTGTGCTTTGAGAGGTTCTTCTCGGTGGCGTAGGAGAGGAACGTGGGGATCTCCGCGCCGCCGGCAGGGAGGGCGCCGATCGGGAACCCGAAGGCCGTGCCGCGCAGCCAGGCGGGCCAGGAACGTCGCCAGTCCTCGCGGGTCAGCACGGCACGACCCTTGAGCGGGGTCACGGTGCCGCCGCCCCCGCCGCGCAGCGCGTGGGCGAAGACCTCGCCGATGGCGAAGAGCGCGATGACGACCACGACGACGTCGATCCCGTCGAGCAGGCTCGGCAGCCCGAAGGTCAGGCGGGCCTGGCCGCTCTGCGACTCGATACCGACCAGGCCGATGGTGAGACCGATGACGAGCGAGGCGAAGCCCTTGAGCGGCGAGGCTCCGAGCAGGCTCGCGACCGTGACGAACGCGATGGCCATCATGGCCACGTAGTCCGCAGGCGTGAATCCGACGGCGATCTCTGCGAAGGGCTGCGCGACGAAGGTCAGCAGGATCGTGGCCATCGTGCCGGCCACGAAGGATCCGATGGCCGCGGTCGCCAGTGCCGACGCGGCGCGTCCGGACCGGGCCATCTTGTTGCCCTCCATGGCCGCGACCATGGAGGCGGACTCGCCGGGAGTGTTCAGCAGGATGGCAGACGTCGAGCCGCCGTACATCCCGCCGTAGTAGACGCCGGCGAACAGGATGAGCGCGCCGGTCGGTTCGAGCCGGAAGGTCAGCGGCAGCAGGAGCGCCACCGTGAGGGCAGGGCCGATGCCCGGGAGCACGCCGACCGCTGTGCCGATGGTGACGCCGAGGAGGGCCCACAGGAGGTTGATCGGCGTCGCCGCGTCGGCGAAGCCGTCCAGGAGGAGATTGAAGGATTCCATGTCAGGCCTTTCCTAGAAGCCCCACGGGCCTGCGGGCAGGGAGATGCCGATGACCACGTCGAAGCCGAGGAAGACCACCACGGCGACGCACCAGCCGACGACGTACGAGCGCACGCGTGACGGGGCGCCGAGGACGATGGCGACGGTGCCGAAGAGCAGGGTCGTGGACACGACATAGCCGAGGTAGGGGACGACGAGCGCGAAGGCGATCAGCACCGCGAGGAGCACCGCTGCGCGCTTCCAGTCCTTGGCCGAGGTCTGCGGGTCCTTGCGCCAGGCGCCCAGGTCCCGTCTCGCCCGGAGTGCCAGGACCGTGCCGACGACGAGCAGGAGCGCGCTGACCACCCACGGGACGGTCGCCGGACCGATCCCGAGGCCGCCGTTGTCGAGCTGGAGCGCCTGTACGAGGACGACGACACCGAGGACGACCACGAGCGCGCCGAGGATCATGGTCGCCAGCGCCGTGCGCCGCTGATCGGTCCCGTCGCTCATCGCTGCTCCTCGCTCAGGCCGAGCTCGTCGACGATCTGAGTGGTGCGCACGATCTCGTCGTCCAGGAACGTCTCGAACTGCGGTCCTGCGAGGGCGACGTCGCCCCAGCCTTCGCGCGCGAGGGTCTCCTGCCACTCGTCGGTCTCGGTCATGGCCATCACGAGGCTCTCCAATGCTTGCTCCTGCTCGGTGGTGATGCCGGCCGGCGCGACGACGCCGCGCCAGTTGGTGAGCTCGACGTCGATGTCGGACTCGCGCAGCGTGGGTACGTCGGGCAGCACGCCGACGCGTTCGGCGCTCGAGACCGCCAGTGCCCGCATCTGACCGGCGTCGATCTGTGCCTTGATCTCGGAGATCCCGGAGATGCCCGCGACTGCGCTGCCCGACAGCAGCGTCGCGACGGCCTCACCACCGCCCGAGTGCGCGATGTAGTTGACGTCACCCGGGTTCAGCTCGAGGTCCTTCGCGACCAGCCCCGCGAGGATCTGCTCGGCGCCGCCCGCGGAGCCGCCGGCGAAGGAGACGGACGAGAGCTGGTCGCGCATGCGGTCGGCCAGGTCCTCCATCGTCATGATGTCCGACTCGGCCGGGACGACGATGACCTGGCTGTCCGTTGTCAGCCGGGCCAGGGGAGTGACCTCGTCAAGGGTGTTGGCCGAGCCGTTGGCCGCGATCGCGCCGACCATGATCAGCCCGGTCGTCATCAGCTGGTGGCTCTGCCCGTCGAGCTGGGCGAACTGGCTGAGTCCGATCGTTCCGCCCGCGCCGCCGACGTTGTAGACCTCGGTGCGGCCGGCCAGCTCCTTGAGCGACGCCTGCATCGCCCGCGACGTCTGGTCCCAGCCGCCACCGGGGTCGGCGGGCGCCATGATCTTGAGCTGCTGGTCGCCCAGCGCCTCGTTGGTGACGTCCGCCGCGCCGCCGCGTACGACGGTCACGACGACGAGCACCACCGCGAGGACAGCGGCGACGACGTAGGGGAGGGGGCCGGCCAGGCGGCGGCCACGTTTTTCGGACGGCGCGGTACGCCCTTCGTCCTGTGTGGCTGGTGGGGGCATCGGGGCCTCTCATGGTCGGAACGACGTTGATCACAACCTTGCATGCCTTTGTATACAGACGTATTCTGCCGAGCACAACCTTGGGCGGGCATCGTGACCGCCCCAATATGCGAGGAGCGCGCATGCCGGAGCAGATGGATTCGTACGACGTCGTCGTGGTCGGCGGGGGCAACGCGGGGCACAGCGCCGCGCTCTCGGCTGCCGAACGGGGACGGCGGGTGCTGCTCCTCGAGAAGGGCGTTCGCGGGGAGCACGGGGGCAACTCCTTCTACACGGCCGGTGCCATGCGGGTGACGCACGGCGACGTCGGCTCCGTACGGGACCTCGTGGACGACGACGACCGGCTCGACACGACGGTGCTGCCCGCCTACACGCGCGAGGACTACCTCGCCGACATGGAGCGGGTGACCGGCGGTGCCAACGACGCAGAGCTCACCGCCCGGCTCGTCGAGGACAGCGAGCCGACGATGCGCTGGCTCAAGGGGCACGGCCTGCGCTTCCGCCTGATGTACGAGCGCCAGGCCTACCTGAGCGAGCGAGGGGACGACGAGGGAAGGTTCGTGTTCTGGGGCGGGCTCGCCCTCGGCAGCACCGGTGGCGGCAAGGGTCTCGTGGAGCAGCACGAGGCGGCGGCCGCCCGCGCCGGGGTCGAGGTGCGGTACGGCTGCGCGGCCACCGAGCTAGTCGCAGAGGACGTGCGCGTCACCGGCTTGCGCTACACGGACGCCGCGGGCGTGGCGGGCGAGTTGCGCGCCGAGTCCGTGATCCTGGCGGCGGGCGGCTTCGAGGCCGACGCCGCGATGCGGCGCGGGCACCTCGGCGAGGGCTGGCAGCGCGCCAAGGTGCGGGGCACCCCGCTCAACACCGGTGACATGCTGCGGGCCGCGCTCGCGATCGGCGCCGAGGCGTACGGCGACTGGTCGACCTGCCACTCCGTGGCGTGGGACGCGGGCGCCGACGACGTGGGCGACCGGGAGGTGACCAACCAGCTCACCCGTGGTGGATATCCCCTGGGCATCGTGGTCAACAGGGACGGCAAGCGGTTCCTCGACGAGGGCGCGGACTTCCGGAACTACACCTATGCGAAGTACGGCGCGCAGATCCTCGCCCAGCCCGGCGGCGTCGCCTACCAGATCTTCGACGCGACCACGCGGCCGATGCTCCGTTCCGAGGAGTACGACGCGGCAGGTACCTCCGTGGTGAGCGCTGACAGCGTCGAGAAGCTGGCCGCCGCTCTCGGCCTCGACGAGGCGTCGCTGGCCACCACCGTGCGTGAGTTCAACGCCGCCATCGACCGGTCGGTGCCCTTCGACGCCGCGGTCAAGGACGGGCGGCGCGCGGACGTCGAGCCGCCGAAGAGCAACTGGTCGCTCCCCGTGGAGACGGCGCCGTATTATGCGTTCCCCGTGACCTGCGGCATCACGTTCACCTTCGGCGGCCTCCGTGCCGACACCAACGGCCGCGTCCTGAGAGAATCAGGCGCGCCGATCGACGGGCTGTTCGTGTGCGGAGAGATGCTCGGCGGTCTGTTCAGCGGAAACTATCCTGGCGGCACCGGCCTGGTGTCGGGCGCCGTGTTCGGGCGGCGGGCGGGCAGCCTCGCCTGAGTGGTGATCGTTCGCGTCCGTCGTTCGGGTAGAGCAGGTGGAGAGGGAGGGTGGCGGTGGCCGAGGAACAGCGCGGCAAGGTGGGCGCCGCGGCGATCTACGACGGTCTTCGTGCCGACATCCAGGACGGGTCGCTGCGGCCCGGCGAACCGATGCGCGAGATGGCGATCGCGGAGCGCTTCGGTGTCTCGCGGACACCGGTACGAGAAGCGTTGCGCCGGCTTGAGCACGACCGGATGCTGGCATCGTCGTCGCGAGGGCTGGTGGTGCGCGAGGTCGATCCGGACGAGGTGATCCAGATCTACAACGTCAGGATCCTGCTGGAGGGGGAGACGGCGGCCGAAGCCGCGGAGAGCCGCACCGAGGCCGACCTGCTGCGCCTCGAGTCCCTGCTTGACCGCGACCGTTCGCTCGAGGACCCGGACGACGGCGCACGCGCGCTCACCAACATCGAGTTCCACGAGGCGATCTGGACGGCTACGCACAATCCCGTGCTCCAGGACATCCTCCGGCGGCTCACCGTGCACCTCGTCCGCACACCGCACTCCACGCTGTCGGTGACGGGACGCTGGGAGGAGGCGCTGGACGAGCACGCCGCACTCATCGACGCCGTCCGCCGCCGCGATGCGGGCACCGCTCGCTCGCTCGCGTCCGCCCATATGACCAGGGCCAGGGAGATCCGTCTCGACCTCCTGCGCCGCAACGTCGTCACGGCGCTGCACTGACCACGCTCCCGAGAGGACATCGCATGACCGGGTACCTACCGGACGCGGCTGACCAGCACCTGCCGTCGACGACGTCGACATCCTCGGCGGACGGTCCTGGCACCACGTCCCTCGGGGACGACTGGGTGCCGGGACCGGACGGCATCCGCGAGCGTTCGGCGGCCCGCGTCATCCTGGTGAACGACGCCGGGCGTGCGCTCGTGATGCGTGGGCACGACGTGAACCAGCCCGAACGCTCCTGGTGGTTCACGGTGGGCGGTGGCATCGACCCGGGGGAGACCCCGGAGCAGGCCGCGCTCCGCGAGACCCGCGAGGAGGCCGGCATCACGCTCGCGCCTGAGGACCTGGTGGGGCCGGTGCTCACGCGGACCGGCATCTTCGACTTCTTCGCGGAGACGTGCCGCCAGTACGAGGTCTTCTACCTCGTGCGGGTCCAGGACGCGCTCGAGGTCAACGCTGACGGCTGGACCGACGCCGAGCGCGAGCTGCTCGACGAGATGGCCTGGCTGACGGCGGCGGAGCTGCGCGCGCAGCCGCTGGAGGTGTTCCCGCCCGAGCTGCCGGACGTCGTCGACCATCTCGTGGCCGGGTGGGACGGGCAGGTCCGGCACCTGGGCGAGCAGTTCGACGACTGAACGGAACGCACGGTGTAGACGCGCGTCTACACCGTGTTTTTAGGATGCTGTCATGAAGACAGTCGGAGCCCGCGAGCTGAAGCAGAATCCGCACACGGTGATCTCGATCTGTACGAGTTCGATCCAGATGAGGCGTACGGCGCCAGCATCTTGTCCCGGGCTGAGCTCGAGTTCGGCATTCATGCCGCCAGGAACCCGTACGACCTAGCCGAGCGGACCCGCCGGATCAACGATCTCGACCAGCGATTCGCCTGGGTCGAGCTCGACATCGAGTCGACCCGCTCGTACGGCGTCGTCGCAGCGGGCGCGAGAGCGACCGGCGCGAAGGTGCGCAGCAAGGACGCCCTCATCGCGGCTCAGGCGCACAGGCACGGCGCTGCGGTGATGACGGCCAACATCGACGAATTCAAGCCCTTTGATCACCTCGTCGAAGTCATCCCCCCAGCTCGCCGGAAACCTTGAAGCCGGTTCACCGCTCGACATCTGGCAGGCACGGGCCGGTCCGCGGATGGCTGGCGAAGCGTCGTAAGATGGATGGTTGTGGCAACCCCGACCGTTGGAGTCCTCGCCCTGCAGGGCGACGTCCGTGAGCACTTGACCGCCCTGGAGTCCGTTGGCGCGCACGCCGTGTCCGTCCGGCGTCCTGCCGAGCTGGCCGCCGTCGACGGGCTCGTGATCCCCGGCGGGGAGTCCACGACCATCGACAAGCTGCTGCGCATCTTCGAGCTGCGCGACCTGCTGCAGGCCCGGATCAAGGAGGGCCTGCCGGTGTACGGCTCGTGCGCCGGGATGATCCTGCTCGCCGACCGGATCCTGGACGGCACCGCCGACCAGCAGACCGTCGGCGGCATGGACGTCGTCGTGCGGCGCAACGCGTTCGGGCGGCAGGTCGACTCGTTCGAGACCGACCTCGACCTCGTCGGCATCTCCGACGGCGGTCCGGTACGCACCGCGTTCATCCGCGCCCCCTGGATCGAGGAGGCCGGGCGCGACGTCGAGGTGCTCGCGCGCATCCCTGCTGTGGATACGCAGGGCCGTCCTGTGGCGGCCGCCGGTAGGATCGTCGCAGCACGGCAGGGTCCGCTGCTCGCCACCGCATTCCACCCCGAGATCACGGGGGACACGCGTGTGCACGGGCTGTTCGTCAGCATCGTTGCGGGCGGCTGAGCGGATTCCTCGCTACCGTACGACGCCATTGAAAGTGCCATCGGAAACGCAAGGAGTCAGGTAGAGGTATGTCAGGTCACTCCAAGTGGGCCACGACCAAGCACAAGAAGGCCGCGATCGACGCCAAGCGCGGCAAGCTCTTCGCGAAGCTGATCAAGAACATCGAGGTCGCGGCGCGCACGGGCGGCGGCGACATGGCCGGTAACCCGACGCTGTTCGACGCGGTGCAGAAGGCGAAGAAGTCGTCTGTGCCGAACGACAACATCGAGCGTGCACTGAAGCGCGGTTCCGGCGAGGGCGCCGACGCCGTCGACTACCAGACGATCATGTACGAGGGCTACGGCACCAACGGCATCGCCGTGCTGGTCGAGTGCCTCACCGACAACAAGAACCGCGCGGCCTCCGAGGTGCGCCTCGCGTTCAGCCGCAACGGCGGCAACCTCGCCGACCCGGGCTCCGTGTCGTACCTGTTCTCCCGCAAGGGCCTCATCGTGGTGCCGAAGGCCGACGGCGTCGGCGAGGACGAGGTCATGCTCGCCGCGCTCGACGCCGGCGCCGAGGACGTGACGGACCAGGGCGAGGTCATCGAGGTCCTGACCGAGGCCACCGACCTGGTGTCGGTGCGTACGGCCATCCAGGAGGCCGGCATCGAGTACGACTCCGCCGACGTGATCTTCCACCCCTCCATGCAGGTCGAGGTGGACGTCGAGGGCGCCCGCAAGGTCATGCGCCTGATCGACTCGCTCGAGGACAGCGACGACGTGCAGAACGTCTACGCCAACTTCGACGCGAGCGACGAGGTCATGGCGGCGCTCGACGAAGAGGAGTGACGTACCCGCTGGTCGGGACCGCCCCCCCGCTGGTCGAGCCTGTCGAGACCGTGCCCGGCGTCGTGAGAATCTGACGCCATGCGCGTTCTAGGAGTCGACCCCGGCCTGACTCGGTGCGGCGTCGGCGTGGTCGACTCCCTGCCCGGCCGCAAGGCACGGATGGTCGCGGTCGGGGTGATCCGCTCCGACCCCGACCAGTCCACCGACCTGCGGCTCCTGAAGATCGCCGAGGGACTGGACGGGTGGCTCGACGAGCACGTGCCCGACGTCGTGGCGGTCGAACGCGTCTTCGCGCAGCACAACGTGGGCACGGTGATGGGGACCGCCCAGGCTGCGGGCCTGGCCATGGTGGCAGCGGCCCGCCGGGGCATGCCCGTCGCGCTGCACACGCCGTCAGAGGTGAAGGCAGCGGTGACCGGTTCGGGCCGCGCCGACAAGGCGCAGGTGACCACCATGGTCACGCGCATCCTCGACCTGGCCGAGGCGCCGAGGCCCGCCGATGCCGCCGACGCGCTGGCGCTCGCGATCTGCCACCTGTGGCGGCCCGCCGGCGCCCTGCAGGGCGGGGACCGGCACGAGCTCACCCCCGCCCAGCGGGCCTGGGCCGCGGCGGAACAGGCCGCCAAGCAACGCCCGAGGCGCTGATCTGCTGGCGATGACCCACCGGTGACCGGCCGGTCGGCGGTCTGCGGCGTGGCCCGCTTCCTGGCATGGCCGGCCTTGTTAGGCTCCTCGCACGAACGTTCGATCAGGTCTCGGCAGGTTCAGCCGCCAGAGGGCATCGACCGTGCCCGGGACGTACAGAAGGGGGAGCCCGTGATCGCCTCGCTGACGGGAACCGTCGCCCACGTGGGCCTCGACCGAGCGGTGGTCGACGTCGGCGGCGTCGGCTACCTGGTGCACGCCACGCCCACCACGCTGGCCGGGCTGCGCGTCGGTGAGACGGCCGGGGTAGCGACCAGCATGGTGGTCCGAGAGGACTCGATGACGCTGTACGGGTTCGGCGACCCCGACGAGCGCGACGTGTTCGAGGTGGTGCAGACCGTGTCCGGCGTCGGGCCGCGCCTGGCGCTGGCGATGCTCGCCGTGCACACGCCGGACGCGCTGCGCCGTGCCGTCGCCGGCGAGGACCTCGCCGCGCTCACCCGCGTGCCGGGTATCGGCAAGAAGGGCGCCCAGCGCATCGTTCTCGAGCTCGGCGACCGGCTCGGGCTGCCGTCCGGGGCGCCGACGGCGGAAGCCTCGGCGGGCCCTGCCCTCGGCGCCGCCGCCGACCACTCCGAGCGCGTGGTCGAGGCCCTCGCCGGTCTGGGCTGGCCGGCCAAGCAGGCCGACGACGCCGTCGCGAAGGTCCTGGCCGAGGCAGGGACCGACGCCGTGGCCGCAGACGACGTAGCCGGCACGCTCCGCTCCGCGCTACGTCTGCTGGGAGGCCACCGTGGCTGAGGTCTCGACGGGCTCGACCACCGGGGCAGAGCCGAGCACAGGAACCGGCTCGGCCGGCGGCCGGATCGTCGCACCGAGCGCCGACGAGATCGAGCGCGCCGCCGAGGCCGCCCTACGCCCCAAGCGGCTCGACGACTTCGTCGGCCAGCGGGTCGTGCGCGACCAGCTCTCCCTCGTGCTGCAGGCGGCGGTCGCGCGCGGCAACCCGCCGGACCACGTGCTCCTGTCCGGCCCGCCCGGGCTCGGCAAGACCACTCTGGCCATGATCATCTCGGGCGAGCTGGACGCGCACATGCGGCTCACCAGCGGGCCCGCCATCCAGCACGCGGGGGACCTCGCCGCAGTCCTGTCCTCCCTCGAGGAGGGGGACGTGCTGTTCATCGACGAGATCCACCGCCTGGCCCGCCCCGCCGAGGAGCTGCTGTACGTCGCGATGGAGGACTTCCGGGTCGACGTCATCGTCGGCAAGGGCGCCGGCGCATCAGCGATCCCCCTCGCGCTGCCGCGGTTCACCGTCGTCGGCGCCACCACCCGCTCCGGTCTCCTGCCCGCCCCGCTGCGGGACCGCTTCGGGTTCACGGGCCATATGGACTACTACTCGCCCGAGGAGCTGGAGCGCGTGATCCTGCGCTCCTCCGGGCTGCTCGGCGTGCACCTCGAGCACACCGCGGCGCACGAGATCGCCGGCCGCTCGCGCGGTACCCCCCGCATCGCCAACCGGTTGCTGCGCCGCGTGCGCGACTGGGCGCAGGTGCGCGGCGACGGCCGGCTCGACCTCCACGCCGCGAAGTCGGCCCTCGAGGTCTACGAGGTCGATCCCATCGGCCTCGACCGCCTCGACCGCGCGGTGCTCACCGCGCTGTGCACGAGGTTCGGCGGCGGTCCCGTGGGGCTCAGCACGCTGGCCATGACCGTGGGCGAGGAGGCAGAGACCGTCGAGACGGTCGCAGAGCCCTACCTCGTCCGCGAGGGCCTGGTCGGCCGCACTCCCCGTGGCCGCGTGGCGACCGCCGCGGCCTGGGAACACCTGGGGCTCACGCCGCCCGCCCAGCCGTCCGGGCGCGGCCCCGAGACCCCCGCCGCGGGAACTTTGCTCGACCCCTGACGTTGTTCCTGTGGTGCCCGTCGCAGGGGTATCCGAGGATTCGACCCCGAGCACTACACTGGGTTGGATCCTCGTCGTACTTGCGCGACGCACGTGAGTGCACATCCGACCCAGCAATCGAACAGGACCATCCACCGTGGACCCCACAATGCTCATCCTCATCGCGATCCTGCTCGCGGTGATGTTCTTCATGTCCTCCCGCACCCGCAAGCAGCAGCGTGAGGCAGCGGAGTTCCGCAACAACATCACGGCCGGGACCAAGGTCATGACCGCGTCCGGCATGATCGGCACCGTGATCGACGTCGACGAGTCGACCGATCAGGTGACCATCGAGTCCTTCCCGGGCAGCCCCACGACGTGGCTCCGTGCCGCCATCTCCAAGAAGGTCGAGGAGCCCGTCGCCGACGACGTGGACACCGACGACGAGGCCGATGAGTCCGACGTCACAGAGGAGAGCGAAACGGCAAGTACGATCAGGCCCGACGCGACCGACGTTCCCGACGACCTGTCAGACCTGGACACCGCCAAGCGCGAGTACCAGGAGCAGCAGCGACGGGACGCTGACGCGGACGGCAAGTGACGGCCGCGCCGTCCGGTGAACCCGGACGGCGCCGAACCCGCGTCGGACGTACCCCGGCGCGCACACGAGAAGAGACAGACGTTGGCGACTGACACCCGGCGCTCGCGGCCGGTTCGCACGATCGTGCTCCTGACGATCTTGACGATCCTGCTGCCCTTCGGCGCCCTCTTGGCTGGTTGGCAGCTCGACGGAAAGTCGAGCGATAATCCGGACGGCGCGAGCCTGGCCCCTGGCCTCGCACTCGACCTGCAGGGTGGCACCCAGATCATCCTCCAGGCCGTCACGTCCGACGGGTCCGAGGTGACCCCGGAGGCGATGCAGGAGGCCATCGGTGTCATCCGGCAGCGGGTGGACGCCAACGGCGTCACCGAAGCCGAGATCGCGAGCCAGGGCAGCAACCAGATCGTGGTCGAGATCCCGGGCGTGGTCGATGACGAGACCATCGCGCTGATCTCCAAGGCCGCGCAGATGAAGTTCCGCCCGGTCCTGACCGTGGGCAACCCGATCCCGACGGTGCAGCCGTCGGCGTCCCCCAGCGCTCCCGGCGACGACGCCGAGGGCAAGGGTGATGAGAGCGCCCAGGGCGACCAGAGCAGGGCAGAGCTCGAGAAGAAGGCTGCCGAGGAAGCCAAGGACGTCGACCCGACGGACCCGAGCGACCTCGCCCAGATCACCCCGGCGGTCCAGCAGCTCTTCGACCAGCTCGACTGCACCGACCCGAAGAACCTGCAGGGCGGTGGCGGCGACCACCCGGACCGCGTGCTCGTCACGTGCGACCAGACCGGTGTGGCCAAGTACATCCTCGGCCCCGTCGAGGTGGACGGCACCGACCTGACCACCGCCACTTCTGGCCTGGTGCCGGGCGCGAACGGCACGGTCTCGAACGAGTGGGGAGTCACCCTCGACTTCGACTCCGAGGGCGCCACGAAGTTCCGCGAGACCACGGAGCGCCTGACCCCGCTGGAGCCTCCGCGCAACCAGTTCGCCATCGTGCTGGACGGCCTGATCGTCTCCGCGCCGAGCAGCAACGCGGCGATCACGAACGGCCAGGCGGTGATCTCCGGCTCCTTCACCCGCGACTCGGCGGCAACGCTGGCCAACCAGCTGAGCTTCGGTTCGCTGCCGCTGACGTTCGACGTGAACGGCCAGAACCAGATCTCGGCCACCCTGGGCTCGGAGCAGCTGCAGCGCGGTCTGTTCGCCGGCCTCATCGGCCTGGCCCTGGTCGTCGTCTACTCGCTGTTCCAGTACCGCTCGCTCGGCCTGCTGACGGTGATGTCGCTCGTCGTCGCCGGTGCCATGACCTACGTCGTGATCGCACTCCTGAGCTGGGGCATGGGCTACCGCCTCTCCCTGCCAGGTATCGCGGGCCTGATCGTGGCCATCGGCTTCACCGCCGACTCGTTCATCGTGTACTTCGAACGCGTCCGCGACGAGCTACGTGACGGAAGGTCGCTCCGGCTCGCCGTCCAGCGTGGCTGGCAACGTGCCCGCCGCACCATCTATGCGGCCAAGGCCGTGAACCTGCTGTCGGCGGTGATCCTGTACTTCATGACGGTCGGTGGGGTGCGCGGCTTCGCGTTCACGCTGGGTCTGACCACGATCATCGACGTCATGGTGGTCATCTGGTTCACGCACCCGGTCATGGAGCTCCTGGCCAAGGTCCCGTTCTTCCGTGACGGGCACAAGGCGTCGGGCCTCTCGCCCGACCGCCTCGATGTCGAGCCACGGTACCGGGGCGCAGGGAAGTTCGCCGGCTCCAAGCCCGTAGCCTCGGATGCCCCCGGCGCCGACACTCCGGACCGGGAGCGCGAGCTGGTCTCGGCGCAGTCCGTCGCCCCGGCGCCGCGTGCTGCCGAGGACGGCCGCAGGATGACTATCGCGGAGCGGCGTGCCGCCGAACGCAAGGCTGCCGCCGAAGCGGCTCAGAACGAGGAGAAGCACTGATGGCTCGCGGCGGCTTCGCCCAGTGGGGCAACGACCTCTACACGGGGCGTCGGTCCTACCCGATCATCCAGAAGCGGGGCATCTGGTTCTCGATCGTCGGCCTCTTCTCGGCCGCGTCGATCCTCGTGATCCTGGTCCAGGGGCTCAACCTCGGTATCGACTTCCGCGGTGGCTCCGAGTTCACCGTCTCCGGCGTGTCCAGCACGGACGAGGACATCGCCCTCGACGCGGTCGGGGAGGTCGCCCCTGGCGAGGAGCCGCACATCAGCCAGGTGGGTCCGGACGCCGTCCGCGTCCAGGTCTCGCAGCTCGACTCGGAGGGCACGGACCAGCTCCAGGACGCCCTGGCGCAAGCCTACGGTGTGGAGACGACCGAGGTCACCTCGAACTTCATCGGCCCCACCTGGGGTCAGTCGGTGAGCATGCGGGCCCTCTGGGGCACCGTCGTGTTCGTCCTCGCCGCGGCGGTCTTCATGGCCGTCTACTTCCGGGCGTGGCGCATGTCGGTGGCCGCCATCGTGGCGATGCTCCTGGACGTCCTGGTCTCGGCCGGCGTGTACGCGCTGATCGGCTGGGAGGTCACACCGTCGACGATCATCGGCTTCCTGACCATCCTTGGCTTCTCGCTCTACGACAAGATGGTCGTCTTCGACAAGGTCCGCGAGAACTCGGTCGCACTGACCGAGCAGACGCGCAGCACGTACGCCGAGCGGGCGAACCTCGCGGTGAACCAGACGCTGGTCCGGTCCATCAACACCTCCGTGGTGGCGCTGCTGCCGGTCGCGGGCATCCTCTTCGTGGGTGGCTTCCTCCTGGGCGCCGGCACGCTGAAGGACATCTCGCTGTCGCTGTTCGTGGGCATCGCGGTGGGCGCGACGTCGTCCATCTTCCTGGCCACGCCGCTGGACGTGGCGCTGCGGGAGAGCGAGCCAAAGATCGCCGCGCACACCAAGAAGGTCATGGACCTGCGTGCGGGCCTCGTGGCGGAGGGCGCCGACGAGAGCATGCTGGCCGCCGCGGCGTCCGGTTCCGCGCAGCTCGTCCCGGGACATCACCAGGGACATGAAGCTCAGCCCAAGCGTCGCCGGTAGGCTCCGCTTCGTGGCAGACGACATGACCGACGTCGCCCTCTCCGGCCTGCTGCCGGAGAGGGCGACGCGCGTTCGCAACCTGATCGTGGACGTCCCTGACTTTCCGTCCCCAGGCATCCTGTTCAAGGACATCACCCCGCTCCTTGCTGATGCCCAGGGGCTGGCCGACGTGATCGAGGCGTTCACGCGCCTTGCCCTGGCCGACGGCAGAGGTGGGACGGGCGGGATTGATGTAGTGGCGGGCATGGAGGCACGCGGCTTCCTGCTCGGCACGCCCGTTGCCCACGCGCTCGGGCTGGGGTTCCTGCCCCTGCGCAAGGCGGGAAAGCTCCCGCCACCCACGGAGAGGGTGTCGTACGACCTGGAGTACGGCTCGGCGGCCATCGAGCTGCGCTCGGGAACACTCACCCCCGGTGCGCGTGTTCTGATCATCGACGACGTCCTCGCAACGGGTGGTACGGCTGCGGCGGCCGCACAGCTGGTGGAGCAGTGCGGGGGAGTGGTAGCCGGGCTGGCTTTCCTGCTCGAGCTGGAAACACTCCACGGGCGGGACAGGCTTGCACGCTACAACGTCGATACTCTCCTGCGGGTAGGCGCGTCGTCCGGCGACTGAGCCGACCGGACGGGGCATAGAGGTCCAGGGCTAGACTGGCGACTCCGGGTTCGACCCGGGGAAGGAGGCGCGTACATGGCTGAGAACACGGTGTCACGCGCTCCTGTGCCTGAGAAAAGCTCGTCGACGCCGCCAGGTGGCAACCGGATGCGGAACCGGCTGGTGCGCCTCGGGGTGCGCAGCGTGAGCGGCGGTACGCCCGCGGCGATCGAGCCGCTTCTGCAGGCCGTCCGCAGCAACCACCCCAAGGCCGACGTCGCACTGATCGAGCGTGCCTACGTCGTCGCGGAGAAGGCGCACCGCGGGCAGATGCGCAAGAGCGGCGACCCGTACATCACGCACCCCGTCGCGGTGTCCACGATCCTGGCGGAGCTCGGCTTCGAGGGGACGACGATCGCGGCCGCGCTGCTGCACGACACGGTGGAGGACACCGACTACGCGCTGGACACGCTGCGCGGCGAGTTCGGCGACGACGTCGCCCTGCTGGTGGACGGAGTCACCAAGCTCGACAAGGTGAAGTACGGCGACGCGGCGCAGGCCGAGACCGTGCGCAAGATGGTCGTGGCGATGGCCAAGGACATCCGCGTGCTGGTCATCAAGCTGGCCGACCGCCTGCACAACGCCCGCACCTGGAAGTACGTGCCGTCCAAGTCGGCCGAGCGCAAAGCCCGCGAGACCGTCGAGATCTACGCTCCGCTGGCCCACCGGCTAGGCATGAACACGATCAAGTGGGAGCTGGAGGACCTGTCCTTCCAGGCCCTGTACCCCAAGGTGTACGACGAGATCGTGCACCTCGTGGCCGAGCGGGCTCCCGCGCGTGGGGAATACCTCGGCGTGGTGAAGGGCCAGATCGAGTCGGACCTGCGCAGCTCCAAGATCAAGGCGACCGTCACCGGCAGGCCCAAGCACTACTACTCGATCTACCAGAAGATGATCGTCCGCGGTCATGACTTCGCGGAGATCTACGACCTGGTCGGCACCCGGGTCCTCGTGGACACGGTGCGCGACTGCTACGCGGCGCTCGGCGCCATGCACGCGCGGTGGAACCCGGTTCCTGGCCGGTTCAAGGACTACATCGCGATGCCGAAGTTCAACATGTACCAGTCGCTGCACACGACGGTGATCGGTCCGGGTGGCAAGCCGGTCGAGATCCAGATCCGCACGCACGACATGCACCGGCGCGCGGAGTACGGCGTCGCGGCGCACTGGAAGTACAAGGAGAAGACGCCCGCCGGCGCGGGTGCCAACGACCCGAAGAACCAGGACATGGCCTGGCTGCGCCAGCTCGTGGACTGGCAGCGCGAGACCGCCGACCCGGCGGAGTTCCTCGACTCGCTGCGGTTCGAGATCGGCGGCGACGAGGTCTACGTCTTCACGCCGAAGGGCATGGCGATGGCGCTGCCGGGTGGTGCGACACCGGTCGACTTCGCGTACGCCGTGCACACGGAGGTCGGCCACCGCACCATGGGCGCCCGCGTGAACGGCCGCCTGGTGCCGCTCGACTCGCCGCTGGAGAACGGCGACGTCATCGACATCCTCACCTCGAAGTCGGAGACGGCGGGGCCGAGCCGGGACTGGCTCGGGTTCGTGAAGTCGCCGCGGGCGCGGAACAAGATTCGCCAGTGGTTCACCAAGGAGCGCCGCGAGGAGGCGGTCGAGACCGGTAAGGACTCGATCGCCAAGTCCATGCGTAAGCAGGGTCTGCCGATCCAGCGCCTCATGTCGCACGAGACCCTGGTCGGTGTCGCGGACGAGATGAACTACCAGGATGTCTCCGCGTTGTACGCGGCCGTCGGCGAGGGGCAGGTCTCGTCCGCCCACGTGGTGGACAAGCTCGTCAAGGCGCTCGGCGGTGCGGGCGGTGCGGAGGAGGACGTCGCCGAGGCGACCCGGCCCGGCGGCCTCACCGCCCGGCGCGTGCGGTCGGGCGACCCTGGCGTCATGCTCAAGGGGGCCGACTCCGCCGACGTGTGGGTCAAGCTCGCCAAGTGCTGCACCCCGGTGCCGGGCGACGACATCGTCGGCTTCGTCACCCGTGGCCAGGGCGTCAGCGTGCACCGCACGGACTGCGTGAACCTGGACGGGCTGCGCAAGCAGCCGGAGCGGCTGGTCGAGGTCGAGTGGACCCAGGGCGCCAACACGATGTTCCTGGTGCAGATCCAGGTCGAGGCGCTCGACCGGTCACGGCTCCTGTCGGACGTGACGCGGGTGCTGTCCGAGAATCACGTGAACATCCTGTCGGCCTTCGTCTCGACGTCGGACGACCGGCTGGCGGTCTCCCGGTTCATCTTCGAGATGGCCGAGCCCGCGCACCTCGCGACGGTGCTCACGGCCGTCCGAAAGGTCGAGGGCGTGTTCGACGTGCACCGCATCACCGGCACCAAGCCGGTGGAGCGGACCCACCTGCCGGTCTGACGGGGCACGGCTCGACGGCCTAGGTCGTCCCGGGTGCACCCGGGAGCAGCTCGCCCAGGTCGAAGAGGACCGGCTCGTCGAGCTGCTCGTAGGTGCAGGACGCCGGCTCACGGTCCGGGCGCCAGCGCTTGAACTGGGACGTGTGCCGGAACCGGCTGCCCTCCATGTGGTCGTAGCCCACCTCGAGCACGCGCTCCGGCCGCAGGGGCGTGAACGACAGGTCCTTGCCGGAGCTCCAGCGCGACTGCGCTCCGGGCAGCCGGTCCCCGGCCTCTGCCTTCGTCGGGTCGGTCCAGCCGTGCCAGGGGTGCTCGTCCGCCGCGGGTGTCCCTGGCTCTACGAGCAGCGGTGCCAGCTCGGTGATCAGCTCGGCGCGCCGGGTCGCCGAGAACGACGCCGCGACGCCGACGAACTGCAGGCGCGGCTCGTCGTCGGACTCGTCCCACAGGCCCAGCAGCAGCGAGCCCAGCACGGGCTGCTCCGGGGTCGAGGTCTTGTGCAGCCGGTAGCCCGCCAGCACGACGTCGGCCGTGCGGGTGTGCTTGATCTTGAGCATCGCGCGCTTGTTGGGCGCATAGGTGCCGTCCGCCGGCTTGGCGACGACGCCGTCCAGCCCGGCGCCCTCGAACGAGCCGAACCACTCCTGGGCCACCGCGGCGTCCAGGGTGCGCGGCGTGGCGAACACGAGCGGGCCCGTCAGGCCCAGCCCGTCCAGGGCCGCCAGCCGTTCGGTGAGCGGCCGGTCCATGAGCGACTCGTCGCCGAGCGCGAGGACATCGAACACGACGAGGGCCGCCGGCGTGGTCTCGGCGAGCATGCTCACGCGCGACGCAGCCGGGTGGATACGCTGGGAGAGCAGCTCGAAGTCGAGGTGTGCCGCGCCCCCGCCCGGCGTCTGGGCGATGACGATCTCGCCGTCGACCACGCACCGGTCCGGGAGCGCCTCCCGGACGGCAGCGACGACGTCCGGGAAGTAGCGGTCCATGGGCTTGGTGTTCCGGGAGTCGATCCGGACATCGGAGCCGTCGCGGTACACGATGGCGCGGAAGCCGTCCCACTTCGGCTCGTAGACGTAGGCGGGACCGACGTCGGTCTCCGCCTGGGCCGGGATCGACGCGACACTCTTGGCGAGCATCGGCCGGACCGGTGGCTGCACGGGCAGGTTGAGTGTGGTCACGGTACGAGCCTGCCTCAGCGCGGCACGTAGCGCAGGTAGACGCACCCGCTCGCGAACGTCCGGGTGTCGACGAGGCGCAGGCTGAGCCGCGCATCGGGAGGTAGCGCCGACAGGCCACCGCCCAGCACCTCGGGGTAGACGAAGAAGCGGAACTCGTCGACGAGCCCGGCCCGGATAGGTTCGGCGGCCACTGTGGGCCCACCCACGGAGACGACGCCGGGCGCGCAGTCCGCGATCCGCCGCAGCTCGCCGAGCTGCAGGTCACGCACGAGCCGGGTCCGCGCCGACGTGATGGCCTCCTCGGGCAGGGACGACGACGCGACGACCTTCTCAACCCCCTGCCAGATCTCCGCGTACCGCGACGTGTGCGGTTCCGGGTCGGGGCCGGGTTCGTAGGTCTCCCAGTAGACCATCGTCTCGTACATGCGCCGCCCGTGGACGTAGACGGCGACGTCCGCCTCGATCTCGTTGATGAACGCGAGCACCTCGTCGGTGGGGTCGGTCCAGTCGAACTTCCCCTCGGTGTCGACGGTGTACCCGTCGGCGGACATGTTCGCGAAGTAGCTCAGGGTTCCCATGCCTGGTCCGACGGCGCGGTGGGGCAGAACTCATCGGTGCACGAGTGTGCGAGCCGCTGCGGGCTGGGCCATCGTGGAGGTGAACGGTCAGCCCGAGCGGAAGGAGCAGCCATGCCGAAGCGTGACCCAGGACCGAGCGTCAAGGACAAGGAGCTGTACGAAGAGCTGCGCGACGAAGGCAACTCCAAGGGGAAGTCGGCGCGCATCGCGAACGCGGCGGCGAACTCGTCCCGCGAGAGCGTCGGTCGCAAGGGCGGGAAGTCGGGCGACTACGACGACTGGACGGTCGACGACCTGCGCAAGCGCGCGGCCGAGATCGGCATCGAGGGCCGGTCCACGATGCGCAAGGACGACCTGATCGAGGCCCTGCGCACCCACTGACCTGGCCTGGCCTGGCCTGACCTGGCCTGGTCGGCTGGCCGCCACGCGATTGTCTGCGTGCCATGCCATCTTCCGCGCAACGGCAGTCGGTTCCGCGGAGGATGGCATGGCCAGTGGAGCATGGCGTGCCGCTCAGCTCTCCCGGTCCCGGTCCTTGTCGCGGCTGGGCTGCACACGCTTGGGCTCGCCCGGCATCTTCGGGTACTCCGGCGGGTAGGGCAGGTCCTCGAGCCCGTCGGCCTCGTCGCGGACCGCGAGCTCGAGAGCGGCGTCCAAGGAGCAGTCCAGACCCGGGTCCCTGTCGGCACGCAGCGCGGCGAACAGGTCGCCGCGCTCGGCGAACCGGGCCGGCGCGCTCAGGACGTCGAAGTCGTCCGGATGCACCTCGGCGACCTCGTCCCAGTCCAGCGGCATGGAGACCGTGGCGTTCCCGTTGGCGCGGATCGAGTACGCCGAGGCGATGGTGCGGTCGCGAGCCATCTGGTTGTAGTCCACGAAGATGGCCTCGCCCCGCTCCTCCTTCCACCACCGGGTAGTGACCTGGCCGGGCAGCCGGCGCTCCAGCTCCCGCCCGATGGCGATGGTGGCCCGCCGCGCTTGCGTGAACGTCCACCGCGGCTCCACCGGCACGAACACGTGCAGTCCTCGCCCGCCGGACGTCTTGGGATACCCCGTCAGGTTCAGCTCGCCCAGCAGCTCCCGCAGGTGCGGAGCCACCGCGGCCGCATCGGAGAAGCTGGTGCCCGGCTGCGGGTCCAGGTCGATACGGAGCTGGTCGACCGCCTCGACGTCGTCGCGCCGCACCGGCCACGGGTGGAACGTGAGCGTGCCCATGTTGGCGGCCCAGGCCACCACCGCCGGCTCGGTGGGGCACACCTCGTCCGCCGTCCGGCCCGACGGGAACGCGATGGTCGTCGTCTCGACGTAGTCCGGTGCGCCCTTCGGAAGGCGCTTCTGGTAGAAACCGTCGCCCTTCGGGTCGTCCGGCTTCGGCGTGCGCGTCGCGAGGTGCGCGCCCTCGTGCCAGCCCTTGGGCCAGCGCTCCAGTGTCGTGGGGCGGTGCAGGAGGGCGCCGGTGATGCCGTCCGACACGGCGACGAAGTACTCGACGACCTGGAGCTTGGTGATTCCACGGGGGAAGACGACGCGGTCAGGGCTCGTGACGCGCACCGTGCGGCCCGCGACGTCGAGCTCCACCGGGGGTGTCTTGGATCCGGCCATGGACCGAACCTAGCCCGCCAGCTGCTCCAGCGCTGCTGAAAGCGCCCGGCGCGCCGCGGGACGGCCGATCACGCGGGCCCGCCGGTCGAGCCGGCGAGCCGCCTGCCGCAGGTCCACGCCACGCTCCGCCAGGGTGACGAGCACGGGCACCGCCACGTCCAGCGGCGCCGTGCACGCGACGTCGACGGCGGTGCGGGCCATCCCGGTGACCGCCACTCCCGCGAGCCGGACCGTGTCCCGCGTGAGCCCCGGTGCCCGCCGAGTGACCCGCCCGGGGCGGGGCGCCGGATAGTGCGTGTCGGGGGAGTAGGCGAGCTCGACCGGCGCACCGGTCGGCCAGGCGGGGGCAACGACGCCGTCGTACAGCCCTGTGTGCACCCATGCGGCCGTCGAGGCGGCCAGGACGCACCGGGCGGGTACCTCGCCCGCGAGCGCCAGCGCGCGGTGCCGGGACCTGACGACGGAGCCGGCGGCCACCGCCGCGCCGTCGTGCAGCACGACCAGGGCACCGGAACGACGCAGGTCGGACCAGGCCACCGGGCCACCGACGTGCGCGGGTGTCACCACGAGGGGTGCGGGCGCCTCGTGGGGGTCCAGGAGCGCGGCGAGGGAGGTGCGCGGGGACGGCATGCGCAGAACCTATGCGCAGCGGGCCCGGTCGCGCAGTGCGACCGGGCCCGCTGTGGACAACTCGGGAGGCGTCAGCCTCGGGAGTCCTCCGCGGCCTTGACCACCTGTTCGAGCCACGAGCGACGGGCCGCGACCGCCGCCTCCAGCTCGGACACCTTGCGCTTGTCGCCCTTGGCCTGGGCAGCCGCGAGCTCCGCCTCAAGACCCGCGATCGCCGACTCGAGCTGCGCCGCGGCACCCTCGGCGCGCGCACGCGTCTCCGGGTTGCTGCGCTTCCACTGCGCCTGGTCGGCGTCGCGGACGGCGGTCTCGACCGCCCGCAGCCGACCCTCGACACGCTGGATGTCGCCACGCGGGACCTTGCCGGCCTCTTCCCAGCGCTCCTGGAGGCCACGCAGCGCCGCCTTGGCCTTGTTCAGGTCCTTGACCGGCACCAGCGCCTCGGCCTCGGCGAGCAGCTCCTCCTTGACCTTCAGGTTCTCGCCGTACTCCGCGTCGATGACCGCGTTCTCGGCGTCCCGCGCCTGGAAGAACCGGTCCTGAGCAGCCCGGAACCGGGCCCACAGGGCGTCGTCGTCCTTGCGGGAGGCACGGCCAGCCTCCTTCCATCGCGTCATGAGGTCGCGGTACGCACCGGCCGTGTAACCCCAGTCGGTGCTGGTCGACAGCGACTCCGCCTCGGAGACCAGCTTCTCCTTCTCGATCTTGGCGGCGCTGTTGCGCTGCTCCAGATCGGCGAAGAAGTGCCGGCGCTCGCGGTCGAACGCGGTGCGGGCGTGGCTGAACCGCTTCCAGAGCGACTCCTCCGTGGGGCGGTCGATGCGCGGACCGGAGCGCTGCGCGTCCTTCCAGCGGTCCAGCAGGGTGCGGAGCTCCTCGCCCGCTGGGCGCCACTGCATCTTGCTCGGGTCGGTCGCCGCGAGCTTCTCGGCGGCCTCCACGATCGAGGTCCGGGCGGCGACGGCCTCTGCCTTCGCGGCGGAGCGCGCCTCCTCGAGCGCGGCCCGGCGCTCCGTGGCCCGGCCGCGCAGCGCCTCGACCCTGCCCCGCAGTGCGTCCAGGTCGCCGACGGCGGCCGGCTCGGTCGTCTCCTCGCGGAGCTTCTGGAGCGTCTGGTCGATCTCGCGCACCGACAGGTCGGCGCTCTCCAGGCGGGCCTCGAACAGGCCGACCTTCGCGGCCAGGTCGAGGTACCGGCGCACGTACAGCGCCAGCGCCTCCTCGGTGCCGACACCAGGGAACTGGCCGACGATGCGTTCGCCCGCGGACTCGCGGACGTAGACGTTGCCATCGTCGTCCACACGGCCGAACTTCTCCGCCTCGGCGTGCGCGGCGGCGTCGGCGGCTACCGGCGCCACGGGGGTCTGCGCGGAGGGAGCTGCCTGCGCCGCGGGAGCCGAAGGCGCGCCGGGCTTGGGCGGACGCGGCCTCGCGAGCGCGGCCGGCGACGGGATCGCCGACGGCTTCGGGGTCGCGGGCTGGGGGTCGGGAGCAGACGCCGGGGCGGGCGCCTCCTCGGCGGGAGTCACGTCCTCGCCAGCCGGCGCAGGAGTCTCTTCCGTAGGTGCCTCGGCCACGGCGGCTTCCTCCGCGGGAGCTTCCTGTGCGGGAGTCTCGGGAGTTTCCTCCGCGGGAGCTTCCTGTGCGGGAGTCTCGGGAGCTTCCTCCGCGGGAGCTTCCTGTGCGGGAGTCTCGGGAGCTTCCTCCGTCGGAGCCACCTGTGCGGGCGCCTCCGCGACGACCTGCTCCTGTGCGGGGGCCGCGGTAGCCGCCCCGACGGTCTCCTCCGGCGCCTCCACCTCGGCTGCCTCGGTCACCTCAGCCTCGGTCACCTCGGCTGCCTCAGCGGCCTCGGTCACCTCGCTCACCGCCTCGGCGGAAGATTCGGCTGCGGTCGGAGTCTCGGCCACTGGCTCGGCGGGCGCGTCCTGCTGGACGGGCTCGGACGAGCGAGAAGTGGGTTCGCTCACTGGGTCTCAACTCCTTCGATGGTGACCGGGGTGACGGGCGCACCGTCAGATGCACCGCCCGCCGCTCCCGCGTCAGCGACTGCCTGGACGAAGTCCAGGCCGGATGTGATCGTGCCGAAGACCGTGTACCCGCCGGCGGCGTCGGAGGGGATGGTCGATTCCTCGTAGACGAGGAAGAACTGGGAGCCCATGGACTCAGCGTCTCCGCCGCGGCGCGCCATCGCGACCGTGCCGGCGGGGTAGACGTCGTTCTGCGGGGCGTTCTCGACGGGGCCGAACGAGTAGCCCGGGCTGCCGGAGCCGGTGAACGTCGGGTCGCCGCACTGGAGCACGAAGATGCCCTGCGTGACGAGGCGGTGGCAGCCGGTGTTGTCGAAGTAACCGCCCTGGGCGAGCGTGACGAAGCTGGCGACGGCCTGCGGGGCGCTCTTGCCGTCGAGCTCCAGGACGATGTCGGCCTCGGTGTCCCCGGAGCAGGCCTGCAGCGTGACGGTCCAGGTGCGGTCCTCGGCGACCGACGGATCGGCGAGCTCGTAGTCGTCCCGCGCCTCCTCGACACCTGCTGGGCAGGCTCCGGTGGCGTCGTCGGACGCGGTGCCGTTGTTGTCGACCAGGGCTGCGATCACGAAGGCGCCGACGAGTGCGAGTACCGTGAACAGCGCGATCAGGCCCCAGAGGCGCTGCTTGCGGGCGCGCTTGGCCGCCAGCCGCTGTGCCTGCTTCTCTGCCTGCCTGGCCTGCTGTGCGCGCTGCCGCTGATTGCTGGACGCCACCGCGTTCCCCTTCTCCGTGCTCTCTCGTGCTCGCCTTGACCCGGGGGCTTGGCCGCGCTGGACCGATTCACTGCCGGATCCGGGGCGAATCACCCCGTGCGGGGACAGTGTAGGCATCGGATGCCAAGTCATACTGTTCGAGCGGTTTCGCCGACGGGTGAAGATGCGGTCTGCCAGCGAGAACATCTGCCGTTAACGTTGGCGCCGTGGAGCTCCGAGTCGTGGTCGCACCAGTGTTCGGGACCAACTGCTGCGTGGTGTCCTCCGGCACCGACTGCGTGGTGGTCGACGCGGGCGCCGGAGTGGCCGACGCCGTCGGGCGGCTCGTCGACGACGAAGGCCTTACGCCGCGTGCCGTCCTGGCCACGCACGGCCACGCCGACCACACGTGGGACGCCGGAGAGCTGTGCGCGCGGTACGAGATCCCGATGCGCCTGCACGAGGCCGACGCCTACCGCCTCGCCGACCCGTTCGGTACCCTCAGCCCCGCGCTGGAGGCCGCGCTCGGCCTGCACCGCGACGACTACCGTGCGCCCGCCGTCGTCGAACCGTTCGCCACCCCAGGCGGGTCGGCCGTGCTCACCTTCGGGCAGGTCACGCTGCATGCCCTGCACGCGCCCGGCCACACGGAGGGCTCCACCCTGTACCGCCCCGACGACACGGTGGTGCTCACCGGCGACGTCCTGTTCGCGGGCTCCGTCGGCCGCACCGACCTGCACGGCGGCTCGGACCAGGTGATGTCCGAGACGCTGCGCTCCGTCGTGCGCGTCCTGGACCCGGTGCTCGCCGTCGTGCCGGGACACGGACCGGTGACCACCGTGGCGCACGAGCTGGTGACCAACCCGTTCCTCGCCGCGGACCGCACATGAGGGTGTAGATCGGCCGGCAGGTGCTGGCTGTGGAAAAGCCGGGCCGCGCGGTCCGCGCTCGTGGGAAGATCTGTGGCATGGCAAAGCCCACTCCTCTCTCCGGTTTCCCCGAATGGCTCCCTGACGGTCGCATCGTCGAGCAGCATGTCCTCGACACGCTGCGACACACCTTCGAGCTGCACGGGTTCGCCGGGATCGAGACGCGGGCCGTTGAGCCGCTGGACCAGCTGCTCCGGAAGGGCGAGACCTCCAAGGAGGTCTACCTGCTCTCGCGGCTCCAGGAGGAGAACAGCCAGATTCCTGACAAGCAGCTCGGCCTGCACTTCGACCTGACCGTGCCGTTCGCGCGCTACGTGCTCGAGAACGCGGGCAAGCTCGCGTTCCCCCTCCGCCGGTACCAGATCCAGAAGGTCTGGCGCGGCGAGCGCCCCCAGGACGGCCGCTTCCGCGAGTTCATCCAGGCCGACATCGACGTCGTGGGCGCTGGCGAGCTCCCGTACCACTTCGAGGTCGAGGTGCCGCTCGTCATCGCCGAGGCCCTCGGCTCGCTGGCCGGGATCGGCCTGCCGCCGGTCCGCATCCTGGTGAACAACCGCAGGGTCGCCGAGGGCTTCTACCGTGGCATCGGCCTGGACGACGTCGAGGGCGTGCTGCGCCAGATCGACAAGCTCGACAAGATCGGGCCCGAGAAGGTCTCCGGTCTGCTCGTCGCCGAGTGCGGGGCCACCGAGGACCAGGCCAAGGCCTGCCTGGCACTCGCGTCCATCTCCGGGTCGGACGTCGGGGTGATCGCGGAGGTCCGTGCCCTCGCCGAGTCGCACGGTGCGGTGACGGAGCTGCTGGAGACCGGCCTCGGCGAGCTGGAGGCGCTGATCGCGGCTGCCTCGGAGCGTGCTCCGGGCGTGGTCGTGGCGGACCTCAAGATCGCGCGCGGGCTCGACTACTACACGGGCTCCGTCTACGAGACGGTGCTGGTCGGGCACGAGCAGCTCGGTTCGGTCTGCTCGGGCGGCCGCTACGACACGCTCGCCTCGGACGGCAGGAACACGTACCCGGGCGTCGGGCTGTCGATCGGTGTCTCGCGCCTGGTGTCGCGTCTGCTGTCCGCCGAGCTGGTGCGGGCGACGCGTTCGGTGCCGTCAGCGGTGCTCGTCGCCGTGTCGTCCGAGGAGGAGCGCGCGGTGTCCGACGCCGTGGCCACTGCTCTGCGGGCCCGCGACATCCCGGTCGAGGTGGCGCCGAGCGCTGCCAAGTTCGGCAAGCAGATCAAGTACGCCGACCGGCGCGGCATCCCCTTCGTATGGTTCCCGGGCACCGCGGGGGAGGACGGCGTGGTGGGCGCCGACCAGGTCAAGGACATCCGTTCCGGCGAGCAGGTGGATGCTGACGCGGCGACGTGGGAGCCGTCCGACGAGGACCGCTGGCCGCAGGTGGTGCCGGTGCCCTGAGCGCCCGGCGTCCGACGCCGCGGGATCACCAACTTGACGCCTGTTCGAACGAGTGTTCGAATCAGGTATGCGATGGCACGGTCAGGCAATCAATCACGACGACGGTGCGCTTCCTGGGCTCGAGCTGCCCGGGTTGCGCACATCCGGTCTGCTGCGCACGGTCCGGTCGCCCGAGTTCGCGGGCGTGACCTTCCACGAGGTGCTGGCCAAGAGCGCGCTGTCGAAGGTGCCGGCGGTATCGCAGATGCCGTTCAGGTGGACGGTCAACCCCTACCGTGGCTGCTCGCATGCCTGCTATTACTGTTTCGCCCGAAATACCCACGAATATCTCGACCTGGACGCCGGGCATGACTTTGACTCCCAGGTAGTCGTCAAGGTCAATGCCGACCAGGTGCTGCGCGCCGAGCTCGCCAAACCCTCCTGGACCCACGAGGCCGTCGCGCTCGGCACCAACACCGACCCGTACCAACGGGCCGAGGGCCGCTACCAGCTCATGCCCGGCATCATCTCGGCGCTCGCGGACTCGGGCACGCCGTTCTCGATCCTCACCAAGGGCACGCTCCTGCGGCGCGACCTGCCGCTGCTGACGCAGGCCGCCGAGAAGGTCGACGTCGGTCTCGGGGTGTCGCTCGCGTTCGCCGACTCACCAGCGGGCAACGAGCTGCAGCAGGCCGTCGAGCCCGGTACGCCGTCGCCGCGCGCCCGTCTCGACCTGATCCGCGCGATCCGGGCCGCAGGCCTGCCGTGCGGGGTCATGGTCGCGCCGGTCCTGCCGTGGCTCACCGACTCGCTCGCCCACCTCGAACGGCTGCTCGACAACCTGGTCGACGCCGGAGCCACCGGCGTTACCGTGCTGCCCCTGCACCTGCGCCCGGGGGCTCGCGAGTGGTACCTGGGCTGGCTCGAACGGGACCACCCGCACCTGGTGGAGGGCTACGGGCGGGTCTACGCGCGCGGCGCCTACGCGCACAAGGGCTACCGCGACTGGCTCTGGGAGCGGGTGCGGCCGCTGATCGCCGAGCGCGGGCTAGGGGGTGCAGCCATGCATCGCCCCCGGGTCGCCGGAGCCCACGAGGGCGATCAGCACGTGGAGGGCGACTACCCACGTGGCGCGTTCAGCGGGGTGCGGGCCGACGGTGCCGGTGCGGCGTCCTTGGTCGCGGACGCCGGGAGCGAGACCCTGTTCTGATGAGACGTCCGTACCGAGGACGTGCAGGCCGGACCCTGACGTGCGCCGCTAGCGTGTGGCCATGGCTGAGCTCGTTCCGCATACCGTCGCGCCCGGCACTCTCGCAGGGCTTCCGCAGCCCACGTTCCCCCTCGGTGAGGGCGTCGAGCTGCGCGCGTGGGCCGACGGCGACGCCACGGCCGTCATGTCGGCCTATGCCGACCCGGACATCCAGCGCTGGCACGTGCGCGGTATCGACTCGATCGACGAGGCCCGCGAGACGATCACGGCCTGGCGGCGAGCGTGGGTGCAGGAGCGGCGCCTCGAGTGGGCGGTCGCCGAGACCGATGGTGCGGTGCTCGGGCGGCTCGCGCTCAAGGACCTCGTCCTGTTCGACGGCATCGCCGAGATCGCCTACTGGACCGTGCCCGCCGCTCGGGGCCGCGGACTGGCGCCGAGGGCTCTGGCTGCCGCGAGCGGCTGGGCGTTCGACGTCGGCTTCCGGCGCCTGGAGCTGGAGCACTCGACGCAGAACCCGGCGTCGTGCCGGGTGGCGGAGAAGGCGGGCTTCCCCTGGGAAGGGACCCGCCAGAGGTCGGCCCTGCACGCGGACGGCCACCACGACATGCATGTCCACACCCGGCTGACGCCGAGCGCGTCCGCCTGACCAGGGCCTGTGCGAGCACACGCGGGCGGTCGCCCGTACCGGGGACCTGCACGCCGTACCCTGACCTGCGGCTACCGTGTGGCCATGACCGAGCTCGTTCCCCGCCCGGCCACGGTCGGCCGCGCCCTAGGCCAGTAGCCCAGGAAGGCACCCACCATGATCTCTGCCCCAGTCCCCGAGTGGCCCCGCATCGAGGCCGTAGCCCGGCCCGACGGCACTGGCGAGCTCACGATCGACGGCACCAGCCACCCGATCCAGGCCCTCACCGTCGAGGAGGCCCGTCTGACGATCCTCACGCGCATCGCAGACACTGCTGCCGAGCTCCAGCGCCCTGTGCGTGCACTGGCCAGCGGGCCGGACGGGCAGTGGCCCCTGATCGTGCATCCCGACGGCCGCGTCCAGGCCGACGAGAGCCGTCCGGCGAGCCCCGCACCGGTCGCGCCGTCGCCATCGGTCTTCGCACCGAAGCTCGCAAGCACCGACGAGGCAGCAGCTCCCGAACCGCCCGTGACCGGCGCAGCCGATCCCGCCGTCGAGAAGCCTGACGGCGACCCGTGGGCGCATGCCGCCCGCCAGGCCCAGGCCACAGCGATCTCGACCGAGCCCCGGGGGGTCACGGATTCCGCTCCGTCCAGCCAGCAGTCGTTCGTCGGGCCGCCCGAGGAGGTCACGGTCGTGCGCGCTCATGGTGAGGTCGTCGACGCGGCGCCGTTCGTCGGGCTGCCCGAGGAGGTCACGGTCGTGCGCGCTCATGGTGAGGTCGTCGACGCGGCGCCGTTCGTCGGGCCGCCCGACGACGTCACGGTCGTACGTGCCCATGGCGAGGTCGTCGACGCCGCGCCGTTCGTCGGACCGCCCGACGACGTCACGGTCGTGCGCGCCCATGGCGAAGCCGTCGACACCGCGCCTGCCCCTGCCCCTGCCCAGCCAGCGGTACCACGCCGACGCCGCATCATCCGGCTCACGGTCGCCGTCGCGGGGGCTGTCGTGCTGGTCGCCGCTGGGACGTTCGCCGTGGTCGCCTTGACCGGCAACCTTCCTGAACCTGGGCCGACCACTTCCGTGGACGCGCTGCCCGGCGAGGGAGCGACCCTCCCGGTCGAGGCGCCCGCGGGCTATGGCCAGACCGCGCTCTGGTCGGTCCCGGTCGGCAGCGAACCGCAGGTCCTGCTCACCCCCGACGGCGGAGTCCTTGTCGCACCCGTGGGAGACGACGAGATCACCATCCTCGACCGGGCCACGGGAACCGCGACCTGGGAAGGACGCGACCTCGTCGAGGACCTCCACCTCTCGCAGGTCGGAGAGGGACCTGTGCTGGCCGCCGACAGCCCCGGCACTCTGCACGTGTGGCCGTTGGACGCCCCCGACCCCGCGGGCGTGGCTCCCACCACGATCGAGCTCGGCAGCGACCAGGCCGAGGTCACCTACGACGGCACGGCCCCGCTGATCGTGCTGCCGGACCAGACCGTGGCCCTCCTGGACAAGAAGGGCGCCACCGCGGTCAGCCGCGACGTACCCGACGGCGCGACCCCGGTGGCTGCGACCCCTGAGCACGTCATAGCGGTCGGCCCTGACGCCTGGTGGATCATCACCGCCGACGCCGATCCCGTCCGGCACCGCCTGCCCAAGCCAGAGCAGGCCGTCGGCGACCCGACAGCGGCGATCGCTGTCGGCGGCAATCAGCTGGCCGTCGTCTGGCGCACCGAGGATTCAGCCGAGGACGTCCTCGCACTGGTCGGCCTGAACCGCAACGCCATCCGCACGAGCAGCTTGATCCAGTCGTCGGCGTTCCGGCCTGACGTCGTGCCTCTCCGAGACCGCGCCGGCTCCACCCGGACGATCGGGCCAGTACTCCTGGACGTCGGTTCGAAGCCTGTGATCGCCGACCTCGGGGACATCGCCCCCGAGGCGGTGCTCGGGCGCACCGTCTATGGCACCAGCAAGAGCAAGCCGGCCGTCGCGACCTGGGGCCCCGACGGCGTCAACCTCGAGGCAGCCGAGGGCCCCGGCGAGACCGCACCGATCGCAGCGCTGACCAAGGACGTCGCGTTCATCGTGACGTCGAAGGCAGACGAGACCTTCCTGTACGCACTACCCCGCATCGAAGGGAAGAACCCGTGACCGGGCGAACTTTCGTTGTGCGTGCTCGATTCGACTGTTTCACTCGACGCCATGACCTTGCGCTCGACGGCGTCGCGCCGAGCACGCGCGGCCCTCACCCCAGCCCTGTCCCTACTCTTCGTCGGCTCGCTGCTGGCCGTGGGCACCGTGCCCGCCCAGTCAGCGACCGGAGCGGCACCGTCAGCCGCAGGATCCGCTACGGCTGCGAGCGAAGCCACAGCGTCCGAGACCATCGTTCCGGCATCGACAGCGGACCTCCCCTGGACCACGTGCGCGAACGAGGGCGCTGACGCCTTCGACTGCGCCACGATCGAGGTGCCCTCTGACTACGACCGGCCGCGCGGGCGCACCAGCACTGTCGCCGTGACCCGGCTGCCCGCGCTGGACCAGGAGAACCGCATCGGCAGCGTCCTGGTCAACTTCGGCGGGCCGGGCGGGGAGGGTGTGTCGACCCTGCACGCGATCGGCGAGGTCCTGTTCGACGCGTCGGTCCGTGAGCGCTTCGACATCGTCAGCTTCGACCCGCGCGCCGTCGGCCTGTCCGACCCTGCCACGTGCTTCGCCACGCAGGAGGCCGAGCAGGAGTTCCTCGCGTCCAGCCTGGCCCTTCCGCTGACCAGGGCCGAGAACGCTCGCTTCCTCGGTGAGGCGGCGGCGCTCGGTACGGCGTGCACGGTGTTCGGTGGCGACCGCATCGCGACGGCGTCCACCGCCAACGTGGCACGCGACATGGACGTGCTGCGGCAGCGGCTGGGCGACGACGAGCTCACCTATGTCGGGTACTCGTACGGCACGCTCCTCGGCGCCACGTACGCGGCGCTGTTCCCGGACAACGTGCGTGCGCTGGTGCTCGACGGCACCGTCGACCCGCGGGCCTGGACCGGCCCGGCGGACGGCGAGCTGTTCGGCACCCGCCTGCGGCAGGCGGAGGCCGGCACCGAGACGTACGGCGAGTTCGTGCGGCTGTGCGCCGAGGCGGGGGAGCGCTGCGCCCTGAACGCCCTCGGTGACCCCGCCGAGGTGGTCGAGGACGTCTATGCGGCGCTCAAGGAGGAGCCCGTCGAGATCCCGCTGGGCGACGGGACCACCGTCGAGGTGGGGTACGCCGACGTGGTCGCCCAGGTCTTCTTCTCGATGTACGGCACGGCCGGCTGGCCGAACCTCGCGGCGTTGCTCGCCGAGCTCGCCGTCCTGACGGACGTCGTCCCGTCGTCGGCCGCGCAGACGCTCGACCACGGTCCGTCCCTCAGGGAGCTGCTGCGCCGCCTCGGTCTGCTGGAGGACTACGCGTCCGTCGGCGGTGGCCTCGCGAGCCTGTGCGTCGACGGCGACTTCCCCGGCCGGCCCTCGACCTACCCGCGCAAGGTCGCGGCGCTCGACGAGCAGTACCCCCACTTCGGGCTGTTCCGTGGCTGGGTCGGCGTCCACTGCGAGTTCGTCGCCGCCCAGGACGAGGACGCCTACACCGGGCCGTGGGAGCAGACCACGCAGCAGCCCGTGCTCGTGATCGGCACCCGGTTCGACCCGGCCACGCACTACGGCTTCACCGCGCCCTACGCCGCGCTGTGGCCGGACGCCCGGATGCTCACCGTGGAGGGCTGGGGCCACACGACGGTCGGCGTGAGCACCTGCGCCGACGCGGCGATCGGGCGCTACCTCGTCATGCTCGAGGCCGACGACGGCGCGGTGTGCCAGCAGGACCTGGTGCCCTTCGCCCCGGGCACGCTGCGGGACGACGCGCGGCCGACCCTGCCCGCACCGCGGGTCCCGGTGCTCCCGGGTACGGCGGCGGTGGTGGACGCCGGGCGCTGACCTCGGCCCCGCCTGCCGACCACATGTCAGACGTACAGGTCATTCGAGTGGCCTGTACGTCTGACACGTCTCGACAGGCTCGACCGGTCGGTCAGGCGCGCAGGGTCTCCAGGTGTTCGGCGATCCGCCCGATCGCCTCGGTGAGCACGTCGACGTCGGGCAGCGTCACCAGGCGGAAGTGGTCCGGCTCCGGCCAGTTGAACCCGGTGCCGTGCGTGACCAGGATCTTCTTGGCGCGCAGCAGCCCGATCACGAACGCCTCGTCGTCCTTGATGGGGTACACCTCGGGATCCAGGCGCGGGAAGCAGTACAGCGCTCCGCGGGGACGGACGGACGTGACGCCAGGGATGTCGTTGAGCAGCTTGTCGGCGAGCATCGACTGCTCGTAGAAGCGTCCGCCGGGCCGGACCAGGTGGTCGATCGACTGGTGGCCACCCAGCGCCGTCTGGATGGCGTGCTGGGCCGGGACGTTCGCACACATGCGCATGTTCGCCACGAGGGTGAGGCCCTCGATGAAGTCGACCGCGCGGTGCTTCGGACCCGAGATCATGGCCCAGCCCGACCGGTAGCCACAGATCCGGTACGCCTTGGACAGGCCGCTGAACGTGATGCACAGGACGTCGTCGTCGGCGTAGGTGGCGGTGTGGTGGTGCGTGGCGCCGTCGAACAGGATCTTCTCGTAGATCTCGTCGCTCAGGAGCACCAGGTCGTGCTTGCGCGCCAGCTCGGCCAGGCCCTTGACGGTGGCCTCGCTGTAGACGGCGCCGGTGGGGTTGTTCGGGTTGATGATCACCAGGGCCTTGGTGGCGGGGGTGATCAGCGACTCGATGTCCTCCAGGTCCGGGTTCCAGCCGTTGGCCTCGTCGCAGCGGTAGTGCACGGGCGTTCCACCCTGGAGGCTCACGGCCCCGGTCCACAGCGGGTAGTCCGGCGCCGGGACCAGCACCTCGTCGCCGTCGTCGATCAGGGCCTGGAGCACCAGGCTGATCATCTCGGAGACGCCGTTGCCGATGTAGACGTCGTCCACGTGCGTGTCGAGGCCGTGCGACTGGTAGTAGTGCGCCACGGCGGTACGCGCCGAGTAGATGCCGCGGCTGTCGCTGTAGCCCTGCGCCTCCGGGAGGTGGTGCATCATGTCCGCGAGGATCGCGTCCGGCGCCTCGAACCCGAACGGCGCCGGGTTGCCGATGTTCAGCTTGAGGATCTTGTGACCCTCCGCCTCCAGCCGGTACGCCTCCTCGAGGATCGGACCCCGGACGTCGTAGCGGACCGACTTCAGCTTGCGGCTCTGCCTGATCTCTCGCACAGCCTCATGCTCTCAGACCGGAGGAAGATCTTCGGCACGGGACAATAGCCGGATGAACATGACAGATGATGCCGAGAAGGTTTCAGTCCGGCGTGCGTCGGCCGGGATGACCGTGGTTCTCGTCCTCGCCCTGTGGGTCGGCACCGTGCTGGTGCTCGCGGGGGGCCAGATCCTCCTGAACCGAGGATTCGGCATCGCTCTCGAGGTGGGCTCGCTGCCCGGTGTCTGGGACTGGGTGCTCGCCTTCGCGATCGTCGTGGCGTCATGGGTCCTGGTGCGCAGGCGGCACCCCAAGAACGGCTGACGGCCGGCGGGCGGGTCACCCCTCCGCGGGTCGCGCGGGGAACCCGCCCGTCGCCGTCCGGTCCCACGAAGATCACCCGGGCGACGACCCGGATCTGGCCAGGTGGGAGGCCATGGCACCAGTAATCTCCGGTCGGGCGATGCTGCCCCCAAGTACTCGAACACCGGACAGGTACTCCATGCCCACTGCACGTGACGCGGCGTCGACCGCCGAATTCTTCGATCCGCTGGCACACGTGCCGAACGGCGCCGCTCTCCGCGGGGCCCGCGACGCAGGGGACATCCGTGCGGTCCTCGCGGCCACCGGCGCACTGACCACGCACGACGACGTCGTGGCGACACTGTGGGCGGTCGCCGGCCACGCGACCGTGGACCCGCGGTTCACCGCCGCGATCGACGCCGCCGACGACGGCACCCCGCTGGCCCGGACGCTCCGCGCGGTCCGGTATGTCACGGTGGGCTGGGCGATCCGGTCCCGGTTCCGGGCGGAGCACGTCTCCGCCGGCCAGTTCGAGCAGTTCCACGACTGGCTGCGGCGCGCCGAACGAGTCCTGTTCGACGTCTGCTCCGAGCACCCCGGCTACGTGCCGGCGTGGGAGGCCAGGATCACCACCGCCCGCGGACTCGAGCTGGGGTCGGGCGAGGCCCGGCGCCGGTTCGACCGGCTGGCGGCCCTCGACCCGCAGGTGTTCGCCGCGCAGCGTGCCTACCTGCAGCAGATCCTGCCCAAGTGGAGCGGGTCCTGGGAGGAGGCCTCGCGGTTCGTCGAGGAGTGCACAGCGGGCGCCGCGCCGGGATCGCTCGGTCCCCTGCTAGCGGTCGACCTGGCGGTCGAGCGCTGGCTCGACGGGGAACGGATCGTGCCGCCCGCGATGCTGGACCGGGTGCGCCAGGCGGCGATGTCGTCGGTGTGGCACCCCGAGCACCCGCGCACCGTGGCGACAGCGACCGCGCACGCGAACCTCGCGCTCCTCTTCACGGTCGCGCAGCAGTACGCCGACGCGGCACCGCACTTCGAGGCTCTCGGTGACGCACCGGTGGAAGGGATGTGGGGCTACCACCCCGGCGAACCCGCGGTGAACTTCCGTACGCACCGGGACCTGGCGGCCAAGGCCGCTGCCAAGGCGGCAGGTCGTCGCGGGCCGGGAGCGCGCGCATGACCGCAGCCTTCCCGAACCTCGCGGACTTCCCCGGCATCACCGCCGCAGAGGCCGACGGCGTTCCCGTGCTCCTCGCGCCCCGGACGGGCAACACCGCCGGCGGCATCATCTTCCGCGTCGGCTCGGCGCACGAGACCCTCGCCACGTCTGGCATCACACACCTCATCGAGCACCTCGCGCTGCGCGACCAGGTCCTCAGCGACGCTCACCTGAACGGGCACACGCACGCGGACGTCACGGTGTTCCACGTCGCAGGCTCCACGAGCGACGTCGTCGCCTACCTGAACGACGTCTGCGCCGCGCTCCGTGAGCTGCCGGTGGACCTCATCGAGACCGAGAAGGACATCCTGCGGTCCGAGGCGGAGGGAAGGAGCACCGGGTTCGGCGGACGGATGCGGATCAACAGGCACGGCGCTCGTGGCTTCGGTCTGGCCGGGTACGGCGAGCGAGGCCTCGACCGGATCACCGCCGACGAGGTGCTCGGCTGGTCCGCCACCAGGTTCACACGGGAGAACGCCCTCGCCTGGATCTCGGCGGACGCCCTGCCGGAAGGCCTCGACCTGAGACTGCCGACCGCCGGGCGCAGGCCGCCGCCCGTGCTGACGAACGTGCTCCCGGACACCCCCGCCTATCTGACCGGCTTGCAGGACGGGGTCGCGTTCGACACCGTCGTCCCGCGCGGTTACACGGCGCAGATCGCCTCCAGGGTGCTCCGGGAGGTGCTGCACCGCGACCTGCGCGGCAACGCTGACATCGCCGGCACGCTCGACGTCGGCTACGAGATCCTGGACGACGATCTGGCACGCGTCTCCGTCACGGTCCAGGCTGCGGAAGACCGGCCCGACGCGGCCGTCGGCGGCCTGGCCGACGCGCTGGGTGGTCTGCGTTTCCACGTCGCTCCTGACGACCTTGCCGCAGCGCGGGCGGAGGCGCTCGACGAGATCGCGGCGGTCGCCTCGGCGCCACCGGCAGATCTTCTCCCGGCTCTGGCGCACCGCGTGATCAGCGGACGCCCTCTGGTCGGGCCGGTGCAGGCACGGGCCAAGATCGAGCAGGTCACGGCGGACGACGTCCGTGCCATGGCCCGCGAGATGTGGAGCGGCGCGCTGTGGTTCGGACCGGGTGTCATGGACTGGGCCGGGATCGCCCCGGCGCCCGTCTGGTCACAGGAGCGCGGACGGGGACGGACGTTCCGGCGCAAGGACGCACCGGACGTGGCGCTCGTCCTCGCCGCGGAGGGTGTCAGCCTCGTCACTCCTGACGGCGCCGTCACCGTGCGCTTCGACGACTGCGTGCTCCTGGAGTGCGTGCCCGACGGCGCACGCGTGCTCACCGGGGCCGACGGGTTCCGGATCGTGATCGAGCCGACGTTGTACGAGGCGCTCGGTGTCTGGGACGTCGTCCAGCACGTCGACCCGCGGGTCTCGGCGAGCGTCACCGTCCAGCTCCCGGCGCGGGACCCCGGCGACATCCCTGTCGCCGAGCCGCCCCCGCCCACGGCGACGGGCGCGCGCGGTCGGTGGGGTCTGTGGGGTGGCGACCGCTCCGGCGGACCGGTGTCGGTCATGGCGACCGTGGTGCTGGTCGCCGCTCTGTGGGTGGTGGGCATCGTCGTGCTCGGCGGCGGCCAGCTGCTCCTGAGCGAGCTCCTCGACTTCGAGCTCAGGCTGGGCCTCCTGCCCGTGCTCGCGCTGGTCTGGGCCTCCATCGGTCTGGTGCGGCAGCGACACGGAAAGAGCGATCGATGAGCCTGTCCACCGACCGCGGCCTTCGCGCGATGTTCGCGTACCGCCCTGGCCGGATGACGGCAGGCCTGGTGTTCCGGGTCGGGTACGCCGACGAGACCCTGCCCACCAGCGGGATCACGGCCCTCGCGCTCGCTCTGGCGCTGCGGTCCGTGGAACGGCCAGGCCTCGACCTCGCCGCCTCCGTGGGCCCCACCGTGACGGAGGTGCGGGTGAGCGGCTCCGAGGACAGGGTGCGAGCGACGCTGCGTGGCTTGTCGGACGCCCTGGCGGGCCTGCCGGTCCGGCATCGCGGGACCGAGGCGCGCGCGTTGCGGGAGCGCACCGCTGACGTCGTCGCGCTGCCGCCCTGGCGGTTCGGGCTGCAGGGCTACGGCCTCGGACCGGGCCAGTACGTGGGACTGCACCGGGTGACCGACGACGAGCTGCGGGCCTGGGCACGCAGGTGGTTCGTCGGGTCGAACACGGTGGTGTGGTCGACGGGCGAGAGCACGCCGGACCTGGACCTGGCACTGCCCGACGGTTCCGGCCCTGACCTCCCGGCGCCGCCCGCCGACGGCCTCGCGCCGCACCTGCCGGCCGAGGCGCCTGCCGGTGGCAGCAAGGTGATCTGGGACGCCGTCGTGCCCGATGTGCCTGCCCTCGGTGTGCTGGCAGAGGTCGCGCGGCGGGCGGTGTTCCAGAACCTGCGGCACGACCGCGGCTGGACGTACGACGTGTACGCCTTGGTCGGCGTGCTCGACGGGCAACGGGCCATGTTGCAGATCGCCGCGGGCCTCCGGCAGGAGACCGCCGCAGCGGCGACGGGCGAGTTCCTCGACACCTGGGGTCGGTTGCGTTACGCCGTGGACCAGAACGTGCTGGAGACGGCGCGGGCCCACCTGCTCATGGCGTTCGACGAACCGCACCAGGACGCGATGTGGCTGTCGGACGACGCCGTGCGCACGCTGCTGGGTCGCCCGGCCGTGTCACCGGCCCAACGGCGGACGGCGATCGAGAACGTGACCGAGGCCGACGTCGTCGCGCTCGCCCGTCAGGCCTGGGACTCGGGGCTGCTCGTCACGCCGGTCGGATCGGGCTGGGCGGGCACGTCGTTCGTCCCCCGTGGGGCAGGCGAACCCGTCGCCGGCCGAGCCTTCGAACGCCTGGACGCGGACGCGACGATCGTGGTCGGGAACGAGGGCGCCACACTCCGCGACGGACGGACCCGGACGACGGTCCGATTCGACGCGACCGCCGCGCTCCTGGCCTATCCGGACGGCGGGCGGCTCCTGATCGGCCTCGACGGGGCACGGGTCCCCCTCGAGCCGACCCTGCACGGCGACCTCGATGTGCCGGCGGTCGTCCGGCTCGTCGACCAGCACGTGCCGAGCGGCCGGACGATACCGGTGCCTCGGCCGGAGGCGCCGGGGCGCCCCGACAGAGTGCGGGTCCAGAAGGTGCGCAAGGCGCGGGCCGAGCGCGAGGCGGGGGAGGGCGGGCTCCGGGGCACGTCCCGCCGGCTGGTGGCAGACGCTGGGAGCGTGGGTGCCGTCGTCGGGATCTTCCTTGCGCTGCTGGCGGCGATCAGCGGAGTGCTCGCTTCCATGGCGGCACTCCTGCTCTGGTCCCTCGCCTGGCTGGACGGGCCGCAGGACTGGCAGTTCCCAGCCATCATGGTGCCCGTGGGACTGATCTGTGCCGGTGTCACCTGGCTGTGCTACCGGGGGCTGCGGCGGCTACGTCAGTGAGGACGCGACGTGGACGGGCTGACCCGGCGGTGCCGCCGGGTCACCCCTCCGCGAGCCGCGCAGGGAACCCGCCCGTCGCGATCGGGCCCCAGCGCTCGACGGTGATCCGCACGATCGACTTGCCCTGCTCGACCATGGCCGCGCGGTACTCGTCCCAGTCGGGGTGCTCCTTGCCCGCGGCCGCGCGGAAGTAGTCGACCAGCGGCTCGACGGACTCGGGGACGTCCAGCACCTCGGCGGTGCCGTCGACCTGGACCCAGGCCTCGTTGAAGCCCTCCCCGAGCGCCATGAACGACGCCGCGGGCCGCTTCTTCAGGTTCCGCACCTTGGCGCGTTCCGGGTACGTGGAGACGACGACGCGCCCCTGCGGGTCGACGCCGTACGTGACGGGGCTGAGCTGCGGGGCGCCGTCGGCCCGGCTGGTCACGAGGATCCCGTTGCGGCGCGAGCGGAGGAACTCCAGCAGCTCGTCACGGGTCACCACGGTGTTGGTTGCGATCGTCCTGGGCATGTGCAGCAGGCTACGCCAGGCAGGGCGGGAGCCCTGGCGACGGCTCGCCAGGGCTCCCGCGAGGGTTCCCGCGTGCGCGTCAGACGCCGGCGGGGCTCGGCGTGGACGGTGCCGGGGCGGGGGCAGCGGGTCCGCCCGGTTCGCCGGAGCCCGGCTCGGCCGCGGAGTCCGCGGGAGTGTTCTCGCTCGGCTGCCCGAGGATCCACTCGGTGGAGAACAGGACCTTGTCCGTGAGACGCAGGATCTCGTCCCGGATCCCGATGTGCGGGGTGGAGAACGCGAGCCGTGCCACCGACTGCTTCCCGGGAGCCTCGGCCCAGTAGTCGACCAGGAGCAGCGGGACGTCCTGGCCGCCGACCTCCTCGGCACCCCGGCTCTGCCGGACGTGGCGGAGGAACGGCCCGGACAGCGTCTCGGTGCGGGTCAGGACGCCCTCCTGTCCGAGATCGGAGTTGAGGCGGTCCTGCACCCGCTGCAGGTGGCTCGCCGTCCCCGCCTCCGGGCCGAGATCGTGCCAGTAGAGGGTCAGGTTCAGGGCGAGCGTGGCCTCCTGGCCGGGCAGCAGCAGGTAGGCCATGATCTTTCCGCCGGCGGCCTCGGCCTTGTCGGCGACCTCGATCATCTTTTCGCGCAGGTCACGACGCAGGGGAGCGGAGCGGTCGCCCAGCCGAGCCGTCTGCTGCTTGACGATCTCGCGGATCTGACGTTCGCGCTGCTCGGGCTCGTCGAGCTCGATCATCGCCCAGTGGTCGGGCAGGTTCAGCTCGATGCCGATGCCGCGATACCCGCCCGGGTCCTCGACGGTGCCCAGGGCATGCAGCGCCTCGCCGCTGATCCCGGCGCCCGTCTCGTCGAACAGACCGGTCGGGTCGTCGGCGGGCGGCTGTGGGTCCAGGAGGTCCAGGGCCTCGGCGACCCCGAACGCCATGGGGCTGGGCCCGGAGGGGTCTATGACCACCTGCTGGAGCGCGTCACCGTGCCGCTTGATGAAGGGCACCAAGGACTCGCGCCGACGCAGGCTGAATGCGCGGTCCGGGGCGTCTCCGAGGAACTCGCCCAGGGTCTGCGTCGTGGAGAACAGGTGCAGCTGGTAGGGCTTGACGGAGTCCTCCGGTGTGGGGAACACCTGGATCTGGGGTGTGCCGTCCCCGCGGTCGAGGATCGGCACGACGACGGCGTCGTCCCGCAGCGCCTCGCCCACGGCGGCTCGGTCAACCGTCGCAAGGGCCAGGGCAAGGGCGGGAGAGCCGACATCGGTCTGGGGATCGACGGTCGGGCGAGGGCTCTCACCGTCGGATCCGAGAGGTCCCACCGGGGACGATTCGTCGTTCATACCTGAGGGTCTCCTTCGTTGCGGTCCTGACGGGGACCGTTCCGGGACGGGGGTGGTGCAGGTGTCACGACGCGGCTACTTCTGAACGCTTGATGAACGTCCAGGCCACTGTGTCGTGAGGGGTGATGGTAGGTGTGTCGTGCACCTCTTGTGCGATCGTGACGGAGACGTGCTCCCCTAGCAGCACCAAGAGTTCTTCATAGTGAGCCGGCCTTCGAGCTCCATTTGATCGCTTTCTTATGCCCGGTGTTGTGGACGAGAAAGGCCGTGTCGCCGGCGTGGACTTAGTAGTTGGAGTGGGTCTCGACGTGGAGGTTGTAGACCGTCTCGATCTCTGCTTCACCACGCTGTTCGGTCTCGATGGCGACCGGGACGGTGGTGCCGTCGGGGGGCCTCGAGGAACGCGGCATCGATCCAGCCCCGCCCCCCTGCACCATGAACGGATGCTCCGGCGGTCGTGGAGACCACCGTGCCGTTGATGGTCAGGTGGAACAGCTCGTCGGTAGACCGGACGAATGTCTCGGTCACCAGTTGCAGCTCCTGGTGGCAGGGTCGATCGCGCGGAACGGGGGCCCTATGGTCCGGGGCGCGGCAGAGGTCAGAGCGCGAGGCTGCCCGCGCGGCGTACGACGTCCTCCCAGGTAGCCTCCGCGAGGCCCGGGACGGGGTCAGGCAGTGCCGACCTCAGCGCGGAGAGAATCGTCGCGTCGCCCACGAGGACGTATCCCCCCCACGGATGATGATCGAGCGGAACCAGGCTCGCGTAGCCTGCGCCAGGGCCCGTGGCCAGGTACGTGAGCGATGCTGACCGGTTGGCTTCCTCGCGATCCGTGCCGCCGATCCCCCCGAAGGCGAGCAGCCCTCGGTGCATCATCGCTGTGGACGCGGCGTACCACGCCTTGGGCGAGGCGCCTTTCCCCATGAGGGCGAGAGACGTTCCGTTACCTCGGGCTTCCCGCGCGGCCGTGAGGAATTCGTGGAGGGCTCCGGAGCCCGGATTCAAGGTGCTCCACTCGGTACGCACCGTGAGCCCCCGGGGTGTCGTCAAGGTCCCTTCCGCGATGAGCTCGCGCTGCAGGCCGTCGTACCGATCGGCCAGGCCTGCCGGCAGCTCTGGCGCAGTGGCCGGTGCGAACCACGTACCCATCCCGCACCACTGAAAGGACTCCCAGGCTGAACCGAGTGCAGCGACCAGCGATGACTCCTCGTCCGCATCGGCGGGAAGCCACAACGCAGATGGCAGGCGTCTCGATGCTTCCTCAGGCCAGTACAGCAACGCGCCGAGCTCAGGGCCGTCGACGAACGTGGCGGTTACCATATGCGCTCATTCCCATAGAAGTAGTGCCCCTCGGGGCCGTGGTAGTGCGGCAGTGCGTACTCATTGGTGTCTTTGAAGAAATGGCCGTTCGAGTGGTGTTCGATCTGCACCAGGCGACCGCTGTCGTCTATGGCTTCGAGCTGCTCCCAGGGCTGCCCCTGCGGGCCCTTGAGGTTCGGGTTCGGACCGTACATGGTGTAGCTGTCCACGAGGGACTTGTCAGAGACGCCGTGTGCGTCGAGCACGGCGTTCCGAGCATCATCTTGGGTGTCGAACCACTTGTCCGCCTTCTTCGAGACAATCTCGGTGGCATCGTCCGCACCGCCGTGGCTGTTGTGGACCAGGACGGGTGTGTCGCCGGCGTGGACGTAGTAGTTGTGGTTGTTCTCGACGTGGAAGTTGTAGACGTTCTCGATGTCGGCGAGGTCGCGTTCCTCGACGTCGACGGCCTCCAGGACGGTGGTGCCGTCGGGGGTGATCAGCACGTCGCCGGGGCGCAGGTTGCCGGCCATCTGCCAGCCTCGCCCGTGGACCATGAACGGGTGCTCGGCCGTCGTGGAGACCACGGATCCGTTGATGGTCAGGTGATGCAGGGCGACGGTCTGGTGCACGAACGTCTCGGCGACCAGCTGTAGCTCCTCCAGACCCGTGGCGAGGTTCCGGGTCCAGACCTTGTCCCCGGCCCGGATGTCTTCGATGGGCTTGGTGCCGTCCGCGGTCAGGACCGGGGTGCCGGCCACGAAACAGGTACTGAACCCGAGCTTGCAGTTCTTGCCCGATCTCAGCCCCTGCTTGACCGCGGTCTTGCTGACGCCCTTGGCGAGCCCGGTCGCGGCCTTCGCCGCGGCACCCAGACCGATCAACGACAGGGCAGCGCCTGCGATTGCCAGGCCGGCCTCGGCCCAGGAGCGCTCACCCGTGGCGGCCAGGGTGATGTTCGCGACCGCACTGACGATCGCCGCCACCGCCGCTATGACGATCAGCACCCCAGCAAGCGCGGTGCCGACCACTGGGATGAACGCGACGATGATCGCGAGGATCCCGGCGATGGTGGAGATCATGTCGGCGATGTCCGCGATCGCGGCGACGAGCTTGGAACCCCAGTTGTCCCACCACCCATCATTCAGATCATCGGAGGAGGTGATCTCCTCGATCTGGTCGACCGCATGCTCCGCCGCCCGATCCCGATCCGACACGGCCGACTCCACGGTGGACTTCGCGGAGGAGAGTACCCCGGCGGCTTGGTCCGCGTCGCCGCCGGCCTGCTGTGCTTTTTGCTCGTATTCGGCTTTCTCGGTCTCGTCCTTCGCGCCATCGGCGAGGTCCTGCCACCGGTCCTTCGACCCCGCAGCCGCCT
>NZ_JAMTCT010000006.1 GCF_024171995.1 Promicromonospora umidemergens | reverse complement strand
CGGTACTAACTGCCGATAACTTCACAACACCTCATCACTGCTAATAAGTTTTTGAAGGTTTTGTTACGCGTCCACTATGCGGTTCCCGAGTCACGGGCACCAAACCCCCTACTCACCACACCACCCTTGAAAGGGGTTGGGTTGGTGGGTGGAGACGGGTTTTGCCTTCTCGATAGTGTTACGGTGGTCATAGCGTGGGGGAAACGCCCGGTCCCATTCCGAACCCGGAAGCTCAGCCCTACAGCGCCGATGGTACTGCCCTGGAGACGGGGTGGGAGAGTAGGACGCCGCCGGACAACCATTCCCAGCAGGGGATGGAACCTGCACAACCCTCCGGGGTAGTGCAGGTTCCATCCCCTGACTGCATTTCCCCAAGGCCCCAAGGCACGGACCCCCACGCCACACCAACGCCGGTGCAGCTCGGACGTGGCCGGCTTCGTCGCTTTGGTCGCTGGGCAACTTGCCGCGTACACAGCTGCCGCCGCTATCGTGACTGTGTGAACGCAGACACAACCCGCACCGGAGCGGGCGCCACCGACCAGCCCGCACGCACCACTGAGTCCGCGTGGCGCAGGGACCACTTCGTCTCGTTGCTGCGTTTTGCTGAGGGGTCGATCCGTGCGGACGGGGCCGCCTGTTGGCTCGATGACCGGGGGCGTCCCGACAGCTCGCACCCGGTGGAGACGTGGATCACGTCGCGGATGGCGCACATCTTCGCCGTCGGGCACCTGCTGGGGGTGAGCGGCGCGGAGGAGCATGCCGCGCGGGCCATCAGCGGCCTTCAGGACGTGCTGGCGGACCCCGAGTTCGGCGGGTGGATCGCTGCCAGAGGTGAGGGCGACGAGCTGGTCGGTACCAAGGAGGCCTACGCGCACGCCTTTGTGGTGCTTGCCGCCTCGACCGGCAAGGTCGCCGGCATCCGCGGCGCGTCAGAGCTGCTCACCACGGCACTTGCCGTGCTCGATGCCCGGTTCTGGGAGCCGGAGCAGGAGCTGCACCTGGACGAGCGGTCGCGTGACTGGTCGTCGGTGTCGGACTACCGCGGGGTGAACGCGAACATGCACTCGGTGGAGGCACTGCTCGCTGCGCACGCCGCGACGGGCGATGGTCTGTGGCTGGATCGGGCAGCGACGATCGGCGATCGGGTAGCGGACTGGGCCTCGTCGAACGAGTGGCGGATCCCGGAGCACTTCGATGCCGCATGGAACCCGTTGCTCGAGTACAACGCGGACCGGCCCCACGATCCCTTCAAGCCGTACGGGGCGACCCCCGGCCACGGGCTCGAGTGGTCGCGGCTGCTGCTGCAGATCGACGCAGAGGCCGGCACGGCGGGGCACCGGACCGATGCGGCCGTCGCGCTGTTCGACCGCGCGGTCGAGGACGGGTGGGACGGCGCCGGGGGCGGTTTCGTCTACACCACCGACTGGTCGGGCACACCGGTCGAGGCGCGCCGCTTCCACTGGGTAGCGGCTGAGGCGGTCGCCACCGCACACGTGCTGGGCCGGGTCACGGGCGAGGTCCGCTACGCCGAGCTCGAGAACGAGTGGTGGGCGTGGATCAAGGCGAACCTGATCGACGCCGAGCACGGGTCCTGGCACCACGAGCTCGACACGGAGAACCAGCCGTCGGGCCGCACGTGGGTCGGCAAGCCCGACGTCTACCACGCCGCCCAGGCCGTGATCCTGTCCGAGCTGCCGCTGACCGGCTCGTTCGCGGCCTCGGCGCAGCGGGTGGGCCAGATCCTGGCCTGACGGCAGCGGGCCGCGACCCGGCCCGCTCACCGCAGGAGCACTGTCACCTCGGCTGCCTTCACGACGAACCAGAGCTGCTCCCCCGGCACCGCGCCGAGCTCTGCGACGGCGGCGGGCGTGAGGTCGGCGGCTATCTGCTCCGGGGCTGCCGGGGCGTCTGGGTGGGCAGCCCCGACATCCTCGCCGCCGTGCCCGCCGCGATGGCCCCGGCCGGTGGTGGCCCACATCCGGAGCAGTGGGCCATGCGGTTCGATCCCGGTCAGCAGCACCGGAAAGGCATTGCGCGGGCTGCCGCCCGGTGGGTCCCGGTGTACCGACACCGCGCGCGGCTCGAAGAGGGCGACCGCCTCGGTGTCGGTGTCGAGCACGTCCTCCGTGGTCCCGTGGACGTCACCGAGCACGGTGGCCAGGACGGCGCTCGACCCCCCGGCGGCTTCCGCCGCACGCTCCTGACCGCCTCCAGCCGCGGTCACCGTAACCCTGCCGGCCAGCAGGTTCACGCCGGCGAAGCGCCCACCGAACGCCGAGCGCGGTCGAGTGAGCACCTCTCCGGCCGGACCGTCCTCGACCACGTGGCCCTCCTCGAGCACGATGACCCGGTCGGCGAGCTGGGCGACGTCCAGAAGATCGTGCGTGACGAGCAGGGTGGTGCGGGGCGCGGCCCGGTGCGCCGCCTGCAGCAGGAGCCGGGCGCGCTGGGCTGCACCGACGTCGAGCGCGGAGAACGGTTCGTCCACCAGCAGCACGTCGGGGTCTGTGGCGAGCGCGCGAGCGATCGCCACGCGCTGCGCCTGGCCGCCCGAGAGCTCGTGGGGGCGCCGTCCGGCGAGGTGTGCGGCACCGACGTCGGACAGGAGGGACCGGGCGAGAGCGCGGGCCGCGGCCCGGGGCATCCCGCGGGAGACCGGCCCGAAGGCTACGTTGTCGGCGACGGACAGGTGCCGTAACAACAGGGCGCGCTGCCCGAGCCACCCGACGCGCCGGTCACGCGGTGGCGCGGCGGGCACGCCGGGACCCGCGAGGACGCGGTCCCCGATGGTGACCGTCACGTCCCCGCGGTGACCGCCGAGGCCGGCGACGGCCTGGAGCAGGGTCGACTTGCCCGCGCCGTTCGGACCCAGGACGGCGACCACCTCGCCCGCGGGCACGTCGACGGAGACGTCGACGCCGCGTTCGGGCACCCGGACGTGGATGCGCAGGGGCGTGGGCGGCCGGGCCCGACCGCCGCCGGTGGTACCAACCGCCCCGCCCCCGACGGCCCCGCCACCGCCCGGCGGCCCGCCCGGCCGCCCGCCCGGCCACCCCGCGGATGGAGCCGCCTCGGACGGCCACCCCTCCGGTTCCGCCCCGACGCTCGACGAGGGCCGGCCGGCCGCGGGTGTCGGTCCACCGGCCGCCGCAGATCCCGGTGCACCCTGCTCCGGGATCTGGGGGAACCACGGGCCGTACGCGGCGACGATGATCGCCAGCGCGACGACCACCAGCACGAGGGAGAGCGCGACGGCGGCGTCCGGGTCGGACGAGCGCTGCAGGTAGATCTCGAGGGGCAGGGTCTGGGTGACGCCCTGGAGAGCGCCCGCGAACGTGATGGTCGCGCCGAACTCGCCGAGCGCCCTGGCGAAGGCCAGCACCGTTCCAGAGATGAGCGCCGGTGCGAGCGCGGGCAGCGTCACCCGGAGCAGGATCCGGGTAGGCCGGGCGCCGAGCGTCGCGGCGACGTCCTCGTGCGCGGTGTCGTGGGACCGGAGAGCGCCGTCCAGCGTCAGGACCAGGAACGGCAGGGCCACGAAGGCCTGCGCGACCACCACGGCCGCCGTCGTGAACGGGACGCGCATCCCGAGAACCTCGAGCACGCCGCCCAGCAGCCCGCTGCGCCCGAGCAGGGTGAGCAGCGCGAGGCCGCCCACCACGGGCGGCAGCACGAGGGGGAGCAGGAGCAGCGCGCGCACCACCCGGCGTCCGGGGAACGAGGCGCGGGCCAGCAGCAGCGCGAGCGGAACGCCGAGCGCCACGCACAGGACCGTCGCGACGACAGAGGTGCGCAGCGACAGCCAGAGCGCGTCACGGGCGCCGGGAGCGGTCAGGAGCGGCCAGAGCGAGCCGACGTCGACCCGGGTCAGCAGCGAAGCGACCGGCAGCACCACCAGCAGCGCACCGAGCGTGGCCGGGAGGACCACCCAGCGCGGCAGGCCGTTCACGGCGTGCCGAACCCTGCCTCCGACAGCGCCGACCGGCCCTCCTCGCCGGTGACGAGGGCTACCCAGTCGGCGGCCAGGTCAGGGGCGGGTGGGTCGGCCAGCACTGCCAGGGGGTACCGGTTGACGACGTCGGCGGCTTCGGGTGTGGGGACGGTCTCGACGTCGTCAGGCTCCGTCGCGGCGTCGGTGACGTAGACGAGGCCTGCGTCCGCCTCGCCGAGGGCGACCTTGGCCAGCACGTCCGTGACGCTCGGCTCCGCGCTCACCGTGTGCGGCGTGACGCCGGCGCCGTCGGCCACGGCGGCGGCAGCCCGTCCGCACGGGACCTCTGGTGCGCAGAGCACCACGTCGACGTCGCGTCGTCCCAGGTCAGCGAGGCTCTCGACGCCGGAAGGGTTGCCGGTGGGCACCACTATCGTGAGCACGTTCGTGGCGAAGACGGTTGGCGTGGTGACCAGCCCGGCGTCGGACAGACGAGCCATGGTGAGCTCGTCCGCGGTGGCGACGACGTCGGCGGGGGCACCCGCCTCAACCTGGTCGGCGAGGCCGGACGACCCGCCGAACGACATCGTGACGTCCACACCGGGGTGCGCTTCCTCGAAGGTGGTAGCGAGCGCGGCGAACGGCTCGCGCAGCGAGGCGGCGGCCAGCACGGTCAGCTTCTCGCCGTCGGACGTCGAGGCGCACCCCGTCAGGACAAGGCCGATCACCAGCGCGGCGGCGCCCGGTGCGAGCGCCCGGCGGGGCGCGCCCGCAGGCAGCTTGGCGAGTCTCGGCACGGTGTCGAGGTTATCCCGGCACGCTGCGCGCGACGTACAGGAGAGAATGGGCAGCATGAGGATCTCCGCACGAGCCGACTACGCCGTCCGGGCCGCCGCCGAGCTGGCGGCTGCCGACCACGACGGTCCTGTCCGCGCCGAGGCCCTGGCCCGCGCACAGGATATTCCGCACCGCTTCCTGGAGGGGATCCTGAGCGATCTGCGCCGCGACGGGCTCGTGACGAGCCACCGTGGCGCGGGTGGCGGCTACCGCCTGGCGCGCGCGGCCGACTCGATCACCATCGCCGACGTCGTGCGCGCCGTCGACGGGCCGCTGGTCTTCGTCCGGGGCAACCGGCCGTCCGACCTGGAGTTCCAGGGCCCGGCAGCGCCCCTGCTCCACGTGTGGGTGGCGCTGCGTGCCAACGTCCGCGCCGTGCTGGAGGCGGTCTCGCTCGCCGACCTGGTGTCGGGCACGTTGCCCGACGACGTTCGCGCCCTGACCCAGGGTGACTCGGCCTGGGCCAACTCCTAAGCACCCCTGCCGGCTCCGCACGATCCGAGGTCTGCTCGGCTGCTGTCCGCATGACCACTTATCCGATGCGTGAAATGCCTGTTGTTTCCGACCGGGTTAGGTGGTTACTCTGGCTCCGGCCGTCCCGTGCGGCCTGTGCCGTATCCCCGGACGTGGAAGGTCGAAGACCATGAGAACCCTGATCCTGCTGGCGCTCGTCGGCCTCGGCGCCCAGCTGGTGGACGGCAGTCTGGGCATGGCCTACGGCGTCACCTCCACCACGCTGCTGCTGGCGATCGGCACGAACCCCGCCGCGGCGTCGGCCACGGTGCACCTCGCCGAGATCGGCACCACGCTCGCGTCCGGCGCCTCGCACTGGCGCTTCGGCAACGTGGACTGGAAGGTGGTGGCCCGCATCGGCATCCCCGGTGCGATCGGTGCGTTCGCCGGCGCCACGTTCCTGTCGTCGCTCTCGACCGAGATCGCCGGCCCGGTCATGTCGGTGATCCTGCTGGGGCTGGGCCTCTACGTGCTGCTCCGCTTCACCGTGCAGGGCCTGCCCGCCCGCTCCGAAAAGCCGCTGCGCCGCCGCTTCCTCACGCCACTCGGCCTCGTCGCCGGCTTCATGGACGCCACCGGCGGTGGCGGCTGGGGCCCGGTCGGCACGCCCGCGATCCTCGCGAGCGGCCGCATGGAGCCGCGCAAGGTGATCGGCTCGATCGACACCAGCGAGTTCTTCGTCGCTATCGCCGCGAGCGTCGGCTTCTTCGTCGGGCTCAGCGGTGAGGGTATCGACGTCACCTGGGTGCTCGCCCTGCTCATCGGCGGCCTGATCGCCGCTCCGATCGCCGCGTGGCTGGTACGGCTCATGCCGCCGCGTGTGCTCGGCTCCGCCGTGGGCGGCGTGATCGTCCTCACCAACTCGCGCACACTGCTGGGCAGCGACTGGATCGCCGCGACCGACGGCGTGAAGATCGCCGTCTACGTCGTGCTCTGGGCCGGCTGGGCTGCCGCTGTCGCCTGGTCGGTGCGCGCGTACCGCCAGGACAAGGCCGTCGAGGTGGCGCAGCCCCAGGAGCCGGAGGCCGATAGCGTGTCGGTATGACGTCCGACCGGGTAGCGGTGATCACTGTGTCCGACCGATGTGCACGTGGCGAGGCCGAGGACCGGTCCGGCCCGACGGCGGTGGCGCTGCTCCGGGAGGCTGGACTCACCGACGTACGCAACCACCTGGTGCCCGACGGCGTGGAGTCGGTCAGGGACGTGCTGCGGACCGCGCTCGACGACGGAGCCCGGCTGGTGATCACCACCGGCGGCACCGGGATCGCGCCGCGCGACCTCACCCCGGAGGGCACGCGCGCGGTGCTCGACTACGAGATCCCAGGGATCGCCGAGGCCGTCCGCCAGCAGGGCGTCGCTGCGGGCGTCCCGACGGCCGCGCTCTCCCGGGGACTGGCAGGCCTGGCTCGCGCGGCGGACGGGGCACGAGCGCTCGTCGTGAACCTGCCCGGGTCGTCCGGCGGCGTACGGGACGGGCTCGAGGTGGTGCTCACGCTCTGGCCCCACGTCCGCACCCAGCTCGAGGGCGGCGACCACTGACGCCCACGACCAACGGGGGTCAGCCGCCGGCGAAAGGGGGGAGGACGTCTACCGTGGCGTCGTCCGGGATCTGCGCCTCGTCCGACGTCGCCCGGGCGCCGGCTACCAGCAGCGCGCACCTCGGCAGCACCGCGACCAGGCCAGGACGGGCCTTGCCGAGAGTCTCGCGGAGGGCGGCGACCGACGTCGGTCCATCGAGCTGTTCGGTGCTGACCCCGGCAGCCTCACGGGCACCGGCGAAGTAGCGGACGGTGATCATTCCGCACGCACCCAGTCGCCCGACTTGCCGCCCGTCTTGCGCTCGAGGCGCACGTCAGCGAGCGAGACGGACTTGTCCAGGCCCTTGACCATGTCGACCACGGCGAGGCCGGCCACAGCGACCGCGGTGAGCGCCTCCATCTCCACCCCCGTGCGGTCGGCGGTGCGGACGGTCGCCGAGATCACGACGCCGTCGTCGGTCACCTCGAGGTCCACCGCCGCGCCGTGCACGCCGATCACGTGCGCCAGCGGCAGCAGCTCCGGCGTCCTCTTGGCCGCTGCGATGCCCGCGATGCGGGCCACCGCCAGCACGTCCCCCTTGGGTACTGCGCCGTCGCGCAGGGCCCGGACGACGTCGGGGCCGCACCGGACAGTGCCAGAGGCCGTCGCGGAGCGGATGGTCGGCTGCTTGGCGGTGACATCGACCATGCGGGCCTGGCCCCGGTCGTCAAGATGCGTGAAGCTCACGGGACCAGGGTGCCACGGCGGCGAACGACCCGGAGCGCCGCTGCGAGTGAAGCGGCTCCGGTGCACCGTTGAACGGTGCGGTCGAGACCAGGCTGCCGGACCTCCGCGAGAGGACGACCCATGAGTACGGACGCCTGGACCCGATGCCCCGGCGAGGCACCGCGATGAGGGCCGTCGTCACCGGCGGCGCCGGATTCGTGGGCAGCAGGGTGTGCGAGGCGCTCGTCGGCTCCGGCGCCCAGGTGGTGTGCCTCGACAACCTCCTCACCGGGTCGCTCGGCAACGTGGCGGCTCTCCGCGGCCACCCGGCGTTCCGGTTCGAGCACTGCGACGTCGTTGAGGGCTTCACCTCCCGTGCGGTCCGGGCAGCGCTCCGCCACGGCATCGACCTGGTGCTGCACCTGGCCTCGCCGGCCTCGCCCGTCGACTACCTCGAGCATCCGATCGAGACGCTCGACGCCGGGTCGCGCGGCACCCGGGCCGCACTCGAGCTGGCCGGCGAGCACGACGCGCGCCTCGTCCTCGCCTCCACCTCGGAGGTGTACGGCGATCCACAGGTCCATCCACAGACCGAGGAGTACTGGGGCAACGTGAGCAGCGTCGGACCCCGGAGCGTCTATGACGAGTCCAAGCGGTTCGGCGAGGCGCTCACCGCGGGCTATCGGCGCGCGCTCGGGACCGATACCGGCATCGTCCGGATCTTCAACACCTACGGTCCCCGCATGCGGGCGCACGACGGGCGCGTGGTGCCCACGTTCGTGCGCCAGGCGCTCGCGGGCGAACCGCTCACGATCGCGGGCGACGGCAGCCAGACGCGCTCGCTGTGCTATGTCGAAGACCTGGTGGCGGGCCTGCTGGCCTTCGCGCACAGCGGCCACCCCGGTCCGATGAACCTCGGCAACCCGCACGAGCTCACCGTCACCCGGATCGCCGAGGACGTGATCCGGGCGACGGGTTCGGCGTCGGCCGTCGAGCACATCGAGCGGCCCCTCGACGACCCGGGCAAGCGCTGCCCCGACATCACCCTCGCGCGTACCGAGCTTGGCTGGGAACCTCAGATCGCCTGGCTGGACGGTCTGGCCAGGACCGTGTCGTGGTTTCGCTCGCGGTCGCGGGGAGCTGCGTGAGCGCGGACTCGCACGCGGCGACCACCTCGTCGACGGGCACCTGCGCGAGTGCCGGGTCCAGGTGTCCAGCGTTCGGGTCCCGCGGCGGAGCGTCCAGCTCACCGTGCCAGACGACGGCGTGCCGGGCGAGGTCGATGGTCGGCCCCCACAGCGCAGGCGGCGTGGGCCCGAACAGCGTGACGGACGGCGTGCCGTAGGCGGTGGCGAGGTGGGCGACACCTGTGTCCCCGCTGACCAGCAGCCGGGCCGTGGACACCAGGTCGGCCAGCGCGGGCAGGCCGAGCTCGCCGGCGCTGCTGCGCACAGCGTCACCCTGCCCGGCCTCCTGCCGGACGCGGGCGCACAGGCCCCGTTCGGCTGCCGACCCGGTCAGGACGACGCGGTGGCCCTGTGCGGTGAGCGCTGCGACGACCTGAGCCCACCGCGAGGCTGGCCAGCGGCGGGCCTCGGCGGCAGCGCCCGGGTGGACTATCACTTCCGCCTGCCCGCCCACCTGGCTTCTCCCGCCCAGCGGGTCCGTGGGCCCGAGCCGCAGATCTTCCGGGCCGCAGCGGCCACCCATGCTCTGCACCAGCCGGCACCAGCGCAGCACCTCGTGCTCGCTCCCGTCCCAGTCGGGGCCGATGTGACCGGCCGCCCTGCTGTCGAAGGCGACCAGGGCGTCCGGCCGGGTCGCCTGCAGCACCCGGTGGCTCTCCGGGCCGCGGCCGTGCAGGTTCACCGCCAGGCACCCGGGCGCGTCCTGGGCGCCGCCGGGACCGGCCCACGGCCAGGGGAGCTGCGACAGCCCGCGCGTCGGCAGCACGGCGTCCACCACCCCGTGGTCGGTCAGCCACTGGCCGATGGGCTGGGGCGCTGCGAGCACCACCCGGTGTCCCGGCCAGGCCCGCCGGACCCCACGGAGCGCCGCCACGCCGGTCAGCGCGTCGCCGAGGCCGAGCGCACGGAGCACGAGCACAGTCATGGCAGGCTCCTGACGGTCCGCCTGGTCACGGCCATGACGCCTCGCCCGACGCCATGACGAGCATCTCCCGGATCTCGCTCCCCGGCGGCTGCGTCAGCGCGGTCACCACGGCGGCGGCCGTCGCCGCAGGGTCGTTGAGGTCGGCGTCGGGACCCGGCTTGTACTGCTCGGTGCGGCCGTCGAAGAACGGCGTCCGCATCCCTCCGGGGATCAGGCACGTGACGCCTACCCTGCCCGCGTACTCGGCCGCGAGGGCCTGGGTGAAGCCGCGGATGGCCCACTTCGACGCGCAGTACGCCGTCGCGTCGCCGGCACCGCGCAGCGCGAGCGTCGAGGCGACGGTGACCACGGTGCCGTGCCGTTCCTCCAGGTAGGGCAGAGCCGCTCGGACCATGGACACCGTGCCGAACAGGTTGACGCGGACCACGCGTTCCCAGTGCTCCGGGTCGATGTCGAGCAGCGGCCCGCACGCGTCGATCCCGGCGGCGGTCACCACCGCGTCGGGCGGCCCCACCTGGTCCACCAGCGAGCGGACGGCGGCCTGAGCGGCGTCCGGGTCCCCGAGGTCCGCGCTGGCGAAAGGCACGTCGGCGGTCGGTTCGGCCAGATCGACGACGGCGGGCGTGCCGCCGACGGCCGCCAGCACGTCGACGAGCGCCGCGCCGAGCCCCGACGCACCACCCGTGACGAACACCGTGCCGACGGACCTCGGTGCGAGCGGGGAGCTTTCGGGAGCCGGGACGGCGGTCGGGGTGCCGGTGGCGGTGGTGGTGGCTGCGGTCATGATGACCTCCTCATGGTGGACGGGATCGAGGCGGGAACAGGTTCGGACGCTCGGACCTGGCTGAAGAGCCCGGTGGTCGAGCGGCCCGGAAGATAGGGCAGGGTCACGACGCGTCCGCCGTAGGACCGGACGACCGTCGCCTCCGGCAGGTCCGACGCGGTGTAGTCGCCGCCCTTGGCCCAGATGTCGGGCCGGAGCGCCGCCACGGCGTCCGACGGTTCGTCGGCGTCGAGCACGACTGCCGCGTCGACGCTGCCGAGGCCCTCCAGGACGCGGAGCCGGTCGGCCAGGGGCACCACCGGGCGTTCGGGCCCCTTGAGGCGGCGCACCGACCGGTCGGAGTTGACCAGCACCACGAGGTGCTCGCCCAGCCGACGTGCGGCGTCGAGCATGGTGACGTGGCCGGCGTGCAGCAGGTCGAAGCAGCCGCTCGTCGCGACGAGCACCCCGCCCGACGCCCGCAGCCGGGCACCGAGCTCCGCCAGGGACTCGGGGCCGCTCCGCTCGGCGGGCTGCTCGGAGGCCGCGCGGCCGCGGCGGAAACCGTCGGCGCCGCCGGCGGCCACCCAGGCGCTCGCCGCGAGCACACCGTCCCGGACGGCGGTGGTGGCACCGTCTCCGCGGGCCAGCCGGTCCACCACCGTCGCGGCGAACCGGTCGCCGGCGCCGCACGGGTCGGGACCGTGCGCGGCCTGGGCCGGCAGGTGGCGGACGACGCCAGGGGCGCCGTCGGTGCGCTCGGTGTCGTCCTGCCGGGAGGCGACGAAGGCGCCACGGTCCCCGGCCGTGACGCTCACGGCCTGTGCGTCCCAGGCCCGGCGCAGCACGCCGGCCACCGCAGGGACCTCGGTATCGGACTCGGCAGGCGGCCGGGGGAGCCCGCGCGCCGCCAGCCCGGCCTCGGCCGCGTTGGGGGTCACGAGCGCCGCACCCGGGACGGGGTCACCGCCCCGCGGGTGCGGGTCCCAGACGAGCGGCACCCGCTCGGCCACCTCGGCGAGCAGCTCCCGCAGGAGCGGGTCACGCGTCATCCCGCCGCCGTAGTCGGCGACGAGCAGGGCATCGCAGCCGGCGACGGCGTCGCGCACGCGCTGCACCGCCGCCGCGTCGATGCCGACCGGGGTCCCCGGCCCGCCGTCGTCCACCCGGACCAGGCCCTGGCCGGAGCTCCGTACGCGCGTCTTGCGACGGGTCGGGCCGGCATGGCCCAGCGGGACGAGCGTCAGGCCCGCGAGCTGACGGCGTAGCTCCTGGCCGGCCGCGTCGTCGGCGACGGGTGCGACGAGGACGACGTCGGCCTGCTGCGCGCACAGCAGGGCGGCGAGCCCGGCTCCACCGGGACTCTGTCGCACCTCTGCCACGTCGACGACGGGCACCGGCGCGTCCGGCGCGAGCCGCGTGACCGAGCCGTCGACGTCCCGGTCGAGCAGGAGGTCCCCGACGACGCCGATGCGTGGCCGGGCCGCACCCGCGCCGGACGGCGAGCCGGCCAGCTTGCGGGAGATGTCGCCGACGGCGGAGCCGTTCCCGGTCATGTGCGCGCTCCCGCCTTCTGCGCCGGCGCCTTCTGCGCGCCCGCTCGGCGGGGACGCGTGCGGTCGGCGATCCGGGCGTCGAGCACCGCGCACAGCGTGTGCGCGACGACGAGGTGGACCTCCTGCACCGCCGACGTGGACGCCGACGGGACGGTGAGCGCGTCGTCGCACAGCGCTGCGAGCGGGTTGGGTGCCTGCCCCGTGAGGGCCCAGGTGGTGAGCCCGAGCTCATGGGCACGCCGCGCCGCGACGAGCACGTTGGCGCTCGACCCGGACGTCGACAGGCACAGGAGGACGTCGCCGGGCCTGCCGTGCGCGGCGACCTGCCGGGCGAACATCTCGTCCTGCCCGTAGTCGTTGACGATCGCGCTGAGGCTGGAGGTCTCGGCGTGCAGGGCGATCGCCGCGAGCGGCACGCGCTCACCCTCGAACCGGCCGACCAGCTCGGCGGTCAGGTGCTGGGCCTCGGCGGCGCTGCCGCCGTTGCCGGCGACCAGCAGGCGTTGGCCGGCCAGCAGCCGGTCGGCGAGGTCCTGCCCCCAGGCCTCGATCCGGCCGAGGCTGGCGGTCACGTGGTCGAGGCCGATCGTCAGGTCGGCACGGTGCTGGCGCAGCCAGCTCCGGCCGCTGGAGGTCTCGGGCTGGAGGTCGGACGGGCGGACGGGCTCGGAACTCATCGGGTACCTCCTGCGGAGACCAGCGGAGCGTCCGTCACGGGCCACTGCGGCAGAGGCGCGCGAGCGGACGAGGAGCTGACGACCTCGGCATAGGCCTCGGCCGTCTGCCGGGCCACGGCGGCCCAGCCGTACTGGCGCTCGGCGCGCACCCGGGCGGCGGCACCGAGACGGAGGCGGAACCGGCGGTCCGACAGCCGCAGCAGCGCGTCGGCGACGGCGGCCGGGTCACGCGGCGGGACGAGAAGGCCGGTGCGGTCGTGCACCACCGTGTCGAGCATGCCGCCGACCGCGGAGGCGAGCACCGGCAGCCCGCACGCCGCGGCCTCCAGCGGCACTATCCCGAACGGCTCGTACCAGGGCGTGCAGACCACGACGTCGACGCTGCGGAGCAGGTCAGGGACCACGTCGTGCGACACGGCGCCGAGAAACCTGACCCGGTCGCCGACGCCAAGACGTTCGGCCAGGCCGCGCAGGCGCCGCACCTCGGGATCGCGCTCGAGCTCGCCCAGCGGTGGCCCGCCGGCGACCAGCAGCTCCACCCGCTGGCCCTGCGCGCCGAGCCGGGCGAGCGCCTCGATCACTCCTCCGACGTCCTTGCGCTCCACGAGCCGGCCCAGCGACAGCAGCCGTACGGGCCCGTCGTCGTCCGTGGCTCGCGCGCGGGTGGTGCTCGGCGTGAACCTACCGAGGTCGACGCCGCAGGGCACGACACGGACCCGGTCCTCCGTCGCGCCAAGCAGCTGCAGCTCGCGGACCTCGTCGTGGCAGGTGGCGACCACCAGGTCCACGTCGTTGCACAAGGTCTGCTCGAGGGCGATCCGCGCGGTGGGGCTGGTGTCGGCGGCGCCCTGGTACCGGCGCTTGACCGAGCCCAGCGCGTGGAAGGTCTGGACCACCGGGACGGGCGGCTCAGGGCCGCGATCCGTCCGGCGGGTGGCCCGCAGCGCCGCCAGGCCGGACATCCAGAAGTGGGCGTGCACCACGTCGGGTCGGACCGCTGGGTCGCCGAAGCGCGCCGCGAGGTCGTCGCCGAACGGGTGCATCCAGCGTAGGAGATCGTCCTTGGGCAGGCGTTCGGGCGGGCCGGCGTCCACGTGCACCACGTCGACCCCGTCCGTCAGCTGCACCCGTTCCGGGAGCGCTGGATCGTCCCGCCGCGTGTAGACGTCGACGGTGTGGCCGTCCGCCGCGAGGCGCCGGGCCAGCGCCGCGACGTGGACGTTCTGCCCACCGGCGTCAGCCTCCCCGAGGGTGGCGAGCGGGCTGGCGTGCTCAGAGATCATGCCGATCTTCACGGGACACCTCCTGTGTCAGCAGCGTGGTCCAGCGGTTGAGGAACACGTCGAGGGAGTAGTGGTTCAGGACGTGCTCGCGCGCGGCCTTGCCGTACGCGGCGGCCTCCGCCGGGTCGGCGAGCCACCGGCGGGCGACCGCCGCGAGCTCGTCGGGGTCGGCACTGAGCACCCCGGCCTCTGGCGGCACCGCGGCATAGGCGGCCGTGACGGGCAGCGCGAGGACCGGTAGGCCCAGCGCCATGGCCTCCAGGAGGGCGAGCCCGAGACTCGTCCACCGGTACGGGTGCAGGTAGGCGCGGGCGCCCGCGAGCCGGGAGTGCAGCTCCGGCTGCGGCAGGTCGTACAGGCGCCCAGCGGCCCCTGCCGCCGTCGGGCCGAGGGGGGTGAGGTGCTCCGCCAAGAGCTCCGTCCCCATGCCGTACACCTCGGCGGGGACCTCGTGCGCCACGTGCAGCAGCACGTCCGTCCCTGCGGCCCGCCAGCGGCGCACCGGCTCGTTCACGACCGCCGCGATCCGCTCCCGCTCGCCCGTGTAGCGGTGCCCCGGGTCAGGGATGCCGTGCTCGATCACGGCCGTGCGGGCCGGGCCGGTGTCCCACATGAGGGCGTTGAACTGGGTGACGTGGACGATCGGGACCCGCCCGTCGGCGACGACGCCGACGTCGGCCAGCGGGTGCCGGGTGGCGGCGGCGGGGCCGCCGGGCGCGTCGTGCTCCAGGTAGACGGCGGGCACGTCGTACCCGGCGCGACGGCCGGTCCACTCGTGCAGGAGCGCTGCCTCGTGCGGTCGCTGGAGCAGCACGGCGTCCACGCCCTCCGTGTCGAGCACGCGCCGCAGCTCTCCTGGACCGAGCTCCCGTACCGAGCCCGGCCAGTCCCACGTCCTGGCGCGCCCCCGGCCGTCGGCGGGCCGTCCGGGCAGCACCGGGACCAGGTACTCGTGCTCGCCCTGGACGAAGGCGGTGGCCCACGACCCGTGGACGTGCCACAGCAGGATCCTCATGACGGCCACCCTTCGGCGCGGGGCCGCCCGGCGACGGTCGGCGCCCGGGGCGGCAGGTGCGTGAGCCGCCCGACGGCGTCGGACACCTGGTCCGGCGTGACCGACGAGAGGCACGGGTGTCCCGGGACGGGACACGTGCGGGCCCGCGTGCCGCGGCACACCGCGCCCTGGTCGCCCAGCACCAGCCGGGGCACCCCGTAGGGCACCCACCGGTCCGCGGGGACGACGGGGGCGAACAGGCTGACGACGGGCGTACCCACGGCCGCGGCCAGATGAGCTGGACCGGTGTTGCCGACGACCACGCACGCCGCTGACTCGAGGACGGCGGCGAGCTCGGCCAGGTCGGTCCGCCCGCCCAGGTCGGTGGCATGGCCACCGGCCACGTACGCGGTCAGGTCCCGTTCCGCGGCGGAGCCGGTCACGAGCACGTCCCAGCCGTCGCGCGCCAGGCGCGCGGCCATGGCCCGAGCGTCCTCGGGCAGCGGCGCCCGGGCGGGCACGGACGCCCCCGGGTGGACGACGACGGAGCGCTGTCGCCAGGCGCCACCGACCCCCAGCGTGTGCTCGGCGCGCTCCGGCACGGCGGGCAGCGGACGCCGGACGGCGAGCAGCCCGTCGTCGCCCACCGGCAGCCGGGCACCCGCCTGGTCGGCGAGGTCGAGGGCCGCTTCCACCTCGTGCAGACCCGGTGGGCGGCGATGGCGCACGTCGAGCAGGGAGCCGGGATAGTCCTCGCTCACCCCGGCGATGTGGCGGATGCCTGCCAGGCGGGCCAGCAGTGCCATGGGGAGCGTCGACTGATGGAAGGACGTGAAGACGACCGCGAGCTGATAGCGGCGGGCGATCAGGCCGGCCACGAGGTCAAGGACGGCTTCGGCGGAGACCGGAGGCGGCTCGGCCCCGGACCACGGCGCGTCGAACCGGAGAACCTCGGTCACGCCGGGCAACAGCTCCGCCGCCTGCACGCCGCTGCCGGAGACCAACAGGTCCACCTGGTCGTACGTCGCGGCCAGCGCGCGCACGGCGGGGCCGGTCAGGAGCACGTCCCCGTCGCTGTCGAGCCGGACCGCGAGAACACGGACACGGTGCTTTGTGGGGGTCATAGCAGTGTCACCACCTCTTCGAGAGTGGCGGCCACGACGGGGGCCGCTGACAGCTCCTCGCGTCTGGTCACCTCGGTCGGCACCAGGACGCTTCGCGCACCGGACGCGACGGCGGCGCCCACGTCCGAGCCGATATCGCCCACGACCACGCACTCGGCCGGGAACATGCGGAGCTCTGCCGCAGCCCGCAGCACGAGACCCGGCTCAGGCTTGCGGCACGCGCACTCGTCCTCCGGCCGGTGCGGGCAGCGCTGCCAGGTGTCGAACGGGCCCAGCAGCCGGCCGACCCGCTCGTCCACGGCGTCCACCTGTGCACTCGTCAGCAGGCCCCGGCCGATGGCGGACTGGTTGGAGACCACGCCGATCCGCAGGCCGTCGGCCCGCAGCCCGTCCAGGAGCCTGCGGGCCCCGGGCATCGGTTCGACCGCGTCCGGGTCACCGTTGTAGGGCACGTCGTGGACGAGCGTGCCGTCCCGGTCGAACAGGACGGCACGGATCGGCAGGGGCCAGGCCGGCACGTTCCCGCCGAGTGCCCGTCGCCACCTCCAGGTCCCCAGCAGCCGCCGGCCTACGGCGGCGAAGGGGATGAGCACACTGGTCAGGACCATGCGGCGCAGCTCGGGGCCGTAGTCGTCGTCGCCAGGACGCGGGCCGGGGGCGAGACGCTGCGCGGCGAACGCCGCGGTGAGGCCGGCCCAGGCCGAGCCGGCGAGGACGGCGCTCGTGCGCGCCGTGCGCGCCGTGCGCGGGTTCGGCGCGGCCGGGCGGACGGCAGCCAGGCACGACCCGAGCGCCGTCAGCCCCGCAGCGACCGTCGCCACGTGCCAGGGCAGGCGGCCCCGGCCGGCTCCGGTGAGCCTGCGCCAGTCGGGGCCGTGGAGCGTGCGCAGCAACGCGTCGTCCGCGTTGCCGGCCTGGGCGCGCACGCTCGCCAGGGTCCCGGCGGCCCGGACGGGGTGCTCGACGAACCGGACGCCCTGCTCGAGGTCCCAGCCGGCCTTGCGCACGCGCAGGGCCAGGTCCGCGTCCTCGCGGTACGCCCGGGCGAAGCGCTCGTCGAAGCCGTGCACCGCCAGCAGTGCAACCCGGCGGTAGGCCATGTCGGCAGTCGGCCACGCAGCGGTCTCCAGACCGGCGGTGTTGCGCTCGAGGTCGGTCGGGGGCCGGTGCCCCGGCAGCGGCACCGCGATCCTGCCCTGCACACCGGCGACGTCGGGGCCTGCCATCGTCAGGTCCTGCTTCAGGGCGGCGGCCCAGCGTTCCGGCACCACCACGTCGTCGTCCAGGAAGGCGACCCACTCCGTCCGCACGCTGCGCCAGCCGACGTTGCGGGCGGCGGCGGGGCCGCGCCCGCCGGTCCTGAGCACACGCACGCCCTGGACCGGGTCGGGTCCGAGGTCGAGGGCCGGGTTCCGCCCGCGGCCCCGGTCCGGGAACGGGCGGTCGTCGACCACGACGACGTCGAACGGCTGCGGGCCGACGGCGCAGGCCGTGCGCAGCGAGTCGAGCAGGGCCGGCAGCTCCGGGCGGCCAACGGTCGGGACCACTATCGAGCAGGAGAAGGTCACGAGGCACCTCCGGACGGTTGCCCGGACGTGAACAGGTCGGCTCGCCGGACCAGGTGCGGTCCGAGCACCAGGACGTCGACGGGCGCGGAGCCGAAGAGCTCGAGCGCGTCACGGGGGCTGTCCACCATGGGGCGACCCGCGGTGTTGAGGCTGGTGTTGACCACCACCGGCAGCCCGGTGCGGGCCCGGAACGCCCGGAGCATCGCCTGGAGCCGTGGCTGCGAGTCGTCCACCGTCTGGATGCGGGCCGTGCCGTCGACATGGACCGTCGCAGGGATCCGGTCGCGCCAGCCGGCGGCGACGTCGTGGACGAACAGCATGTAGGGGCTGGGGATCGGGCCGCCGGAGAAGATGTCCGGGGCGTCCTCGAGGAGCACCATCGGTGCCACCGGCCGGAACTGCTCGCGGCCCTTGACCACGTTGAGGCGCTCGGTGTTGGCGCGCGTACCGGGGTGCGCCAGCAGCGAGCGCTGGCCAAGGGCCCGCGGCCCGAACTCGGAGCGGCCGTCGAACCAGGCCACCATCCCGTCGTCGGCCAGCACGTCGGCCACCTGCTCCGGGAGGTCGGCAGGGGTCGTGAAGGGCACGCGCGCCGTGTGCAGCGCGTCCGCCAGCTCGTCATCGGACCAGCCGCGGCCCAGCGCCGCCGAAGCCATGGGCACGGTCCGTACACCGGCCTCTGCCGTGAGCTGCAGGGCCGCGCCGAGGGCGGTGCCCGAGTCCCCTGCCGCGGGCTGGACCCAGACGTGCTCGAAGGGGGTCTCGCGCCAGAGCCGTGAGTTGGCCACGCAGTTCAGCGCGGTGCCGCCGGCCAGGGTCAGCGCGGTGTCGCCGGTCTGCTCGTGCAGCGTCGTGGCGAGCTCGACGAGCAGCTCCTCCAGCCGCGCCTGGACCGACGCCGCGAGGTCCGCCTGGTCGGGAGGCAGACCGCCGGCACCGCTCGGTTCCTGGATGGCGCCCGGCGTGGCCGGCGCCGCCCACCGCGACCAGTCGGGCGCCTCGGCCACGAACCCGCCGTCCGGCGTGGTCCGGAGCAGCTCCCGCAGCTCGGGCAGGAACCGTGGGCTGCCGTACGACGCGAGCGCCATCACCTTGTACTCGTCGCTGGACCGCAGGAAGCCGAGGTGCTCGGTGAGGGACTCGTAGACGAGGCCGAGGGAGTGCGGCAGCTCCTGGCTCGCGAGCACCTCAAGCCGTCCGTCGGTGTACCGGCCCGCGAGGTAGGAGGAGCGCTCGCCCCGGCCGTCGAGCGACATGACGCTGCACGTGCCGTACGGGGAAGCGAGTGCCGCCGATGCGGCGTGAGCGACCTCGTGGGGCACGAAGCGCACGGTGGCGGGGTCGAGCCCGGGGAGTGCCGTGGCGATGAACTGCGGCGCCCGCTCGGCGTATCGCTGCCGCAGCCAGTCCCACGGGTCGGGCAGCCCCATCTCGTCGGACGGCTTGGCGAGCGCCGGGTCGAACGAGTACGCGACGGCGTCCAGGTCCTCGGGTGCGAGCCCGCCGACCTCGAGGCACCAGCGCATCGACTGTTCCGGTAGCTCCCAGGCCGCGAACGGCAGGGGACGCTTGCCGTGCTTGCGCCGGCTGAACCGTTCCTCCTCGGCCGCTGCGAGGACGTGACCGTCCACGACGAGTGCCGCCGACGGATCATGAAAGAGGGCATTCACGCCGAGAACTCGCACAGTGACCTCCACGGAGGGTCGTCACCGGGCTTCTTCCGGTCCCCCTACGTTCTCCGGCTGCAGGGGTACTCGCATCTCGAACCGCTGCTCGGCGGACCGGTCCGCGCCCGAGCCGTATGTGCGCTGGTCAGCGTGTTGCGAGGTCCTCCGTTGCCGGGCCTTCGAGCAGGGTGCCGTCCGCGGCGAAGCGTGAGCCGTGCACCGGACAGTCCCAGGACTGCTCCTGGTCGTTCCACCGCACGACGCCGCCGAGGTGCGGACAGATCCGGGACACGTGCACCGTTCCGGGACGCCCTCCCGACGGGCGGGTCGTGGCACAGGCCCAGCCCGCGGTCTGCTCGCCGAAGGTGGCAGCGGTGCGGGTCGTCGGTCTCGCCGGACGAGCCCACGGCTCGAGCGTCGGGCCCCACTCCACCGGGTCGCCGAGCAGGCGGCCCGCGAGTGCCAGCCCGGCGGCGGCGCCGTTGGTGAGCCCCCACTTGGCGTATCCCGTCGCGACGAGCACCCGGTCGTCGCCCGGTACCGCGGGGCCGACGAGCGGCAGGCCGGTGTCGCTGCTGTAGTCCTGGGCCGCCCAGGCGTGCCGGGGCGCGCCGACGGGGAGATGGGCACGGGTCCACTCGTCGAGCGCGGCCAGCCGGCGGTCGGGGTGCGCCTCCCTGCCGACGGTGTAGCCCTCGCCGCCCACCATGAGCAGGCCGCCGGCCATGCGCAGCGAGCGCACGGGCGACCCCGCCGTGATCGACATGGTCTCGGCGAAGCCCGGCGGCAGGGCCCCGGGGTCCGGCACGTCCCAGGTGGTGAGCAGGCTGCGGCCGGCCTCGAGCCGGAGGAACAGGCCACCCAGGCGGCCGGGCGGGGTACCGGTGGCCAGCACCACGCGGTCGGCGAGCACGGTGCCACGGTTCGTGCGCAGCGCGACGCCCGAGCTGAGCCTGCGCACCTGCCGGACCCGGACGCCGTCGTGCACCGGTACGCCGCTGGACCGCAGGCGGGCGCTGAGCGCAGAGAGCATGCGCAGCGGGTCGACCTGGCCCTGGCCAGGCAGCCGCACGGCCCCGTAGGACCGCACGGGATAGGGCGGGTCGTCCTCCCACCGCACCCCCGCGAGGCCCTGGCGCGCGCAGATCGCGAGCACGGCGTCGATGTCGGTCACCTGTTCGGGCGCGGTCGCCACGGTCAGGTCGTCGCGGTTGTCGACGGGCACGTCGAGGTCCTCGAGGGTGCGGCGCAGCCACCCGAGGCCCGCGAACCCCGCCGCGAGGTAGTCCCGCACGACGTCGTCCCCGTACCGCGCGACGTGCGCGAGCCGGGTGCCCTGCAGCACCGAGAGCTTGCCGGTCGAGCGCGCGGTGGTGGTGGTCGTCGCGGGGCCCGCGTGGAGGACCACGACGTTCGCTCCGCCGTCCGCGAGCAGCTGGGCCGTCACGACGCCGGTGAGCCCGGCGCCCACCACCGCGACATCGACGCGCAACGGGCCGGGGGCAAGGACGTCCGGCGTGCCTCCGCGTGCGGTGCCCCGCTCCGTCGTCACGTCGTGGGGAGTCTCGCTCACGGTGCACCTCCGGTGCAGGTGGTCGGTCGCTGTGGGCGGTCTCAGGCTGGCACGAGGGCCTGGCACTCGCAGCGCGCAGGCACCACGGGATGGCCCGCCGGGCTGTCGAAGTGTGCGAACCGCTCTACAATCAGTGGCGGCGGAGTCATGAAGCGGCTTCCAGTCCACATCGGATCTGGGAGGTTGAGATGTCCTCTTTCAAACAGCCCGCGCTCAGTGTTGTGGACGGTGCCGGGGGCGATGTCGCGACACGGCCACCGAGCTTCTCGGCGGGCGACCTGGCACATGCTCTGGGCCTTGGCACCAACCTGCTGGTCGGTCGCTTCCGCGTCGACCTGTCGACAGGCAGCTGGTGGTGGTCGGACGAGATCTACACCATGCACGGTTGGAAGCGGCACGAGGTGGAACCAGGCCTCGAGGCGCTCAGCTCCCGCAAGCATCCGGACGACCGGAGCCGGGTGGTCCGCGCCGCCGCCGAGGCGCTCCGCCTCGGCAGGCCGTTCGCCTGCTCGCACCGGATCGTGGACCGGAAGGGCCGTACACGGTCGGTGGTCGTCATCGGTCAGGGCTCGCGGGGTGGCCCGAGCCACCCGCCGGAGCTGGTCGGATACGTCGTGGATGCCACGCCGGTCCAGAAGGAGGCCCTGGCCCGGCGGTCGTCCGCCGTGGTGACCCGTGCCTTCGTGAGCCAGGCCGTGATCGAGCAGGCCAAGGGCGTCATCATGGCGGTCAGCAGGGTGTCCGCCGAGACGGCCGATCAGCTGCTGCTCGAGGCCGCCGGCCGGGCGGGTATCCCGCTGCGCCTGGCGGCAGACCAGGTGATGACCGGGCTGCGGGCCGAGGGCGAGGCGGGCGGCATCACGCAGGTGGCGCTGACCCGCGCGCTCGACGGTGTCGAGCCCGTGGGCAGACCGCGCGGGCACGACCCGCTGCTCACCCGGCGGCCACGCAAGGTGGCGCACTGAGCCGGGCTCCGGGGCTGGACCGGTCAGCGGGCCGAGCGACGGGCGGCGATCCGCAGGGCCGCCTTTGACGCGCCCTTCGTCGCCAGGCGCTTCGCGAACACCGCCGTCCCCGCCGCGACCGCCGCGAACACGGTGGCCTGCACCAGGTCCAGCTCTGGGTCGTCCGGCTTGTTGGGTGCGTCGTTGCCGGTCACACCCTTCCAGATCATGCTGACCGCCTTTTGCGCGACCCAGCCGGCCGCGAGCGTCAGGGCGAGAGTGCCGAGCTTCTCGGCGAGTGTCTGTTGCGTCTCAATATCGACCACCTCTACACCGTAGCCTCCGACGGGCCGGTAGGCTGGCTGGACACGACAGGGGAGCGCCCCCAGGGCGCTGAGAGTGCGGACAACCGCAGACCCTTGAACCTGATCCGGGTAACACCGGCGGAGGAAGTCGAGGCATGATGTTGCGTCTTTCCGGTGCCCACGGTGGCACCATCCGTGCTGGAGCGATCGCCGGAGCGGCCTCCATGGCGCTGCTGGTCGCCGGTTGTGCCGACGGCTCCGGGTCCGGCGACGGGACCGGCGCGGGCGACCCGTCGGCGTCTGGCACCGTGACCCTCGTGACCCACGACTCGTGGGCCCTCGACGAGAAGCTGGTCGACCGGTTCGAGCAGGAGTCCGGCCTGACCCTCGAGGTCAGCGCGGCCGGCGACGCCGGAACGCTGGTGAACCAGCTGGTGCTCACCAAGGACGCGCCGCTCGGCGACGCCGTGTTCGGCATCGACAACTCGTTCGCCTCCCGTGCTCTGGAGGAGGGCGTGGTCGAGGAGTACACGCCCGCGGGGCTGCCCGAAGGCGCGGAGCAGCTCGGCGGGGCGCTCACCCCGATCGACCAGGGCGACGTCTGCGTGAACGCGGACGAGGCGTGGTTCGAGAAGTCCGACCTCGAGGTACCGAAGACCCTGGACGACCTGGCCGACCCGAAGTATCGCGACCTGCTCGTGGTGACCAACCCCGCGACGTCGTCCCCCGGGCTCGCGTTCCTGCTGGCGACCATCGGGGCGTTCGGCGAGGACGGGTTCGAGGACTACTGGACGTCCCTCGTGGACAACGGTGTCAAGGTCGCCGACTCGTGGGAGGACGCCTACTACGTGGACTTCTCGGGTGCGGGCGAGGGCGGCGAACGTCCGCTCGCGCTGTCGTACGCGACGTCGCCGGCGTTCACGGTGAACGAGGACGGCTCGGGGTCGACCACCAGCGCCCTGCTGGAGACGTGCTTCCGGCAGGTCGAGTACGCGGGAGTGCTCGCGGGGTCCGACAACCCCGAGGGCGCGCAGGCGCTCGTCGACTTCCTGCTGACCGAGGACGTCCAGTCCGCGCTGCCCGAGTCGATGTACATGTACCCGGCCGACTCCTCGGTGCAGCTGCCCGCCGACTGGCAGAAGTTCGCGCCCCAGGCCGACGCGCCGTTCGAGGTGGAGCCCACCGAGGTGAGCGAGCACCGCGACGAGTGGATCGAGCGGTGGACCGCGACAGTGCTCGGCTGAGCCGGCGCGCGGCCGCGCCGCTGCTGTGGGCGGCGGCGGTCGCCGTTCCGCTCGGCTTCCTCGCGATCTTCTTCGCCTGGCCCGTCGCCGCGCTCGTGGTCCGCGGGTTCATGCCCGACGGCGTGGTCGACCTCACCGGCTTCACCGAGGTGCTCCTCCGTCCGCGCACCTGGCAGCTCGTCGGGATCACGCTGACCCAGGCCGTGCTCGGCACCGCCTTCTCGGTGCTGCTCGGCCTGCCGCTCGCCTACCTGCTGTACCGGCGGTCGTTCCCGGGGCGCAGCCTCGTGCGCGGGCTCGTGACCGTGCCGTTCGTGCTGCCCGCCGTCGTGGTCGGCGTCGCGTTCCGCACCCTGTTCGCGCCCGGCGGCACCCTCGGGTTCCTCGGGCTGGAGGAATCGCTGGCGGGGATCGTCGTCGCGCTCGTCTTCTTCAACGTGTCGGTGGTGGTGCGCACCGTTGGCGGGCTCTGGGAGCGCCTCGACCCCCGGACCGAGCAGGCGGCGGCCTCCCTCGGCGCTAGCCCCGCCCGCGTGTTCCGGACGGTGACCCTGCCGTCCCTCGCGCCGGCCGTCGCGTCGGCGGCCTCGGTGGTGTTCCTGTTCTGCGCCACGGCGTTCGGGGTGGTCCTGGTGCTCGGCGGGGTGCGGTACGGCACCATCGAGACCGAGATCTGGACGCGCACCACCCAGTTCCTGGACCTGCGGTCGGCCTCGGTGCTGTCGGTCATGCAGCTCGTGGTCATCTCGGGTGCCCTGGCCGTTTCGGCCCGGGCGCGCAGCCGCCGCGAGGCTGCGCTGCACCTCGTGTCGGCCCAGGGCTCGGCCCGGCGGCTGTCCTGGCGGTCGCCCCAGGACGTGACGGCGGCGCTGGTGGGTGCGGCGATCGTCGTCGGGCTCATGGTGCTGCCGCTGGCCGGGCTGGTGGCCCGCTCCTTCCGCGAGCCGGACGGGTCATGGGGCCTGGGGAACTACGTGGCCCTCGGGACCACGGGCGAGCGGAACGCGCTGGTGGTGACCGTGTGGGAGGCCACGGCGACCTCGCTGCGTGTCGCCCTGACCGCGACGGTGATCTCCCTGGTCGTCGGAGGGCTCGTGGCACTCGTGGTGTCCCGCCGACCGCGGTCGGCCGGCGCGCGCCGTGCCGTGGGCACGCTCGACGGGCTGTTCATGCTCCCGCTCGGCGTCTCCGCCGTGACCGTCGGCTTCGGTTTCCTCATCACCATGGACCAGCCGGTCTTCGGCGTCGACCTGCGGACCTCGGGGCTGCTCGTCCCCGTCGCACAGGCGGTCGTCGCCGTACCGCTCGTCGTGCGCACCGTGCTGCCGGTGCTCCGGGCGATCGACCCCCGGCTGCGCGAGGTCGCCGCGGTGCTCGGTTCCGGACCGGGCCGCGTGCTGCGGACCGTGGACCTGCCGATCGCCCTGCGGTCGATCGGCCTGGCCACCGGGTTCGCGTTCGCGGTGTCGCTCGGTGAGTTCGGCGCGACGTCGTTCCTCGCGCGGCCCGACGGCGCCACCCTGCCCGTCGTGATCTACCGCCTCATCGGGCGGCCCGGTGCGGAGAACTACGGGATGGCGCTCGCGGCATCGGTGGTGCTCGCGGTGCTGACCGCGACGGTGATGATGGTGGCGGAGCAGCTGCGCGACGAGCGCGCCGGAGGGGAGTTCTGATGGCAGGGCTGGAAGTTCGGGACGTCTCGGTCCGGTACGGGGCCTCGTCAGGCTCTGTCCGCGGTGGGGGATCGGCCGGGGTCACGACCGCGGTGGACCAGGTGTCGCTGACGGTCGCACCCGGCGAGGTGGTCGCGCTGCTCGGCCCCAGCGGGTGCGGCAAGTCGTCGCTGCTGCGCGCGGTGGCCGGGCTGGAGCCGCTGTCGGAGGGCCACGTCGTCTACGACGGTGAGGACCTCGCCGGGGTGCCGGTGCACAAGCGCCGGTTCGGGCTGATGTTCCAGGAGGGCCAGCTGTTCCCGCACCGGGACGTGGGACGGAACGTGGCCTACGGGCTGGAGATCCAGGAGCTGTCCCGGGCCGAACGGGAGGCCCGGGTGACCGCGCTGCTCGACCTGGTGGGCCTGGCGGGCTACGAGCGGCGGGCCGTTCCCACGCTGTCCGGTGGCGAGCAGCAGCGCGTGGCCCTCGCGCGAGCCCTGGCGCCGAGGCCGCGTCTGCTCCTGCTGGACGAGCCGCTGTCCGCGCTCGACCGCCAGCTGCGGGAACGGCTCGCGGGCGAGGTGCGTGTCGCGCTCGTCGAGACCGGGACGACGGCGGTGTTCGTCACGCACGACCATACCGAGGCGTCCGCCGTGGCGGACCGGGTCGGCGTGATGGACAGCGGGCGGCTGCTGCAGGTTGCTGCCCCGGGTGAGCTGCGGGCGGCACCGGCGTCGGACCGCGTGGCGGAGTTCCTGGGCCTGCGCGGCTGAGCCGTTCCGCAGGAGTCTCATGACCGAGAACTCGGCAACCAGCAGCTCGTGGCCCGCCTGGGCGGTGCCGCTCGGCTTTCGGGGCATTACGGCTGAACGTTCTCTAACCTCTCAGGTAAACCCGGGCACTCAGACCTGGGTCCCAGGGAGGACGCCTCGATGAGACTTCGTACGAGACTCAGCAGGACTGCGCCCGCGGTCGCCGCAGCGGTCACGCTCATGCTCGCCGGCGTGCCCGCCGCGGTCGCCGGCCCGGCCGGGGCCGTTGCCAGCGGCACGACGACGGCCGCAGGCGACCCCGTCACCCACGACGAGAACGAGCGCGTGCCCGAGGGTGCGGCGTGGACGCAGGCGTACTTCCCGTCGTCGGGCGGCGTGGAGCTGCACGCTGACATCCTGCGGCCCGCCCACCTCGGCCCGAACGTACGGACGCCGGTCATCCTCTCGATCGGGCCGTACTTCGCGCACGCCGGGCAGACCGGGCCGGAGCGCTGGGACGTGGTGGGTCCGTCCGCGAGGTTCCGCGACTTCGTCGACGGCGCCGACCTCATGGCGAACGAGTACACCTTTGTCATGGTGGACATCCGTGGCTACGGCGGCAGCACCGGCTGCCTCGACTGGGCGGGTCCGGGTGAGCAGGCCGACATCGCCGCGGCGATCGAGTGGTCCGCGAGCCGGCGGTGGTCCACCGGCGACGTCGGCATGTACGGCAAGTCGTACGACGCCCTCACCGGGCTGGCCGGCAACAACCTGGGCCTCGAGCCGCTCAAGGCGGTGGTAGCCCAGGAGCCGTTGTGGAACATGTACAACTACCTGTGGAGCAACAAGGTCGCCCGGCCGAACCTGACGGGCACACCCGAGGCGTACAACTCCATCGCCACCATGAAGCCCATGAAGGGCGACAGCAAGCGGTACGCGAAGAACGCCCGCTACGAGGTGCGGCACCCGGAGTGCCTGGCGAACAACCTGTCGGACCCCGACGAGCCAGACGTCGAGTCGGAGTACTGGGACGCCCGCAACCTGGCCGAGGACGCCGCAGGCACGGACACGCCGCTGTTCGTGACCCAGGGCTTCATCGAGCCCAACACCAAGCCCGAGGACATGGAGCTCTTCCTCGACAACCACACGGGCGTGGAGCGCGGCTGGCTCGGCCCGTGGGACCACGTGCGAGGCAACGACGTCTCCGACGGGCGCCTCGCCATGGGGCGCGAGGGCTTCTTCGACGAGGTGATGCGGTTCTACGACGAGTTCCTCAAGGGCGTCGAGCCGAGCGTCGACGACCCGGCGTACGCGATCCAGGACAGCACCGGCGCCTGGCGTGCGCAGGACACGTGGCCCGAGGCCGACGGCTCGACCCGCGTGCGGCTGCGCAAGGGCGCCTATGTGGACGACGGCGGGCCGCGGCAGCCGGGACCGAGAGCGAGCCGGGTCGACGGATGGGACATGGAGAACGCGCCGGCGCTCGCGCCCTCGATCGCTCCTTCGCTCGCGCCCAAGAGCGCCGCAGCGCGTGCCACCGAATCGTCCTACTGGACGTGGTCGGCACCTGTCGAGTCGGCGGTGCGGATCACGGGTACGCCGTCGATCGCGCTGAACGCGAGTGCGGTCGGGGACGTGATGGTGCGGCTGTGGGACGTCGCGCCCGACGGCAGGGCGACCATGTTCGACGACAACGCGGCGCTGATCGAGCGCCGGGGGCGGCTGTCGTTCGACCTGAGGTCGGCCGACTGGACGCTCGCGGAAGGGCACCAGCTCGGCGTGCAGATCGGGACGATCAACTACAACTCCTGGAACTGGGTGCCCGAGCCGTCCGGCAACACCGTGCGGGTGAGCAACGCGCGGCTCTCGCTCGACCTGCAGGACCCGGCCGGCGACGTCGCGACCCACGGGGAGGAGGCGTCCTACCTGGAGCGCTATGTCGCCGTGAACTCGACGACACTGACCGGCGTGGGGCGGGGCAGCTTCCATCTCGGCGTCTCGCACTCCTGAGCCGATCGGCACCTCAGCCTGACGCCGCCCGGGCCGGGCGCCACCTCTTCGTGGCGCTCGGCCTGTGCCGCACGTGCGCGCGAAGGACTGGCCCGGCGTCGGCCCCACCGCGGTACTGATGCTGGTCTCGGCCGCGGCTCTCGTGCTGCGCCTGCTCTCCCTCTGAGAGGGGACCGCTACCGTGCCTCCATGGCACTTCACGAGACGCCCGCCCGGTCCGACATCGATCTCCTGATCGCCGATCTCCGGACGCTGGTCGAGTGCGAGTCGCCGTCGTCGGACCCCGTTGCCCTTGCCCGGTCGGCCGACCTGGTGGCCACGCTGGGCGCAGCGCGCCTGGGCGCGGAGCCCGAGCGGCTCGGCATCCACCTGCGGTGGCGGCTGGGCGGACCGACGCGTGTGCTCGTGCTGGCGCACCACGACACGGTGTGGCCGCTCGGCACGCTCCGGACGCACCCGTTCGACATCGCGGCCGGCGTGCTCAGCGGCCCCGGCAGCTTCGACATGAAGACCGGCCTGGCCATGGCGCTGCACGCGCTGGGCTCCCTCGACGACCGGACCGGGGTCACCCTCCTGGTGACCGGCGACGAGGAGCTCGGCTCGCCGTCGTCCCAGACGCTCATCGAGGACGAGGCGCGCGGGGCCGACGCCGCGCTCGTGCTGGAGGCCTCGGCCGACGGCGGTGCGCTCAAGCTGGAGCGCAAGGGCACCTCCATCTACCGCGTGCTGGTGAAGGGCAGGGCCGCGCACGCGGGCCTCGAGCCCGAGAAGGGCGTGAACGCGTCGGTCGAGCTGGCGCACCAGGTGCTCGCCGTCGCCGCGCTGGGCGACCCGGCGCTCGGCACCACGGTGACGCCGACGGACGCCACGGCGGGCACCACGCGCAACACCGTCCCGGCCGAGGCGTCGTTCGCCGTCGACGTCCGGGCGCGGACGGACGCCGAGCAGCAGCGGGTCGACGCCGCCCTGCGGTCCCTCGCTCCCGTGCTGCCCGACGCGGCCGTCGAGATCGAGGGCGGGATCAACCGGCCGCCGCTGGAGGGCGCGCTGTCCGCCGACCTCTTCGACCGTGTCTCGCGGATCGCCGCCGCGGCCGGGCTGCCCCCGCTCACCGGCGTGGCGGTGGGCGGGGCGTCCGACGGCAACTTCACCGCGGGCGTCGGCACACCGACGCTGGACGGCCTCGGCGCCGTCGGCGGTGGTGCGCACGCCGACGACGAGCACGTCCTCGTCGACCGGATCGCCGACCGGACGGCGCTGCTGCGCGCGTTGATCGTGGACCTGACCCGAACCGTGTGACGCTCCGTCAGCGGCCCTGGGGGGCGAAGCCCGTGGCGCCCCACGGGCTGGCCGGCGGGTGCGGCTGGCGGGCCACGAACGTGGCCCGCGCCTGCTGCATGACCCACACCAGGTACTGCCGCTGCTGCTCCAGGCCGTGCGGGTCGAGGTCCCTCTGCGCACCGGCCCGCTGATGCAGCAGGGCGAGCTCGGTGGCTGCCTGCTGGTAGTCGGTCATGGCGCGCTCGGACTTCTTGCCGCCCACGGACCTGGCCCACTGGCGGGCCGCCCGGCGTCCGGGCAGGGTCGAGAGCATGCGCAGGTCGTCCGGCGTCACGATGCCGACCGGCCCGTACAGCGGCAGGTAGTGCCCGATGAGCTGGACGATCCGACGGCGGTCTCGCGCGAGGACCACGACGACCCCGATCAGCACGGCGAACCCCACGAGGTACGCCCCGGCGAGGCCGATCAGACCGAACTTCGTGGAGCCGTTCCACAGGCTGTGGAGAACTATCGCACCGAGCAGCCCGTACAGCGGCGCGGTCCGGCGGATCCGGCCGGGCCCCGACAGGGCCGCCATCGCGACACCGATGCCCGTCATCGCCGTGCACAGCGGGTGCAGCAGCGGCGAGACGATGGCCCGGAGCACGAACACGTAGCCGAGCTGGTCCACCTCGACGGCGTCGATGAAGTACTGGATGTTCTCCGTCGCGGCGAAGCCGAGGCCCACCATCGCGGCGTAGATGACACCGTCGGTCGGCCCGTTCAGCTCCTGCCGCCGCCACCACAGCATGCTGAACAGGACCGCGCCCTTCAGCAGCTCCTCGACCACTGGCGCGCCGAACGTCGCGACGACGTACCAGCCCTCCTGCTCGCCGGTGAGCTCGGTCTCGGTGAGCAGCGACAGCCCGAGCGTGTTCAGGATGCTCGCGAACAGCGCTGCGACGCCTGCACCCCACAGGAACGCGAAGATCAGGGCGTTCGGCGGCTCCGGCTCCAGCCGGTCCAGCGCGAGCACGAGCGGCAGCCAGACGGCGACCGGCAGGACGGCCAGCAGCAGCCCGACGACGAACGAGGCGCCACCCGTCACGGCGTCGAACGTGAGGATGACGAGCAGGCAGACGGAGGCGAAGACGATCCCGAGGATCACTCCGATCGAAGCCCGCCCGGGCGCGCGCCCCTGGAGGATCGCACTGGGATCGATGGCCATGTCAGGGACCCTACCGACTCGGCTGCCGAGGCGGTGGGCGACGGACCGGCCCCCCGCACGGTTACGCTGGCGTCCGTGCCCCAACGTGTCGCTCTCGAGCTCGCTGTCCAGGATCCGGCCGGGGCGGTGATCGCTGCCGACGTCGGTGCCCGGCGCGTCGAGCTCTGCTCCGCGCTCGGTGCCACCGGTGGCATCACCCCGAGCGCCGCGCTCGTCGAGGCGGTGGTCGAGGCCGCTGCGGTGGTGCCGTCGTCCGACGCCGCGCCGATCCTCGAGGTGCACGTGCTGGTGCGGCCCCGGCCTGGCGGGTTCGTGTACTCGCCCGCCGAGATCGACCTGATGCTCCGCGAGATCACCCTGGCGGGCGACGCGGGGGCCGACGGCGTGGTGCTGGGCGCCCTGACGCCGTCCGGCACGGTCGACGAGGCGCGGATGCGCGACCTGGTCGCGGCGGCCGACGACGCCGAGGTGACGTTCCACCGGGCGCTCGACGTGATCGCCGACCCGCTGGCCGCCCTCGACACGCTGGCCGAGCTCGGCGTCGCGCGGGTGCTCACCTCGGGCGGCGCGGCCCGCGCGGGCGCCGGGCTGGACCGGCTGGCCGCCCTGGTCGAGCGCAGCGCGGAGCTGGGCATCGAGATCATGGCGGGCGGCGGCGTGACGACGGCCGACATCCCGGCCCTGCTGGGCACCGGCGTGGACGCCGTGCACCTCTCGGCGAAGCGTTCGGTGGTCGACGCCGGTGGACCCGGCGGCGGGGGCGACGCCGGCTACGAGGTGACAGACCCAGAGCTCGCAAGGGCCGCCGCTGCCGCGCTCGGCCTGCCTGCCGCCACGTAGCTCGAGCGACCGGGCAGGTGTGAGACGCCTCGCACCTGCCCGGCCACCCGGTCGCTCGGGGTCACACCGCACTACGGTTGTCCTATGACCTCAGAGCCAGCCCGTCTGCCTGTCGATGCCACCACCACCACTGCCTGGGGCTCGCTCACCGAGCTCTCCAAGAACCTCCAGCCGGACCTGCGTGGCTGGTTCGCCACGGACCCGGCCCGGGCCGGCCGCCTGAGCCACCAGGCCGTGGACCTGCACGTGGACCTGTCGAAGAACCTGGTCACCGACGAGGTGCTCGCCTCGCTGCTGGCGCTCGCCGACGAGGTCAGGCTCGCCGAGCGCCGCGACGCGATGTTCGCGGGTGAGCACATCAACGTCACCGAGGACCGGGCGGTGCTGCACACCGCGCTGCGCCGCCCGTCCGACGAGCCGCTGACCGTCGACGGGCAGGACATCACGGCCGACGTGCAGGACGAGCTCGCCAAGGTGTACACGTTCGCGGAGAAGGTCCGCTCCGGGGAGTGGACCGGCGTGACCGGAGAGCCCGTCCGGACCATCGTGAACATCGGTATCGGCGGCTCCGACCTCGGCCCCGTCATGGCCTACGAGGCGCTCGAGCCGTTCGTGCAGGACGGACTGGAGGTGCGGTTCGTCTCGAACATCGACCCCACCGACGTCGCGCAGAAGACCGCGGACCTCGACCCGACCACCACCCTGTTCATCGTCGCGTCCAAGACGTTCGGCACGCTGGAGACCCTCACCAACGCGCGGCTCGCCCGCGACTGGATGTGGCGCTCGCTCGTCGCCGTCGGCGCCATCGAGGACTCCGAGGAGGGCCGCGCCGACGCCGTCGCGAAGCACTTCGTCGCCGTGTCCACCGCCCTGGACAAGGTGGAGGCGTTCGGGATCGACCCCGAGAACGCGTTCGGGTTCTGGGACTGGGTGGGCGGCCGCTACTCCGTCGACTCGGCGATCGGCACGTCGCTCGCCGTCGCGATCGGGCCGGACGCGTTCGCCGAGCTGCTGGCCGGCTTCCACGCGATGGACGAGCACTTCCGTACGACGCCGTTCGAGCAGAACGTGCCCGCGCTGATGGGGCTGCTCAACGTCTGGTACGTGAACTTCCGCGACGCGCACACGCACGCCGTCCTCCCGTACGCGCAGCAGCTGCACCGGTTCCCGGCCTACCTGCAGCAGCTCACCATGGAGTCCAACGGCAAGTCGGTGCGCTGGGACGGCACGCCCGTCACCTCCGACACCGGCGAGGTCTTCTGGGGCGAGCCGGGCACCAACGGGCAGCACGCGTTCTACCAGCTCATCCACCAGGGCACCCGGCTCGTCCCGGCCGACTTCATCGCGGTCGCGAACCCCGCGTACCCGCTGACCGACGCGGTCGGCGATGGCGGCGCCGTCGCAGCCGGTGCCGACGTGCACGGCCTGTTCCTCGCCAACTTCTTCGCGCAGACCAAGGCCCTCGCGTTCGGAAAGACGGCCGAAGAGGTGCGGGCCGAGGGCGTCGCCGAGGAGCTCGTCTCGGCGAAGGTGTTCAGCGGCAACCGGCCGACGACGTCGATCCTCGCTCCCGCGCTGACCCCGTCCGTGCTGGGCCAGCTGATCGCGCTGTACGAGCACGTCACGTTCGTGCAGGGTGTCGTGTGGGGCATCGACTCGTTCGACCAGTGGGGTGTGGAGCTGGGCAAGAAGCTCGCCCTGGAGATCGCCCCGGCCGTCGCGGGCGACGAGGACGCGCTGCGGACGCAGGACCCGTCGACGGCGGCCCTGATCGCGAAGTACCGCGAGCTCCGCGCCTGAGACGACCCTGTTTCCCTCCTTCGAGGCCTAAGCTTCTTCGCTTTGAGCCGCTTCAAAGCGAAGAAACTTAGGCCTCGAAGGGGAGCAGCGCCGGCCATCGCGATTCGCGCTCCGCGGCAGGGTTAGAGGATTCTCATGCGAATGGGCGGGCTTTGGTGGGTAGCGGCTGCGAGGATTGCCCGGTGAGCACGCACCTCGACCTGTTGACCGGTGACGCCGCCGCGGGGCTTCTCGACGCCGCCGTGGCGACGGCCGGCGGCGAGCTCGTGGACTGGCGGGTGCGTCAGGTGGACCATCGTCCGGGCTCGACCACCACCGTGGCGTACCGCGCGACGGTGCGCTGGGGCGGCGTGGAGCGCTCCGAGACGCTCGGCGCCAGCGTGGGCCGCGCCCGGGACGGCCGCAAGCCTGGCGTGGTCACGCTGTCCGACGGCGACGCGACGGTCGCGGTGTGGCGGTTCCCCGGCGACCCGGCGCTGCCGGCGCTGCCCCGCGCGTTCGACCCCGCCGCCGTGGAGGAGCTCCTGGCAGGCCTGGGAATCGGCCCGGCGGAGCGTGCGCACCCAGAGCTCAAGGTCAGGGCCTACCGGCCGACCCGGCGTGCGGTCATCGAGGCCAGGGCCGAGGCGGCCCGCGTGTTCCTCAAGGTCCTGCGCCCCCGCAAGGTGGCCGACCTGCACCGACGTCATGACCTCCTGTCGCGGGCCGGCCTGCCCGTCCCGCGTCCGCTCGGCTGGTCCGACGACGGCCTCCTCGTCCTGTCCCCGCTGCACGGCACCGAGATGCGTGCCGCCGTCCGGGACGCCGGACCCATCCCGTCGCCGCTCGACGTGCTGGACCTGCTCGACCGGCTGCCTGCCGAGGTGCGTGACCTGCCGCGACGCCCTGCGTGGAGCGAGTCGGCCGAGCACTACGCGGGCGTCATCGGCGCCGCGCTGCCCGCCGAGGCCGGTCGGGCGGCCGACCTGGCCGGCGCCGTCCGGACGCGCCTCGCGGAGCGCGGCACCGGCGCGGACCCCACGCACGGCGACCTGTACGAGGCGCAGATCATGCTGACCGACGGCCGGATCACCGGACTGCTCGACGTCGACTCCGCAGGCCCCGGCCACCGCGCCGACGACCTCGCGTGCCTCGTCGCGCACCTTGACGTGCTGTCCCTCGTGCACGGGTCGGAGTCCGCGCAGGCCAGGTACGCGGCCCGCATGCGAGGGCTCGCCGCGGACTACGCGGAAGGGTTCGTCGCCGCACCGGGCGGCAGGGGCGTCGACGAGAGGGACCTGGCCGCGCGCGTCGCCGGCGTGCTGCTCTCGCTGGCTACGGGTCCTCACCGCGTGCAGGAGCAGGGCTGGCAGGCCGCGACCTCACGCCGTCTGGACGTCGTGGCCGGCTGGCTCGACGGGTCGAGGCTCGTGCCGTCCGGCACCGGTCGCGCATGAGCCTGCGCCGGCCGTCGGTACGGGCCAAGGTGGTGACGGTGGTCGTGGCGGTGACCGCCATCGGCCTGCTCGCGACGGGCCTGCTCACCCACGCCATCCAGTCGCAGCAGATCATGGACGACATCTCCGAGGACTTCGACCAGGAGATCGGGGAGCTCCAGCAGCTCGCGAAGAACGGCGTCGACCCGGAGACGGGCGAGGAGTTCCGCGGCGCCGGCCGGCTCATGAGCGTCGCCATGGAGCGGAACGTACCGGGCGCCAACGAGATGTTCGTGAGCTACCTGGACGGCACGCACCAGCAGTCGAGCCCGCCGGCGATGGGCCGGTTCGTCGAGGAGAGCGCGGTGGTCCAGGCCGTCGTCGAGGGCCTCACGCCGCAGTCGGAACGGACCGTCCAGCGCGAGATCGACACGGAGATCGGCCGGGTGTGGTTCGTCGTCGTGCCGGTGACGGTGCCCGACCGGGACGAGGTGGGCGCCTACGTCATGGCGTCCGCCCTTGACCGGGCGCTCCGGGCGGAGACCGACGTCATGCGGACCTACGCGATCGTCTGCAGCGTCGCTCTGGTGCTGCTGGGGCTGTTCGCGTGGCTGGTCGTGAGCCGCCTGCTGCGCCCGCTGCGGCAGCTGAGCTCGACCGCCACCCGCGTGACCGAGACCGACCTCTCCCAGCGCGTCCCCGTGGCCACCGACGACGACCTCGGCGAGCTCGCCGGTGCGTTCAACACGATGCTCGACCGCCTGTCCATGGCCATCGAGACGCAGCGCCAGTTCCTGGACGATGCCGGGCACGAGCTCCGTACGCCACTGACCGTCCTGCGGGGCCACCTGGAGGTGCTGGACCCGGACGACCCGGCGGACGTGCGCGAGACCAGGGATCTCCTGCTCGACGAGACGTCCCGGATGGGCCAGATCGTCGAGGAGCTGGTCCTGCTCGCCAAGGCCGAGCGGGCCGACTTCGTGACACCGGCGCGGGTCGACCTGGGCCGGCTCACCGACGACGTGCACGACAAGGCTCGTGCGCTGGGCGCGCGCCGCTGGGTCGTGGACGCGCGGGCCGACGTCGAGGTGGTCGCCGATGCGCACCGGCTCACCCAGGCGGTGCTGCAGCTCGCGGACAACGCGGTGAAGTTCACGGGGCCCGACGACGAGGTGGGCATCGGCACGCAGGTGTTCGACGGGTCCGCCGGCCGCCAGGTGCGGCTCTGGGTACGCGACACCGGACCGGGTGTGCCGCCCGACGAGGCCGAGCGCATCTTCGACAGGTTCGCGCGGGGCAGCACGACGGGCGGGGCGCCGGGCTCGGGCCTTGGCCTCGCCATCGTGCGGGCCATCGCGCAGGGACACGGCGGGGACGTCGCGGTCGAGCGGTCCGACGGCGGTGGGGCACGCTTCGTGATGACCTGGCCGGCCGACGGCGCCGCGCCGTCGGGCACTCAGCCCACGGCCAGGAGTGCGGCGACGGAGGAGGCACGTTGAACCAGATCCTGATCGCGGAGGACGAGGAGCGTATCGCGCAGTTCGTGCGCAAGGGGCTCAAGGCGCACGGGTTCCAGCCCACGGTGGTGTCCGACGGCGCCTCGGCGCTGGCGCACGCCATGTCCGGCGGCTACGACCTGATGGTCCTCGACATCGGGCTGCCCGTGCTGGACGGGTTCACGGTGCTGCAGCGCCTGCGCGACGTCGGCTCCACGCTGCCGGTGGTGATCCTGACCGCACGCGACTCGCTGTCCGACCGGGTAGCCGGCCTGGAGGGCGGGGCCGACGACTACATGTCCAAGCCGTTCGGGTTCGACGAGCTGCTCGCCCGGATCCGGCTGCGGCTGCGGCGCGCCACGGGGGAGGCCGCGTCGTCGGAGCGGCTGGAGCACGGCGACGTCGGGCTGGACCTCCGCACACGCACCGCTACCGTGGCGGGGCGCGAGGTGGAGCTGTCGGCACGGGAGTTCGCGCTCGCCGAGGTGTTCCTCCAGCACCCGGGCCAGGTCATGTCACGGGAGCAGCTGCTGTCGCGCGTCTGGGGCTACGACTTCGACCCGGGCTCCAACGTGGTGGACGTGTACGTGCGCTACCTGCGCAAGAAGCTTGGGGTGGACCGGATCGAGACGGTGCGCGGGGCGGGTTACCGGTTCCGGGGCTGACGCGCTGACGCGCGGTCGCGTGCCTCGACGGCCCGCGCCTACATGAGAGGCATCTCATCCGCGTCTCCTCGTCACCTCATCCTGGGGACGCAGACTGATATCAGGAGGCACCCGAGAGGGGTGCCGCGAGACCCGGAGGTCACAGAGATGAACCCCTCGACCATGAAGAAGCGCTGGGCCATCGTCGGGGCAGCCGCAGTGATCGGTGTCGCTGGTGCGACCACCGCCGCGGCGCTCAACGACCCGGCCCCGCGAGCCGAGTCCTCCGCGGCCGTCGCCCTGGACGCCGCGACGCCGGCCGACGGCGGTGCGGGCGCCGCGACGGCCGACCCCTCGCCGGAGTCGGCGGACTCGCCGAACGAGTCGGCGCGTGACACCGCGGGATCCGCCCAGTCTGCGGACTCCCCGGGCGACGCGAACTACGACCCCTCGCCGGAGTCTGCGGACTCGCCCAACGAGTCGGCGACCGACACCGCGGGTTCCGCGCAGTCTGCGGACTCGCCGGACGACGCGAACTACACCGGCGACCAGGACGACGACACCCCGAACGACGCGGACGACGACCAGGATGACGACCAGGACGACGACCGCGGCGACGACTGACCCGTGCGGGAGACCCCCGCGCGACCGGTACGAGGCCAGGTGACCGGCAGCCCGACTGCCGACCACCTGGCCTTTTGCCGTGAAATGCGTACAAAGTCGTAACCCGTCCCGCCTACACTGCGCGCGTGACCCGTACCCACCAGCGACCGCGGATCGCGATCTGCGGCATGGCCATCGAGTCCAGCACGTTCTCCCCGCACCGCTCGGGCTGGGAGGCGTTCACTCTTCTGCGTGGCAACGAGCTGGTCCGGCGGTATCCGTTCCTCCGGGACGGCGCTCCGCTGCGCCGAGAGGCCGAATGGGTGGGAATCCTGCGGGCCGGTGCACTCCCCGGCGGTGCTGTCCCCGCCGACGTGTACGAGACGATTCGCGCCGAGATCGGCCTGGCCCTGGAGGCCCAGGGCCCGTTCGACGGCGTGCTGCTCGACATCCACGGCGCCATGGCGGTGCTCGGGTACACCGACGCGGAGGCGGACCTCATGCGGACGGTGCGCGCCGCCGTCGGGCCGGGCTGCCTGGTCTCCGCCTCCATGGACCTGCACGGCAACGTGTCGCGGGAACTCGCAGAGATCGTCGATCTCATCACCTGCCACCGCATGACCCCGCACGAGGACGACGACGAGGCGCGGGAGCGTGCGGCCACGAACCTGCTGCGCCGGATCGACGGTGCGGGCCGGCCGCGCAAGGCCTGGGTGCCGGTCCCGGTGCTGCTGCCGGGGGAGAAGACGAGTACGCGGCTCGAACCCGCGCAGGGCATCTACGAGGACGTCGCGCGGGTCGGCGCGCTGGACGGCGTGCTGGACGCCTCCGTCTGGGTCGGCTACGCCTGGGCGGACGAGCCGCGCTGCCGGGCCGCCGTCGTCGTGATGGGCGACGACGACGCGCTCATCTCCCGCGAGGCCGAGCGGCTGGCCCGCCGGTACTGGGACGCCCGTGACCAGTTCGGGCTCGTCACGCCGGCCGGCACCTACGAGGAGTGCCTGGCGGCGGTGCTGGCGAGCGACGCGCGGCCCTTCGTCCTGTCGGACTCGGGCGACAACCCCATGGCCGGCGGCGCCGGCGACGTCACCTGGACGCTCGCGCGGCTCCTGGCGGAGCCGGTCTTCACCGTGCCGGCCGAGGCCGGCGGTCGGAGCGCCATCTACGCCTCGCTGCCCGATCCCGAGGCGGCCCGCGCGGTCGCCGACGCCGGGGTGGGCGCCGTCGTCGAGGTGACGGCCGGCGCCAGGATCGACGACGGCCCGCGCGGGCCCCTGACGCTGCGGGGCGTGGTCGAGCACGTGCGCACCGACGACCCGCTGGCGGGGAACGTGTGCGTCGTGGCCGCCGGCGGGCTGAAGGTCGTCCTGACCGAGCGCCGCCGGCCCTATCACCTGGAGTCCGACTTCACGGCGATCGGCCTCGACCCGCGCGGCACCGACGTCGTGATCGTGAAGATCGGCACCCTCGAGACCGAGCTGTACGACATGGCGGAGGACTGGATGCTCATGCTCACCCCTGGCGGCGTCGACCAGGACCTGCTCCGCCTCCGGCACACCAACCTTGGCGGCCCGGTGCACCCGTTCGACGACGACGAGGCATTCGGCGATGGCCCAGACCTGACTCCTCGCCTCCTCTGACGAAGGAGGTCTACAGCGGACCCTGGAAGGTCGCGCAGCCGCCCGCCGGGGCGAAGCCGAGCGCGACATTGATCGCCAGCATGTGCGGGTTCTCCTCGTTGTTCCAGGTGTAGATCCGCTGGGATCCGGGCCGCAGCCGTGCGTGCTCGCGCAGGTTCACTGCCTTGACCAGCATCCCGAGCCGGTGCCCGCGGTGCGCCTTGAGCACCACCGTCGCCTGCTGGTCCGTGTGGTCAGGCTTCTGGTCGTTCCACAGCAGCATCGTCATCGCGACGAGCCTGCCCGTGGCCACGTGCTCGGCGGCCGTCACCACGTACTCGTCGCCCTTCGCGGCGATCGCCGCCTCCTCGCCACGGATGCGCTCGGCGTCCCAGACGTCCGACTCCATGTCGAGGCCGCCGCGGGGCTCGTCGTCGGCAAGTGCCTGCTCCAGCGCGGCATACTGCTCGATCCACTCCTCCGGCGTTGGTGCGGTCCAGGTGTGGACCCGGTACGCGTCACCTGCGGCGGCACGGGAATCGGCCTCGAACCGCTCCACCACCTCGGGCGCGACCGGCAGGTCGACGCGCGAGCGGCGCTCCACGATCTGCAGGTCCAGGCCCTGCTTCCGCGCCAGCTGAACTCCCGGCAGGTCCTCGGAGACGTGCCCGTTGCCCGACGCAGGGGCCAGCACCCCGCCGTCGGGCTGCTCGGCGCCGAAGTCGACCGGTGCCAGGACCGAGGTCCGCCCCTCCGCGTGGGCCGTTGCGCGCACCCACTGGGCCAGCGCCGTGCCGATGCCCTGCCGACGGTGCTCGGGATGCACGACGATCAGGCCGATCGCCAGCTCCCGGTTCGAGCGGACCTGGAGATTCAGGACGGCGTTCCCCACCACCTGCGGACCATCGGGCGTGTCCACGACGGCGAGCCGACGCAGCTTGCGCACGTAGTCCTGGTTGTTCAGCGCGACCATGATCCCGACCGGGGTCGGTGCGGCGTCCGCGTTGCCGAGATCGGCCAGCTCCGCCGCGGCGTGCAGCTGCGCCATCCCCCGATACAGCCACGCTTCGGGGTCGTCGAGGGAGGAGATGCGGGGCACATCCATCAGCCGCCACGTCGACGTCGTCGGGGCAGGCACTGCGGAGGGTGGAGTCATGAGCCCAGGGTGCTCTCCGGGGTTCTCGGGACGCACGGCTTTTTCGCGCGGCCGTCCGATCGCGGTCACCCGGCCGCGGTCACCCGGCCGCGGTCACCGATAACGTGACCGCATGACGAAGAGGCCGCAGCCCAGCACCCCGGCGGCACCCGCGGTGATCGTCCGGACGCTCACCCTCGAACAGAAGGCGCGGCTCCTGTCCGGCGCCTCCTTCTGGACCACGGCCGAGGTCCCGGGAGTCCCCTCGGCGTTCCTCGCGGACGGCCCCCACGGCGTCCGTCGGCTCGCCCCCGACGTCGGTGACATCGAGGGCGCCGTCCCCGCCACCTGCTTCCCGCCGGCGGTCGCGCTCGGCAGCACGTTCGACGTCGGCCTGGTCCGGCGCGTGGGCGAGGCGGTGGCCGTGGAGGCGAAGCAGCGCGGCGTCGACGTCGTGCTCGGTCCCGGCATCAACATCAAGCGCAGCCCGCTGTGCGGGCGCAACTTCGAGTACGTCGCAGAGGACCCGCTGCTCGCCGGCGAGATCGGCGCGGCGCTCGTCACCGGCATCCAGCTGGGCGGCGTCGCCACGAGCCTCAAGCACTTCGCCGCGAACAACCAGGAGACCGAGCGCATGCGCGTCTCCGCCGACATCGACGAGCGCACCCTCCGCGAGATCTACCTGCGCGGCTTCCAGCGTGTGGTCACCACCGCACGGCCTGCCACGCTCATGTCGTCGTACAACCGCGTCAACGGCACCCACACCGGCGAGGACCGCCGCATCACCACCGACATCCTGCGTGGTGAGTGGGGCTTCGAAGGCCTCGTCATGTCCGACTGGGGGGCGGTCAACGACCGGATCGCCGGCATCCGTGCGGGCCTGGACCTGGAGATGCCCGCCGCAGGGGAGGCCCGCGTCAAGGAGATCGTCCGGGCCGTGAGGTCGGGCGCCCTCGACCTGGCCGACGTCGACCGTTCGGCCACCCGGGTCGTCACCCTGGCGCTCGCGGCGCAGACGGCGCGTGGGGAGGGGGTGCCTGGTGAGGCGGTACCTGGTGAGGCGGCGCTGCTCGCCGAACGCGGCCACGACCCCGAGGCCTGGCACGACGCCGCGCACCACGCCCTGGCGCGCGAGGCGGCGAGCCGCGCGGTGGTGCTGCTCAAGAACGACGGCGGTCTGCTGCCGCTGACCCCGCGGACGCGCGTCGCGGTGGTCGGCGAGCTCGCCCGCACGCCGCGGTATCAGGGCTCGGGCTCGTCCCAGATCGTTCCGACCCAGCTCGACGACGCCCTCGCCGCGATCGAGGACTCGGCCACCGAGGTCGTCTTCGCGCCGGGCTACGCGCTGGACCCTGCCGGCGCGACCCGCCGCAGGCGTGCGGCCGGGCGGCTCCGGAGGCGGCCGGCCGACGCCGCCGAGGCGCTGGCCGCCGACGCGGTAGCCGCCGCTCGGGACGCGGCAGTGGTGGTCTTCTTCGCGGGGCTGCCGCAGTCGGCCGAGGCGGAGGGCCGCGACCGCCCGGACATCGAGCTACCGGCCGTCCAGCTCGACCTCCTGGACCGGGTGCTGGAGGTCAACCAGCGCGTGGTCGTGGTGCTGTCCAACGGTTCGGTGGTTCGTCTGTCCGGTTTCGCGGACCGGGTGCCCGCGATCGTGGAGGGCTGGCTGCTGGGGCAGGCGGGCGGCGGCGCACTGGCCGACGTGCTGTTCGGGCGCGTCAACCCGTCCGGCAGGCTCGCCGAGACCATCCCCCTCCGGATCGAGGACACCCCGGCCTGGACGAGCTTCCCCGGCACGGGCCTGCGCGTCACCTACGGCGAGGGCATCTACGTGGGCTACCGCTGGTACGACGCGCGCGACCTGGCCGTGCAGTATCCCTTCGGCCACGGCCTCTCGTACACGACGTTCGCGTACTCGGGGTTGAGGGTCGGGGCAGGGCAGGCCGACGGCGTAGGCCTCACCGCCCCCGTGACCGTCACCAACTCCGGCGGCGTCGCGGGGCGCGAGGTGGTGCAGTGCTATGTATCCCTGCCGGGTTCGGCGGTTCCGCGGGCACCGCGCGCCCTGGTGGGGTTCGCGGTGGTCGACCTCGCGCCGGGTGAGTCCCGGGAGGTGGAGCTGACGGTGGCCCGCGACGACCTCGCGTACTGGGACGTCCGCACCGACCGGTGGCGGGTCGAGGGCGGTACCTATCGCGTCGAGGTGGGTGCGTCGAGCCGCGATCTGCGGGCGTCCGCCGAGATCGAGGTACCGGCCGACGGCTTTGTCACCCCGCTCACCACCGAGTCCTCGCTGGGCGAGGCGATGGCGCACCCCGTCATCGGCCCGACGGTCACGGGGATGCTGAAGGGCGCCGGCCTGTCCGACGACGTCATGGTCATGACCAGGGCGATGCCCCTCGGCCGCCTCCCCTACCAGCCCGGCTCTGGCGTGACGCACAGGCAGGTACGGCAGCTGCTGGACGTCGCGAACGGCACCGGCGGCGTCGTCACCCGCGCGACCGGCAAGGTGCTGGGTCTGACCGGCCGCCTCCGCAAGAAGTAGCGCCCACAAGAATCAGAGCTTCTTCTGGAGGGCCGCCTCCGCGCCCGACGGGCGGAAGCCCAGGGCGACGTTGATGCCCAGCATGTGCGCGTTCTCCTCGGCGTTCCACGTGTGCACGCGCTCCGTCTGCGGGTACCGGGCGGCGAGCTCGCGCAGGTTGACCGCCTTGACCAGCATGCCGAGCCGGTGCCCGCGGTGGGACTTCACCGCGATCGTCTCCTCCTGGAACACGAACGCCGGCTTGCCGTCCTGCAGCAGGAACGACGTGCCGGCCGCGATCTCGCCCGACGGCACGTGCTCCACGAGGGTGGTCAGCAGGCGCTGGCCGCTGTCGGCCCGGTCCTCGAGATAGACCCGCACCCGCTCGGCGTCCCACGTCTCCTCGCCGAAGTCGAGCTCGCCCTGCGGTACGTCCGTCGACATCCTGGCCATGAGCTGGGCGTATCCTGCGTGCCACTTCGTGGGGATGCCCTCCCACGTATGCGTCCGGTAGTCGTCGCCGGCCTTCGCGCGCGCCCCCGCCTCGAAGGCCGCCAGCTCGTCGGGATCCACGGGCAGGTCGAGCCGCGACATCCGCTCCACCTGCTCGACGGTGTACCCACGGTCGAGCGCGAACCGGACCCCGGCGGTGTCGGCGGGCAATCGTCCGACGCCGGTGGCCGGCACCAGCGCGTCCTCGTCGTCGGCGGCCTCGCGCGGCGACAGCGACCAGCTGAAGAACGTGGTCCGCCCGGAGCCGGCGGCAGCCTCTTCGGCCCGCGCAGTCAGGGCCGTGCCGATGCCCTGCCGCCGGTGGTCCGGACGGACGCCCACATAGACGTCGGCGGTGTGCGTGTTGTCCTTGAGCGCCATCGCGAGGAACGCGAAGCCGACGACATCGTCAGCGGTCGGCGCACCGCCGTCGGGCCGGTCCAGGACCGCGACGAACCGCTGCTTGCGCGCGTACTCCTGATGCAGCATCCCGCTGACCATCTGCTGCGCCGGGCGGGCGAGGTCGTCGTGCCCAAGGGTCGCGGTCTCCACTGCCCGGTCGACGGTGGCCATGCCGTGGTACGCCCAGGCGTCGGGGTGGTCGACGGACGGTACGGCCGCCACCTCGAGGACGTGCCACGGCGTCTGTGCCGGCGTGCGGCCGGTGGGCGAGGTCATCCCACCAGGGTGCCCCGGCCCGCCGTCGGCGGCGAGGTTATTTCGGCGGGCCGGGGCACCGGGTCAGGCGGCCACGGAGATCGCCTGTCCGACGGCGGTGCGGTCGGTCAGGGCGCGGTAGTCCTGCCGAACCGCAACCTACGCGTGCTGACGCCGGCCCATCGGCGTCGAACCGCAACCTACGCGTGCTGATAGCCGTTCAACCGAAGGCTACGAGTCCATAGAGGGGGCCGTTGGGCTCGTAGCTTGCGGTTCGACGCCGCCAAGGGCCCACAACTTGCGGTTCGGCGCCCGCACACCCACACCGGCGCACACACCCACGAACCGCCACCCGTGCCAGCGCGTGCGTCTGACTACGCGGCAGGCGGGGGAGCCGTGCTCGCGCGCTCGACCAACCGCGTGGGCAGGCGGGTGTGCTTGCTGGCCGTGGTGCCCGACTCGAGCATCGCGATGACCATGCGGAGCGCCTCGGCGCCCATCTCGTGCAGGGACTGGGCGATGGTCGTCAGGGGTGGGGTCGACGCGGCGGCCTCGGGGACGTTGTCGAACCCGATGACCGACAGGTCCTCCGGGACGCGCAGCCCCAGCTCCTGGGCCACCTGGATGACGTGGATGGCCGACAGGTCGTTCGCGGCGAAGACGGCGGTCGGCCGGTCGGCTCGTTCGAGCAGGTCGTGCGTGGGCCGGTCGGACCGGTCCGGGCGGTAGCCGCCCTCGAGCACGAGGCTCGGGTCCGGGGTGAGGCCTGCTGCGGTCATCGCCTCGACGAAACCCAGCTCGCGGAGGCGGGCCGACTCCAGGTCGGAGCGTCCGCCCAGGTAGCCGATGCGGGTGTGGCCGAGGGCGATGAGATGCTCGGTGGCGGTGCGCGCGCCGCCCAGGTTGTCGGAGTCGACGGTGGCAGGCCCGGTGGGGCCGGTGTGCGGGTCGATGGCGACGATGGGGACGCCTTCGTGCACCGGGAGCGCTAGCGTGGGCGTGACGATCACCACGCCGTCGATCAGGGTGCCGGCGAGGCGCGACAGCGAGCGGCGCTCCCAGCCCACGTGGTCCGAGCGCCCGGCGTCGCCGCAGTAGGCGAGCAGCTCGTAGCCGGTGCCGTCGATGGCGGCGGAGATGCCCTTGAGGAGCTCCGTGCTGAACGGCTCGAACTCGGCGACGAGCACGCCGATCACGTTCGTCTGCCGACGGCGCAGGCTGCGCGCGACGAGGGACGACTCGTAGCCGAGGTCGGCGACGACACCGAGCACCCGCTCCGCGGTGGCCGCCGCCACGCCGTACCGGCCGTTGACGACCTTCGAGACGGTGGCGACGGAGACTCCGGCGACGCGGGCGACGTCGGTGATGGTGGCGCGGCCGGTCGCACGTTCCTGGGTGGCGAAGGGTTCCGGGGTCCCCGGACTGCTCGTCACGCTGTCACCCGGTCCGGCAGTGGACCCGGGTGAGCCTGTCCCACTGTGCACGGAAGTGAGAGTACCCCGGGCAACCACGTGTGTCTGTTGGGGCCCGCCGTTTCGAAATCGATATCGAAACCGATTGACGAAACCCATGACCGGCTGCCACAGTCCTGACTGACGGACCTTGTCGTCCGTCAACCGGCAGCCTCCTGCCGACCGTCGATGACGACTTACAAGGGGTTCCACAATGATGAGGAAGATGCGCGGAACGGCACTGGTCGCGCTCGGCAGCACCGTCGCACTGCTCGTGTCCGGCTGTATCGGAGCCAGCTCCGACCCGGACGGCGGCGACTCGAGCGAGAACGCCGAGGCCCAGGAGTTCACCTGGTGGCACAACTCGAACGGTGGCGACGGCGAGGAGTACTACGCCCAGGTCGCCGCCGACTTCGAGGCCGAGACCGGTGCCACGGTGAACATCGAGGCCATGGAGCACCAGGACATGCTGACCAAGCTCCAGGCGGCGTTCCAGTCCGGCGACGACGAGCAGATCCCGGACGTCTACATGAGCCGTGGCGGTGGCGAGCTCGGCGCCGAGGTCGAGGCCGGCCTCGTGCGTGACCTCACCGAGGACTCCGCCGACACGATCAGCACGATCTCGAACTTCACCGACCAGTACACGGTGGACGACAAGGTCTACGCGCTGCCCTACTCCATCGGCCTCGTCGGCTTCTGGTACAACAAGGAGATCTTCGAGAAGGCCGGCATCACCGAGGTGTCGCCGAGCCCGACCATCGAGGAGTTCGACGGCTACGTCGAAAAGCTGAAGGACTCCGGGGCCACCCCGCTGTCCGTGGGCGCCGGCGACAAGTGGCCGGCCGCGCACTACTGGTACTACGGCGTGGTCAGGGAGTGCCCGTACGAGACGGTCGAGGCCGCGATCGACAGCGCCGACTACTCCGACCCGTGCTTCCTCGAGGCGGGCGAGCACGTCGAGGACATCCTCGCGCAGGAGCCCTTCAACAGGGGCTTCCTCACCACCCCGGCGCAGACCGGCCCGACGTCGGCCTCCGGCCTGCTCGCGACCGGCAAGGTCGGGATGGAGCTCGCCGGCCACTGGGAGCCCACGACCGCCAGCGACCTCACCGCTGACGGCAAGGTGCCCGACTTCCTCGGCTGGTTCGCGTTCCCGACGTTCGAGGGTCAGGGCGGCGACCCGGTCGACCAGATGGGCGGCGGCGACGCCTGGTCGGTCTCGTCCGCGGCGCCCGACGTGGCGGTCGAGTTCGCCAACTACCTCCTCACGGACGAGGTCCAGCAGGGCTTCGCCGAGCGCGACATGGGCCTGCCGACCAATCCCGCGGCGACCGGTTCGCTCACGAACGAGACCCTCGCGCAGCTCATCCCTGTGCGTGACGGCGGTGGCGTGACCCAGCTCTACCTGGACACCCGCCTCGGCCAGTCCGTCGGTGGCGCCATGAACGACGAGATCGCCCTCCTGTTCGCCGGTGAGGCGGGCCCGCAGGACGTCGTCGACGCGATCCAGGCCGCTGCTGAAGCGGAGCAGTGAGCCAGTGACGTCAACAGCCCAGGGCGGGCGCGACAAGGTGAGCCGTGGCAAGGTGAGTTCGGCGTGGCGCAAGCGCCTCGAGATCGCATTCTTCGTCACGCCCGCCCTGGCGCTGTTCGCACTCTTCGTGATCTGGCCGATCATCACGGCGGTCCAGCTGTCGGTGTTCCGCTGGAAGGGATTCGGCCCGCTGACCGACTTCGTCGGCCTGCGGAACTACCTGACGGTGCTGAACGACGACGTCTTCGTCGACGCGGTGATCCACAACCTGATCATCGTCGGCGGCTCGATCGTGGTGCAGCTCCCGCTGGGCCTGGCCATCGCGCTGCTGCTCAACCGCAAGATGTGGGGTCAGGGCCTCCTGCGCACGATCATCTTCGTGCCGTACGTGCTGGCCGAGGTCATCGCGGGCGTGGTCTGGTTCCAGCTGCTGCAGCCGCAGTACGGCGTCATCGACAACCTGCTCGGCTCCGTCGGGCTGGAAGCCCCGGAGCAGGGCTGGCTCGGTGACCCGGAGCTCGCGCTGTGGACGGTGCTCGTCGTCCTCACCTGGAAGTACCTCGGCCTGGCCGTGATCCTGTTCCTGGCCGGCCTGCAGAGCGTGCCCGAGGAGCTCTACGAGGCGGCCCAGCTCGACGGTGCCACCTGGTGGCAGGTGCAGCGCACCATCACCGTCCCGCTGCTCGGCCCGACCATGCGGACCTGGGCATTCCTGTCGATGATCGGATCGCTCCAGCTCTTCGACATGGTCTGGATCCTGACCGGCGGCGGTCCTGCCAACTCCACGACCACGATGGCGACCTACCTCATCAACCAGGGCACCCAGAGCCAGAACTTCGGTATCGCTGGGGCTGCCTCCGTGATCCTGTTCGTCATCGCGCTCGTCATGGCCGTCCTCTACCAGCAGCTCGTCCTGAGCCGGGACACACGGCCCGACGTGGTGACGCGGAAGAAGAAGACGAGAGAGGTGATCCGGTGAGCGCTCCCAACGCGCACGTCCTGATGCGCGCCCCCAGTACCAGCGGCCGGACACGGAAGGGTCGCTCCTTCGGGGGCGGCAGCCCGCTCGTCTACGGGATCTCCCTCGTGGTCGTCGCCCTCACCCTTGGGCCGGTGCTCTACGGCGTGCTGGGCGGTTTCCGCACCAACGCACAGATCGCCGAGAACCCGTCCGGCCTGCCGGGCCCCTGGGTGCTCGACAACTACGTCGGTGTCCTGACCGGCGCCAGCTTCTGGCAGTACGCGCTCAACTCGACGATCGTCGCCGTGCTGACCACGGTGATCACCGTGGTGTTCGGGGTGATGGCCGCCTACCCGCTGGCTCGGTACGAGTTCAAGGGCCGCGAGGGGCTGTTCATGGTCTTCGTGGTGGGCCTGCTCTTCCCCGCCACGGTGGCGATCGTCCCGCTCTTCATCCTCATCACGCAGAACCTGCAGCTGGGAAACACGTGGATCGGCGTGGCGCTGCCGCAGGCGGCGTTCGCCCTGCCCGTGACCGTCGTGATCCTCCGGCCGTTCCTGGCCGCGCTCCCGAAGGAGCTCGAGGAGGCGGCGCAGCTCGACGGCACGTCTCGGATCGGCTTCTTCTGGCGCATCCTGCTGCCGCTGTCCGGCCCAGGGATGGTGACGGTCGGCGTGCTCGCCTTCGTCGGGTCGTGGAACGCCTACCTGCTGCCGCTGCTCCTGCTGCAGTCGGACATGCGGACGCTGCCGCTCGGTGTCGCCGACTTCTCGTCGGAGCACGCATCGGACACGGCGGGCGTGTTCGCCTTCACGACGCTCGCCATGATCCCCGCCCTGGTGTTCTTCCTCGCCATGCAGAAGCGCATCGTCGGCGGACTCACGGGTGCCGTCAAGGGCTGAGGAGGACGCGGCTCGCCGCGCAGGGGTCCCGCTCCGGGCGGACCACGTTTCAAGCAGGGCTGACAAAGCAGGTCGAGAAAGGAATTCGATGACGGAGCTGCCGGTGGCACTTCAGGGGATGCCCGAGGTGTCGGAGCGCGTGCGCGCGCTGCACGCACAGATGACTCTCGAGGAGAAGCTGGCACAGCTGGTCGGGTACTGGCTGGACCAGGGCGGCAACGTCGTGGCACCGATGCAGGGCGAGATGGCCGGTGGCCAGGCCGCCGCACTCCCGGAGATCACGAAGCACGGCCTGGGGCACTACACCCGGGTGTACGGCACGCGGCCGGTCGACCCGGTCGAGCGGGCGGCGTGGCTCTGGGGGGAGCAGCGGAGGCTGAAGCGCGAGACGCGCCTCGGGATCCCTGCCCTGGTCCACGAGGAGTGCCTCACGGGCCTGGCGGCCTGGCAGGCGGCGACCTTCCCGACGCCGCTCGCGTGGGGGGCGTCGTTCGACCCCGACCTCGTGGCAGACATGGGCCGCGTCATCGGCGAGTCCATGCGCGAGCTCGGTATCCACCAGGGGCTGGCGCCCGTGCTCGACGTCGTCCGCGACCCCCGCTGGGGACGGGTCGACGAGTGCATCGGCGAGGACCCGTACCTCGTCGGGACCGTCGGCACCGCCTACGTCCGTGGGATCCAGGGCGCGGGCGTGCACGCGACGCTCAAGCACTTCGTCGCCTACTCCGGTTCCAAGGCGGGGCGCAACCACGCCCCGGTGAGCGCGGGGCCGCGCGAGATCGCCGACATCTACCTCCCACCGTTCGAGATGGCGGTGCTCGACGGCGGGGTGCGTAGCGTCATGGCGTCGTACAACGACGTCGACGGCGTGCCCATGCACTCGTCGGGCGAGTACCTGACGGACCTGCTCCGCGACCAGTGGGGATTCGACGGCGTGGTGGTCGCCGACTACTTCGGCGTCGCGTTCCTCAGCGTCATGCATGCCATCGCGGCCGACCGCGGCGCGGCTGCCGCTGCGGCGCTCGAAGCAGGTGTCGACATCGAGCTGCCGTCGGGTGACGCGTACCTCGAGCCGCTCGCCGCGCTCGTCATGGACGGGACCGTGCCGGTCGAGATCGTGGACCGGTCGGTGCTGCGTGCGCTCAAGCAGAAGGAGGAGCTCGGTCTCCTCGAGCCGGACGCGTTCGAGGGCGCGCCGCCCGCCGTCGTGGACCTGGACTCGCCCGCCCACCGCGACGTCGCCCGGCGCCTCGCCGAGGAGTCCGTGGTGCTGCTCTCGAACGACGGCGTGCTGCCGCTCGGCTCGTGGGACGACAAGCCGGCCCGCGTGGCGGTGATCGGGCCGAACGCCGCCCGCCCCGAGGCGCTGATGGGCTGCTACTCGTTCCCGAACCATGTGCTCGCGCACTTCCCGGGTGTCCCGGTCGGGTTCGACATCCCGTCCGTCGCGGACGCCCTGGCCACGGAGTTCGGCCGCGCGGGCCTGCCGGTCCCCGAGCTCACGTTCGCAGAGGGCTGTGCCGTCGAGGGCGACGACACCTCCGGGTTCCCCGAGGCCGTCGCCGCCGCCGCGGCCGCCGACGTGGCGGTGGTCGTGGTGGGTGACCAGGCAGGGTTGTTCGGCCGCGGCACCGTGGGTGAGGGCAACGACAGCGAGTCGCTGGAGCTGCCAGGGGTCCAGCGCGAGCTCGTCGAGGCAGTGCTCGCAGCGGGCAAGCCCGTCGTCATGGTGCTGATCACCGGCCGTCCGTACGCGGTGGGCTGGGCGCTCGATCCATCGGGTACGGACGAGCCCGGCACCAAGCGCCCCGGCGCGGTGCTCCAGGCGTTCTTCCCGGGGGAGGAGGGTGGCACCGCGCTCGCGGGGGTCGTCTCCGGCCGGGTGAACCCCTCCGGGCGCCTGCCCGTGTCGCTCCCGCGTTCCACGGGCTCGCAGCCGTACTCCTACCTGCACCCGATCCTGGGCGGCGCGTCGGAGGTGACGGCTACCGACTCGACGCCGCTGCGCGCCTTCGGGTTCGGCCTGTCGTACACGACGTTCGCGCGCGAGCTGGTCTCCGTCGACCCGGCCGTCGAGGCGGGCGGCAGGTTCAGCGCCGTCGTGACGGTGACGAACACCGGTGAGGTGGCCGGGTCCGACGTCGTGCAGCTGTACGGCCACGACGTGCACGGGTCGGTCGCGCGGCCAACGGCGCAGCTGCTCGGCTACCACCGGGTCACGCTGGAGCCGGGGGAGTCCACGACCGTCACGTTCGACGTGCCGACCGCTCGGTTCGCGTTCACCGACCGCAGGATGGTGCGCGTCGTCGAGCCCGGTGACGTCGAGGTGTGGGTCGGCGCGCACGCGGCCGACAGCGTTGTCAGAGTGGTGGCGGAGGGTATCGCCGACCTGAACGAGCCGAACGACGCACCGGACGCTCTCGCGCACGTCGTCCCGCAGGCGGCCCGCCGGGTCGTCGCGATCACGGGTGACGTGCACGAGGTGACGACCGCTGACGCGCGGTGGGTCGGCGTCACCGAAGCACGCTGACACCCGGATTCCCGCGCGGGCGGCCGACCTCATCAGGTCGGTCGCCCGCGGTGGGAGCCGGCGGTGTGAGCCCGCGATGGGAGCCGGCGGTGGGAGGATGGCCCGATGCGCATCGACGTCTGGCTGTGGGCGGTGCGACTGACCAAGAGCCGGTCGGTCGCCGCCGACCTGTGCCGCAGCGGCCGGGTCCGCATCAACGGCAAGGTGGCCAAGGCATCGGCGTCCGTCGCCGTCGGTGATCGCGTGACGTGGCGCGACCCCCTCAGGGATCGGGACGTCGAGGTGATGGAGCTGCTGCCCAAGCGCGTCGGCGCGCCCCTGGCGGCCAAGGCGTACCTGGACCACAGCCCGGCCCTGCCCACGCGGGTCGAGCGCGAGGCGGTGGGCCTGCGCGACCGTGGTGCGGGTCGGCCGACCAAGCGCGAGCGGCGGGAGATCGACAAGCTGCGCGGCCGGGACGGTTCCTGAGATTCACCCGGGTGAGCTCTGGATGATTTGCGGGATTTGTCTGACCGCGGGCGCTACCTTCACGGCATAGCCCCTGCCCAGCGCAGGTCCAGCGCGCCTCGGTACACCGGGCGCCCCAGCCTGGAGTACCCATGCATCCTCGCACCCGTCGCCGTACCAGGTTCCTGGCCTCGGCCACCGCCCTGGCACTCCTCACAGCACCGGGAACGGCGTACGCCGTGCCCGATCCCAGCCCTCACCCCGACGCCCACCCAGGCAGCGCTGCCGTCCTGGGCGCGCCCGGCGTCGAGGCGGCGCCCGGCGTCGTCGACCCGGCGGACAAGATCACTCCGGGCGCCAAGAAGGCGTTCGCTGCTCGGACCGCGACGAACTTCTGGCTCCGCTTCGCCGACCAGCCGGACCTGTCCGCGGCCGGCGGCATCACCAGCTGGTCCGAGCGCGGTGAGTACGTGTACGACGCGCTCGTCGCGGCGGCCGAGTCCTCCCAGGAGGAGGCAGTCGCGGAGCTGGAGGGCTCCGGCGCCGAGTACACGTCCTACTGGGCCACCAACGCGATCCTCGTCGAGGGCGGCTCGCTCGACCTCGCCACGGACCTCGCGGCGAACGCGGAAGTCCTGGAGATCCGCCCGACGACGCGCTACGCGGCGCCGGAGCCGGTGGAGACCACGGCCGGAGCGAACGAGGCCGCCGCTGCGGCCGGCCCGACCTGGGGTATCGCGGCGATCAACGCGGACGACGTGTGGAACGAGGGTCACACGGGCGAGGGCATCGTGGTGGCCAACATCGACTCAGGAGTGGACGGCGACCACGGCGCCCTGTCCGGGCAGTACCGCGGCCGGGGTTCGGACGACCCGGACGCCTACAACTACTTCTCGGCCGACGGTCGCAGCGACCCCCACGACGACAACGGGCACGGCACGCACACCATGGGCACGATGGTCGGCGGCACGGTGCGCAACGGCGGTGCGGACCACGCCGTCGGCGTGGCGCCCGGCGCCCAGTGGATCGCTGCCGCCGCAGGGGATGCTGACGGGCTGTCGGACGAGGACCTGATCGCAGCCGGCGAGTGGATCCTCGCGCCCTACGACCAGAGCTCGACCGACCCGGACCCGAGGCCGGCGCTGCGGCCGCACGTGGTGAACAACTCGTGGGGCGAGGACTTCTCGACGGACCCGTTCATGGAGGGCATCGTCCAGGCGTGGGAGTACTCGGGCATCTTCGCGACCTTCGCCAACGGGAACGCGGGCGTGTACGGGTGCGAGGCGGCCGGCTCCCCGGCCTCCCGGACCGTCAACTACGCGGTGGGCGCGTTCACCCGGAGCGGGCAGATCGCCGACTTCTCCTCGCGCGGCCCGGGGCAGAGCGGCACGGTCAAGCCGGACATCGCGGCACCGGGCGCCAACGTCCTGTCGACCCTGCCGTCCGAATCCTCTGGCTACCAGAACGGTACGTCGATGGCAGCACCGCACGTCGCGGGAGCCGTCGCGCTGCTGTGGAGCGCTGCTCCGGAGCTCGTCGGCAACGTGCAGGCGACCCGAGCCGTCCTCGACGGCACGGCACGAGACGTGAACGACACGTCGTGCGGAGGAACCGCCGACGACAACAACGTCTGGGGCGAGGGCAAGCTCGACGTCCTGGCGGCCTACGAGCTGGCGAAGGACGAAGCGTTCGACACGACGACCGTGCCGACCGTCTCCGGCGCCGAGTACCGCGTGGGCAAGCCGCTGACCGCCACCGTCGCCGCTTGGAGCCCCGCTGCGACGTTCACCTACCAGTGGCGTCGCGGCACGGACGGCGAGATGATCCCGGGCGCGACGAAGCCGACCTACACCCCTCAGGGTGCGGATCTCGGGTCCGTGCTGTCGGTCACCGCCGTCGGCTCGGCCGCCGGCCGCACGCCCACCTCCACGACCAGTACCAAGACGTCCGTCATCAAGACCGGCAGCCTGACCGCGTCGGTCCCCAGGATCAGCGGGACGATCCGCGTGGGTTCCACCCTGCGCGCGCTCGCCGGCTCGTGGACGTCGGGTACCCAGCTCACCTACCGGTGGTACGCGAACGGTGCCGCGATCAGTGGTGCCAACGGGTTCACCTTCACGCCAACGGCCGCGCAGCGCGGCAAGAGGCTCAAGGTCCGGATCTTCGGCACGCGCGCCGGGTACACGACGGCCAGCCGCACCAGCGCCGCCTCCGCAGCCGTCCCGTCGGGTGTCTTCTCGCAGTCGGCGCCGTTGATCATCGGCGTGGCGGCCGCGGGCACCACGCTGAAGGTCTCCCGCCCGCAGTCCACACCGGTGCCCAGCTCGGTCGCCTACCGGTGGAAGCTCGACGGGCGCTCCATCCGCGGGGCGACCGACAGCAGCCTCTCCGTCCGGTCGTCGTGGAGGGGCCGCAAGATCACGGTCACTGCCACCGTGCGGCGGACCGGCTACTTCACCCGGTCGGTCACCTCGGCGGCGGCGAGGGTCGGGTCGATGTACTCCGCGGCGCCGAACCCCAGGATCTCGGGCACGGTGCGCGTCGGATCCACTCTCCGGGCCTCGACCGGGACGTGGTCGCCGAAGCCGTCGTTCTCGTACCGCTGGTATGCCAACGGCGTACCCATCTCCGGGGCGACGAAGTCGACCTACGCACTGAAGGGCACGGACTACCGGAAGAAGATCACCGTCTCGGTACGGACCTACCGGTCCGGGTACGGGACGGCCATGCGGCGGAGCTCGGCGACCCGCGCGGTGCTGACCCCGGCCATGAAGTTCCCGGGTGACGACTCCACCTCCTGGCTCGTGGGGTCCGACAGTGTGCCGCCGGTCAGCTACGTGGCGCAGGCCGGTTCAGCGGAGTGCATGTGGGAGCGGTACTCCACCAGCAACCTCCTCGCCAGCGACATCGGCTCCGGCCAGCGCATCGTCAAGGTGCAGTCGACCGACTACGCCATCTGGTCGAGCAGCAGCTGCGGCACCTGGACCAAGTACTACGCCGGGATGGTCACCCCCCGGGCCTCCACCGCCCACCACGGTGTCTACGTCCTCGGCGATCACCTCGAGCGAGGCGTGTACTCCACGAAGGGGCCGACGAACGCAGGCACCTCGTGCCGCTACGCCTTCTACAAGGGCTTCTACGGTGCCAGTGGTGTCGTGAGCCAGGGCGAGGTCTCGGAGGCCCACACGATCACGATGCCGTCGTCCGCGCGCGGCTTCGAGACCGCCGGCTGCAGCTGGAAGCGCATCGGCTGACTCTCCCGACGTGTCAGACGGGACAGGTTTCCGACGCACCCCTATGGTGACTGGGATCCAAATTTCGACGACGGCTTCTTCACCCGGTAAGGGTTATGGTCTCGAATGAGTGAAGGTGTTGGCTACGACGGCCTCGTACGCGTGCACGTGAGCCCGAGCCTTGGTCTGAGGGTCATCACAATGCACATCGACGGGCACGAAGTCGACGTCAGATACTTCGGTACGCGGGAAGTCCGGGTGCGCAGTGGACCACATCTTGCGATCTTGTACTCCATGTGGTTGTGGCGTCACGGCGAGGTCGAGTTGCTCGTGGACGTGGCGCCCGGCAAGGTGACTGACGTCTACTACGCGCCGCCACACCACCATCTCGCAAAAGGATCGGTCGGCCTCGTGCCACAACGCGGCAAAGGGCTGGCCATCGCGGTCGGGCAGATTGTCTTGGCTCTAGGCCTCGCGGTCTCCCCTCTCCTGGTGGATCTCGTCGACCACCTCACCGGGTAGGTCCGGCCCGCTTCGGCGGCCCGACCGCGCGATAGTGTCGCCCGCATGACGACCGCCGACCGCCTCACCGCCCTCCTCCAGAAGCACCCCGTCTGGGACGGGCACAACGACCTCCCGTGGGAGCTGCGCGAGCAGTCGGCCTACGACCTCGACGCCGTCGACATCGCGCAGCGGCTCACGACCACCCACACCGACCTGCCCCGCCTGCGCGAGGGCGGCGTCGGCGCCCAGTTCTGGTCGGTGTACGTGCCGTCGAGGCTCGTCGGCGGAGCGGCGGTCACCGCGACGCTCGAACAGATCGACTGCGTGCACCGCATGGTCGAGAAGTACCCCGAGACGCTCCAGCTCGCCCGGACCGCCGCCGACGTCGAGCAGGCGTGGAGCGACGGACGAATCGCCTCGCTCATGGGCGCAGAAGGTGGCCACTCCATCGACGATTCCCTCGCCGTGCTGCGCATGCTGTACGCGCTCGGCGTCCGGTACCTGACCCTCACGCACAACGACAACGTGCCCTGGGCGGACTCCGGAACCGACGAGGAGGTGCTGGGCGGGCTCTCCCCGTTCGGTGAGGACGTCGTACGCGAGATGAACCGCCTCGGCATGCTCGTCGACCTCTCGCACACCTCGGCCGGCACCATGCGCCACGCGCTGCGCGTCACCTCGGCCCCGGTCATCTTCAGCCACTCGAGCGCGCGCGCCGTCTGCGACGTCCCCCGCAACGTGCCCGACGACGTCCTGGCCACGCTCGCGACCAACGGCGGCGTCTGCATGGTGACGTTCGTGCCGCAGTTCGTCTCGCCCGCCGTCGCGGCGTGGCGGGCCGAGGGCGCGGAGGCCGCGGCGGCGGAGGGGATCCGCAGCACCGACATCGGGGCGTTCGAGCCGTTCATGGCGCGGTGGCTGGCCGGGCACCCCCAGCCCCGCACCACGCTGTCCGACGTCGTCGCGCACGTCGAGCACGTCCGCGAGGTCGCCGGCATCGACCACGTGGGCCTGGGCGGGGACTACGACGGCACGCCCACCCTGCCGGAAGGGCTCGAGGACGTCACGGGCTACCCCACCCTGCTCGCGGCGCTCGCCGACAAGGGCTGGTCCGACGCCGACCTGGGCAAGCTGGCCAGCGGAAACATGCTGCGCGTGCTCCGGGACGCCGAGCTGGTGGCGGCGCAGACCGGGCGCTGACTCAGCCGGGGAGCTGGACCACCTTGCGCTGGAAGCCCAGGGCCACCTTCTGCAGGGACTCGAGCGGTTCCTGCTCGTTGTGGTAGCTGATCTGCCGCAGCATCGAGCCGGACGAGGCGAGCAGCGCGACGATCACGTCGCGTGCGTCCTCGCGCGTCTCGAGGGCCTCCTGCAGCAGGTCCTGGACGTGAGGTGATCTGAGGCCGTCTTCCTCTGGGTCGAGCAGTGCTGTCAGGAGCGCTATCGACAACGAGCTTCCGTGGATGCTGGCCATGGTGGTCTCCCCCCGTCGGGGCCCGGGGTTCCCGGGCATCAGGCACCCGCGGGCAGGCCCGCGGGTTGCTCGTCCGACGCCCCACCCCCTGTGGCCCCGGTCGTGCAACCCTTGTGTACCGCAGGTCAGGGCGTCGCGCCTGTTGGCAGGGGCGGAACAGGACCGACGACGGCGTGTCGCGCGGCACGGGCGTCAGGGGACCCGCCGGCCGGCCCCGGTCGACCGGGTCGGCTCAGCCGTGCAGGATCAGCTGGAACAGGACGTGCTCCTGCCACTGTCCGCCGATCTTCAGATAGGCGGGAGCGACGCCGATCCTCACGAAGCCGAGCCGGGCCAGCACTGCCTGCGACGCCTCGTTGTGCGGGAGCGTCGCCGCCTGCAGGCGATGCAGACCGAGCTCGTCCCTGGCGTGGACGACCAGCGCCTCGATGGCGCGGGTCATCAGGCCACGGCCGGTGAACCGGGCGTCGAGCCAGTAGCCGACGTGCCCGTTCTGGAAGGCCCCGCGCACGATGTCGGTGAGGTTCAGCCTGCCCACGATCTCACCGTCCGCCTCGAGCACCGTGTGCAGCGCTCGGCCGGTCGAGTTCTCCAGGACCTGCGCCCAGAGGCGCTCCTTGTGCCACTCCTCCGTGTAGAACTCCTCCGGCCGCGCGGGGTCCCAGGGCGCGAGGTGCTCGCGGTTGCGGGCGTAGCCGTGGGCGAGCGCCACCGCGTCGTCCTTGGTCAGCTCGCGCAGCGTGACGTCGTCGGTCAGGGCGGTCTCGAAGGGCATGGCGAACACCATATGTAGGTTCCGGCGGAACATGACGGGCGGGCGAGGTTGTGACCAGCGGCTTCGCAGGTTCGTGTCAGCGCCGGATTCTCGATTTCGTGTCGGAATCTTCAGCGAGGGGGTTGGAGGGGCGCGACGCTCAGATGCGTCTGAGAGGCGATCGGTACCGTGTCATGTAGGCGAGCACCTTGACGCAGTCCTCACACCGGAGGTGGCGTTCATCGAGTGGCTCGCGGGCGGCCGCGAGTAGTCCGGTCGTCGCATCCTCGATGCTTGGGCCCGGGAGAAGGCCATGATGGCCCAGGTGGAGCAGGACCGTCTGGGCGATCACACCAGCCGTTGCACGTGGCGGGACGACGACGTCGTAGTGGCCAATCGCTTCAAGTGGTTCCTCTCGAATCCGTACGACCTCGTGAGCGAGCCTGCTGCTGGTGATGCGCCACGTCTTGCGCTCGTCGGACTCTTCTCGATCCTTGTGCCAGTAGGCGCCGTCGTACTCGATCCCGAGACGTAGCCCGTACTCGAACGTGAAGAGCATGTCGAGCCACATCCTGCGGTCGCTTGGAACGGGGACGTCGCGCTCGCCCCGACCAAGGACGAAGCCCAGCAGCGTGAACACCTCGGTCTCCAGCTTCGAGGCGCGCGCGTCGCCCTTCGCGCACCGTGGGCATCCGTTCCCGGAGATGAACCTGCCGCGAGGTGAGTTGCCGTGCCAGTGTCGACCCATGCCGGCACAGTAGGCGGAGCCACTGACGCTCACTCCGGGTCGTGCCGGATTTCCACTTTCGTGTCCTCATGGCCCTGCGGCGGCCGTGGCGGCCACCGCGGAGTTGGAGCATACGCGGCCAGTTCTGGCGGGCGGTGGGATCATCGGGAGCATGCGCGCGACTGGGTATGGTGCCGATCTCGAGCTGACTCAAGATGCGCTGATGATCCATGCGGGCAAGATGGCCGCGACGATCCAGCGGGCACCGACGATCACGATCCCGCTTGCCGACGTCGTACGCGTCGAGTGGAAGGACGCGAGAATGCTCGTCAACGGTCACGCGCGCGTATTCGTCTCAGACGGCGTGGATCTCAGTACGTACGGGCCGCAGCCCAACGCGATTAACCCGCAGTCCCTCGTCGTCCACTGGCGTCGCAAGGATCGGGCCGCGTTCGCGGCGCTGCGCGCACAGGTAGATGCGCTTCTAGCCGGACAGCCGTCTCGACGGGAGCCGACCGGCCGCGTTCCGATCGGGGCTGGGCAATCTGACGCTGACCAGCTGGAGCCAACTTCGCCGAAGGTGCGGGGTGCGGCCGGGGTGGCCGACCAAGAGAAAGCCCTACGAGACGTGGTGGCGAAGGCGAAGCGCGGGAAGCTCAGGATGACCGCCTTCGAGTTGTGGGATGGCAGTAGCTCCTCCGTCGAGGTCGTCGGCGAGGCATACCACCGGCGGGAACTGGCGGCGCTCTACAAGGCGGGTGGCCGCCGGACCAGCGAGGGGTTCCGGACGGAGGCTGTGCTCGTTCCCGAGGTGGGCAACGCCCATGACGCGAACGCGGTCCGTATCGATGTCGAGGGGCACACTGTCGGGTTTCTCGCCCGAGAGGACGCCGTGCGCTACCGACCCTTGCTGGCCCGACTCGCCCTCGAGGGTCGAGGTGCGGTCACGAGGGCAAGAGTGTGGGCGACGAACGACGACGGCACCTGGCGTGGTCGAGTCACTCTCGATCTCGGTGATCCCGACTCGATCCTCCCGGCGAACGCACACCCCGGGGAGCCTGCCGCCGAACTACCCGAAGGGCGAACGATCCAGGTGACTGGGGAACAAGAACACCTGGACGTCTTGGGTCCGATGGTGGTCGCGGGGCGCACGACGGCGTTGTGGTGCACCCTGCACGCGCTGACGATCAAGCTGCCCCGCAGCGAGAAGCGCGTTGCTGAGGTCCGCGTCGACGGCCAGCCGGTTGGCACCCTAACGCCGGCAACATCGGCCGGCCTGCTCACCGTGGTGGACCGCGCCGAGGCCCTGGGGCGCACAGTGACCGCCCACGGATTCCTGTCGGGAAAATCCCTCACCGTCTCCATGGCGCTCTCAATCGCGCGCACAGCGGACCTCACCGAAGAGTGGATCAGCGAGCACCTGGAGCCGACACCGTGAGTCTGTCCCGCAGTTCTCGCCGATCCTGAGGGAGTCCCGCCTCCGTGACCTGACGTTTTGTGGCGATGTGGCGGACTGGAACTCGCACCAAGATGGCGAAGTCCCACCGCTCACAGCACCGCTCGCGCACGACCGTGCCGGTAGCGGCTGGAGCCCTCCGACTCGCGAAGCAGCTCCACCGCCTAAGCGGGTGTCAAACCAAGGATCACCGACTCGAAGAAGGCCTTCAGCACTCAGACTGGCTCCCTTGAGGAGGTAGTTCGGTTCTGCCTTGTTGCTCACATCTCCGGATTCGCGATGACAAGGAGTTGCCACCTGGCAACCTCCGTCGCTACAGTTATTACACCTGACAGAAGCTGACAGTGACAGAAGGAGGTAGGTGCATGGTTACTACGGTCGAAGCAAGCAAGGCCGATGCGGAGGACCTCGTCGTCCTCGACCGCGCCGTGGGGCAGCTGCCTGCAGATTCGCCTGTCCGTGCGCTGCTCGCCAACCTGCACGGCAGCCTCGCTTCGGGCAAGGGTGCGACGCTCGTCGAGCAGGACGCCCAGCTCAGCCCCAACCAGGCGGCGGACCTGATCGGCGTCTCTCGTCCGTTTCTCCTGAGTTTCATGAAGTCCGGCGCGCTGAGCTTCACCATGGTGGGTTCGCACAAGCGCATCGCGCTGTCCGACCTGCTTGAGTTCAACACGCGCCGGCTCGCAGCGGGCAAGCTTGTCGCCGAGGCTGCCGCGAACGCTGCGTCGCGTGAGAGGGCTGCCGTCGAGTCTCGCGCGCCGATCAGCGACGAGGCGCTCAGCGAGCTCGACGACCTCTGACCTGCTCTTTCAGGAGCGCAAGCCGTCCAGCACCGCGTGGGCCCACGGCTTGCGCTCCTCGCATTCCTGGCACACGGGCAGGCGGGCAGAGCCGTCGAGTCGAGGGACGAACCACTGCCCGCAGAGCGAGTACACGGCCGTGCCGTCGACGAACGCTGCTGCGAGAACGCTCGTGTTGACGTAGTGGAGCGCCGTTGGCGTGGGAAGTTCCTGAGGCTGCGCAACCATGTCGGTGGTGTCGTTCACGGCTGCCGTCAGCTGAGACAGGCGTGCGTGCGACACGATCCACACGAGTTGTAGGTCCCCGCCCTTCAGGTACACCTGCTCTTGCTCTTCCGCGCTGTCGCGGACGAGGGCGAGAATGTCGATGATTGGCTGGATCAGGTCTTTGTGGTCCGCGCCTCGGATCAGCAGGGTGACCGTGAGCATCCCCGAAGTCGTGTGCGCCAGGTCCGCGGTGGGTGCCGGCTCGTCGATGGGCTCGCTCTCCAGGCGCAGCGTGCACGCGTTGCTCCTGGTCGTGTCGGCTAGCTCGAACTCGACAGGTCGCTGCTCTGTGGTGGTCTCGCGTAGGGCGTCGAGGATCGTCGTCAGGGCATCGACGCGCCAGCCGCGCCGGCGGATGCTCTCGGCGTCCTGTGCCGCTAGCTTCTTGTCGAGCTCACCAGGGAGCCACGTGCCCTTCTTGATGAAGTCGGCTGCCGTGGAGTGGAAACGGTCATGAGGGCTGGCGAAGACCAGCCACATCACGTCGCCTTCCAGCACGAACGCGCCGCGCCATCCCGCCCCTGTGTGGCTGCGTGCTTCGTAGACGGTGCGGCCTGCGGCCTTGGAGGAGGCGGTGTGCCTGTCCGGCATGCCGCCCTGCTCGAGGATGGTGCGCACGTCGTTCAGGAGCGAGTACTGCATCTGCCCGAGGCGGTGCTCGTGGAGGATGTGTCGTCGCGTGTCGGCGTCCGGCGCCGACTTCGCGCGATCGAACACCGTCCGTTCCGCGGCGACGTCTGGTTCGTCGGTAGGCAGGAGCTTGAGCGCTCGAAGTGTGGGGCGCACCTGGAGCACGCGCGGCGGGTCGGGTTCGGTCATGTCACCTGTCTTGGTCGGATTCAGCACTGCGGAACGGTTGTGACTCTCGCGGGAGTCGACCCCGTGGGCGGGGTCCTGCCTTGCCTGGTTCTTCGTCATGCGCGGGACCGTGCCACGGCGAGTGTGTTTGCGTCGCGTGCTGCCTTCGCGGCCTTGCGCAGTGCTTCACGGTGGGCGGTGCTGTACGGAGAGGCCAGCGCCCGGTGGTACTCCTCGCGGCGGCCCAGCGGGTGGCGAGCTGACGGTACGAGGACGGTCCTCTCTTTCAGCAGCCCGGCCTTGCGCAGCTCGAGGTACCCCCGCTCTGCGGTCCGCTCACTGAATCCGTAGAACTCCTGAGCCCGCTCGTTGGCCATGACGAACGTGAGCTTCCCTTTCGGGTCCTGCGTGTCGCGCAGGATCACCAGCAGCATCGCCTTGCCCGGCAGCGACAGTTCGTCGATCGTGCCGGCAGTCCAGTAGGCGAACGGGATCGTGAAGAACCCCTTCCCGCGCGCCGCCGGATCGTCCACCGGTTCCGGGTTCCACGCCTCCCCGTCGCCGTTCTCACGCTTCAGGACGAACTCGGGTGTACCTCGACGCCCCCCGACCTTCAGAAGGCCCATCTGCTCCAGTGCGGCCATCGCGCTACGGACCGACCGTTCCGAGACGTCCTGGCCGAGCAGGCGAGCCCACGTCCTGATGGGCAGGGGAGAGCCGGGAAGGACCGGCTGCAGGGCGTGCACCGTGAGCAGCAGGTCCAGAGCGAGCTCCTTGCGGCCGGTGACCAGCTCGGCCAAGACCGAAGGTCGCGGCTTGGCCTCCCGCTGCACGAAGTCCTTGCGGATCCGCACGAAACCACGCTTTGCGCTGCGGAACAGGTCGTCACGGGTATGCGTGGTGTCTGATGTCGGCAGGTCTTCGAGCCCCGCGAATGGGTCGAGCTCCGCCTCCTCTGTGTCGATCTCGGGGGTGTCGTCCATGCCTGAAGCGTACGCCATCAGTCGGACATGCCAGCTGGTTGACGGTATACAGATCGACGCTCTCAGGTGCCAGTATGCGAGGTTCTGCAATCCTCTATGCTAGGTAACTGCGATAGTTCTGCGATACCTGATAACCATCAGGCGCCCGGTCCCGCGCTACGGCGCATGCAGTACTGCCTGGGCGCCTCCAGGGACGGGAGTTCCTGCCGATTCGTGCCCTCGTCGGATCCCGCCCGTATACCTGAGCATCGGCGCGTCGTGGAGGCGCGGGACGCTGTCCCCCTTCGCCCGAGCAGCTCGTCAAGGCGGATAGCTGGTCATGCAGGTGGCGGCCTGGTGTGCCATCGCCGCGTCGGTGAGGCATCAGGCCGCGGCGGGTTGGGACAAGCAGTCGGCTGTCAGGCGCTATTGAGCGGACCACGGTCGTAGCCGTCGAACGGTGACGTGCTTTTCACTGTGAAGAGGATGTCGCGGGCTTGCGACGTCCGACCGTCAGCGGAACCACCGACTTGGAACGCGCGAAAGACCTCTGTATCTCTCGCGGGCGGCCAGTCGCTCCACGCCCGGTAGAACGCACCCTCCCACTCGTGGTGGGCCCACCGCCAGGGACCCTTGAAGCCGACGGCGGTGAGGCCCGCGAGCAGTCCTTCTGCGGTGTTCCTGAGCTTCTGCTGCTTGTTCACGTTGGCTCCTTCTCAGATGTCACGAGCCAGGCATCGAACCCGCTGACGGTGTGCACTCCGACGTGGTCCTGCAGCCGACCGACCAGCATCGTGTGGTTGATGATCGTGTCGCGCCGGTCTATGTCGGTCACATCCTCGAGTGACGCCCATCCACCGTCGATCAGATCCTGGTGGTGCCATCGCAGCGGCAGCGGCAGGTTCTCGTCACGATCGGCAAGCACTCGAAGTGCGATCCCGATGTCCAGGGTGCGGATGAAGTTGTCGGTCATGCTTTCCCCGAGGCCACCCGGTGCAAACAGTCTGGAGATGCGGGTCCAGAGGTTGTCGTCGGCTGTTCGGCGCGCGGCCGAGGGCGAAGGGGCCGCCAAGTCGGTGCTGGTCAGTGCACTCCGGAAGCCTTCGAAGGACAACCGCAGGTCGGACGTCCTGTTCCAACGGGTGACCGCCTCGCTGAACTTTGCTTCCGCCTCATGTTGCGAGTAGCCGAGATGCCGTAGCCGGAAGCGAGCCTCTTCCAGAGTGGTCTGAAACCCCGGCTTGCGCTCCACGTAGCCATCCACGAAAACGTACTCAATCTCGGTCAGACTTCCCGGCGGAAACAGCCAGTAGTGGTTCTCCCGGCTGCGGTTCTTCCCCCAGTCGAGGTCCACTCCGTTGACGGACAGCGTAATGACCGATCCCACGGACAAATCCTGACACCTCTGTCCCTGGCCAGCGGGTACCCGTCCGGTGCTAATAGTCCGGCGCCGGCCGCCTGTTCGCGGCGGGAACCATCCGCGGGCCGTGGAGGTTGAGTGAAGTGGACTCAACTCTGGGGGGCCGGGCTTGCATCCTCGCGGTCACTGGCTTAAGTTGAGTGCAGCAGACTCAACCTGTCGTAGGAAGGCAGCAACATGGCACGCTCAGTAGGTATCGACCTCGGCACCACGAACTCGGTGGTGACCGTCCTCGAGGGTGGGGAGCCCACCGTCATCGCCAACGCGGAGGGCTCGCGGACCACCCCGTCGGTGGTCGCGTTCTCCAAGACCGGCGAGGTCCTCGTGGGTGAGGTCGCCAAGCGTCAGGCGGTCACCAACGTCGACCGCACCATCTCGTCGGTCAAGCGCCACATGGGCACCGACTGGTCCCAGGACATCGACGACAAGAAGTACACGCCGCAGGAGATCTCGGCACGCATCCTCGGCAAGCTCAAGCGCGACGCCGAGGAGTACCTCGGCGAGCCCGTCACGGAGGCCGTGATCACGGTCCCGGCGTACTTCAACGACGCCGAGCGCCAGGCCACGAAGGACGCCGGCCAGATCGCCGGCCTCGACGTCAAGCGCATCGTCAACGAGCCGACGGCGGCAGCGCTCGCCTACGGTCTCGACAAGGGCAAGGAGGACGAGCTCATCCTCGTCTTCGACCTCGGTGGCGGTACGTTCGACGTCTCCCTGCTCGAGGTGGGCAAGGACGAGGACAACTTCTCGACCATCCAGGTGCGCGCCACCTCCGGTGACAACCGCCTCGGTGGCGACGACTGGGACCAGCGCGTCGTGGAGTACCTCATCAAGCAGGTGAAGAACTCCTCCGGCGTCGACCTGTCGAAGGACAAGATCGCGCTGCAGCGGCTCCGCGAGGCGTCCGAGCAGGCCAAGAAGGAGCTCTCGTCCTCGACGAGCACCAACATCTCGATGCAGTACCTCTCGATGAGCGAGAACGGCCCCATCCACCTGGACGAGAAGCTCACGCGCGCTCAGTTCCAGCAGATGACGCAGGACCTCATCGACCGCACCAAGGCTCCGTTCCACGCGGTGATCCGCGACGCGGGCATCTCCGTCTCCGACATCGACCACGTCGTGCTCGTGGGTGGCTCCACCCGCATGCCCGCAGTGCCCGAGGTCATCAAGGAGCTCACGGGCGGCCGCGAGCCGAACAAGGGTGTGAACCCGGACGAGGTCGTCGCCGTCGGCGCGGCCCTGCAGGCCGGTGTCATCACCGGCGACCGCAAGGACGTCCTGCTGATCGACGTCACCCCGCTGTCCCTCGGTATCGAGACCAAGGGTGGCGTGATGACCAAGCTCATCGAGCGCAACACGGCCATCCCGACCAAGCGCAGCGAGGTCTTCTCCACGGCGGACGACAACCAGCCGTCCGTGGCGATCCAGGTGTTCCAGGGCGAGCGTGAGTTCACGCGCGACAACAAGCCGCTGGGTGTGTTCGAGCTCACCGGGATCGCACCGGCCCCGCGCGGCGTGCCGCAGGTCGAGGTCACGTTCGACATCGACGCGAACGGCATCGTGCACGTGTCCGCCAAGGACCGCGGCACGGGCATGGAGCAGTCGATGAAGATCACCGGCGGTTCGGCCCTCCCCAAGGAGGACATCGACCGCATGGTCAAGGACGCCGAGACCCACGCCGAGGAGGACAAGGAGCGTCGCGCGGACGCGGACACCCGCAACCAGGCCGAGACCTTCGCGTACTCCATGGACAAGCAGATTGCGGACAACCGCGACAAGCTTCCGGCCGAGGTCGTCACCGAGGTCGAGGCGGACATCGCCGCGGTCAAGTCCGCGCTCGAGGGCGAGGACTCCGAGGCGGTGAAGACCTCGTACGAGAAGCTCGGTGCGTCCTCGCAGAAGATCGGCGAGGCTCTGTACTCCGCCGAGCAGCAGCCTGCGGCGCAGGGCGCCGAGGGTGGCCCGCAGACGGCGAACGCGCAGGCGGCTCCCGACGAGGACGTCGTCGACGCCGAGATCGTGGACGACGAGGACGAGCGCAAGTGACCGAAGAGAACCCACAGGGACCCCCTGAGCCCGATGGCTCGGGGGAGCACCCCTTCCAGTTCAGGGACAAGCGCAAGGTGAACAACTCCGGCGACCAGAGCCGGCCGACCGAGCACGGTGCGTCGGACGAGGCCGCGGGCGAGCCCACCTGGTCGGACGAGGCCGCTTCGGCGGGCGAGCCCGTCGAGGCCGAGGCGCACGCCTCCGGCGACCCGCTGGAAGGGCTCGACTTCGAGCCCTCCGGTGACGCGGCCGAGACCGCGGCCGTGCTCAAGGCTCAGGCCGAGACGGCGGAGCACCTGGACGCGCTGCAGCGCGAGCGGGCCAGCTTCACGAACTACCGCAACCGGGCGCTGCGTGACCAGGAGGCCGCGCGGAACCGGGGCGTGCAGGACGTGCTGGCCGCGCTGCTGCCCGTGCTCGACGACGTCGAGCGCGCGAAGCAGCACGGCGAGCTGGGCGGAGCCATGGCGGCGATCGCGGAGAAGCTCGACCAGAGCCTGCAGAAGTTCGGCGTCGAGCGGTTCGGCAAGGTGGGGGAGGAGTTCGACCCCACGCTGCACGAGGCGCTCATGCACTCGACCGACGCTGACGCGACGGCAGCCACGGTGAACCTCGTGGTGGAGCCGGGGTACAAGATCGGCGACAAGGTGGTCCGGGCGGCACGAGTGGGCGTCGTCGGGCCGGAGTGATCGCTCGGCGGTCGAGCTCGTCGAGACCCAGGTCCCGACGAGCTCGACCACCGGTATCGACGCGGAAGGAGGTGCCATGACCGGTCAGGACTGGATGGAGAAGGACTTCTACGCCGTGCTGGGCGTACCCAAGGACGCCGACGACGCGGCCGTCAAGAAGGCCTACCGCAAGCTGGCGCGCCAGTTTCACCCCGATCAGAACCAGGGCAACGCGTCCGCGGAGACCAAGTTCAAGGAGATCGGCGAGGCCTACGCGGTGCTGTCCGACTCGGAGCAGCGCCGCCAGTACGACGCCGTGCGTGCCATGGCGGGTGGTGCCCGCTTCTCCGCGGGTCCCGGCGGTGCCGGTGCCGGTGGCTTCGAGGACATCATGGGTTCCATGTTCGGCGGCGGCCAGGGTCCGGCCGGGCGGGGCGGCCCGCGTGTCCGGTACTCGCAGGGCGGTAGCGCGGGCCCGGGCTTCGAGGACATCCTCGGCTCGATGTTCGGTGGAGGCAGGCCCGGCTACGGTTCGGCCGGCCCCACCGGGTTCACCGCGCCGACCCAGGGTGCCGACGTCGTCGCGCAGGTCACGCTGCCGTTCCGCGCGGCGGTCGAGGGCACGACAGCTGAGCTGGAGGTCAACGGTCGCACCATCACGGCCCGGGTCCCTGCAGGCATCAACGACGGCAAGAAGCTCCGCCTCCGTGGGAAGGGCAAGCCGGGTGTCGGCGGTGGCACAGCCGGCGACCTGGTGGTCACCGTGCACGTGGCGCCCCATCCGGTCTGGACGCTCGACGGGCTCGACCTGCGCATGACCGTGCCGGTCACGTTCGCCGAGGCAGCTCTCGGCACCACCCTGAAGGTGCCGACCCTCGACGGCGCGACCGTACGGCTGAAGGTGCCGGCGGGGACACCGTCGGGCAGGTTGCTCCGCGTCAAGGGGCGCGGTGTGCAGACGGCGGCCGCGAACGGCGACCTGCTCGTGAGCGTGCAGGTGGTCGTGCCGCAGAAGCTCAGCAAGAAGGCGAAGCAGGCGCTCGAGACGTTTGCCGCAGAGAGCGACGGCGAGGACGTGCGCGCCGGGCTGGCCGAGCGGGCTGCTGAATGACTGTCGGCGCGGTGGGGCATATGTCTCACCGCGCCGGGGTCGGTTAGCCTGCCCGCACGCAGGAGCAGAGCGAACGAGACGAGGGGAGGAGCGCATGGTCGACGACGACGCACCCGTGCTCACCGTCTCCAAGGCCGCCGACCTCGCGGGCATGCACCCGCAGACGCTGCGACAGTACGACCGTCTCGGCCTGGTGGTGCCACGGCGTACCCGTGGCAGAGGCCGCCGGTACTCACGCAGGGACGTGGCGCGCCTGCTGCAGGTGCAGCGGCTCGCGCAGGTCGAGGGCATCAACCTCGCGGGGATCAAGCGCATCCTCGACCTGGAGGCGCACGTCGCGGTGCTGGAGGAGCGTCTCGGGGACCTGCTGATGCGGGTCCAGGAGGAAGGTCGCGTGTTCGCCGCCGGCCCGGATGCCGGCGACGTCGTCGTGGTCCAGCGCGGCCAGCGGGTCCGCAGCGCGGCGATGCGGGTCGAGCTCGAACGTCGCGCCGTCGGCGGCGGTGCGGTGGTGCTCTGGCGGCCTGCCCCGCGCCGCGAAGGGTAAGTGCTCTAGCCGCGGACCGTAATTTTGCCAACGCAATTCTTTCGTTAATCAATAATGCAGGGGAGAAGATAGGTAAGGCATTCCTTGCTCCATTCCTGGCTCTACGGGTTCTGCATTTCCGGAATAGGATCGGCCTGTTGGAGATGTCCCAGCGCCCCACGCGAGGAGTGAGCCATGAGCACGCTGATGGAGATGCCCGAGGTCGCCGAGTGCTCGATCGACGGCTGCGGTTACAACCACGACCACGGCTGCCACGCAGGAGCCGTCACCATCGCAGGGCACCGGGGCGACGCCTCCTGTGCCACGTTCATCCCGCTGAGCACCAAGGGTGGTCTCGAGAAGGTCATCGCCCACGTCGGTGCCTGCCAGCGCGGGGAGTGCACGCACAACGACAACCTGGAGTGCAACGCCCCGTCGATCCGGGTGGGCGCTGGTCCGGACGACCCTGGCCACGCCGACTGCCTCACCTTCCAGGAGAGCTGACCGGCCCAGGAACGCTGACCGGCCCAGGACGAAGCAGAGCGCCTGCTCGACGTCGAGCAGGCGCTCTGGCTGTGCGAGCTCGGAGGGCTCAGCGGGTCGGTAGACCTCAGCGAGCCAGGTGGTCGAGCAGCAACAGCGCGTCGTCGTGCGTACCGGGCAGGCGCTCGACCCAGACCCGGGTCGGCCGGCGCACCTCCGTGATGAGGCCGAGCACCTCGGCGTTGCGCTCCACGACGCGGCGCAGCGACTGGCCCAGCTCTGCGGTCGTCGGGCCGCGCTCGCACAGCACCACGAAGGTGCCGTCGTCGACAGCGGCCATCGGGTGGCCTTCACCGAAGACCTGGTGCAGGGTGCGGCCGATCGCAGCGGAGCGCGCGAGCCGTTGCCACGTGTCGAGACTGTCCAGGCCGACATCGAGCACGAGCAGGCAGTGGGAGGCGCCCGCGGTGGTACCGCTGCGCTGCGCCGTGCCGTAGGTCTCGCGCAGCCGCTCGCCCAGGTACTCGCCCGTCGGTAGTCCGGTCGACGGGTCGTGCGTGGCTGCCTGGTACGGCATGCGCTCGCGCTCGCCGACCCAGCCGATCGCCGCGGAGCGCAGCGCGCCCACGTCGGTAGGGCGGCCGAACGCGGCGTAGAGACAGGCGACGTCGTCCAGGGCCTCGGTGATCCCGGCTCCCACGGCGGCCCGTGCTGCGCCCAGCCGTTCTGCGGGCGCGATCACGCCACGGCCCTCGGCCAGTGCCTCGGCAAGCGCTTCCGCGGCGGGGTGCTCCCAGTCGTTCGGTCGGATCCAGACCGACGCCAAGCTGGTAGCGCGCCACCGCTCACGCAGGTCATGCACACGCACCCGCGCCTCCTGCTGTGACTCGCTCATGATGAAGGAACCCTCACGAGGATCAATCATGACGCACCTTCAAGCGTGGTGTACCGCACTTCACCCGCCGGTCATCCAGGAAATGTTTTTTTCAGCCCCTAGAATCGCGGTGTGGCTCTATAGTCTTTGGCAGGACACGGCCGAGAGTCTGGGTAGACGTGAAGCAAGCCGAGAGCAGCACCGGTGAAACGCCGAGCGACGCGGAACTGATCTTGCAGGTCAGGTCAGGTGACCGCGACGCTTTTGGCATGCTCTACGAGCGGCACGCCGAGGCAGCGCGTGCGCTCGCGCGGCACTACGTATCGCCCGCGGACGCCGAGGACGTCGTCGCGGACGCCTTCAGCAAGCTGTTCGAGATGCTCCGTCGTGGCGCCGGGCCCGACACCGGGTTCCGTCCGTACCTGTACACAGTGGTGCGCCACCGGTCGTTCGACGTGTCCCGCGGCGCGGCGCGCACCCGCCCCAGCACGGACGACGAGATCGAGTCGGTGCTCGGACGTGTCGCGTCGGAGGAAGATCCGGCGCTCGCCGGCTTCGAGCGCAGCGTGGTCTCCAGGGCCTACTTCGACCTGCCCGAGCGCTGGCGCGAGGTGCTCTGGTACGTCCTGGTCGACGATCTGAAGCCGGCACAGGTGGCGCCCGTGCTGGGCCTCAGCCCCAACGGTGTCTCCGCCCTGCTCTATCGGGCCAAGGAGGCACTGCGCGCCGGATACCTGCAGCAGCACCTGACACATGCGCCGTCGGACACCTGCCGCACGGTGAACCCGCTGCTCGGCGGGTACGTGCGCGACAGCCTGTCCAAGCGGGAGACCGCGAAGATCGACGACCACCTCGCGACCTGCGGCACCTGCAGCGCCCTCGTGCTGGAGCTGCACGACGTCGCGCACGGCATGAAGACCGTCATCGCCCCGCTGGTGCTCGGCGCGGGTGGCCTCGCCCTCGTCGGGGCCGGTGCGCCGATCGGCGGCATGTTCGTCGCGGCGAAGGCCGGGGCGGGTGCGGCGGTCAGCGGCGCGCCAACGGCCACCGCGACGGTGGGCGCAGCCTCGACCAGCACGCTCTCCGGCGCCGTGTCGTCAGCTGTCTCGGCCACCGCCAGTGCCGTGTCCGCGACCGCCGGTGCTGTCGCCTCGGCCGCTGCGGCCGCCGCGGGCGGCAGCGTCGCGGCCGGCGCGCTGGCCGTCGCCGCCGTCACCATGGTCGCGGCGCTGCAGATCGGCGCACCGGCCGACGCGGAGCCGGTGCTCGCGGACCAGACGACCACGACGACGGACGGTCGCGAGCTGCCGGGCGCCGAGGGCATCAACGGGAACCCTGTCCTGCCGACCGACATCGAGCCCGGCGAGAGCACGAGCATCTCGTACCTCGCCGTCGAGTACACGGACGCGTCGAAGCCGCTGGTCCCGCGGCAGCCCCAGAAGCTGGCGCTCACCATCAGCAACACCGGCGAGACCGCGACAACCGGTACGCAGCTGCAGATCACGCTTCCCAGCGGGCTCACCGTGACCCGGCCGGACGGGCCGTTCGGCACGGGGGTCGGCAGCCGGCTGGCGGGCTCGGTGGAGCCGACCGCGGACACGGACGCCGCTGCCACCGGGACCGGTGACAGCTCGGGCACCGACAGCGCGAGCGCGTCCGGGTCCGCCGCCGACGGCAGCACCGAGGCCGGCGCAGCGTCCGACGGCGACCTGAAGGCCACGCCGGGCTCGTCGCCCAGCACGCCTGCCACCGTGGGTCAGATCCCTGAGGACGGCCCGGCCGCCTGCACACCGACGGAGCAGGCGAACGTGCTGCTCTGCTCGCTCGGCGAGGTCGCTCCGGGGCAGGACCACCACGTCGAGGTGCCCGTGCAGGCCAGCTCGGGTGGCGACTACCCCGTCGGAGCCGAGGTCTGGGCCGACGGTATAGAGCACCGCGCGATCGACCTGCAGGGCCGCACGGTGGCGCCGTTCGGTCCCGAGCTCACCGCGGCGAGCGCTGACGTCTCGCTCGCGAGCCCCGGCATCGCCGCGCTCCCGGTCCGGGTCTCCAGCACGGGCGACCGTGCGGTGCCCGTCGGCTGGGCGGTCGAGGTGACGCTGCCCGACGGCGTCAGCCCGACCAAGGCGCAGCCCGAGCTGACGTGCACGTCCGGGGCACCGCCGAACGGGTGGCTCTGCGCGCCGCTCGCCGGGACGGCCACGGCGCTGGAGCCAGGCGTCACCCTGGGGACCACGCTGAACATCACGACGGCGGCTGCCGCGTCGTCGGCGGAGCCCACGACGCTTGGCGCTGTGAACCTCCGTCCGGTCGTCCCCCAGGGCAACGCGCGCTCCGTCTCGGCCACGCTGGCCGTGACGTCCGCCTGGGCGAACGCCGGTAAGGGCGTCGGTGACGTCGTCGCGTCCTGCGTCACCGAAGGCGGAGCCAGCACCGCCAACGCAGTCGTGACCGGCACATACACCAACACGACGGAGCGCACGGTGCGCGTCGCGCTCAAGGCCGCCGGCAGCAGCGCTTCCTCGGGCAGGGACGTGGCCCCTGGTGCGGCCACCCAGCTCACCGTGCCCGACGGTATGCGGGTACCGGCGGGCCAGGCGGCCTTCGTGCTCGCCACGATGGTGGACGGGAAGACGTACACGACGCCGGTGCCAGCGGGTGACCACAACGGGGCGGACTGCTACTCGCCGTCGTGGTCCACCGAGACGAGTGCGGAGACCTATAACTGGGGCGGCACCGTGGCGGTCAAGGGCACGGTGACCAACAGGTCGGATGAGTCGCTGACCGCTGTCATGGTCGTCCCCGTGGGTGACACCACCATGGAGTCCCCGGGCCTTCCGGTGGCACCGGGTAGCACCCTGAGCCTCTCTGTGAACACGGACCGGATGCACCTGGCCGAGGGCGACGTCACCTTCCGTCTCTCGCGGGACGGGTTGGACACCGACGGTGACCAGCCAGCCGGCCCGGTCGTGCCAACGACCAACCCGACGGCACACCATGGCGGGGCGACGATCGCGCCGGCGGTCGGCGATGCGCCGGTGACCGCAGGAGTCTGCGAGTTCGACGTCGAGCAGGACCACTCGGTGCGGACGTTCGCCTTCACCGCCGACAACACCGGCTCAACCCTGCCCGTCCGGTTCCACGTGGGCGACGTGACCAGGACCGTGCCCGCCGGAGAGATCACGTCCATCGAGTTCCCGGTCGTCTGGGGTACCGAGACCGCCACCCTGATGGCGGCGAACGAGCCGCTGGCGACGATGCCCGTCTCGTTCGAGTCCTGCGCCGAGCTCACCTGGCCCGAGGCGGTGTCGGTCAGCGCCGCGGCACAGTGCACAGACCAGCGCGTGCATCTCACGGCGACGGTGAGCAACGGGACCGATCGCGACTGGATGGGCGTGCTGCTCCGCGAGAGCAGCAGTGAGATCGGGTCCCCGCAGAAGGTTGTCGCGGGACAGGCCACGACGCTCGAGCTCACGCGCGAGACCGCGATCAGCCGCGAGGGCAACGTCACCGTGCGGCTCACCCGTCAGCTGGAAGGCCGCGAACATACGGTGGAGCGCCAGTTCGTCGTCCCGGGCAAGGCGTGCTTCGGCAACGTGTGCGAGCCGACGCCGGCCGCGACCACTGCCGCCTCCGTCGCCACCGACGCACGGCCGCCGCGGTGGCCGTGGTTCGAGGTGTGCAGCGACCCGACCGCCGGCGAGTCGTGACGCTTCCGGACGCTTCCAGTTCAGGCGATACCCGCTCAGGCGATACCCATAGCGCCTGAGCCCGCGGCTCCGCTCCGGCTCAGACGATGCCGTACAGGCGGTCGCCCGCGTCGCCGAGACCGGGCACGATGTAGGCCTTCTCGTTGAGGCGCTCGTCCACCGCTGCGACGACGACGGACAGGTTCAGGCGGTCGCCCACGTGCTCCTCGAGCGCCTTGATGCCCTCGGGGGCGGCGAGCAGGCAGACCGCCGTCACCTCCCGGGCGCCCCGCTCCAGGACGTAGTCGATCGCCGCGACCAGCGTGCCACCGGTGGCGAGCATCGGGTCGATGAGGAAGACGTGTCGCCCCGTCAGGTCGTCGGGCAGCCGGTTGGCGTACGTGACGGCCTTGAAGGTCTCCTCGTCACGAACCAGGCCGAGGAACCCGACCTCCGCCGTCGGGAGCAGCCGGCTCATGCCGTCGAGCATGCCGAGGCCGGCGCGGAGGATCGGCACGACGAGCGGCGGCGGGGACGCGAGGCGGGTGCCCGTCATGGTGGTGACCGGCGTCCTGACCTCGTGCGGCTCGGTAGCGATGTCGCGGGTGGCCTCGTAGGCCAGGAGCGTGACGAGCTCGTCGACCAGGAGGCGGAAGGTGGGCGAGTCAGTGGTCTCGTCCCGCAGGACGGTCAGCTTGTGGGCGACCAGGGGGTGATCGACGACGTGGAGGCGCATGGGCCCAACGCTACCGGGCGGTGGCCCGTCGAGGCCGCGCGAGGCGTCGGAACGTTGCCAGGCCCACACCGTCGTCCCTCACCGGGTTGTCGGAAGCGTGGGTCACTAGGGTGACCTGTGTGTCTGACTGGTCAGCGGGACTGAGCGCCCTGAGCGTCGCCGAGCGCCGAGCGCAGTGGGAGAGCTGGATGGGTGCGGCCCTCGACGAGGCCCGCCGTGCCCTCGACACCGGCGACGTACCGGTCGGCGCGCTGGTGCTCGACGAGTCGGGCCGGGTGATCGGCGTCGGGCACAACGAACGGGAGGCGACGGGGGACCCGACAGCCCACGCCGAGGTGCTCGCGATGCGGGCCGCCGCGGCGTCCCGCGGGGAGTGGCGTCTGGCCGGCTGCACCCTCGTGGTGACCCTTGAGCCGTGCCCGATGTGCGCGGGCGCGCTGGTGCAGGCGCGCGTCCAGCGGCTCGTCCTCGGTGCCTGGGACCCGAAGGCGGGCGCCACCGGATCCGTCTGGGACCTGGTGCGGGACCAGCGCGCGCTCCACGAGGTCGAGGTGCTCGGCGGCCTGCGCGAAGCCGAGTGCGGGGCGCTGCTCCGGGAGTTCTTCGGGGCCCGGCGCGGCTGAGCCGAGCCCGTCAGACCTGCGGCAGCGCGGAGTGCAGCTGGTCGAGCAGCGTGCGCAGGCGAAGCAGGTACAGCCGCTCGTTCGCCAGGCTGGACAGGCTCGACCCGGCGTCCTCGTTGTCCTGGTACTTGACGAGCATGAGCTCGAACTCCGTGAGGTCGCGGCGCCAGTTGTACCCCTGCACCTGCTCCCGCCAGCGGTGCAGCTGCCCGACGAGAGGGCTGTCGGGGGTCCTGCTGAGCACGCCGGAGGCGAGCGCGGCATCGACGGCGGACAGGGCGAGCCGGGGGCTCACCGAGAGCGCGCGCCGGCCGCCGGTCCGCAGCCCGGCGAGGCGCCGTTCGACGATGGCACGGTTCTGCTGCAGCTCGAAGACCACGGAGGCGACCACCTCGGAGCGACGTTCGGTCTCGGCGTTCTGCCGCTCCACGATGAGCCCGGTGACGCCGGCGAGCAGGGTCAGGGAGTTGACCCACGGCTCCCACTCGGGGCCGACGCCGAGTATCCACAGGATGCCCAGCACGAAGGCGATGCCGAGCAGGGCATAGGTGATCGCGGCGACGACGACGCGCCGTCGGCGGGCCCAGCGACGGCTCGACCAGGCGACCCTGACCTGTCGCCGCAGCAGCCGCAGCGGGCGCAGCTGTGCCCGCACTACTTCCACACGTCGAACGTCGGCAGCTCGACGGGTGCGCTCTCGTCGTGGGCCAGGAGGCGTAGCTCCAGGCCGAACGGGTTGTGGCGCTGGGTGTGCCGATACCGCTCGCGCTGCACGTGCGTGGTGCGCAGGCCGGCGCCGGCGACGACCTGGTCGATGCGCTCCGTCGTGTACTTGCGGGTCGTGTACAGCCGGATGGTGTCCTGGGGCTTGAGGCGGATGGGGCGGCTGCCCGGGATGAGCATCCGGATGGCCTCGGCGCCGACGTTCTGCCAGAACACCTTCAGCAGGATGCTCTCGTCCTCGACCGAGCCGGCGAACCTGATCTGCTCGAGGTCGATCTTGAGGTCGGTGTTGTAGCGGACGGCGCTCGCGACGAACTCGACGAACCCACGGGTCTGGCGGTACTCGGCCTCGGCGTCGTGCACGGCGCTCGGGGCCAGGCTCTCCGTGGTCGCGAACTCCACGAGCATCCGGTCCTGGGGACGCAGCACCCCGGCTATGCCGTTCAGGAACTCCTTGTCGTCGTCGAAGTTGGCGACGGTGTTGCCGACGAGCGAGTAGAGGATCGGCTCGTCGCCGACGAGGCGGTCGAGGAACAGCTTGAGCTCCTCGAGGTTGCCGTCCAGCGAGAGGTCGATCTGCAGACCGAGGGAGCGGTCCAGGGGGAAGTGCGCGTCCCGGACCGCCGTGCGCGAGCCGGTGCGGAGCATCTCGGCGCTCATGTCGACGGGGATGTAGAGCATCGACGGGTTGGCGCGCCGCATCGTCTCCAGGAACATCCCGTCCTTGGCGCCGGTGCCGACGCCGAGACTGACCAGGTGCACGCACTCGTCCGTGACGAGCGGCGAGATGGTGCGCCACTGCCTGCGGAACATCTCCGTGCCGACCTTGATCACCATGTAGGTCGGGTCGTTCGAGGCGTTGAACCACGCGATGGTGGGACCGATCCCCCAGTAGGCGTATCCCGAAGGGACGCGTTTGCCGTCGCCGGTGGTCGAGTGACCGTCGTCGAGGTACTGGGCCAGGGTGGCCAGCTTGTCGGACTGGTCCTCGCCGACCAGGGTCACGGACCACGCGAAGTCGTCGCCGGCCAGGGTGCTGTCGATCCTTGATATCGCTGAGTCGCCCACGCGCTCCCCTTGTGCGTCGTTGCAAAGAGATCCCAGGCTAGCGGGCTGCCGCCCGGTGCGAAATGGAACACACAGCGAGGCCGGCGGACCTTCGGCGGCATACCCTCGTAAACGTGTTCCCTCAAGCCCGACCCACCACGTGGAACCCTGAACCCGTCGACGTCGCCCGCACCACGGTGGACGACGCCGTCGAGGTGCTCACCGGTCTGCGGTTCACGGCGCTCACGGGCGCCGGGGTCTCGACCGACTCCGGCATCCCCGACTACCGCGGGCCCGACTCCCCGCCGCGCAGCCCGATGACCTATCAGCAGTTCGTGGGGGACGAGGAGTTCCGCCGCCACTACTGGGCCCGCAACCACGTGGGCTGGCAGCACGTGAACCGGTCCGTGCCGAACGCGGGGCACCGGGCGCTCGTCCGGCTCGAGGAGCGCGACGTCCTCGCCGGGATCATCACGCAGAACGTGGACCTGCTGCACGAGGACGCGGGCTCCCGCAACGTCATCGACCTGCACGGACGCTACGACCGTGTGATCTGCCTGTCCTGCAGCCGGGTCATCTCGCGCACGCACCTCGCCGAGCGGCTCGACGCCCTCAACCCCGGCTTTCTGGAGTCCGTCGGCGACGTCGCGGACATCGAGATCGCGCCCGACGCCGACGCCGTCATCGAGTCGACCGCCCACTTCCGGCCAGCGCCCTGCGAGTTCTGCGGTGGAGTCCTCAAGCCGGAGATCGTGTACTTCGGCGAGAACGTGCCGCGCGAGCGGGTGGAGCGGGCGTTCGGGCTGGTGGACTCGGCGGACGCGTTGCTCGTCGCTGGTTCGTCACTGACCGTGATGAGCGGCCTGCGGTTCGTGCGGCACGCCGCCGAGGCGAGCAAGCCCGTGGTGATCGTGAACCGCGGGATCACCCGTGGCGACAAGTACGCGACGGTAAAGATCGAGCAAGGCACGAGCGACGTCCTCGACCAGCTGGACCTCCGCCTCTAGATGGTCGTGGGCGTGCTCGTTGCGCCTGGAACGGGCTGGAAGTCGCAACGATCACGCCCACGACCAACGTCAGTGGGCGGCGAGGTCCGTGATGCCGGCGTGGCCGGTGGGGGACAGGGTGAGGACGCGTCCGCCCGGGTGCAGCCGCACGTCCTCGCGGTACAGTTCGGCGAGCTGGTCGGCGGCCTCGTCGTCCCCGGCGTCGGCGGCGACGAGCAGGTAGGCGAGCTCGTCGGCGACGGCGTCGAACTCGGCGTCCGAGACGTCGTCGCCCGGCACGCCGGCCTCCTGGACCCAGGTCGCAGCCCGCCCGTCGCCGGCCTCACGGACACGCCGCGTGCTCAGCTCCGGTCCCCACAGGTCCCAGAGCAGCAGCTCGTCGCGGTGCCGGTGCGCCACCTCGTACAGGACGTAGCAGCGGACGAAGTCCTTGCCGCTCAGGTCCGGCAGACCCGGGTCCACGCCGAACGCCGCGGGGTCGGCCGTCCCCGCGCGGATCGCGAGCCACGCCTCGGCCGCCGTGAGGAACGGCGACTCAGGTCCCGTGGGCATGTCGTGGACGTCGAAGTCGAAGTCCTCCTGGCGGAGCTCCGGGTCGAACCGTACCCAGCGTCCGCCGTCCCAGCGTTCACCCACCACGTGGTCGCTGTTCCAGCCTGCCGCGAAGTACGTGGCGAACCCGATCCGGGACCGCGCGGGGATGCCGTGCGTCCGCAGCACACCGAGCGAGATCAGGGTGTGGTCGCGGCAGCAGCCGGCGACCTGTTGCGAGAACGTCCGCGGCCCGTCGAGCGCGGCCCGCGCCTCGGCGGCGTCCAGGATCGACGTCAGCCAGCGCCGGTCCGGATCAGCCTTCTGCGCTTCGGTGAGCGTCGGGCCGTCGGCCCGGTAGTGCACGACGGCGGAGCAGGCGAACCGGTGCAGCTCTTCCGGTTCGGTGCTCAGCTCGCTGAAGAATCCTGCGTGAGTTCCGGGGTTCGAGTACGGACTGTGGTCCGAGTAGTCGAAGAGCGTGGGCGCGGGCATCGGTGTCCTCCCTCGGCGGTGTCGGAAGGCTACCCCGCAAGGTGGGACATCTGACAGTCCGAATCCCGCTCCGACGGGCGGTCCGGGTGCGCAGGCGACACTGCTCGCGACTACCCCTTGACGTGCCAATTCACCCGCCCCACACTGTTCTACAACCTTGTAGAAGCCGGAGCGACGATGGTCCGGTCCGGAATGTGAGCGCTCACAACTGGGCCCCGTCGCTGTCGGCACGTTCCGGACGGAGGCAACGATGCACCAGTTCCGAGCACGATCCAGCAGCAGCGCCCGACCCCGACAGGCGGCCGTCGCGCTGCTCGTCGCCGCAGGGCTCGCGATCAGTCCCGCGGCGTCGGGCAGCCCGGTCGTGGCAGACGGCTCGGCCGGCGCGCCGGCGTCGGTCACGGCGGCGGCCGCCCAGGCGGACTACCCCAACCCTGGCGTCGTCACCGGCAGCACGGGTGTGCACGACCCGGAGGTCGCCAAGTCACCCGCCGGCAACTATCTGCTCGCCCACACGGGCAACGGGATCACCCTGAAGACGTCCACGGACCGTACCCGGTGGAACGACGCCGGGGCCGCGTTCCCGAACGGTGTCCCCTGGGCGCACCCGTACACGAACGGCAGCAACCACGTCTGGGCGCCGGACATCACCTACGTGGGCGGCCGCTACTACCTGTACTACTCGGCCTCGACGTTCGGCTCGAACCGTTCGGCGATCTTCCTCGCCACGAGCACCACAGGCGCCCAGGGCTCGTGGACCAACCAGGGCCTCGTCATCGAGTCGAGGACGTCGGACGGCTGGAACGCCATCGACCCGAACCTGGTCATCGACCAGTCCGGCCGGTGGCACCTGAGCTTCGGCTCGTTCTGGTCGGGCATCAAGATGATCAGCATCGACTCCTCGACGGGCAAGCGGTCCGGGACCCAGCTCACCAGCATCGCGAGCAGGGGTGGCGGTGCCGTCGAGGCGCCGACCATCCACTACAGAGGCGGCTACTACTACCTGTTCGTCTCGTTCGACACCTGCTGCCAGGGTGCCAACAGCACGTACCGCCTGATGGTGGGCCGTTCGACGTCGGTCACCGGTCCTTACGTCGACCGCGCAGGGACCGCCATGAACTCGGGCGGTGGCACGGAGATCCTCGCGAGCCACGGGAGCATCAACGGCCCTGGCCATCAGGCGGTGTTCGCCGACAACGACGCCGACGCACTCTTCTACCACTACTACACGGACGGCGGGGCGTCCCGACTGGGCATCAACCTGCTGGCCTACGACGGCGCAGGCTGGCCATACGTCTACTGACGGACAGGCTCGATCGTTGAGTGCTGGGTACTTGTCGGGTTCGGACCGTCAGGCCCGACAAGTATCCAGCACTCAGCTCGCCTGGTCAGGGGCGGGTGCCCGGTCCGTGCCTTCCGGGGCCCCGCCCGCCATCGCTGTCGACCGTGCCGTCGCCCCCTGCGTCGACCGTGACCTCACCGCCGGTGATCGCCAGCGAGAAGTCGCCCGCGGTATCGCCCGGCATGCCACCGCCGCTCTGCGGCGGCTCGCCCTGCGGCACGGTGCCCGACGCCGGAGCCTTGCCCTCCGCGGGCGCACCGGTGTGGCCGTGCCGGCCGCGTCCTGCTCGGTCGTCGCCTCCGCCGCGGCGTCGTCGGCCGTCAAGAGGCGCCCTGTGGTGCGGCTGGGGCAAGCCTGGCGCCGGCTGGGAAAATCCTGGGGACGGGTCCGCGGACATGTCACGCAGCAGCGGCCTGGTGGCAAATTGTTCAACAACCTAGATACTTCTGTCGGACGGCGCTAATCTGGATGTGCAGCGAGACCTGCCCGCCCACGCCGGAGGATGACCGACATGGCCGAACCGACAGTGCAGCAGCAGCCCGTGGAGCACCGGCTCGGCCTGCTGGTCCGAGCGGTTCCGCGGCTCCGGCGCAAGGCACGGGCGGGGGCAGGCGTGCGCGAGCCCGGCCTGCCTCCCGTACCGGCCCGGCAGGGGGTTCAATCCCTGCACCTGGACCTCGTGGTCGTGGACGACGACGGCGCTGCGGCCGTCCTCGAGCGCATCCTCGACGCCCTCCGGCCCGGCGACCGGGTCTACGTCGTGGGCCCGCCGGCACCCGCGGAGCCGCGGGTGGACGACCGGCCGTTCACCATCTGGGCCTGAGCGTGCCGGGGCTCGGCCGGCTGGTGGAGCGGCACGTCACCGTCGCGCGCGCCACTGTCGCCATAGTCACCTACGTGCTGCTGGCCGCGGCGTTCGTGCTCGGTGTCCTGTGGTTCGTGCTGCCAGGAGAGCCACGCTGGGAGCCGGCGGTGAACTCGCTGACGCTGGTGGCGGGCCTGACCGGGCTCATCGTGGAGCGGCTGAGCAGCGAGGCGGAACGACACGCTCAGGTGCTCGCGGCCATCCGGCGTGAGCTGGAGCGGAACCAAGCAGTCCTCGCGGACAACGAGTTCGCGCGGACCACGGACGATCGCCCGCGAGCCGTCTTCGCGCGGCTCGCGGTCTCCGCCGTCGACGCCGCGCTCGTGTCGGGTGCGCTCGACCGGCGTCGGGACACCACCCTCGTGACGGGCCTGCACCGCTGGCGTGACACCGTCCAGGGGTTCAACCGGCGGCTGGACCTCACCGAGAACATGAGCGTGCTGGAGCGGCAGTCATCGGGGGAGCGAGAGGTCTGGGACGCGGCGATGCGCTTGCGCGGCGGATACGTCGCGACCACGAGGGTGCAGCTGGACGAGCTGCTGGCGGTGCTGCCGGTGCGGTGAACGGCGTCAGGCGGGATCACCAGGTGTGCGCCGCGAGTACGCGGCGGCGACCGTCCGCTCCGACTGGACCAGGTACTCGTCGAGCTCCGCGGCGGCGGCCGCGCTGTCCCCGGCAAGGGTCATCTCCAGGATGCGCGCGTTGCGCGCCACGTAAGGGGCGTGCAGGTACTCCGGGTTCGCCAGGAGGCCGAACGCGAGGCGCAGCTCCGCCGAGACGGTGGCATAGAGCCGGTCCAGGTGCTCGCTGTCGCAGAGCGCGACGATCCCGCGGTGGAACTCCATGTTGGCCGTTCCGGCCGTGCGCCAGTCCTTCTCGTCGCGGGCCTGTTCCGCGCTCTCGACGGCCTTGCGCATGATGTCCGTGGCCGGGTGACCGGGCAGCGCGCCCCGCAGGGCCTGCCCCTCGATCATGCGGCGCACGCGGTAGATGTCGAGGATCGACGCCAGCGTCGGGACGGCCACCATGACGCCGGCATGCGGGCGCCGGACGAGCAGGTTCTCGTGGGTCAGCACCCGGAACGACTCACGGAGCGTATTGCGGGAGACCGCGAGGGTCTCAGATACAGCCTTCTCCGAGAGTCGCTCGCCCGGCCGGGCCTTGCCCGTGATGATCCACGAGCGGATCGAGGCCGCCGTGCGCTCGACGAGATCGCCCACCTTGGCGTCCGAAGGGTCCTCCGCAGCGTCTGCCGCAGTGTCGGGAAGAGGTTCTGCGTCAGCGGTCGTCGCCATGGGGCCACTCTACGGTCGGGTCAGGGTCGCCGGATGATGTGACGCGGCCGGAGGATCTGGCGGGTCTGGTCGTCGGACAGCCGTCGGACAGGGAGGCGCTCGCGGCCGTGCGACCGGGGTCCGGCGGCCGATTCGTGGAACCGGGCTCTGACCGGGTATCCTGCTACGGCCCGCTGCTGTTGTGTGGTGGGCGAAGGTAGCGTGTCCGAGCGGCCTAAGGAGCACGCCTCGAAAGCGTGTGTGGGTGAAAGTCCACCGTGGGTTCAAATCCCACCGCTACCGCGTTGTGATGTCGCAGGACATGACAATGGCCCGAACCCACGGATTGTGGGTTCGGGCCATTGTCATGTGTGGGGTCTGGTACCGCGTGGCTGGTAGTCGCGGGCGAGGTCGATGGTGAGGTCGCAGAGGATCACTGCGGGACGCGATCCACTTCGGCGAGTTCCGCGCCGGCGACAAGTTGCCATCCGAGCGAGTGCTCGCCCCGACCTATCACGGCGCCCGGAACACAGTGCGGGCTGCCATCCAGGAACTCATCCAAGAAGGGCTTGTCCGGTCCGAGCACGGCCGGGGGTTACTTCATCCGCGAGCGTCCCTGCTGGATGCGCTTTGGCCGGCTGCGTTACACGACCCCGATGCGAGCGGTCACCAGACACGGCCCGTTCGGCGCCGAGGCCCGGGCGCAGGCAAGACTCCGCGGGTCGAGGTCCGCAGCGCAGAACGAGTCCCTGCCGACGTCGACGTCGCGGAACGGCTCGGCATCGAACCCGGGACCGACGTCGTACGCCGCGAGAACTGGTACTTCGCCGACGAGGTACCCATGCAGGTCGGCATCACGTTCATCCCGTGGTCCATCGCCAAGGGCACGGCCCTTGCGAAGGCCGAAAACCTCGGCAAGCGCCGTCTCTACGGCCGACTCGAAGACCTCGGCTACACCATCGCCAACGTCCGCGAAGAGATCACCGCGCAGCCGGCCACGCGGGAAGAGGCCGAAGGCCTCGACCTACCGCCGGGCGTGCCCATGATCGATCTGTGGCACACCGGCATGACCGCCGAGAAGCAGCCGTTCGAAGTCACGAACTTCTACATGCGCGCCGACTACTCAGCACTCGACTACGACATGCCCGTGGACTACTGATGACCCTCACGATCCGCCGCCGCCGGGGCGAAGACCTGACCGACCTCGCCGCCGTGCTGGTCCGCGTGCACGCCCAGGACGGTTGTCGAAGGCGTGACCGACCCCGAAGGCTGGCTACGCCACCCCAACGAGCTTGAGAGCCGGACGGCCGTTGAAGACGACCAGCCCGTCGGGCAGATCATCCTCACACGTGCCACACCCGAGGATGACGCGGCTTGAGCGTGGCAGGAGCACAGCGGCGGCGACACCGGCCTCTTGGCTGTTCCCGTCCGGCTGTTCGTGGACCCCGACCACCGGGGCAGCGGGGCCGGCCGGCTCTTGATGGAAGCCGCGGTGGACTTCGCGCAGGGCCAAGGTCTTGCGATTGCGTTCGACGTCATGCTCAAGGACCGGGCCGCGATCCGGCTCTACGAACGCCTCGGAGCCGTGCAGATCGCCACCTTCACCCACCAATACGGCGATGGCCTCACCGAACCCGCCGCCGTCTACGCAGTGCCTTCCTGAGGGGCGTCCGCGCCGTCTCCCCAGTGCTCCATGCGGCGAGTCGCGACAACCGCCAGACCGCGCGCTACTTCTCGGCGAAGGGGCATATCGCCGTTCTCAAGGTCGTCCTCAGGCTGAGTGGCGTCCATGATCTCTATTGCCTCACGGCGAACTCGGTTCGTGCCGTCGCGCTGCGTTCGAGTTGTAGTTCGCACCCGCAGCCGACCGTTTGTTCTTCGATCGCACCCCCGGACATCTCCCAGCCCGAGTTGCTCGCTACAGCTCTTTCCGGCCGAGTTCTGTCTCAACGGCGACGTGCCAAATCGGGTGATTCAGATGTGAGCGAAAGTGGCGTCGTATTCGTTGGCCATCCGGACGATCATGCCGTCGTAGTGGAAGTTGGAACCTGGCTGCGGTGCGGGAGATCCAGTTACGATCTTCACGGGCGTCTTGAAGTCGTTAATCATGTCCAGCACAGTGATGCCGATGGCGTCGAACCCGTCCCCGGACTTGCCCACACGGCGAGGCAGTTGTGAAACCTTGTCGATGATCTCCAGCGTGTCCTTAGGCTGGTTGTGCTTCGTGATCTCCGTAGGGAGTCCGTGCTTGAGCAGAGGACTGTTGATCACCGAAGAATAGAACTCTGGCGAGTGGTTGACCTGCACATAGCCGATCGCGAGTGCCTGGCTAGACGCACCGTGAATTGCGGAGTGCGAAGAGTTGAGCTCATCGTAGAGGCGGGGCTTGGCTTTGACGTGAGCGGTCATTGCAGCTTTCGCTTCCAGCGACACGAGCACGGCACCGACAGGCGCGATGGAAATGTCCGGCAATTGCTGGAGAAGTGCGTCTTCCGCGGCCGAGAGTGGGATTCCGAGCGACGTGACCAGACCACGGAACGTACCCTTTGTTCCGCTACGCGACTGGTCTGGCCGCGCGATGACAAGATCGAGGTCCTTCTCGCGGTTGTGCTTGAAATCGCGCATTGGGTGGTTCACGCCGAGAACAATCTTCCCGGCGGTAGCGTGCTGTTGCATCAGCCCTGACTGCGCGAGCATGTCGAAAGCGATTCCCCAGCAGCCCACCTTGGAGTGACGGTCAGAGCGCGAATTGTACTGCCAGTGCTGCCCGTACTTGTCTTCCTTCGGCGATGGGATGGACAGGAAGCGGGCGAGGATCTCGGGTCCGAACACGCAGGCCACCGTACCGGTTCCGACCCCCGTCGCCTGGGAGATCAGCTCGCAATCACCCGGGGGATCTCACCGCGCATCATGTCGACATACGCGGCAACGTCGTCCCGGAAGCCGGGGTGCCGACCAAGATTCCCCTGCTGGAGTCGACTCCAGAAGCCGGCAGCCCCGCGAAGCGACACAGGCTCTGCCTGCTCGACGTCGACCACTTCCAGCAGATGCGAGTACGGTTCCAGCTCGGGGTACTCCGACAGGCCGAGCATCGTGTGGACCTTGCCATTCTCGCCCCAGGCAGCAGTTGGCCAAGATCCGCCTTGGTGCATCCACAGCGTGTCGTCCGCGACGATGTCACCCGGTGACGCCAGACGGCGCGCGACCCACTCCGAGACATTCGCCGTAACGGCATTACCGACAAGCTTCCACCGGGGGCCGTTCCGCTTCGATGTACCGAAGTCCACGTCGGTCCACCCGCGATCAAATCCCTGCATCGCTTCCGCATCCTCGACCCGCGGCTTGATGAGTCGCCGGTCCATCGGAGCGTCGGGAACCCAGATTGCCGGAGGTGAGGGGATGCCCACCGTGGAGCCGCCCTTCAAGGTCGGAACGGCGTCCTGCGCCCAGCCAAGACCTCGTCTGCCCTCGGTCCAGAAGAAGCCGAACGCATCTTGCTTGTAATCGACGTCGTCTCGAGGGCCGGCGTCGTCGGCGAACAGAACCGTGCGCGGATCGATGTCTCGGGACGCAAGCAAGATCACTCGTCGTCGACGCTGCGGTACTCCTGTGAATCGCGAGTCCACGACGCGGTAAGCCCAGCGGTAGCCGAGTGCCTCAAGTTCGCGGACGAGATACGTCATCGCGCGTCCCTTGTTCAGCGCGAGCATGTTGGGAACGTTCTCGATGAGAAGCGTCGGTAGGTGGCTACGGCCCTTCGTGTGATCGAGCACCGCGAACAGATGCTTGACCAGGCCGCTCGCTTCACCATCGATGCCAGCTGTCCTGCCCGCCTGGGACAGGTCAGTGCAGGGGAATCCAGCTGTGACGAGAGTCGTTTCGCTCGGAAGGTCTGTGAGTTCACGCACATCCGGATGCAGATCTACGCCCGGGAACCGCGCGGAGAGAACTCGCTTCGCGGGGTCCCACCACTCGCACAGCATCGTCATCTCGACGTCGTCGCCGAGCGCACGATGAAAGCCTTGCTCGATCCCACCTATGCCAGCAAAGAGCGCTGCAATCTTGTGTGTTGGGTTGCTCACGGGTCCTCCGCTCATGTTGCCGGGCTGGCACTGACGGTAGCCGAGTTCGAGCAAAAACTCGAGTCGGACACACGTTCGCAGCCAGCCTACGGACCAGCACTGACAGCCACTCAATCGCCAACCTGCGCGGCGGAGACTCGGGCTGCACAACTCGACCTTCCTGCTCCGTGTATGCCGGATGAGGAAGCGTGCCTGCGCGATGGCGGCCGTTGCCGAATTGGCCTCTATGAGATCAAGGGCGCGGCTCGCGCCGCGCCGCGCGGGGGCCCGCGACAGGGCCCCCGCGCTTCCGGTCGCTTCGCTCCCTGCGCGCACCCCGTCGCACCCCGCGCTACTCCTCCGCAACCTTCGGCTCGGCCACCGGTGGCTGCGCCGTGCGCGATCTTCTATAAAGTTCGTCGAGACGAGCCTCCGCGACGTTGAAGTCGCCGGATAATTTGTCCCTGTCTTGGTCCTGCCAACGCTTGTGTAACGCAGCAAGGCTCTCCTGATCGCCCTTCAAATCTGCACGCATCACATGGCTTGTGTGCTGCCATGCTCGGAGAGCGTCCTTTGCAGTGCGAACACGCTTTTCATGAGGCCAATCGTCGGGCGACACGAACTGAATCAGAGCTACGAGTAGCAATGCGTGGGACGCCTCCACTGCCGAGGTGACACGGTGATCGCCGAGTAGGGACACTTCCCAGCGAAGTGACTCGACCTCTTCCCGGAAGGGCTGGTCATAGCGTCTTAGCCGGCTCGGGACGGGCTCGTCGGGGTACTCCACCATGTGCTGAAGCGTGGAGATGCTTGGGTAGAGGAGGTTGAGATATCGACGATAGGCGTCAAGTTTCGATTGTTCGAAGCGCGCCGTCTGAGTGAGGCGCACGTCTTCCGCCCTTTGGGTCTTCTCCCACTCCAACCGTCGGCGGTCACGGCGAGCACTGAAGAATTCCGCGACCGCCTGGGCCAAGATCGCGCCGCCCGCACCGAGCGCGGCTGACGTCAGAGAGAGCATCGCCTCAGGTGACATGTGAAGGATCCTATTCAATCCCGCTTCGCGCGTATGCAGCCTTTCGTGGTTCGCGGACGGTCACGGCGGCCGGCGCCCGTAGCCGGCTGCGTCGAGCACCCGCCTAACAACCGCCCGCCCGATGCCGCGAGCTAGACCATCCGACGTCGGACACCAGCCCGGGGGAGCGGTGAGCGAGTCGTCTCACCATTGGAACGACGCTCGGCTCTCGGAGGATCTTCATCGACGAGGCACCGCATCAAGGTCGCTCCGCGTCACTGCGTGATGGCGCAAGCGCCAGCCTTGACCCGGCACCACGCCGACGAAGAACGTGGCAAGGAGCCGAACGACGCCCCACCCCGAACGCGCCAGGATGTCTCCGTTTTCGCTCCGGTTTGCGGTCCGCATCGGTGCCAACGCATCCAATCCGGTCGGGGTGCGATCGCGGTATCTGTACAGGTCAGCCGGGTTGTGTGGTTCCACGTGCAACGTCGTACAAGTGCCCTCTCCAACCCCACCGCTACCGCGTTCCGGACCGAACGAAACGGCCCCCGACCAGCATCTTTGCCGGTCGGGGGCCGTCGTCGTTCCCCCAGATCCATCACTTTCCCATGACATTCGGCTCGGGAGAGTCGCTGTCCGGTTGGTTGACCAGCAGGTCCAGGACCACCCGAACGTCGGGCGCGATGTGCGTCCGCTTGACGTAGTGCCGCAACGTCGTCGCCTCCGTCAAGGCGCGCCGTCGGCGCGCTGGGCCGTCCGGCCCGATCCGCTAACCTCCCGCTATGGCAGACAGAAGCGCGAGGCCGTGAGGGCGAGCTAATGACAGACATGGCGCGGATCCAGTGAAGTTCAGGTTCCCTACCGAGAGCCCGGCGGAGATCGCCGCCTACTACAGGCGACTGCAACCGCAAGGCATGTTCGTCATCGCAGTCGCCTCGGTCTGGCTCTTCGCCGCCTCCGGCATGCCGTGGTCGTGGATCGTGGTCTTCACTGGACTCTCCGCGTTTCCAGGTATCCCGGCCTTCAGCATCTGGATCACCGAGCGACGCTGGGCACGCCGTCTAGCTGCCCTTGGGACCAACCTGCAACCCCGCCTACTCACACTGAGCCTCGCCGGGGGAGCAGTGCTCGTGCTACAGGGAATCATCGGTGCAACGCTGGGCACCTGGCCAGCAACTGCCCTCGCACCCTTGGCCTACGTCCTCGAGTTCCTCATCGCTCGGGAACGTATCGGCTCACCGAAGGCCGACACCGACAAGGTGTAGCGCCGAGCCTCCGGCGGGCACCGCGGGAATCAAGAGGGATCAGGGGAGCCGCGGTGTCCCTGTTCCTCCGTCATCCATTGGCTTCACCGGGACCCTGACACCGAACCCGCCAGCAGTGCAACAGGTCCCGCCGACACCCAGCACCACCGCACAGACACACGATGAGCGGGACCTGTTGCACTGCCGGCAGAACCGATGTCCGAGACGTGCCCCGCGCCAACGGATGACGGAGGAACAGGGACCACGAAGCAGGAGCATGGTTGAGTACACGCCCGCGCGACGAGCCATGATTTACACATCACTTTAGGTCCGCCTCGGACCGACCAGTGCCGACGCGATACAAGCGATGACAGGTAAACATGCAGGTCAACGGGGTTGTGGTCCAACTGCACGTCACGTGGACCAAACCACTGTGCTGAGCCCACCGCTACCGCGTTCCGGACCGAACGAAACGGCCCCTGACCAGCATCTTTGCCGGTCGGGGGCCGTTGTTGTCCCCGGGACCCAGGCAGCACGCCACGGTGCGCCGGAAGGCCTGCGGCTTCACCGTCACGCTGCCGCCTTCCTTGCATCGCCGCCTCTGCCACGACCCCACAAACGGCACGCGGTGACCATGTGGCACTTGAGGGGACCGTACGGGTTCACAGAGGCAATGAAATCTGTCATTGTGGATGTCATGAGTGAGACAACGACCATCACCATTGCACGCGCTACGCGGCAGCGGCTCGCGCACGTCAAGTTCAACGGCAAGCCGCTCAAGACGGCAGACGAGACCGTGGCCGCCCTCATCGAGGAGCACGAGCGCCGCCAGTTCTGGGAAGCCATGGACGCCATCGACCCCGACGAGTACGAGGCCCAGACCCGCGAAGAGGGCGCATGGCCGACCGAGGGTGAGTACGCCGCCGAGGAGCAGATGATCCGTGCCCAGGAGGCCACCGCGTGATCGTCCAGCGCGGTGACGTTATCTGGCTGTCCATGGATCCCACCGTCGGCCGCGAGCAGGCGAAGCATCGGCCGCACCTGGTCTTGTCGAACGCTCGCCAGCACCGGGCGATGCGACTCGCGATCGTGGTCCCCCTGACCGGCACTGATAGACCCTGGCCGACGCGCGTCGAGGTAGAGCCCGGCTCCTACGCGATCTGCGAGCAGCCTCGCACCGTCTCCTTGGAACGCGTCACCCGCCACGACCCGACAGGGCATGACACAACCGCCGTCGCCGCAATCCTTCAGACACTGATCGACCCCACATAGGCATCGTCATGCGGTCTGACGAAGACCCGCCTGGACAGCCGCCAACAGGAGGCCGCACCTGGCCACGGTGGCCGGGCTGCCCCCGAGCTTGTCCCGGTCCAGAGTTCCTCGAGCTGTCACGATGGATCCGGCCGGGAACTGCTGCCAGGTCAGGTCGATCGCAACCGCCGCGTCTCCAGCCCCACACACCGCCGTACGACGTCCTCGCGCTCCACGAAGCCTCCAGCGCTTCGCGCAGCGCGATGAGATCCACAGGGGTCGACGGCACGGCAAGATCGGTCACGCGGGCAGGTTAGCGAGCGACCACCTGCGGCGGGCCAGGTAAGGTCCCGCGCATGTCGCGACTCCCTCAGTCTCGGTCCAAGGTGCAGAAGCTCGAGCCCGACGACGTGGTCGCGCTCGTCTCGCCGGCCAGCTGGAGCGATGAGTCGTGGCTGGCGGAGAGTATCGCCACCATCGAGTCGTGGGGGTTCAGGGCGCGCGTCGGACGTCATGCCACCGACCGGCTCGGGTACCTGGCCGGCGGCGATCGAGAGCGCGCCGCAGACCTCAACGCCGCGATCCGCGACCCAGAGGTAAGGGCCATCCTGTGCCTGCGAGGCGGTTGTGGAAGCCTTCGACTGCTCGCAGACGTCGACACTGATGCGCTCCGTGCCGACCCCAAACCGCTCATCGGGTTCAGCGACATCACCGCACTGCATCAGGTGTGGCGCCGGGCCGGCGTTCCGTCGGTCCACGGGGCCGTCGCAGGGACCCGTATGGACACCGTTCGGCAGCTGCTGGTCGGCGAGCGCGGCGAACCGGTGCGAAGCGACCGCGGCCAGTTCGGTGCGGATCTCACCACCACGGGCACGGCCTTCGGGCCGTTGTACGGCGGCAACCTGGACATGCTGGCCCGCAGTGTCGGCGTCGTCGACAATGACCTCGAAGGCCATGTCCTGCTGCTGGAGACTCATCGGGAGGTCGGTCTCGGGATGGTCGACCGGGCGCTGACCCAGCTGCTGCTGTCGGGCGCGCTCGCGCGGGTCTTGGGCGTTGCGGTGGGGACGTTGGAGGGATTCGAGGAGTACCAGGACCGCGAGTGGACCGTCCTGGACGTGCTTCGTGACCGCCTGGGCTCGCTCGGAGTGCCTGTCCTCGCCGGGCTGCCGCTCGGGCACCTCGAGAATCCGGTGTCTGTCCCGCTCGGGGTCGAGTGTGAGCTCGACGCCGATGCGGGGGCCTTGGCGGTTGCACCGCTGACCGCCTGACTTCAGACCACGTAGACGGCGCCGGCTTCTGTCAGCCCGTCGCCGTACTGGTGATTGATGTCGCTGATCCGCTCGGCTCCGAGCCGTTCGTAGAGCTTGATCGCGGCGTGATCCTTGAGCATGACGTCGAGCGCGACGGCGAGCCCGTGTGACCGCGCGAAATCCCGCGCGGTCTCCATCAGGAGGCGTCCGGCACCGCTGCCCCGGTGGTCAGGATCGACGAAGAGTCTTGCGGGGATCGCCAGCCGATCGACATCCCTGCCGGTGTACTCGCGCCAGGCCAACGCGGCGTCGTCGTCGGGCTGGGCCTGGGTGAGAGTGATCTGCCCGATGGGTTCATCGTCCTGTGCGGCGGTCCAGCTCTGTATCTCGTTGGGGTGGCGTAGCCAGGCCTCGGGATCGGCCACACCTTCCACCGGGTATCCGTCGACGGCATGCACGCGGACGAGAGCGCTGGCGAGATTCGGCAGGTCTTGCTCACGGCGGGGTCGGATCGTCACTGGCATGGAATCAGTACTCCACAGGCATGTCGTAGTCGAGCGCTGAGTGGTCGGCGCGCATGCGGAAGGTGGTCAGTTCGAACGGGAGCTGCCACGACAGCGCGCTGACGGGCTGAATCGCAGTACCGCCTCAACCAGCCTCGCCCGGACGCGCCAGCCACCGCAGCGCGTCCGGCAGCAGGACCCCGGCGTGGTTGGGGTTGCGCCCGCCGTCGCCGAGCACGAGCCGGAAGTCGTAGTCGGCCTCGGCGAGGGCCGCGGCGACCCGCAGGTTCTCCGCGAGCCAGTTGTGGTCGGGCTGGTTCCAGCGCAGATCCCGGTGCCCGGCCTGCATGAAGATCCGGAGGGGCTTGCGGGGCATCAGGTGGATCAGCGCCGGATAGCTGTTGCCGCCCGGCAGTTGCGTGAAGCTGGACAGGAAGCCGGCGACCCGGCGAAACCGGTCCGGGTAGTGCCAGGCCACAGTGAGGGCGCAGCTTCCGCCGCTGCTGCCTCCGACGATGCTCCAACGTTCCGGGTCGTCGGTGATCGCGAACCGCCGTCGGACCTCCGGGACGATCTCTTCGAGGAGGAAGGCGCCGTACCGCCCGCCGAACGAGTCGTACTCGGCGTTGCGGTTCTTGCGCCGGGCGGGGTCCTCGACGTCCTCGAAGACCCCCGGATCGACGAACACGCCGATCGTGACCGGGATGTCGGCGCTGTGCACGAGGTTGTCCAGGACTATCCCACCGCGGACCTCGCCGTCAGGGTCGAGGTACCACCAGCCGTCCTGGAAGAAGACGATTCCGGCGGGCTCGGCCGGGTTGTAGGCAGCGGGTACGTGGATCCAGACCTTCCGCGTGGTCCCGGGGTATGCAGCGCTCTCCCGGTGCAGCTCGATCGTGAAGCCGTGCGGCACCCCAGGCCTGCGTGCCGAGTCAGGACCGTGCTCGTACCGGACGTCCTCCTGGTCGAGCGGGAGCGGAGCAAAGGGTACGTAAGCGGTCACATGGCAAGCGTAGGTCGACTGTCACGCGTCGGGGCAGCGACGGTTCGGGCCCGGCGTCGTCTCCGTGCGAGCGGGTGAAAGAAAGGCCCTTTGACCAGCGCAGACGTCTTGCGCTGCGGCTTGGTCATGGGCTGGACTGGGGCCGCGCCAACCGGCGCTTGCTCCTGTGTCACCGATCGAGCCCACGCCACCCGTGCCGGCAGCTCAGAAGGAGAAGGATGATGACCGAGAACGACGCGGTGCGCGCGGAACGATTCGCGTCCGGCAAGGAGGTCCTCGACTCCGTCCACGACGGCCCCGGCCACAACGTCATCGACTCCCTGGCAGATATCGCCCCCGAGCTCGGGCACCAGATCGTCGCGTGGGGTTACGGGGACATCTACTCCCGGCCCGGGCTGGAGCCCCGGCAGCGGCAGCTGGTGACCCTCGGGATCCTCACCGCCCTCGGCGGCAGCGAGGCGCAGCTCGAGGTGCACGTCGGCGCGTCGCTCAACATCGGCCTGACCCCGGAGCAGATCATCGAGGTCTTCCTGCACAGCTCCGTCTACTGCGGGTTCCCGCGTGCGCTGAACGCCGTCGGCGTCGCGAAGAAGGTGTTCGCCGAGCGCGGGCTGCTGCCGCTGGCCTGATCGTCCCGCCGTCGGGCAGAGCTGGTTGGGCAGAGCCGCCGGAACCCGAGGATCATGGCCGCGGGAGAGCCGCCGCGTCGCTGTGCTCGACCAGCTCGGACCGCTCGCGCCGGAGCCGCTCCACGCCCCAGTCCCCGAGCGGTGCGAGAGCAATGTTGAGCGCCCGGCCGTGCTCGGTGAGGGAGTACTCGACGCGCGGCGGCACCTCCGCGTACACCTGACGGCGGACCAGCCCGTCCGCCTCCATCTCCCGGAGGTGCTGGGTGAGCATCTTCTCGCTGACGCCGGGCAGGCCGCGCCGCAGCTCGGCGAACCGGCGTACGCCGTGCTCGTCGAGCTCCCAGAGGATCAGACCCTTCCACTTGCCGCTGACGACGTCGAGCGCGGCGTCGATGCCGCAGATATAGGGGCCGTTGCGCGGTGAATTCGCCATCGGGCGCTCCTCGTGAGGGTGTGGGACCGGGTACGCACCAGTTTGGTAAGTACCCCAGTAATTAGTGGGTACTTCCACGATCGTACGTCCCTCGCCGAGCATGGTCAGGTACCGACCTACCGAGGAGATCTCCGATGACCGAACCTCAAGGCACCGGCGTCACGGTGCTGGGCCTTGGCGCGATGGGCAGCGCTCTCGCCACCACCCTGCTCGACGCCGGCCACGCAGTGACCGTCTGGAACCGCACCCCCGCCCGCGCCGTCGGCCTGAGCGCGCGGGGCGCGGAGGCGGCGTCGGCGATCAGCGTGGCCGTCACGGCCAACGAGCTGATCATCGCCTGCCTGTTCGACCACGCGTCAGTGCACGAGACTCTCGACCCGGTCGTCGCCGAGCTGCGGGGACGCACGCTGGTGAACCTGACGACCACGACACCGAACGAGGCGCGCGAGCTGGCCGCGTGGGCGGCCGAGCACGGCGTCGACTACCTCGACGGTGCGATCATGGCGACCCCGCCCATGGTCGGCGCCCCGGAGGCGTCGATCCTGTACAGCGGCACCCGGGAGGTCTTCGACGCCGTCCGGCCGGTGCTCGACCGGTGGGCGACGAGCACCTACGACGGCGAGGATCCTGGCCTGGCCTCGCTGTTCGACCTGGCGCTGCTCTCGGGCATGTACACGATGTTCGCCGGGTTCCTCCACGGTGCCGCGATGGCCGGTTCCGCAGGCATGAGCGCCACGGACTTCGCGGCGCGCGCCACGCCGTTCCTCAGCGCGATGACGTTCGCCTTCGCCGACGACGCCCGCGTGATCGACGGCGGCGACTACACGGTCGCCGGTCAGCAGAGCCTGGACTTCTCCGACCTGAGCCACATCGTGCGTGCGAGCGAGGAACAGGGCGTCGAACCGGCACCCATCGCCGCAGTGCAGGAGCTGATCAGCAAGCAGATCGCCCAGGGCCACGGCGCCGAGGCGTTCGCCAGGATCTACGAGAGCCTCCGGGCCGACCGCACAGACAGCACAGACAGCACAGACAGCACAGGCAGCACCGAGCTCACGGAGGCCCACCGATGAACGCACCCGTCACCCTCATCGGCCTCGGCCCGATGGGCCAGGCCATGGTCCACGCCCTGCTGCGCGAGGGCCATCCGGTCACCGTCTGGAACCGGACGCCCAGCCGAGCCGCCGACGTCGTCGCGGCCGGCGCGACCCTTGCCACCACGCCCGCCGAGGCGATCGCCGCGAGCAAGCTCGTGATCCTGAGCCTCACCGACTACCAGGCGATGTACGACATCCTCGGGTCCGCGACGGAGGCGCTCGCGGGCCGCACGCTCGTGAACCTCAGCTCGGACTCGCCGGACCGCACCCGCGAGGGTGCCACGTGGGCGGGGGAGCACGGCGCGCGGTTCCTGACCGGCGGCGTCATGACGCCCGCGCCGATGGTGGGCACCGAGGCCGCGTACGTCTACTACAGCGGCCCGGCCGAGGCGCTGGAGTCCGCCCGGGACGCGCTCACGGCGCTCGGCGCGCCGCAGTATCTCGGCGAGGACCCGGGGCTGGCGCAGCTCATGTACCAGGCCAACCTCGACGTGTTCCTCACCTCGCTCGCGTCGCTCCTGCACGCCACAGCGCTGCTCGAGTCGGGCGGGATCAGCGCGACGAGCGCGATGCCCGAGCTGATCCGGACCCTGGCAGGGACCTCCGAGATGCTCGAGGTGGGCGGGAACCCCGGCGCGGAGGTCGAGTCCGGCGAGCACCCGGGCGACCTCAGCACGGTCACCATGATGGGCGCGACCGCCGACCACATCGTCGCCGCCAGCGACGCGGCGGGCGTGGACACCGGCCTCCCCGCTGCGGTCCAGGCGTACTACGCCTGGGCTCGTGACCACGGCCACGGCGGCGACAGCTGGACCCGGATCATCGACGCCATGCGGCCGCGGGCCAGGTCCGGCGCGGCGGCTCCGGACGGACCTGGCCAGCCCTTGCCCGCCTGACCCGCCCACGTCGGGTGAGAACGGGGTTGTGTTCCTGAGGGAGGGCCTCAGGGACACAACCCCGTTCTCGTGGTCCGCGGGGAACCGGGGGGGCGGCGGGGGCGACCAGTCCGAGGCGGCGCTCGCGTCCCGACGGCGGCTTCAGCTCACCGTCGCCCGGCGGGGCCCACGTGGATCGGGTCCGTCGGGTCGGTGGCTTCCGGGGCGGGCCGGGCGCGCTCGAGGCGCGGCAGGTCGGGGAGCGCGGGGTCCGGGGTCAGGTCGAAGGCCTTGCGGGAGTGCAGCTCGATCATCGCGTCACCGGTGGCGCTCCAGGGGAAGAGCTCGGCGCGGGCGCGGGCGGCCTTGCGTCGCTCGTCCACGTCGCGGTCCAGCACCTCGTGCAGGGCGAGGGCGAGCGCCGCAGCGTCCGGCGCGGCTGCGGCACCGGCGGTGCCGACCACCTCGGGCAGAGCGCTCGACGAGCTGCAGACGACAGGAGTTCCGGACGCCAGCGCCTCGAGCGCCGCGAGCCCGAACGTCTCGATCGGGCCGGGCGCGACGACGACGTCGGCGCAGGTCAGCAGCGTTGCTAGGCGGTCGCGGTCCGGGATGAACGAGAGGAACCGGTGCGGCAGGCCTGCGGCCCCGGCCCGACGGCGCATCTTCTGCAGGAGCGGTCCCGATCCCGCGACGACGAGGCGTACCGGGCGCCCGTCCCGCATGAGCTGCGCGGCGGCGTCGATCGCAAGGTCCGGCCGCTTCTCGGCGGACTGACGGCTCGCGAGCACGATGAGCGCCGTGCCGGGCGGTGCGTACTGGGCGCGAGCCTCTTCCGAGTACCGGTCGGGGCGGAACCGTTCCAGGTCCACGCCCAGCGGCACCCGGTACAACGGCGGGAGCGTGGCCGACCGGGTGCGCGCGGCCAGGCGCTCCACCTCGCCCGCGGCGAACTGGGTGGTGGTCACGAGGCGGTCGAACCGGGTGAGCGTGGCGAGGTTGTACCGGTCGGCGAGGGCCGGCGCCACCGCGGCGCCGAGGGCTGCCGCCTGACCACCCGCCGCCGCGCCGGGAATCCAGGACCGGAGCACGCCGTCGACCCGCTCGTGCAGCATCATGAGCGACGGGACGCCGGCCTCGCGGGCCCAGTCGCCCAGACCCGCGAGCGTGGTGCGGTCGCTCACCTCGAGCCGGTCCGGTGCGAGCGTCTCGAGCAGGCCGCGCATCTTGCCGGGCTGGATCACCGCGCGGTAGCCGCCGGAGAACGGCACGCGCGGTGCCGCCAGGCTGACGACCCGGATGCTGCCCACGAGCGATACCCCGTCCCGTTTTCCCGGCACGACGAGCACAGGTTCGTGCCCCCGGGACAGGTACTGCCCGGCCATGGCGTGCATCGCGGTTCGGATGCCTCCGGACCGGGGGCTGTAGAAGTTCGCGACATGGACGATTCGCAAGTTATACCTCCGCTGATCCGGCTCTCGCGTGCACCCGGATCGCGTCGTCGTAGTGCCCCATGAGCTCGGAGCAGATGTCGTGCCACGTGCGCCCCTCGGCGCGTTCGCGCGCCGCGGTGCCGAAGGCACGCCGCTTGCGCTCGTCACCCACCAGGTCGGTGACACGGGCGCGGAGCGCTTCGTGGTCACCTGGAGAGTACAGCCAGCCGTCGTGGGAGTGCCGGACGATGTCCAGCGGGCCGCCGGCGGCCGGGGCCACCACCGGGACCCCGCTGGCGTGTGCTTCCTGCAGCGTCTGGCCGAAGGTCTCGAGCTCGCCCGGGTGCACGAACACGTCGAGACTCGCCATCGCCCGCGACAGCTCTGGCCCGCGCAGCAGCCCGGTGAAGTGGGCGGCCGGAAGGATCTGCCGCAGGTCTTCCCGCTCGGGTCCGTCGCCGACGATCACGAGGCGCACGCCCGGCAGGTGCTGCACCACGCGCAGCGCCTCTACCTGCTTCTCGGCGGCCAGCCGGCCCACGTAGCCCACGAGGATGTCGCGGCCGGCGCCGACCCTGCGGCGCCAGGCCTCGTCCCGGAACTGCGGGTGGAACGCCTGGGTGTCGACACCCCGGCCCCACAGCCGCAGGTTGGGGATGCCGTGCTCCTCGAGCTGCCGCATGGTCGCGGTGGACGGTGCGAGCGTCATCGTCGCGCGTTCGTGGATGTCCTTGACCCGCTTCCACAGCAGCGGCTCGAAGCCGCCCAGGCCGTAGCGCGCCGCGTAGCCGGGAACCTCCGTCTGGTAGACCGCGACGCTCGGCAGCCCCAGCCGCTCGGCGGCGAGGATGCCGCGCCAGCCGAGGATGAACGGCGACGCCAGGTGCACGACGTCGGGCGCGAACGTCGCAAGGGTGCGCTCGGTGCGCCACTTCTTGCCGACGACCAGCCGCACGTCCGGGTACCCGGGAAAACCGATCGAGCCGAGCTCGACGACGGGGGCGCCGCTGACGAAGGGCGGGACATGACCGATGGACGCGTCGGCGTCGGGCGCGAGGACCATCGCCTGGTCCCCTCGCGCATGCAGGTGCTCGAGAACCCGCAGGACGGAGTTGGTGACCCCGTTGACCTGCGGGAGGAAACTCTCCGCAACGATGGCTACTCGCACGTTACGAACCTGCCGGTCGTCGATGTCCGGACGAAGTCTGCCGTGCGGCGAGTCGGGGAACGGGTGGCGTCGAGACGGTTACCGCTACACACGATGTCACGTCCTTGACCGTAGCGGAGCCACCAGGCACCTGGCATGGGGAACACCCCTGAACAGACCCTCAGTCTGCGCCGGCGACCGACCGGCGGCTCCGGAGGACCTGCACGAGTCGTACTACCGCGCCGACCAGCAGCGCCACGAGCAGGACGTTGCGCACGGCGCCGACGGTCGTGGCCAACGGCCAGCCGCCGAGGAACTCGCCGTACCGGAGCGGGTAGAGCTCCATGGTGAGTCGCGCGACGAGGAGGGTGCCGAGAGCGGGCAGGAACCAGGTGCGGCGGGTGCCCTGGCTGCGGCTGCCGAGGGCGATCGCGGCCGCCATGGGAGGCCCGATCCAGGCGATGAACTGCGGCGATCCCACCTTGTTGAAGACGATGAGGGCCAGCAGCTCCGCGGCGGCCCCGAGCAGGAGGATGTCGCCGACGCGGTCGGGCCGGCGTCGGGCGGCCCACCAGGTGAGCGCCGCGAGCAGGACCGCGGCGACCGGGAGCGCGACGTCGAGCGCCTGTGCGACGGCGTCGGCGCCCTCGCCGAGCACCTCGTAGGTGTAGATGACGTCGTCGTACTCGACCTGGATCGAGGAGTCCCAGAGCCTGGCCACGGTGAACGGGGTGGCGGCGACGGCCTCGACCTGCAGCTGGCGTTCGCCCTGCTCGCCGAACACGTCGAGCACGTTGTCCTGCCCGCCGCCGGCGAAGGCCACGCCGACGACGACCGCGCACACCGCCGCACCGGGCAGCACGACGTTGCGCAGGAACGTCCTGGCGCCTGACGCCGTCGCGGCCAGCGCGAGCGCTACCGCACCCGGGGCGATCTTGATCCACGCGCCAACGGTGGCGAGCGTCATCGCGAGCGCGGGCCGGCGGGACGCGACCAGGAGCGCGACGAGGATGATCGGCGCGAGCAGGCCGTCGAGCCGCCCGATCCAGATGGGCCCGAGCGACACCAGGAAGGCCAGCCAGAACCAGACGGCGGCGCGGCCGTGCGGGCGGGCGCGGCCGAGCAGCAGCACGGCGACGGCGTTGGCGACCGTCACCAGGCCCATCCACACCCAGTAGTAGCCGTTCGTCGAGTCGGCGAGCAGCGCGGGGACCGCCATGGGCGCGAGGGCGCCGATCGGGTATACCCAGTCGTAGTCGAAGACGGGCCACCACCCGTCGTTCATGCCGGTGCGGACCCACCACTCGTACAGGTTCACGTCGCCGAGGATCTGCCCCCCGAAGACCCAGGCCTGCAGGATGATCCAGGCGTGGGCCAGGACGAACCCGATCCAGAGGGCCGGCCAGGAGGAGAGCACACGGGTGACGGACCGCAGGATGTCCTTGCCCACGGCCTTGGGCGTTGTCGAAATGTCTGACGCGCTCGGCACGGCCACATCCTCGCACTGATCCGCGACGGCGTCGGCAGCCGGTCGGCAAGCGTGCGAATTCGGGCATCCGCGAGTTAGAGTTCGGGTAACCGAACTTCTGGAGAACAGATGACCCGCACCGTCGCAGGGCCTCGTGCCGGCCGCGCCCGCCTCTTCGTCCTGCTCGGCCCCGCGTTCGTGGCGGCCATCGCCTATGTGGACCCGGGCAACGTGGCCGCGAACCTCACCGCCGGGGCCCGGTTCGGCTACCTGCTCGTCTGGGTGCTCGTCGCGGCGAACGCGATGGCGGTGCTCGTGCAGTACCTGTCGGCCAAGCTCGGCGTGGTGACCGGCCGGTCGCTGCCGGAGGTGCTGGGGGAGCGGCTGCCCCGTCCAGCCCGCCTCGCCTACTGGGTGCAGGCGGAGATCGTGGCGGCGGCGACCGACCTCGCCGAGGTGATCGGCGGCGCCATCGCTCTCCACCTGCTGTTCGGCGTGCCGCTCGTGCTGGGCGGGATCATCACCGGGGTGGTGTCCCTCCTGGTCCTGGCGGTGCAGCAGCGGCGGGGGCAGCGGGCCTTCGAGGGCGTCGTCACGGCGATGCTCGCTGTGCTCACCGTCGGCTTCTGCGCCGGGCTGTTCTTCTCCCCGCCTGACCCGGCGGCCATGCTGGCCGGCCTGGTGCCCCGCCTGGCCGGTGCGGACTCGGTGCTCCTGGCCGCCTCCATGCTCGGCGCCACGGTGATGCCGCACGCCATCTACCTGCATTCCTCGCTCGCCCGGGACCACCTGCACGCGCCGTCGACGTCGACGCCGCGGATCCTGCGCGCCACGCGGATCGACGTCGTGCTGGCGCTGGTCCTGGCCGGGAGCGTGAACATCGCGATGCTCCTGCTCGCCGCGGCGAACCTGCCCGGCAGGGAGGGGACCGACACCATCGAGGGCGCGCACGCCGCGATCGCCGGCACGCTCGGGCCCGTGGTGGGCGTGCTGTTCGCCGTCGGGCTGCTCGCCTCCGGGCTCGCGTCGACGTCCGTCGGGGCGTACGCGGGGGCAGAGATCATGTCCGGCCTGCTGCGGGTTCGCGTGTCGCTGCTCGCCCGCCGCGTGGTCACGCTGCTGCCCGCGATCGTCCTGCTGATGACCGGGATCTCGCCCACCTGGCTCCTCGTGGTCAGCCAGGTGGTGCTGAGCTTCGGCATCCCGTTCGCGATGATCCCGCTCGTGCGGCTCACGCGGGACCGCGAGCTGCTCGGCGAGCACCGGAACGCGCTGACCACCCAGGTGCTGGCCTGGGTGGTGGCGGGGGTGATCGTGGCGCTGAACGTCACGCTGCTCTACCTCACCTTCGTGGGGTAGCCGTCCGGCGAGCTGGTGCTACCTCGCCGGACGGCTACCCCGGCGAACGGCTACCGGTCGAGGTACGCGACGTCGCCGTTCGAGCTGCTGATCTCGACCGTGCGCTCGGCGTCCGGGTCGATCGGGCCCTCGATGGTCTCGTCGCCGTTCGACGTGCTCATCGTCAGGGCCACGGGTTCGCCGTCGCCGGTCACGGTGACGTCGCCGTTGCTGGTCTCGGCGTCGATGCTGCCGCCGACCGCCGAGATCTCCACGGACCCGTTGCTGTTGTTCGCCGAGGCGTCTCCGGTCACCGAGTCGATGGTGATCCGGCCGTTGGTGGTGTCCGCGGTGACGGAGCCCTCGACGCCGACGACGGAGACCCGGCCGTTCGACGTCGAGGTCTCGACGTCGCCCTGCGAGGACGTGATGTCGACGTCGCCGTTGCTGGAGTGCGCGGTCAGGGGGCCACCGATGTCGGTGGCCTCGACGGCGCCGTTGCTCGTGTTCAGGGACACGTCACCGGCCAGGCCGCTCGCGACGACGTCGCCGTTCTCCGTCCGGATCACGACCTCCGTGCCGGCCGGCACGGTCACGTCGAGCTCACCCGAGCAGCGGGGCAGCGCGATGGCCCACCCGCACCGGTGCGTGATCTCCAGCCGGCTCGCGGACTCGTCCGCCGAGTACGTGGGCTGCCGGAGGCCGCTGTGCGCTATGGCGTCCACCTCGATGCCACCTTCGGCGGCATGGACGGTGACGTCGCCGTCGGCCACGAGCTCCACGGAGTCCACGGCGTCGTACGACCGGTGGGTGGTGGTGGTCTGCGACATCGTCAGGTCGACGAGGAACAGCGCGCCGAGGCCGACCACCACGACGGCGATGATCACACCGACCGCCGTCAGGACGCGCCCGGTGGTGCTGCGGCGCGGCGGGCCCGGCGGGTACGCGGCGTCCTGGGTGCGGGGCCCTGGCTGGGCGTACGGCCCGGGCGGCTCTATGGCGTCAGCGGGCACCGGGGGGTTCTGGGGCTGCGGCTGGTTCATCAGCGGGATCCGTTCTGGTCGAGCCAGCGCAGCACGGCGAGCACCCTGCGGTGGTCGTCGGTGGCCGGCGGGAGGCCGAGCTTGTTCAGGATGTTGGTGACGTGCTTCTCCACGGCGGCCAGCCCTACCACGAGGCGGTCCGCGATGGCGGCGTTGGAACGTCCCTCGGCCATCAGCGCGAGCACCTCGCGCTCGCGCCGGGTCAGGACGTCGAGGTCGGACCCGGGGTGCCGGGCCATGATCTGGGTGACCACCTCGGGGTCGAGGACGGTCCCGCCCCCGGACACCCGGGCGACGGCGTCGAGGAACTCGTCGACGTCGGCCACGCGGTCCTTCAGCACGTAGCCGAGGCCACGTGCGCCACGTGCGAACAGCTCGGTAGCGTAGCTCTGCTCCACGTACTGCGACAGCACGAGGACGGGCAGGTCCGGGTGCAGGCTGCGCAGGTGCACCGCGGCGCGCAGCCCCTCGTCGGTGTGCGACGGCGGCATCCGGACGTCGGTGACCAAAAGGTCGGGCAGCCCGGCGTCGGGCGTCGAGAGTGCCCGGACGAGCGCGTCCGCCGTGCCGTGCCCCGTCACGGTGTGGCCCTCGGCGACCAGCAGCCGGGTGAGGCCGTCCAGGAGGAGGACCGAGTCCTCCGCGATCACGATGCGCACGGTACCTCCACTGTCAGGCGGGTGCCCTTTCCGGGCGGGCTGTCGAGCTCGAACGTGCCGTCCAGGGCGGCGACGCGGCCGCGCAGGCCCTCGAGCCCGCTGCCGGGCGATCGCTCGGCGCCGCCCCTGCCGTCGTCGGACACCGTGATGCGCAGGCGTGCCGGACGGTCCTCGGGCACGAGGCGCGCTCGGACCCAGGCGGATTCCGCCCCGGCGTGCTTGGCGACGTTGGTCAGTGCCTCTGCGACCACGAAGTACGCGGCGGCCTGTGCGGCGGAGCCGGCCGAGGTGAGATCACCCGTCACCTCGACGCGGACCGGTACGGGGCTGCGCCCGGCGAGCGCGGAGAGCGCTGCGTCCAGCCCGCGGTCGGTCAGGACGGCGGGGTGGATGCCACGGACCAGGTCGCGTAGCTCGGCGAGGGTCTCCTTGATCTCGCGGTGCGCGACCTCCAGGGCGGCGACGGCATGCTCGGGGTCCTTGTCGGCCAGCCGGCGGGCCACCCCCAGCTCGACGCCGAGCGCGACGAGGCGCTGCTGCGCGCCGTCGTGCAGGTCACGTTCGATGCGGCGGCGCTCGGTGTCGGCCGCGGAGACCGCCGCCGTGCGCGACTCGGTGAGGACCACCGCCCGTTCGCGGGCGGTGTGCGCGGCGGCCTCGGCGAGACGCGTCTCCTGCTCGGCGACGGCGGCCCTTGCGCGGGCGACGTCGGCGGCGGACGGGCCCAGCAGGTTCGTCGCGAGCCGCACCATCAGATAGGACCCGTACTGCGCGAGCGCGGCGCCCGACCACACGAGCACGACGGCGCCGGCGAGGGCCCCGACGACGACGGCGGGCCACGACAGGCCGGACCACTGCGCGAGGGCGCTGCCCCGGCCGAGCGCCACGAAGAGGACCGCGGCGGCGGCACCGGCGACCAGGCCTGTGGTGATCGCGAAGAACACCGTGCTGACCAGCATCGCGAGGAAGGCGTAGAGCGTCGCGGCCCAGGCGCGCCCGTCGCGGGCCGGCGCCCACAGCCTCGACCAGAAGCCGCGCCGGGCGGGGGCCGGTGGCAGCGGGGCGGGGATGGTGACCCCGGTCTGGTTGGTGAGGCGGGCCCGCTCGGCCGTGCCGAACCAGCGCGCGGCGGTCAGGAGCAGGGCGAGGAGCGGCACGCTGACGCCGAGGGCCGGGACCAGGCCTGCCGCGACCACGACCATGACCCACAGGACCAGGCCGCCCGTGAGGTGCCAGATCCAGCCGACGGCCAGGGCGGCGAAGGCGCGTCCGGTGGCGGCGTCGTACGGGGCCCGGAAGAAGGCCTGGCCCGAGACGAGCGCGGGCGCGACGCGGTCTTCGATGGTGCGGGGCTTGGCAGGCTGCGTCGGGCCGTCGTCGCTGGTCATGGACATGACACTAGGCCGACACGCGACCCAGCGACATGCTGTGGTCCCACGACGCGAGGGTCGGGTTTCCCCTACCGCCGCATGCTGGTCGAGCGCCTGTGCGGGGCTCGACCAGCGGGTGGGTCAGGCGAAAGCGCTCGTGCCCGTGATCTCGCGGCCGATGATCAGCGCCTGCATGCTCTCTGTGCCCTCGTAGGTGTGCAGGGCCTCGATGTCGGCGAAGTGCCGCGCCACGCGGTTCTCCAGCAGGATGCCGTTGCCGCCCAGCAGGTCCCGCGCGATCGCGGCCACCTCGCGCGCGCCGCGCGTGCACGTGTACTTGGCTAGCGAGGCCTGCGGGCCGCTGAGCTGCCCCGCCTCGTCCAGGCGCGTCAGCTGCTTCACCAGCAGCTGCATCTGCGTGAGGACCGACAGCATCTTCGTCAGGCGCTCCTGCACCATCTGGCTCGCCGCGAGCGGCCGGCCGAACTGCGTGCGCTGCTTGGAGTAGGCGACGGCGGCCTCGTAGCAGGCGATGGCCTGGCCGACGGCGCCCCAGGCGACGCCGAGGCGGGTCGCGAACAGGACGCGGCCGGTGTCCTTGAAGGAGCGGGCCTTCGGCAGGAGGCTGTCGGCCGGGACGAACACGTCGTCCAGCACGATGTGCGCCTGGTGGATCGCGCGCAGCGAGATCTTGCCCTCGATGGTCTTCGCGTCGTACCCGGGGGTGTCCTGCGGCACGATGTAGCCGTGGACCTGACCGTCCTCGCCGCGAGCCCACACCACCGTGATGTCGCCGATCGAGCCGAAGCCGATCCACTTCTTCTCGCCGTTGATGACGTAGCCCTCTACGCCGTCCCGCGTCGCCTTGACCGCGGAGGTCTCCAGGCCGACGGAGTCCGAGCCGTGCGTGGGCTCGGTCAGCGCGAACGCACCGAGGATCTCGCCGCGGGCCATGGGACCGGCGTACTTCTCGATCTGCTCGTCGGAGCCGAGCATCACGATCGAGCGCAGCGCGAGGCCACCCTGGACGCCGCAGATGGTGGTCACCGAGCCGTCGCCGCGCGACATCTCCATCGCGGCCAGCCCCTCGGCCATCTTGGAGATCTTCGGGTAGCCGGGCACGTCCACGCCGTCGCGCAGGAAGTCCAGCTCGGCCATGCGCTTGACCAGGTCCATCGGGACCTCGTAGCGCTCCCAGTAGCCGTCGATCACGGGCAGGACCTCGTCCTGCACGAACTGGCGGACGGCGAGCTGCCAGGCCCGCTCGTCCTCCGTCACGTCGGCGAAGGCGCCGGCGAAGTCGATGTCGAGCGGTTGCGAGACGTCGTAGTCGGGCGCCGTCACCCCGGGAGTCTGAGTCATGCCTCCCATGGTGCGCCGGTACCCGATCTCAGGTCAAGCGATACTACGTCTCACGCCGTCTCGCTCGAGCGGGTATCGGCGTGGCGGCAGACACGCCCGTGGGCCCATGCCTGCGGCCGGGTCCGCACGCGTTCGCCCGACGCCGCCGCGCGGCGCACCTCGAGCTGGAGGTACTGGTCCTGGGCGGCCTCGGCGACGGAGTACGGCGGCGGCGCCCCGTGCAGCACGTGGTCGGCCATGTCGGCGACGATGCGGGCGATCGACAGCTCGTCGTCGGGCAGGCGGGCCGGGCGGAACGCGTTGCGGTACAGCCAGTCGCCGTCGAGCGTGTAGCCGCGCAGGAACAGGCCCTCGTGGCTGCCGGCCCCGCCCGCGGCCACGCGCTCCAGCGTGGAGCGCCGGGGGAGGCCGTCGGCACCGACGTGCCGCACGACGTCGTCGCGCAGCTCGCCGCGCTCCCCGCGGACCAGTAGTGCGGGGGAGCGTACCCAGGAGCGGTACTGGACGTCGTCGAACTCGTAGGTGCCCAGCCGGTCGCCGAAGTCGAGCCACGCGGTCGCGTGCACGGTGTCGACGAGGGCCAGGTCCTCGGGGTCGCCCGCTCGGCTCGGGCTGGGCAGCACCCGGCGCGCGTCGCGCCGCGCGGTGATCTCGGCGTCCTCGAACCTGACGCCCAGGGCCCGGCGCAGCAGGCTGAGGCCGTGATAGTCGTGCGCCACCGCGACGTGCGCGTCCGTCACCGTGCCCAGCAGGCCGGATCCCGCGACCGCGAGCTGCGCCCCGGCCAGCGGCTCCAGGTGGTACTGCTCGGCGACGTGCACGCAGGCGCCGTCGTCCACGAGCCGCTGCAGGGCCGCCAGCTCCTCGAGCGTGCCGGCCGCCGGCGTCTCCGTCAGCACGGGGACGCCCACCGCGGCGAGGTCGCGGATCACCGGCTGAGCAGCACCGGCGGGCAGGGTCAGCAGGACGACGTCGGGCCGGCCGCCGGCGAGCAGCCCGGGCACCGAGGTGTAGGCGGGCGCGGGCAGGCCAGGCAGGCCGGCGGCCGGCAGGCCGCGCCTCCCCAGCTCCGCGCGGTCCGCGGCGTTGCGGGTCGCCACGCCGACCACCTCGAAGTGGTCCGGCAGCGCCTGCAGCACGCGCAGCATGGTGCGGGCGCGGAAGCCCGAGCCGACGATCCCGATCCTGGCGGTGCGCTCCTGTGCCGTCACGGGGGCCGACGGTACGCGATCAGGCCGCGGCCACCACCGCGTCCGGTGCAGCGCTCTCGCGGCGGCTGATGCGCCACCACGCGAAGAAGCCGAACAGGGTGAACAGGCCGTAGATCACGTACATCATGGCGGTCGCCCAGTACCCGGCCGAGAACAGCAGGGGCACGCCCACGAGGTCGACCGCCACCCAGATCAGCCAGAACTCGACCCAGCCCTTGGCCATGCCGTACGTGGCGAGCACGGAGCCCATGAAGATCCACGCGTCCGCCCAGACCGGCTCGTACGAGCCAAGGGTCCGGAAGAGCGGGGTGAGCAGCAGGGTGCCCGCGAGCATCCCGGTCACGAGGCCCACGCGGGCTCGCCACGAGGCCCAGCGGGGGTGCACGGCCACCGTGCCGACGCCGCCCAGCCGCCGCGTCTCGCGCCAGCGGTACCAGCCGTAGACCGAGACCGCGATGAACATGATCTGCCGGCCGGCCTGGCCCAGCATGTCGGCGCGCGTCGCGTCGCCGAACCACGAGCCCATGAAGACGGTGAAGAGCAGGACGTTCCCGACGATGCCCACCGGCCAGGCCCACACCTTGCGGCGCAGGCCACCGAGCGCGGACGCGAGCCCGAACACGTTGCCGATGACCTCGCGCCAGTAGATCTGCTGGTCGGCGACCAGGAACGTCGCATCGTAGGCGGCGCGGAACCAGTCCATGTCTCTTCCCTCTCCGAAAGTCCGCACACGGGGACTCCGGGGTGAGGGCCGGCGCGCCACAAGGCGCCGACGACGGCGCGGTGACGGCACCCCGAGGGGTGACGGCGCGCGCCGCACGTGCTTCCTCCCATCCGGACTTTAACCGTCGGTCCTGGAATCTCACCAGGTCAACCGAGCCTCTCCCGAAGGAGCGACCCGGGTCGCGGACTATCACCGCCGGCTCGGAATTTCACCGACCCCGGAGCACGTGTGCATCTGCTGCACGTTGACTGTCGGAACACAGGATGCCACGGCACCATTCCCGCGCGGCACGCCTGTCCCGCCAGGTGTCAGGCGAGCGCCTCCCGGACGGCGCGGGCCACCTCGTCGGGCCCCGCCCCGCCCTCGACGACCGTGACGACCACGCGGCGGCCGACCGGGGTCCCGCCGTCGGGCAGCGGGTGGGCGGCGGTGCCGAGGACGGCAGCCCGCCGCAGGTCGGCGAACGCCTCCTCGAGCTCGGGCCGCAGCTCGAGCGACGGCGTGCGCAGCCAGCGACGCAGGATCGCGTTGTGCACGGCGACGACGGAGGCTGCGAACGCTATCGACGCCGTGGACGCCGAGCGCTCCGACGGCAGCGTGTCGCGCAGGTAGTGCGTGAACGCCCGCTCATAGCGGTGCGTGGTGATCAGCTCCCGGTCGCGCAGGGCAGGGACCTGCTGCAGCAGGGCGTACCGGGCGAGCGAGGTGTCACGCTGGCCGACATGGTGGTCGAACACCATGCGTGCGGCGCGACACACCTCGAGGTACGGGTCGACGTCGGGGTCCCAGGCGCGGCCGAGGTCGTGCCCGGACTCCTCGCTGGCGCGGGCGTCGGGGCGGGTGGCGGCGAGCATCACCACCACCTCCTCGAGCAGCAGCTCGTGGTCGGCGAAGACCACGTCTTCCTTCGAGCGGAACCGGCGGAAGAACGTCGCCCGGCTGACCCTGGCGGCGTCGGCGATCTCCTCGACGGTGGTCCCCTCGTACCCCTGCCGGGTGAACAGGTCCACCGCAGCGTCTACTGCCTGCGCGTGCGTGTGGGTACGGACGGCGGTCATGCCAGGCAGGCTACCCCGTGCTCGCGGGACCGCGTGAAGAGTCCTTGAGCGATACCTCGTGTTCATGGCGCTAACTTTCCCGCCCCGCGATCTTCCCGGACCGCAGTCTGCGCAGGTAGCGCACCTCGCGGACGGCCATCAGCAGGGCGAGGCCACCGGGTACCGCCGACCACGGATGGCCGAGCACGACGCCCACCAGGCACACCAGAAAGATCACCCCACCGCCGACGACGGTGGCGAGACTTTTCCAACGGATCCCGGTCACGCAGCGAGCGTAGTCTGCTGAGCATGACCGAGACCGCTGCCAAGCCCGTCGTCGACGTCTACGTCGACCCCATGTGCCCCTTCGCGTGGATCACGTCCCGCTGGGCCCTCGAGGTGGCCCGGCTCCGCGAGGTCGATCTCACCTTCAAGCTCATGAGCCTGTACCTGCTCAACAAGGACAGGGACATCGACGACGACTACCGGGCGCGCATCGAGAGGTCACGGGGCATCGGCCGCGTCGCCGCCGCGGTCCAGGCCGACCACGGTCCCGAGGCGTTCTCCACCTTCTACACCGCGGCAGGCACCCGGATCCACGACCAGCGGAACAAGGACTTCGACGCCGTGGCGGCCGAGGCGCTCGCCGAGGCGGGGCTGCAGGCAGCTCTCGCCGGGGCCGCGGAGTCCGAGGACTACGACGCGGCGCTCGCGGCCTCCCACCAGGCCGGCATGGAGCCCGTCGGCGACGACGTCGGCACGCCCACCATCCACGTCGACGGCGTCGCGTTCTTCGGCCCGGTGCTGACGCGCATCCCGCGCGGCGAGGAGGCGGCTGCCCTGTTCGACGCCTCCGTGACGCTCGCGCGGTACCCGTACTTCTACGAGATCAAGCGTTCCCGCACCACAGAACCGTCCTTCGCCTGACCCCTCCCTTGCTGGGCGCGCGTCGCGTGGCATCGTGGGGGCATGACTCTTGATCTGCGCATCTTCACCGAGCCCCAGCAGGGTGCGACGTACGACGACCAGCTTGCCGTCGCCCGGACCACGGAGGCGCTCGGGTTCAGTGCGTTCTTCCGCTCCGACCACTACCTCGCCATGGGCGGAGAGGGCCTGCCCGGTCCAACGGACGCGTGGACCACGCTGGCCGGGCTCGCCCGCGACACCTCGACCGTGCGGCTCGGCACGCTCGTGTCCTCCGCGACGTTCCGGCACCCGGGCGTGCTCGCCATCCAGGTGGCGCAGGTGGACCAGATGTCCGGCGGCCGCGTCGAGCTGGGTCTCGGTACCGGCTGGTTCCAGGCCGAGCACAGCGCCTACGGCATCCCGTTCCCCGACAAGCGGTTCGGCCTCCTCGAGGAGCAGCTCGCGATCATCACCGGCCTGTGGGAGACCCCGGTCGGCGAGAAGTTCTCCTTCTCCGGCGAGCACTACCAGCTCACCGACTCGCCGGCCCTGCCAAAGCCGACGCAGTCGAAGATCCCCGTGCTCGTCGGTGGTGGCGGTCCGCGCAGGACGCCCGCGCTGGCGGCGAGGTACGGCACCGAGTACAACCAGGCGTTCCCTGAGCTCGACGCGATCGGCCCGCGCGTGAAGGTGATCGAGAAGGCGCTGTCCGACGTCGGGCGTGCGCCCGGGTCGATGGTGCAGTCGGTGGCCCTCGTGGCCGCCGTCGGGCAGGACGAGGCCGAGTTCACCAGGCGTGCCGCGGCGATCGGTCGCGAGCCCGGCGAGCTGCGCGAGCACGGCATCGCCGGGACCGTCACCGAGGTGGCGGACCGGCTCAAGGCCCTGGAGGCCGACGGTATCCAGCGGGTCTACCTGCAGATCCTCGACCTTGCGGACCTCGACCACCTCGACCTGATCGCGCGCGAGGTGCGTCCGCAGCTCGGCTGACGCCGGCCGTGGGCGGCAGGCTCAGTGAGGTTCGCACCACCTGCCGTTAGGATCCGCACGGCATTCCCGTTGCGAGATCAAGGACAGACACATGCGAATCGGCTGGCAGCTGCACGGTGATGGTGCCCGCATCACCCCTGGTGAGGTAGTCGCCCCCGATGAGCGGCTGAGCTGGCCGCGCACCGTCGGGATCGGCCTGCAGCACATCGTCGCGATGTTCGGGGCCACGTTCCTGGTGCCGACCATCACGGGTTTCGACCCGGCGACCACGCTGTTCTTCTCGGCGCTCGGCACCATCACCTTCCTGCTGATCACGGGCAACAAGCTGCCGAGCTACCTGGGGTCGAGCTTTGCGTTCATCGCGCCGATCCTTGCCGCGACGGCGTCGGGCGGGCAGTCGGCCGCGATCGGCGGCGTCCTCGCCACCGGCCTGCTCCTGGCGCTCGTCGGCGTGGTGGTGCACTTCGCGGGGCCGCGCTGGATCCAGGTCGCCATGCCGCCAGTGGTGACGGGTGTGATCGTGGCGCTCATCGGCCTCAACCTGGCGCCGGTCGCGTGGGGGTCGTGCGACGAGCAGGGTGACTGCTCGGGCTTCCAGGCCTCACCGGTGACGGCGGTGGTCACTCTCGCGTCGATCATCCTGATCCAGGTGCTGTTCCGCGGTCTCGTCGGCCGGCTCGCGATCCTGCTCGGGGTCGTCATCGGGTACGCCGTGGCCACGGTGCGCGGCGAGGTCGACTTCTCGAAGGTGGGGGACGCGGCCTGGGTAGGCCTGCCGCAGTTCGTCGCGCCGTCGTTCGACCCGGGTGTGCTCGGCCTGTTCCTCCCCGTGGTGCTGGTGCTCATCGCGGAGAACGTGGGGCACGTGAAGTCGGTGGCCGCGATGACGGGCCGCAACTACGACCGGCTGACCGGGCGGGCGCTCCTGGCCGACGGCGTCGCCACGACCCTGGCCGGCCTCGGCGGGGGCTCCGGCACCACGACGTACGCCGAGAACATCGGCGTCATGGCGGCGTCCCGGGTGTACTCGACGGCCGCGTACTGGGTGGCCGCGTTCGGCGCGCTGGTGCTCAGCCTCTCGCCGAAGTTCGGCGCACTGATCGCCAGCGTCCCCGAGGGGGTGCTCGGCGGTGTCACGACCATGCTCTACGGGATGATCGGCATCCTCGGCGCGCGCATCTGGGTGCAGGCGAAGGTCAACTTCTCCGACCCGGTGAACCTGACGACCGCCGCCGTGCCGCTCATCATCGGCATCGCCGACTTCACCTGGACCGCCGGTGACCTGCAGTTCGGCGGTATCGCCCTCGGCACCGCCGCCGCCCTGGTGATCTACCACGTCATGGGCGCGATCGGCCGCTGGCGCGGCACCGCGGAGGCCTGACCCCGGCACAGGCATGGACACGGGCTGAACGCGTAGTTAGCATACTGAACATGCGTTCAGCCGGCGGTCCGGAAGGGCGAGCGGGGGCCACCCCGCCGTCGGGCGACGGCGTGCCCGCCGACGCCGACCGCACCGCGCGGGCCCGGATCCGTGACGCCGCGGTCTACCGGTTCGCGGTGGAGGGGTTCGGCGCCTCGGTGCGCGCCATCGCGGCCGACGCCGGGGTGAGCGCCGGCCTCGTGATGCACCACTTCGGGTCCAAGGAAAAGCTCCGCGCCGAATGCGACGCGCACCTGCTGGCCACGATCCGCCGGCTCAAGCGGGAGAACGTCGCCGACGCCGCCGCGGGCCAGAGCTTCTTCCACAAGTTCGCCGCCGCAGAGGAGAACGCGCCCGTCGTCGGGTACGTCCTGCGGTCCATGCAGGACGGCGGCGCGCTGGCCCGCGAGTTCATCGACCACATGGTCACCGACGCGGTGGACTACACGCGGGACGGCGTCGCGGCGGGTGTCCTCGTGCCCAGCCGGGACGAAGCCGCGCGGGCCCGCTACCTCACGCTCTCCTCGCTCGGTGCGCTGCTGCTCGAGGTGACGCTCAGCCCGCCGTCGGACCCGAGCGACCTCGTGGCGGTCGTCCGCGACTACCTCTCGAACAGCTACCTGCCGATGATGGAGCTGTTCTCGGAGGGCTTCCTCACCTCCCGGCGCATGCTGGACGACTACCTCCTGTACGTGTCGGACCCGCCGCCGGACGAGGCAGTGCCCGCGCCTGCTCCAGGCTGACCGGTACCGCAGGCCGAACGAGCGCTGCCCTGCTACGTCCCTTTCCGACGTCAGAGAGCGAGCGAGCCATGACCGTGACACCAGCTGTCGAGATCCACGACCTGTACAAGTCCTTCGGCCGCGTCCAGGCCTTGGACGGCCTGCACCTGACCGTCCTGCCCGGCGAGGTCGCCGGGTTCCTCGGCCCCAACGGCGCGGGCAAGTCCACAGCCATCCGCGTCCTGCTCGGTCTGCTGCGCGCGGACTCCGGCACCGCCCGCCTGTTCGGCGGGGAGGCCTGGCGCGACGCCGTCGCGCTGCACCGGCGCCTCGCCTACGTGCCGGGCGACGTCAGCCTGTGGCCCAACCTGACCGGCGGCGAAGCCATCGACTTCCTGGGCCGGCTGCGTGGCACGGTCGACAAGAAGCGCAAGGCCGGCCTCCTCGAGCGGTTCGAGCTCGACCCCACCAAGAAGGCCCGCACGTACTCCAAGGGCAACCGGCAGAAGGTCGCTCTCGTGGCAGCGTTCTCCATGGACGCCGACCTGCTGATCCTCGACGAGCCCACGTCAGGCCTCGACCCGCTCATGGAGGCCGTGTTCACGCAGTACGTGCGCGAGGCCGCGGCGCAGGGGACGTCGGTGCTGCTCAGCAGCCACATCCTGCACGAGGTCGAGAAGGTGTGCGACACCGTGACGATCATCCGCAACGGGGTGTCGGTGGAGTCCGGCACGCTCGACGAGCTGCGGCACCTGACCCGGTCGAACGTGACGGCAGTGGTCTCGGGCGACCCGTCCGGCGTCGGCAGGCTCGCCGGGGTGCACAACCTTGCCGCCGCACCGGCCGACGGCGGCACGCGCGTCACCTTCGACGTCGACGACGCCCAGGTCGGGGCGGCCATGGCCGAGCTGACGGCGCTCGGGCTGCACAGCCTCACCGCGGTGCCGCCGTCGCTCGAGGAGCTCTTCATGCGGCACTACGGCGAGGCGCTGCCTGCAGGAACGGCAGGTGCACGGTGAGCGCCCTCGCGGCACCGGCCGTCCCACGCCCGTCGTCCGGGTCCACGCTGACGGGGACCGGCCGGCTGGTCCGGTTCATGCTGCGCCGTGACCGCGTGCGGCTCAGCGTGTGGACGCTGTCCGTCGTGGCCTTCTACGCGTACTTCGCCGACGCGATGGGACCCAAGGCCCGCGCCGCGCGTGCGCTCGTGATGGAGACGCCGGCGGGCATCGTCATGGGCGGCCCCGGCTACGGCATCGAGGACTACACCGTTGGTGTCGCGATCGCCAACGAAGGAATCACCTGGGTGGTCCTCGCGCTGGGCATCATGAGCGTGCTGCACGTGGTGCGGCACACCCGCGCCGAGGAGGAGAGCAGCAGGTCCGAGCTGGTGCGAGCGGCACCGGTCGGGCGGCACGCACCGGCGGTGGCAGCCATCGTCACGCTGCTCGCCGTGAACGCCGTCATCGCCGTGGTCTCGGCGCTCGCTCTCCACGGCGCGAGCGGGAGAGAGCTTCCGCTCGCGGACTCGTTCGGTCTCACGGTCGGGTCCGGCCTGTCCGCCATGGTGTTCGGGGCCGTCGCCGTGGTGGCGTGCCAGGTCACCGAGCACGGCCGCGGCGCGACCGGTATCGGGCTCGCCGCGTACGGCTGGGCGCTCGCGCTCCGGTCCGCCGGGGACATCCAGGAACGGCACGGCAACGCTCTGTCCTGGCTCTCCCCGATCGGCTGGGCACAACAGCTGCGGGCCTTCGTGGACCTGCGCTGGTGGCCCGTCGCGCTGCCGGTGGTGGCGATCCTGCTGCTGCTGGCGCTCGCGGCTTTCCTCGCGTCACGGCGGGACTTCGGTGGCGGCCTCGTCGCCACTCGCGGCGGGCGCGCGGACGCCTCGCCGAGCCTCCGGAGCCCGCTCGCCCTGGCCTGGCGGCAGCAGCGGTCAGCCTTCCGGTGGACAGCGCTGGGCATGGCGGCGCTGTGGTACGCCTCCGGCACGCTCCTGCCCGAGATCATGGAGATGGGCGCCTCCGGTGCTGCGGACAACGAGATGTTCCAGGCAGTGTTCGGCGGCTCGGATCCCGCCGTGTTCCGCGACGGCTTCCTGAGCGCCATGGTGCTGTTCGCCGCACTGACCTGCGCCGCCTACGCGATAGTCATGTCGGGCCGCGCCGGAGCGGAGGAGGCCGCCGGACGGGCAGAGGCGGTGCTCGCGCTGCCGGTGTCGCGCTCGCGCTGGTTCGGCGCCCACCTCGTCGTCGTGGGGCTGAGCACGGTGGCCCTCGTGGCGGTGAGCTGCTACGCGATGTGGGTGGGAGCCGTCCAGGTCGGCATGGGGGAACCGGGGCTCGCCGCGTACACCGACGTGTTCTGGACCCACTCCGTGGCGCTCCTGGTGTACCTGGGCCTCGCCGCGGTGCTGTACGCGTGGGCGCCGAGTCTCGCTCCCGCCGCGTGGCTGCTGCTCGTGTACGCGTTCGTGGTCGGCATGTTCGGTGCGGTCTTCGACCTGCCCGAGGTGGCCGAGGCGATCTCACCGCTGGACTGGCTTCCCGCGGGGTTCGGCGAGGCGCCGGAGGCCGCGAACATGGTCGGGCTCGCCGGGGCGGCCGGCGTGCTGCTCGCGCTGGCGTTCGTCGGGTTCCGGCGGCGGGACCTGCAAAGCAGCTGACCGCGCCGGGCGGAGAATGTGGCTGTCATCCGCACTCTCCGTCCGGTAGGGTTCGGGGCGCCGTTCGGTGCCAGCAGGCAGGTTCTCACCGCCGCCCCCCGAACGCGCCCCCGCCGAGTCCAGTGAGGATGGACCGATGATCTTCAAGGCCGTAGGAGACGGCCGCCCGTACCCAGAGCACGGGCGTTCGCGCACGCGCGACTGGGTCGACGTGCCTCCACGCCAGGTGCGCCTGGACGAGCTCGTGACCACCAAGCGCACGCTCGACCTCGATACGCTCCTGGCGGAGGACTCCACGTTCTACGGCGACCTGTTCGCACACGTCGTCGAGTACGAGGGCACCCTGTACCTCGAGGACGGTCTGCACCGTGCCGTCCGCGCCGCCCTGCAACAACGTCCAGTGCTGCACGCTCGCGTGCTCATCATCCGATGACCTCAGGTAGGTTCGAAGAGTGACAACCCCCGGGCACGACCAGGCGCGTGTAGAGCGCCGTCGCCGAGAGCACGAGCGCCAGGCCGTGGTCTTCGGCGTGCTCATCGCGTTCCTGGCCGTCTGTGGCATCTTCGCGCTCGCGGTGTACTCGGGCGCCATCAACGCGCCGTTCAACCGGCCGTTCACGACGGTGGGGGTGTCGGACCAGAAGACGTACCCGGTGCCCTGCCTCCCCGCGGTGGAGGGGCAGCCGGACGGCGCCCTCCCGGTCGCGTACACGCAGGTCGAGGTCCTCCTTCTCAACGCGTCGGAGGAGTCGGGGCTGGCCAGCGCGCACGAGACCGTCCTGGCCAAGCGCGGCTTCACCATCCTGGGCACGGGCAACGTGCCGCGGCTGCTCGAGGAGTCCGAGATCAGGTTCGGCACGAGGGGGACGGTGCAGGCGTACACGCTCGCCGCGCAGTTCCCGTCGATGCGGCTGGTCCTCGACGACCGGAAGGGCCGAGCGATCGATCTCCTCATCGGTGCGGACTTCGACCCGCCCCTCAAGGTCGAGGACGTCGACGTGGCTGCTGACCAGCCGTTGCAGAACATCGAGGGCTGTGAGCCGATCGACTCGGTCGAGCCGGAGCAGCGGATCATGCCGACCGAGGAAGACGACGTCGACGCGGTACGGCCGGCGAAGTAACGAGGGCTAGGGTCTGTGCTGTGCTGACCCCGTCCTCAGGTGCCGTGGGCTTCGGCCGCGCGTTCCTCTGGGCAGTGGTCGTGCTCGCGCTCGCCCTGACCGCGCACTTCGAGGCCGGCGGCCATCTCCCGCCCGCCGGGGTGATCACCCTGCTCGGCGCACTGCTGCTCGTGGTGACCACGCTGGCCGTGCGGCGGCAGATCCGCTGGCCGGGCGGCCTCGCCCTCGCGGGTCTGGGGCAGGGGGCCCTGCACCAGGTCTTCTCGTTCCTTGGCGGCGCGTGCGCGCCGGCTCCGCTGCCCGACGGCGGAGCGCACGCCCACCTGGCTGATCCCCTTGCTCCGGTGCTCGCGCACGAGGCGTGCGCCGGGGCGGGCCCCACGGGGATCGACCCGGGGATGCTCGCGTGGCACCTCCTGGCGACGGTGGTGTCCGTCGGGCTGCTCCTCGGGGTGGAGCGCGGCGTCTGGCTGCTCGCTTCGTGGCTGGTCCGGCCGCTCTCGGTGCAGCCGCTGTGGCTGCCGGTGGTCCGGCGGGTCCCTGTGCTGGTGGAGCCTGAGACCTCGGCGGGCTCCGTGGATCTGCACGTCGCTCCGGAGCGCGGGCCGCCGTCGTCGGCCCTGGTGATGGACCTCGCGGCCTGACGGTGTTCGGGCGGGAGGTGCGTCGCCGTACGCCCTCGACTCATCCCCGCCCGCCACCCCCGCACACCGAAGGACCGAGCACATGACTCGCTTCAGCCTGCCCGCCCGTCGCGCCCTCGCGGCCGTTCCCGCAACCGCCGTCCTGGTGCTGCTGCCCACCGTCGCCTCCGCCCACGTCACGGTGAACCCCGACACGACCGCCGCCGAGAGCTACGCGAGCCTCACGTTCCGCGTGCCGACCGAGTCGGAGTCGGCGTCGACGGAGAAGCTCGTGGTGGACCTGCCCGCCGACACCCCGTTCCTCAGCGTCACCCCGCGCTCCCTGCCCGGCTGGGACGTGGAGGTGGAGGTCGAGCAGCTCGACGAGCCCTTCGAGGTCGAGGGCGCGACCGTCTCCGAGGCGCCCGCGCGCGTGACCTGGACCGCCGAGAAGGGCAACGAGGTGCCGCCGCACGAGTACCAGGAGTTCGCCGTCCGGGTCGGGGCGCTGCCCGAGGAGGGCACGTCCGTCGTGCTCCCCGCCCACCAGACGTACACCGACGGCACTGTCGTCGACTGGGACGACCTCGCCACCGACGACGGCAAGGAGGCCGAGGCTCCCGCACCCGTGTTCACGACGACCGCCGGTGAGCCGGAGGAGGGGCACCACGGTGCCGCGGCAGCCTCGGACGACAGCGCCACCGGCCCGGACGAGACCGAAGCGGCCGCTGCCGCTCCCGCCGTCGGCCCGGTCGACCCCGTCGGCCGCTGGCTCGGCGGTGCCGGGCTGGTGCTCGGTGCGGTGGGCGTCGGCCTGGGGTCGCCGCCCGCCGTCGTGCCTGAGTTCCGCTGAGCGGTCACCCGTGAGTGCAGACTTCGGTGCGGCCCGATCCAGCGAGTGCAGACTTCGTTGCGGCTAGCGACGACCGCACCGCAACGAAGTCTGCACTCGCTGAACCGGCCGGCGACGAAGTCTGCACTCGGCGAATCGGGGCGGCGTCAGATCTTCAGCAACGCCTGGACCGGGGCGTGGTCGCTCGGGAAGCGGCCGTCCTTGGTCCAGGTGTTGATCGCTGCCGAGCGGACCTCGACACCGGGCGTGGCGAGGATCCAGTCGATCCGTGTCCCGTTCGGGTCCGGCGTCTCGTAGCCGGGGAACGTGCCGGCGTACGGGGTGAGCTGCTTGTCGGCGGCGAGCCAGGTGTCCTGGAGGCCGCCGTCGGTGACCAGGGTGTCGTACGGCGCCGAGCTCTCGGCCGCCGCGTTGACGTCAGCGGTGAAGACGACGGGGAGGCCGGCCTCCGCCACCTGGTCCCGGACGACCTGGGCGCTGCGCCTGCGCGCGTTCTCCGACTGGTGGTCGAAGTGCGAGTTGATGTGCACGAAGTCGCGGCCCGTCACGGTGTCGTGCAGCTCGGCCCAGGTGACGATGCGGGTCACCGTGTTGCCCCAGGTCGCAGAGCCCATGACCTTGGGGGTGTCCGAGAGCCAGAGCTGGTCCCACCACTTCACGGTCAGGCGCCGCGCGTCGTAGAAGATGCCGGAGTACTCGCCGCCCGCGCCGCCGTCGCGCCCGAAGCCCACCATCTTGTAGTGCCGTCCCAGGCCTTCCTCGACGGCGGAGAGCTGGTGGAACAGGACCTCCTGGACGCCCAGGACTGTCGGCTGCTCCAACCGCAGGAACTCGGTGGTGAGCGGGGCGCGCTCCGGCCAGTAGTCGGGCTCGCCGGGGTGCGTCTGGCCCACCCGGTCGTAGCGGATGTTGAAGCTCATGGCGTGCAGCAGCTCGCCTCGCGCGCGGCCGATCACGGGCTTGCCGGCCCGGGCGCTCTGGGCGCTCTGGGCGGCAGCGGGGCTCGCCAGCGCGGCCGAGGCACCGAGCGCACCCATGGCACCCGCCGCCGCGAGCATGGTGCGGCGAGAGATGCCAGGGGTGCTGCCGGGGGTGGTGGACATGGGTTCTCCTCCGAGTCAGGGAACTGATGCCCGTTCACCTGACCAGACAGAGGCGTGCGTGTCCATAACTGCGTGTGGCGTAGGGGCGAACTCTCAGGCTCAGGCCGCCGACGTCGCCTGCGCGCGGCGTGCCGTCAGCGTGCGCCCGACCAGGTGGTCGACGCTCCACACGCCGGGCCCGGTGGCCGCGAGGACGAGCGCGCCGGCGCCGAGCGCTGCGACGAGCTCGAAGCCACCCTGGTCGACGAACACGCCGTTGCCGAGGTGTACCAGCACGAGCGCCCCGAGCATGTTCAACGTGACCAGGAGACCGACGACGGGGGTGGCGGCGCCGAGGATCAGCGCGGCACCGCCGACCAGCTCGACCACCGCGGCGAAGAGCGCTGCGACCTCCGGGACGGGGATGCCCATGCCGGCGAAGGAGTCGACGGTCCCGGCGATCCCGAAGGTGAAGAACTTCTGGGCGCCGTGCGCGATGAGCACCGCCCCGATCGCGACACGGGCGACGAGCACTGCGAGGTCCTTGGTCCACGGAAACTTCATGGATATCTCCCGGGTGTTGATCTGGCTGGTGAGGGCGACAATGGGTGAATCAAGTTGTTGCTTCAACTTTCGCGGGCACGCTAGCACGGGGTGAATTGAAGCTTCAACCGTCACGTGGGAGCCTGGCGAGATGAACGACACTCCGTGGCTCGACCGTCACCAGATGGCGGCGTGGGTGCGCTTCGTCGCCGTGCTCGAGCTGCTCCCCGGGGTTCTCGACAGCCAGCTGCGGCGCGACTCCGGCATGACGCACTTCGAGTACTTCGTCATGGCGGTGCTGTCCGAGACCCCCGGCGGGACTCTGCGGATGGCCGAGCTGGCCGCGGCGACGAACTCGACGCTGTCGCGGCTCTCGCACGTCGTGCAGCGCCTGGAGGGCCGCGGGTTCGTCGAGCGGGTGCCCTGCCCCGAGAACGGCAGGGTCACCAACGCGCGGCTCACCGCCGACGGGCGGGCGAAGATGCGCGCTGCGGCGCCCGGGCACGTCGCATCGGTGCGCCGGCACGTCGTCGACGTGCTCACCCCGGAGCAGACGGAGCAGCTCGCGGCGATCAGCGAAGCCATCCTGCAGAGCATCGACCCGTCCGGGCCGATGGCCGCGGGCTACCGACGCTATGACGTGCCGCCCGGCGGATGAAGCGGGACATCGAGGGCATACTGGGCAGTCCGGGCGCCAGAGGGGCGCCGTGGCTTCAATGGCGCTCCCGCTGCGCACCGGGCGTGCGGGGGGCGACGAAAGGAACGCGATGAGCACGACGTACTACGTTCTCGACGAGAAGCACCTGAAGGTCGTCGACGCCGACAAGTTCGTGAACGAGGGGGTACCCGTTCACCGCATCGTCCTGGCTAACGGTGACGTGCACCTGGTCGAGCGCCGGGAGATCGAGATCGAGGTCTCCGGACAGAAGGACGGCGTCCTGGAGCTGGCGAACGGCGGCCAGTGGCTGCGCTCGTACGGATCGTGGGTGTACGTGGACAGCGTGCCGTACTCGCGCACAGGGTCCTTCGCGGTCTGACCTGACGGACGAAGGAGGACAGGTCCCCTGCAGGGGACCGCGTGCAGGTCCGCTTCCGCGAAAGTCCTCTCCCAGAATGCGATGAGGCATGCTCCAGAGCCCTGGAGCATGCCTCATCGCATGGTCGAAGCGGACGTTGCGAGGCGCGAGAGCACGCGACCAAGGTCCGAGTGGAAGGATCAGGGGCATGACTATCACCGAGTTTCTGACCGCACGGCTGGACGAGGACGAGTCGACCGCGCGTATGGCCGACAGCGCCTCGTCCCGTCCCGGAGAGGTTGATGGCGAGCCCTCGGCGGCCGCCCCGTTCCTTCCGCAACAGCAACGGCATATCGACCGCTGGAGCCCCGCTCGGGCCCTCGTCGACATAGCGGCCAAGCGGACGATCGTCGAGACGTACGAGGAGCTTGGGCGGGTCCTGACCAAGGCGTCGGACAGCGGGCATGAGGACGAAGCCATCGTCACCCGGAACCTGTTCGCTGGACTCCAGGTCGCGGTCCTGGCCCACGCCATGACGTTCGCCGATCACCCGGACTACCGCGCGGAGTGGCAGTCGTGAGGTGATCGGTCAATCGGTGGCGCCGTCGGACGTGCTTGCTGTGGTGTGGGCCCACGGACACGTTCGGGCCCTTCGACACTGCGGAGGATGGGGATTCGAACCCCCTTGAAGGTGCAGGTCAAAGGCGTGGGCCGCAGAATCCTGCCATTCCCCGTCACCTTAGATCACCGTGAATCACGTGTGTTTGGGTCCAGGTGTGCCCACCTGGTGCCCACGGAATCAGCCGGTGATCTCGTCCACGAGCTTGTCGAGCTGCTCCTGCGTGTAGACGGTGAGGTCGTCGTAGTAGGACGGCGGGCACTGGTAGAGGTCGTCCGCCAGATCGGCCACGGTCGCGTTCCGGCCGGCGTCGGTGGCCTCCATGGCGTCGGCAAGGATCGGGCCGCAGACGCTCTCCTGGGCGGCCTGCCCGTCGGCGTAACCCTCGACCCACGCCTCGCTGTCGCCGGACTCGGGCGGGTCGTCGTCGGCCAGACCGTCCTCGTAGCCCTCCTCGTGGCCCTCGAGGCGGTCCGCCCCCTCGTCGAGGGCAGCCTGCGCGTCGTAGGACGCCTCGACCTCGACCTCGACCTCGTCCGACGCCGCGGTCTCGGGGGTCGCCGACGTGGTGGTGCATGCGGCAAGGGTGCAGGCGAGAGCTGCGGCTACTGCAAGGGCACGGACGGGTCTCATGAGGTGATCCTCGCGCCGACCGTCGGTGTGACGCGAGGATCGCAGCGGGTGAACCCTACCCCTCGGCCAGCGCGAGGGTTGCCCGCCCTCTCAGTAGCCGCTCGAGCGCAGGTGCTCGGCCCGATCACGTAGCCGGGCCGCCTCGGCGTCGAGCTGGTCGGCTGCGTACTCTGCGAAGTCGTGGGGCATCTGCCAGTGGTCGCCAGGCTGGGGCCCGTTGTCTCCCCACCACGCCTGCCACACGTGCGTGCCCGCGGACTGCATGCGGAGATGTCGGCGAGGTCCAGCTCCTTGCCTGTGCCGATCTTGTCGCGGGTCGTCGGGTAGGACTGCAGGGCTGCCCATGTGGCGGCGTTGTCTGTGGTCATGTTCGTGACGCTACGTCGGGATCTCGGCGCCGTCCGGGTTCGGTCGGGCGATCTACGCACGACGACGCCCCGCCATCTGGAGATGGCAAGGCGTCGGGCCCCCTCGGTCAGATAGCCCCGTCGATGCTCGGCGCGTTGTAGTTCTCCACAGTGAGGTCGGCGCGCCAGGTGCCCGCGGTGATGCCGTCGAGCGCCTCGTTCGGGAACGCGATTGACCATGTGCCGGCGATCCTGCCCGGCGTGATGTGGCTCGCGGCGTTGTAGTTCAGAGCTGTCTGGTGGTCGAACCAGTAGACCGCGGTGAGCTGCCCGTCGATGAGCTTGAAGCCGAGCTGCCGTATCTTTTCGCCGTCGTGGCTGGTGAACGTCGTCGAGAGTGTCACGACTCCGTCGTCCGGAAGCGAGTCGCTCGGTGTGTAGGTCAGCACGACGTCGGATGCGCGGAGCTCGACGGTGGCTTTGTCCAGAATCAGTGTCATATGCCTCAGCCTCGCTGGGGCTGACTTGTCCGGCCAGCACCCGAGTGGGTGAGGTTTCGCGCGTGTGACTGCGGCACTGCGCGCCCGGGACCTTACGACCGGAGGGATGCTCTTGTCCTTGACGGTACGAGTTCGTCGGCGACCTGGACGAGCAGACGGCGCGCGTCGTGTCCGGTCACCGCAGACCTCCAGAGGGTGTCGAACGCGTTGGCGTAGGTCTCGGCCTCGGATCCGGTGTAGCGGTGCTCTCGGCCGAACGTCTCGACGCAGACGAGATCGTCGTACATCGCGAAGGTGTGCAGCGGTACGAGGTCCAACGGTGCGCCGAGGGGCAGGATCCCGAGCCGTACGTTGCCCAGGCCGATGGCGCCATGCAGTCGGTCGATCTGCTCGCACATCACCTCGGGCGGCACGATGCCCCAGCGCAGCACCGGTTCCGCGATCAGCAACTCGAACCTGCGGCCGCTGTACAGGTACCGCTGTCGCTCCATCCGGGTCGACACTGCGGCGTCGATGTCCTCGACGGACAGCTGCAGCTGGTGCTGCGCGGCGGTGAGGATCGCTCGCGCGTAGTCAGGGGTCTGCAGGAGGCCGGGCACGACGGCGGTCTGGAACAGCCGGACGAGCGAGGAGCGCTCGACGAGGGTGTTGTACCCGGCCTGGATCGCTGCCTGACCGTGTCGCGCGCGGCGACGCAGGGTGTGTTCCTCCTCGCGGGCCTGGTCGAGGAGGCCAAGCAGCAGCGCGCGTTCATCAGGCGTGCCGTCCGTGGCCGTGATCCATGCTGCAATGTCCGCCGGAGCGATGCCCTGCCGAGCCAGTTCGAGACGGCTCACCTTGGAGGCGGACCAGCCGAGCTGGGAGGCCAGGTCTTTGCCGTCCAGCTCAGCATGCTCCCGCAACGCACGTAGCCGACGTCCGATTGCCTCGAGGTGATCGGCGCCGGCTTGGCGCGGTGACATGTCAGCCCCCTGCTGCGCGAATCGCCAGCTCTCGCCACGTCCGGGCGTGCTCCAGGGACGCCTCATCCGTGAGTAGGTGGCGCTCGATACAGACGTTCTCGTCGTTGAAGGTCATGCGCAGGACGCGGACGGTGTCGAGCAGCCACCAGTCATATGGCCCTGCGTCGGGCAGGAGCCCCACTCGGTGCGCCTGCGCGGTCGTGGCGTAGCGGATGTCCTCGCCCGCCTCGACGTTCCAATGCCCGACGTACCGGGTCCAACGCTGGTAGTCGGTCGGTGGCTCCTGGTGGATCCGCACCCGCGAGATCCGGCGACCCTGCTCGACGTGATCGGCCACCGTGGGGAGCCAGGCGGCGAACTCGGGCATCTCTCGCGGGTCGCGCACGTCACCGGCGCGGAACGCGGCGAACTGCTCGGCCTCGTAGTCGACGGCGTACCCGGTTTGCTGCTCCAGCCGGAACGCCGAGGACTCGAAGGTCCGCATGTAGTGCCCGAACTCGCCGCCTGTGATTGCCTGCACCCCTACAGCTCACCCTTCAGTCGCTCGAGGACATTCGTTGGCACGAAGATGCCGTCCTCGCCGTCGCCGAGCTGGCGCAGCTGTGCGCGCGTGGCGTCGTCGAGCTTGACGCCCTGCACGACGTACCCGCCCTCGGCCTTATACAGGGCGGGGCACTCCGTGACGTTGGAGTTGGCGTCCTTCCACATGAATTCGAGTTCCATCGTTCCTCCGGTTGGTCGGGGTGGAGCTGAGCACGGGAAACCAACACCCGGAGTCTCGCACCGGGTGGCAATCCCAGGCAATCACTACGAGAGTGCAGCCGATACCGCTCGATTGCACCCGCATGTGCAATCCCATGTGATTGCACGCCTATTCCTGGTTCGCTGGGCACATGACCTCAGCGACGCCGCAGCGGACAGCGCGGCACATGGACCTCGCCGCTCCGGCGCTCGTCGCGTGTGACATCGACGGCACCTTGCTAGACACCGGCCAGCCGGCCACCACCGCCGTGCGCGACGCCGTCGAGCAGGTCCGCGTGGCCGGGCACCACATCGTCCTGGCGACGGGCCGGTCGCTCGTCGGCGCGCTGCCGGTCGCAGCCGAGTTCGGCCTCGATGACACGTGGATCGTGGCCAGCAACGGTGCCGTGACCGCACACGTCACGGGTGGCGACTACGAGATTACCGACTTGCACGTCGTCGATCCCGAGCCCATCGTGCGCGTGGCCGTCGACGCCATGCCCGGCATCCGAGTTGCGGCCGAGGTCGTCGGCGTCGGGTACCTCGTGAACATCCCGTTCCCCGACGGTGAGCTGAACGGCGAGCAGCACAGCGTCGACGCGCTCAAGAAACTGTGGGCGGACCCGACGCCGCGGCTCGCGATCTACGGCCCGGCCGCGTTCGCTCTCGTGCCTGTGCTACGCGCCATGAGCCTGACGACGATCGCCACGCGGCTCGACTGGCTCGACGTCACACCACCTGCCCTGTCGAAGGCGACGGCGCTCGACAAGGTGCGTCGCCAGCTCGGCGTCGAGTATCAGGCCACAGTCGCGATCGGTGACGGTGAGAACGACCTGGAGATGCTGCGGTGGGCAACGCGGTCGATCGCCATGGGTCACGCGCCCGAGCAGGTCCGGGACGCGGCAGACCAGGAGACCGGCACCATCGATGACGACGGCGCCGCGGCGGCTCTCCTGTCACTGCTGGGCTGATGTCCGGACGGACGGCGGGCCCACCTCGTGCAACGTGACGGGCTGCGCCGCCTCCGAACGTGTGCCCACGGTGTGCCCACGGGCACGGTTGGGGGAACGAGAAGAGGCCCGGAACCGTTGGAATATCAACGGTTCCGGGCCTCTAAACACTGCGGAGGATGGGGGATTCGAACCCCCGAGGGCGTTAACCCAACACGCTTTCCAAGCGTGCGCCATAGGCCACTAGGCGAATCCTCCTCGCGACCACACCAAGGCGGGCACGCGGCCACCGGACCGGAGCCTGGCGCGGCCTGACGAGGATACCGGACGCCGTGCTCGGACAGCGAATCGGAGCCCGGACCGGCGCTGTGAGGTGGCGTACGGCGGGTTCGGCGTGGTTGGGCCGAGGTGTCCGGATCGGTTAGGCTTGGGGCAGACCCCTCGTGCGGCATCACCTCGCCGAACTCCCCCAGGGCCGGAAGGCAGCAAGGGTAAGTGAGCTCTGGTGGGTGTGCGAGGGGTCCTTTATTTCCCGGATTGCAGCACATCTCCACCATGTGGACAGGTTTTCGTCCGGATCGTGGGATTTTCCCCGGGCGGATTCGCTTCGACGTCGTGCAGTGCCGCACGATGTCCGTATGACCCGCACCTGGACCGCAGCCACGACGTCGCGCACCCGCCGCGACGCCATGTGTGGCGGCCGCGTGCGCGGCGGGCGAATGTGCGAGCGCTGACAGCGCCGCACGTTCCCGCGATCCACTGAGGACCGCCCCGCACCGTCCCGCGAGCTCGCCACGTTGCTGATGGCCGTGGCCCGCCGCCGTCATACCTCGGTCTACGCCAGGCGTAGCCCCCACATCCTGAGCACCGGCATGCCCGTGCCCGTGCGTCCCGAGAGGACCACCCATGTCTCGCTTCACCGCTGCCCTGTCCACCGGCCTCGCAGTCGTCGCCACCCTCTCGCTGAGCGCCTGCGGCGCCGGCGACGTCTCGGCCGCCGCCGGCACCAGCGAGGACCCGGTACGCATCGGCGTCGTCAACACCGGCGAGGACTACTGGGACACGTTCACCGACCTGGCCGAGCAGGAAGGCATCACCGTCGAGCTCGTGAACTTCAGCGACTACCAGCTGCCCAACCAGGGTCTGACCGACGGCGACCTCGACCTGAACCAGTTCCAGCACCTCCAGTTCCTCGCCGGCTACAACACCGCGTCCGGACAGGACCTCACGCCGATCGCCGCGACCGCCGTCTACCCGCTGGGCCTCTACTCGCAGTCGCGCGACAGCGTCGAGGACATCCCGGAGGGCGGGGAGGTGGCCATCCCCAACGACGACACGAACCAGGCCCGCGCGCTGCTCGTGCTGCAGGAGGCCGGCCTGATCGCCCTGCGCGACGGCGGGAGCGCGTTCTCCACGCCCGCCGACGTGCTCGAGGACGAGTCGCGCGTGACCGTGACCCCCGTCGACGCCGCCCAGACGGCGCTCGCCCTGCAGGACGTCGACGCCTCGATCATCAACAACGACTTCGTGGGCGACGCCGGCCTGACCTCCGACGACGCGATCTTCTCTGACGACCCGGACTCCGCAGCGGCCGCGCCGTACATCAACGTGTGGGTCGCCCGCGCGGACGACGCTGACAACGAGGTGTTCCAGCAGCTCGTCGAGATCTACCACTCCCCGGAGGTCGAGAAGGGCGTGCTGGAGGCATCGGGCGACACCGGCGTCATCAAGGACAACTCGGCCGCGGAGCTGCAGGAGATCCTGGCCGGCATCGAGGCGGACGCTTCCTGATGTCGACCAGGACCAGCAGCAGCATCATCCGGTTCGAGGGCGCCGCCAAGGTGTTCCCCGGCCGGGGCAGGAGCGCCGAGGTGCGTGCGGTCGACGGGGTCACCCTCGACATCCGCGATGGCGAGATCTTCGGCGTCATCGGGCAGTCAGGTGCCGGCAAGTCCACCCTGGTCCGCCTGATCAACGCGCTCGAACGGACCACAGCGGGCGACGTGGTGGTCGATGGCGTCTCGCTCGGCTCTCTGAACGAGGCCCGCCTGAGGCCGGTCCGTGCCGGGATCGGGATGGTCTTCCAGCAGTTCAACCTGCTCGCCTCCCGGACCGTCTCGGGGAACGTCGCCTACCCGCTCGAGGTGGCCGGCTGGCCACGTGCCAAGCGTGACGCGCGTGTCGCGGAGCTGCTGGAGTTCGTCGGCCTGGCGGACAAGGCAGGAGTGCACCCCGCCGCGCTGTCCGGCGGCCAGAAGCAGCGCGTCGGTATCGCCCGCGCACTCGCCACCAACCCGCGCATCCTGCTGGCCGACGAGGCGACGTCCGCCCTCGACCCCGAGACCACGCGTGACGTGCTGGACCTGCTCCAGCGCGTCAACCGCGAGCTCGGTGTCACGGTCGTCGTCATCACGCACGAGATGGACGTGGTGCGCTCGATCTGTCATCGCGTCGCGGTGATGGACCGGGGGCGCGTCGTCGAGGTGGGCGAGGCGTACCAGGTGTTCAGCGCGCCCGCGCACGACGTCACCCGGCGGTTCGTCGCCACGGCGCTGCGGGATCGGCCCTCGCCCGAGGTGCTGGAGCGCCTCCGCGCCCGGCACACCGGGCACATCGTGACGGTGGGCGTGGACGAGGTGGCCGGGTCGTCGGCGGTACTCACGCGCACGCTGCGCGAGCACGGCGTCGACGGGACCGTCGTCTTCGGCGGCATCACCGAGGTCGCGGAGCGCCCGTACGGGTCGCTGACCGTCGAGCTGGTCGGTGAAGTGGCCGCGGTGGAGGCCTCCGTGGCGGCGCTGCGCGTCGTCACCTGGGTGGACGACCACGGGAGGGCAGCCGCATGAGCGGGGACTGGGAGCTGCTGACACCGCTGTTGTGGGCGGCCGCGGGCGAGACCGCGTTCATGGTGCTGATCACTCTGCTGGTGGGCGGATTCCTCGGGCTGGCGCTCGGGCTCGGGCTGTACCTGACCCGGCCAGGGAACCTGCTCGGCAACCGGTTCGTGTTCGCCGTGCTGAATCTCGCCGTGAACGTGGTGCGGCCGGTGCCGTTCATCATCTTCCTGGTGGCGCTCGGCCCGCTGACCCGCGCGGTCATCGGCTCGACGATCGGCATCGAGGCGTTCACCTTCGCGATGTGCTTCATGGCGACGTTCGTCTTCGCGCGGCTCGTGGAGCAGAACCTCGTCTCCATCGACCCCGGTGTGGTCGAGGCCGCCCGGGCCATGGGCGCCTCACCGTTCCGGATCGTGCGGACCGTGCTGGTCCCCGAGGCGCTCGCGCCCCTGATCCTCGGCTACACGTTCCTGTTCGTCGGTGTGCTCGACATGTCGGCGATCGGTGGGTACCTGGGCGCTGGTGGCCTGGGCGACTTCGCGATCGTGCAGGGTTACCGGCAGTACGACTGGGCGGTGACCGCCGTCGTCGTGGTGATCATCGTGCTGATCGTCCAGGCGGTGCAGTGGCTGGGGAACCTGCTGGCGAGGCGTGCGCTGCGGCGGTAGCCCCGGCATCAGGCAGGGTCAGGCACCTGACCCGGGCGGTCCGTACCGGTCGGCCTCGGCCGCCAGGTTGGTGGCCAGGAGTGTGGCGAGCCCGGGAACGTCCTCGCTGTCGAGCATCGCGATGTAGCTGGAGCGCTGGTCCACTCGGACGATGGCTGGAAAGCCGTACGTGCGGACCGTCTGATAGGCGATGAGGGCTCGGCCGGTCCGGCCGTTGCCGTCGCTGAAGGGGTGGACCCTTTCGAACGCGATGTGGCTCCGGGCGATCGCCTCCAGGAGGGCAGTGCCGTCGAGGTGCGCGGTCTGCCACTCGGTCTGGTCCACCCATTCCCGCATGAGCTGCGGCACCTGGGACGGCTCGGCCGGACGCCACGACGCGCCGGTGATGCGGTCGCTCGACGTCTTGTACTGCCCGTGGTCATGTGCCAGGTGGTCCATGAGCAGGCCGTGCAGCTCGGTGACGAGCAGAGCGGTCAGCGGCTCGCCGTCTGCCACGGCGCGCAGGATGCGGGTGATCGCCCCGCGATGGTTGGACACCTCGTAGAGCTCACGTATCGGAGTCCCGGCCCTCGGTGTCCGTTCGTCGACGAGGAGGGTGACCGTGTCGGCCAGGGTGAGCGTGTTGCCCTCGATCGCCGACGAGTTGTAGGCGAGGCGAGCGAGGACGTCGTCGGCGTAGTCCGGGTCGAAGATGCCGGTGGCCTGGATCTCCTCGTGGAACTTCGCGTGGTCCAGCGTCATCGTCGGTTCCGCCGCTTCTCCAGGATCGCGGAGAGCTCGTCGAGGTTCATGCCTTCGTACTTGTTCACCGCGCGCAGCTCGAGAACACCGCCGCGCACCGTGACCTCGACGGGGTCGCCGACGCCGAGGCCCAGCTCCTGCAGATCGGCAGGGCTGATCGTGACGCCGGCCGAGTTGCCGATGGTGACGATCTTCTTGCGCATACGAACAGCATAGTGGTACGTACGAATCCTAGACATCGGTAAGGCGCCGCCAGGCGTGCACGACGGCGGCGACGGCGAGCGGGGCGACCGCAGCGGCGACCAGCAGGTGGGGCGGGCCGACGGCGGCCGCGGCGTCGGCCCCGCCCATCCCCGTCCACAGGGAGGGCGCGGCATAGGGGAACCACGACCCGCCGCCGAGCAGCACCACCATCTGCGTGAGGGCGACCACACCGATGAGTCCGCCGACGGTGCCGAGCTGGCTGCGGGTCACCGTCGCGACCCAGGCGAACGGCAGGGCCAGGCCGCCGCCGAGGAGGCCCGCGACGAGCGCAGTGCGCGCACCGGCCCACGCCCCGGCGAAGGGTGCGCCCGAGCTCGCGGTGACCACGGCCGACACGGCCATCGAGACGGCGACGGCAAGGATGGTGCACCCGGCGATCCAGGCCAGCGCGACCAGGCACTTGGCCAGCGCGATCGTGCCGCGGGGTACGGCGAGCCCGAACAGGGCGCCCGCGGTGCCGCTCTCCAGCTCGCGCCCGAAGGACCACGCGAGGAAGAACCCGGCGGCGAACAGGGTGGCGACGGAAAGGACCTGGGCGCACACCATCAGGTGGGTGGTGGCGAGGTCTCCCGTCGCGTAGGCCGTGAGCTTGGCCGCCGTCGCGCCCACGGCCCGAGGTGAGCGGGCCAGCGCAACGGCCCCCACGCTCGCGAGCGGCACGAGCACCACGAGCAGCAGGGTGGCGAGGCGCGCGACGACGGAGCGGCGCAGCTTGAGGGTCTCGACGGCCAGAGCGGCGCCGAGCGCGGCGACGGGGGTCATGACCGGCTCCCCGCGTCCGTGACGGCCCGGGTGTCGGCGTCGAGCACCATGGCGAAGAACCGCTGTTCCAGGTCGGTGCCGCCGGGCTCCAGCCGTCCGACGTCGCGGCCGGCGTGCAGCACGACGATCTCGTCCGCGATGCGTGCGACCTCGTCGAGGTGGTGGCTCGAGACGAGGACGGCAGCGCCGTCGTCGGCCAGCTCGCGGACGAGCTCGCGGACAATGACGACACCCTGCGGGTCGAGCGCACTGGTCGGTTCGTCGAGGATCAGCGCGGTCGGCCGGTGGAGGGTCGCGCACGCGATCCCGAGGCGCTGGCGGTTGCCCATCGAGAGGGACCGGGCCCGCGCGTGCCGCCACGGTTCCAGGCCCATGCGTCCGACGGCGGCGCTCGCCCTCGGTGCGGCAGCGCGTCCGGGCTCGCCGTGCAGCCGGGCGGCGCAGACGAGGTTCTCCGTGACGGTCAGCTCCTGGTGAACCAGTGGCGTGTCGACCACCTGGCCGAACCGTGCGGCGACGTCAGCGGGCAGGCCGGCCGGGTCGTGGCCGAGGACTCGGGCCACGCCGTGCGCAGGGCGCAGGCGCCCGGCGAGCGCGCGCAGCGCCGTCGTCTTGCCCGCGCCGTTGAGGCCGATCAGAGCCGTGACCCGGCCCGGCCGGACGCCGAGGGTGAGGTGCGCGAGGGCGACCCGGGTGCCGAAGGTGTGCGAGACGTCGTCGAGCAGGAGGGCGGTCATGGGGTCGCCCCCGCCGGCGCGAGCTGCGCAAGGGCGCGGCGGACGAGGACCGCGAGGTCATCGGGCGCAGTACCCCAGGCGAGGAGGGCCGCGGTGGTGGCGGCAAGACAGGCGGCGGCGGCGATGGCGGCGTCGAGGCGGTCGACGCCGTCCGCCACGAGGCGCGCGACGATCGCCTGCTGGGTGGCGTCGGTGCCGACCGCCGCCGCGGCGCGGAGCGAGGGGGACTGCGCGACGAGGGCGACGCGACGCTTGGCGGTGGAGTCCTCGGTCGGCGTGATGTCGCCGAGTGCGGCGAGGAGGCCTAGCCGCACGCGTTCCAGGGGCGGAAGGCCGGCCGGCTGGGCGCCGACCGCCTCCGCGATGAGGGGGTCGTACGGGTCGGTGACCAGCACCGCGTCCTTGGTGGGGAAGTGCCGGAAGAACGTCATGGGAGTGATGCCCGCTGCGTCGGCGATCTGGTTCACGGTGGTGGCGTCGTAGCCCTGACGCTCGAAGAGGTCGAGCGCGGCATCGAGGATGCGGGCCCGGGTGCGGAGGGTGCGGGGTGTGGGCACACCAAATGTTAGCGACTAACGTTACGGGTCGGCAAGTGTCACGTGGGATGACTTTGCTGGGCGCGGTGCGGCTCAGATGCTAGACAAGCCGCCTGGGCGACGGAGGCGAGGGCGTGGACGGAAGTCTCGGTTCGGCCGACAGGAGTGGGGATGAAGACCGCGAGCGGTCCGAGCGCCTGGCCCGAGGGCTGAGCGGCCTCACCCCTGGGCGGCCCCGCCACGGGAAAGGCGGGGAGGTGCTCGCAGCCTGGTCCTGGGCGATTGCCGTGGCCGGATACCTCGTGGCTCCAGTTGTCTGCTTCTTCACCGTGGTGGGGATCGGCCTAGAAGGCGCGCTCGGAGGGTTGACCACCGCCGGTGATCGAGTCCTCGGCGAGGTCGCGGCCGCCGGGCTGCTCCTTGGCCCGGTCGCGACCTGGATCGTGACGCTGGCTCTGCATCGCAAGCGGCGTGCGCTCGGTCAGAAGTCGCTCGACGGGACCATCCTGAACTGGATCGGCGGGCTGATCCTCGCGACGATGGCTGCCATCGCCTTGGTCCTCTTCGTGCAGCCCCAGGTGGCCGAGCGCCTCGAGCGCCTTGAACAGGAGCGGGTCGCGGACGGGGCCGGCCGGTCCGAGAGCCCCTGCCGAGTGTCACCGAGGTCCTCGATGCGATGGCCGCCTGGAACGCGATATCGACGTAGCTGACGCCAAGCGCAACGTTCAGGAGGACGTCGGCGCGCGCCAGGTCGATGCCGTCCGTGACGGTGACACGCTGGTGGTGGCCGTCGACATGATCAGCGAATGCGTAGTCGGTGTGCGTGCAGAGGGCGAGCCCCCGCGCGAGTTCAAGGGCTACCTGCGCGCTGGGCCGGCCTACCGATCCGTCGGCTGCGCGACCCGCCTGTATACCGAGGCGTCACCGGGTGGATGAGCCTTGCCGGTCAGGCGGCGTGCCGGACGGCGCCGGCGTACCGCACGGGTCGGAGGATCGCCGTGCTGCGGGGTGCACTCCGGCTCACGCTGCGGGTCGTGGACTGGCGGGCCGGCCGCGGCGGGGGCGGTGCGACCGACCGGTAGCTGTGCCCGGTCGGTGTGGTGGTAACGACGACGTGGCGGCCGCTGGCCGGGTCCGTCCCGGCGGTCGAGCGCCAGCCGCAGGCCTCCTTGGCCTGGTTGCAGGCAGCGCAGAGTCCTTGCCCGTTGGCCAGGCCCGTCTCGCCGCCGTCGGCCGCGGGTCGGACGTGGTCGAGGTGGCGGATCGGGGCGTCACACCATGAGGTACGACAGGTGCCCTGGTCCCTGATCCGCAGCAGGTCGGCCAGCCCGTCGGCGAAGAACCGGCGCTTGCTGGTCGTGCCGATCAGATCGCCGTTCGTAGTGGCGTAGATGGCCCGCAGCCAGGCGGCGTCGAGGTCAAGGGCGCCGGCCACGAGGGTACGCGCCACGGACGCAGGGACGGTGCCGTGGCCGACGCCGGTGCCGTCCAGGACGACCGCGGGCTCGTGGCCCTCGCCCAGCAGGGCGGCGTCCGACACGATCAGGTTCACCGTGACCGGAACATCAGCCGCGTGCTCCTGGCCGGTAGCCCGTTCGACGAGGGTATCGGCCATGATCTGGCCGGTCGACCGCTCGTCGCCGCCGGTGTACCTCGCCGACTCCGCTGCGATCTTCAGCGCCGCGTAGACCTGGACCCCTTGTGCCATGGGCAGCAGCGCGGTCACGTAGGCCATGGCATCCGGCGCGGGCCGAATGGACACGCACCGCTCGCTCACCGCCTTCGCGGCGCGCTTGACCAGCGCGGCAGGGTCGATCTGGTTGGCGCGTGCTTTGATCAGCCCGACGAGCCGGCGCGTGCCGACCCCGTCCAGGACGGTCGGGTCGGCGCACAGGTCGGCGTCGATGCGGCCCCGGTCCTCCAGCGTGAGGCAGGCGGTCTCCTTCACCAGTAGCAGCGCCCGCTCCTCGGACAGTCGGCCCTCCTTCAGTGCGGCCAGCGTGTGCGGCATCTCTTCGTGCCAGATGCGGGCGGCTCCGACCAGGGTTCGGGTCCGGTGCGGTGAGAGGCGCAGTGCGTGGGCGGCCTGCTGGATCGTGCTCGCGGTCGCGTCACGTTCGGCGGACTTCACGGTGACCGGGATCTGCCTGCCGGCCGAGTCGTGATGCCTGGCCGGGGCCGCGGCGTGCTCGCGGGCGGCCCGCAGGGTGTCGTCGTGCAGTTCGACGAGCACGTGCGCCTGCACCGCCACGCAGGCTGCCTTGATCTGCTCCAGGGCGCGCAGGGTGTCGATCCGGGCAGGGTCGTCACCCGGTGTGGCCGCCGTGAGGAGCCAGGCGTGCAGTGCTGCGATCGGCCCCGCACCGACGTCTCCGGGAACGGGTGTCAGGTCGGCCTGGGTGGTGTCGGTGGCGAGTGGCACGCTCGGCACGGAGCGCCGGACAGGGCTGATGTTCCGCATGCCTGGCCACCTTTCTTCGCGGTCTGAATATGGGACCATCATACGGAACAAACGTTCGATGCGCGCGTTGAATTGCAGCCTGTGGACGGCCGTCCTCCGAGTGTGGGCGAGGCCGTCTATCGTTGCGGGGGTGAGCACCGCCCTATACCGCCGCTACAGGCCCGAGACGTTCGCCGAGGTGATCGGCCAGGACCATGTCACGGGCCCCCTCATGCAGGCCCTGCGCAGCGGGAGGGTCAACCACGCCTATCTCTTCAGCGGTCCACGAGGTTGCGGTAAGACGACGTCGGCACGCATCCTCGCCCGCACGCTCAACTGCGCGAAGAACACGCCCGAGTCGCCGATCGACACCCCGTGCGGTGAGTGCCACTCGTGCGTCGAGCTGGCGCGTGGCGGTTCCGGGTCGCTCGACGTGGTGGAGATCGACGCGGCGTCGCACAACGGTGTGGACGACGCGCGTGACCTGCGCGAGCGGGCCACGTTCGCCCCGGCTCGTGACCGGTACAAGATCTTCATCCTCGACGAGGCGCACATGGTGACGCCGCAGGGTTTCAACGCGCTGCTGAAGATCGTCGAGGAGCCGCCGCCGCACATCAAGTTCATCTTCGCGACCACGGAGCCGGACAAGGTGATCGGCACCATCCGGTCGCGTACGCATCACTACCCGTTCCGGCTCGTGCCGCCGGACGTGCTGTCGCCGTACCTCGAGCTGCTGTGCGGCACCGAGGGTGTCGAGGTGGGCGCAGGCGTGCTCCCGCTGGTCACCCGGGCGGGCGGCGGTTCGGTCCGCGACTCCCTGTCCGTGATGGACCAGCTCATCGCGGGCGCCACCGGCGGCGTCGTCGACTACGACCTCGCCGTCGGCCTGCTCGGCTTCACGCACGCGACCCTGCTGGACGACGTCGTGGACGCGCTCGCCGCCCGTGACGGTGGCTCGATCTTCCGGGTCGTTGACCAGATCATCGCGACCGGGCACGAGCCGCGCCGGTTCGTCGAGGACGTGCTGGAGCGCCTGCGTGACCTCATCGTCATCGGCGTCTCGGGCGACGCGGCCAGCGCGGTGCTGCGGGGCATCCCCACCGATCAGCTCGACCGCATGCGGACCCAGGCCGGGCGGCTCGGGGTGGCGGAGCTGTCGAGGGCAGCCGACCTGGTGAACGCGGCGCTCACGGAGATGACCGGCGCCACGTCGCCGCGCCTGCACCTGGAGCTGCTGTGCGCTCGCCTGCTCCTGCCCGGGGCCGACGACGGCGCCGCAGGGCTGGCCGCGCGCATCGACCGGCTCGAACGGGGCGGTGCTATCGCTTCCGGCGCGCCCGCCCCGGCCGCTCAGGGCCGGGACGCAGCTCCGGACCGGGCACAGGCAGGGGAGCCGACGACGGGCGGGCTCGCCGGCGCCGCCGCCGCACGTGCGGTGCTCGACGCGCGCAAGAAGCGGGGCGAGCCGGGCCAGCCGCCGGCCGCCCAGGAACCGGCTCCGGCAGCTCCTGCTCCGGCGCGGGAGCCGGCTCCCGCGCGTCCTGCTGCCGCAGCGGAGCCGGAGCCGACGGGTGAGGTCGCACCGGCGCCGTCGACGGCTGCCGAACCGGCACCCGTCGCCCCAGAGCCGGAGCCGGAGCCGGAGCCGGCCGGCGAGCAAGCCGCACCGGCGCAGCCTGCTCCAGCGGAGCCCGCGCCGGAGCCGCCCGCGTCGGTGGCTGTTCCGGCCGTCTCTCAGGGCACCGAGCCGGGTGTCACGACGGAGACCGTCCGGCGACGCTGGCCCGAGGTGCTCGGCGCGCTCGCCGCCGCCCGCGTGACGTGGTCGCTCGTCGGCCCGAACGCGCAGGTCGCGGCCCTTGAGGGCAACACGCTGAAGCTGGGCTTCGCGGCTCCCGGCCTGGCGCGCACCTTCTCGAACGCGCGGCACACCAGCGCTGTGGAAGAAGCGGTGTATCAGACGCTCGGCATCCGCGTCCGGGTCGAGGCGACGCTCGACGAGGGGCCGTCCGGGGGTGGTGGACCGTCCGCAGGTGGAACCTCGGGCGGTGGCACGTCGGGCGGAGGTCCGTCGCGTGGTGCGTCATCGCCGGGTGGCGGTGCGGTCCCGTCGTCGGACGCGCCTCGGCGTGAGACGCCTGCGCCCGCTGTCGCTCCGGCGCCCGACTGGCCCGATGTGTCCCCGCCGGGCGGGGCTGCCACGACCTCCGTGCCGTCTGCCTCGGCCATGGCAGCTGCTCAGGGGAGCGTCGCCGTCGCTGAACGCCCCGAGCCGTCCAGGCCTGAACCGTCTGGTCCCGGGCCTGGACGTCCGGAACCCTCTCGGCCCGCCGCCCGTCCACCCTCCGCGGCGAGCGCTGCCGACGAGGCCTGGCTCTCGGGTGCGGCCACGGCCGAGCCTCCCGCCGACTACGACATGCCCGAGCCCGAGCCGGTCTACGAGGATCGGGCCCCTACGCCTGCGGGAGCCCCGATGTCGGGGGCAGGGAGTGCCCGGGAGGCGCTGCGACAGGCGAGCGAGCGTCGGGCGCGAGCGGCGAACGGTGCCCCCGCCGGACCGCGTGGCGGTGCCTCGGCAACCGCGAGTGCGAGCACCCCAGGGACTGCGTCGCCGGCGGACGGACCTGACTTCTACGACGAGCCGTCCGCCGACGACCCGGACATCACGTCGGCCGGGATGGTCGGCGTGCCGCTCGTGGTGCAGGTGCTCGGTGGAACGGTGATCGAAGAGATCGTGGACCAGGCATGAGTGCGGACGGCGCCATCGGCCCGATCACGACGCTCCGCATCGTCGCGGCCGTCGTGGAACGTTCGGACGGGCGGCATCTGCTCGTCCGCAAGCGGGGCACCCACGCCTTCATGCAGGTGGGCGGCAAGATCGAGCCTGGTGAAGAGCCCTTGGCGGCGCTGGTGCGGGAGTTCGAGGAGGAGGTCGGGGTGCGGATCGAGACAGCCGACATCGAGAGCCTCGGCCGGTTCGGGGCGCCTGCCGCGAACGAGCCGGACCACGTCGTCGACGCGTACGCCTACCGCGTGCGCCTGCGGCCCGGCACCGAGATCGCCGTCCAGGCAGAGCTCGAGGAGCTCGTCTGGATCGATCCTGCCGACCCGGTCGCGAGCTACCCCATCGCGCCGCTGTCGCGGGACCTGCTCACCGCAGCCGGGCACTGAGCGCTCATCGGTCGGCCTGCCCTGCCTGATACCGCGCAACGCGGGCGGCGCGCTCGCGTTCCATCCGGCGCCGGGGATCGGTGTCGTCGGCCTGCTCGGCGGGCCCTGCCACGTGCAGAAGCAGCCAGGTGAGCCGCCATCTGACGCGGTACCCCAGGGTCAGGCCGTCATTGTTCGGCATGCCGTTCCTCCATTTGCTTGGTGTACAAATAGTTTGCCTGCAAACTGTTAGTCTGGTCAACATCGAGAGGAGCCACATGACCGTCACATCACGGCCCGACGCCCCGGCGCAGTCCGGCGAGAGTGCCCAGAGGGAGGCCCCGGCCGACGGCGGCGCGGCGGCGAGCGAAGACCTCCTGGCCCTCGACCGTCAGGTCTGCTTCGCCCTCGCCGTCGCCTCACGCAGCGTCATCGCGCTGTACCGGCCGCTGCTCGATCCGATGGGCATCACCCATCCGCAATACCTGGTCCTGCTTGCGCTCTGGGAGGGGTCGCCGCTCTCGGTCAAGCAGCTCAGCGGGCTGCTGCAGCTCGATCCCGGCACGCTGTCGCCCCTGCTCAAGCGGCTCGAGGCGATTGGCTACGTGACACGACGTCGGGATCCGCGCGACGAGCGGGCGCTCGCCGTCGAGCTCACGGAACCAGGTCGCGCGCTGCGCGAGCAGGCGCTGCTCGTGCCGCCGGCGATCATGGCTCGGCTGGGCATGTCCGCCGAGGAGCTCAAGGCGCTGCATCGCAGCCTCACCCGGGTCATCGCAGCGGCCGCTCCGTGAGTCGCGGCCGGCTGCACCACGTCGAGCTGTGGGTCCCGTCCCTCGAGCGAGCGGAGCGGTCGTGGGGCTGGCTCCTCACCACGCTCGGCTACACCGAGCACCAGCGCTGGGACGCCGGGGTGAGCTGGATCCTCGACGGCACTTACGTCGTCGTCGAGCAGAGCCCGGCGCTCGCCGCAGACGTCCACGACCGCCGTGCGCCCGGGCTCAACCACCTGGCCATCCACGGCGGTACGCGTGACGAGGTTGACCAGCTCGTCGCGGCGGCGCCCGACCACGGCTGGGCGCTCCTGTTCCCCGACCGGCATCCGCACGCCGGTGGTCCCGACCACTACGCCGCCTACCTGGAGAACGAGGACGGCTACGAGGTCGAGGTCGTCGCGGACTGACATTCCGGTGTGTCAGTAGCTGCTGCCACACTCCGTCACATGTCCGACGACGTCACGTCTCAGCCCGCACGCGTCCGCTCCGTGGAAGGGCTCCGGGCGTTGATCGAGGGTGGGGCTGCGGTCAAGTACCTGCACTTCTGGGGGCACCGGCCCGAGCCGGACGGGACCGCCGGCAGGGGCTGTCTGAGCCAGTGGTTTCCCGCGCCCTTCGAGGTGGCGGGCGAGCGCTATGCCACTGCGGAGCACTGGATGATGGCGGAGAAGGCGCGGCTGTTCGGTGACCCGGACGCTGAGCGCGCGGCGATCGACGCCGCGAACCCGGCGCTCGCCAAGGCTGCCGGGCGTACCGTCCGCGACTTCGACGACGACGGCTGGGTGCGCGAGCGGTTCGAGATCGTGGTCCGCGGCAGCACGCACAAGTTTGCGGCGCACCCGGACATGCGTACGTTCCTGCTGCGCACCGGCTCGCGGGTACTCGTAGAGGCCAGTCCACGTGACCGGATCTGGGGGATCGGGATGGGCGCCAAGAACGAGAACTCGGAGGACCCGGCGGCCTGGCGTGGCCTCAACCTGCTGGGCTTCGCTCTGATGGAGGCTCGAGAGCGGCTTCGGGGCTGAGCGGCCGGGCGGCGAGCAGCACCGTCATCCACACCATCGTGAACGGGATGACCGTGACGTTCTTGATCGCGAGCTCCCATGACATCCAGGTGGACTCGTCGATACCGCCCACCCGGCCGGCCAGGGCGTCCGGGATCGCCTTGAAGACGATCAAAAAGACGATCAGGAGTCCGGTGCTGGCCAGGATCGTGGCCCAGCGCCGTGACATCCATGCGGACCATCGTGCTCCGGCTTCGGCCCACTCGACCGACCGATCGCGCAGCAGGGCCCGCGCGAGCCACGCGACGAACAGGAAGCGGGCAGCCGCGGTGAACAGTTCGCCGCCCACGCCGCCGGCCCAGTCCGCGGTGCCGCTCACGGAGAGGAAGCGCTGGACCGAGGCGAGGGCACCGAACGCGAGGGCGACCGGATAGTTCCGGGCGAAGAAGTGCCAGGCGGCGGCGAGTATCTCGACAGCCTCGGCCCAGGCGCCTGGCCGTGCGGTCGCGGTGCGGGTCGGCATCCGATCCTCCGTTTAGTCGACTAAACAGTTCGGTGAACTAAACAGTATGGTGCGGTGCACAATGGAGGAATGTCAACACCTCCTCCCGCTGCGGCGCCGGACACCGACGCTGCTGCTGCCGGAGCCCGGCTCGGCACAGAGCTGAGCGACGCCGTCGTGATGTTCCACGAGGCGCTCGGCGCCTTGATGGGACTTTCGGCGGCGGACCACAAGGCTCTCGGTGTGATCCGCCGCGACGGGCCGATGTCCGCGCGGGAGCTTGCCGACCGGACGGGGCTCACCGCCGGCGCCGTGACCGGACTCGTGGACAGGCTGGAGCGCGCGGGCTACGCCCGACGGGCGCGGCACGAGACGGACCGGCGGCAGCTCGTGATCGAGGCGACGGCCCCCGCGTCACCGCAGGTGCAGAAGGCTCTGGTGGAGATGCAGGTGGCCATGGCCGGGGTGACTGAGCAGTTCTCCGTCGACGAGCTGACGGTCGTTGCGCGCTGGGTGAGTCTGACCACCGCGACCATGCGGGAGCAGGCGGCGCAAGTCCGTACGAGTCAGGGTCCGGAGCGGGCGCGGCCATAGGTCCCGGCAGGGGCGCCGGTCGGTCCCGCAGTGTCAGTGGCTCGTGGAAGTGTTGGGGTATGGCAGACCTGCAGCTCGCGGAGCTCACCGTAGACAATCTTCCGGCGGCGCTCCGGCTGCCCCCTCAGGCAGACGACGTGGAACCGGTGTCACCGGTCGCATGGTCGGTCGCCGAGGCCTACGTCAATCCCACCGCATGGCCCAGAGTGGTCCTCGACGGCGACGAGGTGGTCGGTTTCGTCATGGCGAACTGGAGCCCGGACGAGCAGATCGCGGAGTTCCGAGCCGGGATCTGGCGCCTCAACGTGGCCCGTGCAGCGCGCATGCGCGGGGTCGGCCGGTTCGCCGTCGAGCAGGTAGCCGCTGAGGCCAGGCGGCGCGGGCTCGACCGCATCACCGTTCTCTGGGTCCCGGGGCCGGACGGGCCCGAGGAGTTCTATCTGCGCTGCGGTTTCCGCAAGACAGGGAACATCGTGTTCGACCAGGTGGCGGGAGAGCTGCTGCTCTGACGCGGACACCAGGAGCGGACACCAGGAGGGGAACCCCTTCGCCGCCTGGGTGGAGCCCAGCGCCGGCCACGGAAAGACCGCGACACTGCCGTCGTCCAGCCGCTACCTTCCGTGGATGCGCAACATCCCCGACTCGATGGACCCGGACGTCGTCCGTGCCATCGACGCGCGCCTGGACCGTGTCGAGGAGGAGCAGGGCGTCAGCATCGTGTGGGCCATCGAGAGCGGAAGCCGAGCGTGGGGATTCCCGTCGCCGGACTCGGACTACGACTGCCGCTTCCTGTACGCGCGCCCCGTGGCGGACTACCTGGGCCTGCGCCCGCGGCGTGACGTGATCGAGACGCCGCTGGACAGAGTCTTCGACCTCAACGGCTGGGACGTGCGCAAGGCGTTCGGGCTGATGGTCAAGGGAAACGCCACGGTGGGAGAGTGGCTGCGCTCGCCGATCGTGTACCGCGGTGACGCCGTCCTTCGCGACGAGCTGGTGGCGCTCGCCGACGACGTGGTGGACCGGCACGCGCTGACGAGGCACTACGTGCACGTGGCCAGGAACAACCTGGCCCTGCTCGCCACGAGCGGTGTGGCGAAGAAGTTCTTCTACGCGCTGCGTCCGGCGGTCACGCTGCGCTGGATGCGCGTGCGGGACGACTCGACGCTTCCCCCGATGGACCTGCCGACGCTCGTGGCCGAGGCCGCGGTGCCCGAGGACGTCAGGATGGCCGTCGACGAGCTGATCGGTCACAAGTCGCGTACGCGTGAGATGGGCGCGCTGGTGGTGCCCGACATCCTCCTGGCGTTCGTCGAGGCGGAGCTGTGCCGCGCCGAGGCGGACCTGCCGGAGCCGAGGACGCCGGAAGCGGACGAGTCCCGTGCCCGAGCCTGGGCGCTTGCCGAGGACGCGTTCCGACGTCTGGTCGGCGTGCCGTCCTGACCGCATGGCGGGCCAAGCTCTCGCCGTCGGGCGGGGTGCGGAACAATGTCCCGTCGCCGAGCGAGAGGACGTGTCTGGAGCATGTCGCGGATCCTGCCCCGCTCCACCCCACAGGCCGAGGGGGTCGACCCCGCAGCGGTGCGGGGACTCGTCGACCACCTGGATCGCCTCGAGGACGTGCACAGCCTGCTGGTGCTGCGGCACGGCCGCGTGATCGCCGAGAGCTGGTGGCATCCGCACACCGCCGACCGCCCGCACACGATGTTCTCGGTGAGCAAGAGTTTCACGGCGACGGCAGTCGGGATGGCGGTCCACGAAGGGCTCCTCACCGTGGACGATCACGTGCTCGACCTCCTGCCGGACGACGCCCCTGCCGACCCGGGCGAGTTCCTGCGAGCGATGCGGGTGCGGGACCTGCTGACCATGACGACGGGCCACAGCGCCTCGACCATGGAGGGCATCGGCCGCACGATCTCCCTGCCGGGCTCCCGCTGGGCCCGTGCGATCCTGGCGCAGCCCGTGGAGCACGAGCCGGGCACGCACTTCCTGTACAACACGGGTGCGACCTACCTGCTGTCGGCGATCCTGCACCGGCTCACGGGGGAGCGGCTGCTCGACTACCTGACGCCGCGTCTGCTGGTGCCGCTCGGCATCACGCACGCCGCGTGGGAGCAGGACCCGGACGGCATCGACACCGGCGGGTTCGGGCTGTCGATCACCACGGAGGAGATGGCGGCGTTCGGACAGCTCTGCCTGCAGGGTGGGGTGTGGGAGGGGCAGCAGCTCGTCCCGGCCGAGTGGGTAGCGGCGGCGACGTCGAAGCAGGTCCCGAGCGGCCCCCACGAATGGCCCGAGTGGAACCAGGGCTACGGCTACCAGTTCTGGCAGTGCCGGCACGGTGCCTACCGGGCCGACGGTGCGTTCGGGCAGTACATCCTCGTCTGGCCGGATAAGGACCTGGTCATCACCATGACGTCGGGCCTGTCGGACCTGCAGTCGGTCCTCGACGCGGTGTGGGACACGCTCCTGCCCGACGACGCCTGGGCCGGTCGGTCGGCCGCCGAGGAGGTGCCCCTCGCCGGGCCGGACACCGTGGTCCCGTCCGGGCTCGCACTGGCCACCCCGGACGGGGCCCCGTCGTCGCCGATCGAGCAGTCGCTGCGGGGCGTGACCTACGAGCTCGAGCCGAACCCGCGTGACGTCAGTGCGCTCAGGCTGGGCCGCGACGCGTACGGCCGGACCGAGGTGGCCTTCACGATCGGTGGGCTTGACCACTTCGCGCGGTTCGGACACGGCGAGTGGAGCCCAGGAACCTGTTCGCTCCGTGGCGCACCGGCCGACGTCGCGACCGCCGCCGCCTGGACCGACGAGTCGACGCTGCGCGGCCGGATAATGTTTCTCGGCACCCCGTTCGAGTGGCGCCTGGAGCTGCGGTTCTCCCGCGAGGAGGTGGCCGTGACGATCGACCGGAACGTCGCCTTCGGCGAGCGCGGCCTGCTGGACGTCCGGGGCAGGGTGCGCCGGACCTGACCTCGGCAGCGGGCAGTCAGGCCGGGCGGAAGGCCATCAGCGGCAGCTTCTCGACCAGCAGACGGCGGTCCTCTTCCGTGCCGCGGTAGTCGAACCCGGCGAGCTTGCTGAGCAGCTTGCGCAGCACCGGTTGGAGGATGCCGTAGCGTCGCTCGTAGTGGCGCAGCACGTCGACCGCCTCGTCGGTATCGAGCAGACGGACCTCCGCACGGTGTGGGGTACGCCCGAAGCTGACCCTGGCATCCCCGTTCGCGCCGATGTTCAGGAGCCACTGGGCGCTCTCCCCGAACCCACAGACCACCACGGCCTCGCCGTTGCTCCGGTCGTAGCGGAGCACCTCCAGCACGACGGTGTGCTCGACCCCTGTCCGGCGGCCTACGTGCGTGAGCTGGAGGAACCGCTTGCCGAGCATCCCTCCCATCCCGTGCCGGTACAGGGCATTCGGTGCGCCGAAAACCGTCTTCAGCCACGGGGGCATGGTGGTAGCCATGTGCCTAACGTAGGTGTGCTCGGGCCAACGTGCGACGTCAGTCCTCAGGAGTGCAGAGCGTCGTACTCCGCCTCGGCGGCTACGTCGTCCTCCACGTCGAGGCGCACGTGCGCCAGCAGCCCCTGCAGCACCCGTAGTGCGGACGCCGCGCGCTCGCCCCACAGCGAGAAGTAGGAGAACTGCCACCACCACAGGGCCTCGAGCTCGTGGCCGGTGTCGAAGTGCTGCAGGCCCTTGGCCAGCGCCTCGGCGACGCACGCGAGGTCACCGGACAGGGACGCCTGACCGACGTCGTCGCTCAGCACCGGGTCCACCACCTCGGTGTAGTCGTCGAACCCGTCGAACATCTTGGACAGGGCCTCGCGCAGCGGGTCGAGGTCGGTGTCCGGGCCGGCGTCGGGCTCGTAGCGTTCCTTTGGCACGACATCCACGATCGCGGCGAGGCGCGCTCCCGCGGCCAGCAGGTCGGACGACGCGAGGACGAGCAGCGAGAGCTCAGCTCCCGGCATACCCCCGGACGCCACCTGGGTCACCGTCGACAGGAACGTCCGTGCCTGTGTGGACACCTGGTCTGCGACCTCGCTGAGGTCCGACCCGGGGGTTATCTCACTCATCGTGATCCCACCTACTTGTCGTTGCCGATGACACGGCGGCCTTCGAACGCGCGGCCGAGCGTCACCTCGTCCGCGTACTCCAAGTCTCCACCCACGGGGAGACCCGAGGCCAGCCGCGAGACAGTGATACCCATGTGAGCCATCAGTCGGGAAAGATAGGTCGCCGTGGCCTCTCCCTCGACGTTGGGGTCGGTGGCGAGGATGACCTCCTGCACCGTCCCGTCGGCCAGCCGGGCCAGGAGCTCGCTGATGCGCAGGTCGTCCGGGCCGACGTTCTCGATGGGATTGATGGCTCCGCCGAGCACGTGGTAGCGGCCGCGGAACTCACGGGTGCGCTCGATGGCGACCACGTCCTTCGGCTCCTCCACGACGCAGATCACATCGTCGCTGCGCCGCGGGTCGAGGCACACGCGGCAGCGCTCCGCCTCGGCGACGTTGCCGCAGAGCGCACAGAACTGGACGCGCAGCTTCACCTCGGTGAGCGCATGGACCAGCCGCTTTACCTCGTCGTTGTCGCTCGCGAGCAGGTGGAACGCGATGCGTTGCGCGCTCTTGGGCCCGACGCCGGGAAGCCGGCCGAGCTCGTCGATCAGGTCTTGGACCGCGCCTTCGTACACAAGAGGTCAGCCTACGGGTCGGCACCGACACGCGTGTCGAGGGCTGGTACGTTCCCCGGCGTGACAGGTTCCGAGGCGCGGACCGGGAAGTTCCTCTCGGCACAGTGGCGCCGGTTGGTGATGCTCAGCTACGAGATCGATCCCGCGATCCTGCGGCCGCTCGTCCCGCGCGGTGTCGAGCTCGACACCTGGTCCGGCCGGCACGTCGTGAGCGTCGTCGGGTTCCAGTTCCTCGACACTCGCGTGCTCGGCGTCCCTGTCCCGTTCCACCGCGACTTCGACGAGATCAACCTGCGGTTCTACGTGCGCCGCCGCGCGGACGACGGCTGGCGGCGCGGTGTCGTCTTCGTCAAGGAGATCGTGCCCCGCTGGGCACTGGCCACCGTCGCCAGAGCCGTCTACGGCGAAAAGTACGTGGCGCGACCGATGCGGCACCGGATCGGGCTGCGGGACGACCGCGAGACCCCGGACGGCGTGGTGGAGTACTCGTGGCGCGACGCCGGCGACTGGCACCACGTCCGGGCCACCACCGAGGGCAGCGCACAGCCGCTCGTCGAAGGCTCCCAGGAGGAGTTCATCACCGAGCACTACTGGGGATATGCCGCGCAGCGCGGCGGTGGCTCGGTCGAGTACCGCGTCGAGCACCCGAGCTGGCGCGTCTGGCAGGCCCGCGACCCCGCCCTCGAGTGCGACGTCGAGCAGGTGTACGGCCGGCAGTTCGTCGAGAGCCTCGCCGCCGAACCGGTCTCGGCGTTCATCGCCGACGGCTCCCCGGTCACCGTCCGCCGCGGCACGCGCCTGTGAGCGCCGGCTCCGCCTGACCGAGACCGGACCCGCCGAACGGCGCGGATCGCGCACAATACGTCCGTGCCCGAACTCGATCTGCTCACCATCGTCCTCCTCCTGCTCGCCGGCCTCGCCGCCGGGTGGGTCGACGCCGTCGTGGGCGGTGGCGGCCTGATCCAGCTGCCCGCCCTGCTGCTCGTGCCGGGGATCAGCCCGGTGCAGGCCCTTGCGACCAACAAGCTCGGCAGCATCATGGGCACCTCCACCAGTGCCATCACCTTCTACCGGCGGGTTCAGCCCGACCTGCACACCGCCGGCCCGATGGCCCTCGCCGCACTGGCCGGTGCGTTCGGCGGCGCGATCGGCGCCTCCCACATCCCGGAGCAGCTCTTCAAGCCGATCATCCTCGTGGTGCTCGTCGGCGTGCTGGCCTGGACGCTGCTCAAGCCGAACGTCGGCCAGCACGACGACCTGCGCTGGGTCGGCAACGGGCACAAGCGGATCGCCGCCCTGATCGGCCTGCTCATCGGCGCGTACGACGGGCTCCTCGGCCCGGGTACTGGCACGTTCCTGGTCATCAGCCTCGTCAGTGCCCTCGGGTACTCGTTCCTCCCGGCGTCGGCCATCGCGAAGATCGTGAACTTCGCGACCAACGCGGGCGCCCTGATCTTCTTCGTGCCGAGCGGCGCCGTCATCTGGAGCCTCGGCCTCGGGCTGGGTGTTGCCAACCTCATCGGTGCCTACATCGGCGCCCGGATGGCGGTGGCCAAGGGCTCGAGGTTCGTCCGCGTGGTGTTCGTCGTCGTGGTCGGTGCCCTGATCGCCCGCCTGGGCTGGGACGTCTTCCTCTGAGCCCACGACGTGGGACGCACTACCCCTGGGATCGCCATGCACGTACCATCGACCCGCAAACCCAACCACCCGGCGGGCCGTTGAGACAGACGGAGGCCGGCAACGGAAGGCAGGCGCATGGCACTTGTCGTGCAGAAGTACGGCGGATCCTCGCTCGGGGACGCACGCAGCGTGAAGCGCGTCGCGAAGCGGATCGCCGAAGCGAAGAGAGCGGGCAACGACGTGGTCGTGGTGGTGAGCGCCATGGGCGACACCACCGACGAGCTTCTCGACCTCGCGCAGCAGATCACCCCGCTCCCGCCCAAGAGGGAGCTCGACATCCTCCTCACCGCGGGCGAGCGCATCTCCATGTCGCTCCTGGCGATGGCGATCAACAACCTCGGTGTGCGGGCCAAGTCCTACACGGGCCAGCAAGCCGGTCTCATCACCGACGCGGTGCACGGCAGGGCGCGGATCGTCGACGTCGTACCGCATCGCATCCGCGAGACCCTGAACAAGGGCCAGGTCGCCATCGTGGCCGGCTTCCAGGGCGTCACCAAGAAGACGAACGACGTCACCACCCTCGGTCGCGGCGGCTCCGACACGACGGCGGTAGCGCTCGCGGCCGGTCTGGACGCCGACGTCTGCGAGATCTATACGGACGTCGACGGCGTGTTCACCGCCGACCCGCGCATCGTGCCCAACGCCCGGAAGATCGAGTGGGCCTCCTACGAGGAGATGCTCGAGCTCGCGGCGAGTGGTGCCAAGGTGCTCGCGCTGCGCAGCGTGGAGTACGCGCGCCGGTACAACGTGCCGATGCACGTGCGCAGCTCGTTCAGCGCCCACGAGGGCACGCGCGTGAGCTCCAAGGAAATGAAGCCCCAGAAGTTGAAGGAGAGCACCATGGAAGCCGCGATCATCTCCGGTGTGGCGCACGACCGTTCCGAGTCCAAGATCACCGTCGTGGATGTCCCGGACGTGCCGGGCTCTGCCTCGCGCATCTTCGAGGTCGTGGCCCGGACCGGTGCGAACATCGACATGATCGTGCAGAACGTGTCGGGGGCGTCCACCGGCCTGACCGACATCTCCTTCACGCTGCCGGGCTCCGACGGGCCTGCTGTCATGGCCGCCCTCACCGCTGTGCAGACGGAGCTCGGCTTCCACTCGCTCCAGTTCGACGACCAGATCGGCAAGCTGTCGCTGGTCGGCGCCGGTATGAAGTCGCACCCGGGCGTCTCGGCCCGGCTCTTCGCCGCGCTGCGGGACGCGGGGATCAACATCGAGATGATCTCCACCTCGGAGATCCGGATCTCGGTGGTGACGCGCGCGGACTCGTTGGACGACGCGGTGCGCGCCGTGCACACCGCCTTCGGGCTCGACGGCACCGACGGTGAGGCTGTCGTCTACGCGGGAACGGGGCTCTGACATGGCCGAGATCTCTGATCAGGGCGTGCACGTCGCCGTCGTCGGCGCTACCGGTCAGGTGGGTGCCGTGCTGCGCCGCCTGCTGGAGGAGCGGGACTTCCCCGTTGCGTCGGTGCGGTTCTTCGCGTCGGCCCGTTCAGCGGGCACCACGCTCCCGTTCGCCGGGGTGGACGTCCCGGTGGAGGACGTCGCGGCGACCGCCACCGATGATCTCGCCGACATCGACATCGCCCTCTTCTCCGCGGGTGGTGGCACGTCGCGCGAGCACGCGCCACGGTTTGCCGAGGCGGGCGCGGTCGTCGTCGACAACTCGTCGGCCTGGCGGCTCGACCCCGAGGTCCCGCTCGTCGTCTCCGAGGTGAACCCTGAGGCCGTCGAGGAGGCGGTCAAGGGCATCGTCGCCAACCCGAACTGCACCACGATGGCCGCGATGCCGGTGCTCTCGCCGCTGGCGAAGGCGGCAGGGCTGGAGCGGCTGCGCGTCGCGACCTACCAGGCAGTGTCCGGTTCCGGGCTGGCCGGGGTGGACGAGCTGGCCGGCCAGGTGCGCTCCGGCGCAGGGCAGGACCTCGAAGGTCTTGTGCACGACGGCAGGTCCGTGGACCTGCCCGATCCCAAGGCGTACGTCGCGCCCATCGCCTTCAACGTGCTCCCGCTGGCCGGCAACCTGGTCGACGACGGCTCGGGCGAGACCGACGAGGAGCAGAAGCTCCGCAACGAGTCCCGCAAGATCCTCGGCCTGCCCGACCTGGCCGTTGCCGGCACCTGCGTGCGCGTGCCGGTGTTCACCGGTCACTCGCTGTCGATCCACGCGGAGTTCGAGCGGGCGATCACCCCGGACGAGGCCCGCAAGCTGCTGGCCGACGCTCCCGGCGTCCAGCTGGCCGACGTCCCGACGCCGCTCGCGGCGGCCGGCATCGACCCGTCCCTGGTGGGGCGCATCCGCACGGACCAGTCGGTGCCGGACGGTCGCGGCCTGGTCCTGTTCGTCAGCAACGACAACCTCCGCAAGGGGGCAGCGCTGAACGCCATCCAGATCGCCGAGCTGATCGCGGCCGACCTGGCCGAGCTGCACACGCTCGACGCAGCGGAGCCCGCCGACACGTAACCCGGTCGGCGATCACCGCCAGGAGGGGCGGGGCAGCGTGCGCACGCACGCGGCCCCGCCCCTCTGTCGTACCCGAAAGGACTTGCGTCCGGAGCAAGTTCTATGGTTCATTAGTCAAGCAACGAACCACTGAACGTCAGGACGAGACATGTTCGACGGACCCGAGCCCATCTATGTGCAGATCGCAACCTGGATCCGCGCCCAGGTGCTCGCCGGCGAGCTCGGCGAGGAGGAGCAGGTGATGTCCACCACCCAGTTCGCGACCACTTTCCGGATCAACCCCGCGACGGCGGCCAAGGCGTTCTCCGGGCTGGTCGACGAGGGCGTCCTCTACAAGCGCCGCGGCGTCGGCATGTTCGTAGCGCCCGGTGCCCGTCAGGCGCTGCTCGCCGACCACCGGAAGCACTACTTCGAGGACGTCCTGGCTCCGGTCCTGCAGCAGGCGGACATCCTCGGGATCACCACCGACGAGATAGTCGCCTACGTCCTCGGCGCCGAGGGCGAGCGAACCAGCGACCCGCACACCAAGGAGGAGTCATGACGTCGACCGCACCTTTCGGCGCCCGGCTGGACGACGTCGTCGTCCAGTTCGGCAAGAACCGCAGGATGCTGGCGAACGGCACCGTGGTCAAGGACGAGGCCAGCACCGCGCTCGACGGCGCGACGGTCACGATCCGGCCGGGGACCATCACGGGGGTGCTCGGCCGCAACGGTGCGGGCAAGACCACGATGCTCTCGCTGCTGGCGGCGTTCACCCGTCCGACGGGCGGCACCGTCGTCGTCGGGCCGGAGGGCGCGGAAGAAGACCCGTGGGAGAACTCGTGGATCACCTCGGGTACGCAGCTCGTGCGGGAGAGCGGCGACCTGATCAACGACGACAAGGTCTCGACCTCGCTGAAGTACTACGCCGACATGCGGCCGGACTGGAGCGCCGAGACGGCGGAACGCCTGCTCGACGTGTTCGAGGTCGATCTCCGCAAGAAGCCGTCCGCCCTGTCGCGCGGGAAGCGGTCGGCGGTCGGGGCCACCATCGGCCTGGCCACGCGCGCACCGCTCACGATCTTCGACGAGGTCTACCTCGGCATGGACGCCCCGACCCGGTACGCGTTCTACGACGAGCTTCTCGCCGACTACGCGGCGCACCCGCGCACCATCCTGCTCTCGAGCCACCTGGTCGAGGAGGTCGAGCGGCTGTTCGAGGACGTCATGGTCATCGACGGCGGGCGCGTGCTCCTGGCGGAGTCCGCGGACCAGATGCGGGCGCGCGGGTTCAGTCTCACGGGCGCCAAGGACGCCGTCGGGCGGCTCGCGGAGGGTCGCCGCGTGCTGCACCGCCAGCAGCTCGGCGCGACCGTGCAGGTCACGCTGGAGGGGGCGCTCGACGACGACGAGCTGGCGGCCGCCAGTGCGGCGGGGGTCGAGGTAGGGGCCGTGCCGGTCCAGGACCTGTTCGTCCGCCTCACCGATCCACGGGGCGTGCCCTCATGAGCGTCGCGACGGCCCGGGTCGCCGTCGGTGCAGGCAGGGACGTGCTGGTCCGTGAGGCCGAGCGGCGCGCCGCACGGCGGGCGGCCGGTGTCACGATCCGCATCGTGCGCACGGTCGGCGGGCTGTACTGGGCGATCTTCGTGGCAGTGGCCGCCGCGATCATCGTCGGCATGACGTGGTTCGGCTCGGGCCTCGACGTAGGCATCCTCGACGCCCAGCTGGGCGGGCCGTCCCGCTGGTTCATGATGGTGCTGGGGATGATCGTCCCCTCCGCGTATCTGCGACTCCACGTCGCAGCCGGCGGCACACGCGGGGCGCTCGCGACGGGGACCGTCCGGGGCGCACTCGTCAGCGGCGCGATGTTCGGCCCGGTGACCGCGATCTACCTGGTCGGTGAACGCGCGTTGTTCGGGGCGCTGGACCAGAGCTGGTCGCGTACCTACGGGCTGCCGGTGGACGGCTGGGCGGGCATCGCGCTGACGATGCTGACCGAATCGTTCGTCGTCGCCACGTACTACCTGGTGGGCGCCGCGATCTCGGCGGGCTACCACCGCCTCGGCATGGTGCGGGGTACTGCGTACATCGTCGCCGCGCTCGTCCCGGCGGCGCTGGTCGACCTGGCGACGCACACCGGGGTCACGACCCTTGTCGCCGGCCCGGAGGTCCTGCTCGGCGGCGGCCCGGGCGTCCTGCTGAGCGTGGCCGGCGGCCTGGTCGCGATCGCGCTGGCGGCCTGGCTGTTCAGCCTGCCGCTGCGCTCGGTCCAGCTGCGGCCACAGGTCTGAGGGGGATGACGATGACAACACCGACCATCGAGGAGACCACGATGAGCCGCATCGAGCTCGACCGGGCCGCCTACCGGCGCGGCGTCGCCGCCGTCGGTAGGAAGCTCAGCAGGACCGGTGCCGTCGTCGGGATCTGGTTCTGGGCCGTCTATGCGCTGTACGCCGTCGGGATCAGCGTCGGTCACGCCGTGACGGGCGGGGACCTGGCGATCAGTGCGCTCGACACCACGCTCGGCGCCGCCCGCTGGACGATGATCTGGCTCGGCACCGTCGTTCCGATCGCGCTCCTGGTGCTCCACCTGGCCGCCGGGGGCAGCCGGCGGTCCCTGTTCGGGGGTGTGGTTCGCGGTGCCCTCGTCGTCGGTGCAGGCTTCGGCGTCGTGACCACCCTCGCCCTGCTGGGCGAGCGTCTGCTGAGCGAGTCGCTCGGGATGACCTGGAACCGCCTCGGAGGGCTCCCGTTCGAATCGCCCGTCGAGGTGCTCGGCACCGCGGTCGCCGAGGCCTTCGTGATCACCACGTACATCCTGTACGGCGCGTGCATCGGGGCCGGCTTCCTGCGTGCAGGGGCCTGGGGCACGCTCCTGATCGTCCCGCTCGGGATTCCTGCCGTGCTCGTCGACCTCGCGACCCGGACCGGTGTGGTGGGGACGCTCGCCAACGTCGAGCTCAGGCCCGACATCGAGCACGCGGTAGTGCCCATGTCCGAGGGCCTCATGACCACTCTGCTCGGCGTCGGCGGAGGAGCTCTCGCGGTCGCCCTGGCCGCGGTCGCGCTCTACGCCCTCCTGCGGGCCGTTCCCGTGCGCTCTGCCTGAGCCGTGCCGAGCCTGAGCCGTGCCGACCCACCGGGTCCGACCGGCCTCACCGACGAAGGAGCTCCCAGGACATGAAGCTCTTCCGCTGGGAGTGACCACCTGACGGGACCCGGCCCAGGCCTCGGCCGGGCCGGGTCTATCGTGACCCGGCCGATGTCGAGGCCGACACCCGGGAGAGGAACACATGGGAACGTTGCGGAAGATCGCAGAGCTGGCCGGACGCTGGTTCGCCGTACTTGTGCTGCTGGGCGGAGTGGCGGGCCTGCTCGCGCCGGCCCAGCTCGCACCGCTCGCCGCACACATCCCGCTGTTCCTCGGGATCATCATGTTCGGCATGGGCCTGACCCTGCGGGGCAGCGACTTCGCCCTCGTCGCCAAGCGGCCGTTGGCGGTGCTGATCGGGGTCGCCGCGCAGTTCCTGATCATGCCGCTGCTCGCGTGGGGCGTCAGCGGCGTCTACGGCCTCACCGGCATGGCGCTGCTCGGCATGATCCTCGTCGGGTCGGCACCGGGTGGCACGGCCTCCAACGTCATCGTGTACCTCGGCAAGGGTGACACCGCACTGTCCGTGACGATGACCGCCATCTCCACCGTGCTCGCGCCGTTCCTCACCCCTGTGCTCATCCTGTGGCTCGCCGACGAGACCCTCGACGTCGGGTTCATGGACCTGTTCGGCTCGATCGTCCAGGTGGTGCTCGTCCCGGTGCTCGCAGGCCTGGTGGTGCGTGCCGTCGCCGGGAAGTTCGTCGAGAAGCTGCTGCCGTACCTGCCACTGGTCTCCGTGGGCGGCATCGTCGTGGTGGTGCTCGGGGTGGTGGCCGCCAACGCCGAGACCGTGCTCTCGACCGGGCTGCTGCTGGCGCTCGCCGTCATCACGCACAACCTGCTCGGGCTCCTGCTCGGGTACGGCGCCGCGAGGGTGGCAGGGCTGGACCGGGCGGCTCGCCGCGCGGTGAGCGTCGAGGTGGGCATGCAGAACTCCGGTCTCGCCGCGAGCCTCGCGGCCAGCCACTTCACGCCTGCCGCCGCGCTGCCGGCCGCGCTGTTCTCCGTGTGGCACAACCTGTCCGGGGCCGGTCTGGCGACGTGGTGGGCTCGACGTTCCGAGACGCGCTGATCTCCCCTACTCTCTTGTCATGAAGCCGTTCCTGCTGCTGGCGACGCGCGGAGAAGACATCGCCGCGGACGGCGAGTACGCGGCGTTCTGCCAGTACGGCGGGCTCGAACCGGACCAGCTGCACCGGGTGCGCCTCGAGCGGGACCCCTTGCCGCCGGTGAACCTCGACGACTACTCGGGTGTGCTCGTCGGCGGCGGGCCGTTCAACTCCTCGGACCCCGCGGAGAAGAAGGGCCCGGTGCAGCTCCGCGTCGAGGCGGAGCTCGCCGCGCTGCTCGACGAGCTGGTCGCCCGCGACTTCCCGTTCCTCGGCGCCTGCTACGGCGTCGGCACGCTGGGTGCCCACCAGGGTGCGGTGATCGACGGGACGTACGGGGAGCCGGTGGGCCCGGTCGTCGTGGAGCTGACACCGGACGCGGCGTCGGACCCGCTGCTCGCGGGGGTGCTGCCGACGTTCCCTGCGTACGTGGGCCACAAGGAGGCAGTGCGCAAGCTGCCGGACCATGCGGTGCTGCTCGCGTCGTCGGCCGACTGCCCGGTCCAGATGTTCCGGATCAAGCAGAACCTGTACGCCACGCAGTTCCACCCGGAGCTGGACGTCGCGGGGATGCAGCAGCGGATCGTCGTCTACCGCGACTACGGCTACTTTCCCCGCGAGGAGGCCGAGCTGGTGCGCGAGCGGGTCATCGCGGTGACCGTCGCCGAGCCGATGCGAATCCTGCGGGCATTCGTGGAGCGCTACGCCCGGTAGGCGGGCCGCGCGGGCGGTGGTTGGGTCGGGCGGGGTCGGCAGGCACAGGGCAGGGCGGCCACACCCGACTGTGATGGACCGCATCCTGGAACTCGGTGGACAGCCCGCTGGGGTCGGGCTACCGTTTTGGCCGTGGACATCCGTTGGTATTGGCGCTTTACGTCGGCTCCTGGTGGAGCTCGGCGGGCGCACGCCTGACCAACTTTCCACCCGGAGCCAGGGCCTCGGACGCCGATCGCGTCCAGGCCCTTCGTCTTTGCCAGACGGGCCGCTCCGGACCAGGAGTCGGTGGCGGGCCGTCCGGTTCCTCGAACCAGACCCGCCTACCAGGAGCCCCGATCCCGATGAGCATCACGCCTGCGGAACCCAGCACCGAGACATCCGACCTCGGTACCCGCACCTCCGACCTGCGCATTCGCGCTCTCGACCCGCTCCCAGCGCCGAACAGCCTGCTGGAGTCGATGCCGCTCGGCACCGCCCGCAGCGACCTCGTCACGACGTCCCGCCGCGAGGTGCGCGACGTCCTGGCCGGCGACGACGACCGGCTGCTGACGATCGTCGGGCCGTGCTCGGTGCACGACCCGGCCGCCGCGCTCGACTACGCCGCCCGGCTCGCCACGCTCCGGCGTGAGCTGTCGGACGACCTGGTCGTCGTCATGCGGGTGTACTTCGAGAAGCCGCGGACCACGGTCGGATGGAAGGGCCTCATCAACGACCCGCACCTGGACGGATCGCACGACGTGCGGCACGGCCTGAACCTCGCCCGCGAGGTGCTCCTCGGTGTGCTGGACGCCGGTGTGCCCGCCGGGGCCGAGTTCCTCGAGCCGACCAGCCCTCAGTACATCGCCGACGCCGTGACCTGGGGCGCGATCGGCGCCCGCAACGTGGAGTCGCAGGTGCACCGGCAGCTCGCCTCGGGCCTCTCGATGCCCGTCGGGTTCAAGAACGCGACTGACGGCGACGTGCAGATCGCCGTGGACGGCTGCGTCACCGCCGCGAGCGAGCACACCTTCTTCGGGGCCGACGGCGAAGGGCGTGCCGCAGCGGTCGAGACGACCGGCAACCCGGACTGCCACGTGATCCTGCGCGGCGGGCGTTCGGGCCCCAACTACTCTTCCGAGGACGTCGCGGCCGCGCTGCGCGTGGCGCGGTCCTCCGGTCTGGGCGGCTCCGTCGAGAACGGCGTGATCGTGGACGCGAGCCACGGCAACTCGGGCAAGGACCACGTGCGCCAGGCCGGGGTCGTTCACGAGATCGCGAACCGCATCGCGGACGGCGAGCGCGGCATCACGGGCCTCATGATGGAGAGCTTCATCGAGGCCGGCGCACAGAAGCCTGCTCCGCTGTCCGAGCTGGTCTACGGCCAGTCGGTCACCGACAAGTGCATGGACTGGGACACCACGGAGGACCTTCTTCGTGACCTGGCCAAGGCCGTCCGGGAGCGTCGGGGCTGACGCTCCGCTGATCGGACCTCTCGCTGGTCGGGCTTGTGCCTCCGCTGGTCGAGCTTGTCAAGACCTGGTCTCGACAAGCTCGGCCAGCGGAGCGCTCGGTGTGTGGCTGGATCAGTGACCGAGCAAGGACAGCGGTACCACTCCTCGAGCCTCAACGGGTTGTCCAGGAGCCGCCGCTGATATTCGATCACGCCTCTACGCTGCCGTTAGCAGGCACTCTACGCTGGTGTTAGCAGGGCTTCTATGCTCGCGATAGCAGACGTTCTACGCTTGCGTTCGCACGGCTCCTATGGAGTCTCACTCATCAGCCCTTTGCGGGCGGCGGCAGCACCTAGGTTCTACTCTCAGCGCATGACCAGCGTCGAAGCGGTGGACCCGGCCGAAGCAGCGGAGACAGGGGCACCGCGCCGGCGTGGTAGCAGCTGGATCCCGTCACACTCATCGTGGCGCTGTTCGTGGACCTCGGCGCGCGGCAAGGCATCGCCCGCCTCGGGCGGGATCGAGACGGGCTCGTCCGCCTGCTCCCTCGGCATGCAGCTCCTGGACTGTCTTCCCCTGCGGACTACGGGACGATATTCGGCACCGACGACGACGTGGTTGTGGGGCAAACCGTGAGAAACCCTTCGTCCTGGCCGGTCACGGTGATCAGCACGGACCTGGACGTCCACCGGCTCCAGCCCGTGCCCGATGAGCAGCGTGACGACATCATGTTTGCCGCCCGCCCGGCAGACGGTGGCGTTCCCGACGGCACCCAGAGCGCCGTCGTCATCCCACCGGGGGGTGCTCTACGTGGGCGGTATAGCAGCGACCGCCTCGGTACGGCTCTCCAGGAGGCGTGCGAGGCCTGAACGCTGGTCAGCACGGCCCACGGCACGAGGGAGCGCGTTCGTCGTTGAGCGACATACGGCCGTCGGCCAGTTCGTCGCAGTCTCGCGGCTGACGCCGCAGGTTCAGTCAGGTGGCTGCCGGTGCGAAGCGGCTGATCAGTAGATCCAACCGGGCACCGTGCAGGTCGGCAGGGAGGCGGCCGCTGCGCTCGAGCATGGCCAGGCCGTGCAGGCTCGCCCAGAAGGTTTCGGCGAGGATGCCGGGGTCGTCGTCCGCGGCCAAGGGCTGGACAGCCTGCAGAATCTCGTCGAACCCGTTGCGCAGATGGACGGGGGTGTCGGGTCTCGCAAACGGCAAGTCGACCGCATGGGTGAACATCGCGTCGTAGAGCGCGGGGCGCTTTCGGGCGAAACCCGTGTAGGCGGTTGCGACCGCGGCGACAGCTTCGCGGGTTCCGTGGGCAGCGATTCGTGCGACGCGCACCTCGTCGGCCAGCTCCTCGAAGCCCTGAACGGCGACCGCCGTCATGATGGCGGTCTTGCCCTTGAAGTGGCTGTACAGGACGGGCTGGCTGTACTCGATCTCGGCGGCGAGCCGGCGGGTCGTTACCGCCTCCCAGCCCTCCGTCTCTGCCAGCTCGCGGGCTGCCGCGACGATCTGCTGCTCACGCTGCGCCCGCTCGCGCTCCCGGCGCGTCTGAATCGTCATGCTCCGATCCTAGCGCTGCTAGCCGATCTGCCCCTGACCTGCTAGCGTGACTACGCAACCTATCAGCGCTAGAAAGGAGATGGCATGACCGTCGTTGCGTACGCCCTGGCCGTGGTCCTCAACCTGTTCATCGTGTACATCGGGGTGGGCTTCCTGCGCAGGCCATACCGCGCCGCCGCTGGCTATGGTGTGCCCGCCACCCAGGACCGCGCCTACCTCGAGATCAAGGGGATTCGGGACGCCACCTTCGGTGTCGCGGGCTTGGCGGTCCTGTTCTTCGCGGGCGCCCACGCCGGGGCGTGGTTCATGCTCGCAGTGACGTTGGCGCCGCTTGGCGACACCGTGATCGTGCTGCGTCACGGTGGTACTAAGGCGGTCGCCTTCGGGATCCACTTCGCCACCGCGGTTGTCATGCTGGTCAGCGCAGGTCTGCTGTTCGCCGTCTGAGACGCACGGTCTGAGGGTGCCGGCTCAGTCAGCCTACGAAGCCCTCCAGCTCCGCCGTCGACACCTTCCTCCGAGACCTGATCAGTTCCTCCACGCGCTCCATCTGTTCCCACACGTTCACGGCCATGCCGGCCACGACCAGCCCGTCGACACGCCAGAACGCCACGAACTCTCGCTTGCCGGCGTCGCCGGAGACCACCACGTCGTCATATCCCGCCTGGACGTCCACCCAGCCGGTGTACTCCATGCCGACGTCGTACTGGTCGCTGTAGAAGTACGGCAGCTTGTCGTACGGATCGGCGGCACCGAGCATGGCGCGGCCGGCGTGCGCGCCGGTCTCCTGCGCGACCGCCCAGTGCTCCACCCGGAGCGGACGTCCGTAGTGCGGGGAAGGGACGCTGGCCACGTCGCCCCCGGCAAAGACGTCGGGGGCCGACGTCGCCAGGGTTCCGTCGACGACGATCCCGCCACCCTGCGCGGCGGGCCGGAGATCCAGACCCGCGGCCTCTGCGAGGCCTACGTTCGGTGTGGCACCGACGCCGATCACCACGACGTCGGCCCCGAGATGCGTGCCGTCCGCCAGGTCGACGCCTGTGACGCGACCGTCGGTACCACGGATCGCCAGGACCGACGCGTCGCGGACCAGGCGGGCCTCGTGCTCGGTGTGGACGCCCGCGTAGAAGTCACTCATCTCGGGCCCGAGCACGCGGCCGAGCGGATGCGGGCCGTCGCCCACGACCGTGACGTCCAGCCCGAGCGACCGGGCTGACGCCGCCACCTCCAGCCCGATCCACCCGTCACCGATCACCACGATCCTGCCCACGCCCTCCAGCGACGCTTCGAGCAGCCTGCTGGAGATGCGGTCGGAGTCGTCGATGGTGCGCAGGTAGTGCACGCCGGCGAGGTCGCCGCCGGGCAGGTCGAGGGTTCGCGGCGCGGAGCCGGGGGCGAGCAGCGCCTTCGCGTAGGCGAGCGTGGCGCCGTCGGACAGCGTGAGGACGTGGCCTGCCGGATCCAGCCCGACCACCGTCTCGCCGGTGCGAACCACGACGTCGTGCTCGCGGTACCAGCTCTCGTCGAGCGGGAAGACGACGTCGCGCTCCGACTCGCCGCGCAGATAGTCCTTGCTCAGCGGCGGGCGCTCGTACGGGTGGTGCGGTTCGGTGGTCACCACCACCAGATCGCCGTCATAACCGCCGGTGCGCAGCGCTTCAGCGGCACGGGCGGTCGTCAGCCCGCCACCTACGAGGACGTACGGATCCATCGGGTGCCTCCCATGCTGGGTATGGCCCTAAGTCTCGCACCGGAGGGGAAGGCGGGCACGGGCGCCCGGCGACAGCAACGCAAAAGGCCCTCCAGCTCAGCATTTCTGCTGACCAGAGGGCCTCTTCCATGGTCGGGGTGACAGGATTTGAACCTGCGACCTCTTCGTCCCGAACGAAGCGCGCTACCAAGCTGCGCCACACCCCGATGGAGTCCACCGCAGGACAGGCAAGAAGCCTTTCCGCGGAAGCCTGCTCAGAATAGCCGACGCAGGGCCCGGAACGAAACCGGATCCTTCAGTGGGTCCGATCACGCCCGTTCCAGGCCGCTGCGTAGGCACTACGCGAGCTCGACGACGAGCTCTACCTCGACCGGTGAGTCCAGCGGAAGAACCGCCACGCCGACGGCGGAGCGGGCGTGCACGCCCGCGTCGCCGAAGATCTCGCCGAGCACCGAGCTGGCGCCGTTGATGACCGCGGGCTGGCCGGTGAACGCCGGGTCGCTCGCGACGAATCCGACGACCTTCACGATGCGCGTGATCGCGTCGAGCGAGCCCGTGACCGACCGGACGGCGGCGAGCGCGTTGAGAGCGCAGGTACGTGCGTAGATCGCTGCGTCTTCGGGGGAGATCAGGTTCTCGCCCTCGCCGACCTTGCCGGTGGCCGGCAGAGCGCCCTCGGTGAAGGGCAGCTGGCCGGAGGTGTAGACGTAGCGTCCGGTCTGCACCGCCGGGACGTACGCAGCGACCGGGGCCGCTACCTCGGGGAGCGTGATGCCCAGCTCGGCGAGGCGCTGCTCGTGACTCATGCGTCACCGCCCGCTGGTCGCTTCAGGTAGGCGACCAGACCGGTGCCGTCGGGTCCGGGGACCACCTGCACGAGCTCCCAGCCGTCCGAGCCCCACTGATCGAGGATCGCCTTGGTGTTGTGAATGAGGAGGGGGATCGTCGCGTACTCCCACTTCGTTGCCATGGCTCCGATGCTAGCCCGCGATCGACGACGGCGATTCCGCACGAGACCTGCACAACGGCCGGTCGAGTTTCGGCGCGCCGTGTCGGGGGCACCCCGTAACCTGGAGTCATGGCCTTGCCGAATTCCCGCGAGCCGCGTCGGGTCACTCGAACCATTCCCGCAGCGCAGCTCATCGGACTCCTTCTCGCATTCGTGCTCACCGCCGGCGCCGGCGGCGTGATCGCGGCCGGACTGGTGATCCCACTGGCATCGGGCGTTGATACTGCCGTCGACACGGGCGTCGAGGTGTTCGAGGAGGTGCCCGCCGAGCTGGTGCCTGGGCCGCTGTCGGAGCAGTCGCAGATCTACGCGAGCGACGGCAAGACGAAGCTGGCCACGTTCTATGCGCAGAACCGCATCATCGTGCCGCTCGACAAGGTGGCGGACCACATGAAGAACGCCGTGATCTCCATCGAGGACGAGCGCTTCTACACCCATGGTGGCGTGGACCCTGAGGGCATCTCGCGCGCCGCGGTCAAGAACTTCGGCGGCGGCGCCACCGAGGGTGCCTCCACCCTCACACAGCAGTACGTGAAGAACGTGCTCATCGAAGAGGCTGACCGGTCGGGCGACACGTTCGGCGTGCTGGAGGCCAGCGAGGGCTCGCTCACGCGAAAGCTCCGCGAGGCGAAGCTCGCCATCGCGATCGAGAAGCAGATGTCCAAGGACGAGATCCTCCAGGGCTACCTCAACATCGCGCAGTTCGGCCGGAGCGTGTACGGGGTCGAGACCGCATCGCGGCACTACTTCAACAAGTCGTCGAGCGACCTGTCGGTGGTCGAGGCGGCGACGATCGCCGGTATCACCAAGTCCCCGAACGCGTTCGACCCGGTGCAGAACCCCGAGGATGCCGCAAAGCGTCGGGATCTCGTGATCGGCAAGATGTGGCAGCTCGGCTACATCACGACCGAGGAGCGGGACAAGGCGTTCGACACGGAGCTGGAGGACAGCCTCGATGTCCAGCCGCTCGACGTCGGGTGTGACTCCGCCGAGGGCGCCGCGTTCTTCTGCGACTACGTGATCAAGGAGGTCATGGCCAGCCGCGAGTTCGGGAAGACGCGGAGCGACCGTCAGGACCTGCTCTACCGCGGTGGCCTCAAGATCATCACGACGCTCGACATCAAGAAGCAGCGGGCCGCCGAGCAGACCATCACCGGTGAGATTCCCGCTGATGACCCCAGCGGTCTCGAGGCGGCGATCACCTCGGTCGAGCCAGGGACCGGCAAGATCCTGGCGATGGCGCAGAACATCCCGTACGACGCGAGCAGCAACCCGGCGCCGCGGCACACCGCACAGAACTACTCGGCGGACTACTCCCACGGCAACTCGCGAGGCTTTCAGGCCGGCTCGAACTACAAGCCGTTCGTGCTCACCGAATGGCTGCGCAGCGGACACACGCTGAACGAAAGGATCAGCGCTACGACGGTGACGCTTCCGCAATCGTCGTTCAGGGGCAATTGTGAGGGTGCGTCCCTGGCCGGTGAGGACTGGACGGTGCGGAACGCCGAGACCGCGGAGAGCACCAGCATGAGCGTGCTCCAGGGTACGTTCCAGTCCGTGAACTCCGTGTACGCCCGCATGTCGCAGCAGCTCGACCTGTGCGACATCCGGCAGTCCGCGTACGACGTCGGTTTCCGGCCCACCCAGCATGCGTCGATTGACGGTGGTGGACCGATCGAGGGCGAGGCCACCGCGCGGGACATCGAGGTTCTCCCCTCGATGGTGCTCGGTACTCAGTCGACGTCCCCGCTGGGTATGGCCTCTGCGTACGCGACCTACGCCAGTGGCGGGACGTACTGCAAGCCGATCGCGATCCTCGCCGTCAAGGACCGGGCCGGCGAGGACATGGACGTGCCTCAGGGGGACTGCAAGCAGACTGTCGAGCCCAACGTGGCGAACACGGTGGCCTACGCAATGACCAAGGTCTTCAACCGGGACCCCTGGGGCACCGCGTGGGAGCTGGGCGGTCTCAAGGATGGACGTGCTGTGGCCGGTAAGACGGGTACCACCAACGGTGCGTACCAGAGCTGGTTCACCGGGTACACGCCGAACCTGTCGACCTCCGTGTGGGTCGGTGAGTCAGAGGGTGACTTCGAGCACTTCGACATCACCGTGAACGGCGAGTTCCACGAGTACCTCTATGGCGGCGAGGTCGCGGCACCCACGTGGAAGACCTACATGGACCAGGCCATCGAGGGCCTGCCGGTCAAGAGCTTCCCTGAACCCGATCCCAAGCTGGTCGGTCAGAGGGCCACTCCGCCGAGGTCGGACTCGGGGTCGGAGTCGGAGTCGGGCGACGGTGGCTCCGGAGACTCGGGCTCTGGTGAGTCGGACTTGGATGAGCTTGATTTCGGTGACTCCGACGGCGGAAGCTCGGACTTCGGTGAGAACGGGAACGGGAACGGGAACGGCAACGGGAACGGCAACGGCGGCGGCAACGGCAACGGGAACAACTGATCTGCATGGGTACCCTGGGTAACGTCGGCAAGGTTCTCGGGATCGCTGGGGGCGTTGCCGCCGCCGGGTTGGCATACGCGCACGTGGAGACCAAGCTCTTCCGCGTGCGGCGGGTGACCGTGCCGGTGCTGCCCCCGGGGCAGCGGCCGATCCGGGTGCTCCACGTCTCGGACCTGCATCTCACGCCGGGTCAGCGCGCCAAGCAGGCCTGGGTGCGGTCACTGGCCGCGCTCGAGCCTGACCTGGTGATCAACACGGGCGACAACTTCGGGCACGCGCAGTCACTGGCCCCGCTGCTCGACGTCCTCGGGCAGCTGATGGACGTCCCCGGGGCGTTCGTCATGGGGTCGAACGACTATTACGCCCCGACGTTCAAGAACCCGGCCCGGTACCTGCTGCCGGACGCTCGCGTGGAGCGCGAGGACAAGGTGCCGCTGCCCACGACATCGCTCGCCAAGGCATTCACCGACGCCGGCTGGGTGGACCTGGACAACCACCGGGGCCTCGTGGAGCTGCGCGACGGGCGCACCGTGGGCCTGGTCGGCATGGACGACCCGCACCTCGAGCTCGACCTGATGCCGGAGCCGGGTCGTGTGCCCGGTGAGGAGGACGCGGTACTGCGCCTCGGCGTCGTCCACGCGCCGTACCAGCGGGTCCTGAACCAGCTGAAGGACGACGGCGTCAACGCCATCATCGCGGGCCACACGCACGGCGGGCAGCTCCGCCTGCCGTTCTACGGGGCGCTCGTGACGAACTGCGACCTGGACAGGGTCCGGGCCTCCGGGCTGCACGGCTGGCCCGGCGAGCGGCCGGACCGTGAGGGCGGCGAGAAGTCGACGTGGCTGCACGTCTCGGCGGGCGCCGGGACGTCGCCGTACGCGCAGGTCCGCTTCGCATGCCGCCCAGAGGCGACGCTGATGACGCTGACGGCGCGGGTCGCCTGAACGCACGCTGCGGATGATCGGTAAATAGTCAGGTGGTCGGCACCCCGAGGTGCCGACCACCTGACTATCTACCGATCATGCGTGCACCGACAGCTCAGCGCGCCCTGCGTTCCAGCCTGTCCAGGTCCAGCAGGACCACGGCCCGGCCCTCGCGGCGCACCCAGCCGCGGGTCGCGAAGTCGGCCAGGGCCTTGTTCACGGTCTCGCGCGAGGCGCCGACGAGCTGCGCCAGCTCTTCCTGCGTGAGGTCGTGCGCCACGCGGATGCCGTCGTCGTTGGGCTCGCCGAACCGGGTCGACAGGTCCAGCAGAGCCTTGGCCACGCGGCCAGGGACGTCCGAGAACACGAGATCCGCGAGGGTCTCGTTGGTGCGGCGGAGGCGGCGTGCGAGCGCGCCGAGGAGCTGGGTGGCGACGCCCGGGTGGTCGGCGATCCAGCGCACGAGCGAGTCGTGCCGCAGCTCGTAGACCACGGAGTCCGACACGGACGAGGCCGAAGCGGTGCGGGGTCCCGGGTCGAACAGGGAGAGCTCACCGAACATCTCGCCCGGGCCGAGGATCGACAGCAGGTTCTCGCGGCCATCACTCGACCGGCGACCCAGCTTGATCTTGCCCTGCGCGATGACATAGAGCCGGTCGCCCGGCTCGCCCTCGCGAAAGAGCACGTCACCCCGGACCAGCTCCACGGGCACCATGGACTCGAAGAGCGCGCGGGTCTCTTCGCCTTCCATGTCCGCGAAGAGGGGGGCAGAGAGTACGACTTCGTCGTCCACCAGTGGTGTCCTCACGTGTCGGGGACTTTCGTCCATCAGTCTTTTCCACCTCTCAGTCTGCCTCAATGTCACGAGATTGCCGGGTTATCGGTGTCTCTCGTGGCGTCCGCGTGGCGTGCAGCCCAACGCGATCGTCCGCCTCAGGCGGGATGTCGGCTTTGCTCGGTGCGAAGTAGGACGCCCGTCCATAAATCCTAGGGGGTGTCACCTGGGGGTTTGGAACGGGCGTCCGACGTACCCTCAGGGAACCTCGCGCTGCTCCGGCCCCACGTACTCGCAGACCGGCCGGATCAGCGCGTTCGCGGCGCGCTGCTCCATGATGTGCGCGGTCCAGCCCGTGATGCGGGAGGCCACGAACAGCGGCGTGAAGATGTTCGTGTCGAACCCGATCAGGTGGTAGGCCGGGCCCGCCGGGTAGTCGAGGTTCGGCTTGATGTTCTTGGCCGCGCCCATGGCGTTCTCGAGGGTGTCGTAGAGGTCGAGCACCTCGGTCTGGCCGTAGTGCTCCGCGAGGTCGCCGAGGACCGCCCGCATGGTCGGCACACGCGAGTCGCCGTTCTTGTAGACCCGGTGGCCGAACCCCATGATCTTCTTCTTGTTCGTCAGGGCGTCCTCGAGCCAGGCCTCTGCCTTGTCGGCCGTGCCGATCTCCTCGAACGTCGCCTGCACCGCCTCGTTGGCGCCGCCGTGCAGCGCCCCCTTGAGCGCGCCGACGGCGCCCGTCACGGCAGAGTGCAGGTCGGCGAGCGTCGAGGTGATGACGCGCGCGGTGAACGTGGACGCGTTGAACGAGTGCTCCGCGTACAGCACCATCGAGGCCTCGAAGGCCTGCACGACGGCGGGCTCCGCCTCCTCGCCGAACGTCATCCACAGGAAGTTCGCGGAGTAGCCGAGGTCCTCGCGCGGGTGCACGATCTCCTGGCCGCGGCGCCGGCGCTGGTCCAGCGCGACGACGGCGGGCAGGACCGCCCACAGGCGCAGCGACTTGGCGAGCTCCGCCTCGACCGAGGAGTCCTCGGCCTGCGGGTCGTGGGCACCCAGGATCGAGACCGCGGTGCGGCACACGTCCATGGGGTGGCAGTCGGTGGGCAGCTCGAGGATCGCGTCGCGCACGTTGTCCGGCAGCTCGCGGTGCACGCGCTCGGCCGCCGTCTGCTCGGTGAGCTGTGCGGGCGTCGGCAGCTCGCCGTGCCACAGCAGGTAGGCGACCTCCTCGAAGGTCTTCTTCGCTGCCAGCTCCTGGACCGGGTAACCCCGGTACAGGAGCGAGTTGGTCTCGGGGTTGACCTTCGAGATCGCCGACGTGTCAGCGACGACGCCGGCCAGACCCTTGCGGATCTCCGTGGTCTCGGTCATGCGCACTCCTTCGTGTCCTGGCGTTTCGAGGTCAGGGCTTGTAGGTGAAGACGTCTCTGTCGAAGTGGTTGTAGGCCGCGTAGTCGGTGAGCTCGTAGAGCCGTGCGCGGGTCTGCATCTCGGGTACCAGGGCATCCTGGGTGCCCGACGCCGAGATGTGGTCCAGCGCCCGCTCCGCGGCACCCATCGCGATGCGCAGCAGGGTGACGGGGTAGATCACGAGCCGCGCCCCGGCGTCGTGCAGCTGCTTGGCGGTGAAGAGCTCGGACTTGCCGAACTCGGTCATGTTGGCCAGCACGGGAACGTCGAGGGCCGAGGCGACGGCCTCGAACTCGGACAGGTCCTTCATCGCCTCGGGGAAGATCGCGTCGGCCCCGGCGTCGACCAGGGCCTTGGCGCGGTCGATCGCGAGCTTGAGCCCACGCTCGCCCGGCTCGGTGCCGCGGACGTCGGTGCGCGCCATGATCAGGAAGTCGGGGTCGCGGCGGCCGTCGACGGCGGCCCGGATGCGCCGGACGGCGTCGTCGAGCCCGACGACCTCCTTGCCGTCCAGGTGTCCGCACCGCTTGGGGTTGACCTGGTCCTCGATGTGGATGCCGGCCACACCGGCGTCCTCCATGGTCTGGACCGTGCGGGCCACGTTCATGGGCTCGCCGAACCCGGTGTCGGCGTCTGCCAGCACGGGCAGGTCGGTGACGCGGGCGATCTGCCCGGCCCGGCCGGCCACCTCGGTCAGCGTGGTCAGGCCGATGTCGGGCAGTCCGAGGTCCGCGGAGAGCACGGCGCCGGAGACGTAGACGCCGTCGAACCCCTTGTCCTGGATCAGCTTGGCGCTCAGCGGGTTGAACGCACCCGGGAGCCGCAGGATGTCCGGGCCTGCGAGGGCCTCGCGGAAGGCGCGGCGCTTGGCCGCAGGCGTGAGGTGGGAGTAGAGCATCAGGCCCGCCCGAGCTCGAAGAGGCCCGTCGGGGCCTGGACCGTGTCCAGCACACCGGGCGCCGCGACGATCGTGAGCTCGCGGACCTCGGCTGGCGTGAGCTCGGGCAGCCGCTCGGCCAGGCCGAGGAAGCGCTCGATCTCGGCGTCCTCCAGGATGCCTGCCGCCAGGGTGCGGAACTTGGCGACGTAGTTCGCGCGGGCGAACGGGCGGGCACCAAGGGGGTGGGCGTCGGCGACGGCGATCTCCCTGCTCGCGACCTCGCCCGAGGAGAGCGTGATCTCGACGCGGCCGCCGAAGGCCTTCTCGGCAGGGTCGGTCGAGTGGTAGCGGCGTGTCCACTCCGGGTCCTCGGCGGTGGTGACCTTGCGCCACAGCCCGACCGTGTCGGGGCGCTGGGCGCGCTCCGGGGCGTACGAGTCGACGTGGTGCCAGCCGCCGTCCTGCAGCGCGACCGTGAAGATGTACGGGACCGAGTGGTCCAGGGTCTCGCGCGACGCCGTCGGGTCGTACTTCTGCGGGTCGTTCGCGCCCGAGCCGATCACGTGGTGCGTGTGGTGGCTGGTGTGCAGCACGATGCCCTGGACGTTCGCGGGGTCGCGCAGCTCCGGCCGCTCGTTGCCGAGCGCGCGGGCCATGTCGATGATGGCCTGTGCCTGGTACTCCGCGGAGTGCTCCTTGGTGTACGTGTCGAGGATGCCGGTGCGCGGCTCGCCGATCGCGGGCAGCACGACGTCGTAGGCGGCGTCGGGCCCGTCCAGGAGCCAGGCGACGACGCCGTCCTCACCCTCGTAGATGGGCTCTGGAGAGGTCTGGCCGCGCATGGTGCGGTCCACTGCCTCGATCGCGAGCTTGCCCGCGAAGGCCGGGGCGTGCGCCTTCCACGTCGAGATCTGGCCCTTGCGGCTCTGCCGCGTCGCGGTGGTGGTGTGCAGCGCCTGGCCGATGGCCTGGAACACCGTCTCGGTGTCCAGCCCGAGCAGCGTGCCGATGCCTGCGGCGGCCGACGGGCCGAGGTGGGCCACGTGGTCGATCTTGTGCTTGTGCAGGCTGATCGTGCGGACCAGGTCGACCTGGATCTCGTAGCCCGTCACGATGCCGCGGATCAGGTCCTTGCCGGTACAGCCCGCGTGCTGGGCCACCGCGAGGATCGGCGGGATGTTGTCGCCCGGGTGCGAGTACTCGGCCGCGAGGAACGTGTCGTGGAAGTCGAGCTCGCGCACGGCCACGCCGTTGGCCCACGCGGCCCACTCCGGGCTGCTCGTCGCCTCGGGGGCGAGGCCGAACACCGTCGAGCCGGGCGAGTACGGGTGCGCCTGGGCCTGCGACCGGGCGGCGACCGCCGGGCCACGCGTGAGGCTGGCGGCCGCCACGGCGGCGTTGTCGATCACGCGGTTGATCACCATGTCGGTGACCTCTGCCGTGGGCTCGACGTTGTCCGTGGCGAGCTCCGCGAGCTTCCAGGCGAGCTGGTCGGTGCGCTTCAGCGGCTCGGCGGACGGGTAGACGCGCAGGTGGTGCGTGTACGGCATGGTGATTCTTCCTCGATTCACGTGGACCGTCGTGAGGTCCGGGTGCTGCCCGGACCGTGGGGTGGGGCATCGGGTGCGACAGCACGGCTCGTGGACGGCGTGTGCGCCCTCGACCTTCTCATACTCCGCGTCCCGGGTACACGGCGCCAAACCGGGCGGCGGAGCTCGACAGCCGAATGTCAGCAAGGCTCGCTAGTGTGACCGATGTGACAACTGTCAGGGAACGCGAACCCGAAAAGGCCGCCGGCAATCCGCAGGAGAACCAGCTGGCACTCGTGCGCAGGGCCCGGCGGGTCAACCGCCGGCTCGCGGAGACCTATCCGGACGCCAGGGCCGAGCTGGACTTCACGACGCCGCTGGAGCTGCTGATCGCGACGGTGCTCAGTGCGCAGACCACCGACGTCCGCGTCAACCAGACCACGCCGGAGCTGTTCGTCATGTACCCGGACGCGCAGGCGTACGCGGAGGCGGACCCGGACGAGCTCGAGGAGATCCTGCGGCCGCTCGGTTTCTTCCGGGCCAAGGCGCGGGCCGTGACCGGCCTCGGCCAGGCGCTCGTCGAGCGGTTCGACGGCAAGGTCCCCGGCCGGCTGAAGGACCTGATCACGCTGCCGGGCGTCGGGCGAAAGACGGCGAACGTGGTGCTCGGCAACGCGTTCGGCGTACCGGGAATCACGGTGGACACGCACTTCGGGCGCGTGGCACGGCGGCTGGGCCTCACCACGGAGGAAGACCCGGTGAAGGTCGAGGCGGAGGTGGGCGAGCTGTTCCCCAAGAAGGACTGGACCAAGCTCAGCCATCACCTCGTCTGGCACGGGCGGCGGGTGTGCATCTCGCGCAACCCCGCCTGCGGGGCCTGCAGCATCGCGGACCTGTGCCCGTCCTACGGGGCGGGCGAGACCGACCCCGACAAGGCGGCGAAGCTGGTGCGCCCGGCGCCGGACCGCTCGGCCTCGGCGGGCCTGCCCATCGTCGCGCCCAAGTAGCCCTCGCCCGCGGCCGGTCCTAGCGGCCGGTCCTAGCGGCCGGTCCTAGCGGCCGGTCCTACCGCGGCACCGGGCTCACGCGGGCCAGCCAGTCCAGCAGGATCTCGTTCACCCGGTCCGGGGCCTCCTCCGGGAGCAGATGGCCGGCGCCCGGGATCAGCTCGTAGCGCAGGTCGGGCGCCAGGGCGACGGCATCGAGGTCGGACCGCTCGGGTCGTACGATGCCGTCCAGGCCGCCCTGCAGCTGCAGGGCGGGAACATCGAGTGGACGGCGCAGCGCGGCGCCGAACCGGCGCCCGTCCATCCGCGGTGCGGACCGCACGGCCCAGCGCAACGCCTCCGCGGCGGAGTGCGCGGCGAACGGGATACGCATCACGGACCGGTACAGCTCCACTACGTCGTCGGGCAGCGGGGCGGCGGCGCCCAGCGTCAGTGTGCGTCTCACCAGGTCACCGTGGGTCAGCGCGCGCTCAGGCAGGGTCGGCAGCTGCAGGTACGCCAGCTCGCGCAAGGCCGCCGACGTGAACGCGGCGTGGCTGCGCAGGCGGACCCGGGCAGGGTGCGGGCTGGCGAGCACGGCGACGGCCGCCGTCGTGCTGCGGTGCAGGGCCCCCAGGGCCCAGGCGAGCGTGCCGCCCGTGCCGTGCCCCACCATCACCGCGCGCTCTCGGCCGAGGGAGCGGACGACACCCGCGACGTCCGCCGCCCGTGCCGGCACCCCGTAGCCCGACGGCGGCTTGTCCGACCCGCCCACACCGCGCACGTCCATCGCCGCGACGCGGTAGCCGGCGTCGGCCAGGGCGGGGATCTGCGCCCGCCACGCCCACCAGAACTGTGGGTAGCCGTGCAGCAGCATGATCAGCGGCGCGGAGCGGCTCTCGCTGCCGGCGACCGCCACGTGGAAGCGGGAACCGCCCGACGAGACGAACTCGTGCTGCCACGCGCCCTCGACCAAGGCACACGTGTAGTCGCTGGTGGCTGCCGTGCGGACGGCCGGTCGAGCCGAGAGAGCGGTCACGATCACGAACTTACGCGCTCGGCAGCGGGTCTGCGCGATGCTCGGATGCCCTCCTTTCGCTGCGGCCGGGTGCTCCGCCCGTGCGCAGCCTCAGTGGCCCCTCTGCGCGACCCGCTTGCCGGCGGGCCCAGCGTTCGGGTCGTCCGTGGAGCCCGCGTTCTGCCCGGGGGAGCCGACGGCGTCGGTGGTGGCCGGGGCGCCGGCGGCTGAAGCGTGGTCCGGCAGGCTGGCCGGCGCCGGGGGAGGTGGCGGCTCCTCGGCCGGACGCTGCTCCTTGGGCGGGTCGAACCGGTAACCGACGTTCCGCACCGTGCCGATGAGCTGCTCGTGCTCGGGACCGAGCTTGGCCCGCAGCCTGCGCACGTGGACGTCGACGGTCCGCGTACCCCCGTAGTAGTCGTAGCCCCAGACCTCCTGCAGCAGCTGCGCGCGCGTGAACACGCGGCCCGGGTGCTGCACCAGGTACTTGAGGAGCTCGAACTCCTTGTAGGTGAGGTCGATGGGGCGACCGCGCAGCCGGGCGGTGTACCCGCCGGCGTCGATGGCGAGCTCACCCGCGGAGATCTCCTGCTGCGACTCCTCGGCCGGGCCGCGCGCCGAGCGCTCGATCACCAGGCGCAGGCGAGCCTCGACCTCGGCGGGCGAGGCGGACTCCAGGAGCAGGTCATCGGCACCCCACTCGTGGGTAACGACCGTGAGGCCGCCCTCGGTGAGGATCAGCACGAGCGGCACCGTGAGTCCGGTGGCGTGCAGCAGCCGGCAGGTTGTCCGGGCGGCGACCAGGTCGCGCCGGGCGTCGAGCAGGACGACGTCCGCGTCCGGCGCGTCCACCAGCGCCGACGGCTCCATCGGCAGCACTCGCACCCGATGGGACAGCAGTCCTAGTGCGGGCAAGATATCGGCAGACCCGCCGGTAGCGGGTGTGAGGATCAACAGCTCTGCCACTGACGCACCTCCTCTCGGAACCGGCGTCCTGCAACCGTCCCTGGCTCGGGTCTCGCTGTAGCGAGACGTCCCGTCGCGTCCAACTGGCACTCAACTGGCTCTGCGGAAGTCTGCCCTGTTGCTTGTTGCGTGCATGTTACACGCCCTTTTCCTGGGTACCACCATGCCGGTCAGGACCCGTGACGCACGCATGACGCGAGTGTCTCTCGTCTCCCTCGGTCCGCTGTTCGGATACCGGACGTGCTGCGATTGAAGGAACTTGGGCAGACTCTGGAAAACTCTGGGTGTGTCCGTCTCCACCCGCGCCGTGACGACCGCTGCGCTCGCAGCCCTCGTCGCCGCAGCGTCCTACGTCCAGCCCCGGCCGTTGCCCCTCGTGGCGGCGGTAGTGGTCCTGGTGGTTCTCGTCGCGCTGGGCTGGCCGTCGCTGCTCCGGCTGCCCGCGTCCGGAAGCACCCGCGTGGTCGTGGCTCTTTGCGGCATCGGCGGAGCGGTCGCCACCTACTTCACCCAGGGCGAGCCGGTGCTACGGCACCTGCCGACGGTCCTGGCCGGCGCGGTGGTGCTCGCCTTCATCGCGCAGATGCTGCGCCGCGACGGGCGGCCACAGCTCACCGAGTCGGTGTCGGGCACGGTGGCTGGCGTGGTCGCCGCCATCGCGACCTCCGGCTGGATCGCCGCCGCGCGGTCCGACGCCGGTGCGGACCTGGTCGTGACCAGCGCGGTCGCGCTGGCGGTCGCCGCCGCCGTGTCGGCGCTGCCGGTGCGTGGCTGGGTGGCGCTGGGGATCTCCGCCGTCGCCGCCGTGGTGGTGGGCGGCGGGGTCGGGACGCTGCTGCCGAACATCGACACCGTGAGCGGCCTCTGGTGCGGGCTGGTCTCGGGCGTCGTCGTGGGTGCGCTGCACCTGCTGCTGGAACGGCTGCCGGCTCGTGGTGCCCGGCTGGCGGGGCTCTCTGCGAGCGCGCTACCCGTGGCGGTGTGCGGCATCTTCGTGTTCGTCGTGGGCCGGATGGTCATCCTCTGACGCGTCGACGACCGCGGTGACCACGACGCCGTCGGGCCGCTCAGGACTGACGGATCATCTCGCCGGCGATCTCTATGCGGACCTTCTTGGCGACCAGGACGCCGCCGGCCTCGAGCGCGACGTTCCAGAGCAGACCCCACTCCTCGCGATCGATGTCACAGCTGCCGTGGAAGCCGAAGATGTCCTGGCCGTAGGGGTCGTGGCCCACGCCGCCGAACTCGCACTCGAGCGAGACCGGGCGCGTGACGCCGCGGACCGTGAGCAGGCCGTCCATGACGAACTTCGTGAACGAGCCGTCAGGCTGCAGCGGGTCGTGCGGGGCCCGGCCCGCGGTGCCCGCCTTGAGCCGCGCCCACGAGAAGATCGGGTCCACCTGGGTCCGCATCCGGAAGCCGGTGCTGCGGAACTCGATGGCCGGGTGGTTCTCGGCGTCCAGGAAGTCCGGGCCGGACAGGTGGGCGTCGCGGTCGGCGACGTGCGTGTCGATCGACGCGGCCTGGATGGTGCAGGTGACCTGGGAAGCGAGCGGATCCTCTGCGACGACGACGGACGCCTCGCCCTCGGCGAACTCCCCCCGTACGGGGCTGACCATCATGTGCATCGCAAGAAAGCCGAGCCGCTTGTGGTTCTGGTCGATCTGGTATACACCGGCCGCTGGGATGGTGATTCCATTCCAGGTGCGAGTTGGCAAAACTTCCATCTTAGCAAATTCTCCCATATATGCGGATGCATGCACGCTACCATCGGAGCGGCACCGGCAGGTCGGCATTTCGGCACGAGAAATACTGCTGGGCCGGGTGTCGTGCCAAGGAAAGCACGCGTCCGACCGTGCGAGAGAGTCAGAACGCGCACTGTGACAGGCGTCATTGCAGGTGAGGGCTTGTCCAGATGAGCAACTCACGGCATCGTGGGCTAAATGCTGGGACAGGTGATAGCGCTCGTCGTGCTCGTGCTGGGTACTGCCGCACTCGGAGTGTGGTGGTCGGCACGTCAAGGGGCCGTGCGCGCGCCCAGGGAAACGCCCGTCGGAGTCGACTGGGCGTCGTCCGGGATCGCGCTCGCGGACCGGGTGACCTTCGTGCAGTTCTCGGCAGAGGTGTGTGCCGCCTGCCGGTCCACTTCCCGGGTGCTCGGCGGGCTCACCAGGTCGGCGGCCGACGTCGGGCACCGTGAGCTCCTCGTGGACGACCACCTCGACCTCGTGCGCAGCCTTGGCGTGCTCCGTACGCCCACCGTGCTCGTGGTCGACGGCGGTGGGCAGGAGGTCGCCCGCATGAGCGGTGTGGTGTCCGACACCCAGGCACGCCAGGCGCTGAGCCGGATCCCGGCCGCGGTGGCCGAAGCGGACGGGGAAGGGCAGTCATGAGTGTGAGCAAGGGGATCGACCCGCGCGGACCGCGCGTAGGGGCAAGCATCACGGCGGTGCTGCTGGCAGCCGTGGTGCTGCTCGGCGCGAGCACCGCCGGACTGTGGCTGCTGACGTTCATCATGCTGAGCTTCGTGCTCGGCACGCTGCGCGGTGCCGAGGGTTCGTGGCAGGGCATGCTGTTCAAGAAGTTCGTGCGCCCGCGCCTGAGCCCGCCCGGTGAGCTGGAGGACCGTCGCCCGCCGCGCTTCGCGCAGGGGGTCGGTCTCTTCGTCACCGCGGTGGGCGTGCTCCTCGGGTTCTTCGGTGTGCTTCCTGCGGTGCCGATCGCGGCAGCGGTGGCATTCGTCGCCGCGGCGCTCAACGCCGTCGTCGGGCTCTGCCTCGGGTGCGAGATGTACCTGCTGATGCGCCGGGCGGGCCTGGTCCGCGCCTGAGCGCGATCTCGGATCGCGATCTCGGATCGCGTAGTCGGGTCGCGTAGTCGGTAAGACGTCAGGCGATCGGCAGCTCGGGCTGCCGATCACCTGACGTCTTACCGACCTCTCGAACCGGGCCCAGCCGGGCTCAATAGACCAGGGCCTGGGCCCCTTCGCGCAGGATCTCCTCGGTGAACAGGGCAGATCCTGCGATCCGGACCCCGGGCAGCACGTCCGCCTCGGTGATGCCGCGGCGCGCGGCGCACTGGGTGCAGAGCGTGACGGTCCCGGCGGCCAGGACGACCTCCAGGAGGTCGGGCAGCGGCGTCGCGTGCTCGAGCGTGAGGTCGGCGCCGCGGCCCGGCAGCGCGAACCACGCCGACTCGCCGGTGAGCCAGAGGCTCACCTCGGCTCCCGCCGCCACGGCCGCGGCGGCGACGGTGAATGCCTGGTTGGTGGCCTCGGGCCGGTCCAGGCCTGCAGTGGTCTTGATCACGAGCTCGCGCATGCCGCTGACTGTAGGCGCTGGACCGTTAGGATCGACACCATGTCGATCCATGCCCTTGAGCTCATCTTCACCGGCCTCATCGTGGCCGTCGCCGTCGCCGTCACCTGGTTCGCCGGCTACGTCGTCTACAAGCTGTACACCGGCCAGCGCTGATGACGTTCGCGTTCCCTGACGGCCTCTCGCCCGAGGTGTACCCGCTGGCCTGGCTGGTGGGCCGGTGGCGCGGCGAGGGCGTGATCGAGTACCCGGGCATCGGCAAGAAGGCGTTCGTGCAGGACCTGGTCCTCGACCACGACGGCGGCCCGTACCTGCGGTTCGAGTCCACGCTGCGGGTGCTGGAGGACGTGGTCCCGGACGCGCTGCCCGGCGACGGCGAATGGCCGGCCCCGGTGCCGGACCCGACGGAGGCCGCCGCCCCAGCCGACGTCGCAGCCGCCGGGACCGTCTGGTCCACCGAGACGGGCTACTGGCGCGTGTCCACCGACCGCCCCGACGGCCTGGAGGACGACAAGCAGGCACTCGAGGTCCTCGTTGCCGACGCCTCGGGGCGCATCACCGTCTACATCGGCGCGGCCGGCAACGGGCGGATCGACCTGGCGTCGGACGCGATAGCGCGTACGTCGACGGCGTCCGAGGTGCGGGCGTCGAAGCGGCTGTACGGACTGGTCGAGGGCCGGCTGCTGTGGGTGGAGGAGCTCGCGGCGTTCGGCGAGCCGCTGCGCTCGTACGCGTCGGCGGAGCTGGATCGGCAATGAGCCGTGTCGGACCCATGGGTCACTCCGGTGGCCTGAGCGCCTGACACGTCGTGCGGGCGGGGAATGCCTCGCCCGCCCCCAACGCTGCACCTGAGGTGAGCATGGATTACGTGAGCCCCCTGTTGAGCCGCCATGGAGCGGTCGCCGCTGCCGGGCCCGACGCCGGGATTGCCTGGCACTACGGCGACCCGACCGCCGAGCAGCGTGCGCTGTCGCGCGGTGGCGCCGTGGTCGACCAGTCGCACCTGGGGGTCGTGCGGGTCGCGGGACCGGACCGGCTGACCTGGCTGCACTCGATCACCTCGCAGCAGCTGGAGGACCTGGCCCCGCGGACGAGCACCGAGCTGCTCGTCCTGTCACCGCAGGGCCACATCGAGCATGCCGCGGGCGTCGTGGACGACGGCGATGCCACGTGGCTGATCACGGAGCGCGAGTCGGCGCCCGGTCTGGCCGGCTGGCTCGACCGCATGAGGTTCACGCGTCGCGTCGAGGTCACGGACGCCACCGATGAGTGGGCGGCGATCGGCGAGCCCGTCGCGGCCGACGGCATCGAGGGCGAACCGGTGACCTGGCACGACGCCTGGCCCCACGTCGTCGGTGGCGGAACGCGCTACGGTCCGCCCGAGTCCGAGCACCCCGGCGCGGAGCGCCCGTGGCGGCTCGTGCTGGTGCCTCGCGCAGACCTGGAGTCCGAGGTCGCGGCTCGTGAGGCGGCCGGCTGGCCGCTCGCCGGTACCTGGGCCACGGAGGCGCTCCGCGTCGAGGCCTGGCGCCCGCGATACGCGCGCGAGGTCGACGGCCGTACGATCCCGCACGAGCTGGACTGGCTGCGCACCTCTGTCCACATCAGCAAGGGCTGCTACCGGGGCCAGGAGACGGTCGCCCGCGTGCACAACCTCGGTCGGCCGCCCCGCCGGCTGGTGATGCTGCACCTCGACGGCTCGCAGCACCTGCTTCCCGAGCCGGGCGCCGAGGTGCGTCTCCCGGCGTCGGACGGCGGAGCGGGGAAGGTCGTCGGCACCCTCACCTCGATGGCCCGCCACCACGAGCTGGGGCCGATCGGCCTCGCGGTGCTCAAGCGCAACGTGCCGGAGGACGTCGAGCTCATGGTGTTCGGCGAGATCTCTGGCCAGGTCATCGAGGTGTCCGCGGCGCAGGAGACGGTGGTCCCAGGCGACGGTATGTCGGTAGACCGCCCCGAGGCGCACGGCCCGCTCACCCGCGGCCTGCGTGGGCCGGGCAGCCTGATCTGACCGGCATACCTGTCAGACGCACACGTACGTGTCGGACGTACGGGTCACTCGGCTGACCCGTACGTCTGACGTGCTGGAGGTTCTGACAGCGCCTCGTGTTCGACGGTCGGGCGGATGCGAAGATGCCTCCGTGACCTCATTGCCCGGCTCGGCGGACGACATGTGGCGCAAGGCCATGCGCACGCTGGTGCTGCGCACCCGGCTGCGCCAGGGCTGGACGCGCGCACGGGCCGGTCTGCTCCCGATCGCGCAGGCGTCGCTCGCCGCCGGCATCGCGTACGCCGTCGCGCACTACGTGCTCGGCCACGAGATGCCGTTCTTCGCGCCGGTCGCCGCCTGGGTCTGCCTCGGGTTCACCGCGCTGCGCGACGTGCGCCGGGTGGCCGAGATGGCCGTGGGGGTCGCCGTCGGCGTCGGCATGGGCGACCTGCTGGTGCACCTCATCGGCTCGGGCTGGTGGCAGCTCACCGTGGTGCTGTTCATCGCCGCCATCGCGGCGCGGTTCATCGACCGAGGTGCTCTCCTGGTGATCCAGGCCGGCGCGCAGGCGATCATCGTGGTGGGCCTGCCGTCCGTGTCGGGCGGGCCGATCGGGCGGTGGACGGACGCGCTGATCGGTGGCGCTATCGCCCTGCTCGTCGCGCTGCTCACGCCCGGCGACACCCGACGACGCCCGCGCGCGCTCGCCGAGCAGGCGGTGACGGAGCTCGCAGAGACCCTCGAGACGCTCGCCCGCGGCATGCGCTCGCGCGACGTGGACGACGTCGGCGCCGCCCTGGTGCGTGGCCGAGCCTCCGAGCCCGTGCTCGCGGAGTGGCAGGAGGGCGCCCGCGCCGCACGCGAGCTGGCCCGGATCTCCGTGGGGCGGATGCACCGCGGCGAGCTGGCGCGGCTGGAGGGACAAGCGGTGCTCGTCGACCGGACGATGCGGTCGGTGCGGGTCCTCGCCCGCCGGGTCGTCCCGGTGCTCGAGGGCGACCACGACGTCGATCCGGTGGCAGGGCTGGTCGAGGGCTTCGCGTCGGCCGTGCGGCAGCTCGCCTCCGACGTCGGATCAGGGGGCGACGGTTCGCGCGGGCGCGAGGCCCTGACCATCGTGGCTGCGCAGGCGGACCCGCGAACCGTCGGCGAGGGGGACTGGCAGGTGCAGTCGCTGGTCATGCTGCTGCGGTCGCCCATCGTCGACACGCTGGAGGCCGCCGGTGCCTCCCCGGGTGAGGCACGAGACGCGCTGCCGGAGCTGTGACTGCTGGAGCTGTGACTGCTGGAGCTGTGGTTGCTGGAGTTGTGGGCGCCGCCAGGCCACCCACCCAGGCCGGCCCGGACGCCGAGTGCAGAGTTGGTCGCGGGCACAACTGCCGACTGCAGAGTTAGTAGCGGCTAGCGGCCCTGTATCCGCAACGAAGTCTGCGTTCGCCGGCTGTGCCCGCGACCAACTCTGCACTCGGCGCGCGGCACTCGGCGCGCGGCGCGCGGCGCGCGGGGTGGGGGGCGGACAGGCGGGGGCTACCGCGTCTTCGGCCAGCGGCAGCGCCCCGACTGCAGACTTGGTAGTGCCCCCGAGAGCTCACTGCAGACTTGGTTGCGGGTACAGGCCACCTATCCGCTACCAACTCTGCAGTCGGCTGGTGGGTCCGCAACTAACTCTGCAGTCGGCCCCGGCCGTGGCAGTTTCGTTGTGATGTAGTAGTTGATCAGATACAGTTCCTGATGTGATGCAACAGGCGAGCGGGTCGACGTCGGACGGCGGAGCGGATGCCTTCGCCGCCGATCTCCTGCGCGGCCACACGGACACGATCGTGCTCGGCGTGCTGCGCGGCCGGGACCGCTACGGGTTCGAGATCTACAAGGTGATCCGCGACGCGACCGGCGGCGATTACGAGATCAAGGAGGCCACCCTCTACGCGGCCTACCGGCGGCTCGTGAAGGACGGTCTGGTCGAGGGCTACTGGGGCGACGAGTCCCAGGGCGGGCGGCGCAAGTACTACCGCATCACCGACGCGGGCCGGGCCGTGTACCGGCGCAACGTGGACGCATGGGTGGTCACGCGGCGCACCATCGACTCCCTCCTTGACCTGAAAGGTTCTCGATGACGAACACATCGGTGCATCGACTGCTGGACGAAGCCTTCGTGGGTCTCCCGGCCACCGCCGACGTGCAGGACCTCAAGGAGGAGATCCGCGCGAACCTCCTGGACCGCGTCGCGGAGCTGACCACGGGTGGCGTCGCCCCCGACGAGGCTGCCCGGCGGGCGGTCGACGAGCTCGGCGACGTGCGTGCGCTCGTCGAGGAGGCGTCCGGTCAGACGGCGGACGGGGGAGCGGGTGCGCCCGCGATGCCCAGCCCTGCCGTCGCCAACGCGGCTGCGGCAGCTGCCGAGCGGCGCCGGGAGCCCGTAGCGCGCAGGGACGCCGCCGGCATCGTGGTCGCCTCGGTAGTGGCCGTGCTCGCTCTCGTCCCGCTCGTCGCGGCCACCGCATTCCTGGTAGGCAACGCAGACCGAATAGACGGTGACGCCCCGGAACACCTGGTGCTGCTGCTCGTCGCGCCGTTCCTGTCCGGACCCGCCGTCGGCTGGATCGTCGCGGCGTCACTCATGCGAGAGACGGCCACGAACTACCCGATGCCACGCCGACGGGCTGTCGCGTACGGAGCGGCGGCGGCAATCCTGCTGACCGGTCTGGTTGCGGGGTTCGAGTACTACGGAGTGTTCGCGCGCCCTGCCTCGGCCTTCCAGACCGCGGTACCCCTGTTCGTCGTCGGCGGCGGCTGGCTCGCCTACCTCGTCGCCACCCAGACGAACCGGCACAAGCCGTGGGTCCTGGAGCAGGCGCGGGAGCATGCGCAGGCCGGTGACCGTTTCGAGAAGGACCCCGCGGCGGCCGCCCGGTTCGGCATCTACGCGACCATCGTGTGGACTCTGACCGCCGCGGCGTTCCTCGCGGTCGGATTCACGGTGAGCTGGCTGTGGGCGCTGCTTCCCGCCCTGCTCGGCGTGGCCGCGTTCATGCTGATGCTCGCCACGATGCTGTTCGGCGCCAAGCACACCCGTCAGGACTGAGTCCGTGCCGTAGGCTCGCGCCGTGGGATTCTTGCAGTGGTTCGTCATGGCAGCGCTCGCGCTCGTGGTCTTCGTCGTGCAGGTCGTCGCGTTCATCGACGCCGTGCGTCGGCCCGACAAGGGCTTCCGGGCCGGAGGGCGCGTGCCCAAGGCCGGCTGGCTGGCGATCCTGGGCTTCGCAGCGGCTCTCGGCTTCCTCGGCCTGCCCCAGGGCTGGATGGCGGGCGGGTTCATGTTCGGCTCCTTCCTCAACATCATCGCGGTGGCGCCGGCGATCATCTACTGGGTGAGCGTGCGGCCCCGCCTCCAGCCGTACGGCACGGGCAACAAGCCGCGCGGCCCGCAGAGCGGCTGGTGACGGCGCCCATGCCGGCCGGGCCGGCGGCGTCGTCGATGTCCCGGCCGGGCAGCACAGCGTCGGGCGGCGTGCTCGACGACGCCGCACCGCTCGCCGAGGTGATCCGCGGCGACCTCGTGGAGTCGGTGCACCTGGGGCACCTCGTGGTGCTCGACCCGGCCGGCCGGCCGGTGATCCAGGTGGGCAACCCGACCACGCCGATCTGGGCCCGGTCGTCGCTCAAGCCGCTGCAGCTCGTCGCGATGCTGCGTGCCGGCCTGGAGCTGCCGGACCGCCTGCTGGCGCTGGCCGCCGCGAGCCACAACGGCGAGCGGTTCCACCTGGAGGGCGTGCTGCAGATCCTCGCGTCCCGAGGCCTGGGGCCCGACGCCCTGCGGAACACGCCCGACCTGCCGCTCTACCCGCCGGCCGCGCTCGAGTGGCACATGGCGCCGCTGGCCGGCGGGCCGGGTCCGGCGCCGCTGGCGCAGAACTGCTCGGGCAAGCACGCCGCGATGCTCGCCACCTGCCTCACGCAGGGCTGGGACATCGAGACCTACCTGTCGTCCGAGCATCCGCTGCAGCGTGCGGTCCGGGCGACCATCCTCGACCTGACCGGCGACGCCGAGGTGGTCATGCACGCCACCGTGGACGGTTGCGGCGCGCCCCTGTTCTCCACCACGCTGCTCGGCCTGGCACGCGCGTTCTCGGTCCTGAGCGCCGCGCCCACCGTCGACCTCCGTTCGCACGAGGCACGCGTCGGTCGCGCGGTCTCCGCGCACCCCGACATGGTGGGCGGCACAGGCCGCGACGCCACGCTCGCCATGCAGGCGGTGCCGGGCCTCGTCGCGAAGGACGGCGCCGAGGGCGTCTACGCCGCCGGCCTGCCCGACGGCTCGGCCATCGCGTTCAAGGTGCTCGACGGCTCCGCCCGGTCGCGTCCGGCCATCCTCGCCGCCGCCCTGCGCGCGGCGGGTGCTGCCGGTCTGCCGGGGGTGTACCCGGGTGGGCTCGACGGTCTGGGTCGCGTGCCGGTGCTCGGCGGCGGACGGCCGGTCGGGGAGGTCCGGGCGGTCTTCGCCGACGCCTACACCGAGGGCCGCCGATGAGGGCGGTGCTCCAGCGCGTCACCCGCGCGTCGGTGATAGTCGACGGCGAGGTGGTGGGCGCCATCGACAAGCCCGGGATCCTGGCTCTGGTCGGTGTGACGCACGACGACGGCCCCGCCCAGGTCGAGACGATCGCCCGCGAGATCGCCGACCTGCGGATCCTGCACGACGAGAAGTCGGTCGCCGACGTCGGCGCGCCGGTGCTCGTCGTCAGCCAGTTCACGCTCTACGGCGACGCCCGCAAGGGGCGCCGCCCGACGTGGAACCAGGCCGCACCAGGACCGGTCGCCGAGCCCCTCGTGGACGCCGTCGTCACCGCGCTCCGGGAGCGTGGGCTGACTGTCGAGACCGGACGGTTCGGTGCGGACATGCAGGTGGAGCTCGTGAACGACGGCCCGGTGACGATCCTTCTCGAGGCCTGAGCCCTCGGCAACGCCTCCGGGCAACGCTGCTGGGCAACGCTGCTGCCGAGCGGCTCAGCCGCGCAGCGCCAGGACCGCCAGCTCAGTGCGGGAGCGCACCCCGAGCTTGCGGAAGACCCGTCCCAGGTGCACCTCCACGGTGCGGACCGACACGTAGAGGTTCGCGGCGACCTGCCGGTTGGTCCGGCCCTGCACCACGAGCCTCGCCACGTCGAGCTCGCGCTCGGTGAGCAGGCCGTTCCACTGCACGCACGGCTCCTCCTGCCCGGTGTCGGAGGCAGCCCCTCCCGTCGACTCGCCCGGCGCCCGCCCGGCAGTCTCGCCGGTCGTCCGGGTCTCGCCGGCCGAGCGGCCGGTCGAGCGGCTGGTCGAGCGCGCCTGGGTGGTCGTCTCGTCGGGCTCGCCCGGCGTCGCCCTCCGGAGGGCCGTGCCGCCGGCACGCGGCGCGGCACGTCCCGCGCCCGTCGGCACGAAGTCCGGCGTCCTGAGGGCCTGCTCGGCGACATGCTCCCAGGCCTTCGCCCCGGACTCCTCGAACAGCTCGTGCGCACCGAGCAGGTGCGCAGCGGCATCCACGGGCAGGCCGAGGCGGGCCAAGGCCCGGGCGGCGACCAGCTCCGTGAGCCCGCGCTCGAACGTGGAGCCCACGCGGAGCGAGGCCTCGACGGCCCGTTCCCGTGCCCGGTTGACGCCGGAGGCATCGGCGAGGGCCAGCTCGGCGCGCGCCAGGTCGAGCCGACGACGGCGCACCGGCCCGCCGGAGAACCCGTTCCCGGACTCCGGCCCGACCGGCGGCAGGGCGCGGAGCCGCAGGCGCTCGTAGGAGCGCCGGGCCGCCCGGTCCTGCCCGGCGAGCACCAGCAGCTCCACCGGGTCGGACGTGGGCAGCCAGAGGCGGTGCAGGTCGTCGCCGCCCCGCTCGGCCGCGAGCCCGAGCAGCGTGGCGGCCTCGACCCAGCGCCCGTCGAACACGGCGGTCTGGGCCCGGTCGCCGAGCGTGGCCGCACGCACGACGGGCGCGACCTGCCCCGGCACCGCCGCCTCGAGCGCCGCCGTCGGCCGGCTGAGGTGTCCGTCGCGGACCAGGTCGAGGCGTCGCGCGAGCGCGATCCCGAGCCCGCCGAACGCGAGGGCCACGGGGAGGCGTTCGACGGCGTCGTCGAGCACGGAGGCGGCCTCGGTGATGTCGCCGAGGCGCAGCGCGAGGTAGGACTGCGCCACGCGCAGGTGCGCCTCCGCGAGCGGGCTCATCGCCTCGTCGGGGCCGTCGAACCACCGGCCGGCCGGGCGGGCGGGGGCCAGCTCCGCGACCTCGGACAGGAGGGTGGCGGCCTCGCCGGGGGCGCCGTCGAGCAGGCGGATCGTCGTGCGCGCCGCGGCGATCGCCGCACGGTCGACACCACTGGCGTCGTCGGGCAGGACGGCGTCGGGCCGGCCGTCCAGGAGCGCGAGCGCGATCCCGAGCGGGCGCGCGGCGTCGGGCACGCCGATGGCGGACGAGCCGGTGTCGGCCGGGTGGGTGGCGCGGCGGAGGTGCACGACGGCGTCGTGCACGTGCCCCGCCCACAGCGCCGCCCGACCGGCGACCGCGAAGGCGCGTGCTCGCACCGCGCCGGTGCCGTGGCTCGCGGCCTCGCGGGCGACCTCGTGCGCACGGTGCACGTCGCCGCGGGCGAGGTGCTGCTCGGCGAGCTCGACCAGGCCGTCGGCGAGCAGGGGATCACCGGCGAGCGTGCTCAGGGCCGTGTGCCATATCGCGATGAGCGGCTCGTCGGCCTTGCGGTGCACATCCGCAAGGGCGACGTGGGCGGCGGTGCGGGTGGCCAGGTCGGCGTCGTCGTGCACCACCGAGCGGACGCGTGGATGGTGGAACCGGAACCGGCCTCCCACGAGATGCAGGTGGTGCCCGGCCGGACCGGCCATGAGCGTGTCGATGTCGGTGCCCGACGCGGCGAGCAGCACCTCGGTGCGGTCCACCACGGCGACGGCGGCGACGAGCAGCACGCGGCGCGCGTCGTCGTCGAGCCCGAGCGGGCCAACGGCTTCGCGGACCGCGCGCGCGGCGGGTAGCGGGTCCGGCATCAGAGCCGTCCCGAGCAGATGCTCGTCGTCGAGCATCCGGGCTGTCTGGTCTACACATCCAGGTTCGTCACCCACCACTCGGCTGAGCTCACACGCGACGTCGGGCGCCACGGTGCGGTCACCGAGAGAGAGTGGAAAAACGACTTGCAGCGGCAGCGCGGTCATCGTTGACCCTCCCCGGATTCGTTCACGGTGCTCGCAAGTATGGCCTCCTCATGTTTCACCCGCATCAACCTGGGCCCACGACTTTTGCTGCGATACACCGATCGACCTGCCATCCTGCCCCGCCGGACGATCGATGTACCTGATACCGCACGACGTTGTTTCGGTGCCCTCACGGCCGGGCCGAAACAACCTCGTGCGGTACCAGGTGGTTCCACTACGTAGTCCCATCGTGTGGAATTCCCTTATTTCCCATTAACGCAGGTTTCCTTACTTTTAGCGGAACACCGTTTCTGGAGCAGCGCGACCGGAACAGAGAGGGAAGACGATGGACTCGACGTACGAACCGGCGTCAGGCGCCAGCAGGACGACCAGGAGAATCCTCGCGGGGGTGGCGGCGCTCGCCGTGGTCGCCTCCGCCGCCGTGGCGGGCGTCGGCCTGCGCGCGGCGAACGCGGCAGAGGCGGAGCCGGCTACCGCAGCGAGCTCCTCTGCCATCAACGGCTTCCGCAGCGTCGGCTACTTCACGCAATGGGGCGTGTACGGGCGCGGCTACCAGGTCAAGCAGCTCGACACGTCCGGCGTGGCGGACGAGCTGACCCACATCAACTACGCCTTCGCGAACATCCACCACCAGAACCTCGAGTGCTTCGAGGCCAACAAGGCACAGAGCCCCGGGCCCAACGGCTCCGACGGCGCCGGCGACGCCTGGGCCGACTACGGCATGGGCTACACGGCCGCCAACTCGGTGTCGGGCACCGCCGACACGTGGGACCAGCCGCTGGCAGGGTCGTTCAACCAGCTCAAGCAGCTCAAGGCGAAGCACCCGGACCTCAAGGTCATGATGTCGATGGGCGGGTGGACCTGGTCCAAGAACTTCTCGCTCGCGGCCAAGACGGACGCCTCGCGCGAGAAGCTCGTGTCGAGCTGCATCGACATGTTCATCAAGGGCAACCTGCCGGTCATCGACGGCCGCGGCGGCGCAGGTGCCGCCGCAGGCGTCTTCGACGGGTTCGACATCGACTGGGAGTGGCCCGGCTCGCCGAACGGCGCCGAGGGCAACCACGTCGACCCCGTGAACGACGCGCGCAACTTCAAGCTCCTGCTCGCGGAGTTCCGGGAGCAGCTCGACGCGCTCGGCGCGACGACGGGCAAGGACTACGAGCTCTCCGCGTTCCTGCCCGCCAACCCAGCGGACATCGAGGCGGGCGGCTGGAACGACCCCGAGATCTTCGACTACCTCGACTTCGGCAACGTCCAGGGCTACGACCTGCACGGCGCCTGGGACCCGGCGCTCACGGGCCATCAGGGCAACCTCTACCACGACCCCGCGGACCCGCGGGAGCCCGCCCGGCAGTTCAGCGTGGACCTCGCGGTGCGGTCGTACACGGACGCAGGGATCGACCCGGCGCAGCTCGGCCTCGGCCTCGCGATGTACGGGCGCGGCTGGACGGGTGCTTCGTCGTCCGAGGCGTGGGGCACCGCGACCGGGCCGGCCTCCGGCCAGTGGGAGGCGGGCATCAACGACTACGACGTCATCAAGAACGCCGGCACCGGGTACTACGACGCCGAGCTCGGGGCCGCCTGGCGGCACGACGGCAACACCTGGTGGTCGTACGACAACGAGCAGTCCGTGACCGCCAAGGCCGACTACATCCGGGCGCAGGGCCTGGGCGGAGCCATGTGGTGGGACCTGTCGGGTGACCGGTCCGGCACGCTCACCGGAGCCCTGCAGCGTGTGCTCGGCTCCGGCACGCCGGGCCCCGTCGAGGACGACGGCCCGACCGACCCGCCGACCGACCCGCCGACCGACCCGCCGACAGACCCGCCGGGCGATGTGTGCGCCTCGGACGCCTGGAGCGCTTCGGAGGTCTACGTGGGTGGCGACACGGTGTCGCACAACGAGCACGAGTGGCGTGCCAAGTGGTGGACGACGAACGAGACACCGGGCACCACCGGCGAATGGGGAGTATGGGAGGACCAGGGCGCCTGCTGATCGGGGCGACATCGCGTGGTCGGTAGAACGTCAGGTGGTCGGCACCCCGGGGGTGCCGACCACCTGACTTTTTACCGACCACAACGTGGCGCCGCGTGCAAGCGGGGACCCGTTCGCGACAGAGTGGGGGTGTGGACGACAGCCCCGGCGCCCCGCAGGACGAGCCGCCGCACACCTGGCCGCGGCACGACGACGCCTGGTTCAGCGCGCTCTTCCAAGCGCACTCGCGCGCTCTCTACTCGTACTTCGTCCGCCGGCTGCCCGACGGCGGTCGGGCCTCCGACGCCGAGGACCTTGCCGCCGAGGTGCTCGCCACAGCGTGGCGCCGTCGCGACGACGTGCCGGACGGCGCCGAGCTGCCGTGGATGTACCGGACCGCCGGCTACGTCCTGGCGAACCATCGGCGCAAGATGCGGGCGCTCCCTGTCGCCGTCGTCCCGGACGAGCCGGACGACGTGGACCCCGCGACCTTCGCAGCGGCCGACGACGCCGTGCGCCAGGTCCTGTCCCGGCTGACCCCGCGCGACCGGCGCATCCTGCTGCTGGTCGCCTGGGACGGTCTGTCGGGTGACGAGCTCGCCCAGGTGCTCGGCGTCTCCCGTGGTGGGGCCGACGCCGCGCTGTCCCGCGCCCGGGCCCGGCTCCGCGACGCGTGGGACGGCCAGGAGCAAGCGGTGGACGCATGAGCACATGTAAGGGGTGTGCGCGGTGCGTAGCCGAGCACGGCACGGAGGGACGGCGATGAACGAGCACGAGCGGCTGGAGGACCCGGCGTTCGACCGCCTGGTGGCGGCGGACCCCGCGAGGCGTGCGCCGGATCCGGCCCAGGGCGTGCTCCGGGCCAAGGTCGACGCGCTGATCGCGGAGCAGGCAGGCACAGAGCAGGCAGGCACAGAGCAGGCAGGCACAGAGCAGGCCGGCGCTGAGCAGGCCGGGCAAGGACCGGCAGAGCGCGAGCAGCCGGACGACCTGGCGGTTCGGCGGCACCGGCGTCGGACGCCGTGGCTGGTCGCGGCAGCCGTGGCCGGGATCGTCGCGGCGGGTGGTGGTGGCTACGTAGCCGGAGAGAACGGCCTGGGGGCACCGTCGACCGCGGACATGGCGGTCGAGTCCAGCGATGAGACGCCGTCGCTTCTCGGGGCGCCGGACCAGGCCGATCCCGAGGCCGATCCCGAAGCCGATCCCGAGGCCGATCCCGAGGCCGAAGCCGAGTCCAAGTCCGGGGTGGAGCCGCTCGACGCGACCGGCGACCTGTCGACGGCTACGGGGTTCGTGTTCCACGCGGGTGCCGCGCTGTCGGACGCGCCGACCACCGCGCAGGTACGCGTCGCCAGGACGGGCTCCCCGCCCGAGGCCCTCGGCTCGTACCCGGTCGTCAGTGAGGCGGAGGCCGTCGCGCGGCTGGGCGATCCGCGGTTCGCCGGTGCGGCGCTGGGCCTGCCTCGACAGGCTCAGCCCTCACCGGGGACCGGGCCTCGCAGCGTGCCGGAGCCCGGCGGGCCGATCGCCTGGCCCGTCGAGGACGTGACCATCGTCACGGCGACGCTCACGGAGGTGCGCTACACCGTGTCCGACGGCACCGAGCTGCTCGTCCCCGCCTACGATCTCGCGGACGCCGACGGCAACAGCTGGACCGTCATGGCCGTCGACGAGGAGCTGCTCGACCTCGCGCCGTGACGTGGGCGCTTGCCCGGTAGTGTCGAGAAGGCAGGACCCGTCCGAGATTTCTTCTCGTCAGTCAAGGAGTGCAACATGCCAGCACGTACCGCCCGCACCGCCTGGAACGGCACCTTCAAGGAAGGGTCGGGACAGGTCGAGATGTCGTCGTCGGGCGTCGGCACGTACGACGTGTCGTTCCCGGCCCGCGCCGCCGACGACGCCAACGGCGTCACCAGCCCCGAGGAGCTGCTCGCGGCGTCGCACTCGTCCTGCTTCACGATGGCGTTCACCAACGAGCTGGGCGCTGCCGGTGGCACACCCGAGCAGATCGAGGTCACCGCTGAGGTGACCCTCGGGCCGGATCCGGCCGGCGGCCTCTACATCAGCAAGAGCGCGCTGACCGTGCGCGGGTTCGCCACCGGCGTCGACGAGGCCGGCTTCAAGGCAGCTGCCGAGGCCGCCAAGGTCGGCTGCCCGATCTCCAAGGCGCTGACCGGCGTGGGCGAGATCACGCTGACCGTCACCTTCGAGGGCTGACCACCGCGTCGGGTGCTGGGTGTTCGTGGAGCTCGCGACCGGAGCCCGACAGATACCCAGCACTCGACGACGGGGCCGGACGGGTGCGCGATCCGGCGGCTCGTGGTGCGAGAATCGCGGCGTGCCATCGCAGACCAACGATTCCCCGTCCCGGAACGGTATGAACGACGACGAACGCGTTGCGCACGGCTCGACGGGCCACACGGCCGACGACGCCGAGGCCACCCGCGCCGCGCGCGAGAAGGCCGAGGCCCGCGCCGCCGAGGAGATGGAACGCAGCCGCGCCGAGAGCGAGGAGCGGCGCAAGGCCGCGCGCCGGGAGGCGGACCACGCGGCCGAGGCCGCCCGCGAGGCGGTGGCCGACGCGCTGCGGACCGCTATGGACGGCGCCGTCGACACCAGCACCCGCCGCCGCGCCGAGTACTCGACGGACGCGTCCAACTACCGGGTCGTCCCGCAGGGTGTGCTCTTCCCGACGAGCACGGACGACGTCGTCGCGGCGCTCGAGGTGCTGCGCGAGCTCAAGGTCCCGATCACGGCGCGTGGTGCGGGCACCTCGGTCGCCGGCAACTCTGTGGGCCCGGGCGTCGTCCTCGACCTGGGACGAAACCTCGACCGGGTGCTGAGCATCGACCCGGAGCACCGCACGGCGCGGGTCCAGCCGGGCACCATCATGTCCACCCTCCAGACGGAGGCCAAGGTCCACGGCCTGCGGTTCGGCCCGGATCCCAGCACGCAGAACCGCGCAACGCTCGGCGGCATGATCGGCAACAACGCCTGCGGCCCCCACGCTGTCGCGTACGGGCGCACCGCCGACAACGTGGTGTCGCTCGACGTCGTCGACGGCGCCGGCAGGCGGTTCACCGCCGGCTCCGGCGACCCCGAGTTCGCCGACGTGCCTGGGCTCAAGGAGCTGGTCCGGGACAGCCTCGCGCTGATCCGTACGGAGTTCGGCCGGTTCGGCCGGCAGGTGTCCGGCTACTCGCTCGAACACCTGCTCCCCGAGAACGGATCGAACCTCGCTCGTGCCCTCGTCGGCACTGAGGGCACGCTCGTCACGGTGCTGGAGGCGGAGCTCAAGCTGGTGGAGACGCCGGGCGCACCCACGCTCGTCGTCCTGGCGTACCCCGACATGGCCACGGCCGCCGACGACGTCCCGCGCCTCCTTGACCACAAGCCCCTCGCGATAGAGGGCATGGACGCCCGCCTGGTCGACGTCGTGCGGCGCGCCAAGGGCGACGGCTCGGTGCCCCCGCTGCCCGGTGCCGGTGCCCGGGGCGTCTCGGGCTGGCTGATGATCGAGGTCGGCGGCTCGTCCCAGGCCGAGGCGCTGGGGCGCGCGGACGCGATCGTCGCGTCGTCGACGGCACTGGACTCCCTGGTCCTTCCCGCCGGGCCGGACGCCACCAAGATGTGGCAGATCCGGGCTGACGGCGCCGGGCTCGCCGGCCGCACGCCCGCCGGCGAGCAGGCGTGGCCCGGCTGGGAGGACTCGGCAGTGCCGCCGGAGAAGCTGGGGCCGTACCTGCGCGACCTGCAGGCGCTCATGGACCGCTACGGCGTGGACGGCCTGCCCTACGGGCACTTCGGCGACGGCTGCGTGCACCTCAGGATCGACATCCCGCTGGAGACGTCGGGGTCGGTGCTGCGCACCTTCATGATCGAGGCGGCGCAGCTCGTCGCGAGCTACGGCGGGTCGTTGTCCGGCGAGCACGGTGACGGTCGTGCCCGGTCCGAGCTGCTGCCCCTCATCTACTCGCCCGACGCCATCGCGCTGATGGAACGGTTCAAGGCCCTGTTCGACCCGGAGGACCTGCTGAACCCGGGCGTCGTCGTGCGGCCGCGGGCCGTGGACGCGGACCTGCGCCGCCCCCAGGCCGCCCCGGTGCGCACCATGCTGCCGCTGGCCGGAAAGGGCTCTGGCCATGGTGTCCGGCGCAAGTCCGGGTACGAGGGATTCTCGTTCGCGCACGACCACAACGACCTGTCCACGGCGGTGCACCGCTGCGTGGGCGTCGGCAAGTGCCGGGCGGACACCTCGGCGTCGGGCGGCTTCATGTGCCCGAGCTACCAGGCGACGAAGGACGAGAAGGACGTCACCCGTGGACGGGCCCGTGTGCTGCAGGAGGCGGTGAACGGGACCCTCGTCGGTGGCCTCGCTGCGCCGGAGGTGCGGGAGTCGCTCGACCTGTGCCTGTCGTGCAAGGCGTGCTCGAGCGACTGCCCGGCAGGCGTCGACATGGCGCAGTACAAGTCGGAGGTCCTGTACCGGACCTACCGCGGCAAGCTGCGTCCCGTCGACCACTACGCCCTCGGCTGGCTGCCGCGCTGGGCCCGCCTCGCCGGTGCGGTCCCCGAGCTGGTCAACGGCCTGCTGGGCGTGAGGTGGATCGGCAAGGCGGTGCTGCGGGCGGGCGGCATGGACACGCGCCGGTCGATGCCGAAGTTCGCCGAGGTCCCGTTCCGGCAGTGGTGGGCGCGCGGCGGCGCGACGCACGGCGTCCCCGGCCTGCCCGTCACGGACGAGGAGGGGCTTGGCGTGCCCGGGCGCGAGGGCGAGACGGCGGCCCGGCTCGCGACCAAGCCGAAGGTCGTGCTCTGGACCGACTCGTTCAGCGACGCCCTCTCGCCCACGGTGCCGCAGGCGGCCGTGAAGGTGCTGACGGCGGCGGGGTTCTCGGTGATCGTGCCCGACGAGCAGGCCTGCTGCGGCCTCACCTGGATCTCGACGGGCCAGCTCGACGGCGCACGGCGCCGCCTGCTCAAGCTGCTCGAGGTGCTCGGCCCGTACGCCGTGAACGGCATCCCGATCATGGGGCTGGAGCCGTCCTGCACCGCGGTGCTGCGCTCCGACCTGCTCGACCTGTTCCCTGACGACCCGCGCGCGCAGGCCGTCGCCCGCATGACGCGGACGCCCGCCGAGCTGCTCACCTCGGCCGACACCCCGGACGAGTGGGAGCTGCCCTCCCTTGCGGACGTGTCCGCGGTGGTGCAGCCGCACTGCCACCAGCACTCGGTGATGGGGTTCGAGGCAGACCAGAACCTGCTCGAGAAGGGCGGGGCGAAGGTGGAGGTCCTCGCGGGCTGCTGCGGCCTGGCCGGCAACTTCGGCATGCAGAAGGGGCACTACGAGACGTCGGTGGCGGTCGCGGAGAACGCCCTGCTGCCCGCGCTGCGCGAGGCCGCCCCCGGCACCACGTACCTGGCCGACGGCTTCTCGTGCCGCACGCAGGCGCTGGACCTGGCGGGCGTAGAGGGCAAGTCCTTGCTGGAGGTCATAGCGGACCGCCTGTAGGACGGCGTGACGCTGCCGAACGTAGGAGTAGTCGCTCTCTGAGCGCTCTTGAAGCGATCAGGCCTACGTTCGGCAGCGTGGTGCGATGAGGCCTACGTTTGGCGAGGTCGCCGGGTGGACAGGTCCGCCGCTGGTCGGAGCGATATCCGTCGCCCGGCTGATCCGCCCGCGGGCGTCCGTCGTGAGGATGGGAGCACAGCCGAGACGAAGGAGACTCCCATGGATCGCACGAATCGCCGGGCGGCGCTCGCTCTGAGCGCGACGCTGGCGCTCGCGGCGCCGCTGGTGGTGGCGGGTTCCGCCCACGCGACGAGCGCCGACGAACCGCCGTCGGTGCTCGTGGCAGCGGACGCTCCTGCCACCCTGTCCGCGGAGGTGGCCGACGCCGCACGTGCGGCCCAGCGCGACATCGCCAAGAGCCGGGCGCTCGAGCAGGGCCTGAAGACGCCGGCCGATGCCGAGCTCGACGCAGCGCTGGACACCCTCGTGGCAGGCGGCGCCGTGGGCGTGACGGCGCGGGTCGAGACGCCGTCGGACACCTGGAGCGGTGCCGCTGGGACCCGGGAGCGCGAGGGCCGCGCTCCGGCCAAGCCGCGCGACCGGTTCCGCGCCGCGAGCAACACCAAGCCGATGGTCGCCACGCTCGTGATGCAGGAGGTCGAGAAGGGGACCTGGACGCTCGACACTCCCGTCGAGGACGTGCTGCCCGGCGTCATGCCGGCGGGCGTGACGATCGAGCAGCTGCTGAGCCACCGCTCGGGCGCGCCGACCGCCACCAACTGGATCATCGGGCTGCGGATGACCGATCCGACGTCGCTGGACGAGTACTTCGAGGTGACGGGCCAGGAGGTCACGCCGGCCGACCACATCGAGGCCCTGCAGGCCGCACCGTGGGTGCACGAACCAGGGACCGACTTCTCCTACTCGAACGCCGGGTACGTGGTGCTCGGCCTGATGCTCGAGGAGGTCACCGGACGGAGCGTCGAGAACCTGCTGGAGCACCGGGTGTTCGCCCCTGCGGGAATGCGACAGAGCGCCTACCCCGACGACCCGGGCGTGCGCGGCCCGTTCCTCCACGAGTCGGCGTACACGGGCCCGGAGGGCGCCGGCTGGTACGACCTCGACCACTTCGACCCGAGCCTGTTCGCCGCGGCGGGCGCGGTCACGAGCACGACCGAGGACCTCGCCGACTTCACCGAGGCCCTGGTGACGAACCGCCTGGTCGCCCCGGGGACCACCGCTGACATGCTGGATCCGCGGACCGCGGGCGGGGCCGGGTACGGTCTGGGCGTCTACCGCGTCCCCGACCCGTGCGTTCCCGGCGGTTGGCTCTACGGGCACGACGGCGCGTCGCTCGGCACCCTCTCCTTCACCTTCACGTCGCCCGACGGCGAGCGGCAGGTGTCCATGGGCGTGACCGGGCGGGACAACGCCTACCCGGTCTACACCGACGAGCCCCTGTACGACTGGAACAGCGCGCTGCTCCTGCTGATGGAGGCCACCTGCTGACGGTTCACTCCAACCGTTGAGATACCCCTCGAAGCTGCCGTCCAACGCAAGTCGTGGCCGGCCGAACGTCGACGAGCAGAGGGGTCGACAATGAGACCCATGGAATTCCAGGACGTCGTCCGCACGCGCAGGATGCACCGCAAGTTCACCGGCGAGCCTGTACCGGCCGAGGCGGTCGATCGCATCACCCGCAACGCCGTCCGCGCCCCCAGCGCGGGGTTCAGCCAGGGGTGGGCGTTCGTGGTGCTGGAGACGCCTCAGGACCGGGACCGGTTCTGGGCGGCTTCGACGCCGGGCACCACGGAGCGCTCGGAGCGTGACATGTCGACGTGGCTCGCCGGTATGCGCACCGCGCCGGTGATCATCCTCGCGCTCGCGTCCAAGGCTGCCTACCTGCGGCGGTACGCCGAGAAGGACAAGGGCTGGGAAGACCTCGACGAGTCCCGCTGGCCGGTGCCCTTCTGGCACATCGACGTCGGCATGGCGTCGCTGCTCATGCTGCAGACCGCCGTCGACGAGGGGCTGGGCGCCTGCTTCTTCGGCGTCCCGCCGGAGCACGTGGCCGCCGTCCGGGCAGAGCTCGGCGTCCCGGACGAGTTCGAGATCACCGGCGTGGTCGCCGTCGGGCACCCGGCCGACGGCGGGGCGAAGGGCTCACCCACCCGCCGCAAGCGCAAGCCTCTGGACGAGGTCATCCACCGCGGCGGGTGGTGAGCCACCCGCTACGCGGTCAGGGCTCCTGGGAGACCAGGTCCGAGATCGTCGTGTGCATGCCCTGCACGTCGCCCCGCTCGTGTGCCAGCAGCCAGGAGGCGATCTGGTTCGACGCCTCGACCACCGTCGTCGCGCGCGGGACCCGGCGCTCGTGGAACTCTGCCCACAGCTCGTCGGAGACGGTTGCGTGCCTGGTCAGCACGTCGCCCAGCACGAGAGCGTCCTCCAGGGCCTGCGCGGCGCCCTGCGCCACGGTGGGCGGGCAGGAGTGGGCGGCGTCGCCGATGATGACCACGCGCCCGCGGTTCCACGGCTCGGCGACGACGTGGCTGGTGAACCATGTGTAGTTGAGGTGCTCTACGCCCTCTTCGAGCTGGGCCCGGATGGCGTTCCAGTGGGCGCCGTAGGGGCGGGCCATCTCGGCCATGATCTTCGAGCCCTCCTCGGGCGTCATGCCCTGACGGTCCTGCTTGTCCTCGACCAGGTACGCGTACATCGTGTCCTCGCCGGTAGGGCAGAAGCCCGCGATGTAGGACGGGCCGCCGAACACGAGCTCCGTGTGGTCGGCCTCCGCGGGCCGCCTGACGAAGGCTCGGAAGATGCCCATCCCGTTCGGCTCCGGCCTGGTCTCGATGCCGATCAGGTCGCGGACGGCGGAGTTCAGCCCGTCCGCCCCGACGACCAGCTCGTGGGTCACCTGCTCGGCCCCGGCGTCCGTCTCCAGGGCGAGCGTCACGGCGCCGTCGGTCTGGGTCAGCGCCGTGACCCGGGTGCCGGAGCGGACGGTGGCACCGAGCTCTCGCGCGCGAGCCAGCATGATCTCGGCCAGGTCGGGGCGGTACATGCCCGCCGTCGCCGGGTAGTCGGGGCCGCCCATCTTGTTGTCGGGCATCTCGGCGACCAGCGGCGCCTCCGGGCCGGGAGCACGGATGCCGAGCAGGTCGAAGGAGAACGACCTTTCCCGCACCTGGTCCCAGACGCCGAGGCGGTCGAGCGCCCGCAGCGCGTTGCCCTGCAGCGTGATGCCGGACCCGAGGGCGCCCAGGGTCGGCTTCGCCTCGTACACGACGACGTCGGCACCTGCCTCGGCCAACAGGATGGCGGTCGCGAGCCCAGCGGCCCCTGCACCCACGATCCCGACGTTCTGCACAGCACTCACGGTGACTCCCTGGTCCGGGGGCGGATCGACGGACGGAATGAACCCGTCTATACCGGGCAAATTACAGCAGACCAGGCACCTGTTGGCCGACGGCGGCGCGAACTTCATCCGGGAGCTGCGACCAGTCGTCGGCAGTGTCCAGGTCGACGGCGGTGCCGGGCCGGTGCACGACCGTCACGTCGAGGCCACGCGCCTCCGCCTCCGCAAGATGCGCGGCGAGCGACCCGAGGCCGAACCGGAACCGGAAGCCACTGACCTCGACCTCGTCCCTGTCCCCTTCGAGACCTAGGCTGCTTCGCTCTGCGGCCGCTGAGAGCGGATCAGCCTCGGTCTCGAAGGGGAGGAGCAGGAGGTTGGTCCCAGACCGGTAGCGGTCCGTCGCGACCACCACCGGGGCGGCCTCGGCGAGGAGGGCTCCGACGTCCTCCGGGGTCAGGGCGGGCAGGTCGGCGTGCGCGACCAGGAGCCGGCCGGGCCCAGGAACCGGCGTCCCGAGGCTCGGCGTCCCGGGCGGCAGACCCGGCGACCTCGCCGCGAGCACCTCGCGCGCGTGCTCCAGCGCGGCGTTCAGCCCCGGCCGGCCGGCGGGCTGCTCCAGCACCTCGACGTCCAGCCCCGCCAGCGTCTCCCGCGTGAAGACCGGGTCCGCCGTCACCACGACCACCCGCCCGATCCCTCCGGTGGCGAGCAGCGTCGTCACCACGTGCCGGGCCAGCACCCGGACGAGCCGACGCCGCGAACCGGCGTCGAGCACCGCTGCCAGCCGCGACTTGCCCGACACGCCGTCACGGAGCGGCACCACCGCCGTCGTGCCCCGGCTCCCCGGCCGGAACCCGGTCACGCCAGCGCCAGCAGCTCGCGGGCCAGGCGCTCGCGGCCGGGCGGGCCGCCCATCACCGTGTCGGTGACGTGCACGGTCAGGCCGAGGTCCGCGACGGGCCCGGCGAGGTCGGCGTCGCGCTCGTCGATCACCATGACGTCCACGAGGTCCGCGTAGATCCGGGCCACGCCAAGGGCCGACACCTCGTGCCCCAGCGTCTCCAGGATCTGGGCGGCCGGGCCCTTGATCGCCTGCCCGCCCACGATCGGGCTCACCGCCACGCGGCGTCCCGGGGCCGCGACCAGCGCCTCGCGGACGCCGCGCACCGCGAGCAGCGGCTCGATCGACAGGAACGGGTTCGACGGCGCGAGCACCACCAGCTCGGCGGCCAGGGCGTCGAGCACGCCGGGGGCGGGACGGGCGGCGTCGGCCCCCTCGAAGTGCAGGCCGAGGACGGCGTCCGCGTGCTGCCGCCCCACGAAGTACTCCTGGAACCCGAGCCGGCCCGACGGGGTGTCGACGAAGGTGGCCAGGTGGTCATCGGTGGCGGGCACGACGTGCGGCCGGACGCCCATCGAGCGGGCGAGCTCCGCGGTGACGGCCGACAGCGTCTCGCCCCGCCGCAGGCGCGCGGTGCGCACGATGTGGGTGGCGAGGTCGCGGTCGCCGAGCATGAACCAGGTGTCCTCGCCGAGGTCCCGCAGGGCGGCCAGGGTCGCGTAGGACTCGCCGCGCAGGCCCCAGCCGCGGTCCTCGTCGTTCAGCCCTGCGAGCGTGTACACGACGGTGTCGATGTCGGGGGAGATGTCGAGGCCGTGGAGCCGGGTGTCGTCGCCGACGTTCACGACGACGGTCAGGGATTGTGCGCCGAGCGCGAGATCGAGGCCGTGCGCGAGCCGCGCACCGCCGACCCCGCCCGCGAGGAGGGTGACGTTCACACGTCGAGCCTACGCGGGGCAGACTGGACCCATGGCTGTCTTCGCGTTCTCCGTCGCCCCCATGACCGCAGGCGAGTCCGTCGCCGAGCAGGTTGCCGAGGCTGTCCGCATCGTCCGGGAATCGGGGCTCCCGAACCGGACGACCTCGATGTTCACCGAGATCGAAGGATCCTGGGACGAGGTGATGCCGGTGATCCAGCGCGCCACCGACGCCGTCGCCCGGGGCGGCCACCGGGTGTCGCTCGTCATCAAGGCCGACATCCGGCCGGGTGCGCCCGCCGGGCAGATCGACAGCAAGATCGCCCGGGTCGAGGAGCGGCTCACCGCCGACGAGGCGGAGACGGGTCACTCCTGACACCCGCTCGGACAAGCAACACGACACCTTCACCCTGGTGTTTCCGGTCTCGTGCGCGCGGCCTTTAGGCTAAGGCGGACCGATGCCGCAGGACCCCGGGAGATCACGAGATGCCATTGTTCGAGGTCGATACCCAGCGGCCCCTCCTCGTGACGTCCGCGAACGGCTCGGAACCAGGACTCAAGACCACGGCCAACCAGGTGGTCGACTCCCACATCGACGGACTCCTCGGTGAAGAGGTCTTCCCGATCGCACAGGGCTCCGGCCCGGACGAACCGCACCTGCTCGCGCTCGACGCGTCGGGCTCGCCCGTCGTCGTCGAGCTGGTCGCGGACCTCGACCGGGAGAACCTCGCCAAGGCGCTCGACCACGCCGGCGCCGCCGGCCGGCTGACGCGGGCGGACCTCGCTGCGCGGTACAGCGGCGGCGCCAGCTCGTTCCAGCACGACGTCGCCGCCTTCTACGACAGCGTGCCCATCACGCGCACGCAGTCGGGCAAGAACGGTGGCAGCGGCGCCCGGCTCATCATCATCTGCCAGAACGCGCCCGACGAGATCCTCAATGCCGTCGACTTCCTCCGCCAGCCGACGATGCCCGTCGAGGTGCTGAAGATGGGCGTCGTGAACTCGGACGACGGCCGCAAGTTCCTCGACGTCTCGCCGCTCGTGGTGCACCTCCCGCCGGGTCTGCCCGCAACCAAGTCGGCGCCGATCGGCGGCTCCATCACGAGCTCGATGGGGGGTCCGGTCAGCAGCTCGATGGACACGGGCGTCACCGGCGGGGTCGTGGGTGGCTCCGCGGCGCCCAAGGACGCGTTCGAGGAGGGCGTCAAGGTCGGCTACGCGCTCACGGGCAAGATGCCGGTCGTCGCGCAGTCGCCGCAGACTCGCTCCCCGCAGGCGCCCCTCTCCCGCGCCGAGCGCGCGCGCAAGACACCGGTGCGCGCCGCGGCCCCGCCGCCACCGCCGCTCGCCGACAACCCGTCCGCCGGCCCGACCAACGCGGCGACCGGCCTGCGGTCCAGCCTCCGCGGGGCTGCGCCCCGCGGTACACCCGAGCGTGCGGTAGACGGTGGTTCGCCTGAGCGTGCGGCGGGCGATGGCACGCCCGAGCGCACGTCCGAGCGCACGGCTGACGGCGGCAGACGCGAGCGTGCGGCCGGTGGCGGTGCGGCCGAGCGTGCGGCCGGTGGCGGTACGCCCGAGCGCGCGGCCGGGACCCGTGCCGCACGCCGTGCCCAGGCCGCCGCCGCGGGGCCCGACGCCGTGCCGCCCGCCCCGAGCGAACCTGGCAGCGGCAGCCTGCCGAGCGCCCCGGTCTCTTCGGTGCGACCCGGTGCGGAGTCCCGCCCGACGCCGAGCACCCCGCCGCGGCTCGCCGCCAGCCGGTCCTCGCTCGGCGACGCCGCGGTCCCCGTGCGCACCGAGCCCGCCGCCGAGCCGGCGCCGGCGACGCGTCGTCGTTCGCGCACCGACCGGTTCGCGGCGTCCGCGCAGCAGGAGGACCCGACGTCGGCCTATCCGCCATCGGCCCCGACGCCTGGATCGAGCTACCCGCCGCCGCCCGCGCCGCAGCCGCCGGTGGAGGAGAACCTGTGGCAGCCGCCGTCGTACGACGCGGCGCCCGCCTCCCGGGCGGGCTCGAACGAGCCGACCGACTTCGACGCCACCCAGCCTCGCTACACGCCGGAGCCCCCCTACGGTGCCGGGTCGAGCTTCGCGCCCGCAGCGCCGTCGTACGGCTACCCGCCCGAGCCGGCAGCCGGCTACGGCGACCAGAACGGTTACGGCTACGGCGAGCAGCCAGGGTACGAGTCGCCCTACCAGGACAACGCGGCCCCGGCGGCTGCCGAGCCCAACCCCTGGGAGTCCGGCGGCTACCTGGCCGGACCCGACGACGGCTACGGGCAGCCGGCGTTCGTGGCGGACCCGTACCAGTCGAGCGCTCCCGAGGCCCCGGCCCGCCCCGTCCCGCCGAGCGAGAGCATCCGGGCCAGCACCCCGATGCTGTTCGAGGAGGAGGACGACCCGGACCTGGAGGCGCTCGCCCGCAGCGTGGGCACGCCCACGCGCATCGTGTGGTCCCGCCCGCGCCGCAACCAGCACTTCGAGGCGATGCTCCTGCCGGACGGCGCCATCGAGCTGGCCAACGGCGCTCGCTACCGGCACCCGGACACGGCGGCGACGGCGGCGTCGGGCTCGTACACGGCCGACGGCTGGAACGTCTGGCGGATCGGCGACACCGGCCCCACGCTGGTGGAGGAGTTCTCCCGCCGGTTCGCCTGAGCCGGAGGTGCAGCGCAGGGTGCGGGCCGAGGAACGAGGCACGCGCCTGGAGCGGAACCGCAGGCTCAGGCGATATAAGTAGAGCCTGAGCCGGAGGTGCAGCGCAGGGTGCGGGCCGAGGAACGAGGCACGCGCCTGGAGCGGAACCGCAAGCTCACGCGATGCAAGTAGAGCCTGAGTTCCGCCGCCGCCGGTCGCACCCGCCGGTCGGCATCTCGCCGGTCGAGCCTGTCGATATCCGTCAGCCGGACGCGCGCACCACGAGCTCGGGCATGAACGTCTCCGAGCGCCCGGCTGGCTCGGCGTCCGGCTCCTCGGCCTGCCGGAGGGCCGCGAGCAGGAGCCGGGCCATGGCGCCCGACATGTCCTCGACGGGCTGACGCACCGTCGTGAGCGGCGGGTGGGCCTGCGCCGCGACGCTCGAGTCGTCGAACCCGACGACGGCGACGTCCCGCGGCACGTCCCGGCCGGCGGTACGGAGCGCCGTGGACACGCCGTCGGCCATGAGGTCGTTCGCTGCGAAGACGCCGTCGACGTCGGGCACCGCCGTCAGCAGCGCGCGGGCAGCGGCCTCACCGCCGGGGCGGGTGAAGTCGGCGGCGACAACCTGGGGCTCGCGCAGCCCGGCGGCGCGTACCCCGTCCAGGAAGCCCTGCAGCCGCGCGTGCCCGAACGGTGCGTCGGACGGTCCTGCGACGACCGCGAGCCGGGTGCGGCCGGAACCGGCCAGGTGCTCGGCGGCGAGCCGACCCCCTGCGGCCTGGTCCAGGTCGACCCACGCGACGCCCGGCACGGTGGTGCGGGTCGAGAGCACCAGCGGCACCGCCAGCTCGGCCAGGCGGCCCGGCAACGGGTCGGTGGAGCTGGACGTGATGAGCAGGACCCCGTCGACGTGACCCTGGCGCACGTACCGCACGACCTGGTCGTGGGTGGGAGGGTCGGCAGGGATGATCGCGAGATGGATGTCGCGGGGCCGCAGCACGGCCTGCGCCCCGGCGGTCACCCGCCCTACGTACGGATCGGTGAAGAGTCGTTCCAGGAAGGGCAGCGGTGAGCGCTGCTCCGGCGGTTCCGACACCACGAGGGCCACCGAACCGGTGCGTCGCGTCACGAGCGACCGGGCCGCGAGGTTCGGCACGTATCCGGTCTGCTCGATCGCCCGGCTCACGACCGCGACGATCTCGGGGTCAACGGTGGGCACCTCGTTGATCACCCGCGACACGGTGGCGCGGGAGACCCCAGCGACGGAGGCGACGGCCTCCAGTGTGGGCCGCACGGAACGCTGCATCTGCACCGGCCAGTTATACCCCGCCGTCGCGGTTCGTCGTGGGCGCGATCGTTGTGTCCTCCTGACCGCTTCAGGCGCAACGATCGCGCCCACGTCGAAGACTTCCTACTGGTAGACGCGGACGTAGTCCACGAGCATGCGGGACGGGAAGGGGGTGCTCGCGTCCGGCGGGCCGGGCCAGTCACCGCCGACCGCGAGGTTGAGGATCATGTAGAAGTCGTGGTCGTAGACCCACGGGCCGCGGGTGGACTCCACCTCGTCCTTGTCCGCGTAGAAGACGTCCCGCCCGTCGAGCGAGAACTGGATGCCCTCGCTGTCCCACTCGGCGGCCCAGGTGTGGAACCCGTCCGAGATCTTCCAGCCGTCGGGCAGCGTGTACGAGCCGCCGTGGCCACCGGCGCCGTTGTACGCGGGGGCGTGCAGGGTGGAGTGGGCGTTCGTCGGGTCCTGTCCGATGAACTCCATGATGTCGATCTCCCCGTTGTACGGCCACGGACGGCCCTCCAGGAAGTCGGAGCCCATCATCCAGAACGCGGGCCACAGCCCTCGGCCCTCCGGTACCTTCACGCGGGCCTCGAACCGGCCGTACTGCGTGTTGAACGTGCCCGACGTGTTCATCCGGTGCGACGTGTACTGCCTGCCCTCGCGTTCCTCCTGCCGGGCCTCGAGCACGAAGCTGCCCTGGCCGTCGTGGAACCCGTTGCCGCTGGGCGTGTAGACCTGCTGCTCGTTGTTCTGCGGCAGCCCTGGGTCGATGGTCCATCTGGCGGCGTCGGCCGGGGCACCTGCCGGGCCGTCGAACTCGTCGTTCCACACGAGGTCCAGGTCCTCGAAGTCCGGGTCGGCGGGCTCGGCCGGGGGAGCCGTCGGTGCGCCGCCCGTTCCGTAGACCTGGAACTCCCACAGCGAGTACCCGTACGGGCCGCTCCGGTCGCGCAGGTGCACGCGGACGTGGCGGCCGTCGGCGTCCAGCGGGATGGTCTGCTTGAAGCCGGTACCGTCGGTGACCGAGTGGACGGTCTGCCAGGCGGCACCGTCGGCCGAGACCTCGATGTCGAAGGCTGCGGCGAACGCCGGGTCCCACTGCAGCACCACGCTGCTGATGTGCGCGGTGGCCCCGAGGTCGACGGCGATCCAGCCGTCGTCGACCCAGCCGGTGTCAGGGCTCACGGCCCAGCGGCTGGCTGGATCGAGGTCGAACGCCTTGTCGGGGGTGCAGAGCCAGCACGTGCCGTCGTTCTGCGAGCTGGAGGCGCTGCCTGCCTTGTTGAAGGACAGGAGGGACCCGGTGTCCGTCGGCGGCGTGTCACCGCCGGGCCCGAAGACCTGCAGCTCCCACAGGGAGACGCCCCACTGCGTGGCCCGTTCGGTGACCCACAGGCGCAGGTAGCGTCCGCTGCCGTCGACGTCGATGTTCTCGTCACCGCCGGTGCTGGTGGTGGTCGAGTGGATGGTGGACCAGCCGGCACCGTCGTCGGAGACCTCGATGCGGTAGCCGGACGCGTACGCCGTCTCCCAGTCGAGGACCACCTGGTCGATGGACTGCACGGAGCCCAGGTCGACGCGGATCCACTGGTCGTCGGCGGAGGTGCTGGACCAGCGGGTGCCTGGATCGCCGTCGACGGCGTTGGCCCCGGTGCTCCAGGTGAACTCGGCGCTGGACGTGGTGACGGCCCGGCCCTGGGAGAGCGGTTCTTCGGCGGCCGATGCCGTGGTGACCTGGGTAAACGCTCCTAGGGCGAGGAGGGAGGCTGCGGTGGCCCCGGCGGCGAGCAGGCGGAGGTGTCTGCGCATGTGACGTGCTCCTTCGAACGTCGGACTGGCACATGGACGAGAGTGAGAGAGCGCTCTCTCGGACACTGTCGCGGACCGGCGGACCAGCGGTCAAGGGTTTGGCTGGAATTCGCTGACAGGCCTGTAAGCAAGACGCTCAGGTCACCGGAGTGACCTGAGCGTCTGACACGCGGGACGAGCGGACGGCTCAGGGCCGGACGGCCACCTTGCCGAACTGGTCGCCCCGGTCCAGCCGGGCCAGGCCTTCGGCGGCCTCGGCGAGCGGGACCACGGCGTCGATCACCGGGCGCACACCCGTGCGGGCGCAGAACCGGGCGAGCGCGCCGAGGTCGTCCCGCGAGCCCATCGTGACGCCCTGGACGCGGAGCTCCTGGAAGAAGATGCGGGTCAGCTCGGCGGGGGGAGCGTCACCCGACGTGGCACCGCAGACCAGCACCGAGCCGCCGGGCCGCACCGAGCGGATCGAGTGGGCCCACGTCGCCTGGCCCACCGACTCCAGCACTGCGTCGACGCGGGCAGGCAGGCGCGCGCCCGTCTCGACGGCGCCCGCCGCCCCCAGGGCGACGGCCCGCTCCCGCTTCTCGGCGGAGCGTGACGTCACCCAGACCTCCAGGCCGGCCGCCGCACCCAGGGTGACCGCCGCCGTCGCGAGCCCTCCGCCCGCACCCTGCACGAGCACGCGGTCGCCCGGAGTGAGGCCGCCCGCCGTGAAGAGCATGGTGTACGCGGTGAGCCAGGCCGTCGGCAGGCACGCCGCCTCTTCGAACGTGAGCTCAGCGGGCTTGGGCACGAGGTTCGCCGTCGGCACCGACACCCGCTCGGCGAGGGTGCCCTGGTAGCGCTCCGAGAGCAGCGAGCGCGGTTCCTTCGGCCCGACGCCGTGGCCGTCGGCCCCGATGACGCCGTGCACGATCACCTCCGTGCCGTCCGGCGTCACGCCCGCTGCGTCGGTGCCGAGGATCATCGGGAGCTGCTGCTCCTTCAGGCCCACCCCGCGCAGCGACCAGAGGTCGTGGTGGTTCAGGCTCGCGGCTCGCACGTCCACCGTGGTCCAGTGCTCCACGGCGTCCGGTTCGGGGCGGTCACCCACCTCCAGGCCGTCGAGCGGGCTGTCGGGCGAGAAGCTGGTCACGTAGGCGGCAAGCATGCGGCGACCCTAACCGACCCGGGACCGGCCGGCAGGTCACTTGGCGGCGACGTCGAACATCCAGGAGATGCCGAACCTGTCGGTGAGCTGCCCGTAGTAGTCGCCCCACGGTGCGAGCTCGAACGGCTGACCCGGCGTCGCGCCGTCGGACAGCTTCTCGTAGGCGCCCTTGATGTAGTCGTGGTCGTCGGGTCCGCCGGTCAGGGCGACGGTGACGCCAGCTGAGGGCGCCACGTACTCCATGAACGACGGCGTGTCCGACGCCATGATCGTGAGGCCGCCCGGGGTGTCGAGCTGCCCGTGCATGACGAGATCCTTGTCCTCGTCGGGTGTGGGCATCCCCTCCATCGGGGTGCCACCGAAGGTGCTGACGTCGAGCTCACCGCCGAGCACGGACTGGTAGAAGTCCAGGGCAGCCTTGGCCTCGGACCTGAAGCTGAGGTACGGATTGAGCTTTGCCATACGGCCACGCTAGTCCTGGCGCCGCCGGAACGCAGGATGGTTACCCGAGGAACTCACTCACCATGGGACCGATCTGGTCGGCCTCGACCAGGAACCCGTCGTGGCCCACGTCGCTGGTGACGATCCGCAGCGACTCCGCCTGCGGTATCCACTGGGCGAGCCGCGCGGACTGCGCGGGCGGGAACAGCCGGTCGCTGTCCACCGCAACCACGAGCGCCCGAGCGGTGATCTGGCTGAGCGCCGCCTCGACGCCGCCGCGGTCGCGCCCCAGGTCGTGCGACAGCATCGACTCGGTGAGAACCAAGTAGGAGTTGGCGTCGAACCGCCGGACGAGCTTGTCGCCGTGGTGCTCGAGGTACGACTGCACGGCGAACCGGCCGCCCGCGAACGGATCCTCGCCACCCTGCGGCAGCCGACCGAAGCGCTGGTCCAGCTCGTAGCCCGTGCGGTACGTGGTGTGGGCGATCTGCCGGGCGATGCCCAGACCGGTGTGCGGGCCGTCGTCGTCGGCGGCCGAGTAGTAGTCGCCGTCCCGGAAGCGAGGGTCCACGCGGATCGCGGCGAGCTGCGGGTGCGCCCACGCGATCTGGTCGCCCCCGGTCTGGGCGGTCGTGGCGATGGCAGCCACGTTCCGCACCTCGATGCCGGCCTCGGGCCCGAGCAGCGCCCACTCGAGCACGCGCAGCCCGCCCATCGACGCGCCGACCACCAGCTCCCACGACCGGATCCCGAGCTCGTCGGACAGCGCGATCTCCACGGCCACCTGGTCGCGCGTCGTGATGTACGGGAACCGCCCACCCCACGGCCGCCCGTCCTGGGCGATGGAGGAGGGGCCGGTCGTGCCCTGACAGCCACCGAGCGCGTTGGGCGCCACCACGAAGTACCGGTCGGTGTCGATGGGCTTGCCGGGGCCGACCGTCTCGCCCCACCAGCCGTCGGTCACGTGGCCAGGGCCCGCGGCACCGGTCACGTGCGAGTCGCCCGTCAGGGCGTGCAGCACCAGCACGGCGTTGGAGCCGTCGGCGTTCAGGGTGCCCCAGGTCTCGTAGGCCACACGCACGGCGGGCAGGCGACCGCCCGCCTCCAGGTCGAACGCGCCGACGTCGGCGAACAGCCGGTGCCCCGGGTCGTCGCCCTCGTGCCACGCACCGCTCGCGGGCACCGGCGGCTTGCTGCGGGAGCGTGAGGTCTGCACCGGGTCGGCGGGGCTCGGTGGTGCGCCGCCGTCCCCGCCGTGCGCGCCGTCCGGCGCAGGGAAGGGCACGAGCACCGAGCGGACCGGTTGGTCCGGCGCGTCGTGCGGGGCCCTCGGGGTGGTGATGGCCATGGTGTCTCCTGCGGCTCGGTGTGGTGAGCTCGGGGCCTGGCCCCGGCGCGGACGGCGACGTCACATCGCTGCTACTTGGTCTCCTCGCCCAGGAGGCCCTTGGCCGCGGTGAAGCCCAGCTCCAGGTCGGCGAGGATGTCCTCCACGTTCTCCAGGCCGACGGCGAGGCGGACGAGCCCGGGGGTGACCCCCGACAGCGCCTGCTCCTCGGCCGTGAGCTGCGAGTGGGTGGTGGAGGCCGGGTGGATCACGAGCGACCGGACGTCGCCGATGTTCGCCACGTTGGAGTGCAGCTCCAGGGCCGACACGAAGGCCTTCCCGGCATCGGCACCACCATCGAGCTCGAAGGCGAGCACGGCGCCGGCACCCTTCGGCGCGTACTTCTGCGCGTTCGTGTGCCAGGGCGAGCTCGGCAGGCCCGCGTAGTGGACCGTGCCGACGTCGTCCCGTGCTTCCAGCCACTCGGCGACGTGCTGCGCGTTGGCGACGTGTCGCTCGATCCGCAGCGACAGCGTCTCGATGCCCTGGGCCAGGAGGAAGGCGTTGAACGGTGAGATCGCCGCACCGAGGTCCCGCAGGAGCTGGACCCGTGCCTTGAGGATGAACGCGAGGTTCGCCCCCAGCGCCGAGCCGACGCCGAGGTCGCGCGCGAAGACCAGGCCGTTGTAGCTCGGGTCCGGCGTGTTGAAACCGGGGAAGCGGTCCGGGTCGGCGGCGAAGTCGAACCGGCCGCCGTCGACGATCACGCCGCCGATCGTGGTGCCATGACCGCCCAGGTACTTGGTCGCCGAGTGCACCACGAAGTCGGCACCGTGCTCGAAGGGGCGGATCAGGTACGGCGTCGCGACGGTGTTGTCGACGATCAGCGGGATGCCGGCCTCGTGCGCCGCCGCCGCGATGCCCTCGATGTCGAGCACGTCGGAGCGCGGGTTCGGGATGGTCTCGCCGAAGAACGCCTTCGTGTTCGGCCGGACGGCGGCGCGCCATGCGTCCAGGTCGTGCGGGTCGTTGACGAACGTGGTCTCGATGCCGAACTTCGGCAGAGTGTGGTGGAGCAGGTTGTACGTGCCGCCGTAGAGGCTCGCGGAGGCGACGATGTGGTCGCCCGCCTGCGCGAGGTTGAGGAGAGCGATGGAGCCGGCCGCCTGGCCCGACGCCACCAGGAGCGCGCCGACGCCGCCCTCGAGGCTCGCGATCCGGTCCTCGACCACCTGCGTCGTCGGGTTGCCGATGCGGGTGTAGATGGGGCCGAGGTCCTTGAGGGCGAACCGGTCGGCGGCGACCTCGGCGTCGGGGAAGACGAACGACGTGGTCTGGTAGATCGGCAGGGCGCGGGATCCCGTGGTGGGGTCCACCTCCTGGCCGGCGTGGATCTGGCGGGTCTCGAACGACCACTGGGGCTGAGTCATGGCTCTCCTGCTTCCTGTAGCTGGTGGCGTGCTTCGGGCGGAACTGGCCGAGATGTGCCGCGGCGTGCCCCATGGGGCCTGCGCATCAGGAGGTGGTCCGCGGCGGGGTGGCGCGCACGCGGGAGTCGGCCGAACGGCCGAGGGCAGGCGAACGTGCGCTGGTTCAGCAACTACACATTCGACGAGTCATGGTGTGACCGTAGACGGCCCTGGACGGCACCGAAAGCCATGTCTTATATCGTGAGATCGGAAAATGAGACGGGCGCCGGACCGTGTCCGGAGGCGCCGCCCGTCGGGCCGCGGACGCCCCGGTAGCGCGAGACGGCGGCCTGGGCGACATTGGAACGTGGCGCGGGAGTGATTCACGCGATCCGCGCAAGGCGACACGCCGATGGGTGCGCCGATCGGGAGGAGGGCCATGGGACGGGCCCGAGATCTGGAGGAGCCGAGGCATGGTCACGGCGCAGCGCTGGCGCTGCGCGCGCTCGGGGTCCTGGTGCTCGTGCTCGCCCTGGTGATCCCATGGGGCCCGACGGCCAGGGCCGACCCGCCGGCGGGTCCGCCCACCGCGGAGGGGGCCCGAGCGGCTGGTGGCGCGCTCGCGGTAGCTGGTCGTCGTTGATCTACGACCGCCCCTGATCCTTGGCTGTGGGCGTGAGCTTCGCCTATGACGGGCAGGCCGTCGCAACGGTCACGCCCACAACCGAGGCGTCAGTGCTTGGCGTAGTAGCCGGTGTCCTCGGCGCGCTGGATCGAGCGAACGATCTCGGCCTCGGCGTCGGAACGGCCCACCCAGTGGGCGCCCTCGACGGACTTGCCCGGCTCCAGGTCCTTGTAGACCTCGAAGAAGTGCTGGATCTCCAGGCGGTGGAAGTCCGAGACGTCGTCGATGTCCTGGCGCCACGCGGCGCGCTGGTCGCCCGTCGGCACGCAGAGCACCTTGTCGTCGCCGCCGGCCTCGTCGCGCATGCGGAACATGCCGAGTGCACGGCACTTGATCAGGCAGCCCGGGAAGGTGGGCTCCTCCAGCAGGACGAGTGCGTCCAAGGGGTCGCCGTCTTCGCCGAGGGTGCCCTCGATGAAGCCGTAGTCGTCCGGGTAGCGCGTCGAGGTGAAGAGCATGCGGTCGAGGCGGATACGTCCGGTCTCGTGATCCACCTCGTACTTGTTCCGCTGACCCTTGGGGATCTCGATCGTGACGTCGAACTCCACGTCGATGTGCTCCAGTTCTCGAAGATGGTCGCCGAAGTGTCTTACCGCGGCGGCGGCCTTGCGCCTGTCCAGTGTGCCATGTGTCCTGTGTCCCGACCGTTACCTGTGGTCAGCACCACTCTCCGGGTTGGGCATAATTCGCAGCGTGTGCGCCGCGCGCGCGAGCCGGTCTCGCGAGCGGGTGAAATTACCCGTGAATCGCCGTCGCCGTACCCATCGCATGGTTTGCCGCCACTAGAGTTGCCTATGGCTTTCACGTGACGATCGAGAGGATGCCCATGGAGTGGGGGTTGCGCTCCGGCGCTGCCGTCGCCGCGGTCGTCGCACTGTTCGGCGGGTACCTCGTCGCCGATGCGTACGACGTCGTTCCCGGCATGCTCACCACGGCCGAGCCGTGGCCAGAGCCGAGCCCCTTCCCGTCGGCTCCCGGCGCCGTCGAGGGGCCGGCTCCCGTCGCGCTCCTCGAGGGCCTCCCGGACGATGCGCCGGTACCGGACAGCGCCGAGATGCAGCGCCTGGTGACGGGCCTGGCCAAGGACAAGCGGCTCGGTTCCCGGGTCGGCGTCATGGTGGCCGACGGGAGCACCGGCGAGGTGCTCGGCTCGTCGAGCCCGGACAAGCTCATGACCCCTGCCTCCACCCAGAAGCTCTTCACCGGCGTCGCCGCGCTCTCCTCGATCGCGGGCACCACGCTGGACACCAAGGCCGTCCTCGCCGAGGACGACACCGTGGTCCTGGTGGGTGGTGGAGACATGATGCTGGCGGAGGGGCAGGGCGACCCCGACGCCGTCAACGGGCGGGCCGGCCTGGCCGACCTCGCTCAGCAGGTCGCCGCCAAGGTGAAGGTCACCGGCACCACCGAGGTGCGGGTCGCGCTCGACGACACGCTCTTCACCGGCGACGACATCGCACCGACCGTGGCGAGCCCGGACATCGCGGCCGGCTACGTGGCACCCGTCTCGTCCGTGGCGATCAACGTCGGGCTGCTGTCCGACGAGTACACCGACAACGGGCCCCGCGCGTCGGACCCCGGCAAGTACGCCGCGGAGGTCTTCTCCGCGGCGCTGGAGGCCGAGGGCCTGCAGACCGCCGGTGCCGTGGTCAACGAGACCGCACCGGACGACGCCCAGGTGCTCGGTCAGGTCAGCTCCGCGCCGCTCGCGGAGGTCGTCGGGTTCGCCATGCAGTACTCCGACAACACGATCACCGAGGTGCTCGGGCGCCTCGTCGCCGTGGACGCCGGCCTGCCCGGCTCGAACGACGGCGCCACCCAGGCGGTGATCGCGAGTGCGCGGCGGCTCGGCGTCGACATGACCGGTGCTCGCCTGCGGGACTGCTCCGGCCTCGGTGACGGCTCCTACCTGAGCTCGCAGCAGCTCGTGGACCTGCTCGGGATCATGGTCGACCCCGCGCACCCCAAGCTGCGCAGCGAGGCGGTCGGCATGCCGATCGCTGGCCTGTCGGGCACTCTCGACAGCAGCCTCGGGAGGTTCACCGGAACCAACCCGGCCCGCGGCCTGGCACGGGCCAAGACCGGCAGCCTGCCCAAGGTTCGCGCGCTCGCAGGCACGGTGATCACGGCCGACGGCCGGCTGCTCGTCTTCTCGATCCTCGCCGACTCGATCCCTGCCGACAGGACCGTCGGCGCCACGCAGATCTACGACAGCTTCGTCGGCGACCTCGCGGCGTACTCGACCCAGGGCTGACGCCCCGCCGGCCACGACGGTTACCGTGGTCCGGTGACACAGGCCTCCACCGCCCCGCAGGTCGTCGACTGGTCGGCGGCAGGACAGATCGCCGGGCGCCTTGCCGCGCCAGGGCCCCAAGCACCGCGGGACGAGCTCGACTCCCTGGTGAGCGGGCTCCGCGCCGCGGCAGGAGACGCCGTCGGGCACGTGCTGGAGACGACACGCATGGTGCCGCACGACGGCAACGTGACGCTGAGCCCTGTGGTGGTCGTGGACCGCGCGACCTGGGCACGGGCGAACACGCAGTCGATGGCCGCCATGACCGACGGGATCGGTGCGGTCGTCGCCGAGGTGTCGAAGGGGGCCACGTCGCCCGGCGCCCAGCTGGCAGGCGCCGCTGAGATCGGGGCGGTCCTCGCCCTGCTCAGCGGGCGGGTGCTGGGCCAGTTCGACCCGTACTCCGGCCCCGGCCGGCTGCTGCTCGTCGCCCCCAACGTGCTGCAGGCGGAGCAGGCGCTGCGGGTCCCGGTGCGCGACTTCCGGCTGTGGGTGTGCCTGCACGAGCAGACGCACGCCCTGCAGTTCGCGGCGGCGCCATGGCTCGCTGGCCACCTCAGCGGCCGCACGCAGGACCTGATCGCCGGCATGGCCCGGACGTCGGCGGAGCTGGCCAAGGTGCGGTTCGACAAGAAGGTGGTCGCGATCGGGCGGAACGTGCTCGCCACCCTGCGCGGCGAGGGCGGCACGCTCATGGACGGCATGCTCACGCACGAGCAGAAGGACGAGCTGGCCGACATCACGGCCGTCATGGCCCTCCTGGAGGGGCATGCGGACGTGATGATGGACGCGGTGGGGCCCCGGGTGGTGCCGTCGGTGCGCCGCATCCGCGCCCGGTTCGAGCGCCGTCGCGACGGCGAGGGACGCAACACGTTCGACACCGTGGTGCAGAAGCTGCTCGGGATGGAGGCCAAGCTCGCCCAGTACCGCGACGGGGCGGTGTTCGTGCGGACCGTGGAGCGGGCCGTAGGACGCGACGGGCTCAACGCGGTGTGGGCCGCCCCGGAGAACCTGCCGACCGCCCGGGAGATCGCCGACGCCCGCGCCTGGGTGCGCCGGGTGCACGGATGAGGACGGGGACGGGGGCGCGGACGGGGACGGCGGGCTCCGTGCCCCACTCGTCCGACGGCGGGAACGCCTGACCGTGGCCCGTGTCGACCCCGCCGTCGCAGCGGCCCGGAACGCGGTCCGGGAGGTGCTGGCCGGCCTCGGCCCGGACGACCTGGTGCTGGTCGCCTGCTCGGGCGGTGCGGACAGCCTCGCTCTCGCCGCGTCGCTGGCGTTCGAGGCCCGGCGGGTGGGGCGCTCGGTCCGGTCGCGGGGCCACGCCGTGCGGGCGGGCGCGGTGGTCGTCGACCACGGGCTGCAGGCCGGCTCCGCCGAGGTGGCCGCGCGGGCGGCGGAGCAGTGCCGCTCGCTGGGCCTCGACCCGGTGGTGGTCCGGCGTGCGGACCGGCCTGCCGCCGGCGGTCCCGATGCGGCAGCCGAACGAAGGCCTGGTCTGGTTCGGGACGTCCATGACTCGACCGGGCCGACGTCCGGCGGCGGAGGGCCGGAGGCGGTTGCCCGGGATGCCCGGTACGCCGCGCTGGAGGTGTTCGCCGCCGAGGCCGGCGCCGCCCTGGTGCTGCTCGGGCACACCCTCGACGACCAGGCGGAGCAGGTGCTGCTCGGGCTCGCCCGGGGTGCCGGGGCACGCTCGCTGGCCGGGATGCCGCGCGAGCGGGGGATCTTCCGCCGGCCGTTCCTCGGACTGCGCCGGGCGCAGACCGAGGCGGTGTGTGCGGCGTCGGGCCTGCAGTTCTGGACGGACCCCACCAACCTGCTGCCGACCGGCCCCCCGGCCGGCGCCTTGCTCCGAGATCGGTCGGGCGACTCGAGATCGGTCCATCGATCGACCGATCTCGGGTCGACGGACCGATCTCAGGTTCAGCGCGATGCAACGGACCGATCGCGCGGAACCTTCACGCCGCTGCGCTCGCAGGTGCGCGGGCGCGTGCTGCCGGTGCTGGAGGACACGCTGGGCCCTGGTGTAGCCGAGGCCCTCGGGCGGAGCGCGGACCAGCTGCGCGACGACGCGGACCTGCTGGACGCCCTCGCCGCGGAGCTCCTCGAGCGGGCCGGCAGGGCCCCGGCGGCGGCCCAGGCGGCACAAGGCACGGGAGCCCCTGGCCGGCCGACGGCGGGGGAGAGCGACGTCGTGCGCACCCTCGACGTCGCCGTGCTGGAGCAGGCACACCCGGCGCTCCGGCGTCGTGCCCTCCGGCTCGCCGCGCTCGCTGCCGGCTGCCGGCCGACGGACACCACCACCCGACACGTCGACGCGCTGGACGCCCTCGTCGTGTCATGGAGCGGTCAAGGCCCCGTCCATCTCCCGGGCGGCGCACGAGCCCGTCGTGCGTGTGGCAGTCTTTTCCTGCGCGCCGCGCCGACCGGTATCTCGGACGGCGGGACCGGCGTCCCGCCCCCCAGCACAACTCAGGAGTAACTCGTGGACCAGTCCGACGTCGGACCCGACCTCGCGGAGATCCTGCTCTCCGAGGAGCAGCTCACCAAGAAGCTCGACGAGCTGGCAGCCCAGATCGACGCGGACTACGCGGGCAAGGACCTGCTCCTGGTCGGCGTGCTCAAGGGTGCGGTCATGGTCATGGCGGACCTGTCGCGCAGGCTCCACCACCAGGTCCAGATGGACTGGATGGCGGTGTCGTCGTACGGCTCGGGCACCAAGTCCTCTGGCGTCGTCCGCATCCTCAAGGACCTCGACGCGGACCTGACGGGCCGCAACGTCATCATCGTCGAGGACATCATCGACTCCGGCCTGACCCTGTCCTGGCTGGTGTCGAACCTGCGCTCGCGCGGTCCCGAGTCCGTCGAGATCGCTGCCATGCTGCGCAAGCCGGACGCCGCGCAGGCCGACGTCGACGTGAAGTACCTGGGGTACGACATCGCCAACGAGTTCGTGGTGGGCTACGGCCTCGACTACGCGGAGAACTATCGCAACCTGCCGTTCGTTGCCACCCTGGCACCGCACGTCTACGGAGGCTGACTCGTCAGCACCGCTCGACGCCGCGGAATGCCCATCCCGGGCGGTTCGTCACGTCTGGGCGCGGTGTAACCCAGGCATCACATGCTCTGGGCGAACACCCGGGGCTCCTGTCAGGGAGACCATGTAGTTTCGACGGAAACATACTGCGCGAGCGGAGGGAAACGGGGCACGGTCCCCGTCGCCGATGAACATCAAGAAGCTTCTGAGTGGCCCTGTCATCTGGATCCTGGTCGCCTTGGTCGTGGTGACGCTGGCCATCTCGGCACTGAACCAGACCAATGTCTCGCGAATCGAGACGTCACAGGGAATCGAGCTGCTGAACGGCAGCACAGTCGAGCACGCCCTCATGGTCGACGGCGAGCAGCGGGTCGAGCTCGAGCTCTCCGAGGCGTACTCGGTGACCGAGGGTGAGGGTGAGGACGCCGAGGAGGTCGACAAGGGCACGACCGTCGAGTTCTTCTACACGCTGCCCCAGGGCGACCGGGTCGAGGACGCCATCGTGAAGTCCGACCCGGCCGACGGGTTCGACTCGGAGGTGCCGCAGCCCAGCTTCTGGTCCTCCATGCTGTCGGTGCTGATCCCGTTCCTCCTGATCGGTGTCGTGTTCTGGTTCCTGCTCTCGCGGGCCCAGGGCGGCGGCAGCCGTGGGGTGATGGGCTTCGGCAAGTCGAAGGCGAAGCTGGCCACCAAGGACACCCCGCAGGTGACCTTCGCCGACGTCGCGGGTGCGGACGAGGCGGTGGAGGAGCTCCACGAGATCAAGGAGTTCCTCGCCGAGCCGGCCAAGTTCCAGGCCGTCGGTGCCAAGATCCCGAAGGGCGTGCTGCTCTACGGCCCGCCTGGTACGGGCAAGACCCTCCTCGCGCGCGCCGTCGCCGGTGAGGCCGGCGTGCCGTTCTACTCGATCTCCGGCTCGGACTTCGTCGAGATGTTCGTCGGCGTGGGCGCCAGCCGTGTCCGTGACCTGTTCGAGCAGGCCAAGCAGAACTCGCCGGCGATCATCTTCGTGGACGAGATCGACGCGGTAGGCCGTCACCGCGGCGCCGGCATGGGCGGCGGGCACGACGAGCGCGAGCAGACGCTGAACCAGATGCTCGTCGAGATGGACGGCTTCGACGTCAAGACGAACGTCATCCTCATCGCGGCGACCAACCGTCCCGACATCCTCGACCCGGCGCTGCTGCGCCCGGGCCGCTTCGACCGCCAGATCGCTGTCGAGGCCCCGGACCTCAAGGGTCGTGCGGCGATCCTCAAGGTGCACTCGCAGGGCAAGCCGATGGTCCCAGAGGTCGACCTTGAGGCCGTCGCCCGCCGCACGCCCGGCTTCACGGGCGCCGACCTGGCGAACGTGCTCAACGAGGGCGCGCTGCTCACCGCACGCAGCGGCGCACAGCTCATCGACGACCGCGCACTGGACGAGGCCATCGACCGCGTGATCGCCGGCCCGCAGAAGCGCACCCGGGTCATGAACGTCAAGGAGCAGAAGATCACGGCGTACCACGAGGGCGGGCACGCCCTCGTCGCCTCGGCGATGCGGTACACGGACCCCGTGACCAAGGTGACGATCCTGCCGCGCGGTCGCGCGCTGGGCTACACCATGGTGATGCCGCTCGAGGACAAGTACTCGACCACGCGCAACGAGCTGCTCGACCAGCTCGCGTACGCGATGGGCGGCCGGGTGGCCGAGGAGCTCGTGTTCCACGACCCCACGACGGGTGCCTCGAACGACATCGAGAAGGCCTCGGCCATCGCCCGCAAGATGGTGACCGAGTACGGCATGAGCGAGCAGGTCGGCGCCATCAAGCTCGGCACGAGCGCCGGTGAGCCGTTCATGGGCCGGGACTACGGTCACCAGCGCGACTACTCCGAGTCCGTGGCGGGCATGATCGACGACGAGGTGCGCAAGCTCGTCGATGCCGCGCACGACGAGGCGTGGGAGGTGCTGAGCCAGTACCGCGACGTGCTCGACGAGCTGGTGCTGGGTCTGCTCGAGAAGGAGACGCTGAACCAGAAGGAGCTCGCGGAGGTTTTCCGGGCCGTCGAGAAGCGCCCTGCGCGCGACGTCTGGCTGTCCAGCGAGCAGCGCACCGTGCACACCCGCGGCCCGGTGCAGACGGCCAAGGAGCTGGCGGTCCAGAACGGGCACACCACCGTGCCGCAGGACGAGGCAGTGCTCGACGTGGCGCCCCCGTCGGACGTGGCGCCGACGGATACGCCGAACTGAGCAGTGACGAAGACCGGAGCAACACGATGACCGATGGGTCAGTCACCCCCGTTTCGACGCCCGTGCGGCGTGCGGCGGACATTCCGCCCTACGACGCCGCACGGGCCGAGGCGGCGGTGCGGGAGCTTCTCATCGCCGTCGGCGAGGACCCCGGGCGCGAAGGTCTGCGGGAGACCCCGGCCCGGGTAGCTCGGGCGTACCGCGAGATCTTCGCCGGTCTGCGGCAGGAGCCCGAGGACGTGCTGACCACCACCTTCGACCTCGGACACGAGGAGATGGTGCTGGTCAAGGACATCGAGGTGTACTCGACCTGCGAGCACCACCTGGTGCCGTTCCACGGCGTCGCGCACGTCGGGTACATCCCCAACACGGACGGGCGCATCACGGGGCTGAGCAAGCTGGCCCGGCTGGTCGAGGTCTACGCACGCCGTCCGCAGGTGCAGGAGCGGATGACCACCCAGATCGCGGACTCCCTCGTGGAGATCCTCGAGCCGCGCGGCGTGCTCGTGGTGGTCCAGTGCGAGCACCTGTGCATGTCGATGCGTGGCGTGCGCAAGCCCGGTTCGCGGACCATCACGTCGGCGGTGCGCGGGGTCATGCGGGACGGCGCCACGCGAGCCGAGGCGATGAGCCTCATCCTCGGGAAGTGACGGTGGCTCCCACCGCGCGCCATCCCGCCCGGGACGCCCGGGTGCTCGGTCTGCCGGAGCTCTCCGGCGTGGGCCGCACCCTGGTGATGGGTGTCGTGAACGTCACCCCTGACTCGTTCTCGGACGGCGGCGAGTGGTTCGAGCCCTCGGCCGCCGTGGCGCACGGGCTGGAGCTGCTCGGCGAGGGCGCGGACATCCTGGACGTGGGCGGGGAGTCCACCCGCCCCGGGTCGGTCCGCGTACCGCAGGACCAGGAGCTGGCACGCGTGCTGCCCGTGATCGAGCAGCTCACCGCGCGCGGAGCGACCGTGAGCGTTGACACCACGCGCGCGGCCGTGGCCGAGCGTGCCGTGGCCGCGGGAGCACGCATCGTGAACGACGTCTCGGGTGGCCTCGCCGACCCGGAGATGGGCCGCGCCGTCGCCGAGACCGGCGCCGCGTACGTGGCGATGCACTGGCGGGGGCATGCCGACGTCATGGACCAGCGCCAGACGTACGACGACGTCGTGGCGGACGTCCGCGACGAGCTCGCGGCCCGCATGGCCGCCCTGCACGACGACGGGGTGCGGCCCGAGCAAATGATCCTCGACCCAGGGCTCGGCTTCGCCAAGGCCGGGGTGCTGAACTGGCCGCTGCTGGCCCACCTCGACGCCCTGCACGAGCTGGGCCGCCCGGTGCTCGTCGGGGCGTCTCGCAAGCGGTTCCTCGGCCACCTGCTGGCGGACTCCGCCGGCCATACGGCACCGCCGCGGGCGAGGGACGACGCCACCGCCGCGATCTCGGCGCTGTCTGCCGCTGCCGGTGCCTGGTGCGTACGGGTGCACAGCGTCCGGGCCAGCGCCGATGCCGTCAAGGTCGCGGCTGCCTGGGCCGCCGCGACCGACCTGCCCCAGGTAGGGTCTTCGGGTACCTCTCCCCGATCCGCACCGGAGCCATTGACTTCCACCGTGGCCTTGACCACAGAATCGTGGATGGCCGCGGAACAGGGCATGCCGACCTGGCAGGATTCCGGTGCACGCAATGACGACGGGGGGAGACCACGGTGACCACAGCGTTCGGAACGGGCGTCACGGGCCTGGACGGCCGGTCCCTGGACCAGGTCCAGCTGACAGGCGTGAGCGCGCGGGGGTACCACGGTGTGCTGCCGTCGGAGCGACAGGCCGGCCAGGAGTTCCTGGCCGACGTCGTGCTGTACCTGGACACGCGCCCGGCGGCTGCCGGTGACGACCTGGCGCAGACGGTGAGCTACGCGGAGGTCGCGCAGGACGTCCACGACGTCCTGGCGGGCGAGCCTGCCGACCTCGTCGAGACGGTGGCCGAGCGCATCGCCGCGGTGGTGCTCGCTCGATCGCTGGTCGAGGCGGTGGACGTTCGCGTGCACAAGCCGCAGGCGCCCATCCCGGTACCGTTCGCCGACGTCGAGGTGGCGATCCGTCGCGACCGTAGCCACATGCCCGTCGTGATCGCCCCGCCGTCAGCGGCCGGCTCCGCCGACGTCGTGCCGGGGTCCGGTTCGGGCGCGGAGGCGGCAGCCTTAGGTCAGGCTCCAGAGCCTGCCGCCGAGGCCCGCGGCTACGAGTCCGGTCCGCAGGACCTCTTCCCGGTGAGCCTGCCCACCGAATCGTGGAACGAAGCGGCCGAGCGTACGCGCAGCGGCCTCGACAGCGCGTCGTTCGCCGCCGAGCCCGAGGCGCAGGGCTTCGAGCCCGTCGCCCGTCCGGCACACGACGAGCCGGCTCAGTTCGAGCCAGCCCCGTTCGAACCGGCGCAGTTCGAACCGGCCCAGTTTGAACCGGCCCAGTTTGAACCGGCCCAGTTCGAGCCGGAGCCGTACCAGCAGGAGCCGGCTGAGCCTGCCCAGCTCCGGGCGGAGACGTTCGAGCCAGAGCAGCTCGTGGACCGGGTCCCGGCCTCGACGGCACCTGGTGCGGAGCCGGAGCCGGCCCCGGTGCCAGAGCTCATCGCGCCCGAACCGCTCCAGGTCGTTCCCGCCGCCTGGGAGCTGCCGTCCGACGGTCCTGCGCACACCGAGCAGCGCGACGAGCCCGGCCACGAGCCGGCGTTCCGGCCGGACGCGCAGTTCCTGCCCGAGCAGGCCTTCGAGCCGGTCCAGCAGTACGAGTCGGTCCAGCAGTATGAGTCGGTTCAGGGCCTCGACCAGCGGCACGACCTGCCGAACGGCTTCGAGCAGCAGCAGTACGACCAGTTCGCGCAGCCGGACCAGCTCGAGCAGGCCCAGCGCTTCGAGCGCGCACAGCCCGGCTACGAGCAGCCGCCGCAGCAGCTCGACCAGCAGCAGCTCGACCCGCAGCAGAACCAGTACGACCAGCTGTTCGAGCAGCAGGACGACATGCGGACCACCCAGGTGGCAGCAGCGGTCCCTGACTCCGCCGTCGGGCAGCCCGAGCAGTACGCGCAGGAGTCGTACCAGTCCCAGCAGTACCAGTCCGAGCAGCACCAGCCGGAGCAGTACCAGGCCGAGCCGCGCGACCGGTTCGACGAGGTCCCCGCCGGGTACGTGGACGTGGTCATCGCGATCGGCGCCAACCTTGGCGACCCGCAGGCGACCATGCGCTCGGCGGTCGCCGAGCTGGACCGCATGCCGGGCTTGCAGATCACGGACGTGTCGCCACTGGCTCGCACGGCCGCCGTCGGCGGTCCAGAGGAGCAGCCCGACTACCTCAACGCCGTGCTGCTGGCCCGCACCACGCTCTCGGCACGCGGCCTGCTGCACCTCTGCCAGGAGGTCGAGAACGTGCACGGCCGGGTCCGTGAGGAGCACTGGGGTCCGCGCACGCTCGACGTCGACCTGATCACGTACGGCACCCTGACGGACTCCGCCGAGGACCTCGAGGTGCCTCACCCGCGCGCGCACGAGCGAGCGTTCGTCCTGGAACCGTGGTCGCAGATCGCGCTGGACGCGGTTCTGCCCGGCCTCGGCGGCGGTCCGGTGGCGCAGCTCGCGGCCACGGCGCCCGACCGCGCGGGCATCCGGTGGCTCGCCCTCGACTGGCTGACCGACCCGGAGCCGGAGCAGGGCGGCGGGACCACCGCCTCGAACCAGCCACCGGTGTCCGACGACGGCGGGAACCCGGGCCAGGACGCGCACGCGGGCGAGCTGCCGCCGGCGCTGCCCCCGTCGCTCCCGCCGAGCGGTCGGCCGCAGGCCTCGCCCGGTGGGCCGGTGGTCGAGGTACCTGGCGGTGGCCACCCGCAGGGGCAGCACAGCGGCCAGATCGAGCTCGACCGTCAGCCGCACGGCGGAGCGCCCCAGCAGCAGGAGGCGTACCCGGGCGGCACCCATCCGCAGGGCTACTCCAGCGGGCCGGTGCCGGGCGCTGACGGCTCGGTGCAGGTCCAGCAGCAGGCCGCGCAGGGGTCGCCCCTGCCCGCGCGTGGTGCACGGCAGGGCAACGGCTCGGCCGTCCCGCCTCCTGAGGAGGCCCTCGTCCCGGCGCCCATCGCACCTCGGGCGGTACGGGACACGGCGCACGAGCTGCCGGCACACGAGCTGCCGCCGGCGTCGTCGCAGCCCAAGCCGGTGTTCGCGCCGGTCAATCCGTCGCGCCAGCAGAGCGGCGTGTTCCCGCCCATGAACGGCGGTGGCGCCCAGGAGCCGGGCGGTCCGATGTTCGCGCCGGTCAGCACCCCGCCGAACGGTGTGTCGGACCAGGCCCAGCACGACCAGCCGAACGGCCATGGCAACGGGCAGCCGAACGGCCAGCAGGAGGCCTACGACAACGACCACACCGTGATCCGGGTCCCCGGGTTCGTCGGCGACCAGCGGACCCCGCCGCCGTCGGACGGTCCGATCGACTCGGTCCCCTCCTGGGTTCCGGTCCGGGACGAGCGGGGGCGCGACGCCTGACATGCGCAGGACGCCGATCGGGTCGCTGATCGCAGTTCTCGTGGCCGTCGCGTTCGTCGGCTGGCTCGTCCTGCGCGCCCTGGAGGCGCGCGGCGTGTACCTGCCGGAGGTGCCGTGGCTGGTCGACGTGGCGATCCTGGTGCTGGCCGGAGCGGTGTTCTGGTCGGGCTGGGGGGTGCGGTCGTACCAGAAGGGGAAACGGCCCTCGCTCGACGGCCTCCGGGCCGCTCGGACGCTCGTCCTGGCCAAGGCGGCCGCACTGACGGGCGCCCTCCTCGGCGGCTGGTACCTCGCCCAGGTCCTGGTCGTGCTGGGCGACCTCGCGATCGAGTCGCGTCGGGACCACGCGATCGCGGCAGGCATAGCGGTGCTGTGCTCGGTGGTGCTCGCCGTCGTCGGACTGATCGTCGAGAAGTTCTGCGAGCTCCCGCCGTCCGACAAGGACCGAGCGAGCTCGGACGAGGGCGAGTCCCCGGCCCCTGCCTGAGACCGCGCTGTCCATGGCTTGCCCTCTGCGGAACAATGGCCAACATGACCAGCCCCTTCGAACCACACGATGTGACCTGGAACCGCGTGTCCCCGCGCCTCGTGACGGCCATGCTGGTGCCGGCCGCCATCAGCCTCGGCATACCGGTGGTCGTCGGCGTCGTGCTCGCCGTGACCGTCAGCCCGTGGTTCTGGTTCCTCGCCGGTGTTCCCGCCGCCTTCCTGCTGTGGTCGCTCCTGCTGGTCCCGCGCCAGGTCAGGGCCATCGGCTACGCCGAGCGCGACGACGATCTCCTCATCCGCAAGGGGGTCTTGTTCAAGGCGATGGTCGTGGTGCCGTACGGCCGGATGCAGTACGTCGACGTCGAGGCGGGGCCCCTGGACCGCAAGCTGGGCCTGGCGAAGGTCCAGCTCCACACGGCGTCCGTCGGCACGGACGCCCAGATCCCCGGCCTGCCGCCGGACGAGGCGGCGCGCCTGCGCGACCGCCTGGCGTCCCGCGGTGAGGCTCGGCTGGCGGGGCTGTGAGCACTCCGGAGCACGACCTCGAACAGAGCGGTCCCGGCTCTGCCGCCCAGCGTGCACAGCCTGACGCCGAGGAGCTCGACTGGCGACGCGTGCACCCGGTCACGCCCCTGGTCCGGGGCTGGGCGGTGGTCGGTGCGGCCATCGTGATCCTTGGCCAGCAGAGTCTCGACGGTGGGCCGCGCGGCGGTGTCGTCGAGCTGATCACCAGCGAGTACTGGTGGACCGTGCTGGCCGCGCTCGCCGCCGTCGCGCTGGTGGGCTGGGGCTACTCGGTGCTGGCCTGGCGCATGACCACCTACGCCATCGGCGAGGAGACCGTGCACCTGCGGCGCGGAATCCTGTTCCGCCAGCAGCGGCACGCCCGCCTGGACCGGCTGCAGTCGGTAGACATCCGGCAGCCGCTCGTCGCCCGGTTCTTCGGCCTGTGCGAGCTCACCCTCGAGACTGCCGGCGGCACCGACTCGGGCGTCGCCATCGGATTCCTGAAGGGGTCCGACGCCGACGAGCTGCGGGCCGAGCTCCTCGCGCGTGCGGCCGGTCTCAAGGTGACCAAGGCCCGCCCTGCCGAAGCAGGCACCCAGCCGGCCTCCGGCACGGTGGCAGCTCCTGTCGGCGCTCCGACGCCGGAGGGCGGGCCGCAGGTCGCCGGGCCGCACGGCGCCGTCGAGCCCACCGGCGCGCCGGGTGCGCCCGGTGCACCGGACACAGCAGCCGGCGCTCCGGCGGACGCGCACGCCACGGCGGCCGTCGAGGCACCACAGGTGCCGGTGCTCACCGTGCCGCTGGGGCGTCTGGTCGCCTCGGTGGTGCGCTCGGGGGCGATGATCACGCTGGTCCTGTGGGCGCTGGCCGTGGTGGTGGTCATGATCGTCACGGGCGAGTTCGCCGTGATGACCGCCTCGCTGCCTGCCGTGCTGGGGGCAGGCGGGTACCTGTTCGGCCGGCTCACCGGCGAGTTCGACTTCCGGGTGGCGATCTCGCCCGACGGCGTCCGGCTGCGTCACGGCATGCTGGAGACGCGGTCCCAGACGATCCCGCCCGGCCGGGTGCAGGCGGTCCGTCTGGTGCAGAGCGTGCTGTGGCGCGGCCGCGACTGGTGGCGCGTGCAGGTCAACGTCGCAGGCTACGGCGGTGGCGAGAGCGACGACAAGAACAGCGTGCTCCTGCCCGTCGGCACCCGCGAGGAGGCGCTGACGGTGCTGTCGCTCGTGCTGCCGGACCTCGGCGTCGACGAGCCGCGCCGCATCCTCGACGCGGGGCTGGACGGCGACTCCCGGACCGAGAGCGCGTACGTCGCAGCTCCCCGTCGGACGCGCATACTTGATCCGGTGGCGTGGCGGCGCAACGGGTTCACGGTGACCGGCCGCGCGCTGCTGCTGCGCAGGGGCCGCATGGTCAAGATCCTGGACGTGGTACCTCATGAGCGGACGCAGTCGCTGGGCCTGAGCCAGGGTCCGTGGCAGCGCCGGCTGGGTGTCGCCTCGTTCCAGGCGCACTCCACCCAGGGCCCGGTGGGTCCGGTGGCATCGCACCTCGACGCGGCCGACGCCGCACGGCTCATGGCCGAGCAGGCCACGCGCGCCCGCACCGCACGCGCGGCAGCGGGTCCCGAACGATGGATGGAGAACCAGGGTGACAGACCGGGAGACTGACCGGTGAGCGCCTCCGACGAGCCAGGCCGCCGGCCCGGCCGGCTGGGCGTCGGCGTGGTCGGCGCGGGCCGCGTGGGTGCCGTGCTCGGCAACGCGTTGCGCGCGGCGGGCCACGCCGTCGTCGGCGCGAGCGGCATCTCGGAGGACTCGAGGGAGCGCATCGAGATGCTGCTGCCAGGTGTTCCCAACCTCGAGGTGCCGGAGGTCGTGGAGCGGGCGGAGCTGGTCCTCCTCGCGGTGCCCGACGACGCACTGGGCCCCCTGGTCGCGGGCCTCGCCGAGACCGGTGCCTGGCAGTCGGGACAGCTCGCTGTCCACACGTCCGGCCGCTACGGGACCGCCGTCCTTGAGCCCGCCCGGCTCGGCGGCGCGATCCCGCTCGCTGTGCATCCCGCCATGACGTTCTCCGGTACGTCGCTCGACCTGGCGCGCCTGGAGGGCTGCACGTTCGCCGTGACCGCCCCGGCCCCCGTGCAGCCGATCGGGCAGGCCCTCGTGGTCGAGATCGGGGGCGAGCCCGTGATCGTCGACGAGCAGCTCCGCGGCCTCTACCACGCGGCCCTCGCGCACGGCGCGAACCACCTGGTGGTGCTCGTCGCGCAGGCGGCGCAGGCGCTGGAGGCGGCTGGGATCGAGGCGCCCGGCCGGGTGCTCGCACCGCTGCTCTCGGCGGCGCTCGAGTCGGCGACGCGGTCGGCCGACGCGCGCGACGGCGTCGGCCCGGGGGCCATCTCCGCGCTCACCGGGCCGGTCTCGCGGGGCGACGTCGGCACCGTGCGCCGTCACCTGACAGAGCTCAGCAACCTGGCCGCCGCCAGCGGCGCCACCGACGTACCCGACAGCTACACAGAGCTCGCCCGCGGCGCCACGCGCCGTGCGCTGGCGAGCCACCGCATCGACGACTCCGCCGCACAGGCGCTGCTGGACGCGCTGGACGGCGCGACAGGGGAGTCGCGCGCAGGAAGGAAGACACAGTGACCGCAGAGGCTCTCACCCCGCCCGACACGCCGGCCGATGCTGGGTCCGCGCAGCGCACGCCGCTCGTGGTCCGCACCCGTTCGGAGCTGCGCGACGCGCAGATGCGCTGGGCCATCGCAGGTCCCCTGGTGCCGGCGGGGCTCGACGCGGACCCCGGCCGGCGCGCGGTGGTCATGACGATGGGGGCGCTGCACGACGGGCACCTGGAGCTCGTGCGCCGGGCGCGTGCGGAGGCAGGGCCGAACGGCCAGGTGGTCGTCACGATCTTCGTTAACCCGTTGCAGTTCGGTGCGGGAGAGGACCTCGGCGCCTACCCCCGGGACCTGGACGGCGACGTCGCCAAGCTCGCCGGCGTCGGGGCTGACGTCGTCTTCGCGCCGACGCCCGACGTCGTCTACCCCGACGGCGACCCCGTGGTCCGGGTCGCCGCGGGACGCATCGGCGACGTGCTGGAGGGCGAGCACCGTCCCGGGCACCTGGACGGCGTCCTCACCGTGGTGCTCAAGCTGATGCACCTGGTGCGTCCCGACGTCGCCCTCTTCGGCGAGAAGGACGCCCAGCAGCTCCTGGCCGTGCGGCGCATGGTGCGCGACCTGGAGGTGTCGGTCGAGGTGGTAGGCGTGCCGACGGTCCGCGAGGCCGACGGACTCGCCCTGTCCTCCCGCAACGCCTACCTCTCGCCGGAGGAGCGGGAGCACGCCCTGGCCCTGTCCCGCGCGCTGGGGGCGGGTGCTGCGGCCCCCGACAGCGGCGGAGCAGGTGTGATCAACGCCGCGCGGCAAGTGCTGGACGAGGCCGACGGCGTCGTGGTCGACTACCTCGCGCTCGTCGATCCGGTGACCGCCCGCTCGGTCGCCGACGACTTCTCCGGCCATGCGCTGCTGCTCGTGGCCGCACGGGTGGGTACCACCCGCCTGATCGACAACCAGGCCGTCGAGGTCTCGCCAGACCAGAGGTAACGCCATGAGCTCCACCGAGCACCGCCCGCCCGTCGGTCGCCCCGCATCGCTGCAGCGGCCCATGATGATCGCGAAGATCCACCGCGCCACCGTGACGCAGGCGGACCTGCACTACGTCGGGTCCATCACCGTCGACGCCGACCTGCTCGACGCCGCCGACCTCGTGCCGGGCCAGCAGGTCGACGTCGTCGACGTGACCAACGGCGCGCGGCTGACCACCTACGTGATCCCTGGTGAGCCCGGCTCCGGCCAGATCTGCATCAACGGCGCGGCCGCCCACCTGGTCACGCCCGGCGACGTCGTCATCCTGATCGCCTACGGCATGCTCTCGGACCACGACGCGCGGACCTTCCTGCCGAACGTCGTGTTCGTCGACGAGCAGAACCGCATCGTCGAGATCCATGACGAGCCCGGACACGTGCCCGACGGGTACGGCCTGCAGGAGAGCGGTCTCGCGATCGAGCCGTTCCAGCAGGCCGGCCTGGTGCGCACAGCGTCGGGCCGCGCGTGAGCGCCGGTCCCGGACCTCGTCTCGCACGCTCCCTCGCCGCACCGGCGCCCGGCTGGACCGCTGAGGCCGACGCGATAGTCGTCGGCTCCGGCATCGCCGGTCTGACGGCGGCGCTCGAGCTGCGTACGCACGTGCCGCGGGTGCTGCTCGTGACCAAGGGGCGGCTCCTGTCGGGCTCGACCGTGTGGGCACAGGGCGGCATCGCCGCGGCGCTCGACCCGTCCGACTCGCCCGAGGCGCACCTCGCGGACACCCTCGTCGCAGGCGGAGGCCTGTCCAACCCGGAGGCCGCGCAGGTGCTGGTCACCGAGGGCCCTGAGCGGGTGCGCGAGCTCGTGGCGCGCGGGGCGGTCTTCGACAAGGCGGCCGACGGCGACATCGCGCTCACCCGCGAGGGCGGCCACCACGCCGACCGGATAGCGCACGCCGGCGGTGACGCCACGGGTGCGGAGATCTCCAGGGCGCTCGTGGCGCAGATCGAGGCGGTCCGGCACGACCCCGGCATCGAGGTCGTCGAGAACGCCCTGGTGCTGGACGTGCTGACGACGGCACCCCTGGGTGGTCGGGGTGGGTCGAAGGGGAGCGGAGCGCGTGCCTGCGGTGTGACCCTGCACGTGCGGGGTACCGGCTCGCGGGACGGTGTCGGCGCCGTCCTTGCCCCGGCGGTCGTCCTGGCTACCGGCGGGATCGGGCAGGTGTTCCGGTCGTCGACCAACCCGTCCGGTGCGACGGGAGACGGCATCGCCGCGGCGCTCCGGGCAGGCGCGGTGCTCGGGGACCTGGAGTTCGTGCAGTTCCACCCGACCGTCCTGTGGCTGGGCACGGGCGCCAAGGGCCAGGTGCCCCTCATCTCGGAGGCCGTGCGCGGTGAGGGAGCGCTGCTCCTCGACGTCGACGGGCACCGGTTCATGCCGGCCGTGCACGAGATGGCGGAGCTGGCGCCGCGGGACGTCGTCGCGCACGCGATAGTGCGGCAGATGGCTGCCACAGGAGCCGACAACGTGCTGCTCGACGCCCGCCACCTGGGCCGCGAGTTCCTGCGGACCCGGTTCCCGACGATCAACCGGCGGCTGCTGGAGGCCGGGATCGACTGGTCGGAAGAGCCCGTGCCCGTGGCGCCCGCCCAGCACTACCACTCGGGCGGCGTCGTGACCGACCTCGACGGGCGGTCCTCGGTGGACGGGCTGTACGCGGTCGGCGAGGTCGCCTGCACCGGCGTGCACGGGGCGAACCGGCTCGCGTCGAACTCGCTGCTCGAGGGCTTGGTGTTCGCCTCCCGTGCGGCACGGGACGTCGCTGCGCGGTTCGCCGCCGGCGAGCTCAGGCCGGGCACGCCTGCCGAGCGCAGCGGCGGGTCCGCGCTGGTCGCGGCCGCCGCCCGGTCGCGGATCCAGAAGGTGACGTCCGCCGGGTCCGGCGTGATCCGCTCGGCGCGCTCGCTGGCCGACGTCGACGAGCGGCTCGCCGCCGTCCGCGCCGACGCGCACCGGACGACCGAGGTGGTGGCCGAGCCCCAGGCCGCCGAGTGGGAGACCACCAACGTGCACCAGGTGGCCCGCATCCTGACCCGGGCGGCCGCCCTGCGGGAGGAGACCCGCGGCGGCCACTACCGCACCGACTTCCCGAGACCGGACGAAGCGTGGAAGCGCCGCGTCCGGGTCTGGCTGGACGACGACGGAGTGCTGCAGGCCTGCTGAGGGTGGCAGATGAGTTCGGTCGGATGGGATGAGATCGGTCGGTTGACTGACCGATCTCATCCCATCCGACCGAGCTCATCTCGCGGAACACGCACATAGCCGATCGCTTCGCCCGTCGTCAGCCGGCTTCCCTCTGCCACGGAGTGCTCCAGCGTTCCTGCGGCCTCCGCGACGAGCTGGGTCTCCATCTTCATGGCCTCGACGACGGCGAGCGGCTGGCCGTCGGCGACGGTCTCGCCGTCGGGCACCAGCCAGCGCACCAGGGTTCCGGGCATGGCGGGGAGCAGCGGCACGCGTGCGTCGTCCACCCCGCTGCCCGACGCCGGCGGTGCGCCCTGAGCCTGTGCCGCACCAGCACCCGCCGCCGCACCGGAGCCCGTCGTCGGCCCTACGCCCCCGAACCCGATCTCACCCGGCGTGCGCACCCGGTGACGCTTCCCGTCGATCTCGACCCACGTGTCCACGACCCCGGGCTCGGCCACGGGCTCCGCCAGGGCCTGCGGGTCGATCGAGGCGAGCAGCTCCGTCTCTATCCACTGGGTGTGGACGGCGAACCCCGGCCCGGCCGTACCCGTGAACGCCGGGTCCGCCAGTACCGCACGGTGGAACGGCAGTACTGTCGGCACACCCTCCACCACGGTCTCGGCCGCGGCTCGCCGCGCCCGCGCGAGCGCCGCCTCCCGGGTGGCCCCCCACACGACGACCTTGGCGAACAGCGAGTCGAACTCGCCGGGGATCACCGACCCGGACTCGACCCCGGCGTCGACCCGGACGCCGGGGCCGCTGGGCGCGACGAACCGCTCGATGCGGCCCGGGCCGGGCAGGAACCCGCGCGCAGGGTCCTCCGCGTTGAGCCGCAGCTCGATCGCGTGCCCGCGGGGCTCGGGGTCCTCGGTCACGGACAGCGGCAGGCCGCTCGCGACGCGGAGCTGCTCGACCACGAGGTCCAGACCGGTGGTCTCCTCCGTGACGGGGTGCTCCACCTGGAGCCGCGTGTTCACCTCGAGGAACGAGCACGTGCCGTCGGCCCCGAGCAGGAACTCGACGGTCCCCGCGCCGCGGTACCCGGCGGCCGCGCAGAGGTCGCGCGCGGACTCGTGGATCCGCTTGCGCACACCTGGGTCGAGGAACGGTGCGGGCGCCTCCTCGACGAGCTTCTGGTTGCGGCGCTGCAGGGAGCAGTCCCGGGTGCCCGCGACCACCACGTGCCCGTGCTCGTCGGCGATGATCTGCGCCTCGACGTGCCGGGGCCGGTCAAGGAAGCGTTCGAGGTAGCACTCGCCCCGTCCGAAGGCGGCCTCCGCCTCACGCCGGGCGGCGTCGAACAGCTCGGGCACCTCGTCGAGGGTCCTCGCCACGCGCATGCCGCGCCCGCCGCCCCCGTGCGCCGCCTTGATGGCCAGCGGCAGGCCGTGCTCCTCGGCGAAGGCGAGCGCGGCGGCGGCGTCGGGCACCGGGCCGTCCGAGCCGGGCACCAGGGGCGCACCGACCGTCCGGGCCAGGTCGCGGGCGGCGATCTTGTCGCCGAGGAGCTCGATGGTGGCCGACGTCGGCCCCACCCACACCAGCCCTGCCTCCTCGACGGCCCGCGCTGCGGCGGCGCTCTCGGACAGGAAGCCGTATCCGGGGTGGACGGCGTCGGCACCGGACCGGCGTGCGACGTCGAGCAGCTTGTCCACCGACAGGTAGGTCTCGGCGGCGGTGCGCCCGTCCAGGGCCCAGGCATCGGAGGCGAGACGGACGTGCAGGGCGTCGGCGTCGCCGTCGGCGTACACCGCGACGGAGCGGATCCCCAGGTCGGCGCACGCACGGGCCACGCGGACCGCTATCTCGCCTCGGTTCGCGATGAGCACGGTGCGGATCATGGGGTGCCTCCTGGGTGGTGCTGAACAGTGTCGGACGGGAGCGCTGCCGGTGCGCGCCCGCGGACCTCGAAGCGAACGAGGGCCCCCGCAGGCAGCTGTCCGGCGAGCGGGACGTGGTCGGCGACGACCGCCCCGACCACGGGGTACCCGCCGGTCAGGGGATGGTCGGCGAGGAAGAGGACGGGCAGCCCGTCCGGCGGCACCTGGACAGCGCCGGTCACACAGCCCTCGCTGGGCAGCTCGGCCCCGTCCTGCTCAGGGACCCGGGCGAGCGGGTCACCGTCCAGCCGGAGCCCGATCCGGTTGGAGCGCGGGGTCACGAGCCAGTCCTGGCCGGTCAGCCGCGCGATCGCCGCGGTGTCGAACCAGTCGTCGCGCGGTCCGAGCACGATGGGCAGCACGGTGATCTCGCCCGGCGCGGGCAGGTCGTCCGACGCCGGGGCGGAACGCGGCACCGCAGCGGGCACGCCGCGCTCCGGTGCGCCGACCGGCAGCAGGTCACCGGGTCCGAGCGGATCCGGCCCCAGCCCGGCGAGCACGTCGGTGGCCCGGCTGCCGAGCACGGGCGGCACGTCGATCCCGCCGCGCACCGCGACGTAGGCGCGCAGCCCGCGGCCGGGTGCCGCGAGGCGCAGCACGTCGCCGTCGTCCAGCGCGAACGGTTCCCCGGACCGCAGGCGGCGGTCGTGGCGCGCCGGCTCGTCGGGAGCACCGGCGACCGGCGCAGCGCCGCCCGGCCCGGTACCCGCGCCAGGCCGCACCACGATCTCGCCCGCAGCCCCCGTCACGGCGAGCACCTGCGGCCCGTGGGCACGCAGCCGTAGCCCGCCCACCGACTCGACGACGGCGGCGTCGGGCGGGTTGCCGACCGCCCGGTTGGCCGCGCGCAGGCTCGGCCGGTCCAGCGCCCCGGACGCCGACACCCCGGAACCCTCGGAGCCGGGCCGCCCGAGATCCTGCACGAGGGCCAGTACTCCGGGGCTGACGATCTCGACCCCACCCGGTCGGGGGCCGGCCGTCTCCGGAAGGTCCGCCTCGACCATGCGATCAGGCACGGTTCTGGCCGCGGATCCGTGCCCAGCAGCATGGTCGAGGCGGACTTCCGCGGTCGCCCGCACCGCTACGAAACGGACCTCGTCGCCAGGGAGCAGCAGGGCCGGGCGCTCGCGCGTCACGTCCCAGACGAGGGCGTCGGTGCGGCCGACGAGCTGCCAGCCGCCAGGGCTCTCCCGCGGGTAGACGCCGCTGTACGGCCCGGCGAGCGCCACCGATCCGGCAGGCACCCTGGTGCGCGGGCTGGCGCGGCGGGGGACCACCAGCTCGGGGTCGTCGCTGGTGAGGTAGGCGAAGCCGGGCGCGAAGCCGACGAAGCCGACGGTCCACGCCGCGGCGGTGTGTCGCCGGACCAGCTCGTCGGTGCTCCAGGCGATCAGCTCGGCAGCCTCGGCGAGGTCGGCGCCGTCGTACCGGACGGGGATCTCGACGGTGCGGGCGGCGGAGGTGGCGCGGCGCTCCAGGGGTCGCGTCCGGAGCTCGGCGGCCAGGGCGTGCGCAGTGATCGCCGAGGGCCGGAACGGCACGAGCAGCGTCCGGGCGCCCGGCACGGGCACCCCGACGCCGCGCACCGGGTCGGTCGTGAGGGACTCGTAGAGCGCGACCGCCTGGTCGAGGTCGTCGAGCTCGACCAGGAGAGCGTCGTCGCGCGCGGTCAGGACACGGATCACGCGACGGGGCCGCTGCCCGACGCCGGGGCGAAGGCCGTGAGCTCTATGCCCTCGGCGTCGAACACCTCACGGATCCGCCGGGCCATGGCGACCGCACCGGGGGAGTCGCCGTGCACGCACACCGAGTCGGCGCGCACGGCGACGTCGGACCCGTCCACCGCGGTCACCACACCCTCGGTGACGAGGCGGAGCATGCGTCGCGCGACGTCGTCGGCGTCGTGCAGGACGGAGCCCGGCTCGCGCCGGGAGACGAGCCGGCCCTCCGGCGTGTACGCGCGGTCCGCGAACGCCTCGGTGGCGGTCGCGAGACCGGCGCGGGACGCCGCGGCGAGGGCCGCGCTGCCGGGCAGCCCCAGCAGCACGAGCCCCGGGTCGACGGCGGCGACGGCCGCCGCCACCGCCGTGGCCACCCGCTCGTCGACCGCCGCAGTGTTGTACAGCGCGCCGTGCGGCTTGACGTACGTGACGGCGGCCCCCTCGGCGTCGGCCAGACCGCGGAGCGCGCCGATCTGGTAGGCGACGTCGGCCTCGAGCTCGTCGTCCGGCACGTCCATGTTGCGCCGGCCGAAGCCGGCCAGGTCGCGATACCCGACGTGCGCGCCGATGGTGACGCCGTGCGCCACGGCGGACCGCACGGTGCGGCGGATGGTCGCCGGGTCGCCGGCGTGGAACCCGCAGGCGACGTTGGCGCTGGAGACGATGCCGAGCATCTGCTCGTCGTCGCCGAGACTCCAGCGGCCGAAGCCCTCGCCGAGGTCGCTGTTCAGGTCGACGGCGCTCATGGTGCGTTTCCTTTCGGTGTGACGGGTTGCCGGGGCCGGAGCTCAGGCGGACAGCAGGTCGAAGATCGGGCCCACTGCGTTGACCGCCATGTACCAGGTGACCACGGTGGCCAGGCTGCCGACCACCAGGAGCCACCGCGGGTACCGGGTGCTGCCGAGCAGCGAGCCGCGGAACCAGCCGATGTACATGAACAGGGTCAGGCCGATGGGCAGGATGAGGCCGTTCACGCCGCCCACGAACACGAGCAGCGTGGCCGGCGCGGTGCCGATCGCCAGGTAGACCGCCAGCGAGACCACGATGAAGCCGACGGTCCACAGGTCTGCGGTGCGCCCGGTGATCCGCGCGGAGAAGACGGGCAGGAACGAGACCGAGGTGTAGGCGGCGCCGATGACGCTGGTGATCGCCGCGATCCAGAAGACCGCGCCGAAGATGCGCAGGCCCGTCTCGCCGGCCGCCGCGCCGAACGCGTCGCCCGCTGGGTTGCCCGTCACGTCGAGCACGACGCCGGAGGCGACGACCCCGAGGATCGCCAGGAACAGGACGTACCGCATGATCCCGGTGACGATGATCCCGCTGACGGCTGCCCGGTTGACCTCGCGGACGTTCTCGGGCCCCGCGGTGCCCGAGTCGAGCAGCTTGTGCGCGCCCGCGTAGGTGATGTACCCGCCGACGGTGCCACCGACGATGGTGGTGATCGTGGCGAAGTTGATGGTGTCGGGCAGCACCGTCTGCTTGAGCGCGTCGCCGACGGGCGGGTCGGACATGATCATGACGATCACCGTGAGCACGATCATCACCAGCCCGGCGACGATCACCACCCGGTCGACGACGGCGCCCGCGCGCTTGGCCAGGAAGATGGCGATGGCGACAGCGGCGCTGAGCGCGCCGCCCAGCCGTGGGTCGATGCCGAAGAGGGCGTTCATGCCGAGGCCGGCACCCGCCGTGTTGCCGATGTTGAAGATGAGGCCGCCGAGGACGATCAGCACGGCCAGGACGTACCCGCTGCCCGGCAGGGCGTCGTTGGCCAGCACGCTCGCGCGCTTGCCGGTCAGCGTGATCATGCGCCACACGTTCATCTGGACCGCCAGGTCCAGGAGGATCGACACCAGGATGCCGAACGCGAAGGCCGCCCCGAGCTGCTGGGTGAACGTGGCGGTCTGCGTGATGAAGCCCGGCCCGATGGCGGAGGTCGCCATGAGGAACAGGGCGCCCAGCAGGGACCGGCTGCGGGCGGAGGCGAACCGCCTTACCCGGGGGGCGGCAGGGGCGCCGGGCGGTGGCGCCGCCTGCGGGGCAGTGGGCTCGTGGCTCGTGTCGGACATTGTGTCCTCCTCGTCGTTGGGGTGAGCCGGATTGTTCAACAGTCAGGATGGTCCTCGTCGGATGTTTCCGCCGCATTGCGGAACATTGTCGATCATGACACGGCTCAGCCGCTGGGGCGCAGCCTGGGACACGAGATGTTTACCTGGGCAGGTCTGTCGGATTGTTCAACGAACCCCTACGGTCGTGACGACCCACTACCGAGGGGAAACAGACCACATGTCGACACCACGTACCGCTGCCAGGGTGAGAGCAGGCGCCGTCGCCCTCGCGCTCTGTGCCACCACTGCGCTCGCGGCGCCAGGGGCCGCCCAGGCCACGCCCGGCCCCGGGCCGGACTGCCTCGACCCGAGCATCCCGCTGTCGGTCGAGGAGGGCCGCCTGGCCGCCCACCTGCCCGACGCCGCCGATCCGACGGTCCCCGCCGACCGGACCTATGCCAGGACGATCATCGAGGGCGGCGGGTTCGGCGGGTACACGTCGGCCCTCACGGCGGCGTTGTGCCGCACCCGTTCGCTCGACGGCGCGACGGCACTGGCAGAGCGCAAGGGCGAGGCACTGTGGGACGCCGCGGTCCGCAGGGCCCAGGCCCACGGCGCCGTCCGCGGCGACCTGCCCGCCAGCGACGACCGTCCGCTGTACTGGACCAGGGTCGAGGCCATGTCGGTGCTGCGTCAGTGGGCGCCCGAAGGTGGGCTCACCGACGCCGAGCGCGCCGAGCTGGTCGAGACGTTCGACAAGGCGGCACGCGGCATGTCCGACATCGACCTGCCGCGCGGCGACGACGTCCTGCGCGTGATCGTCAGCGGGTTCGACGTCTACACGCTCGACGGCGGCACCACCGGTGCTGCGCCGGGCACCGTCGGCAACAACATCCGGCACGGCAACCCGTCGGGTGCCACGGCCCTCGCCCTGGACGGCACCACCTACCGCACCGACGACGGCAAGGTCGCCCACGTCGAGGCGTACACGCTGCCCGTGAGCTACCCGGAGTTCGAGCGCGGCTATCTCGAGGACACCGTCGGGCCCTTCATGGAGCCTGGCCCGCGCCAGGTCGACGCGTCCCTCACCGTGAGCCAGGCCGGCGGGTCGCAGTTCAACCTCGAGCAGTGGAACGCGCGCTACCACGGCACCTTCCCGGGCAACGACAACGGTGCGCCGTGCCCGACCGTTGGCGGCGTGCCGCAGCTGGCCGTCGACAACCCGGCGTGCAACATCCAGGTCGTCGACCGCTGGGGCGGCGGCGACGGGCTCACGGACCCGCCGCAGTGGACCGCCGCGAGCCTGCCGATCGCGGAGATGATCGCCGCGGACACCGGCGCCGACGTTCCGCGCCCGCCGGGGGACACCTGGCCCGACCCGTCGGTGGCCTTCGGCGTGGTCTGGAACACCAGCTACACGCAGTTCCCCGACTGCACGTCACCGGAGCTGGAGCGGTTCAACAGCCCGCCGCCCGTCATCTACCCGCCGTCCACCCCGCCGGTCCCGCCGGCCGAGGACTCCTGCTCGTACAGCGGCGGCGGAGGCAACTACCTGTCGAACGAGAGCGCGTACCGCAACACGCTGCTGCGTGACCGTGCGGGGCTCGACATCCCCGCCGGGCACATCCACACCCCGGACATGCAGCGCTTCGAGACCGACTTCGCGGTGAGCGACCCGACGTTCGACGCGTGGCGCACCTCGATCACGGCCCAGGCGACCAACCTGACCCACGCGGTCCTGGACACGATCGACTGACTCCTCCTGGTTGTGGGCGCGATCGTTGCGCCTGTGACGGACGCGTAGTCGCAACCATCACGCCCACAACCAAGGCCCGTACCGACGGCGGGCGGTCCGTAGGATGGGTCCAGTGACCACCGATCGGGCCGAGCGGAGCGCGGACGCCATCCGCGAGCTCATCGTCACCGGGCGCCTGACCCCGGGGCAGCGGCTCTCGGAGCAGTCCGTGAGCGAGTCGCTCGACGTGTCCCGCAACACCCTCCGCGAGGCCTTCCGGATCCTGGTCCACGAGGGACTCCTGGTCCGGCGCCCCAACGCAGGCGTCGCCGTGGCGAGACCGACCCTCGCGGACGTCGTCGACATCTACCGGCTGCGGCGCCTCATCGAGGTGCCGGTGCTCGCGGCGGGCGACCCGGCGCACCCGGGAGCCCGCACCATGCGGGACGCCGTCGACGCTGCCCTCGCCGCCCGGCTCGGCGGCGACTGGCACGACATCGCGGCAGCGAACATGCGGTTCCACTCGGGGATCGTGGCGCTGGCCGGCAGCCCGCGCCTCGACCGCGTGCACGCGAACCTCTCGGCCGAGCTGCGCCTCTCGTTCGGGCTGCTGGGCGACGACGGGAGCTTCTTCGATGGTTTCGTCGACCGCAACGCCGGCCTGCTGCGCCGGTTCCTCGCGGGTGACGCCGACGGCGCCGCGGCCGACCTGAACCGGTATCTCACGGACTCCGAGCGCATGCTCCAGGCCATCGTGGACGGCGCAGGGGCACCCGGTCCTGCGGCTACGGTGACCCCGTGAGCACTCTCCCCGTCTTCGCCACCCCCTCGACGGTCACACCGGGGCTCGACGCCGCCTGGGTGGCCCGCACCGTCGAGGTCGCCCTCGACGAGGACCTGGGCCCGGCGCCGGGGCGCGACGTGACCTCGCAGGCGACCATCCCGCCGTCGGCCACGGGGGTTGCCGAGCTCGCGGCACGCGAGGACGGCGTCGTCGCGGGGCTCGTGGTGGTGGGGGAAGTCCTGGACCAGGTGGCGAACCGCCTGGGCCTCGAGCCGCCGAGCGTCACCTTCCACGCGCAGGACGGCGACGCGGTCACCACGGGCCAGGTTCTGGCGACGCTGGAGGGCCGCACCCTGGTGCTGCTCGTCGCGGAGCGGACCCTGCTCAACCTGGCGAGCCGCGCCTCGGGCGTCGCCACGGCGACGCGGGCCTTCGCCCGCGAGCTCGCGGGCACAGGGGCGCAGGTGCTCGACACCCGCAAGACGACACCTGGTCTGCGTGCGCTGCAGAAGTACGCGGTGCGCGCAGGCGGCGGCACGAACAAGCGCATGGGCCTGTACGACGTCGCCATGGTCAAGGACAACCACGTGGTCGCCGCCGGGTCGGTCGCCGCGGCGGTCCGTGCCGTGCGGGAGACGTTCCCCGACGTGCAGATCCAGGTCGAGGCAGACACGACCGCTCAGGCCCTCGAGGCCCTGGCCTCTGGCGCGGACTTCCTGCTGCTCGACAACATGGAGCCGGACCGCCTCGCGGAGACGGTGGCCGCCGTCCGCGAGCGGGAGGGGCGCGACGGCGTCCCCGCGCACGTCGAGCTGGAGGCGACCGGCAACCTGACGCTCGACAAGGCGCGGAAGGTCGCGAGCACGGGCGTGGACTTCCTGTCGGTGGGCGCCCTGACCCACAGCGCCGGAATCCTGGACCTGGCCCTGGACCTGCGCGCCTGACCCGCCGACGACCGATGGCTGGGGAGGTGCGTCACAGCGGGAAGGAATCAGCTGGTGGCCCCGATAGAATCGCTCGGGTGACTGACGAGAACTCCGCTGCCGAGAGCACCGCTGCCCCGCCGACCGACGACCTGCCCGAGCAGCTGCGGATCCGGCGCGAGAAGCGTGAGCGCCTCCTGGCGCGCGGCACCGAGGCGTACCCGGTCACCGTGCCGGTCACGCACGCCATCACCGAGGTCCGCACGGCCTACGACCACCTCGAGGCCGGGCAGGAGACGGACGACGTCGTCGGCGTCGCCGGCCGGGTGGTCTTCATCCGCATCGGCGGCAAGCTGTGCTTCGTCACGCTGCAGGACGGCGAGGGCAACCGCCTCCAGGGCATGCTGAGCCTTGCCGTGCTCGGCGAGGAGGCGCTCGCGGCCTTCAAGACCGACGTCGACCTGGGCGACCACCTCTTCCTGCACGGCCGCGTCGGTTCGTCGCGGCGTGGTGAGCTGAGCATCTTCGCGGACGAGTGGCAGATGGCGGCGAAGTCGCTGCGCCCCCTCCCGGTCCTGCACAAGGACCTGTCCGAGGAGGCGCGCGTGCGACAGCGCTACGTCGACCTGATCGCACGGCCCGCGGCCCGCGACATGGTGCGCCTGCGCGCCGGCGTAGTGCGTTCTCTGCGTGAGAACTTCCACCGTCGCAGCTTTCTCGAGGTCGAGACGCCCATGCTGCAGACCATTGCCTCGGGTGCCACGGCCCGGCCTTTCTCGACGCACATGAATGCGTACGACCTGGAGCTCTTCCTGCGCATCGCGCCGGAGATCTTCCTCAAGAAGGCGGTCGTCGGCGGTGTCGAGAAGGTCTTCGAGATCAACCGGAACTTCCGCAACGAGGGCGCGGACTCGTCGCACTCGCCGGAGTTCGCCATGCTGGAGGCGTACGAGGCCTACGGGGATTACAACACCATCGGCGCGCTCACCAAGGATCTGGTGCAGACGGCGGCCCGTGACGTTCTCGGCACCACGCTGGTGACTCTTCCGGACGGTTCCGAGTACGAGCTCGGCGGAGAATGGGCAAACCTGCGGATGTACGCCTCGCTGTCCGAAAGCCTGGGCGAGGAGATCACCGGCGACACGTCGGTCGAGGAGCTCGAGAAGATCGCCGAGCGTCTGGATGTCGAGGTCGGCAACAAGAAGATCCTGAATCATGGAAAGCTCGTCGAGACGCTCTGGGAGCACCGCGTGGGCGACCACCTGTCGGCGCCGACGTTCGTCATGGACTTTCCGGTGGAGACGTCACCGCTCACCCGGGATCACCGTTCGGAGAAGGGACAGGTCGAGAAGTGGGACCTGTACATCCGTGGTGTCGAGCTGGCCACCGGCTATTCCGAGCTGGTCGACCCGGTGATCCAGCGCCAGCGTCTCGAGGCGCAGGCCAGGATGGCCGCGGCCGGCGACGACGAGGCCATGCTGCTGGACGAGGACTTCTTGACCGCGATGGAATTCGCGATGCCCCCTTCGGGCGGAATGGGCATGGGGATCGACCGCCTGCTCATGGCGCTGACGGGCCAGGGCATCCGCGAGACCATCCTTTTCCCGCTGGTGAAGCCGCAGGCCTGAGATTTCAATCGGTGCAGACGAGTTTGTGAGGATCTTGTGATGGATACGACGCTTGCAGTACTCGCCGGGCTCACGCCCTCGGTGGGTGTCGGCCTGTTGTTCTGGTTTTCGATGCGCAAGATCTTTCGCGCCGACCGCCACGAGCGCGAGGCTCTCGACCGAATGGATCGCGAAGGCATGACGGCGACAGCAGAAAACGCGGCGAATTCCCCTTCGCGCTGATCCGCGCGGCCGAGGTTATCCCTGCTGACCATCCGGACCAAATCCACGCACTTCACCAGCCCGGGGTGAAGTTTTCGTGATCGGTGTCACATGCCCATTATTGACATGTCAATATTGAGTGCGGCATGCTCACGAACTAACCCCGGTATTAGTGGCGTGGAAGGGAAGTACCCGTATGGTTCAGAAGGTTCAGCTCGTTCTCGAAGATGACATCGATGGCGGTGCCGCTGACGAGACCGTGAACTTCGGCCTCGACGGCGTCTCCTACGAGATCGACCTCAACGCCGAGCACGCGACTCAGCTGCGTGACGCGCTCGCTTCGTGGGTCGGCCACGCACGCAAGGTGAAGTCGCCGGTCGCGCGCACTGCCACCACGCGGCGGTCGCGTTCGGGCAGCGATACGGCAGCGGTCCGTGAATGGGCCAAGGCCAATGGCTACACCGTGAGCGACCGTGGCCGTATCGCGGCCGAGGTCCAGGAGGCATACGCGAAGGCCAACGGCTGACGCGTCGCCGACACGACGGCATATTGCGCCCCGGCGCCCCCATGACGGGGGCGGCCGGGGCGTCGTGCATTCCGGCGAGAGCACCGGCGAAACGTCATTAGGCTGGATGCATGAGCATCCCTACCGCTGCCCTGTGGATCGGTACCTATCCGACGGCGGGGAGCGCGCCCGGCGGCGGCGAGGGGATCTGGCGCGTCGGCGTCGACCCGAACGGCCGGTTCGCGGGCGGCGAGCTCGTCGCGCCGGTCGCCGCGCCGTCGTTCCTGGCGCTGGACCCCTCCGGAGGAACGCTCCTGGCGGTGACCGAGGCGGACGAAGGTGTAGTCAGCGCCTTCCGTGTGTCCGACGCCGGTGCGCTCGCCCCCGCCGGGAGCGTCGCCTCGGGCGGCGCGAGCCCGTGCCACGTGGTGACGACCGGCACCGCTGCCTGGGTGGCGAACTACGGCGACGGGACGGCGGCCGTGGTCGCGCTGGGCCCGGCCGGCGGGCTCGGTACGCCACGCACCTTCGCGCACGAGGGCTCCGGCCCGGTCGCCGACCGGCAGGAGGGGTCGCACGCCCACTTCGCGCACGTCTGGGGCGACCGCGTCCTGGTGTCCGATCTCGGCACCGACGAGCTGCGCACCTACCCCCTCGAGCTGCCCGGCTCCGCTGTCGCGGAGCCGTCGCGCGGCGAGGTCGCCGCCGTCCTGCCACCGGGGACGGGCCCGCGTCACCTGGTCGAGCTGGCCGACGGCACGATCCTGCTCGTGGGCGAGCTGGACTGCCGCCTGCACGTCCTGGTCCCCGCGGGCCCCGGCCGCCTCGAGCACGTGGGCTCCGTGGCGATCACGGGGCGGACCATGCCCGACGGCGCCCCCGGCTACCCCTCGCACATCACCGTCGCCGGCGACCTGGTGCACGTGGGCGTGCGCGGCCCGGACGTCCTGTCGGTGCTCCGGGTCCGTGAGGCCGTGGCCGAGGCCGCAGGCCCCGGCCACGTGGGGCACCTGACCATCGAGAACGTGTCCGACGTCGAGCTGGGCGCGGGTGCGTGGCCGCGCCACCACGCGGTCCTGGCCGACAGCGGCGTCGTGATCGTGGCGGCGCAGAACACCGGCGAGCTGATCGCGGTCCGGCTCGACCGCGCGTCGGGCAAGGGCGACATCACGGACCGACTGGAGCTGCCCGTGCCTGCGTGCGTCCTGGAGGCATGATGCGCGACAGCCTGCCGCCAGGCCTCGCCGAGCCGGACGTGCCCCGTCCGCTCCGGATCGCGATGGTCTCCGTGCACACGTCGCCGCTGGAGCAGCCCGGGACTGGCGACGCCGGCGGCATGAACGTGTACGTGCTGGAGCTGTCCCGGGCGCTCGCCCGGCGTGGCGCGCAGGTGGAGATCTACACGCGGGCGACGTCGTCCGCACAGCCGAAGGTGACCGACGCCGAGCCAGGGATCCGCGTCATCCACGTCTCGGCGGGGCCGTACGAGGGGCTGGACAAGAACGACCTGCCGGGCCAGCTGTGCGCGTTCGCGGCAGGCGTGCTGCGCGCCGAGGCGCACCGGCCGGAGGGCTGGTACGACGTGCTGCACACCCACTACTGGCTGTCGGGCCAGGTGGGCTGGCTCGCCGCGGAGCGCTGGGACGTCCCGCTGGTGCACACCATGCACACCATGGCCAGGGTGAAGAACGCGTCCCTCGCACCGGGAGACGCACCCGAGCCGCAGGGCCGGATCATCGGCGAGGAGCAGGTGGTCGCCGAGGCCGACGCCCTGGTCGCGAACACCGAGGAGGAGGCAGGCGAGCTGGTGCGGGACTACCGGGCCGACCCCGACCGGGTGCGCGTGGTGCAGCCTGGCGTGGACCTCGGCGTGTTCTCCCCGTTCCCGAAGGCCGAGGGAGGGGATCCGGCGGAGCCGGACCGGCAGCGAGCCGCGCAGCGAGCCGAGCTGAGGGAGCACCTCGCGCTGCCGGTCGACCGGCAGATCGTGCTGTTCGCCGGCCGCGTGCAGCTGCTCAAGGGGCCTGACGTGCTGGTGCGGGCGCTGGGGGAGCGCATCTGGTCACAGGGGGACGGGCAGCCACCGCTGCTCGTGGTGCTGGGCGGCGCGTCCGGCCGGCCGACGGCGGTCCGCGAGCTCGAGGCGCTCGCCTACCAGGAGGGAGTGGCCGCCCACGTGCGGGTACGTCCGCCGGTGCCGCAGCGGACGCTGGCCGGCTACTTCCGTGCGGCCGACCTGGTGGCGGTGCCGTCGCACAGCGAGTCGTTCGGCCTGGTCGCGGCAGAGGCGCAGGCGTCGGGGACCCCGGTGGTGGCGGCAGCGGTGGGCGGGCTGCGCACCGTGGTCGAGGACGGCGTCTCGGGTGTCCTCGTGCCCGACCACGAGCCCGAGAGCTGGGCGCTGGTCCTCAAGAGCCTCCTGGACGACGACGCGCTCCGGGCCCGCCTGGCCGTGGGCGCTCGCGCCTCGGCGACCAGGTTCGCCTGGGACCGCGCGGCCGACGAGATGCTGGACGTCTACGAGGAGGCAAGAAAGCACCGCCGCGCGTCGGTCTGACGCCGACGGCGGCCCCGCGCGGGCGTCACGCTCAAGCCCTCGGCGAGTGCGGCAAGATGGGGGCATGACCTACAACCTTGTGCTGCTTCGCCATGGCGAGAGCGAGTGGAACGCGAAGAACCTGTTCACCGGCTGGGTGGACGTACCCCTCTCCGAGAAGGGCGTCGAGGAGGCAAAGCGCGGTGGCGCGCTCCTCAAGGAGGCGGGCGTGCACCCGGACATCCTGCACACGTCGCTGCTGCGCCGCGCGATCATGACGGCGAACCTGGCGCTCGACGTCGCCGACCGCCACTGGATCCCGGTCAAGCGCAGCTGGCGCCTCAACGAGCGCCACTACGGCGCGCTGCAGGGCAAGGACAAGAAGCAGACGCTCGCCGAGTTCGGCGAGGAGCAGTTCATGCTGTGGCGCCGCTCCTACGACGTGCCGCCGCCGGAGATCGAGCTGGGCTCGGAGTTCAGCCAGGACGCGGACCCCCGCTACGCCGACGCCCCCGTCATCCGCACGGAGGCCCTCAACCTCGTCCTCGAGCGCGCCCTGCCGTACTGGGAGAGCGAGATCGTGCCCGACCTCAAGGCCGGCAAGACGGTGCTCGTCGCAGCCCACGGCAACTCGCTGCGCGCCCTGGTGAAGCACCTCGACGGTGTCTCCGACGAGGCCATCGCCGGGCTGAACATCCCGACGGGCATCCCGCTGGTCTACGAGCTGGACGAGGAGACCCTCGCCCCGGTGAAGCCGGGCGGCACCTACCTGGACGCGGAGGCCGCGAAGGACGCGATCGCCGCGGTCGCCAACCAGGGCCGCTGACGCGCCGATCACCAGTCCGCCCGAGAACGACCTGAGGGGCCGATTCCGACAGGAACCGGCCCCTCAGGTCGTTCTCGGGCGAGACTCGCTCGTCCGGGACGCGTCACTCGTCGTGGAAGTCGCCTGTCACCAGGAACGTCACGCGCCTCGCCACCGACACACCGTGGTCGCCGAACCGCTCGTAGTAACGAGCCACGAGCGTCACGTCGACGGCCTCCTGGACGGTGCCCTGCCACTCCGGCGCCAGCAGCTTGTTGAACGACTCCTGGTGCAGCTCGTCGAGCCGGTCGTCCTCCCGTTCGAGAGCCTCGGCCACCGTGAGGTCGCGTGTGGCGAGCAGCTTGGTGGTGCGCTGGGCCACGCGCACGGCGGCGTCGTGCATGTTCACGAAGGTCTCTCGTGCCTCAGGCACGATCGCCTGCGCCGGGTAGCGTCCGCGCGCCACCTGTGCCACGTGCCGGGCGAGGTCGCCCATGCGCTCGAGGGAGGCGCTCATGCGCAGGGCGCTCACGACGATCCGCAGGTCGGTGGCGACAGGGGCCTGCTGCGCCAGCAGGTGCACGCACCGTGCGTCGAGGGAGTCCTCGATGGCGTCGATGGTCTTGTCGGAGGCGATCACCTCCTGAGCCAGCTGGAGGTCGGCTTCCAGCAGCGCTGTGCCGGCACGGGTGATGGCGGACTCCACGAGCCTGCTCATCTCGGTCAGGTCGTCTCCGACCTGCTGGAGCTCAGCTTCGAAGATCTGTCGCATCGGTTTCCTCTCGCACTCGGGGCGCACGGACGGGTACGCGTCCGCTGTCGCGCCGCCGAAGGGCGGCGGGGCCGACGCGCGGCCGGGCCGACCGCCCGGACGATTACCGGAACGGCGCACGGCACAGCTACCGCCCGCACCCGCCAAGGTTCGACGGCGCGATGTACCGGGAGGTTAACGCTCTTCCTCCCTGACATGAACAGTAGGCGACACGATCGTCCGAGCGCCCGCCGACGTCGTCCTGCGGTTGAAACGTCGACCTACCCTGGAGTCGTGGACGGAATCATCTCCGGGGTACCGGTGCTGGCCGCCGGGATCCTCGGCGTGGTCGTCGGCGTGGTCGCCACCGTGGCGTTCCGCGTCTCCGAGCGGCAGCAGCACGCCCTCGCTCAGGCCGAACCCGACGAGCTCGACGCGGGTCTCGTCCGGGTGCTCTCCGTGCTGCGCTCCGCCGCCGTCGTGCTCGACGGCGAGGACGAGGTGATCCGGGCGTCGCCGCCGGCCTACGCGCTGGGCGTGGTGCGCAACGACGCGCTGGTACACCCGGCTATCACCGACCTCGTGGCCCTGGTGCGACGCGACGGTGTCATCCGCGAGCAGGAGCTGGAGCTGCCGCGTGGCCCGGTGGGCCAGGGCACGGTGCTGCTGCAGGTGCGCGTGGCGCCGCTGGGCCTCGAACGGCTGCTGGTGCTCGCAGAGGACCGTACGGAAGCACGCCGCGTCGAGGCGATCCGCCGGGACTTCGTGGTCAACGTCTCCCACGAGCTGAAGACGCCGGTGGGTGCCCTGGCACTCCTGGCGGAGACCGTGGGCGACGCGGCGGACGACCCCGTCGCCGTGCGCCGGTTCACCGGACGCATGCAGCGCGAGGCGGTCCGGCTGTCGGCGCTGGTGCAGGAGATCATCGAGCTGTCGCGCCTGCAGGGCGCCGGCGCGGTGCCGAAGCTGACCCCGGTCCCGATCCGCGAGGTCGTGGAAGAGGCGGTCGACCGGGCCCGCACCACCGCGCACTCCAAGAACATCGCGATCACCATGGGCGGTGACCTGGACACCGAGGTCTACGGCGACCACAACCTCCTGGTCACCGCGGTCCGCAACCTGGTCGACAACGCCGTCGCCTACTCCGGGCCCGCCAGCCGCGTGGGCGTCGGGGTGAACGAGCGCGGCGGTCTCGTCGAGATCGCCGTCGTCGACCAGGGCGTCGGGATCGCCGAGGACGCGCAGGACCGCGTCTTCGAGCGTTTCTACCGGGTCGATCCCGCGCGCTCGCGCGACACCGGTGGTACCGGGCTCGGGCTCAGTATCGTCAAGCACGTCGCGGCCGACCACGGTGGCGACGTCACGATGTGGTCAGAGCCCGGTCGGGGCTCGACCTTCACCCTGCGGATCCCGTCCGCGGACCGGCCCGACACGGCCGGCTCCTCGCCCGAGTACGCGGGGCGACAGGACCAGCAGGGCCAGCACAAGGCCGCGGACGACGCGGCCACGAAGAACGAGGAGGTAGGTGCGTGACGCGCATCCTGGTGGTAGAGGACGAAGAGTCGTACCGGGACCCGCTGACGTACCAGCTGACCCGCGAGGGTTTCGAGGTGGTCGAGGCCGCCGACGGCAACTCGGCGCTCGCTGCGTACGACGCGGAGGGAGCGGACCTGGTGCTGCTCGACCTGATGCTTCCGGGGCTGTCGGGCACGGAGGTGTGCCGGGAGCTGCGGGCACGCGGCGACGTCCCGGTCATCATGCTGACCGCCAAGGACTCGGAGATCGACAAGGTGGTGGGCCTGGAGCTCGGCGCCGACGACTACGTGACCAAGCCGTACTCGTACCGGGAGCTGCTGGCCCGCGTGCGCGCGGTGCTGCGCCGCCGGCAGCCGGGCGGCTCGGCGGAGCACGACGAGGACGGGGTGCTCGAGGTCGGGCCGGTCCGGATGGACGTGGAGCGGCACACCGTCGCCGTCTCCGGGGTGAGCGTGGCCCTGCCGCTCAAGGAGTTCGACCTGCTCGAGCTGCTGATGCGGAACGCGGGCCGGGTGCTGACCCGTGGGCAGCTCATCGACCGCGTCTGGGGTGCCGACTACGTGGGCGACACCAAGACGCTCGACGTCCACGTGAAGCGCATCCGCTCGAAGATCGAGCCGGACCCCGGTACGCCCAAGTACCTCCTCACGGTGCGCGGCCTTGGCTACAAGCTGGCCGACGACGAGGCGTGAGCCCCCGCGGCGTGCGGCCGTCACGTGTCGCACGTCACGGGTGACCGCGACCGAAGGTCACCTTCCGTTCATCTGGTGTTTGCTTGCAGGACCTCGCTCGTGAGTAGTTTCGCGATCCGTGAGCACCTCCCCCTACACCCGTCTCCTCTCTGCCGCCACCGCAGGAGCCCTCGTGCTGCCGCTCGCGGGCTGCGGCGCGGTCGCACTGCCGGGTCTCGGGGCAGGTGGCGAGCCGACTGCCGAACCCGGGTCGTCCGTCGTCGGAAGCTTCCGTGGGGCGGGCGCCTCGTCCCAGGAAGCCGCGATGGAGGCATGGATCAGCGGCTTCCAGGAGCAGCACCCTGACGCCGCGATCGAGTACGACCCCGTGGGCTCGGGCGACGGGCGCGAGGACTTCCTCGCGGGCAAGACGGCCTTCGGCGCCTCCGACGTCGCGCTCAGCGACGAGGAGATGGCGGCGTCCGGTCCGGCGTGCGACGGCGGGAACGCCATCGACCTGCCGGTCTACATCAGCCCGATCGCCGTGGCCTTCAACCTCGAGGGCATCGACCGCCTGAACCTGTCCTCCGACCTCATCGCGCGGATCTTCACCGGACAGATCACCACGTGGGACGACCCGGCGATCGTCGCGGCGAACCCCGAGGCGAAGCTGCCGGCGCTGACGATCACGCCGGTGCACCGGTCCGACGACTCGGGTACCACCGAGAACTTCGCCGACTACCTGCACGCCACCGCGCCGGCCGCATGGCCGCACGAGCCGGACGGCCTGTGGCCGCTGCCGGAGGGGTTCGCCGCCGACGGTACGAGCGGCGTGACCGACACGGTGCGGTCGACGCCGGGCGGCATCACCTACGCGGACGCCTCTGCGACGTCGGACCTCGGGCGCGTCGCCATCAAGGTGGGCGAGGAGTACGTGCCCTACAGCGCCGACGCGGCGGCCGCCGTCGTCGACGTCTCGCCGCGGATCGAGAACCGCTACGAGCACGACCTCGCGTTCGAGCTCGACCGCAAGATCGACAAGCCCTTCGCCTATCCGATGGTGCTGGTCTCCTACCTCGTCGTGTGCTCGCGGTACGAGGACAAGGCGGAGGGCAGGTTCGTCAAGGAGTTCGTCGAGTACGTCGCGTCCGCCGAGGGGCAGGAGCGCGCGGCGGCCGCCGCGGGTAGCGCCACGATCTCGAGCGACCTCCGGGACTGGATCGCCGACGCCGCCAAGGCCATCTACCTGACGCAGGACCGCCCGGACGACCAGCCGGTCGACCAGGCACAGGACCAGCCCTGAGGGGCGCCTGGCGGGTGAGGAAAGCCAGGGCGTGCCATGGTGGAGGTGTTGCGGATCACCCGCTCTGCGCGGGCTTGTTCACCTTCCGTTCACCTATATCTGGTGAGCAGGTCACTCCACCTGCCTAGCGTCCCGACTGACGCGCCGGCGATCGCCGCGCGTACGACTTGAACAGGATGGAACGACACGTGAAGATCAGCCGATTCCCCCGCGTTGGCTCCGCTGTCATGGTGGGCGCGCTCGCGCTGAGCCTCGCAGCCTGCGGGTCCGACCCGGGTGCAGCCGACCCGGCCGGTGAAGGTTCGGAGAGCGGCACGGGCCTCTCCGGCGAGCTCAACGGTGGCGGTGCGTCGTCGCAGGAGTCCGCGATGGAGGCCTGGCGCGCCGGCTTCCAGAGCGCCAACCCGGACGTCACGGTGAACTACGACCCGGTCGGTTCCGGCGGTGGCCGGGAGAGCTTCATCTCCGGCGCCTACCCGTTCGCCGGCTCGGACGCCGCGCTGGAGGACGACGAGCTGGCCGACGCAGAGGCCCAGTGCGGCGAGGGTGGCGTCATCCAGTACCCCGCCTACATCTCCCCCGTGGCCGTCGCCTTCAACCTCGAGGGCGTCGACACCCTGAACATGCCCGCCGAGACGATCGCCGGGATCTTCGCCGGCGAGATCACCGCCTGGGACGACGAGGCGATCGCCGCCGACAACCCGGACGCCGAGCTGCCCAGCACGGACATCACGGTCGTGCACCGCTCGGAGGACTCCGGCACCACGGAGAACTTCCAGGAGTACCTGCACACCGTCGTCCCGGACGTCTGGACCTGGGAGGCCGAGGGAATCTGGCCGATCAAGGGCCAGGAGTCCGCACAGGGCACCTCCGGCGTGGTCAGCGCGGCGCAGGCCGGCGAGGGCACCATCACCTACGCCGACGCGTCGCAGATCGATGACCTGGGCACGGTCGCCGTCGGCGTCGGCGACGACTTCGTCGAGTACAGCCCCGAGGCCGCTGCCGCCGTCGTCGAGGACTCGCCGCGCGTCGAGGGCACGAGCGAGAGCGTCTTCGCCTACGACCTCCAGCGCGACATCGCGGGTACCTACCCGATCGTCCTGGTCTCGTACCACCTGGCTTGCGGCACGTACGAGGACGCCGCCACGGCCGACCTGGTCAAGGGCCTCTACACCTACATCCTGAGCGACGAGGGCCAGGCCAAGGCTGCCGAGTCGGCGGGCTCCGCCCCGCTCCCGACGTCGCTCACCGAGCAGTTCCTGCCTGCGGTCGAGGCGATCACGGCCGGCTGACCCCAGCTGCCGCGTACTACCTGGTAGTACACCCGGCCGGTGGCCGGGCCGCACGAGCACAGAGCTCGTGGCCCGGCCACCGGCACGGCTGTGCCAGGCTTGACCTCACACAGACACGACGAGCCGAGGAACATCTGTGACCACCACTGACAGCCCGCCCGCTCCTGTGGCGCCGGTCCGGCGCCGACGGTCGAGCGGCGACACCGAGCGGGGCTTCAGCCGGACCTTCCGCTGGATCGCGACGGGGGCCGGCGCCCTGATCCTCGCGACGCTGGCCGCAGTCGCCCTGTTCCTGATCGTGCGGGCGTGGCCCGCCATGACGGCGAGCTCGGAGGCGCTGGCGGAAGCAGTCCCGAGGTACCCCGACGACACGTCGTTCATCGCGTACGTCGGACCGCTCATCTTCGGCACGCTGCTCGCCGCGGTGCTGGCCCTGCTCATCGCCACCCCCGTCGCGATGGGGGTCGCGCTGTTCATCTCGCACTACGCGCCCCGCCGGCTGGCCCAGGCCCTCGGTTACCTGGTCGACCTGCTCGCGGCGATCCCCTCGGTGGTCTACGGCCTCTGGGGGTTCACCGTCCTGGCGCCGGTCCTCGCGCCCCTCTGGACGTGGCTCAACAACTGGTTCGGGTGGTTCCCGCTGTTCGCCGGCGACGTGTCGCCGACGGCGCGGACCATGGCGACCGTCGCCGTCGTGCTCGCCGTGATGATCCTGCCGATCATCACGGCGGTCTCCCGCGAGGTGTTCCTGCAGACCCCCAAGCTGCACGAGGAGGCGGCGCTCGCGCTCGGTGCCACCCGGTGGGAGATGGTTCGCACGGCGGTCCTGCCCTTCGGCCAGTCCGGCGTCATCTCCGCCGCGATGCTCGGCCTCGGCCGCGCGCTCGGCGAGACCATGGCCGTGCTGATGATCCTGTCGCCGGGCTTCCTCTACTCGTTCAAGATCCTCCAGGCGGCGCAGCAGCAGACCATCGCCGCCTACATCGCCCTGGACTTCCCGGAGGCTAGCGGCCTGGCCGTCAACGCGCTGATCGCCACCGGCCTCGCGCTGTTCGTCATCACGCTGGCGGTGAACATGGCCGCACGGGCCATCGTCGCCCGCCGCAAGGAATTCTCGGGGGCCAACTGATGAGCACCGACACGACGACCAAGGACTCGACGGAGTACACCCGTGCGCTCCTGACGACCGCTGAACCGCGCCGCAGGCGCACCGACCGCATCATGGCCGGGCTCATCTGGTCCGCCTTCGCGCTGGCGATGATCCCGCTGGTGTCGCTGCTCTGGACCGTGCTGTTCAGCGGTGCGGGCCGGATGTCCGTCGACTTCCTGCAGTACTCGATGCGCGGCATCTTCGGCGGCGACCCGAGCGGCGGCATCTACCACGCGATCATGGGCACGCTGATCATCACCGGCTGCGCCACGCTGATCTCCGTGCCGATCGGCATCCTCGTCGCCATCTACCTGGTGGAGTACGGGCGTGGCCCGCTGGCCCGCGCGGTGACGTTCTTCGTGGACGTCATGACGGGCATCCCGTCGATCGTCGCCGGTCTCTTCGCGGTCTCGCTGTTCACCATCTTCTTCGGGCCAGGTGCCCGGTTCGGCCTCATCGGGGCCGTCGCACTGTCGGTGCTGATGATCCCCGTGGTGGTGCGGTCCTGCGAGGAGATGCTGAAGCTCGTGCCCAACGAGCTCCGTGAGGCGTCGTACGCGCTCGGCGTGCCCAAGTGGCTCACGATCGTCCGCATCGTGCTCCGCACCTCCGTGGCGGGTCTGACCACCAGCGTGCTGCTGGCCGTCGCGCGCGTCATCGGTGAGACGGCGCCGCTGCTCGTCGCGGTCGGTGTCACGGACTCGATCAACTTCGACCCCTCCGAGGGACGCATGATGACGCTGCCGGTGTTCATCTACCGGCAGTACAGCCAGGGGCAGGCGCCCTGCCGTGAGGACCAGGTCAACTGCGTCGCGGACATCGCGCTCCAGAACGCGTGGGGCGCCGCCCTGACGCTGATCGCGATCGTGATGATCCTCAACATCGCCGGTCGCCTCGTGAACCGCTGGTTCGCACCGAAGACCCGCTGACCTAAGACCTCAGCTCAGCTCACCCGAAGCCACAGCCCGAAGGAACTCAAGCGATGGCCCAGCGCATCGACGTCAAGGACGTCAACATCTACTACGGCGACTTTCGTGCTGTCGAGGGCGTCACCATGACCGTCGACCCCAAGTCCGTGACGGCCTTCATCGGCCCGTCGGGCTGCGGGAAGTCGACCTTCCTCCGCACCCTCAACCGGATGCACGAAGTGATCCCCGGAGCGTACGTGGAGGGCAAGGTCGAGCTCGAGGGCGTCGACCTGTACGGCGACGACGTCGACCCGGTGGCGGTACGCCGGAACATCGGCATGGTGTTCCAGCGGCCGAACCCGTTCCCCACGATGTCGATCAAGGACAACGTGCTGGCGGGCGTCAAGCTGAACAACCGCAAGATCTCCAGGTCCGACGCCGACTACCTGGTCGAGTCCTCCTTGCGCGGCGCCAACCTCTGGAACGAGGTCAAGGACCGCCTGGACCGGCCGGGATCCGGCCTGTCGGGCGGTCAGCAGCAGCGCCTCTGCATCGCCCGCGCCATCGCGGTGAAGCCGCAGGTGGTGCTCATGGACGAGCCGTGCTCGGCCCTGGACCCGATCTCCACCCTGGCGATCGAGGACCTCATCCAGGAGCTCAAGAAGGACTACACGATCGTCATCGTCACGCACAACATGCAGCAGGCGGCGCGCGTGAGCGACCGGACGGCGTTCTTCAACATCGCGGGCACCGGCAAGCCGGGCAAGCTCATCGAGATGAACGACACCGCGACGATCTTCTCGTCGCCCGCAGAGAAGGCCACCGAGGACTACGTCTCGGGCCGCTTCGGGTGACGACCGCCTGAGCGGACGACGAAGCCGGTGGGTGCGGCGTGGGAGACCACGCGGCAGCCACCGGCTTCGTCATGCCGTGGGAGTGCGGCTCACTCCGTCGGAGTGCCGGACGGCGACGGCGAGGCCGCAGCGCTGGGCAGGTGCTCCGCGTACTCCGGGAGCGTGCCGTCGAGGATCGGCAGCTTGAACTCCTCGGTCTCGCCGGCGGCGGACAGGGTCGCGTCGACGTAGCTTCCCGGGGGCGCGCTCACGGTGTCGAGCTGGACGGTCTCGCCGGTCGCGGTGCCCAGGTAGACGGTGCCACCCGCCGGGACGTCCAGCGACACGGGAGCGCCGTCCGGGTGCTCGAGCGTGAACGTCGCGTCGTCCTGCGTCTCGTTGGTGAGTGCACCGATGAGGTTGCCCGGCTCGCCCTCTGCGGCCGCCACGACCAGCAGGTTGATACCGCGCAGCTCGTCACCGTCCACGCTCTGGATGGTGACGCCGACGCCGTCGGACGGGTCGTAGTTCAGCGTCGTGGTGCTCGGGGCGCAGCCCGCCAGGAGGAGAGCCCCCGTGGCGGAGACCGCTGCGAGGGCGATGGTGCGGGCGCCTCGGGCGGCGGTGGCGCGACGGGACACGGTGAACTCCCTGGTGTTCGAATGGTTCGGGCGGGGGTCGGATCCCCGCCACATCCTAATGCTCCCCGGGGCGTACCCGCGCATCGCGGTCAAAGGCGAAATGCCCGGTCAGGGCGTGGCGACAGTCACGGCTCCGGAACGATCCGACCGCGGGTCGTGGGGCGATGAGCACCAGATATTTCCCCCCGGGCAGCGTTCTGACCTGCGGAAACGTATTCTTGAGCCCTACCCCGACAACGCCAAGGGCGCAACTTCTTGAGACCACGCCGTGGTAACCTGGTTTCAGGGAAAGGGGACATCTGCAGATGACGTTCACAGTAGGCGAGACGGTTGTCTACCCGCACCATGGCGCGGCGCTGATCGAAGAGATCAAGACCCGCAAGATTCGCGGCGAAGAAAAGATGTACCTCAAGCTCAAGGTTGCCCAGGGCGACCTCACCATCGAGGTCCCGGCGGAGAACGTCGACCTCGTTGGCGTACGCGATGTCGTCGGCCAAGAGGGCCTCGACCGCGTGTTCGAGGTCCTCCGCGCGCCGTACACCGAAGAGCCGACCAACTGGTCACGCCGGTACAAGGCGAACCTCGAGAAGCTTGCGTCCGGCGACGTCATCAAGGTGGCAGAGGTCGTTCGCGACCTGTCTCGCCGGGACGCCGACCGCGGCCTTTCCGCAGGCGAGAAGCGCATGCTTGCCAAGGCTCGCCAGATCCTCGTGTCCGAGCTCGCTCTGGCCGAGCACACCGAAGAGGAGAAGGCGGAAGCGATCCTCGACGAGGTTCTCGCTTCCTGACTTACCCACAGGATCCCTCGCACGTCTGACGTACCAGTCAGGACCCGGTGCTCGCGCCCCACGGGATCCTTCGCTTCAATCACGATCCTGTGGGGACCCGCGACGAGATGACGACCCTTGCAATCCTGACGGCCGCCGGCTCGGGATCCCGACTAGGGCGCGACCTGCCGAAGGCTCTGGTGGAGCTCGACGGCTTTCCGCTCGTGCTGCACGCCGCGCGACGCCTCGCGGCGTCGGGCGTCGTGGACTCCCTCGTGGTGACGGCACCCGACGGTCTGGTCGGCGTCATGATCGACCTCCTGGCCGATGATCCGTACGTGCAGATCCCTGTCCAGGTGACCGACGGCGGCCCGACCAGGCAGGCGTCGGTAGCGGCCGGGCTGGCGCTCGCGCGTCAGGGGGACGACGTCGTGCTGGTGCACGACGCCGCGCGCCCCCTCGTCCCGTCGGACCTCGTCCGGCGGGTCGTCGGCGCGGTCCGCAGCGGTCACGCCGCGGTCGTGCCAGGGCTGCCCGTCACCGACACGGTGAAGCAGGTACGTCCCGACGGCGACACGGAGCTGGTCACGGGCACCCCTGACCGCTCGATGCTGCGTGCCGTGCAGACGCCGCAGGGGTTCGCCCGCGACCTGCTCGTCCGTGCGCACCGCACGGGTGCCGGCCGGGCCGGTGCGGAGTACCTGGCGGCGACCGACGACGCCGGCCTCGTCGAGGCGCTCGGCGAACCGGTACACATGGTCGCCGGGGACGCGGCGGCCTTCAAGATCACCACCGAACGCGATCTGTGGCTCGCGTCCCTCGTGCTGCAGGAGACCAACGCATGACCGACCCGTCCAGCACGCCGGACGCCCCGCGACCTGCTCCGGCCGGGTACCCGCTCCCCCGTACCGGGATCGGGGTCGACGTGCACGCGTTCGCGCCCGACGGCTCGGGTCGCGAGATGTGGCTCGGCGGCCTGCACTGGCCGGGGGAGCGGGGCCTGGCGGGGCACTCCGACGCCGACGTCGCGGCGCACGCGGCGGCGGACGCGCTGTTCTCGGCGTCGGCCCTCGGTGACCTCGGTTCGCACTTCGGGACCGGCCGGCCCGAGTGGGCGGGAGCGTCCGGGACCACCCTGCTCGCGGAAGCCGCGAGGCGCGTCCGGGCTGCTGGGTACATGATCGGTAACGTGGCAGTCCAAGTGATCGGAAATCAACCGCGGGTCGGCACCCGGCGTGACGAGGCACAGGCGGTTCTGTCCGCCGCCGCGGGCGCGCCCGTGTCCCTGACAGCTACCACCACGGACGCGCTCGGTCTGACGGGTCGCGGGGAAGGCGTCGCGGCGATCGCGACGGCTCTCGTCGTCCCCGATGTCGGGAACCAGGTATGAACAAGCGCAAGCCGCTCGACGAACGGCGTGCCGAGATCGTCGAGGCCGGCCTGAGCGTCGCGATGCGTGAGGGTGTCGAGTCGGTGACCGTGCGCCGGGTGGCGCAGGCGGCCGGCATCTCGCTCGGCACCGTGCACTACTGCTTCGACGACAAGGACGCGATGCTGCGTGCCATGGGCCGCGCGATCGCGATGCGGGCCTCGGAGCCGGTGCTCGCCGCGCTCGACGTCGGGCCGGACCGGACCGCTCTCGCGGAGGGCACCGTCGAGGCGCTGCTGGTCGGCCTCAAGCAGAACCAGCACATGCGGTTGCTGACGTTCGAGTTCGCGGTCTCGGGGGCGCGGACGCCCGTGCTGCGCGAGGTCGCGCAGGCGCACCTCAAGCAGAGCATCGCCATGACCAGGGAGTACCTGCAGCGGCTGGCCGACGTCGCGGGCGTCAGGTACCGCACCGAGGTCGGCACGCTGGCGCGCATGACGGCGCTCCGCATCGACGGCATCGAGCTTGCGTGGATGGTGGACCAGGACGACGAGGCCGCGCGCGAGGGGTTCGCGGTCCTGGCCCGCGACGTGTTCGACGAGATGGAGCCGGTCTAACCGCCGAGGACCCGCTGCGTGTAGGGGTTGGTGAACACGCCATCGGGGTCGGCGGCAGCGCGCGTCCGCTGGAAGTCCGGCAGGCGGCGGTACTGGCCGGCCAGGTACTCGACGTCGCGGGTGTGCATTTTGCCCCAGTGGGGACGCCCGCCCACGGCCGTGAAGATCCGTTCGGCGGCGTCGAAGTAGCGCGCGTGCGGCAGGCGCCAGTACTGCTGGGCAGCGATGTACGCGGTCTCGCGGCCGTAGGCGGTGGAGAGCCAGACGTCGTCGGCGGGCGCGAAGCGCACCTCCACGGGGAACGGGATGTTCTCGCCGCTGGACCGCCGCCAGGCGGCGAGCTCCCTCAGCACCTCGACGACGGTGGCGCGCGGGATCGCGTACTCCATCTCTCGGAACCGCACGCGGCGGTTGGTGCAGAACACCTCGTGCGCCGGTGCCGTGTACCGCCGGGCCGTCAGCGCCCGGGTCGCGAGCTCGCCGAGCGCTGGTGTCGTGGCAGGGAATGCCGTCGCTATCCGGTTGGTCACCTCGAACAGCCCGTTCGACAGCACCTCCTCGTCGAGGAAGGTGCGCGCCGCCCCGGCGAGCCGTCGCCCGCGACGGCCGATGCTCGAACCGCTGTGCTGCTCGGGCTCGACCCGCATGTTGCGCATGGTGAGTGCCCGGTGCGTGGCGGGGAACCAGAGGAACTCGAAGTGGTCGTTGTCCGCGACGAGGTCGTGGACGCACTCAAGGATGCGGTCCAGCGGCCAGGGCTCCTCGACGGCGTACAGGTCGAAGGCGGGGACGGCCTCGATGGTCACGGTGCTCAGCACACCCGTCGCGCCGAGGCCGAGTCGTGAGGCCTCGAACAGGTCGTGCCGCTCGGTCGGCGTGGCGCGGGCGACCTCGCCGTCGGGCCCTACGACCGTCAGGGCGCGCACCTGGGTGGCGAGACCGCCGAACCTGGCTCCGGTGCCGTGCGTGCCCGTCGAGATGGCGCCGGCCACCGACTGCCGGTCGATGTCGCCGAGGTTCTGCATGCCGAGCCCGCGCTCGGCCAGGATCCGGTTGAGCCGGCGCAGCCGCATGCCTGCGCCCACGGTGACGAGGGCGTGGCCCGTGTCGGGATCACGCTCGACGCGGTGCAGGGCGTCCAGACGATCGAGGTTGAGCTGCACGCCCTCCGTGGCAGCCGCCGGCGCGAACGAGTGCCCCCCGCCGACGACGCGGACCTGGTGGCCCTCCCGCACGGCGCGGCGCACGGCGTCGGACAGCTCGTCCTCCGAGGCCGGCTGTTCCAGCCGTACAGGCGTCACGCTGACGGTGCGTGCCCAGTTCGTCCAGATCACGGATGCACTATCGCACGCCCCCGCGCGGCGGACCAGAGCCAAGATCTCGGGCGCGAACCGCCCTGGCGGGCCGCGCCGTGCCCCGGTCCGGGGAGTAGCGTGCGGTCATGAGCTCCGCAGCAGACACCGTCGCGCGGCTGTCCGCCGCTACCTCCGGACTGCCCGCGCCCGTCGCCGTCGTGGACCTGGACGTGTTCGACGCCAACGCGCTCGACCTCCTCAAGCGCGCCGACGGCGTTCCCGTCCGCGTCGCGTCGAAGTCGGTGCGCGTGCGCTCGCTGGTCGACCGTGCCGTCGGGCACGGGTTCGCCGGCGTCATGGCGTACTCGCTGCGCGAGGCGCTGTGGCTGGTCAGCAGGGGCGTGCGCGACGTGCTGGTCGGATACCCGACGGTGGACAGGCAGGCTCTTGCCACGTTGGCGGCCGACGCGACGGCCCGCGCGGAGATCACCCTGATGGTCGACGACGTCGCCCACCTCGGCCTGATCGCAGACGCCGAAGGACCGGCCGGCGGCGTGCGCGGCACGGCGGACGCCGGCCCGGTCCAGGTGTGCCTGGACGTCGACTGCTCGCTGCGTGTCGGTGCCGGTGCGCTGACCGCCCATCTCGGGGTGCGGCGCTCGCCGCTGCGCGAGCCCGGCGACGTCGCCGCTCTCGCGACGGTGGCCCAGGCGAAGGGGCTGAGCGTGCGCGGCCTCATGTTCTACGAGGCCCAGGTGGCGGGCCTGCCCGACACGAGCCCCGCCGTCCGGCTCGTCAAGCGCCTCTCGATGCGTGAGGTGAACGAGCGCCGGGTACGGATCCTCGCGGCGGTGCGGGACGCCGTCGGGCAGGAGGTAGTGCTCGTCAACGCGGGCGGGACCGGCTCCATCGAGGTGAGCGGTGGCGCTCCAGGGGTCAACGAGGTCACCGCAGGCTCGGGCCTGTACGCGCCCGGCCTGTTCGACGGCTACCGCTCGTTCCAGGCGCGCCCCGCCGCGTTCTTCGGGCTCGACGTCGTGCGCGAGCCGGCGCCCGGCTGGGTCACCGCCTTCTCGGGCGGGTACGCGGCCTCGGGCAAGGCGGGTGCCGCACGCCTGCCCCGTCCGTTCACGCCCGGCTACGCCCTGAGCGGCCCGGAGGGCGCCGGCGAGGTGCAGACCCCGCTGCGCGTGGCCCGCGGGCTCTCGCCCGACGGCCGGCTGCACACCGGCGACCGGGTCTGGCTGCGGCACGCGAAGGCGGGGGAGATGTTGGAGCGGTTCGACCGGGTCCACCTCGTCAGCGGCACCGAGATCGTGGAGACCGTGCCGACGTACCGGGGTGAAGGCAAGAACTTCGGCTAGGCCGTCGGGCACGGGCTACTGACGCAAAGACAGTAGTGTGCACCCATGCGAGCAGAAGTGACGGTGCACATGGACGCGGACCCGAGCGAGGTCTGGGACCTGCTCAGCGATGTCACGCGAGTGGGTGAGCTGAGCCCGGAGACCTTCGAGGCGGAATGGACCGACGGAGCGACCGGCCCCGCCGTGGGCGCGCACTTCCGGGGCCACGTCCGGCGCAACGGGGTGGGGCCCGTGTACTGGACGCAGTGCAAGGTGACCCACTGCGAGCAGGGCCGGGACTTCGGCTTCACCGTGTACATGGGCGGAAGGCGCCTGAACAACTGGCGCTACCGGATGGTGCCGGCGGACGGTGGCTGCGACGTCACCGAGTCGTTCGAGCTGGAGCAACGCGGTGTGTCCCGCGTGTACTGGGCGCTGGCGGGCTGGCACCGCCGTCGGGCCAACGTGCGGGGCATGCGGCAGACTTTGGAGCGGGCCCGGGCCGTCGTCGAGGCAGGGAGCTGAAGCGCCGGTACCCTTGACAGGTGACCATCCGCCTGTTTGACACCGCTGCGCGCGAGGTGCGCGACCTCACCCCCATCACCCCGGGCGAGGTCGGCATCTACCTGTGTGGCGCAACGGTGCAGTCGCACCCGCACGTGGGCCATCTGCGCCCGGCGGTCGCGTTCGACGTGCTGCGCCGCTGGCTCACCCGGCGGGGCCTGAAGGTCACCCTGATCCGGAACGTCACCGACATCGACGACAAGGTCCTGGCCAAGTCGGCCGCCGCCGGCCGCGAGTGGTGGGCGCACGCCGCGCTGTACGAGCGCGTGTTCTCCCAGGCGTACGACGCGCTCGGCGTCCTCCCGCCCACCTACGAGCCGCGCGCCACCGGCAGCGTGCCCGAGATGGTCGGGCTCATGGAACGACTGGTCGAGAAGGGCCACGCCTACAGCACCGGCGAGGGCAACGTCTGGTTCGACGTCCGCTCCTGGCCCGCCTACGGGGAGCTCACGCGGCAGAAGGTCGAGGACCTCAGCCCGGAGGAGGGCGCGGACGTCGCCGCGGGCTCCGCCGCCGAGGCCAAGAAGAACCCGCACGACTTCGCCCTGTGGAAGGCTCCCAAGCCGGGCGAGCCGGAGTCGGCCTCCTGGGACACCCCGTACGGTCGCGGCCGTCCCGGCTGGCACCTGGAGTGCTCCGCGATGGCTCGCCGCTACCTCGGCGAGTCGTTCGACATCCACGGTGGCGGCCTCGACCTGCGGTTCCCGCACCACGAGAACGAGCAGGCGCAGTCACGCGCGGCCGGCTACGAGTTCGCCCAGCGCTGGATGCACGTCGCGTGGGTGACGCAGTCCGGCGTGAAGATGTCGAAGTCCCTCGGCAACGGCCTGCTCGTCAGCGAGCTGCTCAGCCAGGCACCCGCGCCGGTGGTGCGCTACGCGCTGGCCGCCGTGCAGTACCGGTCCATGCTGGAGTGGGCGCCCGACACCCTCGACGAGGCCCGCACCACGTGGGAGCGCCTGTCGGGGTTCGTGACCCGCGCGTCGGAGCGGGTCGGGGACGTCCCGGCAGAGGAGATCGCCAAGGCCGAGGTCCCAGAGGCCTTCGCGGCGGCGATGGACGACGACCTGAACGTGCCGCAGGCGCTCGCCGTCGTGCACGAGCACCTGCGGGCAGGCAACACCGCGCTCGCGGCCGGGGCGGACGCCGCCGTGCGTGCCGAGCTGGTGACATTGCGTGCGATGCTCGACGTGCTGGGTCTTGACCCGGCGGACCCGCAGTGGGCGACGTCCACCGACGACCGGTACGCCACCGCGCTCGACGGGCTCGTCGCGGCGGAGCTCAAGGCGCGCGCCGAGGCACGTGCCGCCAAGGACTGGGCCGCCTCCGACGCGATCCGGGACCGCCTCGCGGCCGCCGGGATCGAGGTCCAGGACTCCGCCGACGGCGCCCGCTGGACGCTCTCCTGAACTTTTCCCTGGTGGCCGAGCTTGTCGAGGCCACCTCTACCGAACCCGCGGTGGTCGCGACAAGCTCGACCACCGGCTGAGAGACGAGACACACCATGGCAGGAAACTCGAAGCGCGCCGGTGCGGTGCGCAAGACCGGCTCCAAGAAGGGAGCCCAGGTCGGCACCGGCGGCCACAGCCGCAAGGCGCTGCAGGGCAAGGGGCCGACGCCCAAGGCGGAGGACCGGACCTACCACCCCGCGCACGAGCGCAAGGTCGCGGCGGAGAAGCGCGTTGCCGCCGGGCGGCGGCCGGGCCGCCACGGTGCGGGCCGCAAGGGCGATGGTGCGACCGAGATCGTCGCCGGCCGTAACGCGGCGCTCGAGGCGCTGCGCGCGGAGATGCCCGTCGAGGGCATCTACCTGGCCACGCACCTGGAGTCGGACGACCGCACCCAGGAGATCCTGGAGATCGCGCACGCGCGCAGCCACCCGATGTTCGAGGCGTCGCGCCTCGACCTGGACAAGATCACCGACGGCGCGGTGCACCAGGGCGTGGCCATCAAGGTGCCGCCGTACGACTACAAGGACACCGAGGACCTGCTCGACGCCGCCGCTGAGGCGGGGGAGGCGCCGCTGATCGTCGCGCTCGACAGCGTCACCGACCCGCGCAACCTCGGCGCCGTGCTCCGGTCCGCCGGCGCGTTCGGCGCGCACGGTGTGCTGGTGCCGGAGCGGCGCGCCGCTGGCGTGACGGCGTCGGCCTGGAAGGTGTCGGCGGGCGCTGCGGCACGCGTCCCCGTGGCGCGTGCGACGAACCTGGCCCGCGAGCTCGCCGAGCTGAAGAAGACCGGCTGCTTCGTGGTGGGGCTCGACGCCGGCGGCGACATGGAGGTGGGCGAGCTCGCGTTCGCCACCGACCCGCTCGTGCTGGTCGTGGGCTCAGAGGGCAAGGGCCTGTCCCGTCTGGTGCGCGAGACGTGCGACGCGATCGTCTCCATCCCGATCGCCACCACCACGGAGTCGCTGAACGCCGCGGTAGCCGCGGGTATCACCCTCTACGAGGTCGCGAAGCAGCGGGCGGCAGGGGCGACCTCGGGCGAGTGATCGGCAGCTCGGGCTGCCGGTCACCTGAGGATCTATCGATCACTCGAGGTCTGCCGGGTCGGCCTCGCCCGGCGCGAGGCCGAGCACGGCGTCCTCGTCCGGGCGGTGCCGCAGCACGCGCTCCACATAGGACTCGGCGGCCTCGGGCAGCGGGATGTCCCGCTGGGCCTGCTGCGAGATGTACCAGCGGTGGTCGAGGATCTCGTGGAACAGCTGCGCCGGCTCCAGCTTGCGGCGCAGCTCGCGCGGCACCGCGTCGATCGTCGGGCGGAACACCTGGCGCACCCAGGCGTGCGCGACGATCTGCTCCTGGTCGTTCTGCCGGTCCGTCGCGGCGCGATAGCTGTCGAGGTCGTTGAGCATGCGGCGGGCCTGGTTCTCCTGCACGTCCAGCCCGGTGAGGCGGAGCAGGCGGCGGGAGTGGTGCCCGGCGTCGACCACCTTGGGCTGGATGCGTACCTTGGTGCCGTCGATGTCCGTGGTGATCTCGAGCTCGCCCACGTCGAAGCCGAGGTCGTTGAGCCGCTCGATGCGGGCGGCGACGCGCCAGCGGTCGTCGGAGTCGAACGCCTCCGAGCCGGTGAGGGCGTTCCACAGCTCCTGGTAGCGCTCCACGAGCGCATCGCCGATCGCGACCTCGTCGACGGCCTCGTCGAGCAGCTCGCCCGCGGAGAGGTCCATGAGCTCGCCGATGATGTTGGTGCGGGCCAGGTCGACGTCGTAGTTGCGCTGGCCGTTGGTCAGCGTGCGGTGCATGTCGCCCGTCTCGGCGTCGACCAGATAGGCGGCGAACGTCTCGGCGTCGCGCCGGAACAGGGTGTTCGACAGCGAGACGTCGCCCCAGTAGAAGCCCACGAGGTGCAGGCGCACCAGGAGCACCGCGAGGGCGTCGATGAGGCGCGTCGCCGTGTCCGGACGCAGGTCCTGGCTGAACAGCGCGCGGTACGGCAGCGAGAACTGCAGGTGCTCGGTCAGCAGCACGGCCTCGAGCCGCTCGCCGTCGGGCGCCCTGCGACCCGTGATGACGCCGACGGGGACCACCGAGGGCACCTCGATGCGGTGCAGCTGGCGCAGCAGCTCGTACTCGCGGTAGGCGACGGTCTCGCCGATCTCCTTGATCGCGAGCACACGGCCCCCGTGGCTCACGAAGCGGACCACGTGCCGCGAGATGCCCTGTGGCAGCGCGGCCAGGACGTCGTCGGGCCACTCGGCCAGCGGCACGTCCCACGGGAGGTCCAGCAGCGCGGGGTCGGGTGCGACCGCGGTGATCTGAAGGTTCTGCTGGGGCATGGGCACCATTCTGCGCTGAGCCGGCCGACTGTCCGTGCGAGGTGGGGCAGGGGCCATGGGTCTCCGCGGGGCGGAGTGATGAAAGGCCTGCGGGGTGTGCTGCTGTGCGTGGACGAGGTCCACGCACAGCAACACACCCCGAGGAGGTAACCGTTCCCTCAGCGAGCCGAGGGATCAACCGAGGGATCAGCCGAGGCGCTCACCCGTGGTCGCGGAGAACACGTGCGAGTGACCGGCCTGGATGGCGACGGCGATGACGTCGCCCTTGTCGGGCACGTTGCGCGGGTCGATACGCACGATGAGCTGGTTGGTCTCACCGGCGGTCAGGTTGACGTCGGTGTCGCCCTTCAGCGTCCCGTAGACGAACGCGTCGGAGCCGAGCTCCTCGACGAGGTTGACCTCGACGTCGAACGAGCCGGCCGTGCCGACCGCTACCGGGTCGAGCGCCTCGGGGCGGAAGCCCAGCGTCACCTTGCCGCCGTCGGCGTCGGAGATCTCGCTCGCGATGGAACGCTCGAGCGGCACCTCGGCCGAGCCGACCTGGACCTTGCCGTCCTTGACGTCGAACGTGCCGATGTTCATGGCGGGCGAGCCGATGAAGCCGGCGACGAACACGTTGTTCGGACGGTCGTACATCTCGCGCGGCGTGCCGACCTGCTGGAGCACACCGTGGTTCAGGACGGCGATGCGGTCACCCATGGTGAGCGCCTCGGTCTGGTCGTGGGTCACGTAGACCGTGGTGACACCCAGGCGGCGCTGGAGCGACGCGATCTGCGTACGGGTCTGGACACGGAGCTTGGCGTCGAGGTTCGACAGCGGCTCGTCCATGAGGAACACCTGGGGCTGACGCACGATGGCGCGGCCCATGGCGACACGCTGCCGCTGACCACCCGAGAGGGCCTTCGGCTTGCGGTCGAGGTACTCGACGAGGTCGAGGATCTTCGCTGCTTCCTCGACGCGCTGGCGGATCTCCGCCTTGGGCGTGCCCGCGATCTTCAGGGCGAAGCCCATGTTGTCCGCCACCGACATGTGCGGGTACAGGGCGTAGTTCTGGAAGACCATCGCGATGTCGCGGTCCTTGGGCTGCACGTCGGTGACGTCGCGGTCGCCGATGAAGATGTGCCCACCGTTGACGTCCTCGAGGCCCGCGAGCATCCGCAGGGACGTGGACTTACCGCAGCCGGACGGGCCGACGAGGACGAGGAACTCGCCGTCCTCGATCTCCAGGTTCAGCTGGTCGACGGCCGGGCGCTCAGTGCCCGGGTAGACGCGCGTCGCGTGATCGAAAGTGACCGTAGCCATGACTAGTACATCCTTCCACCGGCAGGTACGTGCCGGACGATCCGTTGTGGTCGGGTGCCGTTGCTTCCACTCACGTGTCGGCGGTGACACTTGCAGCGTGATCGTACCCCGGTTGGCCAAGGCCGTGGTATCGAGGGGGTCACGTCCGGGTCAGCCTTCGCTTGCCTGACGCCTGAGCCTGCGGCTCAGTCGTTGCTCCGCAGGGTCCGTGCGAGGCCGGCGAGGACGGCGGCCAGCGCGTCTGGGTCGGGTACGCGGTGCGAGGCGAGCGTGTCGCCGGTGCCCACCTTGATCGACAGGTCGCCGGACTCGAGTGCACCGAAGGCGTGCTCGTCGGTGGTGTCGTCGCCCGCGTACAGGACGCGCACCTTCTCGACGCCCAGCTCGGCCGCGACGGTGCCCCGCAGCCGGCGCAGCGCCTCGCCCTTGCTCGTCGGCACCACCGACACCTCGACCACGTCCTTGCCGTGCATGGCGGGCAGCCCCAGGTTGGCGGCCACCTCGTCGGCGGCCAGCGTGATGGCGGCGGCGTCGTCCACGCTCGCCAGGCGCGTGTGGGCGACGGCGGCAGCCGGCTTGACCTGCACCCAGGCCCCCTCGCGTCCCGATACCGCCGACTCGAACCCCGCGACGAGCGCATCGAGCTCGCCGGACTGGGTGGTGGTCAGGTGGAACGGCACCTGCTCGACGCCGGTGGTGGTGGCTCGCCCCGCCTCCGCGCCGTGGCTGCCGACGAGGAACGTGCCGTCGGGGGCGACCGTCCGCTCGGCCAAATCGGACAGGTCCCGCCCGGAGATGAACGCGAGGCGCACCGGCGTCTCCTGGCCGAGCGCGTGCAGCTGGTCGATGGCGGTGCGCGCCGCACGCGTCATCGTGGACGACTTGGGGTCGTCCACGAGCGGCGCGAGGGTCCCGTCGAAGTCGCACGCGAGCAGCCAGCCGGTGGTCGGCTTCCTGCGCCGCCCGTTCCCGTTGCCCATGCGGGCGAGCCGGCCCCGCGCGGGCACGCCCTCCGGCACCGTGGTGAACGCCGTCAGCGCGTCGCGGAGGTTGTGGTGGCGGGGCTCGGCCGAGCGCGGGTCGACGGTGAGCGGCCGGGCGGGTACGGAGGTGAGCACGCCGAGGAAGGTCTCCGACCACTTGGCGACGTCGTCGGCAAGGACCTTGCGGCGCAGGCGCCGCATGCGGCGGCGCTGCTCCTTCGGGTCCATGGTCGCGGCCGCCACGATGATGTCCTTCATGCCGTCGATGTCGTGCGGGTTGACCAGCAGGGGACCGGGCGAGAGCTCGTCGGCGGCGCCGGTGAACTCGCTCAGCACCAGCGCGCCGCGCTCGTCGGAGCGGGCGGCGATGTACTCCTTGGCGACCAGGTTCATGCCGTCCCGCAGCGACGTCACCAGCAGCACGTCGGCCGCCAGGTAGAGCGCAGCCATCTCCTCCGGCGGGTAGGAGTGGTGCAGGTAGTGGATGGCGGAGTGGCCCAGCTCGCCGTACTCGCCGTTGATCCGGCCGACCAGGCCCTCGACGTGCTCGCGGAGCTCCTGGTAGGCGCCGACGTTCTCCCGGCTCGGGCTGGCGACCTGCACGAGCGTGGCGTGCTCGACGTCGAGGCGGCCGTCGTCGAGCAGCTCGCCGTACGCCTTGATGCGGTGCCGGATGCCCTTGGTGTAGTCGAGCCGGTCGACACCCAGCATCAGGGTCGCGGGGTTGCCGAGGTCGGCCTTGATCTCCTTGGCCCGTGCCTGCACCTCTGGCGTGCGGGCGAGGGTGTCGAACCGGCGGGAGTCGATGGAGATGGGGAACGACGACGCGCGCACGTGCCGGCCGGGACGTCCGTCGGCGTCGGGGATCGTGATGACCGGGCCGCGCGTCGTGTATCCGGTGAGCCGGCGTGCGGACCGCACGAAGTTCGCCGCGTCGCCGTTGCGCTGGAAGCCCACGAGGTCGGCGCCGAGCAGCCCGTCGATGATCTGGCGGCGCCACGGGAGCTGCGCGAACAGCTCGACGGGTGGGAACGGGATGTGGTCGAAGAACCCGATGCGCAGGTCCGGCCGCAGGTCGCGAAGCATGCGGGGGACGAGCTGGAGCTGGTAGTCGTGCACCCAGACGACGGCGCCCTCCGCCGCCTCTTCTGCCGCGGCGTCGGCGAAGCGCTGGTTGACCCGGCGGTACGCGTCCCACCACTGGCGGTGGTAGTCGGGCCGCTCGATGACGTCGTGGTAGAGCGGCCAGAGCGTGGCGTTGGAGAAGCCCTCGTAATAGCGCTCGATCTCGACGGCGTTGAGCGTGACCGGGACCAGCAGCATGCCGTCGGCCTCGAACGGCTCGTGCGCGAGGTCGGGGGCGCCGGACCAGCCGACCCAGGCGCCGTCGGCGCCCTGCATCACGGGCTCGAGCGCTGTGACGAGGCCACCGGGTGACCTCTGCCAGGTGAGGTCTCCGTCCGGGCCGACCGAGAAATCGACCGGCAGCCGGTTCGCGACGACGACCAGATCGTATCCTTCTTTACCTGGCAATGTATTTCTCCTTAGGTGTGTAGGAGTCTCGCTGCGCAATGTCAAGAGTACCGAGTTCCCGTACCTGTTCAGGGTAACGAGGTCGTCGGTAACGTGGGTTTCGTCACGCTTTGGCGCTGGTCAGAGGGCTGAGACTTGGCGGGCGTCGCCGGTCCGCGACGGCTACGGTGTGCCACATGAAGGAGGTGGAGGCCTCGACGGCGTCCTCGAACGGTGCTGGCCCCGCTCCCGGCTCGAAGCTCGGCGGGTACACGGTCGTGCGCGCGATCGGCTCCGGAGCCATGGGTGCCGTCTACCGTGCGCAGGACGACGGCGGGCAAGCCGTCGCCCTCAAGATGCTGCACCGCCACCTCGACGACCCCACGGCGCGCGAGCGGCTGCGCCGCGAGGCCACAGCGCTGCAGGGCCTGCGCCACCCCGCGGTGGCTCGGGTGCTGGACGCCGAGCTCGAGGGGCCCGACGCGTTCATCGTCACCGAGCTCGTCGAGGGCCCCACCCTCGAGGAGGAGATCGACGAGCGCGGTCCGCTCGACGCCCGGGACCTCTTCGAGCTCGCCGACCAGCTCGCCGACGCTCTCGAGGCCGTGCACGGCACCGGCGTGGTGCACCGCGACCTCACCCCATCGAACGTGCTCATCGCGCGGACCGGGCCGGTCCTGATCGACTTCGGGCTCGCCCAGGGCCCCGGTGACGTCCGGGCCACCCGCACCGGATTCGTCATGGGCACCCCCGGCTATCTCGCTCCCGAGCTGCTCGACGGCGCGGAGCCGGGCCCGGACACCGACTGGTGGTCCTGGGCCGCCGTGCTCGGGTTCGCAGGCACCGGCCGGGCGCCGTTCGGTGTCCGGCCGACGGAGCTGGTGCTCCGGCGCTCACGACAGGGCCAGGCCGACCTCGAAGGACTACCGCCGCGCGCTGCACGTGCGCTCGCTGCTGCGCTGCGGGCGGTGCCCGGCGAGCGCTGGGGGCCCGACGAGGTGGCGCGGGCGCTCAAGGGCGAGTCGGAGGCGTTCGTCGGTGTGACAGCGCACCCGGACGGCTCACCGACGACGGTGCTCGGCTCCGCAGACATCTCGGCCGACGCGCCGACCGCCGCGATGCCGGCCGACCTCGGCTCGACGCGCGTCATGCCGCAGGGCCTCCTGCCGCGGCCGGTGTCCGCGGCGGCCGGCGGTGCGGGCGTCGGCGCCGCTGCAGGGGCCGCGGCGGCCGCGAACGCCGCGCGCCCCGGCGTGGGTGGCGTGACCGACCTGGCCGCGGCGCCTGTCGTGGCCAGGGGGCGGTCGGTCACCGGACGGGCTCTCGGTGCGCAGAGCCCTGGCGCGTCCTCGGGCGACCAGACCTTCGGGCTGCCGACTGCCAACCCGGCGCACGTCACCGGCTATCGCGGGCTGTTCGTCGCCCTCACCCTCGCGCTCGTCGCGCTCGCCGCCGTCCGGCCAGGGGTGGCGACCGCCGTGCTCGTAGGGCTGCTGATCGTGGCGCGCCTGGCGGGGATCGCCGTCGACGAGTTCCGCAACCGTCGAGCGCGTCACGGGCCACGCCGGGTCGACGCGCTCGTGGCGACGCTCCTCTCCCCCTGGCACGTCGTACGCGCGGTGCTCGGCGTGCTGCCCGCCGCGGCCGTCGGCATCTGCTCCGGGGTGATCGTGGTGCTGCTGGGGCTGATGCTGTTCGCGCCGGGCAACGTGATCATCGCGCCCGTCCTGACCGTCGAGGCACGATCGGTGGGCGGCATGAACCAGCCCGTCATCGACAGTCTCGTCCTCGGCGTCGCGATGCTGGTGACGGTGGTCGTGTCGTGGTTCGGGCCGGCGTCGTACGCGACGCGGGTCGGGGCCGGACCGCTGCTGCGCCGGATCGCCCCCGGCTGGGCGCACAAGACCGTCCTTGCCCTGGTTGTGCTGGCGCTCGCGGCCCTGGCGGCCTGGCCGCTGGTCGACGGTTCGCTGGACGTGCTGTGGTGGCCTCTGGGGGACCGGCCCGCCGTCGTGTGGTGACACCCAGGTTTGGTGTCGAGATCGTACTGAAACGTCCAGCAGTCTCTCAGCGAGCGCGAGTAGGCTTTACCTCAGGCGCACAGCGCCTCGCCCCATTGGCCCGCATCTCGAAGGACCCCGATGTCGACGAACATGACCAAGGCGCAGCGTCGAGACGCCGCCCGTGCCGAGGCCCTTGCACTCCAGAAGAAGCAGCAGTCGAGCGAGAAGCGGAGCCGCGCGATCGTGGTGAGCGCGCTCGGGCTCGGACTCGTGGTCCTGGTCGTGGCTGTCGTGATGATCTTCCTCGAGGGGCAGAAGTCGCCCATGGAGAAGGTCGAGAGCGTCCCGGCCGGCGTGGTCGAGAACACCGGCATCCCGGTCGGCGCCGACGGTGCGGCGGGGACCACGAACGAGGGCGCGAAGACCCTCGACGTCTACGTGGACTACATGTGCCCCATCTGCGGTCAGTTCGAGTCGCTGAACGGCGCGAGCATCACCGAGATGCGCGAGGCCGGGGACGTGACGCTCGTGGTGCACCCGGTCACGATCCTGGACCGTGCGTCCCAGGGCACCAACTACTCGACGCGCGCGGCGTCCGCCGCCGCGTGGGTCGCCGACCAGGCGCCCGAGCAGTTCACGGCGTTCCACGAGGCGATGTTCGCGAGCCAGCCGGAGGAGAACACAGCCGGTCTGTCGGACGAGCAGATCGCGCAGGTCGCCGAGCAGGCCGGTGTGCCTGCCGAGGTGGCTGCGGGTATCGCCGACGGTGAGGCGTACGACACCTACGAGGAGTGGGTCAGAGCCGCCACGGAGGAAGCGCAGAGCGATGAGTCGGTGCTCAACGCCGAGGGCGGCTTCGGGACGCCGACCGTGCTGGTCGAGGGCGAGCGCTTCGAGGGCTGGCAGAGCCCCGGTGGGCTGACCCAGGCGATCACGGGTGAGGCGCCGGCGTCCGAGGAGCCGTCGGCGGAGCCTTCCGTGGAGCCGTCCGAGTAGTCTCCAGGTCGTGGATGGACGGCGGGGTCCCGGGCTGCGGCCCGGGGCCCCGCTGGTCTGCTCCGGCCGGCTCGTGGTTCTCGACTCGGACTCTGGTGGGGGGAACCGCTAGGCTGTTCCCCGCCCGCCGCCTTAGCTCAGCTGGTAGAGCTCCCGCCTTGTAAGCGGAAGGTCGTCGGTTCGAACCCGACAGGCGGCTCCACGAGGCCCGGAATCTCAACGGTTCCGGGCCTCTGTTATATGTCCCGATCGAATACATGGTCCCGATCGAACGGAAGCCCGCCGCTGTCACGCGCCGAGCTGCTCCAGCACGTAGGTGATCCGGTGGACGACTCCTTCGCAGATGAAGCGCAGCTCGTTCGGCCCGTTCCGGACTGCCGGGGAAGTCTCCGTTCTCACCTGTCGACTGCAGACTTCGACGCGCCCTTCGCCGACGACTGCAGACTTGGTTGCCGTTCCACGGGCCGTAGCCGCAACAAAGTCTGCATCGGCAGTGGTGGGCCGCTACCAGGTCTGCAGTCGACGCGGGGCAGGTGCTCCCCGAAACTGCTCTGCGCTGGGCTTCGGACATGTCGCGTCAGGCGAGCGCAGCGAACCTCCACGGTCCTCGGCAGCGAGCCGGGTGGGGCGCAGGCTATGGAGGTGGCGACACCCACCCCGGGCACGTTATCGCCGGCGTGGCGCGTGCCGGTTCTAGGGGTCGTCGGGCCTTGGTGGCAGTCAGTCGCGATCTGGAGCGCCGACCGCCCGCACCAGGTGCTCCGTGACCGCGCGGCGCTGCGCCTCCGGCATGGCGCGGTAGGCGAGTGCTTCGAACATCCACAGTCCGTCGGCGGCGAGCCGGGTGACGAGCCGGTCCATGGAGGCGTCGGCGCCCCCGGCGTCGGGGGGCACGGGCGCCCAGCGCTCAAGGACAGAGCTCCATGGCGCTGCCCACTCCGGGCGGGTGGCGGCCTCGAGCATGAGCTGCAGCTCGGCACGGGTCGCGGACTGGGCGCTCACGCGGACGTAGGCGGCCAGTCGCTCGTCGGCGGTGAGCTGCTCGGCGGGCCGGCCGGCGTCGGCCAGGAGCGAAGCCTCCCACCGGTCGGCGAGATGCTGGTGGATAGCGGCCAGCAGGTCCTCGCGCGACGGGAAGTGGTACATGATCCCGCCGCGCGTCAGCTCTGCCTCGGCTGCCACCGAGTCGAACGTGACGGCGGTGACGCCCTCACGCTGGATGACGCGCACGGCGGCGTCGAGGATGTGGTCGCGGTTGCTCGGTCGCACGGGGCCTCCGGGGCGCGTCGCGGTGGGTCGGTTCAGTGGCTGGAGCCGTAGGCGGAGGATTCCGACCCAGGACCGTAGGTACGAAGCAGCACGGTCGTGACGATAGCGCCGACGGCCAGGACTGCGGCGCAGACGACCATCACCGTGGAGTAGCTGTTGCCGAACGCGCGGGACGCGGCGTCGAGGACCTCTGGCCCGGTGCCCGGCGCTGTCAGCGCATCGGTCATGGACCGGCTCGCCTCGACGGGGGCGCCGTCGGGCAGGCGGATGGTCATCGTGTAGACGGTGGTCAGCAGCGACCCGAGCAGCGCGACGGCGGCCAGGCTGCCGAACTCGTAGGACACTTCCTCCACGGAGGAGGCCATGCCCGCCCGACGGGCCGGCACGTTCCCGATGATCGCGGTCGAGGCCACGGACATCGCGGACCCCAGCCCAAAGCCTGTGACGAGCAGGCCACCGAGCAGCCAGCCCATCCCGTGCTGGACGCCGACCAGGGTCCAGGCCACGCCGACGGCCCCGACGCCGAGGCCGCCGCCGATCAGGACCCGCAGGCCCACGACGTGAAGGAACGCCCCGCCCAGGATCGAGGACGGCAGCGACCCGACCGCGATGGCGGCCACCAGCAGCCCCGACTCGAAGGGCGAGAATCCGGCCACGAGCTGGAACCGCTGGGTGGTGGCCAGCTGCAGGCCACCCATCGCGAACATGGCGAACGCGGCAGCCAGGACCCCGGAGGCGAACGCGGCGTTGCGGAAGATCGACAGGTCCAGCAGCGGGAACGGCAGGCGCCGCTGACGACGGACGAAGAGCCACCATCCGACGAAGGTCGCCAGGGCCGCACAGAGCACGATGGTTCCGGAGCGGTCGACCTTGACCACCTCCTTGATCAGCACCACGAGCCCGACCAGCGTGGCCAGGGCCTGCACCGAAGAGATGAAGTCCCACCTGGTACCGGGGTGCGGGTCGTTCTTCGGGGCGACGGCGACTCCGAGGACCACCGCGACGACGACCACCGGCACGTTGATCAGGAAGATCGATCCCCACGCGAAGTGCTCGAGCAGCGCACCACCGACGATAGGCCCGAGCGCTCCACCCACCACCGAAAGGCTGCCCCACACGCTGATCGCCACGTTGCGCTCGCGCTCGTTGACGAAGGCGACCCGGATCAGGGCCAGCGTGGCCGGCATCATCGCGGCGGCGCCGACGGCCAGCAGGCCGCGCGCGGCGATGAGCACCTCGGGGGTGGGTGCGGTGGCCGCCATGAACGAAGCCAGCCCGAACACGACCAGCCCGGTCAGGAACATGCGCCGGTGGCCGAACCTGTCGCCGAGCGTCCCGGTACCCAGCAGGAGCCCGGTCATCACCAACGGGTAGGCGTTGATGATCCAGAGGCTCTCGGTCCAGCTCGCGTCGAGCTCACGCGTGAGGGTGGGCAGCGCGGTGTAGAGGATCGAGTTGTCCAGGGTGATCAGCAGCAGACCGGTGCCGACGGTCACCAGGAGCGTCCAGCGCCGTCGAGGGCCGAGCAGCGGCGTCTGCGCGCTGAGCGGAGGGCTGATCGTCATAGCCGAAACTATACTATCTAGAAGGTTAAGTTACTCGCCGAGACAAGCGCCTTCGACAGGGCAGCGGCTCCCGGCGCGAACGCCGGGGAGCCCCTGCTTCACCAGCGAGATTCTAGGCCGCGACGAGGCGTTACGCCCGCGGCCACGTCTGCGGCGTCGGCCACTTCGGGGAGCGACCGTCGCCGCTGGAGGTGCCCGTCAGCCGGCGCTTGACCCACGGGCCAACGTGCTGGCGCATCCAGACCGCGTTGGCGCGTGCCGCGTCGCGGAAGGCGGCGGGAGGGGAGACATCGAGCGGGCTGTCGTAGGCGGTGTCGTCCGGTTCGAGACCGAGCGCCACGAGCGCGGCGTTCGCGACCCGCTGATGCCCCTCCGGGGTGAGGTGGATGCGGTCGTCGGACCAGAGGCGCAGGTCGCCCAGCGACCGCATGCCCCACAGGTCGAGGACGTGGGCACCGGTACGGCGGGCGATGGACCAGAGGTTCGCGTTGAAGATGGCCGTGCGGCCGTTGGTCCAGCTCAGCGCGGCGCCGGCCTTGAACCCTGTGCCCATCAGGACGTCGGCGCCGGACGCGCGGAGGGCGACGACTGCGTCCTCCAGCGCGGCCGAGATCGCCTCGATGTCGGCCGAGGCGCGCAGGATGTCGTTGCCGCCCGCGACCAGCGAGACGAGGTCCGGCCGGGCGTCGATGGTGACATCGAGCTGTTCGGCGACGACCGGACGCAGCTTGCGGCCGCGGATCGCGAGGTTCGCGTACTCGAGCGGCGCCTCGCCCGCGGCGATGCGGCGTGCCGAGAGCACGGCCGCGAGGTCGTCGGCCCAGCCGCGCTGGACGTCCGGGGCGTCGGGGTACGGGTCCCACAGGCCCTCCGTGAAGGAGTCGCCCATGGCGATGTACCGGGCCCAGCGGACAGGGGTGGCCTCGGGGAGGTCGGTGGTGTGGCCTTCCGGGTCTGGGGTTGTCGTGGTCACGGTGCTCATTCTCCTGCCTGTACGGGGAGCCTGCTGGCCCGGGAGTGTGACAGGCAGCACAAACTGGCAGTGTCGGAGGGTGCCGGTAGCCTCCTGCACGTGGAGACCACCGTGAACCCGACACCCCCAGTCGACACCGGCAGCGACGCTGGCGCAGCCTCCGACCCGCCCCCGCTGGCGGAGGTCGTCGCGCCGGACTGGGCGGAGGCCCTGGCGGACGTCGAGCCGCGCATCCATGCGATGGGCGACTTCCTGCGTGCTGAGGTCGCCCAGGGGCGCACCTACGTCCCAGCGGGCGAGAACGTGCTCGCGGCGTTCAGGCGGCCGCTCGCGGACGTGCGGGTGCTCATCGTGGGCCAGGACCCGTACCCGACTCCGGGTCACGCCATGGGGCTGTCCTTCTCCGTCCAGCCGGACGTGCGGCCCGTCCCGCGGTCGCTGGTCAACATCTACAAGGAGATGCAGGACGACGTCGGTGTCCCGCTCCCGTCGAACGGTGACCTGCGGCCCTGGGCCGACCAGGGGGTCATGCTGCTCAACCGGACGCTCACGTGCCGGCCTGGCTCGTCCGACTCGCACTCCGGCAAGGGCTGGGAGGAGATCACCGAGGCGGCGATCCGGGCGCTGGTGGCGCGGGGCGGCCCGCTCGTGGCGATCCTGTGGGGCGCCAAGGCGCGCAACCTGAAGGCCTGGCTGGGCGACGTCCCGGTCGTCGAGAGCGCGCACCCGTCGCCCCTGTCGGCGCGCAACGGCTTCTTCGGCTCGAAGCCCTTCTCGCGGGCCAACGCGTTGCTCGAGCAGCAGGGCGCGCAGCCGGTCGACTGGCGCCTCCCGTAGGCCAGCGGCTTCGAGGACCTGTTTTTCGGCGTCGCGGGTAGGGGCCGGCGTGTTGACACTGTGAAAGGGCAAGGGTGAATGACAGTCACGTACTCCGGGCATCCGGTGGCCGGATGAGCGAGATGCTGGTTTCTGGCGCCGACACCCCGGTAGCCGAAGGATCCGAGAACAAGCTCTCCGACCGCGACCGGGAGATTCTCGCGTTCGAGCGCCGGTGGTGGAAGTACGCAGGCGCCAAAGAGGAAGCGGCGCGAGAACTCTTCGATCTCACAGCCACGCGTTATTACCAGGTTTTGAACGCGCTGATCGACACTTCGGCCGCTCTCGAGCACGACCCGATGCTGGTCAAGCGCCTGCGCAGGCTCCGATCAACCCGCCAGCGGGCGCGCTCTGCACGCCGGTTGGCGGATGAGAACCACTGAGAGGGCACCGATCCGTCACAACGACCCGCTACTCTCTCTGCCGTGACGAAGAGTGGCTACCCCTACCCGCCCGACGAGTTCGACGTCGCTGTCCCCGGGGGCGCACCCGTGGGTGTGCACCGTGCGCCGCGTAGCGGTTGGAGCTCGGCCTGGCCGTTCCTGTTGGTCGCCGTAGTCTGCGCCGCCGTGGCGTGGGGCGGCATCACGCTGCTGTCCGGAGGTGACGACCCTGCAGAGGCGCAGGGCGGCGCGTCGACCTCGGCTTCGCCGTCGACGTCCGCTTCGGCTGATCCGTCGGGAGACGCTTCAGCCGAGGCCTCGGGCGAGCCGTCGGTCGAGCCGTCGGACGAGACGCCCCAGCAGAGCGCCGAGGATCTGGTCGCGGCCGCTGACCCCGCGGCGGCATACATGGTGTTCAACCGTGGAACTGTCGGCGGCCTCGCATCGACGACCAGCGAGAGCCTCGTCTCGAGCGGACTCGGTGGCGCGACCTTCAGCCAGGAGGCCGACCCCGAGAGCGCCCCTGACCTCTCGGCTGTCGACACGTCCGCCGCGAACACCATCTGGTACGGCGACGGGCGTGAGAAGGAGGGCATGGCGGCTGCCGCGCTCCTCGGCATCCCGGAAGCCAACGTCGTCATGAACGAGGCCGTGTCCGGCTCGCCGGAGGCTGTCTGGCTCTTCATGTACACGGAGCCGACGGGCTGACGGATCCGAGGGCGTGACCGAGAGCCGATGGCAGTGCTGGCGTCGGTTTTCGGTCAACATCCGGCCGGTGCTCGTCCGGGGCAGCATGTGGACGAAATGTCCACCCGTTCCGTACCACCATGCTGATATTCGACTGCTGGACCCCCCTCGCAAGTCTCTGACCTGCGCGTTCGCCTTGCGCTGAATGCCACATACCGGACATAGAGGCTTCCCTGGTGTGAGCCGGACCACTACGCTCGAACCACCACGGGTCGACCGAGTGTCCCGTGCAGAGGTACAAGGAGAACTGCGCATGGCCCAGGGCACCGTCAAGTGGTTCAACGCCGAGAAGGGGTATGGCTTCATCACCCCCGACGCCGGCGGCCAGGACCTTTTTGTTCACTACAGCGCGATCCAGACCGACGGCTACCGGTCCCTCGACGAGGGTCAGCCGGTCGAATACGAGGTGGGGCAAGGACAGAAGGGTCCGCAGGCTGAGCAGGTTCGTCCAGCCTGACATCGATGGGACGACGGGCGGGAAGGGCCCGCCCGTCGCCCGCCCCCCAAGGATGCCGGGACCCAGACCCTGGCGTCCGATCTGGATGGTCGACGACGACCTCCGCACACGATGTCGGACGACGATGCCCGACGCCGCGAGCAGCCGCCCGTACCGCGGCTGCTCGTTCTACGACCGTCGGTCGCGTCTGCTGATCTTGCCGTGATCGTCGATTCGGTACTGGGCCGCGTGCTCGCGGAGATACTCACGCAGGAACGGCAGTGCGAAGTCCACGTGCCCGTGCCGAGTCGGTTCGATCATGCCCGCAGCGATGAGGCGAGCGCGGTAGACGCCCGCGTGCTGCGAGCTTGCTCCGATCCGTCTAGCCAGCTCTCCGGTGGACGACTCCCCGTCGTCCTGCGACATGGCCAAGAGGTAGGTCCGGTCGACGTCTGAGAGGTCGGCAAGTGCCGTGGCGTGGACGGTCGCGCCGAGGCGCCGCCTGGCGACCGGGATCGCCTCAAGCACGGACTCCTCGTCGATGAGGTCGCCAGTCGCCTTGCGCCAGACGTGGTAACCGACGAGCTGGATCATGAAGGGGTACCCGCCGGTTGCCTGAGCTGCATGGTCGAGCGCCGGCTCCGTGATCTCGCGGCCATTCTCCCGGACCGTGGAACGTAGAGCGGTCCGTACGTCGTCGAGAGCGACGTCCTTGAGCTCGACCTGGTTGGCGCGACGGAGGAAGGTCAGTACGTCGTCGTTCAGTAGATCGGACACGGCGGCGGGCAGTCCGGCGAAGGCCAGGGCGATATTCCTGTCCTCCCGGACGAGCAGCTGGTAGGTGGCCGCGAGCTGTCGCAGTTCCTCGCGCGCGCTGGAATGGACCTCGTCCACCGTAAGGAGCAGGCCCGTCTCGTTCTGCTCGAGGGCATCAAGGAGGGCGCCGAGCTGTTTGCGCCACCTGGGTCTTGCAACCTGGCGCTCCGAGAAGGTGACACCAGAACCGCCGATGCTCAGCCCGGTGAGGTCACGGCCAGGCAGACGTGACGGATCGAGCTCGTGAAGATGGTCGGTCACCTCGTCGGTGAGCCGGTCGATCAGTCCAGGCAAGGCTGCGTCCGCAATCGTCACCCAGCCTCGGCGTAGAGCCCGGTCAGAGACCTCGGTCAGCATGACGGTCTTGCCGACGCCCCTGGCGCCGGTGAAGATCGTGAGTCGTCCCGGAGCGCCCGGGCCGTCGTCGAGGGATTCCTCGAACTCGTCCAGATCGTCGTGGCGCCCGACCAGAAGCGGGGGCGTGGCGCCGGCGGTCGGCTTGAAGGGGTTGCGGCGTGTTGTCAACAGGATCCCTGACGTTTGATCTCTTTATACTCTTTATATATGAGCGGAGCGAGGAAGGCCACCCGCCGGACCAACGGTGGCCGTCGCGTGATTCGATGGAGGAATGACCCTGCTCGACGCGGTGGTGGTGGGCTCAGGACCCAACGGCCTGGCGGCCGCTGTGACGCTCGCGCGCGCGGGTCTAGGGGTCCGCGTGCTGGAGGCCCAGCCGACGGTCGGTGGCGGCGCGCGCACCGTCGCGATCCCTGAGCTGGCGGACGGCATGCCGTTCGACCTCTGCTCCGCCGTGCACCCGCTGGCGTGGGCATCCCCCTTCTTCCGGGCCTTCGACCTCCCCGCGCACGGCGTCGAGCTGGTCGCGCCGGACCTCGCCTACGCCCAGCCGCTCGACGGCGACCGCGCCGGCCTCGCCTATCGCGACCTCGCCCGGACGGCTGAGCGGCTAGGGCCCGACGGCGACGCCTGGCGCGACCTGCTGGGCCCGCTCGCCGCCGACTGGCGGCAGATGACGGCGCTCGCCATGGGCGACAAGCGGACCTTGCGCGGCATGCTGGACGGGTTGCGGGGCGAGCACGGGCCGACGGCGTCGGACCTCGCCTCGATGGTCCGGCCCGGCCTGCGGTTCGGTGCCGCACTCCTCGAGCAGGGCGGCCCGCGCTGGGACCGACGGTTCCTCACCGACGAGGCGAAGGCGCTGCTCACGGGGGTCGCGGCGCACGGCATCACGCCGCTCCCGTCCCTCGGGGGCGCGGGTACGGCTCTGCTCCTCGCGGCACTCGCGCATGCCGACGGGGGCTGGGCGATCCCGCTCGGCGGCTCCCAGGCCATCACGGACGCGATGGTCCGCGACCTGGAGGCACACGGTGGCACCGTCGAGACCGGCCGGCGGGTCGAGAGCTGGTCGGACCTCCCGCCGGCGCGTGCCGTCCTCTTCGACACGACGCCCCGCACCCTCCTCCGGATCGCGGGGGACCGGATCGGTCCGGCGCGCCGCGCGGCCCTTGGCAGGTTCCGGTACGGGAACGCGGCGGCCAAGGTCGACTTCGTCCTCGACGGTCCGGTCCCCTGGCGGGTGCCAGAGGTCGGGTACGCCTCGACCGTGCACGTCGGCGGGACGCGCGCCGAGATGGTGATCGCGGAAGACGCCGTCGCGCACGGTCTGCATGCCGAACGGCCGGTCGTGCTGGTCAGCGACCCGAGCGTCGCCGACCTGAGCAGGCTGCGCGGTCCGAGGCGGCCCCTGTGGTCCTACGCGCACGTCCCTGCGGGCTCGACCGAGGACGTCACCGAGCCGGTCACCCGGCAGATCGAACGCTTCGCGCCCGGGTTCCGCGACGTCGTCGTCGGCTCGCGATGCATCCCCGCAGCGCAGATGGAGCGCCACAACCAGAACTACCCGGGGGGCGACATCTCCGCAGGGGAGGCCACCATGTGGCAGCTGGTCGCGCGCCCCACCGCCGCACCCGACCCGTACCAGATCGCTGAGGGCGTATACCTCTGCTCCGCGTCGACCCCGCCCGGGCCGGGCGTGCACGGCATGGGCGGCTGGCACGCCGCCCGCCGGGCGCTGCTGCGGGACTTCGACGTGCGGCACGCGCACGGCCTGGCGGCGGGATAGGCCCGCGCAGCGTTTCGCTGGCAGGGTACGCGCCTTGCACTCTCATGGTCCGAGTGCCAATAATGTCTTAGCACTCTCCGTTCGAGAGTGACAGCAGGGTCGAATGGTGAGGCCTCCTGTCGCGGCGAGACATGATCGTCGTCGGCGGTAGGCCGTCCGTCGCGGGCACCGGCCGGCCTGGACAAGCCACCAGCGGAGGATTCATCCCCATGGCCAAGATGATCGCTTTCGACGAGGTTGCTCGTCGGAGCATGGAGCGCGGGCTCAACCAGCTCGCCGACACGGTGAAGGTCACGCTCGGCCCGAAGGGCCGCAACGTCGTTCTTGACAAGAAGTGGGGCGCCCCCACGATCACGAACGACGGTGTCTCCATCGCCAAGGAGATCGACCTCGACGACCCGTACGAGCGGATCGGCGCGGAGCTCGTCAAGGAGGTCGCCAAGAAGACGGACGACGTCGCGGGCGACGGCACCACCACCGCCACCGTGCTCGCCCAGGCGCTCGTCAAGGAGGGCCTGCGCGTCGTTGCCGCCGGTGCCAACCCGATCGCCATCAAGCGTGGCATCGAGAAGGCCACCGAGGCCGTCACCGAGCAGCTGCTGAACGCTGCCAAGGAGATCGAGACCAAGGAAGAGATCGCAGCCACGGCCGCCATCTCGGCCGGTGACCCGGCGATCGGCGAGCTCATCGCCGAGGCCCTCGACAAGGTGGGCAAGGAAGGCGTCATCACCGTCGAGGAGTCGAACACCTTCGGCCTCGAGCTCGAGCTCACCGAGGGCATGCGCTTCGACAAGGGCTTCCTCGCCCGGTACTTCGAGACGGACCCGGAGCGCCAGGAGGCCGTGCTCGAGGACCCGTACGTCCTGATCGTCGAGTCGAAGATCTCGAACGTCAAGGACATGCTGCCGCTGCTCGACCAGGTCATGAAGTCGGGCAAGTCGCTCCTCATCATCGCCGAGGACGTCGAGGGCGAAGCCCTGGCGACCCTGGTGCTGAACAAGATCCGTGGCACGTTCAAGTCCGTCGCCGTCAAGGCACCGGGCTTCGGCGACCGCCGCAAGGCCATGCTCCAGGACATCGCGATCCTCACCGGCGGCCAGGTCATCACCGAGACGGTGGGCCTCAAGCTGGAGAACGCGACGCTCGAGGAGCTCGGCCAGGCGCGCAAGGTCGTCGTCACCAAGGACGAGACCACGATCGTCGAGGGTGCCGGCGACGCCGACCTCATCGCCGGTCGCGTGAACCAGATCCGCAGCGAGATCGACAAGTCCGACTCGGACTACGACCGCGAGAAGCTGCAGGAGCGCCTCGCCAAGCTGGCCGGTGGCGTCGCCGTCATCAAGGCCGGTGCGGCCACCGAGGTGGAGCTCAAGGAGCGCAAGCACCGCATCGAGGACGCCGTTCGCAACGCGAAGGCTGCCGTCGAGGAGGGCATCGTCGCCGGTGGTGGCGTGGCCCTCATCCAGGCCGGTGCCATCGCGTTCGCCAAGCTCGAGCTCGAGGGTGACGAGGCCATCGGCGCGCAGATCGTGCGTGCCGCCATCGACGCCCCGCTCAAGCAGATCGCCCTGAACGCCGGCCTCGAGGGCGGCGTCGTGGCGGAGAAGGTGCGCAACCTCCCCTCCGGTCACGGCCTGAACGCCGCGACCGGTGTGTACGAGGACCTGCTCGCCGCCGGCGTGAACGACCCGGTCAAGGTGACGCGTTCCGCGCTGCAGAACGCCTCGTCGATCGCCGCGCTGTTCCTCACCACCGAGGCCGTTGTCGCCGACAAGCCCGAGCCTGCTGGCTCGCAGGGTGGCGGCGACCCGACCGGTGGCATGGGCGGCATGGACTTCTGAGTCCCGCCTGACCCGCTCGGGCCGTCCCCACTCGGGTCGCGCCCGGCACCTTGTCCGACGCCGGTCGGTCACCTTCCTCACGGAGGGCGACCGGCCGGCGTCGGCCATTTGCTGTGGGCGCGATCGTTGCTTCTGCCCGTCCGTCCTAGGCGCAACGATCCCGCCCCCAACCACGTGGGTGCCTAGGAGAACATGCGGGTCGTCGCCGCCTCTGCCTCCGCGTAGGTGCGCGCCGCGGCCGTCAGGGCGGCCTGGATCGCGTCCAGCGCGCCCTCCACCTGTGCCTGGGCGCCGCGCCACTGCGCGACCGTGCCGCCGAACGCGGCGGCGGCAGGCCCCTGCCAGGACGCCTGCAGCGCGTCGAGATTGCGCATGAGCGCACCCACCTCCGTGCGTACCGTCGCCACCGAGCCCGCCACCGCGGCGCCCGCCTGCTCCACCTGGTCACTGTCGACCTCGAACCGCATGGTCCTCACCTCCCGCGCGCCGGCCCGTCCGGCGTCGTCCACCGACGGTAGGTACGCGCGGGCCGACGGAGGGGCCCGCCCGGCGCGTGCTGTGCACGGGCGCGTGGCAGACCGGGATGTGGTCGTGCTCGAACCACTGCGCGATCGCGCGGAGGGTCTGTCTCAGGCCGAGTCGAGCTTCGCCTGCTCCTTGCGCAGCCGGTGCAGCTCCATGTCGAGGTTCTGCCGCGCTGGCGCCTCCCACGCGGCGCCCATCGGGCTCAGGAACAGCGACTTGCGGGCGAGCAGGCGCTCGATGACCCGGATCCGCGCCTTGAGATAGACGTCGACCGGGATGTGCGCGTACTCCGCGCGCACCGCCGACTTGTACTCCTTGTAGCGCTGCGGCTCGGCGGCCAGCATCGCCAGGTCGGCGTCGTTCAGCACCGCCGCGTCGAAGTCCGCGGGGTCGGGCGCGTGCCGGACTATGGCGTTGACCAGTGCGGCGACCCGATCGGCAGCGCGTGCCGGTATGCCGAGACCGATCAGCTCGTCGTGGGCCAGGATCGCGGAGGCGGTGGACTGCTCGCCACCCTGCGAGGCCTCGGCCACCTTCTTCTCGGAGCTGAACACGGCCCCGTGGTACCAGGCCGCGAGGCGCACCAGGTCAGGCTCGTGGGTCTCCTCGGCCAGCTGGTCCACCCGGTGCAGGACGGCGGCCAGGTGACGCAGGTTGTGGAAGTGACGGTGCTCGTCGGACCATCGGTCGAGAAGCGCCTGACCGACGTCCTCGATCGCCTCGGTATCCGCCGTGGCTCCAGCGCCCACCACACTGCGGACGAAAGACTTGAGGAACCACTGCGGCGCGTCTGACGTCAGCACGCCCATGTGAATTCTGCCCATCGGTTGAGGTTGGTCACTGCACGGCCAGCCTATTACCGAATCGGTCAGTGGCGGCTACCACCGTCTTGGATGGTGGTCACGGGTGGCTCGGAAGGCAGCGTGATCTGGACCGTGAGGCCGCCGCCCTCGGTGGCCGACACCTCGACGTGCCCGCCGTGCGCGCCGACGATCGCCGCGACGATCGCCATCCCGAGCCCGGAGCCGCCCGACTCACGGGTGCGCGACGAGTCCGCGCGGTAGAACCGCTCGAAGATCCGGTGGCCCTGGTCCTCGGTGAGGCCGGGACCGTGGTCGCGCACCTCCAGCACCGCGACGCCGTCGGGCCGAGCGCCGAGCGCGACCTCCACCGGCGTGCCGGCAGGTGTGTGCCGCGCGACGTTCCCGATGAGGTTGGTGACGACCTGCCGCAGCCGGTCGCCGTCCCCCTCCACGATCAGCGTGTCAGGTACCTGCGCCGTGGGGTCGTCCGCGTCGCCGCCGGCCGCGAGCGGCACCACCGCCACCTCGCGGGTGGGGTCCAGCGCGTGCAGGTCCTGGGCGGAGTCCTTGGCGAGGGCGGCGAGATCGACGCGCTCCCTGGCGATGGGCCGCCCCTCGTCGAGCCGGGCGAGCACCAGGAGGTCGTTGACGAGGGTACCCATCCGGCGCGCTGCGTCCTCGATGCGGAGCATCGTGTCGTCGACCTTGTCGGTGGAGTCGAGCGCGCCCATCCGGTACAGCTCGCCGTAGCCGCGGATGGTCGCGACGGGTGTGCGCAGCTCGTGCGACGCGTCCGAGACGAACTGCCGCATCCGCACCTCGGAGGCCTCCTGCGCGGCGAAGGCCCGCTCGATCTGCGCCAGCATCGCGTTCAGGGACGCCGCGAGAGAGCCCATCTCGGTGCTGGGCGGGGCCTCGGGCACCCGCTGGCTCAGGTCGCCCTGTGCGATCTGCGCGGCCGTGTGCTCGACGGACCGCAACGAACGCAGCGAGCGCTCGACGAGCATCCAGGCCGTGAGCCCGCCCAGCAGCACGATGCCGAGCCCGGACAGGATGAGCGTGTTTGTCAGGAACGAGACCGTGCGGTCCACACCGACCAGCGGCAGCGCGACGTAGATGACCGCCCGCTCGCCGGACGGTTGGAGCGTCCCGACGAGGGTGATGACGCGCCAGCTCTCACCCCCAGAGGCACCGGTCGCCGGGGGGGCCGTGAACGGCGTGTTGCCGCCCTTCGTCGCCTCGTCGTACGTGACCTCGGGCAGGTCCGGCTTGCCGTACCTGGCGACCGCCCAGGTGCCTGCCGACCTGACCGTGCCATCTACGCCCACCGCCTGGACGTAGTAGTTGCTGGGCAGGTTTTGCGTGGACGTCTTGAGCACCTCGCTGGGATCGAGGGCGGTGTTGCGCAGCTCGTTGTCGACCTGTTCGACGAGGTTGTTCGACACGAAGGTGGTCGTCGCGAGCCCCGCGATGCCCAGCCCGGCCGCGAGCAGCAGCGAGATGATCGCGACGAGCCGCGCACGCAGCGGGATGCCGGACAGGCGCTCCTTGGTCCGTTCAAGCACGGGCGGGCTGGGGGGCGCGGAGCAGGTACCCCACGCCGCGCTTGGTGTGGATCAGGGGCGGCAGCGGCTCGCCGTCGATCTCCAGGGTGTCGATCTTGCGCCGCAGGTAGGAGATGTAGGACTCGACGATGTTCGCGTCCCCGCCCCAGTCGTACTGCCACACGTGGTCCAGGATCTGCGCCTTGGACAGCACGCGCCCGGAGTTGAGCATGAGGTAGCGCAAGAGCTTGAACTCAGTGGGGGACAGGTCCACCTCGATGCCGGCGCGGCGCACCTCGTGCGAGTCCTCGTCCATCTCCAGGTCGCCGACGTGCAGCACCGCCTCCTCCTCGGGGGTGGGCACCCCCGTGCGGCGCAGCACCGCGCGGATCCGGGCCACCACCTCTTCGAGGCTGAACGGCTTGGTCACGTAGTCGTCGCCGCCGACGGTCAGGCCCTGCACCTTGTCCTGCGTGTCGTCCTTCGCCGTGAGGAAGACGACGGGCGTGTGCCGACCGGTCGCGCGCATGCGGCGCGTCACGGTGAAGCCGTCCATGTCGGGGAGCATCACGTCGAGCACCACGAGGTCGGGCTCGACGTCGCGGACGAGCTGAAGGGCGCCGTTGCCGTCCGCAGCCGCATGCACCTCGAAGCCCGCGAAGCGCAGGGAGGTGGACAAGAGCTCACGGATGTTCGGTTCGTCGTCGACCACGACGAGACGCGCCTCAGGAGTAGCCATGTTTCCAGTGTGCGACCGGTTTCTGAACGGTGCCTGAGATTCGCCCGGGAAATCGCCCAGGTGTCGGGAGGGCGACCGGTCCGGCCCGCTATCTGCCCCGCCATCTGCCCCGCCGCTAGGCTGTGGAGCATGTCAGCACCGTTCCCGCAGGTTCCAGGGCAGATGCCCCGGCGCACGTACCTCATCGTCGACGGTGAGAACATCGACGCCACGCTCGGCATGAACGTGCTGAACCGCCGTCCGGCACCCGAGGAGCGGCCCCGCTGGGACCGCATCTCCGCGTTCGCGGAGAAGGTGTGGTCGCAGGACGTGGTGCCGCTGTTCTTCCTCAACGCGACATCGGGCCAGATGCCGATGCCGTTCGTGCAGGCGCTGCTCGCCATGGGCTACAAGCCCATCCCGCTGGCCGCGCAGGGCTCGGAGAAGGTCGTCGACGTCGGTATCCAGCGCACCCTCGACGCGCTGATGGACCGGCCCGGCGACGTGCTGCTCGCGAGCCACGACGGCGACTTCCTGCCGCAGATCGAGGCGCTGCTCGAGGACGACGACCGCCGCGTGGGCCTGCTCGGCTTCCGGGAGTTCGTCAACGCCCGGTTCACGGAGCTGGAGCAGCGTGGCCTGGTCATGTACGACCTCGAGGCCGACGCCGACGCCTTCACCACCATGCTGCCGCGCGTCCGGATCATCCCGATCGAGGAGTTCGACCCGCTGCGCTACCTGTAGCTGGGCGGGGGCAGGGCTCGCATGGTCGGCAGAAGGTCAGGTGATCGGCAGCTCGAGCTACCGACCACCTGACCTTCTGCCGACCACGGGAGTCGACACGCTGCCCGCTATCGTGCCGACGCCGGCCACCAGGTCCGGACGATGCCCAGCTTCCGGAGCGCGTCGGGCCGCCCGCCGCCGAACCCGCCTCCGCCGAAGCCGCCGCCGATCCTCGACGTGGGGGCGCGCCTGCGGGTGCGCACGACGTTCGGGTCCAGCAGGATGCCGCCGAGCAGCATGCCGCCGGTGATGGGGCCGTTCTCCTCGACGGTACCGGCGTCGGGATCCGGCTGGACGGTGGCCGTCACGGCGACGTCCGCGTCCTCGCGGGCGAGCCGCGCGGCCTCCTGCACGAGCTGGTTAGCGCGCTGGGCCTCGCTGAGTGCCGCGGCGGGGCCGGCCGGCTGGCCGGAGCGGGCGGAGTCGCCCAGCCGGGCCGCCTCGGCGAGCCGGGTCCGGGCCGACGAGCCGATGGCGCCGCGGCGCGTGGCGACGAAGTCGGCGGTCTGCCGGAGCTGTTCGTCGACGCGGCGGAGAGTGTCGCGCAGCAGCGCCGAGGCCCGCGCCGCGACCTCGGCGTCGTCCCGCGTATCGGCGAGGGCGGCGTCGAGCGAGGCCTCCGCCGCGGCGATGCGCTGCAGCCCGGCGAGCGGGTCACCGCCTTCGCGCATCATCTCGACGTGCTTGAGCGAGGCCTGGGCGGCGGTGCGGGCGAGGGTGACGCGGAAGTCGCCCTCGACGGCCCGGGCGGCGACCACGTCCTGGGTCAGCGACGCTATCGACTTGTCCAGCCGGCCGGCCGCCTCCTCGAGATGCGTCTGGATGGCGTCGACGGCGTCGAGCAGCATCACCGCCTGGCCGAGCGCGTTCTGCGCGCCCCGCGCGTGCGCGACGGCGACGGCCTTCTGCCCGGACTCGAGGACGGAGCGTCCGGCGTTCACCGCCTCCTTGGCATTGACGAGCAGCAGCTCGGCCTGCTCCGGGTTGCCCGAGACCATCGCCAGCGTGTGCTCGGGGTACCTGTCCGCGAGCCGCTCCAGCAGGGCGCGCGCGGTGGCCACCCGGCCGGCCACCTCCGGCTCACGGGCGTCGACGTCGGCCAGCAGGTCGGGCGCGCGCTGCTGCAGGCGGCGCAGGTCGTCGAACGCGCGGGTGCGCGCGTCGAGCGTGTCGGCGGCGCTCTCGCACAGCGCGACCACCCGGGACAGCCGGGTGCGCCGCGCCGCGTCCGCCGGCCCGGTGCCTGCTTCGTCCGGCCGGGTGTCCTCGGGCTCCGCGTCCACCCCCGCGTCCTCCAGGCGCGCCTGCTCCGCCTGCGCGGCGTCGTCCAGCGCCTGCCGGATCGCGAACGCCTGCCGGACGTCGGCGGCGGCGCGCGCAAGGATCAGCTCGAAGTCCCGCGTCGCGTCGGCGCCCAGCTCCGCACGGGCGAAGCCGAGCTCCTGCTCGCAGGTCTTGAGCGCGTCGTCGATGCCGACCAGGGCCGTGGCGGCCCGCTCGTCCAGCTCGGTGAGGGACAGGTCGGCGAGCTCGTCCGGCGTCGGGCCACCGGAAGCGGGAGAGGTGGCCGCGAGCCGGGCCAGCCGCGTCCGGACGAGGCGCCACAGGACGTACCCGAGGGTGGCAAGGACCAGGAGGCCACCCACGACGGTGCCGGCGACGAGAAGAGGGCTGACCGTGGCCGCGGTGGACTGCCGGACCGTGTCGGCGGCACTGATCGCGGCGGGTGCCCACCGCTCGTCCTCGATCGCGGCAGCCACGGCGTCGTCGATCGCGCCCAGCTCCGCTGCGGTGAGCGGGACGTTGCTGGGCGCGGACAGGCCGAACTCGCGGTCGGCGGTCGCGATGGCCAGCAGCAGGTCCTCCGTGCCGAGCCCGGACTGGTTGGAGCTCGCGTTGGCCCAGTCCACGGGCTCGGTACCGTCGAAGCTCTCGATGTACACGACGAACATGCGCAGGTCGGACTCGTCGGCGAGCCGGCCGAGGGCGACCCGCACGCCCCGGCGCGCCGTGTCGCTGAGCGCGCCGGTGCCGTCCGTCACCGGGTCGGTGATCGTGATCGGCGGCGACGCGGGCAGCACGTCCGACATCAGCTCTGCCTGGACCGCGGCGGAGAGCCGTGGCGAGACGGACGGCCGCGGCTCCGGCGGTGCGGCGACCGTCGCGTCGGCGGCCGGGGCCGGGGCCGTGGCCGCCAGAACGATCCCGACGAGGCCTGCGAGAGCCACGACGACCCATCCCCCGGAGGAGCTGGTGCTGGGCTGGTACGGATGCTCGGGTCTTGCTGGGGACTCGATCACGTCCCGATCGTCACCCCGGGTTCAAGTCCTCGCAATCGGAGAGGGCAAAGTTGCGTATATGCAACGAATCCTCAGGTAAATGCCCGGTGTGAGCAGGGCAGACGTCAGAGGGCCGACGAGTCGGCAGGCGACTCGTCCAGGTCCTCGGCGTCCAGGATGCGATAGGCGTACCCCTGCTCGGCCAGGAATCGCTGCCGGTGGGCGGCGAAGTCCTGGTCCACGGTGTCCCGCGCGACGACGGCGTAGAAGTGCGCGGTACGGCCGTCGGCCTTTGGGCGCATGATGCGCCCGAGGCGCTGCGCCTCCTCCTGCCGTGAACCGAACGAACCCGAGACCTGGATCGCCACCGACGCCTCGGGCAGGTCCACCGAGTAGTTGGCGACCTTGCTCACCACGAGGCGTGAGATCTCGCCCTCGCGGAACGCCCCGAACAGCCGCTGCCGCTCCTTGGTGGTGGTCGCTCCGGTGATGATCGGCGCGCCGAGGTGCTCGGCGAGCTCTTCGAGCTGGTCGATGTACTGCCCGATCACGAGGACCTGGTCGTCCGGGTGGCGGGCCACGATCTGCTCCACCACCTTCTTCTTGCCCGACGCCGACGCGGCGAGCCGGTACTTGTCCTCCATCTCGGCCGTCGCATACGTCATGCGCTCGCTCTCGGGGAGCGTGAGCCGCACCTCCACGCAGTCGGCGGGCGCGATGTAGCCCTGGGCCTCGATGTCCTTCCACGGCGCGTCGAACCGCTTGGGCCCGATGAGGCTGAACACCTCGTCCTCCCGGCCGTCCTCGCGCACCAGGGTGGCGGTCAGACCCAGGCGACGCCGGGCCTGGAGGTCCGCCGTCATCCGGAAGACCGGGGCGGGCAGCAGGTGCACCTCGTCGTACAGCACGAGGCCCCAGTCGCGGGCGTCGAGCAGCTCGAGGTGCGTGTAGACGCCCTTCCGCTTGGTGGTCAGCACCTGGTACGTGGCGATGGTGACCGGCTTGATCTCCTTGCGGGCGCCGGAGTACTCGCCGATCTCGTCCTCGGTCAGCGTCGTGCGGCGCACCAGCTCGTCGCGCCACTGGCGTGCGCTCACGGTGTTGGTGACGAGGATGAGCGTCGTCGTGCCAGACTTCGCCATCGCGCCGGCGCCGACGATCGTCTTGCCGGCGCCGCAGGGCAGCACCACGACGCCCGAGCCGCCATGCCAGAACCCGTCCACGGCCTGCGCCTGGTAGGGCCGCATCTCCCAGGCCGCGGCCTTCTCGTGCTCGGTCCGGGGCTTGGTGACGGGGCTCAGCTCGATCGGGTGCTTCTCGCCGTCGACGTAGCCCGCCAGGTCCTCGGCCGGCCAGCCGAGCTTGACGAGGACCTGCTTGAGGTGGCCACGCTCTGAGGGGTGCACCGCCACCGTCGCGTCGTCCAGGCGCTCGCCGACCAGGCCGGCGGTACGCCGTGACTTCAGCACCTCCGCGAGGACGGCCCGGTCGGTGGAGCGCAGCACGAGGCCGTGCGCCGGGTCCTGCACCAGCTGGAGGCGCCCGTAGCGGGCCATCGTCTCGGCGACGTCGACCAGCAGCGCGTGCGGCACCGGGTAGCGGCTGAACTCGATGAGCGTGCTGACCACCTGCTCCGCGTCGTGGCCTGCGGCACGCGCGTTCCACAGGCCCAGCGCGGTGAGGCGGTAGGTGTGCACGTGCTCTGGCGCGCGCTCGAGCTCGGCGAACGGCGCGATGGAGCGTCGCGCCTGCTCGGCGCTCGGGTGGTCGACCTCCAGCAGCAGCGTCTTGTCGCTCTGCACGATCAACGGGCCGTCGGGCATGGATACTCCCTCAGTCTTGCTCTGGTCTTGCTCTGCTGCGCCTTACGGCGCGGGCGACGTCGGTAGGACGGCCGCGATGCGGTGGACGGCGATCGTCAGCTCGGCCTCTCGGTCCGGGTCGAGAGCACGGAGCCGTCCGCCGTCAAGGTTCAGGGGCTTCAGCTCGCGGCGCTCCAGCCGGCCGGTGTGTCCGGCCACCTCGACGATCACCGTGGAACCGTCGCGGAGCGCGTCGCGTAGCAATGCCAACCCATCGGCGGGGTGCTGTGTTCCCGAGTCCTCGTCGAGCGCCTCGGCCCCGATGGCAGGTATGGGCTTCACTGCGCGGTCCAGGCGGGGTGTGTCCGCTGCAGGCAAGGGCTCGAGGGCGCCAGGTCGTGGTCCTTCTCGCGTCGGCTCCGCACTGCGGGGCACGCTGGCGACCACCCGGTAGCCACGCAGCGGGGCACCGCCGCCGGACGTCGCCGCCGACCGCGCCACCTCCGCGGCGGAGGCCCGGGCCCGCGCACCGGCCCGCGCTGCGTCCTCGACCGCACGCAGCTCGGCGACCAGGTCCTCCGGATCGGGAGCGCGGCCGACGACGTCGGACCCGGTACCCATCCGGATGGCGGCCGCCGAGCGTGGGGCCGGCATGGCCCGGCCCGTCACGCCCTTGCGTGCGACGAGCACCCGCCCGTCCGTGCCCTCGAGGGCCGAGACCAGGCCGCGCTTGCGCAGCGCCTCGTGCAGGGCGGCGGCGGGGACGGAGGCCGCGAGCACGGTGGGTGCCAGCCGCACCAGGTTGAGCCCGACGAGCGTCGGGTCGTGCTCGAGGCCGGCGAGCACCGTGGCGTCCGCGGCCCGCAGGTACGACGACGCCGCGCCCACCCGCACCGCGCCGTGCCGACGAGCGGTGTCCCGGATCAGGTACTCCAGGGGCTGCGGGACCGGGACGGGGGACCGGTGGGCCAGCTCGTCGAGCATGCCGTCGGCCGTCTCGCCCTGGTCGAGCGCCCGGGTGACGGACGCCGGGCTGAACCGCACGGTCGTCGCGGCGCCCCGGGACTCGACGTCCGTCGACCGGTCCAGCAGCCGCGCGAGGTCGCGTGACGGACGACCAGGGACGATCCCCGTCAGGTCGCCCTGGAGCAGGATCTCGTCCACCTCGTGCGGCAGGACCGCCCGTAGCGCGCCGGCGGGTCCGCCGTCCCCCGACTGGTCGGACGCACGGGTCACCGGAGCGACCTGCGCTTCTGACCCGTCTGACCCGTCGCGCCGGCTGAGCACGAGGGCGCGGCCCGGCGTCGACAGCGCACCAGCACCGGTCACGCCCAGCCACTCCGCCTCGGCCAGCAAGCCCTCGACGGCGCTGGCCGGCGGGACCGAGCGGGGCGTGCGCCAGGTGAGCACCTCGACCACGGCCTCGGGCGTCGGGGCGACGACGATGTCACCGGCAGGCTCGCCCGCCAGCACGCCCAGCACGCCGGTGCGCAGCCGGGGGACCCACGGCCGCTGCAGGTCGGGCGACAGCGGCGCCCGGAGCGCGCCCTTGTCATCACGCGAGCCCACCAGCCACGGGGCGCGGCGAGAGGCGAGCCAGGCCTCGACGAGCCGCGCCCAGCGGGCGGCGTCGTCCAGGTCGTCCCAGTCGGTCACCGTCGGCACGTACGACGGCGGCGCGTCGCCGTCGTCCCGCACCAGGCCGGCGAGCGCGGCGACCTCGACCACGAACGCCGTCGCCCGCTCGTCCGTCTCCAGCTGCGTGGCGACCCGGCGCAGGTCGCGCACGCCCAGGCCGCCCGCCCGCAGGACCGACGGCGGGCTGTCGTCCCAGGCCTGACGCAGCAGCCGCACGCGCCGGACGAGCTCCAGCGCCGCGCTGGCCGCCTCGGCGTCGGCGGTGGTGGTGTGCACGGCACGGCCCTGCGGCTCGGGCGGGAGGGTCCGCGGCTCGCGGTGGGTGTGCCCGTCGCGGAGCGCCAGCCCGACCAGACGCGGCAGCACCACGTGCCGCGCGTCCGACCGCACCAGGAGATGTGCGGTGACTAGCCAGTTCACTGCGTCCCGTGGCCGGGACCCCGCGGCAGGCACGACGCCGACGGGTGGCCCCCAGGCGAGCGCGTCGAGGATCGCGCGAGCACCGGGGGGCGCCTGGGCGAGGAGCTTGTCGAGCGCCACGGCGGTCTCGGCCCGGCCGGGGGCGGACCCGAGCGCGTGCCCGACGGCCTCGGGCAGCCCGTCCGGGACGGGGTCGAGGTGCGGTCCGAGGCCGGCGGGGTTCGGGCCGAGCAGCTCGTCGAGGCCGGGCACCGTGCGCAGGTCGAGGGTGGCGCCGTACTGGCCGCCGGCGTCCCAGAGCAGGGCCTGCTCGACGGCGAGGCCGACCGCGGCGGCGACACGAGGTAGCTCCTCCGCCGCACCGCCCAGCGCCCAGGTGACCACGTCGACGCTGAGCGGACCGGCCAGCGGTGCCGCACCGGCGTCCCTGTCCCGCGCGGTCTCCTCGCTCAGCTCCGGTACCTCGCGGGGTCCTGGGGGCTCGGGCACCGGACGCAGGACCGGCTCCAGGGCGAGCACCGCCTCAAGGACCTGCAGGGTCAGGGCGTCGACACGCGCGAGGGCGCGCTCGAGCGAGGTGCGGCTGGAGGCACGGGCCGCGAGCGACCGGAGCGTCGAGGGAGAGGGCGCGGCAAGATCAGGACGGGCGCGCAGGAGCGCGGCGAGCGCGGTGTCCGAGCGCTGCCGGAGGTCGTCGGCGAAGTGCCGCGTGGCCGCCGCCGGCGCTGCGGGGAGCGAGGAGGCCATCCTGACGATGCTACGCGGGTTTCCTGGCCCGAAGTTCGGCCGGTCCACGCCCCGGCTGCCGTCAGCCCTGTGCGGTGCGGCGGCAGACCTCGTCCCACGGCGTCGGCGCGATGCCGAAGCGGGCGCGCGCGGCCGAGTCGTCCAGGACGTACGGGCGCTCCCACTGGTAGATGATCTCCCGCATCTCCCGCATGAAGGGGGAGGCGAGGGCGACGGCGCTCAGGGCGGCACCGCGCAGGGAGGAGATCCGCACCGGCGGCCTGCCGACGCTCGCCAGGACGTCGGTGAGGGCCTGGGCCTGCGTCACCGGGCGGTTGCTCGGCACGTGCCAGACCCGGCCGTGCGCTCCCGGGTCCTCGGCGGCGGCGACCAGTGTGCGGGCCGCGTCCGCGACGTCGGTGAAGGTGTGGGGCTGGTCCGTGCGGCCCATCATCATGGCGCGCCTGCCCCGCGACGCGTCGGGGACCAGGCGCGAGATGTGACCGTTGCCGCCGACGCCGCGACCCATGTAGTCGGAGCCGCGGATCTCGACGGCGCGGAGCCGCCCGGCGTCGTGCGCCGCCCTGGCGTCCGCCCACATCGTGGCGCGGAGGCGCCCCTTGTGGTCGGTGGCGGCGTCGGGCAGGTCCTCGGAGATCGGGACGTCGACGGGGCCGTACGGGTAGAGCGTCCCGGTGATCGCGTAGACGGCGCCGGACCGCTCGGCCGCAGCCAGGAGCGACGCCGCGAGCGGTGGCCAGACGCGCTCCCACTGGGTGTAGTCCGCCGGGTTGGCGCAGTTGTAGAGGTAGTCGGTGCCCTCGGCGGCGCGGGCCAGCGCGTCGGCATCCGAGGCGTCGAGGGCGAGGTGCTCGACGCCGTCGATCCCGGTGCTGCGCCCCGAACGGCTGGCGACGGCGACGCGGGAACCGCGCTCGGCCAGCAGTGCTGCGACGTGGGTGCCGACGGGGCCTGCGCCGACGATGAGGTGACGGTCGGACATGATCGATGCTCCGTTCTGAGAGCGGTGCTCTCGTTGGTGCCGCAAGCGTGGCACGGGCGGGTGCGCCTTGGCAAGAGCGCTGCTCTCGTTTGTGTGCGGTGATCCGACATGGCAGCCTGTGGAGCATGAGCCCGGCCCGTACAGCTCGCGCCCTCGCCCGAGAGACCATCACCCGCGAGATCCTCGACTCGGCCCGAGCGCGGCTGGGTACCGACGGCGCCGCCGCACTGTCGCTGCGCGCCGTCGCGCGCGACGTCGAGATGGTCTCCTCGGCCGTCTACCGGTATTTCCCGAGCCGTGACGCACTCCTCACCGCGCTGCTCATCGAGGCGTACGGCGAGCTGGGTCACGCCGCGGAGAGCGCGGACGCCGGCGTGACCGACCGCTCGGACACCGCCGCTCGCTGGCTCGCCACCTTTCGCGCCGTGCGGCGGTGGTGCGTCGCGCACCCGGGCGAGTTCGGTCTGCTCTACGGCACCCCCGTGCCCGGGTACGCCGCGCCGCGGGACACCGTCGACCCTGCGACCCGGGTCGTGCGGGTGCTCGTGCGCATCGTCGGGGACGCCTACGCGGCGGGCGCGCGCCCGCCGGTGGTGCCGGCTGCCGCGGCCACCACGGGGACCGTCGCGCCCGCGCTGGCGTTCATCGCGGAGCACGGCCTCATGGCGGAGCCCGACCTGTCGGACGACGAGCTGCCGGAGGTCGTCCGCCGCGCCCTCATGGCGTGGACCGCGCTGTTCGGCGTGCTCTCGTTCGAGCTGTTCGGGCACCTGGTGGGCTCGGTCACCGACCCGGAGGCGTGGCTGGACCAGGTGGCGCTCCGGCTCGCCGCGGACCTCGGGATCCAGGCGTGAGAACCCCGCGGACGAGCCGGCGGACCCGACGCGGACGGCTCCGTGCGGGCGAAGAGTGCCCAATGCATGCGACGTGGCAGGCTTCGGCCCGGTAACCTGGTACTTCCGGCCGGAGGTGGCGCGCTCAGCTCGCAGCAACCAGGCCGTCCTGAGCAGTTCCCACGAGCAGTACCGACAAGCACAGAAGAAGGTCGTAGTGCCCACCGGCAAGGTCAAGTGGTTCGACACCGACAAAGGCTTCGGTTTCATCGCCAACGAGGACGGAGGCGAGGTCTTTCTGCACGCCTCCGCCCTGCCCGAGGGCGTAGTACCCAAGCCGGGCGCCCGCGTGGACTTCGGGGTGGCCGACGGCCGCCGCGGCCCGCAGGCGCTCGCGGTCAAGGTGCTGGACGCTGCCCCGTCGGTTGCGAAAGCGAAGCGGAAGCCCGCCGAGGACATGGCTGTGATCGTCGGCGATCTCACGCAGATGCTGGACCACGTAGCAAACGACCTGCGCAAGGGGCGTTATCCGAAGAACACGGAGACGCTCGCCAAGATGCTGCGCAAGGTCGCAGACGACTTCGACGCCTGAACCCCCACGAGGTCCCGAGGAACATGGTCACGACCATCGCGCCCGACACCCGAACATCCACCCGGAGGATCGCCGCACGCTCAAGCCGAGACGCCGTCCTGAACGGTGCCGCCGAGCTCGCTCGCGCCGCCGCACAGGAGGTCTCTGAGCGGCCGGACGACGTCGGGGAGCACCTCGGCACCCTCTTCGAGGACGAGCGGGTCGCCTCGCACCGCTTCGCCGCCACCATGCGGGGCTACCGCGGCTGGCACTGGACGGTCACGGTGACGCGTGTGCCGCGCGGCCGCACCGCCACGATCAGCGAGGTCGAGCTGCTGCCGGGCGACGACGCGATCCTCGCTCCCGCCTGGCTGCCGTGGTCCGAGCGACTGCGCCCCGGCGACGTCGGCGCGGGCGACGTGCTGCCGTTCCGCGCCGACGACCCGAGGATCGAGCCCGGGTACACCCCGACGGGTGACCCGGAGGTCGACGAGGTGGCGATCGACGAGCTCGCGCTCGCCCGCACCCGCGTGCTGTCCCCGCAAGGCCGGTCCGAGGCCGCCGACCGCTGGTACCGCGGCTCCCGTGGCCCCACCACGGCGGGCGCCGTCGCGGCTGCCGCCGAGTGCATGACCTGCGCGTTCCTCATCCCGCTGTCCGGGTCGATGGGGCAGCTCTTCGGGGTGTGCGCCAACGAGTGGTCGCCCGACGACGGCAAGGTCGTCTCCCTCGACCACGGCTGTGGCGCGCACTCGGAGACCGATGTCGAGGAGCACCCGACCGACTGGCCGGCCCCGGCCCCGCTGATCGACGAGCACCTGGTGGAGGCCACGCGGCTGGTCGAGCCGGTCGCGGCCCCGGCCGGCAAGGACGAACCCCCCGCGTGACCCACGACCCCTTCGGCACCGGTGCGCTGCGGCGCGCGGTGACCGAGGCGTGGCGTGCGTCACCGACGCGTTTTCGCGAGGACGCGAACTCCGAGGAGGACCACGCACGCGGCTACTACCGCGACCGGGTGGTGGTCGAGCTGGCACAGAACGCGGCCGACGCCGCCGCGCGTGCCGGGGTGCCGGGCCGGCTGGTCCTGCGTCTGGAGCCGGTCGGTGCGGGCTGGCGCCTCGTCGCCACCAATACGGGTGCCCCCCTCGACGCCGACGGCGTCGCGTCGCTGGCGTCCCTCCGCGCCTCGGCGAAGACCGGTGAGCTGCGCGGCGCGGCCTCGGCAACCGCCGACGTCGTCGGGCGCTTCGGTGTCGGGTTCGCCGCCGTGCGCTCCGTGTCGGACGAGGTGCTGGTCCGTTCCCGGGACGGCGGCGTGCGGTTCTCGCTCGCCGCGACGCGCGCGGAGCTGGACACGAACGCCCAGCAACCTGCCGACCTTGATGCCGACGCCCAGCAACCGACCGACCTCGGGCGCGAAGTCAGGGCACGGGGCGCTGCGCTGCCCGTGCTGCGGCTCCCGTTCTCCGCGCCCGGGACCGCACCGGACGAACCGGACACCGTGGTCGAGCTGCTGCTGCGCGACGCCGACGCCGTGGCCGCCGTCGGCGCCCAGCTCGCCGCGCTCGACGACGCCCTCCTGCTCGCCCTCCCCGCGCTCGACGAAGTGGTGATCGAGGACCACTTCGCAGGTCAGCTGGGTCCTGGCTCGCCGGACTCCGCCACGCCGCCGCCCCGCCGCGTCCTGCGCGACGTCGGGTCGCGGTGGCGCGTGCACCGTGCCTCCGGTGTCCTGGATCTCGACGAGTCGCTGCCTTCCGAGGCGCGTCGCCCGGACTGGTCGGTGCTCTGGGCGTTGCCCACCACCGGGGGTCGCGTCGCGGAGAGCTCGATGCTGCACGCGCCGACCCCGACGGACGTCCGGCTCACCTTCCCGGCCCTGCTCATCGCATCGTTCCCGGTCGACCCCGGGCGGCGAGGCGTGCTCCCCGGCCCGACGTCGGACCGCGTGGCCGCCGAGGCCGGGCTGGCCTACGCCGCGTTCCTCGGCGAGCTCGGTGCCGAGCGCGAGGTCCTCGGGCTGGTGCCGACCGGGCTCCCGGCGAGCGACGTCGACGCCGCGGTCCGTGCGTCGGCCGACAACGCCCTGCGCGATACCCCGCTCCTCCGCCCGTGCGCACCGGACCCCATGTCCGTGACGGGCGCGCCGGACCCGACGTCCCGGGCCGAGGACGCCGTCGGTGCGACGCAGCGCGTCGCGCCGAGGGACGCGGCCTTCCTCACCGGGCCGCTCGGCGAGGCCCCCACGCTCATCCAGGCCCTCGCCGCGGGCGCCCCGGCCGCGCTGGTCACCGTCCCCGTGCGGTATCAGGCCCTGGCGCGCTCGCTGGGCGCCGACCCCGTCGATCTCGCCGACCTCGTCGAGGTGCTGCCGCCCGATCCCGGCGTGGTGCGCAACGCCCTCGCCGCCCTCGCGCCGCACGCCGCTGAGCCAACGGTGCTCGAGGCCGTCGCCGGGGCGCCGCTCCCGCTCGCCGACGGCAGGGTGGCCCGGGGCCCTCGCGGGACCGTGCTGCTCGACGCGCCGCACCTCGCCGGGATCGCCCGCGCCCTCGGCGTCCGCGTGGTGCACCCGGACGCCGCACACCCCCTGCTGGAGCGCGCCGGCGCCGCGCCCACCACGCCGCGGGGGCTGCTCGCGGACCCGGCCGTCCGGTCGACGGCGCTCGCCGCGGCGGAGGACGTGCTGGACGACGCCGACGCCGAGCACCTCGCGGCGGTGCTGTCCTCGGCAGGCCCGACGTCGGGGCCGGTGGCCGGGGACCTGGGTGCGCTCGACGACCCGACGCCCGCCGAGACGGTCTCAGCGGTGCTCGAGCTGGTGCAGCTCGCTGCTGCCGAGCCAGGGGCCGACCTTCCGTTCTGGCTGGGTGAGCTGCCCGTCGCGGCGGACGGCGACGTCGTCCCGCTGCGCGAGGCGGCGCTGCCAGGGACGTGGGCTGCCCAGCACCTGGACCTCGCCCTGGTGCGGGACGACGTCGTCGGACGCTGGGGCCTGGCGACCCTCGTCGCTGCCGGTGCCCGTGCCGACCTGGGTGTCTACCGGGTGGTCGACGTCGTGGCGTCCGACGAAGGGGACGACGTCGACTACGGGCCCGACGACCCCGCCGGCTGGCTCTCCGACTGGGACGAGTACCTCGAACATCTCGCGGACGAGCTCGGCCCGGGTGCGTGGGTCGGTGATGTCGCGGCCGTGCCGGACCTCGACGCGCTGAGGGATGCCACGGACGCTGCGCAGGGTCCGCTCGCGGCGGCGCTCGGCGGCATCTCCGCCGAACCCGAGCTGCGCCGCGCCCTGCTGACCCCCGTGCGCTCGCCGGACAGCCCGGGCCGGGAGGCCCTGTCGTACACGGCGTGGTTCCTGCGGGGCCGCCTCGGTGGGCCGTTCGCACTCGGCGACACCCCGCTGCTGCCGTCCGCCCCGCCCGAGACCGTTGGTCTCGGTGCCAACCTCCTGAGTGCGCTCGGTGGTCTGCACGACCTGGCTGACCTGCCCGGACACGAGTGGCCGAAAGTCCTGGAGCGGCTACCCGAGACGCGGGGGCGGCTGTCCGCCGACGTCGCGCGCGCCGTCTGGACGGGACTGGCGGCGCTCGCGCGCGCCGACGACGTACGAGCGATCGCCCCGGCCCGGCTCCCTGCGCTCGGGCCGACCGGCCTCACCGTGGAGAGCACCGACGACCTCGCGGTCGCCGCCACGCCCCGGTGGGCGCAGCTCGGCCCCGTGGTGCCGGCCCCTGCCGATGTCGCCGAGCGGCTGGCCGACCTGCTGGACCTTCCGTACGAGGGCCATTCCGACCTCGACCCCGACGAGCCGGGGGAGCCGGTCGAGCTGGACCCTCGGGTCCGGGCCCTCGCGCCGGACGCGCCGACGACCTGGCGTCGTCACGACGCCCTGACGGTGGACGGCACCCGTGTCGCGTGGTGGGTGTCCGACGGCGCGACGGACACGGGCGGGCCCGGTGTCGCGCACGCGACCTCACCGGAAGCGCTCGCCCGCGCGCTGGCCGAGCTCACGGGGGCGGACATGCTCCTGCTGGAGGCGGCGCTGCGCGACCCGGCGCGGGCCGAGGAGCTGAGCGCGGAGCGGGCCTGGGGCTGATCGCAGGCCCGCGTCGTGGCGGCCTATCGCCAGCGGCGGGCCCAGAGCAGGCCCAGCCCGCCGAGCACGATGCCGGTGCCGCAGATCGCGATCGCCTCGATACCGTCCCCGCCGGTGAGGTGCAGGATCAGCGCCACGACGAGCCCGATCGCGAACAGCCCGATGCCCGCGCCAAAGACCCGCCGGAGATCGGCGCGCGGGGCAGGCGGACTGGGCCGGCGCTCCTCGGGGTGCGCCAGCAGGGAGCGGATCGTTGGCACCCCGCCATTGTACGGACAAGAGCCCGTCAAGGTGGTTTGTGTCTTCTGTGCCTTTTGTGCGGCCTGGGCGAACCGGGTCGCGGCCTGCTGCTCGTCCCGGGTGCGCGGCATAGGTCACCGGAATACGATTTACAGCCATTGCCGGGTGTTCAGCTCCCTGAATTTCTGTGCATCTCGTGTGAAAGGGGCATGGTGCGTCGAGCGGCCACGGACGGGACCGGCGATCCTGAGGAACCGGCGGGTGTCGAGTCGACCACCCGTGAGCGGATCCGCGTGCTGCACGTGCTGCCCGCCCCGAACGGCACCACGCAGTACGTCGACCACATGATCGGCGCAGCGCCGCCCGAGACAGCGGTCCTCACGTTCTCGTGGCCTCGCGCGCTCCTCGGCGCGTACGACGTGCTGCACGTGCACTGGCCGGAGCTCCTCGTGCGGCAGCGCACCCCCGTCGGCCGGTTCATCAAGGTGGCGCTCGCCTATACGCTCCTGCTCCGGCTCGAGCTGACCGAGACGCCGGTCGTGCGCACGGTGCACGACGTCGCGCCGCAGGAGTCCGGCGACCGCCTGGCGAAGTCCTTCCTGGACAGGCTCGACCGCCGGACAGCCCTGTGGATCAGGCTCGACGCGACGACGCCGCTCCCACCTGGGGTGCGCGCCGCCACCATCCCGCACGGTCACTACCGGTCGGTGTTTCCGCCCGACCCCCGCACCAGGGCCGAGCCGGGCCGGTTGCTCCTGTTCGGCAGGATCCGCCGGAACAAGGGGATCGAACGGCTGCTCGACGTGTTCCGCGCGGTCAACGACCCGGTGATGCGCCTGACCGTCGTCGGCAGGTGCCAGGACGTGGCGCTCGCTGACCACATCGAGGCGGTCGCCGCAGCCGACGACCGTATCGAGGCGAGGCTGGAGTCCGTACCCGACGACGTGCTCGCGCGTGCGGTGCGCCGCGCGGAGCTCGTGGTGCTGCCCTACCAGGACACGTACGACGTCGGTGCCGCGCTGCTTGCGCTGTCGCTCGACCGGCCCGTGCTCGTCACGCGCAGCGCCGCCGCGGACGCCCTGGCCCACGAGGTCGGCGAGGGCTGGGTGTTCATGTTCGACCGCGTGCTCCAGCCGGCGGACCTGCTGCGTGCGACCGCCGTCGCGCGGATGACCCGTGAGCGAGGGACGCGGCCCCACCTGGACGAGCGCGACTGGGAACGAGTCGGCCGGCGGCACGCTGAGGTCTACCGCAAGGTGGTACCCCACCTCGTCGGCCGGCGGCAGTGAGCGGCACGATCCCGGCAGGTGCCAGAGCGGCGACGGAAATCCAGCGTTCCCGGACGGTCCTGAGGTATTCGGTGGAGCTCGACGCGTTCTCTTGATGATGCCCGATGGTTCGATTCGGTCGGCCGATAGAAATGCACGAACCTGTGTCGTGCAGAGATTTCTTTGGCGCGCCTGCCTGCGCTTCCATTGGTAATCTGACCGACGTTCGGTGGATGCGCGCCCGCTGGGATTTATACTCATTTAAGGGCGAATTCCGGCACGGGACGGAGGGCGCAGTTGCAAATCTTGCATATCACTGACCGGTATTCCGGCAGCGTCGGCCGCGCGATCGACCGCATCACCGAACTGGTTCCCGAGGCCGAGCACCATCTGCTGTCCACCGGTGTCGAGAGCACCCAGGGGCACGGCGTCTACCGGAGCATGGCCGGCCTCCCTGACGGTTTCGTCGCCCGGGTGCAGACGGTCCAGCAGGTCGTCGACGAGATGGTGCCCGACGTCGTGCACGCGCACTCGAGCTGGGCCGGGATGTACACGCGGGTCCGGAGGCTACCGGTGCCCGTCGTCTACCAACCGCACTGCTACTACTTCGAGCGGCCCGGACTTCCCGGCCTGGCCCGTCGCGGGGCACGGATGCTGGAACGGGCGCTGGCGGCGAACGGCTCGGTGGTCGCGGTGGTGAGCCCGCGCGAGGAGCGCCTTGCCCGGTCCTTGGGCGTGGAGAACATCGTGCGCATTCCCAACGTCCCGTCCTCCGCAGCGGTGCGGGAGGCCGGTGCGCGCTCCGGTGTGGTGGCGACGAACCCGCGGACCGTCACGATGGTCGGCCGCGTCATGGCGCAGAAGGACCCGCGGTTCTTCGCGGAGACCGCCCGGCTGGCCCGCCGGTTCGAGCTGGACCTGCACTTCCGCTGGCTGGGCGACGGCGAGGAGAGCCTCGTGCGCAAGCTGAGGGACACGGGCGTCGAGGTCACCGGCTGGCTCGCCGCGGACGACGTCATGCGTCGGCTGGCGGCCTCCGACGTCTACCTGCACTCCGCCTCGTACGAGGGGTTCCCGATCAGCGTGCTGGATGCCGCCCGCGTCGGTCTGCCGACCATCGTGCGTGAGATACCGGCGTTCGAGGGCACACAGCTCGCCACCGTCGAGTCCCCTGCCGAGGCTGCCTTCGCCGCCCACGCCGCCGTCGAGGACCCGGAGCAGCGGCTGTACATGATCGAGGCGGGCGACTGGCTCGTCGGCGCGATGGACGAGTCAGCCCTGCACGACGGCGTGCTCGAGGCGTACTCGACGGCCACCGGAGGGGCACTGGTGGCGTGACGAGCGCCTGGTGCGCTCGCGGTCGTGCGCAGCAGTTTCCTGGACGGGGGCCTGGTCGTGCGAGATGGTCCCCACCGTGTGGGAACAACGAGAGTGCGACGGATGAGTGCTGAGCTCCCGGCGGCCGGTGACCCGGGTGCGGAGCGCCTGGCCGATGCGGCCGTCCGCTACTGGAACATCCGCTCGGTGATCGGCGGCGCGTCCTTCCTGGCAGCCTGTGCGGGTGCGGTGCTGATCTTTCGTGCGGAGTGGATGCTCTTCTGGGGGCCCTGGGTCGTTGCTCCGGTGGTGGTCCTCAGCGTCCTGCTCGACGTCCTGATGCTCAACAGGGTCCAGTTCCGCAGCTACTCGTTCACCGTGACCCCCGAGTTCGTCTATGTGGCGCGAGGCCGCCTGTTCCGTAGGTCCGCGACGATTCCGACCGCGCAGATCCTCAACGTCGAGACCGTCCAGGGACCGCTGCTGGCGTCGATGGGTCTCGTCACGGTCCGGTTCACGTGCCTCCTCGACGTCGACGGGGTCGGCCCGCTGACGGCGGACCGGGCCGAACGCATCCGTCGCGCGGTGCTCGACCGGCGTGCCGACAGCGAGGTGGCCGGTTGATGTCGCCCGTGTCCCGTGCCGGCGCCCGTGCCGGAGCCCGTCCCGGTGCACGGGCTCCAGCAGCGCTCCTCGCCGCCGAGCTCGTCCACACTCTGCCGAGCTTCGCTCTGCTCGTGGTCGCCGTGTCTGCCTGGTCGGGTCGCGGCGACGGTCAGATGCGGACCGCTGGTCTGGTCGTCGTGCTCGTCGCGTTCGCGCTGCGCCTGGTGGGGCCGGTCTACGGCTGGTTGTCGGTCACCTACGTCGTCGATGACTCCGGTGTAGCGGTGACCAGCGGGCTGGTCGCCCGTCGTACACGGGCGATGGCCTGGTCTCGCGTGAGGAGCGTCGAGACACGGCGGCCGTGGCACCTGCGGCTCTTCAGGCTGAACCGTGTGACGCTGATCCAGGCCGGCGAGGAGTCGGCGCAGGTCGTGCTCGGTGCCGTTCCCGATGGTGACCCCCTGTTGTCCCGGCTGCTGACGTTCGCCGGACCGGGGTCGGACGCAGGTGTGCCGGCGGAGCCGGGCGGCCCCGCGCTCGACGGCGCCGCTGCGGAGGCGAGCGAGCTCGACCAGGAGACGCTGATCCACGCACTCGACCGCCGCGGTCTGGTCCTGGTGAGTCTCGCGCACGGTCAGGCGTTCCTTCTGGCACCGGTAGTGCTGATGACGGCCTGGGAGGCGATCGATACCCTCGGCCTGGCCGAGGGTCTCAACGGGGCCACCGAGCGGTTCGGCATCGTGTGGGTGGGAGTCGTCGCCGCGCTCGGCGCGATGGTGGTCGGTGTCGTGGGCACGCTGGTGCGGTTCCACGAGTTCCGGGTGACGGTCCTGCGAGACGGCCGGCTGGCCATCCGATACGGGCTGATCGAAGCCCGCGAACGCGTGGTGGACCCGGGAGCGGTCGTCGGGGTGATGGTTCAGCGGAACATCCTCGAGCGGCTGATGGGGCGCGCCCGGCTCTCGGTCGTCACCCGGGACGCGAGTGGAGGGCTCGGGACGAACCTGATCGTGCCCTCGGTCTCGCTCGTGGTGGTGGACGCCCTGGTCCGGAGACATCTCAGCAGCTTCATGACCGAGCGGACGTACCGCGCCGAAGGCCGCGGAGCGCTGGTACGGAGCAGCGTGTCCACGCTGGGTCTCGTCGCGGTACCGGTCCTGGTGCTCGGGCTGACGCAGGTGGTGTCGGCGACACCGGTCGTCTGGTCGGCCGTCGCGGCGCTCGTCTCCTTCGCGCTGCTCCGTGGCGTCGGCGCTCTCCTCACCGCTGAGCTGCACGTCGATCCGGTCGCCGACGTCGTGGTGCACACCACCCTGTTCGCCGTCGAGCGCATCACGACCGTCGCGGCGTCCTCGTTGCACGGCGTGGCAGCCTGGCAGCGGCCAGGCCGGCGCGCGGGGCCACCGATGCTCGTGACCTGTCATCTCTATACCGGCCGTGCCCGGCGGCTCGCCGCCGTCCGCTGCGACAGGCAGGACCTCGACGTCCTCAGAGCGGCGCTGGTCGCAGGGTCCGGCGACATGGCCATGACGTCGGTGGCACGAGGGGGCGGGCGGCCCGGCTGACGCCGGCGCTGATCGTCGAGCGGCCGGCAGCTCGCGGTGTGCGATGGACGTGCCCCGGACGGGCTGCAAGTCGCCTACAAGTTTCCTGCAAGGCCCCCTCCCTACGTTGGGTGCTGGCGCTGATGGTCAGGCGCCGGGTCCGCCGGGGAGGTCATCAGCATGAAACGAACGTTCGTCTCCGCCTGTGTTGCGACAGCCGTCGCGGTGGCCGTGGTGGGTTGCACCGCGGCAGCGGGTTCCGGGATCTCCGGGACGGACCGCGCACAGGCCGATGGCACCGAGACGGAACGGGCGTTGACCGACGCGGAGCAGATGCTGGTGGATCAGGCACGGGAGCTCCTTGTCCAGGAGTGCATGGTGGCCGAGGGCTTCCGGTACTGGCCGGCGGCGGTCGCCGACGTCGAGGAGCGGCAGGGCTCCGGCTATGTGCTCGACGACGTCGACTGGGCGCAGGAGCACGGCTACGGGACGGCGCTGCGGGACCGGGTCGTGGCGATCCGGCGGAACGATCCCAACCACGCCTACGTCGAGGCGCTGCCGGACGCGGAGCGAGTGCGCTACTCCAGAACCCTGGACGGCGACCCGTCAGCGGGCGTGCTGACGGCGGAGCTGCCTGTGGGCGGCACCGTCCAGACCCCGCGCGACAGCTGCCTGGCGCAGGCGAAGGGAGAGCTCTACGGCGATTTCGCCGCCTGGTTCCAGGCAGAGAAGGTCGCCACCAACCTCGTCGGCCTCTATGCGCCTGACCTCATGGCCGACGAGCGCTTCCGGGTGGCGCTCGGGGCATGGTCGGAGTGCATGCGCGAGCGCGGTCACGACTACCCCGATCCGCCTACGATCCGCGGCGAGCTGCCCCTCCTGACCGACGGGCTGAGCGGCAAGAAGGCACGCGAGGTCGAAAGAGCGCTCGCGGTCGCTGAGGCCACGTGCGCCACCCGGGAGACCTCGCTCGTCCGTACGGCACGCGACCTGGAGAGCGAGTACCGCGGCAGGCTCCAGCAGTACCGCGACGTCGTCACCGAGCATCAGCGGCTGCAGCACAGGGCCCTTGAGCACGCCAGGGAGATCCACGCGAGGCGCGGATGACACCCGGGCTCACCGAACCGGCACTACTCGACCGGCACCACCAACCAGGTAAGGAGCAATCATGCGCAAGATCTCAGTCCTGTTCGCAACGATCGGCCTCGTGGCCGTGGGGGCGTTGTTCCCCGTCACGAGTGCCCAGGCGTCCGCGGCGTGCGACACGGCGTGGCACGGCGCGACCTGGGGCCACTTCTATGCCTACAACTACGCCAACTGCTCCGGCAAGCTCGGCAGCACCGCGAGCTACGACGGGAACTGGGGGAACTCCTCCGGCCCCTTCCAGGGCGGCGACACGAACAAGGCAAGCTCGATCCTGCACAAGGGGGAGTCCGGGATGGCCGTCAAGGTGTACGACGGGACCAGCTACACCGGCGCCTTCGCGTGCATCAAGAAGTCCGAGTACTACGCCAGCAGCCTGTACGACAACTACTTGTGGGCTGGTCCGGGCAACGGCCAGGTGCCCGCATCGAACACCATCAGCTCCCACGAGTGGGTGTGGGAGTCTGACTGCGATGGCTCCTTCCTGGACTGATCTACCGCACCGGGTCCGTCGTCCTCGGTCCTAGCGCTTGCGCTCCGGCACGACCCGCGGCGGCACCGCCGGTCGTGCCGGAGCTATCACCCGAGTGATGACGACCGCAACCCTGTGCACGACGCCGCAATGATCTCCCGCCTGGCCTACCGCCTCATTACTCTCTTGTCTCCGGGTGCTCTACGCCGAGGCAGGGGGACGATGGTGCGGTTCCAGCTGCTCGGCCACGTCTCTGCTCTGAGCGAGCGTGGGCCCGTTCTGCTCGGCTCGGCCCGTCAGCTCATGGTGCTGGCAGCGCTCCTGGTCGAGCCGGGTGTACCGGTCTCGCTCGACAGCCTGGCCGAGCGGGTCTGGGGCGCGGCGCCACCGCGTAGCGCTCGGCAGACCCTGCACAGCTACATCTCGCGGCTACGATCCGTGCTCGACGCCGCGGGTGGCCCGACGCCGGCCCGCCGGCCCGGCGGCTACGTGCTCGATGTAGATGCCGCCGCGGTGGACATCCACCACTTCCGCGCTCTGGTCGCGCAGGCCAGATCCGCTGACGACGGCTGCGCCGCCCCCCTGTGGGACGACGCCATGGCGCTCTGGAAGGGCAGACCGTTCGCGGACCTGGACAGCCCCTGGCTGCATTCGGTCGCCGTCACGCTCGAGGCCGAGCGTCAGGCGGCCACCCTCGACCACAACGACCTGCTGCTGCGTCGCGGGGAGCACGGCCGCCTCCTGCCCGAGGTCACCGCCGCCGCGGAGAGGCACCCGCTCGACGAACGTCTGGTCGGGCAGCTGATGCTCGTTCTGTACCGGTGCGGCCGACAGGCCGACGCGCTCGAGCGCTACCGGCGGCTCCGGGAACGTCTGGTCGACGAGCTGGGGAGCGACCCGGGTCCGGAGCTGCGCGGGCTGCACCAGTGCATCTTGCGCCATGATCCGGCGCTCGCCCTGCGGGCCGCCGCACGGGGCCCCGATCCGGGCGGCCAGGTCCCGGACGCCGCGCCCGCGCGCCCCCGTCCCGCGCAGCTGCCCATGGACGTCGCCGGATTCACCGGACGCGACCGCGACCTGCGGCGGCTGGACCGGCTGGTGTCCGGCTCGGTACCGGACGGCCCGGCGCGGAGGGTGGTGATCACAGCGATCGGCGGGGCCGCGGGTGTCGGGAAGACGGCGCTCGCGGTGCACTGGGCGCACCGGGTCGTCGACCGGTTTCCTGACGGGCAGCTGTACGTGAACCTGCGTGGGTATGACCCCGAGCAGCCGGTACGGCCGGCCGACGCGCTGGCCCGGTTCCTGACCGCGCTCGGTGTCCCGAGGCATGACATCCCGCTGGACGACGACGAGCTGGCCGCCCGGTACCGCAGCGAGCTGGCCGGACGCCGGATGCTGATCGTGCTGGACAACGCCGGCAGCGTGGCCCAGGTGCGGCCGCTGCTGCCCGGCAGCGGTTCCTCGATGGTGCTGGTGACCAGTCGGGACAGCCTGGCGGGGCTGGTCGCGGTCCATGGGGCCCGGCAGGTCGGCCTCGACCTGCTGTCGATCGCCGAGGCGGTCGACCTGCTGCGTCGGCTGGTCGGTGACCGGGTGGTCACCGAGCCGGCAGCGGCTGCGACGCTCGCCGAGCAGTGTGCCCGGCTTCCGCTCGCGCTACGGGTCGCTGCCGAGCTGGCCATGTCCCGGCCGGACCGGTCCCTGGCCGAGGTGGTGGCGGAGCTGGCTGACCGGTCCCGTCATCGCGTGTCGGTCGCCAGGACGGCCGGTACGCCGCGGAGCACGGGCGCCCACGGGGCTGCCTCGTCCAGCGTGCTCAGGTCGTACCCGTGGGCGCGGATCCGGTCCCCGAGGTGCTCGTTGACCACGTTGCGATAGCGGGGGAGCAGAGCGGCGTCGGTGACGTCGCGGAGCAGGTCGGCCCGCGGTGTACCGCTGCGGGAACCGAGGTTGCCGACGTGGCTCCGGAACCGGCCCGCCAGCTGACCTCGGCCACCCGTCTGCCACAGCTCCGCGTAGCGGTTGCTGCGGCCGGCGTCGACGGCGCCGACTGCCTCGGCGTCGAGCTCGATGCCCAGGAACTTCTCGACCCGGCCGAGCTCCTGCGCGGGATCGCGCATCAGGTGCTCGTACCGCAGCACGAGCAGGTTCTCGATGTGCAGCGCGTCCTCCGCGAACACGTCGTGCGCGTGCACCCAGTGCTCGACGAGCCGGGGGAAGCCGTAGGTGAACCGTCCACGGGTACGCGTGGCCCACTTCCGGACCGCCAGCGCCTGCACCACCGGGTGCCGCGTCACGACGATGAAGCGTGCCTTCGGGAAGATCTCCTGGAAGTAGCGCATCTTCGTCAGGTTGGGCGGCGACTTCTCGACGAGCACCGTGCGGTCGAGATCCCAGTACGGCGACCAGCTCTGCCAGAGCCGCGCCCCGGCGTCGGGCACACGCCGCGCGTCCTCCTCGGTGAGGTGCGCCTGCGGGTGGAACGACCATTCAGACGTATTGCCCAGACTGTCGGCATAGATGTCCTGAACCTGCTGGCCCTCGTCCAGCACGGTGCCGACCCGGGTCAGTACGGAGGCGTCGGCGCTCGCGCCGATGGTGCGGGCGACAAGCGTGGTTCCGCTGCGATGCAGGCCGCCGACAAAGGTGATGCGGCGGTCGTTCCAAGGCGTGCTGCTCGTGCTCGTTCCGGACATCGGGAGACCTCAGCTGGTCGGCTGGGAAAGGGGCGCTGGTGCCTCGTAAAAATATGCGATCAAGGTGGCGCGTGCGACCCGAGCCCGGCAGATGCGCCCGGAGCCATTCCGCACTGTCGAGATCGCCGGTATTGTCCGGACTTGTGTCCCCAGCGCGCTGCACGACGTCGTCCGCGGCCCGGTCGGGGCGCGCCCTGCGCAGGGCCGTCGCCCGCGTGGCCATGGGCGCCGCGGTGGCCGTGTGCCTGACGGCGTGCGCCGGACTCCTCGACCCGGGCGCTGAACCGATGCCCGCGCCGGGGATGGCCCCAGGGATCGTGGGCGCGGCCGCTCCCGTGAAGGTAGCGCCCTCCCCGCAGCCCACCTCGGTGGGATCGATCCAGGGAGAGCACACCCAGGAGTCCGCCGCTGTGGACGTGCGGCCGGCGCCCACCAGCTCGGCGTCGCGCGGCGCGGACGGCGAGGCCACGCCAGGGGCGGGGGACGACGCGGACCCGGGCGGCGGTCCGGGTTCCGGAGACCCCGGCGGGTCCGAGGGTGGGAGCGGGGGCTCCGACGGCGGGACCGGCGGCGAGGAGGGCTCGGGCGAGGCCGACCTGAGCGACGCCGTGCAGTACGCAGCGGCCCTGGAGGATGCCGTCAACGGGCACCGCACGACGAACGGCCTGCCTGCGCTGGCCCACGACACCTGCGCGTACGACGTGGCGCTCGAGCGAGCCGGTGCGCTGGTCGGGCAGGAGCTGGCGCACGCACCGCTCGGGCCGATCTTCGAGACCTGCCCCACCAGCGCGGTCGCGGAGAACCTTGCCAAGGGCGCGTGGACACCGCCAGAGGCGGCGCAAGGCTGGATGGACTCCGAGGGGCACCGAGCCAACATCCTGAACGGCGACCTGACACGCGGTGCGGTCGCCTGCGTGCCGGACGGCGGCAACCCTGCCGCCCCGGTCATGATCTGCGCCCACGTGTTCCTGGGCTAGGGCGTGTTTCGGATTGGTGGTTTGACCTGCGGGTTCGGCATGCTGCGGGGTCGTGGTGGACATTGCGGGACGACATGATCTGAGTGATGAGGCGTGGGCGGTCCTGGAGCCGCTGTTGCCGGTCAAGAGGCGAGGGCGCAAGGCCCGGTTTCTGCGGCGGCAGATCGATGGGATCCGGTGGCGGACCCGGGCGGGGTGCGCGTGGCGAGACGTCCCGCAGGACCGGTACGGGTCCTGGATGTCGGTCTATCGGCGGTTCCGGGACTGGCAGCGCGACGGTTCGTGGGCGTTGCTGGCCGACCG
>NZ_JAMTCT010000005.1 GCF_024171995.1 Promicromonospora umidemergens | reverse complement strand
CGCGCACGCCGGCCTCGTAGAGGCCATCGCAGCGAACCTGCCCGGCGCGGTCTGGCAACGCTGCCGCACGCACTACGCGGCGAACCTGATGAGCATCACGCCCAAGAGCCTGTGGCCCGCGGTCAAAGCAATGCTGCACAGCGTTTACGACCAGCCCGACGCCGCAAGCGTGCAGGCCCAGTTCGACCGCCTGCTGGACTACGTGACCGACAAGCTGCCCGCCGTCGCTGAGCACCTCGATGCCGCCCGCGCGGACATCCTCGCGTTCACCGGCTTCCCGAAGGACGTGTGGTCCCAGATCTGGTCGAACAACCCGACCGAACGCCTCAACCGCGAGATCCGTCGCCGCACCGACTCAGTGGGCATCTTCCCCAACAGGAACGCGATCGTCCGCCTCGTCGGCGCCGTGCTCGCCGAGCAGACCGACGAATGGGCCGAAGGACGCCGCTACCTCGGCCTCGAAGTCCTGACCCGCTGCCGCCAGAACCCCACCACAGGAACGGAGGTCAACACCGTCCTCGAACTCAGCGCCTGACCCCACAAGGATCACCGAGCGCTACACCACTACCCGGGACTTGACCCCGCTTCGCGAAGTTTCGACGGGTGAAGGCGCCGGCTCTTGCGGCTCCGAGATGCTCATAGGTCTCCCAGCGCTCGATCTACACGAACTGGTTAAATCTACGAAGCGGCTCAGTGCTCGCGGTAGACCAACGCGGGTGAACTTCCTGTCTTAACTGAGCGTGCGTGGGCGATGGGCCGCGGCCATGAGGCCGGTCGCTTCGCGCCAGCGGAGTCCCCCGCCGCTTGCTGTAGAGACAAACCACTTGTACCACCCTCATGTGGTGGCGATCGCTCCGCACTATGTCCGGTTGCCCGCAGCATCGCGGCGGCGGTCGGCCATCGTCCGGCCCAACCGCACTAGGAGGACGTCGGCGCACGTCCGCCGTTCCGCTGATCGCGCAGATTGCACCACCGTCGCCGAGGACTGACCCCGCAGCGGCCGAGCCATGGCTGAGAACTGGAAGTTGCCACCCATCGGAGTGCCATTTTGGATCGGGCTGGGCTTGCTGTGGCCGGAACCACCGGCGACAGTGAAGTTGGGGCTCCGACGGCTGCAACGCGCGGTGTCACTCCGGCTGAATAAACAACGGGCGATACCAGGGCCATCCCTCCGGATGGTCGTATCGAGTCCATCCGAGCGACGCCCAGAACTCGTCGGCCGATTCGCTGAATGCCACCAGGACGCGGTCCGTGTGCCGCACCGCGAGTTGCCGAACGAACTGGGTGCCGATCCCAGAACCTCGATGGCTCGTGGCTACCTCGATGAATTGGACCTCGAGGGCTCGAATTCCCAGTGCCGGCACACCAACGTACTCGCCGAAGTCAACCATATGGTCCAGCTCGGCTCGGGCCACCTCGACCCCATCCACACTGCCGCTGACGTACGTGTACTTGGCGCTCCAAGTCTTCAGTTCGTTCCACCACTGAGGGTTGAATCGTTCGTCACCCTCGAACGGCACCCATAGGCGTCCGCCGCTGGGGCTGTGTCGGCGATCGGTCAGTTCCAGGTCCATGTAGGAAGGATGCCAGGCAGGAGGCGGAGGTCATACGATCATCGCGAACCCAGCTGGTGGTCGAAGATCGGACGCAGTGCCTCACGCAGCGTCCGATGGGCACCGTCGTCCAGGCCTCCGACAGGCTGGCGGAATGTCTCGCGTGTAAGCGTATTGCCCAACGGGTTCGGTGACCTGCCACGTAGCACAACATCGATTCCTGGGAACTGATGCGCGGTGGGGTCGTAGAAAGAATCGCCGCGCTCCAGCCACGCGTGGCCGTAAAATCTATGGTCCTGCCCAATAACGAGCATCCAACCGCCATGGCCCATTTCAGCGAGAAATTGCCCTGCGGCCTTTGACGCAATCTGACACATGCTTGTGGGCCAATCCCCCTCAGGGAACGGCAAGCCAAGGGAAGTCATATGCGGGAGCGTGCGGTCGAGGGCATTGAGGACGTCCGTCAGGCTAGTGCAAATTCTCTGCTCGTATAGCGTCATGAGCGGAGCCTGCCGACATACCAGGCGTTGCGTCTCGGTCTGATTCGCAGGGGTGGTGTCCATCACGGTCGGCCTAACTGAACGTCTGCTCAAGGGCAGCGCCACGTCAGTGTTAAACCTGCAGTCAGTGAGACGGCTGTCTCGCGGCCTTGCGTTCGTGCTGCGGGCTGGAACCGTGACGGAGCGTCCGCTCCTGTCGCCACGGGGCTGGTATCGGTTGCGCCCATCAGACCACGATGGTGGCAGACGTCTCCCATCACCCCAAAGCGAAGTACTTCTCTGTGTGATCTCCGGGTGGTGATCGTCCGACCTGGTCAAACCCATTCTGGCTGGTCAGAGCTCCGGACGCATCGCCGGGCTCCCGTATCCAGACGTCGCTGGACGTCCCTCAGCGTACCAAAACGTGCCATAAGCGTGCCGCGATCACCCCCTTCGGGGCCGACGCCCGGAACGTGGCACGGTTCAGCTCTCTGACCTGCTCGAACACGTGGGAACGTGGCACGAATTGGCAGCTGACCTGGGACTTCACTACACATCAGGCTGCGGGCGACTGCTCCGGCGGGCTCACCACGCTTGGCTCAAGAGCGCGAGGAGCGGGGCCTCCCTACCGCAGCAGGGATGGGCGATGTCGATCGACCGCCTATCGTTGGCGCCGGTGGTGGGCGCAACCACGCCAGATGATTTCCGGTCGCCGCCCACGAAAGGCCGTCCCCCTCTCGGGAGACGGCCTTTCACGTGCACTCCAGCTGCGGCGCTAGCGCGGGGAGCAACGGCGCCACTGCTCCCACAGCAGGTTAGGCACCAAATCCTCGATCACGAGCCCGCAGCCTGCCCCGAACCGGCAGGTCAGGCATAGCGGACACGCCGACCGTTCTAAGCGAGGTCTAAGAAGGATTTGACTCTAGGTAGGCAAGGATGCGGTGCATCGCACGGATCGCCTGTATGGCGTCGGGCTGCTCAACTCGTGTGCCACCCTCATGGACGGCGACATGGCGCTTCCCGTACAGAGCAGCACCCGCAGTCGTGACATCAGCGGGAGCGTCATCAAGCCGACGCTTCACATCGGGCCCACGTCCGCCACACGCCGTCTCGACAGCGAGCCGCGCGGAGAGCACGGCCTCCCGATAGCGGCTCCTGTCGAAGTGCGACTGCGCGGTGCGCGCGTGCGCCTCGGGCGCGGACTCTTCTATCAGCACGCGGAATGCATCCCGGTACGCAGTGTCGGGTGTCGGACCAAGCAAGTAGGTAAGTTCGGCACCGTCTTTGAAGAGCGCCACGTCGTATGAGTCTGTAGCCGCGCCTCCGGAAACCAGCACGTAGTCGTCGAAGCGATCCTTCTCATAGAGGTTCGCCATGCGTGTATTGGCGCCTGTGAATTGCGGGCTATTGAGGAATGTCAGCAGGTGGTCCTGGTTCTTGCCGTACATCTCGATCTTCCGGCCGGTGACCTTCTGCCGAAGACGCAGGCCAAGGGCCCCATCCTCGGTGGAGTATTCCTCGATGTATGCCCACACAGAGGTCGGAGGGGATGCGACGTCCGCCGTGACGATGTGGACCTTCACCGAGAATCTCTCAAACGCCACAGCAATCTCTTGATCGCTTTGCCTCACGATCGGCGCAGAGACGGCGATGTGCTCCGCACGACTCCGCGGCTCAACGAGGCCGCCTCCATGCGCGTAGCAGTCCTGCAACAGGTTCGACAGCGGCGCGATTGACCTGAACGTCTGCTTGTCCGTCAGAACCCGCACGAGCCGTTTGGTCGACTTCTCACGAAGGCGGAGATCAGGGATGCCGACCGCATTCTCGAACCGCTCGATGTAGCACTTGACGACGCCGGAACTCTGGACGCTACGAGCAGTCACCTTCGCTGCCCGAGCAGCGCGTCGCGCCTTCGAGCTTGATGGGCTCATCCCAGTGCCTCAGCTTTCGGCTTGGTGGTCAGGATGATCCGCAGGCTATCTGAGAACGGGCGCTGTCACTTGCCCGGCATACCAAGCACGAGTCCTCGCGCGCCACCCCGCTGAACTCACTCGACGCTGGACATCCCGGGACTGCTGCGCACATGCGGCGTCGGCCACGCACACCGCTCCCTGAGCAACGCCGACCTGGCGCGGACCCACTACCTGCTCATCCCATTCCTGACCGCGCAGGTGGGTGGGCTGAGGATGGCGGCGTAACTTGTCGAGGTCATGCCCGGCGCGTGCAGCCAAGGCCAGCAGGTCATCAGCCAGCACGACGAAAAGCCAGAACTCGGGCACCTTCAGGTCGACTCGGCTTGTCTGTCGGTGGCGGATGGTTGGATATGGGATATGCCCGTTTACGCCGACCAGATCCGCCCGGCCAAGCTCGTCCTCGCCGCTCTGTCGACGATGGTCCTGGAAGACCTCGGCCCGCAGGGCGGCATCTCCTGGTGGAGGGACCTGGACGCACCGCGATCCATCCTCATCGCGGACTACTTGGTCGGCCTGACACACTCCACCGCATCGAACCTCGAGCAAACCGTCATGCACCGCGACAAGCTCAAGTCCGCGTGGACCACTGAAGGCATGAGGCTCGGCGCACGGATTCGAGCCGGTCAGGGAAAGCCCGAGATGCTCAGCCAGTTGACTGACCAGGACCAGAACCGATCGGTCGAAATTGATGCGCACCTGTCCGGTTTCTTTCGTGCAACCGGTAGCGTGCTAGACACACTTGTCGGACTCATCGTCGGCACGGCCGGGCTGGCCACACCACTTGTGCGCGCCGACTGGGCCATAGTCCGCAAGAGCGCCGACGAGAAGAAGGTCAAGACCTTACTCACGGGCACCGACGGCGGGCGCAGGGCTCAGCTCGACCTCTTGGAGAGGGTTCGTGTTCTTGCGGCCGATGGTGGCGATTGGCTCGACTGGACGCTTGATTTCCGGAACACCCAGGTCCACCGAGCCACCCGGACAACGCTCATGATGCGCGACCCCAAACGCGCAACGGGCATCGTGAACCCACTGCCCCGCCACCCAGCTCAGACCGAAGGTGAGAGCCTCGCCATCACCTATTCGCGGGCAATAGAAGAGGCCATGCTGACCGAAGATGCCCTCGATACGCTCAACTTCATTTTCCACCACCTGCACGGACTCACCGTCCAGGTGACCAGGCTCTGCGTCAACGTCTGGCAGACCCGCCGCGACGACCCTGTACTCATCGCTCAACCTTCCAAGCAGTGGCCGAAGCTGCTTCAAGGAGACCAGCGACACTTCGCAGGAGCGGTACCGGATGGACGACTCCCTCGCGGAAACACGATGCTGGTCGGCCCGGAGGGAGCCATGCGCCTGCAGAGGGGTCTCTTCCTCGACGAGCACCGCCGCACGTGGCAGCGGTGGCTTAACGAGGATGCTGAAGAGTCGCAGGCTTCGTCACCGAAGTAGGAGTTACACACTGGTCGATGTCTGCGACCAGGCGGGCCAGCCGCGAGGTTTTCGATGCCACCTCTAACGACGCAGTGTCGTCCTGACCGGAGTCCTGGGTGCCGTCGGCTATGGTCGCCAGCCCCGCGCCGTGCCATTCACGGAAGCTGTCTGGACCGTCGTCGACGCCGACATCCCGCGGTGCCCGAGGTCGAGGCCCCCGCCGAGTCCGCGGTATATATCGGGACACCGATGCATGATGCCCGCTCCTTGCGTTCCGGGTACACCGCTGGACTTGCACGTGCGGTTGCTGCAGGCGCATCCGCTTCACACAGCGCGCAGAAAAGCATTGAATCACTCGGGACCGGGCGCGATGCCGTAGAGCGGATCCATTCGCACCAAACGCATCACGAGGGGTTCATATCCGCGCACCACAACGCGCCCCAATGCCTTCAATGTCCACACGAGGATGAGGCGGTCCTTCGACTCGTAGACGCGCCTCAATCGCTCAGGCGTGTCCTTGCTCATCCCAACATGCACGCCGCCCTCATCGTGGGCGACATGACGCACCAGCCATTTCAGAGTGATCTCCGGTGAACCCAACGAGAACAGTGGTGTCCCGAGCAGATCGTGGTGCGATCCTCGACGTGTCCACGACTCGTCGATCAACTTTTCGGCCTCATCACCGAGGTTGAGCGCTGTCACGGCCACGGGGTCCAGCTCCCACTGCAAACTCCCGGACGCCCTGACCTCGTGCCCGTATGCGACGAACCACCGGAACTCTGGAGAGAATCCCACGAGCTTCGCCGCCCTTGGCCCCAGGGGTGAGCTGTCGGTCAAGAGCCGCCGAAGCAAACCTGCGGCCTGCCCCACGTCATACTCGGGCGCGTTGAGCCGTGTGCGCACCCGAAGATCCTCGACAGTGTCAACAAATGCGCGGGTCAGCCGAATCTCTTGGTAGGTCGCGACCATGACTCAAACTGTCACGGTTCAGTGCGGATCGGTCCAGGATGAATATCTGCAGTGGACGGCCGGCGCAACAACTCAGATTGCGGTCGACGGGACGCGCCGGCCCGCCCTGCTGCCGCTCGCGCGCAGCGACTACGCGAAAGCCCTCCCACTTCGGCTCGAACCTGCACCCACCAGCAGCGCGTTCCGTCGTGGAATCCGCTTGGCCGCGCAAGCGAGAGCCGCCTGTGCTATCGCAGCCAACTCGGAGAGCAGCGTCTCTGACAGGGTCCTACGGTCGCTCCTTCCCGCACGACACATGCCGACCTCGACGCAGCGGCGGCTGGACGGACGATCGCTACGCCACGAGTTGATCGCGGATGATCGTCTTCGCGTACCGCCGGATCGGGATGGCAACGTCCGGAAACTCCCCTCTCTCGACGTGGTGGAGATAGTTGGACGCGGCGGTGAGCACGGCAACCGCTCCGGTGTAGGTGCTGAGCACGTCGGCGAACTCGGTCTGCACCCTGGCAACGACTGCGGGCTGGAGGATCGCGGAACACAGGAGGTGTGCAGCGTCGTACCCGGCGGGTGCCCATCCCAAGTTCTCCCAGTCCAGGATCACTAGCTCGGGTGCCGTGATGTTCCCGAAGTGCAGGTCGCCGTGGGACATGGTCATCTCCACGTGCTCGGGATCGATGTTCGCGCCGAACAAGGCCAGGAAGTAGTTCCGGAAGGATTCTTCGCAGGGGTCGGCGGCCACGCGTTTGGTAGTGGTGACGCGCTTCAGTGGCTCCAGACCGCTGCGGAGTGCGTGCCACCAGGAGTCGGACAGGTCGGGGTAGTGGTCGAGGACGAGGCCTGTGCCAATCGCCTTCTGGCTGACGTAGGTGAGCAGGTCGGCGCGGAGGATGAGGCCGCCGTCGGTCCAGACGACGGAGCGTAGATGACGCGGCATCGGGATGTCGTCGAAGGGGGGCCGGTTGCTGTGGCAATGCCGTCCCACATGGTGTCGCTGTCGGTCCAACGTGGCTGCTCGGAAGTGAGCCTGAGCCAGGCCAGCCAGGAGACGGGTGCGGCGATGGTGCGGTCGTAGAGACCGTGCACGGTCTCGCCCTCGATCGCCACGTCGAGTCGGGACATCAAGCCCTGGTTCGCGGAGATGGAGCCGCGAGGCGATACGCACCAGCCAGCGTGGGTTTCTGAGATGCTCGCGAGCTACTTCGCTCCAGCGCTGACGGAACAGCCTCGGTCCTGATCGGAGCGGCGGGTTCGTCGCCGCGTCAGCGCGCCGACCGAGCCACGCTTGCACGGTGTAAACCGTGGAAGGTGCCCTGACCTGCACAGACACCCCTCGAAAGTACCCTCGTGGGCATCCCACGGGCATTCGAGGCTGGTGTGCTGAATCATGAGGACAGAGTCCCACGCTGGTCCAGCGCCCGCGCCGTCATCACCCTGTCCTGCAGCGTCGACCCCAAAGCCATCCGAGCGGATGGCGATCCAGAGCTTCGCAGCACCCGGCATCACCAACGAGAACCCCGTCATCGGTGCCGCGGTCCTCGTACAGGATCGAGAAGAGTGGCCGCTGCCGGAGCGCTTTGGTCCGAAACCAGATAACGAGCTCAACTACCTACTCGAACCGCCGGCCCCCTGCATGCGGCGCTCGCACACGGGACTCGGTGGGAGACCTCGGCAACTCTCGGAGAAACACCGCTGACCTCGGACTATCCCGGAATCTGGCGGTTGCTCGTGAGTCGATACTACCGCGGAACTTCGGGGAAACTCGTGGGTTCTCGGTCTCTCAAGTGGTGAGTTTCTGGTGAGCACCGGCCAGTTCGCGGCCTTGGACCTCCTCCTTGCACCCTATGGATGTCGCACCGCGCCCCGGGAGCCACGGCGGTACCTCAGATCGTCTCGCGGCTCACTTCGATGGCATGGACCTGGCCAAGAGCGGGATGCTCGTCCACGCCGACGGCATTCCAAGAAACAGGCACGGCTGGACCACTCGTGTCTTCTTCCGTGAGCCTGGTCAGTCTCCACGGTTCGTGCGGCGCAGGAGCGAGTACGGCCAGCTCGCCGTCGATGTTGTCCGACTCCAGCAGTCGCAGAAGGTGGCCCGGCTCGGCGAACCCCACGCGTGGTGAGACGAGCTGAGCCGGACCGACATCGACGCGCCAGCCGCAGATACTCAGCTCGAATTCTTCCTGCAGGATCTGCATGGGGTTCTGCGTGGCGATGAAACGCCCCATGTCAGCTGGCAAGCTGCCGTCCTCGCTGATCCGCAGCGAGACCCTCAACCACTCCGGGACCAGGACACAGGTGCCTTCGATCACCAGGCGGGCCAGGCGCGCCTGAACCCGGTCGTACGTCGTGTACGAGGCCGGCATGCGCTTGCGCACTCCCAGGTGCCTTTCGATGGCAGCGAGGTCTTCGACGAACTGATCGATCGCCTCAAGCGCATCTTCGTCGGGGTCCTCGAATCGGTCGATGGTGAACGCCGCGGCGACCTCACCATCACGTCGAATGACGACTTCCCCGGCGTCGCGGCAGATCGACCTTCGCAGTCGCAGCGCCTCGACGGCGTCGGACACCATCAGGCCGTCCACGCTCAGATGGACTTCAGCACCGCCCGGTTCTCCGGCACGGCGCGGAAGCAGATAGCGGATCGTGAGCCCGCCGTAGAAAGTCAACTCCAGGGTCCCGCCTTCGAAACCGCCGCCGACGTGGGTCACGACCCCGTCGTGCTCTCCGAGCACACCGTTTGCGGCTCGCAGCTCGATCGAGAACCGGTCCTCGGGCCGCGGGCGCTTCGTCGCCGCGAGAGCCAGCATCCTCGGGCCGCCGATGCTGAAGAACTCGGGCCCGGTCACCTTTGAGACCACGACCGGGACCTGGACGGGCTCGCCCACGCCATACCCGATCGACCGCCGAAAGGCCGCCCGGTCCTCCTCCGAGGCTGTCTCGGGGTCGAGGGAGAACGTAGCGACGATCGGGCTCTTCTCGGACGCATCCGGGGACTTCGGCCGGAGCGTCATCGTCGTAACGCCGTTCTCGATGCGAAAGTCTGGTGCCCAGTACAGGTCCATGTCGGCGCCGCGAGCTGCCAGCAGCCGGACGCGCTCGGCGAGGTCGTCCGCGTCCTTGATGACCGCCGTCGTCAGCTGGTACTCGCCGGCTGCGTCGAGGACCGTGTCACGTTCGAGATAACGCCGCACGTCGTCGTGCTCAGCAAGCAGTACATCCAGGCCGACTTGATCGAGAATCTCGATCAGCGGCCCTGTCTCACCGCCCAACCCCTCGACGAACGACCTGTCCCCCGGTGTCAGCTTGCAGGGCACGACCAAGACCCATCGCTGGGGGCGGTGGCGCGCTGCCTGGTCGAAGGAATCGCGGATGTGCCGCTTCCTGCTCGACACCCCCAGCCCGCGGTCCGGGTAGTACTTGAACTGGTAGATCGTCAGCTCCCCCAGCGCCGTCGTGACCTGGAAGTCGATCCCGGCGTCACCACCGCGGCCATCGGGCGAGAGCGCAGTCGCTCCAGGCACTGCGCCCCACTTCGCCCAAAGAAGCCTCTCGACAGCCATGTCGAACCGCCCTTGGCCTACCCGCCGCCAGTCGATCACGAGCACGACGCTACCCGCGGTGACTGACACGACAGGCCCTGGCGTCCCACCATCAGGGATCTCGGCGCCGCAGAGCTAGCTTGCGGCGCAGATCAGCGTGACTGCTGACCGGCGACGTCGAACTTCGGGTGTGGAGATCGGTTGCGATCGACGGGCAGAATTGCCTCTTCGGTCCGAATGAGGTCGCCCTCCGACCACGTGATCAATCTGCGGATCGATCGGTTGCCGTCGCCCTTCTTGCGTGGACGTGCACCTGTGCTGTGCCGGTCGTTCGCGAGCTTGCGTCTGGCCCGCGCCCGCAGGACGTCGAGACGAGGAGTGTTCAACCCATCAACGATCGGAGCGCAATGTTCAGGGACTACAAGGTCAGCAGCCACTGGGCGGACGACGACCCCGCGTGGATCAAGTCCCTCGTTTCCTCGCTCGACCGGCGCCACGGTGCCAGCAGCATCATGCCCCTCACGAGTGTCGTGGACGAGATCGCCGCCTGGGTCGACATGGCGAGCGGCGAGGAAGCGTGGGCCAAGCGCACCAACCACGGATACCTGCGTCTTGAACTCGACAGGTCGACCGGCGCGCTCGGTGCGGCTGTCCGCGCGGTGGTCTCGGCACCCCTGTCGCGGTTCGAGGCCGCCTTCACGCAGTTGGTAACCAGCCCGAGGACTGTGCTCGTTCATGCGCCAGGTTCACGTACCGATGCAGTGTGGACGGACCTGGCCAGCAGCGCGAAGGACCTCTTGACCACGCTCGAGGCCGACGGTGCGACCACTGCCAGCTGGGACGACCTCGTGACCGCAGCACGCGACCGCTCACTGTCGGCGCGCCAGTACCGGCCGATTGCAGACCTTCTGTTCGACCAACTGCAGCGACGCGGACACGACTCCGAGTCGATCTTCAACACTCTCGCCTCCCTGGTCGCCTACGGGCCGGAAGCAGAGGAAAGCCCGCTTCACCATCTGGATGTCCCGACCGAAGACCGGATCGCACGGGCACGTGTCACGGTGAGCAGCCCGGCGGAGGTCGAACCGACCGTGGTGTGGCTCGGGTACCAGGGTCATGCCTGGCTGACCCTCAGTGCTGGACGCGTGTCATTCATGGATGCGCAGTGGCACGTCCCGAACGCACGGCCGGATGGCCAAGGCTTCGACCACAAACCTGAGCTGTGGGATCTGGTGAAGGACGGCTACCAGTTCAAGGTGGCGAAACTGGTCGACGAGGAGTCCGACGTAGAGCTCCTGGTGCGCGTTGACCTCGGAGAGACAACGGCGGCCGGCGCGGTGAAGCGTGCCACCGACATGGTCGAGACGATCCTGAACGTCTCGATCCACAGTTCCGGCGGTATTCACCCCAACCTGGTTCAGCACGCCGTCCTGCGGTCCGGCCGCCAAGCAGCGTGGGGTTCCGTAATCTCGCGTCGGGAGACCGGCTTCCCAAACGACAGCTACGGTGCACACCTGACCGGCGAAGCGGTCGAGAGGCACGGGCCGCGCATCGCACAAGCCCTTAGCCGGGACGAACTCCCCCGCTACCTAGCCGCCGCGATCGAGGTACAGGTGATCGCCGACCATCCCTTCAGCCGCGACATGGCCCTCCGCAAGCCGTCCGAGGCCGACATCCGAAGCATCGTCCCGCTCGCCGACCGGGTGGTGCAGCACGTCGCAGCACACGCCGCCATGAGTCCTGACGACACCTTCACGGAGCTGCGGCAGCACTGGCCGCACACCAGATGGACCGTAGACGTGCAGAACGCGGTCGGCATGTGTCTCCTCGGTGGAAGCACACAGCCACAACTGACACAAGACCTCAGCAGGGACTGGTTCGCGACAAGCCCGTCACGCCCCTGGGTTCTCTTCGTCGCCGACCGCACCGGCCAACTGCTCTCGGTCTGCCAGGTGGAACACGAACGAGCGTGGATCACCCGGATGCTGCGCAGCGTCACGGACGCCGCCGTCTACGCCGAACTCGTCCAGGAATACACGGCTGAGGCCGAGATGCTGGAAGGGAGGCGAAAGCGAGTGCGCAACGGCTTGGTCCATGGCAATCCCACGAGCTTCGCGATGGTGAAGTCCGTGCGGGAATACGCCAGCTTCCTCAGCAGCAGCGCACTCTGGCGGGGGCTGGAGTCCTACATCGAGGTGGTCGACCCTCGCACCGCCCTGACCTCGCTAACTCCGGAAGCCGCCGCGATGCGATCTAGTCAGGATGCCGCCACGTATTGGCGCAACCGGATAGCCAGCCAGCCCTCCTCCTGAGTCCCGCCCAGCCCAGCCCAGCGTTGCGTTGCGTTGCGTTGCGTGATTGGACAGTTTCGACCACTCCCCGACCCGTCACCCGAGCCTCGATGACCGCGGTCGCCGGCGGTCCAGCGCACTGACGTGGGCTACGGGACGTCCAGATCGCCGCACACGCCTACCATCGGTGCTGTGGATCAACTTCAGGACGGTGTGCCTGTGGCTGTATATCGCCACCTGCCCAGGAGTCCAAGGCTCAAGGACCCTTTGCCTCCAGTCTACGAGGGCACCGTGTACCACTACACAAGCCTTGCCGGCGTACACGGGCTCATCGGGTCCAAGGTTGCATGGGCGTCCTCCGTGCAGGACCTGAACGATCCGAGCGAGCGGCTTTACGGATGGGATGTCATACGTGGGCGCTTCGCCAGCCACCGACCGCCGGGATCATCGCACGCGATCGGCGAGCTGGAGACGATCCTTGAACAGGCCGATGAGCCGGGCGATTGGTATCCACAAGCGTTCGTCCTCTCAGCTTCCATGGTCGCGGACAGCCTCACCCAGTACCGCCTCTACGGACAATGTCAGGTTGCGTTCGCCGGAGGGACCTGGGACGCCAGTCCCCCCAACGGCCACCGACAGCTACGGGATCTTATGGCTGGATGGCGACCGGTCTTGTACGGTCCCGCCGCCGCGATGGATTACGTCGACCGGATGCTCGCAGCCGCGGCCTCCATCATGGACTCTGTCGCCCCGGAGGATTACACGGACGAGACTCTGGTCGCGATGTTTGCGCTTGAAGTCCTGGCCCTGCATATCAAGAACCCAGCCTACGAGGACGAGCGCGAGGTGCGCTTGGTCTTCTCTACCGACGACAATCTGAAGGTACGCGTCGGCGACAATCGGTTGATCACCTACCTCGAAGCACGGCCAGTCCACGATGACGGCCTAAACCACCATGCCGAACCCGAACTCGTGGAAGCCGTGCGACTAGGCCCGCTCGCGGGTGGCAAACGCAGTGCCGCGGCTATTCGCATCCATCACCAAAACAGCACTGGCGACCCCCGCCGATTCTTTGGAAGCGATGAGCGAAAACTTGAAGTCGCTTTGAGCGAGACGCCATACCGAGGTTAAGCCAGCCAGCCCAGAGACCATCGACTCGTAGGCAAAGCGGCTATGGGGATTTGGGCTGGCACACCCACCTGAGTGGACAATGGGTGGACCGAATTACAACCGCAAACCTCTGGACCTAATCGGCCAAGAAATCGACGCCACGATAAGTCGGTGGGATTCGGGCGGAAGCCCTGAATCACCAGGGCGAACGGCTGCTCGCCGACTACATCGTACCGGATTCCATCGGGTTGGTACCAGACTCATTCGGGCGCCAAATAGATGGGTGGGTCAAGACCTGAATCTCTCGTGCTACATCCACGCCCGGCGCAGGTGCGCGCTCGGCAGCCCGACGCCCGCAGGCTCTGGGCGATCGAGGGCGAGCACCGCGGCGCTCCTGATCGTGCCTATCGTCCTCGTCGCCAAACTGACGATCGCCGAGTCACCGTGAAAGGCAACCCCGACTCCCTACCGCAACTCCAGGTCCGACTGACGAATGTCGATGCCGTCGTATCCGGATGTCTCCAACACTTCCGCGAGCCACGTCCTTGCCTCGTCAAAGTCGTTCCTCGGGCTGACGTAGACCGCCTGAATCGGCAGCAGGCTGTAGCCGGCTTGGAAGACCGCTGGCTCGTGGTGATCCCAGTCGGTCGCGAAGCGATCTGCGCCTGTCGCACCAGTCAGACGGAGGATCTTCCTTTCACCGACCTGTTGGATCCCACCGCTGACGTGGGAGCGGGAGAGGGCGTAGCGAATCTCGTCCTCGAACGAAAAGATCTCGTTCTTGATCGTCGCGGCAGCGCTCGTGTAAATGCTGCTAAGCCGATCACGCAAGAACTGCGTTCCGTCGAAATCTTCGTCGCTCCAGCCCGGTTGGCCGACTGCCCACTCCTGGATGAAGCCCCACAGTCCTCGCTCGGCGGCGGTGAGCTGCCGCTCCTCGCCGTAGTGCATCGAGAGCCACCTCAAAGGGAGCTCATCGTGGAAGGTGAATGACTCTTCGCGCGCCTGCCCCACGACGGGCAGCCTCACGCCTTTCGGGATTCCGATCGAGTAGCCGTCCTTGCCGCCATACTCCTCCCACTGCTTCTTGATGTCACCGTTGCGGGAGAAGCAGCAGGCGAAGGCACTACCGACGAACAGGTCGCTGCTCGCCCGCTCGACCCACTCTCCGATCTCGTCCCAGTCGTAGCCCGGCTCGTCTCGGGGATCCCACTCGTCGACCAGCTTGGCCCAGGCGCGAGCTACCACCTGGTTGCCGTTCTTGAGTTCACCCTTGTCGCAGAACCCCTCGACGTCCATTCCCCAGAAGGCATGCTGCGTCAGGATAGATTCGGTGGTCTTCCGGTCCCGGTAGTGCCACACGAGCTCTCCGTCATCGACGGAGGAGTCCTCGTCAGGGCTGGTGGAGTCGTCTGGCTCGTCCTGTCCATTTAGGTCGCCAAGCCGCACGTTGGGCATGTCTCAGAACTTAGTGCTTGAGCCAGCAGGCAACCAGGCCGACGATCGCCAGCCGTCTCCGAGTTGGCGCAGGACTGTTCAGTACCCGATGGCGCGCCGGTCGAACGAGCGGCGCGTGCGCGTGCGCTCGGATCTTGCCCTGCACCCGACCCAGCCGTAGAACCGACACCGAGAACTTCGAAGCTAGAAATCAGCCGTGGGAGCGTCCACAGCTAGTGCTGGGTTGCCCAGCGGGTGCGTCGTGGCATCGAAGAACCGGGGCTGGAGCCCACGGAACTGATCGTAGAGTTCCGCCTTGCGCCGCTGCACCGCCGCTTCTCCCCCAGGGCGGACAGAAAAGGCAATGCGCCTTCCTGCCGTATGCCCGACGCGGAGCGCGTCACGAATGTGCTTGTCTTGAATCGACAGTGAGTGGCCGAACACAACGATGTCGCCGGCGTCGGCAGTTAGTGCATTGAGGCAATGACTCAAGTACGGAGAACGGCGAATGGTCCGCAACTTCTCCTCGGATGTACCCTCGGACACAAACAGTGGCCTGATCTGAGAATCTGGGCGGTATTGAGATGCAATCTGGCGAAGACTCCGACCCTCTCGACTGGCCCACTTTCCGTTTACCCCGTCATCGTCCTGCCACAGGTGGATCGCACCATGGAGGTAGTAAAAGGTTGTCCGCGCAAACAAGCCTGGGTTGAACCTGAGCTCGTCCTGGCCCGAGAACAGATCCGTCGTACCCTGCAGATGCTGGCGATCCCCACTCATCAGGGACCAGTAGATGAGCAGGTCGTAGTTAGTCGTGAAGACCGCTGAGTGAAACTTCAATGCATCCGCTACGACGGTGGCACACTCGTCACTAAGGAGCCCCCATTCCATGTGTGCATCGTTGACGACGTTGAACAGACTGTCCCGAATCTCGTCGTAAAGCGCGCCCACCGCGTCAACCGGCTTTCTCAGTGCTTGAAGGACCACTCGCGCGTGCTGGATGTACTCAAGCGCCGTCTCGAAGTTGGTACCAACCGGCCCGAATATATGTCGTGCTGAGACACTGAGGGTCGCCTTCTCAAACAGGCTGTCGTACCCGAAGGCTGGCCAAATGTTCATGCTCGCACCGTTACCCAACAGGAGCGTGGGCCAACTGCCGTCCGAACTCAAGTCCGACCAGCTCTCCAGTTCAGCGTCGATTGCCGTCACGCTACCGAGCGTACTGAGCGTTGCTGCCACCCTCAGCCGATGAGCGGGTGAAGAGGCCACCAATCCAGGAGCGCACCGACTCGGCAGCCTGAATACGCCGCCTCCGACGGCGGGCCGACCGCGACGTCAGCGGTACGTACAGCATATGTGCGCGGCTTGCCGATCAACGTGGCGCCGAGCAACGCCCGGTGGAGCACAGACCGTCGAGTCGCCGAACGAGGTTTCAGTCCCGCTGCCACGGGGGCACATTAGAAACCCCGTCGGGAACCCATTGTCGCGGATGCCTACCCTCGGTGGTATACGCAAGCGGATCCTCCCCGACTCGCTTTGCGAGGGCGGCAGCGAATGCCAGACGATCGACGACATAGTCCTCGAATCCATCTTCGGTGACAATGTCGAATTCAAAGAGCCCGTCGACGTTCTTACTCTTTAGTTGCCGGACCACCGTCGCCCAACTTCGCTGTTGCACCTTATATTCTGAACTTGAAGCGTCAACGACGTACAGGGGACTTCCAATGAGGACAACGGGGAAGTGCAGACCAAACTCTGCCCATCCAGATCGCTGACCACCGGTCGGTGGTGCGACCCTGCCGCGCAGAGGTTCCTGGGATGCCAGTAGCGCCTTTGCGAGCGGATAGACCAGCTCAGTAAAAATTCCACTGTTCGAGGCACCCCACGCCCCTTGCCGCTCACGCTCAAGCCGCGTCAGCTGAGTCAGTCTAAAGTTGTCGTCTCCGTGTTGCACTGCGAGAGCGCGAAATCCCATCAGCCCCCAAGCAGGGAAATGAGACACCAGCATATTATCGCCCTGCATTTTCTCTGACCAGATCTCCTTGGTCGGGAGTGCATGCTGCCTTGGATTCTTCTCGAACCGCGCCTCGGGCATTGCGTAGCCGATCCCAGCGAACGGCAACGCGCTCTGCTTACACTCCACGAGAAACCGGGCCGTTACCGTGACTCGGGAACGCTCGTCGCACATTAGCTCCTTGTAGGAAAATACGTCTAGCTCACGGGATATGGTGGGAGTATCTGGATCTTGATACGCCCATCCGATGTGTGGTTCCATTCCGTTAGCAGCGAGCACCCTGAGTGCGTGGTGCTCCAGCAACCATCCAGCTCTTGTTACCGCGCTCAGCAGCTCTCCGTCATCTGGCCATTGCCCCATGCGTCGATGGTATGGCCAGGTCCGCCCGAATACGGCAGTTCGGGCATCCCGCCTTGGTCCGCTGTGCAGCTAGCCGCAACGCTGGACGAGTGTCGATCTGCCGGTGCCGGTGGGAATGGTGTCTCCGAGCAGCGGGACGCGGCGCTAATTCAAGAGCCCAGCTTTGACTCGTGCGCCGAGCATCCGGCGCGGTACGGTCCCGTGTGCTTCGCGAGCCGGGAGAATTAGGGTCCGCCGTCTGGTGCACGCCTCAGCCCAGGCCTGAAACACCGCCAGCCCGACGACGCCGTCCCCAACGGTGGAAGCAAGATGTCGTGGCGCTGATTGGGCTGGCCCGTCGACTCTCAGCGTAAGCCCATAGTGCTGCGTCGGAAGCTGGCGGCGAGGGAGAGCCCGGCTTCGTCTGAGCATTTCCAGCCCGCTGAATGCGCATTCCGACGTCGGCTGCGTTCAGCGCGACTACGATCGGCTCGACCCCCTGGCGCCCTCGGCTCCGTGGTCGCCGTGCCGACGCGGACAGCGCGGCAGCAAAGTCGCTCCCTCGGATGGCATGAGGATGGCCTGGTCGGCCTCGTGGAAACCTGGGACGATCCCCTGGTGGCGGGAAAGGGCGGGAAGCGCGGCCCGAAGCGGGCTGTGGCTCGGCCGCGGAAAGGACCAGCACATGGCACGACGGTGGCGGCGAACTCCCCGCACCCGAGTTCAGTCACGAAACAGGGCACCCGGAGTGACGCATCGGTCGGGGGCGAAGCCGCTGCCGCTCTGTGGACAGAGTCTCGCTCCGGGGCGACAGCTGGCCGCGGATTCCACTACCAGGATGCTGTAGGTGCATGGCTTTGTGGGCAGCTTCTAGACGGCTCACTCGATTTTGACCGCGTCGTGCCTGAGGGCGATGAGGACCTGTCATGCGAGGGACCCCAGAGCTGGGACGTACAGGTCAAGTCTCGCCAGGAACGCATCGGCGACTTCTCTGCATCCGAGGTCGCGGGACATCTGCTTGATATTGCAGAACGACGTGCGCGGCGGGAGGCGGCGGGTATCTCTGGCCAACCTGTCCTCGTGCTGGAACGCCCCGTAGACGGGGAGCTCTTCGCTCAGTGGGGCACACCGATTGACGCGCTGCCGAACGACCACGCCGTTTCTGTGGCTCTCCGCCGCCTGGGCTCCCGCCGAGGGCTGACCGATCCCGAGATTGAGTCGGTCGCTCGCTTGGTGAGCGTTTTCGTCCTTCCGTGGCGAGCCGCCGCGGAACAGGCGCGTGGGGCTGTCGCATCGCGTCACGGTTTGTTGCCGATGTCAGCCGAGCCCGTGGTCCTGGCGTTGAGGGACCAGATAGCGGCAAGGTCAGATGCCAACGCTGCTGCCACTCGCGCAAATCGCGAGGGGCTCGATCGCACGTCCATTGAGCGCGTCTGCGTCGAGGTCATAGGGATCCTGGATCAGCAGGCGCTCCAGGAAGCGCTGACGAACGAGTTGTGCGAACCAGCGGATTTCGACTCACCATTGGCAAGCCCGGGCTTCTACGAGGGCGTGGCTGTCCAGCCGGGTCACATCGCAGCAGGTTTGCCAACACCGCGCCCCGATGTCACCGGGCGAGTCGTGGCGGCCCTGGAGAGAGATACTTCCGTACTTGTGACGGGACCGTCCGGAGTCGGCAAGTCGACGGTGACGTGGGCTGCTGCCTATTCGACGCGCCACATCCTCTGGTACCGCGTCCGGCGGCTACGCGAGACAGACGTCAACGCGATCGTTCGCCTGGCACGCGCGTACCGCCCGTCAAGTCGGTCACCGGTCGGATTCGTCGTTGATGGTGTGGCCGCCGGTGCGCTCCAAGCCTGGGACCATCTGCGTGGCGAGCTCGCGACCGTCCCCCATGTCGTCCTACTCGGTTCCGTACGAACTGAAGATCTGCTGCTGCTGCGTAGCACTGCAGAGTCCACGACGATCGACGTCCGGCTCGACGAGGCGGTCGCGGCCCAGATCCACGCGGGTCTCCAGCGTTCCGGTGCTACAACGACCGCCCACTGGCGAGAGGCGTACGACGCGGCAAACGGTCTCACCCTGGAGTACACCCACCTCCTGACCAGAGGTCGGCGGCTACAGGACGTGCTGACCGAACAGGTCCACCGACGGGTCATAGAACAGCGAGACACGGAACTGAAGATCATCGCACTGGTCGCAACTGCTCACCGATGGGCAGTCGACCTGCCTATGCGAGCGGTCCAGCGGCAGATCGGTGCACCGGACTCAGATTTCCGAGAGGCTCTTGCGCGTCTCAACGAGGAGCACCTCGTGCACATCGACGGCACGCAACTGACCGGCCTGCACCAGCTGCGCTCCACGGCGTTGTCGGTGGCCGTCCACGACGTGCCGCCGCCGGCCCTCCAAGACTCTGTCGAGACGATCCTGGCAATGTTCGACGACGTGCAACTGCAGTCGTTCATCGTCGGGGTGCTGAGCGACGTTCCCACGCTCAGCGACTTCGTTGTCGCACGGTCCCTTGTGGAACTTGAACGCCGTAACACCCCAGAAGCTTGGACTGCGACGCTTCAGGCACTTCGAATAGTTGACTTCCAGCAGACCGCCAGCCGATGGTCATTGATCCTCGAGAAGCACGGTGTCCAGCCTGCACTCCGGTCGGTGACTCTCCAGCTTGCACTCCTCAAGAACAAGGCCGACCTCGATCTGAGGCCCGAGATCACCGCCGCGGTCTCCGAGATCGCTCCGGACTCGTCAGGCCCCTCACCCCTGCGAGACGAACTCGTCCACACCGCCGGCATCGCCGAGCTCTCGGACGTCCTCGCGACCTGCAGCGACGTACCGAGCGCGCTGAGACTCCTCGGGGTACTCGCAGGCACAAATCTCCGCCTGTCCGATGCGATCAGGCCCTGGCCCCAGGATTGCTCGCTTGTCGTGATGCTCACTGCGGCCTCAGCGGAACAGCTCGGCGATATCCTTGCCGCTGCGATGGATGTGTCGCTGGAGACTGCCGTGGCACTGTACGAAGCCGCTGGCGGACAAGAGTCCGTATTTAATCGGCTACGGGCCCACACACCGTTCCTTGTCGAGGTCAGCGTGGTGGAACGCGCCGACGAACTCGTTGGCTACGCCCGTCTGATGCACATTTCAAACCGCGCTATCCCCGACATCGATGCGGTGGTGCGCACCTTTGCGCGGATCATGCTGCGATGCCTCCCTCAGTGCCTCTCCGTCGACGTTCAGGCGCTCCTCCCAGGAGAGGTCCCCCTTCATATGGGCGACCTCACCAGCGGGATCAGTCAGCTCTCCCGCCGCTACGACCACGCGACAACCGCAGTCACCTGGAACCGCATGCGACCCCAGATCACAGCCCTTACCTCCGGTGCAATGCAACCGACAGAACGGGCACTGATCGCACGAACCCTCGTGGCCGACGCCTGCCGGTACCTGGACCGATTGACACGAGCCTGGTGCGTGTCTCGTGGTCGCCCTGAGGAGGCAGCTGAGATTGAGTCCCAGCGACAGGCCTTGCGATCGCGAGCCGAACAGTTAACACTGCCGATCGACCGTGCCGACCTGTTCAGCGTCGCCGCCGACGGGACAGCGCCAGCCCCCCGGAACGATGCCCTGCATACCCTGATCCAGGGCATCGTGGACAACCTCACGCCCGAACTACAGTCCCTCGACCCCGGCTGGGCCCGCTTGGTCGGGTTCACCGGAGACACACTCCGGAAACTCGCCGCACGCACAACGGAAGACGAGCGCTGGGACCTGATCGACGAGGCTGCACCGCTCGAGCTCCAGCAGATGGACGAGATGCTCGCCGACCTTCACGCAGTGCTTGCCGAGCTGGCTTGGGGCGATCTCACTCCCCCAGCAATTGTCTCCATAGCCCGTGAAGGTCCGTACAAGACTGCCCTGCACCGTGTAGCAGACCGTGCTCGGGATTCTGCCGCAGCACAACTCACGAAGAGGATCGAGCAGTTGCGGGCCGCCGCACACGATGAGGGGCTCGACATCCAGGTCTGGGTTCGTCCTATGGACGAACCTGCGGCCCACGAATGGCCTCCTGAGCAGATCGCCATCGGCGTGCGCCAGTCAGCTATACACGAGTGGGCCGAGTCTCTCGCAAAACTCACCGCCATACTCCAGACGTACGATCAGTCCTCTGACGGCGGTCGACCGCCAATCCTCTTGGTCCCACTTGTCGCCGGGCGTCCAGTGCGCGCCCTCGCACGCCAGATTCAGTTCTCTATTCTGCCCAATCCGGAACTCTTCGATACGTGGACCGAACAGCTCGGCCAGCCCCACGACACGCCACTCACCGACGCGGTGAGCGCAGCACACCAGGCGCTTCAAGGGCTGTCTGGTCTCGCCGCACTCACTGAACGGCGGCCGGATGTCACGTCCCTGCAGGAGTTCGCTGACCAGGAGCAGTCCCGGTTCCTAGCGGCATTTCACTCGATCACCGAACTGGACGACAGTCAGGTTGTCGACGCCGTCGCCCGCCACGTCGCTGCTCTTGGTGAGCGCGTTCAAGGAGAGTTCGACGAGCCGGTGGGCGTCTCCGACACTCTGGCCGCCGGTATCGCAACAGGCACTGTAACGGGTTCATCCGTCGACATGATGGACCTCGATCGACTCTTGACGATCAGCCTCCAATGGGACCTAGACCCAGAACTGGCGACGCGTCTCCTCAGCGACACGTGAGCGAGTACGCCAGGCGCGAGATTGCAGGTCCTCGGCCCATAGTCGATGACCGCACTCGGTTGGTGGCTCGACATCCTCCGCCCGTAGCGCGCGCTCCATGAGCTGGTCGAAGTTCAGGGTGACGAAGATCCGCAGAAGACCGGACTTGGCCAGGCGGGCAAGCGCGATGTGCGCGGGACTGGGCTGGGTGGAGCGCGCATCCTGGGTGTCGCCGGCCCCCTCGCGCTCCTCTCGATCGCCCATGCCGCCGGCCGGGCAAGAGACTGCGATCCGGGACGCTGTCGCCTGGCTCGACTGTTGGCGCGTCGACGACCATGGCTGGCCAGACCACGCCACCGGCCGGGAACTCGCCGACGGCGCCACCCCCACTCGGCACGGACGGCGCACCGCGTGGTGCTACGGCGCACCGGGGATCGCTCGCAGCCTGCTGCACGCAGCACGTGCGCTCGACGACAATGCCCTGGCCGAAGCAGCCCGTGCGGACCTCGTGGAGCTCGTGGAGCTCGACGCTCAGCAGGCGGCGTGGGACACCGAAGGACCCACGCTCTGCCACGGATACGCCGGAGTCCTGCGCTGCGCAACCGGCGTCGATCACGACATGGCTGAGCACGCGGCGGCCCAACTCACGCAGTCACTGGATTGCGAACGACCATTCCTTGTTACCCACGTCGAGCACGGGAATAGCCACGACAACCCGGGATTCCTCACTGGTGCGGCAGGCGTGGCACTGACCCTCAGCGAACTCGCCGAGCTTCCCGCCCGCTCTGCCACCACTCCTTGGGACGCCATGTTGCTCATCGCATGAGCCCGAGGCCTGCGCGACGTTGTGTGTTCCGTGCGGTGCTACACCTCAACGGACGTCGGAGTACGGACCGCGGTTACGACGAACACGTGGTCCACCTTCTCGACGACCAGCAAAGCCTCGTCCTCGTCCGGAAGTGGTGCCGAGGCGGGCGGGCGGGCGTCGATTGTCACTGCGACACCGCCCGCCGTCTGCTCCTGCCACGACTGGACACGGCCCGTGAGCCGCCGTGCAAGGTCGGCCCCGTCAGGCCCGAACCCACACGCACCGACCTGCAGCATGGGCATCTCATCGGTGCCGCCGACCTGCCGCGCAGCCATGTATGCCAGCGACCCACCCGAGTAGACGCCCCACGCACCCCACGGGTCCTTCGCGCGAGGAATTCGTACCGCCGCTACAGCGGCCGCGTTGACGAACACCCGGCAGAAGCCGGGCAGAGTCGCGAGCCAGAAATCCTGCTCCGGCGTCCATGCCCAGGGCGCTACGACGTCTGTCCACTCCAGCGCCGGCTCGCCGTCCAATGCGCTCAGCAACGCCCTCTCCACCGGCTTTGCGTCGTCGATCCGCAGCGTCAGGTCCGGGCCGGGTCCGAGTGGGACGTTCTTCTCCGGCACGGCACCGATGCCCTTCATCGGAATGAAGCCGTCCTCCACCACCGACAGGCTCCGCAACCCCGTCTCTGTGCGTTCAAAGGCGACAACTCGCGTGAGTCCGCGCAGACGCAGCGGCAGCACCACGCGCCCATCAGGAGCGAGCTGTTCGACCCACGCCTGCGCCACGTCCCACGCCCCTGCCGTCACCAGGATCCGGTCGAACGGACCGTCCTCAGACGCGCCCAGAGTGCCGTCACCGGTCACGACCCGCACCCGGTCCGCGCTGTGCGCGGCCAGGTGCCTCCTTGCCGCCTCGGCGACCTCCGTGTCGTACTCGATGGTGGTGACCGAACCCGACGGCCCGACCAGATGCGCCAGAAGCGCGGCGTTGTACCCGGTCCCGGCGCCGACCTCCAGCATCCTCTGGCCTGGTCGGACCTGCGCCTGCTCCAGCATCCCCGCAACAGTGCCCGGCGCGGACGCCGAACTCGTCGGCACGCCCTGAGCGTCCCGGTGGGTCACCACCGCGCCCAGCCCGTACGCCTCCGAGAGTGGCACCTCGGGGACGAACAGGTGCCGGGGCACCGCCGTCATCGCACCGGCCACGTCCTCGACCAGCGGGCGGCCCCACATCGCCGTCATACGATCCAGCATCCCGGACCGCAACGTCACATCGTCCTCACGCGTCTCATCCACCCGTCGAGGTTATGGCCCAGACCGTGTCCCGTCCCGGTCCAGGGCCGTCCCGCACGTAGGTGAGACAACGATGCGACAGTCGACGCGCTGGCCGGGATCGTCAGGGGAACCGCCTGTTGTCCATCGGCAAGGCCCAGAGCGGCGGCGACGTCGGCGGGCGGGTTGACGGTCTCGACGTCGAGCAGTAGGAGAACGAGCCGTCCGGTCGGAGGTAGGCGCCGGTGTCGATCACCAGTGGCGCACTGCCTTCCTCGACCACCCGTCGAGAGGGCCCGGGCTCACCCGCCCTTGACACGGTATCGGCCGACCACCAAACTGCTTTTGCCCACATGGTGACAGAAGTCGCATGGTCGTCGCCATAAATCGACAGAGTCGTCAATCGGAGCAGCCATGCAGATCTCACGACGTTCGCCTCGCGCGCGGCGCCTCAGCGCGGCGTTGACGGGCGGTGCACTCCTCGCGGGCACGCTCGCCGCAGCGCCAGCGCTCGCCGCGGCCCCGGCCGTCGCCGCCCCTTCCACCGTCGCAGCCCCCGCACTGACCACCGCGGCGGCCGCAGCATGCGGAGAGGATGACGGGCTCCCCGACTCCAAGATCTCCATCCAGCTGTACACGCACGTCGGTGAGCTCGGGTCCGGGACACCGTCCCCGGAGACGATCGACCGCGTGCTCGGCGAGGTGGCCGATGCCGGCTTCACCAACATCGAGCCGTTCAGCCAGCCCTACTCGATGCCCGTCGACGAGTACCAGTCGATCCTCGACGCGCACGGCCTCGAGGTGTCCTCGAGCCACGGCAGCACGGACTGGAACACGTGGCCCGAGACGGTCGACTACGCCGTCGCACTGGGCCAGGACTACATCGGGACCGGCGGGATGGCGGGCAGCTACGGCACCTACGAGGAAGCGCTCGCGACCGCGGCGTACGTCAACCGGCTCGGCCAGTACGCGCACGAGAACGGCGCGAACAAGATCGTGCTGCACAACCACCAGAGCGAGTTCACCACGCGGTATCCCCACCCGGAGACGGGTGAGATGGTCAGCGCCTGGCAGGTCATCGAGGAGAACACCGACCCGCGCTACGTCACGTTCCAGCTCGACGTCGGCTGGGCCGCGGACGCCGGCATCGACGTCCCGGCGTGGATCGAGGAGTACGGGGACCGCATCGAACTCCTCCACATCAAGGACGCCGTGAACGTCGACGCCGAGGGCGACCCGAGGCAGGTCGCCCTCGGCAACGGTGACCTCGACCTTCCGGCGATCATCGCCGCAGCCGAGCCGTACGTGGAGTACTACACCTACGAGTGGGACTACGCGCCGTCGTTCGAGTCCTCTGCGGAGTCCTACCAGTACCTGCGCTGCTACTTGTCCGAGGACGACGGCGACGAGTGCACCGACGAGGGCGAGTCGCTGACGCTGGGCCGACCGGTGACGACGTCCAGCATCGACGACCCCGCCCGCACCGGCGACCTGGCGGTGGACGGCAACGCCGGCACCCGGTGGGGCAGCGCGTGGAGCGAGCCGAAGTGGATCGCGGTGGACCTCGGCGCGAGCCACGACCTCAGCCGCGTCGTGATCGACTGGGAGACCGCGTTCGCGTCGGGGTACGAGATCCAGACCTCACCGGACGGCGAGACCTGGACCACGGTGCATACCGTCACCGACGGTGACGGCTCGTTCGACGACCTGGGCGTCTCGGGCACGGGCCGGTACGTGCGCCTCTACGCCACCGAGCGTGCGACGCAGTGGGGCTTCTCCCTCTACGAGCTCGAGGTCTACGGCACGCCGAGCGGCGAGCAGCCCACGCCGGAGCCCGTGGCTCGCGGCGCCGGGTACTGGTCGTCGGAGTACCGGCAGGTCAGAAACCCGGACTACACGACCGACGAGCTGCTGTGCTTCCTCATCAGCACGCGCGCGCAGAGCGACGTGTTCGACGAGGTGGTCGACCTGACCACGCTGGACGACGCCGAACAGGTGCTGTGGGCAGCGAACCACGACGAGTGGGTCGACGTCTTCGACCGGCAGCTGCTCGCTCTGTGGCTCAACGTCGCGGCGGGCTCGGTCTCCCTGGAGGACCCGATCGTCGGGGGTGGCACGGTCGGCGACCTGCTGGTCGCCATCGAAGCCGTGCGCCTCGACGTGGGCGCGACGAGGGCCGACCTCAAGGAGTACAAGAACGCGCTGGAGACGGTGGACGCCCAGCACTGACCGGGAAAATCCTCAGCTGGGGCGCGCCTCGCCGTCGATCAGGTCGAGCGTGCCGGTCTGGTCGTCACCGCACCTCGTCCCCCGTTGCCGGGAGGTATGTGTTGGTCCTACCAGCTCGGCTCTTCTCGTCGTGGTTCGACGGCGAGGCCGCTTGCTGCCAGGTCTCAGTGCAGGATGGACGCCTGCTCGCGCGGCCACGCGAGGGTGGCATAGATCTGAACCATCGCCGCCTGCTCCAGCAGCTCGATCCGGCGCTCATCCAGCTACTCTGACTCGATGACATCGGAGACATCGGAGACATCGAACGAGCACAAGGCGTCACGGGCCGACCGGGCGCGCACGCTCCGCGAGCTGCATGCGGCGCCCGAGATCCTCCGGGTCGTGAACGTGTGGGACGTCGTGTCTGCAAAGGCGGTCCTCGCCCTTCCCCAGACCAAGGCGCTGGCCACTGCGGGTCACTCGATTGCCGCCAGCTTCGGGTATCCGGACGGGACTATCCCGCTCGAGCTCACGCTCGACATGGTCGGGCGCATCGTGGCGGCGGCGGGCAACGTGCCGGTTTCAGCCGACCTCGACGACGGGTACGAGGATCCGGCCGAGACCACGCGCCGCGCGATCGACGTGGGTATCGTCGGCGCGAATGTCGAGGACCGGCTGCGTCCGGTCGCGGAAGCTGCTGCGCGCGTCGAGGCGATCGTCGCCGCGGCCGCGACCGAGGGAGTGCCCTTCGCGCTGAACGCACGCACCGACGCGTTCGTGCGTGCGGGCGATCGGCCCGTCGAGGAGTCGATCGCCGACGCGATCGATCGCGGACGGGCCTACCTTGCGGCGGGCGCCGATGTCGTCTTCGTGCCAGGCGTGCTCAGTGCCGACGTGGCGCGGCAGCTGGTCGAGGGCATCGGAGATCGCAAGATCAGCGTGATCGGGCTGCCCGGCGCGCTCACCGCCGGCGAGTACGAAGCCCTCGGTGTTGCGCGCATCTCCTACGGGCCGACCACGCAGCGTGTCGCGCTCACAGCACTGCAGGACGTGGCGAAGAGCCTCTACGCCGATGGCGTGATCCCGGCCTCGACGCGCGCGCTCAACTGAGGCACGGAGCCCAGGTCAGAGATGGTTTCTGACCTGGGCTTCGCGCATTCTGGACGGAAGTCCCCCGCCCTCAGTACAGGATGGACGCCCGCTCACGAGGCCAAGCGAGGGTGGCGTAGATCTGGACCATCGCCGCCTGCTCCAGGAGCTCGGTGTGCTCGTCCCCGGCGTTGAACAGCCCGGTCGTGCGTTCACGCTCGGTGCGCCACTGGTGGTCGGCGTAGTCCGCCATGGCGTCCCGGTACGTCGTGCCGCCGGTCACGGACTCCAGAAGGAGGAGGTTCTTGAACCAGATGGAGTTGAAGAACATCGGCTGGCCATCCAGCCGCCCCTCGGTGACGTAGTAGCGGTAGGACGCCGCCGCGATCGCCTCCGCCTTCTCCAGGTAGCGCTCGTCGCCCGTCGCCTCGTACAGCAGGGTGAAGGTACCAAGGGGGACGCCCTGGTTGTACGACCACTGCGTGCGGTCGATGGACCCGTCGAGCTTGATGTTGTCCCAGTAGAGGCCGTTCGGTGCGAGCAGGTGCTCGTCGGTCCACCCGACCATCCGCTGCGCCCAGTCGAGGTAGTGCCGTTCCCCGGTGATCATGTACAGGCGGGTGGCGAGCTGCGCGCCGGGCATCGTGGAGACGGTGTTGCGGTCGGTGCTCCAGTCGGCCTGGGTCCAGAACACGCCGCCGGGCGCCGGGTGCGACTCGTCGGTGTCCCACCCGGAAACCACGAGCTCGAAGATCTCCTCCGCACGTTCGAGCGCTGCCTCGTCGCCGGTCGCCAGATGCTGCTGCACCTTGGCGAGCGCGACCCACTCGTTGTCGTCGTAGAACATGTCGCCGCCGTCGCCGTACGGGGCGCGCGGGTACGAGTCGTAGCCGGGCAGCCCTGTGGTGCCGCCGTCGGCGTTCCAGAAGTGCTCCTGCCCGCGGGCGTCGTCCGCGAGATCGTCCTCGAACGACCGCCCCAGAGCCCCGGGCAGCCCGGTGAGGTCGAGCGTCGCGACGTGCGCCTGGGAGTGCGGCCACTCGAACGAGTAGGGGCGGTCCTCTGCCCCGCTCGGGTACCGCTCGCGGTACAGGCCGGAGCCGTCGTCCGCGGCCATGTACTCCTGCATCGCGTCGTACGACGCGACCGCCCGCTGCACCTGCGTGCGCTGCGACGTCTCGGGGGCACCGCGGTCCTGCGCACCGGCGGGGGCCGATGCCCCCAGCGCGCAGGCCAGCGCGACGACCGTACCGGCAACTCTGGTGAACCTCATCGTTCGCTCCTTCGTTCGGTGGTGCTAGGTCACTCGGTGGTGTCCGGACCAGGCCCGACGGCGGCGGATGTCAGCGCTGTCATCTCCGCGGGCGAGCATCACGGAGTCTCCGTCGACTCGGATCGGTCCGCAGGGTCCTGAACGCCTGGCGGCCATGCTATGGACCCGGACTCGACCGGTCAACGACGTGATCACCCCCTGGATCCACGCGCCATGAGCGAGGCCGGGTACCGGACACATGGTCCGGTACCCGGCCTCGGCGGTCCTACCGAGCGTCGGCCCTAACGGCCGCGGTGACCGCCGCCATGGTGACCCCCACCAGGGTGACCGCCGTGGTGACCGCCCCCGTGGTGGCCCCCGCCGTGGTGGCCACCGCCATGGTGACCCCCACAGTGGTCACCGGAGCCGGCGTCCGACATGTCGTCCGCCCAGGACGCGAGCCAGCCGAGCGGCGCGTTCCAGTTGATCGTCATCTCGTTCGTCGACCACGAGTCGACGAGGTCGATGTAGCAGAACTGCGGGGCGCAGCCCTGCAGCTTCTCCTGGGCGACCGGGTCCTGGATCGCCGAGTTCGCACCGCCCGCCATCATGCCGTCGGGGTGCGGCGGCAGGCGGCCGGCCGATGCCATCCAGCGGTTGTGCATGTTCTCCGAGTACTTGGTCCCGTACCCCTTGACGTAGGAATTGTTGAGCGCGTTGCGACCCAGGACGTAGTCGAACGACTCCAGTGCAGCGGCACGATAGCGGTCCTCGCCCGTCAGGTCGTACGCGGTCGCGATGACCACCGCGTTGTTGATCACCTGGTGGTTCGAACCCCAGCCGTAGTCCCCCGGGTGGTAGGCGTGACCGAACGGCTCGTCCTGCTGCACGGCGACGTACTCGTCAGCCCCCTCGATCACGGAGGTGACCACGTCCGCACGCCCGGGCAGGTCGTTCGGCACCGTCGCGAGGTCGAGCCGCCCGGCCGCCGCGGTGAAGCCCCAGTCGAAGCCGGAGGCTCGCCAGATGTCGCCCTCGGTGCCACCGACGTGGTACTCCGAGGCGAGCACGGCGTCGGAGAACTCGGCCTCGCCCGTGGCAAGGAACAGCTGCGCGGCCGCCCAGTACCACTCGTCGCCCAGGGTGGTGTCGTTGTACGGGCCACCGCCCGGATTCGGGTCGAGGCTGTTCGTGTCCGGCGCGTAGATCTCCGGGTGGGCGACCGCTGCGTCCCAGGCGCGCCGCGCGGCGGCGAGCAGCTCGTCGGCGTACGCCGCGTCGTGCTCGGCGTACAGGCGGGCGCCCTGCGCGGCTGCGGCGGCCGTGTTGAGCGTCGCCGCCGTCGAGGGCCGGTGCACGTAGCGCGGCATCGGGTCCTCGCTCGGCAGGGTGTTCATGCCGGTCCAGGCGATGTCGTGGAGCTTGTGGTGCACCAGGCCGCCTGCATCGGCCTGCTGTCCGTCGATCGTCATCTCGACGCCGTCGGCCACCTGCATGCTGAGCATCCAGTCCAGGTTCCAGCGGGCCTCGTCGAGGATGTCCGGCACGCCGTTGTCCCGCTCGGGGATCACCAGCGTGGAGTCGCCCAGCGCGCCATCGGTCACCGTGTCGGCGTACTGCGTGCGCTCGTAGGCGGACAGCAGCTGGTACACCGAGATGCCGGAGTTCACGACGTACTTGCCATGGTCTCCGGCGTCGTACCAGCCGCCGGACGCGTCGATGGCGTAACCGTCCGGGCAGGCCCAGCCGTTCTCGCCGTAGTGGTCGTCGCCGCCCAGCTGCGGATTGCCCTGGTGGTCGACGGCGCCGCTCGGCGGCAGGCAGGGCACGTTCACGTCACCCTGGTTGACGTCGCCGCCACCGAACTCGGACACGTGGCCCGCTGGGCGGACGTACTCGGTCTTCAGCTGTTCGCCGTCCACCTCGACCGGCACGATCTCGTAGCCGGAACGCTGCGTGTAGTAGATGCCGAGCGAGTCGGCACGCAGCTGGTCGTAGAGGTCGGCGGAGATGTCGAACGGGTAGGACACCTCGCCGTCCGCAGCCAGGGTGAAGCCGGTGCCGGTCGCGGTGACGTCGGAGAAGTCGATCGTGTGCACGTCGAGGCCGGCAGACTCGTCGAGCCCCTCGGGTGTGGACTCACCGGAGGCGACGACGGCGCCGTCCGGCCCCTCGACCTCCCAGGCGACCGGCTCGGTCGCGTCGGTCACGAGCGTGGCGCGCTTCGGACCGTCCGGCAGGTAGCCGACCTGGTTCACCCGGACCCGGGGGCCGGTGTCGGGCTCGTACTCCTCGACCTCACCGCCGGTGAGGAGCGAGACCTCGTCGAGGCAGAGCTCAAAGTCCTCGACGTTGCCGCCGAGCTGGATCTGGACCTCGGTCTCGGCGTCGGCTGCGAGCTCGAACGCCTCGGTGAACGCTTGCCCGTCCGCGCTGAGGGTGATGTCCGCGTAGTACAGGGGAGGCCATTCGGTCTCCGGGTCGGGCACGAGAACGCGGGCGGACGCCTCGGGTGCCGCGCTCGCCGTCACCCCGATCGTGTAGGTCTCGCCGGCCGCGACGGAGACGTCGCTCTGGCCGACGATGACGTCCCACTGCTGGCCGCCACCAGGCACGACGCCGCACATGCCGGCCTCCGTCTCGGCGAGCTCGACACCGCCGGCGACCCACCAGGGCGCCATGCCGCCGTCGAACGTGGCATTGGTCAGGATCTCCGTGCCGTCGTCGGCCTGGGCCGTGGCCGGCATCACGACACCCACGAGGGCGAGCGATGCCACTGCCGCGACCATCGGACGACGTCGTCGCTGCTGTCTTGTCTTCACGCTGACTCCTCGGTGAGAGCGCTTTCAAAGCCGGAAGGTCGTCACCGTATGCGGGGCAGGGTCCGAGGTGGCACCCCTGCCGCCGAACTGATTCGTTTAACACCGAGAGGAGCAGGCCCGCATTCTGGCGCGCTGGCCCAGCTAGGATCTGCGCCATGACCACCACGAAAGGGCATGCCGCGTAGGCGCCCGGTTCAGGTGCGGCGACTCGCCGCACGTCGACTCCGCACGTACCGGCCTACGCAACTCCTCCTGCGATACGTCAAGGATCGTCGACTTTCAGGCCCCACCCACGCGGCGATCAGCCTCGCTGAGAGGCTGCCCGGTGAAGTCTTCGCCGCACTCCAGAACTGGGACCGCGAGGCCCGCACCCGCAATCCGTGGAGCAGACGAGCGTACGGCTGCGGAGCAAGGGAGTGCCGCGGCAGCCCGCTCGACGATCGCGACCTGCTCGAGCGAACGATCCACCGCCTGCCACGCCGCCCCGCACGGGAACTGAGAGCCCTCGTGCGCGAGCTCGACCGACGCATTCTTGCCAAGTTCCCAGTCCAGCTCGACCACTACCACCGCTGGTGGCACGCAGACTTCCCCTGGGACTACGACTGACGGCTCTCCGAGGCTAGCCTCCAGGTCGCTCGGCACCCGGAGCGTCGGCGCTGCGGGACTACCATCCAGCCTGTGCGACTGTTCGAGAACCTGACCGCCACGCAGGAACCTGCCTGGCCAGAGTTACAACGCCTGGCCAGGGAGGCGTCGGCAACTGTCGAGGTTCTCGCCCCTGACGAGACGACCTGCCGTCGCACGCTCGAACAGCTCCAGGTAACGACCAGGTCCTACCTCGGCGCTGTCGTCGTCCATAGTGGCGGACTCCTGATCGACAACGGTTGGTTGCGCGTCTACGGGAGTCCGTCGTTGGGTGAACCTCGCCGAATGCCCAGCCTGGCCGCGGTGAACGGCTTCCCGCCGACTCCCAGGGACACATGGTTCCCGGCGCACGGGCTCGTTGTTGCTCACGACGTCCTGGGCGGGACCTATGTCCTCAACGGGCACGATCCTGAAGCCGTCGCACGACCCGGAAGGCCGGGCGAGATGATCTACCTCGCTCCCGACACGCTCCAGTGGGAACGGCTCGAGGGCGGACATGCCGCCTGGCTCGGTTGGGTGCTCGACGGCGGCCTGACCGACTTCACGGACGGGCTTCGATGGGAAGGATGGGGCGCCGAGACCCGCAGCCTGAATGGTGACCGTGGCCTCAACTTCTTCCCGCCGCTCTGGACCAAGGAAGCTCACGAAGACCTCGGCGCCACCAGCCGCGCTGTCGTACCCATGGCCGAACTGGTCGGACTTGCTCGATCGACCGCCGCCCAGATCGATGGCACCGACCTCGGACCACTCGGAACGTTCGACGACCGCCTGCCCGATTCTCGTTGACGACCTGACAAGACGAAGAACCTGAGCAGGCTTCGCTCGCGCCGCGCCCTCAAGGAATAGGGCGTGAACGTCATGATCGACCCGCGCGAGCCGCACAGGTCGGGTGCGGGCGCCGCGGACGGCTTCCCGTGGGACGAGGTCCTCGACACGCTCACGCCCGCGAACGCCTAGTACGCCATCCGGCAGGGCTTCCAAGCTCATTGCGCGGCTCCGATTCCCGTCGCCCGCTCAGGATGCGGGAGCCCGAGTCAGAGAGTGTTTCTGGCCTGGACTTCCGTCACGGCTTCCGTCACTTCGGCATCGGGTTCATCTGCGTTCTCTTGCGCGCGTACGAGCGCGCGGCGCGCACCCGGTCTCCGCAGCGGGTCGAGCACCACTGCCTGCGGCCGTGGGTCTTCAGCAGGAACCGCGAGCACGGTTCCGCTTCGCACTGCGCCAGCAGCCCAGCAGCGTCGCTTGCGAGCAGTGCTGCGGCGTCTTCCGCGACCACGGACATGGCGTGCTCGACGAGCCGGGTGGCCGGGTGCTCCATCGAGCGGAAGAACCCCTCGTCCGGGGCGTAGTGCAGCAGGGACGCATGGGGGGCGGCGGCGAGGGCGGCGTTGATCCCGGCGAGCGCCCGAGGATCGACGGCGGCACCCGTGACGCGTGCCGCGAAGACTTCCCGGACGTCGCCGCGGAGGCCGACCATCCGGTTCTGGCAGTACGACTGCAACGACGCCCCTTCGCCAACGAGGCCGCGCTCGATGAGCCAGGCGGTCGTCGCCTCGGGGGTGCTCAGGGCGTCGTAGACCCGCCCGCCGGGCAGGTGGAGCTCGCTGTTCACCAGGTCGATGCTGCTGTGCTCCCGCGCGCCAGGGCTTGGTGGAAGAGGCATCTCAAACATGGTTCTCATGGTAACAGCGTTGACTTACCGTGATCCGCTGCTAGGCTCGACATCACGCGAAACTGCGATCATTGCCGTGAGAAGTGAGGTTTGGTTTGAGATCCGCTCCGATGTTCGGTTCCGCTCCGTTCGCCCTGTCCGTACACACCGGGGGCGGCCCCGGCGTCGGTCGCACTGCCGAAGAAGGGCTCGCCGACACCATTCGCGTCGCCAGGGCCGCGGATCGCTCCGGCTATCACCGGTTCTGGATGTCGGAGCACCACGCGATGCCCGCCCTGTCCGTCGCTTCTCCGCCGCTGATGATCGCCCGGCTCACCGCGGAGACCGAGCACATCCGACTCGGCGCGGGTGGGGTGATGCTGCCGAACCATGCCCCTCTGGTGATCGCGGAACAGTTCGGGATGCTCGACGCCCTCGCCCCGGGGCGGATCGACCTCGGGCTGGGGCGGGCTCCGGGAACCGACGGCGCGACCGCCGCGGCACTGCGCCGCGGAGCCGGGGCGAACGACGCCTTCCCGCAGCAGGTCGCAGAGCTGCTGGGCTTCCTCACCGACGACTTCCCGGCCGGCCATCCCTACCACGAGGTGCACGCGGTGCCCGGCCCATGGCAGAACGCGCAGAACCTGGTGCCGGCCCTGGCGACCTACCCGCAGGTGTGGATCCTCGGGTCCTCGCCGTACTCCGCGCACCTCGCAGCACGACTCGGCCGCCCCTACGCGTTCGCACTGCAGTTCGGCGACGCCGATGTCACCACGGCCATGCGCGTCTACCGCGAGAACTTCGCGCCCTCAGAGGTGCTCGACCACCCCTACTCCTTGGTGAGCGTGAGCGCGGTGGTCGCAGAGGACGCCGCCGAGGCCAAGCGTGAAGCCTCGACCGCAGCGATGGCGATGCTGCGCATGTTCAAGCGGGAACCGTACACACTCCTCTCGCCCGAAGACGTCGCAGCACATCCCGCGACAGCGCAGGAGCGGGCGGTCCTGGACATGTACACGAACCGCAGCTACGCCGGAACGGCTGAGACCGTGGCCCAGCGTCTCGAAGATCTTCACGAGCAGACCGACGTCGATGAGGTCATGGTCGTGCTCGGCACCCACTCCCGCGGCGCCGACGAGCGCACCGTCAAGCTCCTCGCCGCGCACTACGGGATGCCCACGCACCCCTGAATCCTTCCGGCACCCGCCGGAGTCCACCCCGCCGCACCAACCAAGGAGATCCCATGCCAGCACCCCGCCGCGCCCTGGTCGTCATCGACGCCCAGCAGGAATACTTCGAAGGACTGCTGCCCATCCAGTACCCCGCACGCGATGAATCGGTCGCCCGCATCGCCGAGGCGATGGACGCAGCCGAGCAGGCCGGTATCCCGGCCGTCGTCGTGCAGCACCAGGCCCCCGCAGGCTTCCCGGTCTTCGCCCCGGAATCGCCGACCTTCGAGCTGCACCCGGAGATCGCCAAGCGCGCCGACAACGCGGCGCACCGCTTCACGAAGCCCTTCGCCAGCATCTTCGCGAGCACCGGCCTCGAGGAGTGGCTGCGCGAGCGCCAGATCGACACGGTCACCATCGTGGGCTACATGACGAACAACTGTGTCATCGGTTCCGCCGCGGCGGCGGAGCCCCTCGGAATCACCGTCGAGGTGCTGTCGGATGCGACCGGCGCCATCGACATCGTGAACGCCGCCGGTTCCGCACCGGCAAAGCAGGTGCACGAGACGATCATGGCCCTCCTGAACTCCAACTGGGCCGCGGTCGCCACGACGAGCGTCTGGACCGAAGCCGTGAAGTCCGAGAACGCTCTCGCAGGAGACAACCTCATCGAGTCGGCTGCTCGAGGGCGGGACACCAAGTAGGCCCAGGCAGTTCGGCGAGAAGCAGGAATCGGTACGCGACGTCGTACCGATTCCTGCGCTCCGCGTTTCGGCCCATGGGTGCCGGCGCCTGGACGCAGTACGGAAATAGAGAGGAGCTCTGCGTCTCGAGCTCCGGGGGCGGTCAGGGAATCTCGTAGGCCGCCAGCAGAGCTCGCGCGGTGCGCGCGGCCGTGATGGCGCTGTCGGCCGCTCGATCAAGGTGCGCGCCGGCGACCGCGCCGTCGTACAGCTGCACCAGCGCAGCAGCGAGACCGCTGCCGGCCTCGCCTGCGACGGGCGCCAGGACGCGAGAGAACAACGCAGGAAGCCAGGCACGGTCGTCGGCGATCGCAGCCTGGATCCCCGCATGGTGCGGATACTCGGCCGAGGCGTTCGCGAACGGGCAGCCGCGGAAGCCCGGCTCGGAGAACAGCTCGTCGAAGACCTCGAACGCGGCGAGGATCCGAGCCGTCGGCGACTGTTCCGCTCGGGCTTCCACCGCCTGCGTCACTCGCGTCCTGGTGGTGTCGCTGCGCCGGTGGAGGTACTTCGCGACCAGATCCTCCTTGGTGCGGAAATGGGCGTAGAGGGTCGACTTGGCCACCCGGCTCTCCGCGAGGATCCGGTCGATTCCCACCGCGCGGATCCCCTCCGCATAGAACAGCCTGTCCGCCGTGGCGAGCAGCCGTTCGACCGGCTGCGGTGAACCCTCGCTCGCTTCCATCACCGCAGTATCGGACAGACAGGTCTGTTCGACAAAGTGGGACCCTGCGCATAGCCTGCGTCAGACAGATCTGTCTGCACGAAGGAGTGCACGCACAGGAGGACTTATGCACCGCAGGCCATACGCCCAGCTAGGACTGATCGCGACGACCCAGGTCCTCGCCATGGCCATGTGGTTCTCCGCCTCCGCCGTCCTGCCGACGCTGCGAGAGACCTGGCACCTGGACGGAGCGCAAGCCGGCTGGCTCACCGCGGCGGTACAGCTCGGTTTCGTCGTTGGTGCGCTCACGTCCGCGGTGCTCAACCTGCCCGACCGGCTACCGCCGCAGCATCTGCTGGCGGCTTCCGCAGCCGGCGCTGCTGCCGCTACTGCGACGATCGCCCTGTTCGTCAGCGACTTCGGGCCCGCGGTGGCGCTGCGATTCGTCACGGGGTTCTTCCTTGCCGGGGTCTACCCCGTCGGCATGAAGCTCATGACGTCCTGGTTCGGGTCCACCGGCAGGGGCCTCGCGCTCGGCGTGCTCGTCGGAGCGCTCACCGTGGGCTCTGCCCTGCCGCACCTGGTCAACGCGTCCGGGACCTTGCCGTGGCAGAACGTGCTCCTGACGGCCTCAGGTCTCGGCGTCGCGGCGGCGATCGTCGCGACCGCGCTGGTCCGCTCCGGCCCGCACACCTCCTCCGGCAGCCGCCCGCACCCGCGCTACGTCCTGGAGATGTTCCGCCGGCCTCAGCCGCGGGACGCGAACCTCGGCTACTTCGGGCACATGTGGGAGCTGTACGCCCTGTGGACCTGGATGGCGGCGTTCATCCTCGCCGCTGCGCCGGCCCACGGGGAGGCCGCCGGGCTCCTCACCTTCACGGCGATCGGCGCGGCAGGCCTGGCCGGCTCCCTCCTCGGCGGGTGGGCAGCCGACAGGTTCGGCCGGGCGCGTACCGCCGGCACCGCCCTCGTCGTCAGCGGATCGTGCTGCCTGCTGTCGCCCCTCTTCTACCTGGCTCCCTGGCCCGCCCTGGTCGCGTTCCTGATGGTGTGGGGGGCATCAGTGATCGCGGACTCCGGCGTCTTCTCGACAGCACTGAGCGAGGTCGTCGACCAACGCTATGTCGGCACGGCGCTGACCGCGCAGACTGCGATCGGCTTCCTCATCACGGTCCTGACCATCAATCTGGTCCCGATCGCGGCTGACGCAGTCGGCTGGCAGTACGCCTTCCTCCTCCTGGCACCAGGGCCCGTGGTGGGCGCCCTCGCCATGCGCGCCTTCGGCAAGCGCCCGGCATCGGCTCACGCCTGAACCCACAAGCATGAGGCCGGTAGGGGCGGCAGAAGCGAGGCGTCGCCAGCCTCAGAGGTGGACCGCCTGTGAACGGGTGGCCCCATATGGCCTCGCGCGGACGAGCGGTGCAGCGATCTCGGTGGGCACTGCTCCGAACAGTCGTCGACGTCCGAGCAGGGTCATGCAGACGCACGCGAACGCGGTCAGCACGATCGCGGTCAGCATCGTCGCAGTGGCAGTCCAACCGAGATCGAACGCGAACCCGCCGAGCCAGCCGACGAGGCTGGAACCGGCGTAGTAGAACAGCGTGTACAGCGACGTGGCCTGAGCGGTGCCGGTGGTCGCGGTCGGTCCGACCCAGCCGGAGGCGATCGTGTGGGCCGAGAAGTAGGCGGTGGTAAAGATCAGCAGGCCGAGCAGCACGGTGGGGAGCCAGTCGGGGATCGTCAGTGCCGCGCCTGCTGCCATCGTTGCCGAGGACCAAAGCAGCACAGGTCGCCGTCCGTACCGCGACGCCAGCCGGCCCGTGACACGGGCCGAGACTGCGCCCGAGAGCCCGGCGAGGAAGATCACCGCGGTCACTGCGGGCGCCAGGTCGAACGGCGGCTGCTCCAGCCGGTAGCCCAAGTAGTTGTACATCGCCACGTGTGCGCCCATCAGCAGGAACGCTTGGGCGTAGAGGACCAGCAATGCCGGATTCTTCAGGCTGGCGGCCACCCCGGCCCGCAGTGAGCCGCGCCCGGACCTGGCCGGCCGACGGAAGTTTCGTGCAGCGGGCAGCAACAGGACCGCGAGCAGAGCCCCGAGAGCAGTGAGCGCGGCGACCACCAGAGCCCCGGCACGCCAGTCGATCAGGCCGCTCACCGGGGCGGCGATCAACCGTCCGGCGAGCCCGCCGAGCACCGTTCCGGAGATGTACGTTCCTGCTGCCGCCATCGCATCGCGCCGATCGACCTCTTCCGCCAGGTAGGTCAACGCCAACGCCGGCGTCCCACCCAGAGCCACCCCTTGCAGGACCCGCAAACCGATCAGTACCTCGAACGACGGAGCGAACGGCACCAGCAGACCGAGAACGACCGAGGCGATCAGGGCGACCTTCAACACGGGCCCCCGCCCGAACCGGTCCGCGACCCAGGACCAGCCCAGCACCGCCAACGCGAGCCCGACCGTCGCGCCGGAGATGGTCAGCGCGGCGTCCGCCGCCGTCACGTCCAGGTCCCGGCTGATCGCCGGGATCAGCGCCTGGGGGTAGTACAGCTGGGCGAACGTCGTCATACCCACCGCGCCGAGAGCGAACAACACACGCCGGTACGACCCGTTCCGGGTGTGGCCGCGCATCACGTCGCCGCGCCTCTTCTCCCTCATGCCATGCCACGCTAGGCACGCCCAACATGTGCGTCCAATGCATCTAACTCCGCCTATGTATGCATGGGTGCATAGGCTGAGGTCATGGATTCCACGACCCGCAGAGTGCTGCCGATGTTGCCGGTGCTCGCCGCGCTCGCCGAGACCGGCCAAGCCACTGCGGCCGCCGAAATCCTCCAGATGCCGCAGCCGACCGTGAGCCGCATCCTGACCCGGCTCGGCATGGAGCTCGGCGTGCCTGTCGTGGAACGACACGGCCGTTCCCTGCGCCTCACCCCTGCCGGTGGAGCGCTCGTGCCGCACGCTGCGGCCGTCATCGCCGCGGCCACCGCCGGTGTCGAGTCCGTCCGTTCCCAGGAGGCGGGCGCCCGTGGCACCCTCACCCTGGCCTTCCAGAGCACCCTGGGTGAGCGAGTGGTACCCGCCCTCGTCAAGGCGTTCCTCCAGGACCATCCCGGTGTCACCTTCGAGCTGATCCAGACCTCTCGCCCACGCTGCCTGGAGGCTCTGGACGACGGACTTGCTGAGATCGCCCTCGTCTCGCCCCTGGCGGAACGTTCCGACCTCACTACCCTGCGGCTCCACGCAGAGCCCCTCGTGCTGGTCGTGCCGCGCGGTCACCGCCTCGCCACCCGGGCCAAGGTCACCTTCGAGGAGACAGCCTCAGAAACGTTCGTCTGCATGAAGCCCGGCTACGGCATGCGCACCTACCTCGACGACCTCGCGGCCGCCGCCGGCTTCACGCCGGAGGTCAGGTTCGAGGGCGACGATCTTGCCACTCTGCGCGGTCTTGTCTCCGCTGGGCTGGGGGTGAGCGTCGCCCCACGCGACCCCCACGGCGCTCCAGGGTGCGCCGAGATCCCGATCACCGACCCCGAGGCAGTCAGGCAGATCGGAGCCTGCTGGCCCGACCGGTCACCATCAGCGCTCGCCTCGTCGTTCCAGTCTCTGCTGCGTCGCCGCGGCCGGCGGCTCACCGAGATCGGTTTGCGCCCCCACCAGGGCTGACCCAGCCGGCCTCTGCGACGGAGGGGGACGATCTGAGGCAGCGCCACCAGGGCGTGCCCAGATCGCAGCCTCGACGGTAACCCGGCCCGGTCTCCACGGCCCTGCGCTCTACCGTTCGGTCGCGTACACCGTGGTGACGGCGCTGATCAGATCGTTGAGCCCGGCCGGTGGGTCGTCTCGCCACCACGCCAGCCGTACCGCGATCCGCGGTCCGTCCTTGATCGGCCGGTAGGTGACACCGGGCCGAGGGTGATGGTGGGCAGTGGCCTCGGCCGTCGTTCCGACGCCGCGGCCCGCGGCGATGGCGTCGAGCCAGCCGTCGACGTCGGAGGCCTCGATGAACTGGGGCTGGTGGTCGTCGCCCAGCCACAGCTGGCTGTTGGTCGTCCCGACGCGGGGATCGATGATCACGACCCGGTCACCGATCTCGGTCATGCTCACCTGGCGGCGCCTGGACCATTGCGCGTCGTCGGAGGCGAACGCGACCAGGCGTCGTTCCAGCCCGACCACTATCGATTCGAAGCGCTTCTCGTCGACGGGCCGTCTCACGACCGCGACATCGCAGAGGCCCTCGGCCAGACCTGCCGACGGCAGGTTGTGCCGGACGAGCTCCAGCTCGATTGCTTCGTGCTCCTTGGCCCAGGCTCGTTGCAACGGCGCGGTGTGCCGTCCGAGGGCCGCCCAGGCGTACCCGAGCCGCAGGGTGCCGTGGCGCGACGTCAAGAACTCTGTGAAGCGCGCCGCCTCGGACAGGACCCGTCGCGCATGAGGAAGCAGCTGCTGCCCGGTGCTGGTCAGCTCACATCCTCGCGGCACCCTGCGCAGCAGCCGGTCCCCGACCGTCCTCTCCAGCCCCGCCACCGTGCGCGACACCGCGGCTTGCGAGACGTACAACCGCGCCGCGGCATCGGTAAAAGAACCCTCCTCCGCGGCAGCAACGAAGAACCGCAGCTCTCGAAGACTCCACTCCATAACCTGAGCGTATGGCAGCGTCGAATCCTGCACTAGGTGCATGGCTAGTCCGCTCCTACGGTCGACGCATGAATGTCCTCGACGCGCCGGAAGGCCGTTCCCCATCGACAGCAGCTGCCCCGCAGCTGTCGTCCTCGACGGCGACCTCCCGTCAGCGGGGGGCGGGCATCGTGATGATGCTCATCAGCTCGGCGTCGAACCAGACGGGCGCGGCACTGGGGGCGACAGCGTTCCCCGCCATCGGCGCCGTGGGCGTGGTCGCGGTACGTCAGATCGTGACCGCCCTCGTCCTGACGCCGATCGTGCGTCCCAGGTTGCGTGGCCTGAGCCGGGACCAGTGGTGGCCGATCCTTGGCCTGGTGGTCGTGTTCAGCACGATGAACCTGAGCCTGTATGCCGCGATCGACCGTATCGGGCTCGGCCTGGCCGTCACGCTCGAATTCCTTGGTCCGCTAGCTGTCGCCGTCGCCAGTTCGCGACGGCTGCTCGACATCGGTTGCGCCGTGCTGGCCGGCGTCGGCGTGGTGGTCCTGACCAACCCTGGTCCCACCACCGACGTCATCGGCGTCTCCTTGGCGCTGCTCGCTGCGGTCGCCTGGGGTTCCTACGTCCTGCTCAACCGCACGCTCGGCCAGCGCCTGCCCGGCCTGGAAGGAACCGCCGTAGCGAGCCTGATCACCGCCACCGCCTGGACCCCGATCCTGGTGGTGTGGTTCGCCGTCCACACCCCCACCGTCATGGCGATCACCTTGGCGGTCGCCTGTGGGCTGATGTCCTCCATCGCGCCCTATGTCGCCGACCTGCTCGCTCTGCGCCGGGTCCCGGCCCAGATGTTCGGCACCTTCACCAGCATCAACCCCGTCTGGGCCGCTCTTGCCGGCTGGCTCTTGCTCCACCAGTCCCTCGACCTCCACGAGTGGACCGGGATCGGGCTGATCGTCCTCAGCAACGTCATAGTCTCCGCGCGAGGCCTCGCTCCTACCGCGAAACAGGTGGCACCGGCCGGTAGGCCTCGTCGCTAGCGCTGCGCGTGCCCGGTTCGCCTGCTCGGTGGAGTGTGTTGCGCGTGCCGCCGGTACTCCCGGGACGCCGTCACCACGACGTCCGTGCGTACACCACGGTCTGCTGCAGGTCGCCGTAGCTCCACGAGTCCCGGTTCTGGAGACGTTCCAGCTCCGCGCCGTCGTGCTCGGTCCAGACGACCCGGTTCACAGCGCCGGCGACGTCCAGCCACGCGGTCCCGTCGTCGTCCGGCTCGGGCCCGAGCCTGGTCAGGGCGGGCGCGGCGACTCCGTCCCGCGGTTCGAGCCGCAGGAAGTAGATGTTCTCGCCGTCGGCCCAGAGGACGACGTCGTCGAACGCGCTGACCATCCACGAAGCATCCTCTCGGACGACCGTGGCCTCGCGCGAGTCCGTGTCGAGCGCCACGATCCACTGGCCCGACTCGAACAACAGCGTGTCCCCGGACAGATAGGCGTAGTGGTTCCACGCCACGTTCTGGTCGAGTCGCACGAGCTCGCGCAGGCCGGCGTCCGCCGAGAGCAAGCCGATCTGGCATAGCCGCGATGCTCGCTGCCGGAGCCGGAGCCGGCGGTGGTCAGGAGCCAGCGAAGCCGTTCGAGGCCCGGGAGCTCGTGGCCTTGACGGTGCCGACCGACCGTCCGATCTCGTGGGCGGCCTGCGCCTCCGGCAGATCAAGGTGATGGGTCGTCGTGATCCGTGCGGTTGAGCGCTGGACGGACGATGGTCCGGAACAGGTCCTCGCGGTCCTCCCGGCTTGCCTCGTGGCCGTTGATCAGGGGGAAGAAGGCGAGGTCGGTGAGGATCAAGATGGCCAGCCGGCGGAACAGCGGTGGGTCGCGCACGATCTCGCCGCGGTCGGCGGCGGCGTGGAAGACGGAGGCCAGCTCAGTCACGCGCGGCGTGATGAGCTGCTCGCGGAGCGCAGCGCCGAGCTCGGGGTCGGACGAGGCGGCGTGCAGCAGCATGAACCCCATGCGCACGTCGCGGTCCGACACGAGGTCGGTCCGGGCCAGCTGTGCGAACGCCTCGTCGAGCGACGTCGCCCCGGCGTCGGTGAACAGGGCCGGGTGCCCGCCGTCGTCGTGCGTCAGGGCTGCCATGACCAGGCCGGGCTTGCCGCCCCACTGCCGGTACAGCGTCGCTTTGCTCGTCCGAGCACGGGCGGCCACCGCATCCAGGGTGAGCCGTTCATAGCCGACGTCGAGAAGCAGCTCGTGGACGGTGCTGAACACCTCGGACAGGCGCTCGGACGACATCCTTGAACGGGGCGGGTGGTTGCTCGGCACATCCGCAAGTGTACGATACCGTTTCGTACCGCTCAGCCGATGGATGGAGCACCATGAAGGTCCTGATGTTCGGCCGCGGCACGATCGCGACCATCTACGGCTGGGCTCTCGAGCGAGCAGGGCACGAGGTCGAGTTCTACGTCCGGCCCGGTCGCGCCGCGTCCTACGGCGATGCGGTCAGCCTCGACCTCCTCGACGCGCGACGCCGGGTCGGACGGCAGCAGGTCTTTCAGGAGTGGCCGGTGCGGTACCGCGAGACGCTGGAGCCGGATCACGACTTCGACCTGATCGTGCTCAGCGTCGGACACCACCGCCTCGCGGAGGCCGCCGACTTTCTCGCGCCGCGGCTCGGCAACGCCACGGTCCTCGTCTTCGGCAACGTCTGGTCGGAGCCGCTGGACGCGGTCGGCGCCCTCGCGGCCGACCGGCTCGCGTGGGGCTTCCCCCAGGCCGGCGGCGGGTTCGGGGCAGACGGAACGCTCAGCGGGGCGCTGCTGCCCTCCGTCATCTTCGGCACCTTGGGCCGGCCGCCCAGCCGACGCGAACGGGACGTGCGGCAGGTCTTCCGCGACGCCGGGTTCAAGCTGCGGGAACAGCGCGACTTCCGAGGATGGCTCTGGATCCACTTCGCGGCCGACGCCGGGATGCACTCCCAGGGGCTGAAGGCCGGGTCGCTGTCCAAGATGATCGGCTCCCCCAGGGCCTTTCGCGACGCGATGCTGACCGCCCGAGAGCTCCTGCCGCTGCTGGAAGCACGGGGCGTCGACCTCCGGCAGCACCGGCGAAGCACTCTCCTCTTCCGCGCTCCCGCCTCGCTGACGGCGGCCGCCTTGACGTGGGCGACGGCCTGTGTCCCCCTCGCAGGCCGCTCGCACCGCGCACACACCGACCCCGACGCGGAGGAACCGCGCGCCGTCTGCCGGGACACGCTCGCCGAAGCACAGCGCCTCGGCATCGCCGCTCCACGACTGGAAGCGGCAGCACCGAGCTTCGCTCCCACGGGGAACCCGGGCTGAGGTCGCGACGAGCACGGGGCGCCGTCGTGGGGAGCGTCCCGCGCGAGCGCATCAAGGTCCGTCGCCTCGGTCACGGTCCGTTCGGTGAGCACGACCCCTCACGGCTGGTCGCTGAAACCGATATGCACGGGTTTCTCGTCCGGACACTCCACGTCACGGTACCTACCGTCCGGCTCGACGGTGCAGCCGAGGAGAGCGTAGAGCTTCTCCTGCTCCTGCCAGCCGAAGTAGCGTTGGTCGAGGGTCCATCCCCAGGCGACGTCGTCGCACACCTCGGCGTGGACGACGTCGCTGTTCATGCAGCCGAACTCCGTACCGGGGGGAACGTGCGCCCCGGTCGCCGAGACGTTGTACGCGCTGACGAACGACCGGTCCTTGTGCCACCACCCACTGTCCATGAGCCTGCCTCCCTCGACAGTGCTGTTCCTCAGGGCGAGGTGGCCCGTCGTGGCCTCTTCCTCGAGGCGGACTACCGCCCCTCGGAGATCGGCGCCGTCCAGGTCGGCATCGATCCGCCCGGTGATCCAGGCCCCGGCGAGGTAGGTGTCCTCGGACGGTCGCGGGGCGAATGTGACGTCGTGCATCAGCGCGCCGGTCAACATCGTCCCGGAGAGGTTGGCTCCCGTCAGGTCCGAGCCTGAGAAGTCCGCGCACTCCGCGCGCGACACGGGATCGAGCGGGTAGAGGATGGCGTCCTCGTCGTCCTTGGCGACCACCCGGACCTCGCAGCCCAGGTCGAAACCACCGAGGTCGGCGCCGCGCAGGTTCAGGTAGCGGAAGTCCCTCGGCTTGTCCTCGGCGAGCACGTCACGGATGTACTGGACGTTCGCGAGGACCTCGGCGTGCTCCTCGCGCTCGTCCTCGAGGGCTTCTGCGGCTGCCTGCCGTTGGTTCTCCCGCTGGTCCTGCCACAGGACGAGCGCGCCGGCGGCGAGCACCGAGAACGTGAGCCCTGCGACCAGCTCGACGGCGATGACCGACTTCAGCTCGCGGCGCCAGGCGGCAAGGTCCTTGCGCTGCCGTTCATCGGTGTGGCGGCGCTCCTCACGCAGGAGTGCGACGAGGGAGCCGGTCCGCCGCGTGAGACGGCGCGCACGCGGGTCACGCGGCCGCATCGACGGCGGCGGGTCGAGGCGGCTCGGCATGGGGGGATGGTATCCGGCGAGGGTGGTGACCTGGAGGCTTAGGAAAGCTCCGCGGCGGGGCTTGCCAGCGCGCCGGCCCGGGACCTGTGATCCGTCGCCTGAACCGTTTAAGCAGGTGCGATTCCTTTGACACCGGGCAAACGCTTACCCTACCGTCCATAACGCCGATTTGAACGATTCAAATCGGTGTCCGATGACATCGTGGCGATGGAGCCCGCTTGCCGTCGCCGCGCCTCGCCAGACCCTCGGCCGTGCCAGAGACGGCCGAGCCACCTCACTGAGGAGCGAAACAATGTCAATACGAAGAAGAACAAGAGTGGCGCTCGTGGCCGGGCTCTCCGGTCTCGCCGTCGTCGCATCGAGCGCCCTCGCGCTGAACACCGCCTACGCCGACCCGATCCGCTATGAGGCCGAGGGCAGTGGCGCCGTCTGCGACGGCGTGATCGAGTCCAACCACACCGGTCACTCGGGCAGCGGGTTCTGCAACACCGACAACGCCGTCGGGGCCACGCTCGAGCTCAGGGTCGACGCCGCCGCAGCGGGCACGATGACCCTGGTGTTCGGCTACGCCAACGGCGGGACGGACAGCAGGCCCGGCGAGGTCGTCGTGAACGGCGCCTCGGTGCGGACCGCGCAGTTCGGCGCCACCGGCGCCTGGACGAGCTGGACGACCCAGACCGTCACCGCACAGCTCGACCCGGGCTCCAACACCGTCCGCCTGCAGGCCACCGGCGCGGACGGCCTGGCGAACATCGACTACCTGGACGTCACGACCGGCGGCTCCGAGGAGCCCGGAGGTGGCGACGGCGTCTACGAGGTCGAGGCCCTGACTCGCGGCGTGGCCGTCGTGCCCTCGGGGGGCGGCAACCTCGTCAGCTGGCGCCTGCTGGGCACCGACGACGAGAACGTGGCCTTCAACGTCTACCGTGACGGCCAGAAGCTCAACTCGTCGCCGATCACCGGTGCCACGAACTACCTCGACACCAGCGGCGACGGGAACTACTCCGTCGCGGCCGTCACCGGCGGCTCCGAGGGGTCGCGCTCTGGCGCCGAGGCCGAGCTCAGCTCCGGCGGCTACCTCGACATCCCGATCGACCGGCCCTCGAGCAGCTACGAGGCCAACGACGCCAGCGTCGGCGACCTGGACGGAGACGGCGACTACGAGTACGTCGTCAAGTGGTATCCCGCCAACGCCAAGGACAACTCGCAGTCCGGCTACACGGACAACACCTCATCGATGCCTACACCCTCGAGGGAGACCGGCTGTGGCGGATCGACCTGGGGCGCAACATCCGCTCCGGGGCGCACTACACGCAGTACCAGGTGTACGACTACGACGGTGACGGCGATGCCGAGATCGCCATGAAGACCGCCGACGGCACGCGCGACGGCCGAGGCACTGTCATCGGCAACGCCGGCGCCGATCACCGCAACAGCGGCGGCTACATCCTGTCGGGACCGGAGTACCTGACCATCTTCGACGGCCGAACCGGCGGCGCGGTCGACACCGTCGACTACCAGCCCCCGCGCGGCAACGTGTCGAGCTGGGGCGACAGCTATGGCAACCGGGTCGACCGCTTCCTGGCCGGCACCGCGTACCTGGACGGGGCCACGCCGTCGATGATCTTCGCGCGCGGCTACTACACGCGCTCGGTGATCTGGGCCGTGGACTTCGACGGCCAGAACCTGTCGACCCGCTGGATCTTCGACTCCGACGTCGAGGGCTCGCAGTACCGCGGCCAGGGCGCGCACAGCCTGTCGATCGCCGACCTGAACGGCGACGGCCGTCAGGACGTGGTCTACGGGGCGATGGTGGTCGGCTCGGACGGCAACGCGCTGTGGAACTCGCGGATGGGCCACGGCGACGCGCTCCACGTCTCGGACTTCGTGCCCAGCCGCGCGGGTCAGGAGGTGTTCATGGTGCACGAGAGCAGCAGCGACCCGTCCTCCAGCCTCATCGGCTCGAACGGCTCGGTCCTGTTCCAGACCAGCCCTGACGGCGACAACGGCCGCGGTGTGGCCGCGAACGTCACGACCGCCAACCCCGGGGGCGAGTTCTGGTCCTCGAACGTGTCGGGCCTGCGGAATGCCTCAGGAAGCTCGATCGGCGCCAAGCCGAGCTCGGCGAACTTCCTGGCCTGGTGGGACGGCGACGGCGAGCGCGAGCTGCTCGACGGCACCCACATCGACGACTACCAGGACGGGCGTCTGCTGACGGGCTCGAACGTGGCATCGAACAACGGCACCAAGTCGAACCCGTCGCTCTCGGCGGACCTGTTCGGCGACTGGCGCGAAGAGGTGGTCTGGCGGACCGGTGACTCGTCGGCGCTGCGCATCTATGCCACGCCGCACAGGACGAACCTGCGCATCGCGACGCTGATGCACGACGTGCAGTACCGCGTGGCGATCGCCTGGCAGAACACCGCCTACAACCAGCCGCCGCACCCGAGCTTCCACATCGGCAGCGAGGTCAGCAGCTACCCCTGGCCCGACATCCACACCCCGTAGTTCGGGCTACGGCCCTAGGTCGTCGGGGCGGGCGGACCGTGCGGTCCGCCCGTCCCGGCGCCCTGCGCGGCAATCGATGCTTCACCCGTCACCGCAATGAGCCCTGCAGGCCACCTACCACCCGGCTCCAGCCCGGCGCACGACCACGCCGGCCGATACCCCGGGTTCTCAATGACTGCCGTGACCACAGGGACTGACCGGGTCGATGCTGCGTGCATGAGCCTGCCGCCGCCGCCCTCGTCCGAGGCCCTCCCTCTCCCCGCCGCGAACCAGTCCGACCGTGGCGGCGGACCGGACGGCCCCGCTGGGCCAGACGTCAGTCATGAGGTCCAGCCGGCCCCGGTGCCAGCCCCCATACGCCATGCCACCACGATGGCGATCGCTCTGGGAACGTTCGTCCTGGGCGTCGTCGTCGGCATCGCCCTACCCGTCGCCAGCTCCGGCAGCGGAGGCGTCGAACCCTCAGGATCACCGTCGCCGACGGGGTCGTCGGCGCCCCTCGCCGATGCCTACGACCTGTGCAACGTCGCAGATACCGGCGGTGAGATCGCGGACGAGCAGACCACCCTGATCCTCGACACCCAGGGAGAGGACGACGCCACCGGCGTCGACTACACGGCTGTCGTGTGCGTCCTGGCCCATCTCGACACGCCGGAGCGCGTCACACAAACCATGGACTCGACCCGTGCCCTGGACGGACGAGTCACCGACTCGTGGGACTCCTTCACTGCCAGCTGGTCGTACCACCCGAACACGGGCCTCGACATCGTCATCTCGACCCCGTAGCGCTGTGCCAAACCCCGGAGAACACATCATGAGCCATGACATCACCCCGACCGCCTCCACCAGTCCGAGCCGCGGATCATTCGTCCGCCGCCGCGGCACCACGATCGGGCTCGGCATCCTGCTGGCCTGCGCCGTCGCGTACGGCGTCAATGGCAAGCAGGACAACGACACCCTGCACGCCGCGAACGACGCGCTCAGCGGCGACCTCGCAACCGTCACCGGGCAGAAGGACGACGCCGAGTCTCGCGTCACCACTCTGGAGCGTGAGGTGGAGACGTATGGCGACCGAGAGACCGAGCTCGAGGAGCGTGAGGACGCAGTGGCCGGCCTCGAAGCGGATGTCGCCGCCCGCGAGAAGGCAGTCACGAACGTCGAGAAGAAGATCGAGGCGTCGCAGGTCACCGACGGCACCTGGTCGGTCGGTTCCGACGTCCAGCCCGGCACCTACCGCACCACGGACGCCGTGGACTCGGACTGCTACTGGAAAATCACGGCAGGTGGCACCAACGGGTCGGACATCATCGAGAACGACATCCCCGGCGGCGGTTATCCCGTGGTGACGGTGCAGGACGGGCAGGTCTTCACGTCGGCGCGGTGCGGGACGTGGGTCAAGCAATAGAGGAAAGGGTGGCCGTGCACCTACGCGGCCACCCCTTGTCAGCGGCCGAGGCCTGCCAGGACCCGATCGACCGAATCAATGAGAACCGAGGGAACCCTTGAACTTCAACCTTGCCGCTGACACCTACAGCGCCGAGTTCGTCGTGCTCACGCCTGAGCTCGCCGAGCAATGGCTGACCAAGAACACCCACAACAGGAATTCTCGCCAGCGCGTCATCGACGGATACGCGATCGACATGGTCGCAGGCAAATGGAAGGACAACGGAGCCGCCATCGTCTTCGCGAAGGACGGCACCCTGCTGGACGGACAGCACCGCCTCTTTGCCATAGTCCAGGCTGAGGTGACAGTTCGGATGCTCGTTGTCCGCGGCGCGGAGAAAGACGCCCAGGACACGATCGATGGCGGCGCCAAGCGCAAGCTGTCAGACGTCCTGCACCTGCGCGGCGAGGCGCATTACACCGCTCTGGCGGCCGGCTTGCGGCGCATTACTGCTTACGAGCTGGTCGGTGACAACGCGGGCGGCTGGTCCTACACACCAACGACTCAGCAGTCGCTCGGCACGCTGGAAAAGTACTCCTGGCTACGCGAGTTCGCGCCCCGCACCGGGCCCCTGTCACGGCGCGGTATCCCGTCCTCGGTGGCCATCTACCTGTGGTTCCGGTTCTCGCAGATCGACAGTGACGACGCGGACTACTTCTTCAAGGTGATCGAGGACCGGGCACCGCTCGCCGACGGCGACCCGATCCACGTCCTGCTGCGGGCACTGGACAACTCCGTCAGCGTGCGCGGTGCACGCAATGCCCGGTGGATCGCCGCGGTATGCATCAAGGCATGGAACAAGTACCGTGCCGGCGAGTCGGTCAAGAACGTGTCCTGGCGACCGGGCGGCGCTGCCGCTGAAACCTTCCCCGAGCCGAAGTGATCTGCTCGACCAGCTCATCGGCTGGGCGGTGCTGGGCACGCACTGGCCGGCGCCTCCGACTGCGTCATGTGTTCAGTGCTGTCCGTGTCGACGCGGTGCCGCACCAGGACACCGAGGGCTCGAGCGTACCGGCGCACGGTAGACAGGTGCGGGTCGTTGCCCGCCCGCTCGAACAGGCTGACCACAGCCTGGCTTACACCCATTCGCTCCGCCACCGCTGATTGCGACAGGCCGAGCGCACGCCGTCGCATCACGAGCGTGTGCAGAAGACTCCGATCTTCCTGCGCGAGCACCTCGGCGAGGGCTGTCTCGGGAGATGCTAGAAGGGCATCCATCTCATCAGGGGTCATCGAGCCACCTCCATGTACAAGGTTAACCCTGTAGGGAGGAGCCGCAGACGTACGTCAGGTCGGCTCGCTCGGTACTTCGATGGCCTGCCGCAAAGTGCGGGATGTTCGTCCACGCCGGCCGCGTTCCACGACATGACGCGCAGACCCAGGCAGCTGGCGTCGGCGGGTGCGTGGAGGTTGACGGCTCCCACGCACCCGTGTCCTTTCACCAGGTGATGGTTAAGCGGCAGGAAGGACGGCTGACCTTCCATCCGTTCTCGTGCGGGGCCGTGGTTCCGGAGCGCTCTGCGGTGACAAATGGGTGCGCTGGCCGTGTCTTGTTCCAGACGTTCAGCAGCGCCATGACGTCGTCGATGACGGGCGCATGGCCGCGTGCGGCCAGGCCGATCTCGTCGGTGTCGTCATCGATGGCGCGGGTGGTCAGGTGGACGAGCGCAGTGCCGTCGGAGGCATAGAGGGTGGCGCCGGACCAGCGGCGGGCCGGGTCGGCGAACTGGAGACTGCGGGCTGTTTCGGACAGCGACACCTTGCCGAACCGGAGCCGCTTGCCCTCGCAATGGGTCGCGAGCCACAGGTCCAGGTGGGCCACGGGTTCGTCGTGACGCACGTGCAGGCCGGTCCAGGTGTGCTGCTCGGGCTGGTTCAGCAGCTCCGGCAGGCTCTCCTCGAGCGTGCCGTCGATGCTCTCGGCCTTGAGGATGACCTCGTCGGCCAGGCGGACGTGTCCGGCACCGGCTTCGATGCTTCCGCGCATGGGCACGAAGCCGCAGGTGGCGGCATCCGTGGCGACCATCGTGTCCTGGCTGGTGCGTTCGAAGGCGAGGGAGCGGGTCAGGCCGCTGCCGTGCAGGCTCAGGGGCACCACGAGCCGTCCGCCGATCTTGAGCTGGGCCCACCACGCCTCGGGGATGTCCCACGCGCCGGCCGTGACGATGATCCGGTCGAACGGCGCCCGGTCCGGTGCACCGACGGCGCCGTCCCCGCAGATCACCTCGACGCGTTGGTATCCGGCCTCGCTCAGGTGCGCGTGGGCGCCGTCGGCCAGGTCCTGGTCCAGCTCGATGGTCGTCACTTTCCCGCTGTCGCCGACGAGTTCAGACAGCAGGGCGGCGTTGATGCCGGTGGCGGCGCCGATCTCCAGGACGTTGTGCCCGGGCTCGACGTCGAGTTGTTCGAGCATGATCGCCACGATGCTTGGGCTGGACGCCGAGGACGTCGCGGTGCCGTCGGCGGCGCGCTTGGTGACGACCTGGCGGGCCACGTACGCCGCTTCGACGTCGACCTCGGCCAGGAAGACATGGCGGGGAACCTTGAGGAAAGCCTCGCGGACGGCCGGCGTGCGGAAGATGCCGAGGCTGTCGATCTTGGCCACGAGCGCTTCGCGCAGGCGTGCCGGGTCGGTGGCGGTGGTGGGCATGCGGGTCATCCTGCCTGCTGTCGGGTCTGGTGTCGTGTGGGTGTGGTGGAAGATGAACGTGCTGGCCGCGCGGGCCAGGAGGGCCTGGGTGCTGGCGGGGATGCCGAACCTGTTAAAGGTGAACATGGCGTGGTCGGCGAGGATGGCGCGCAGCCCGCGGCTGAGCTGTCCGGCTGCGGCCAGGTCGGCCAGTAGAAGGCCGGCCTCCTCGAACGCTTCGGTCCAGGCGTCGGCGTGCGCCAGGGGGCTGTCGGGGGCTTCGTCGGCGGCGGTGATGAGGGTCTGGACCGCGCTGACGGTGCCTGGTGTGGGTGCTGGGATGGTGTCGGTGACGCGGCGGTCGGCGACGGCCTGCCAGGTGTCCCCCTGTTCGAAGAGTTCCAGGCCAGCGGCGGTCATCACGCGGGTGACGAGCCGCACGGCCAGCTCCGCTCGGACCTCGTCGCCGCCATGGTGGCCCGCGAGGTGGTCGATGAGGTGTCGGCTGTCGGCAGCGAACAGGTGGTGGGCTACATCCATGCCGGCGGGGCCGCCGAAGCGGTAGGTCTCGGGCTCGTAGACGACCACGGCGTGGTCCTTGACGGCTGTGTGCGCGGTCAGGGTGCGGGTGAACTGGTCGAGAAGATGCTCTCCGGGAGCGTGGAGGCGGAGGCGCCAGTGGGGGTGCTTGCGGATGTACCACCACGCGTCGATCACGCCTTCTTCGCGGGCGGTAGTCAGGATGTCACGGGCGTGCCCGGTGGCCCACTGTTCGGCGGTGTCGGGCGCCTCGAAGGTGATGTTGAGCTGGTGCCAGGCGCGTGCGGTGGTCATGGCAGGGTTCCTCGTCTCGGTTCAGTCGATCAGGAGGCAGGTCGCCCAGTCGGGCTGCTCAGTGGTCGTCGCCTCGTGCAGCACCAGCCCGACGCCGGCGGTCCCGTTGATAAGTCCGGGCGTGCTGCGCGGGTCGAGGTGGGCCGCGTGCAGGACGAGCCTGCTTGTCAGGTGTCCGAACGTCGGGGCGAGGTCCGGGGTGATCGCGTCGGCGGCCGCGCGACGTACGGTCGCTACGATCCCGGCCCAGCCGTGGCACAGGCTGGCGTCGGTCACGAGGTCGAGCTGGGCCGGGTCGGTGATGCACCGGGCGAGCGTGGTCTCCGCGTCACGCTGACGGCCCTCGTCGCCGAGCGCGATGGCGGCGAGCTGCAGGGCGCGGGCGATACCGGGGGTGCCGTAGCACCAGGAGGGGCGGCGGGCAGCGGTTTGGACCAGGACGCCGGTGTCGTGTTCCGGCAGGGTGATCCGCTCCGGCCACCAGGTGCCAGCCGTGCCGGGCTGGCGCCAGGCTTCGATCCAGTCCCGGATCCGCACGATCGCCGCGGCCTGCCCGTCCACGCGGATTCCACGGCGCGCGCAGGTGGCCAGGAGCGCGAGGACACCGGTGATGCCGTGCGCCATCCCGAGGCCGGCATGCCCGTGCACGAACTGGGCGCGGTCGCCCCTGCGAAGCTGGTCGGTGACCCACCAGCCCGGCACGTCGCGCCCACCCGCATCGTCGACGGCGACCGGTTCGGTCAGCCGCACCAGGCAGCCCAGTACCCGCTCCAACAGGTCCTGGTTCTGCGGGGCAGTCAGCAGGTACGCGCCCATGCCGGCCAGGCCGCGGGTGATGTCGAACTCGAACTGCACGGGTCGCTGGCGCGCGTCCATGCGCCGGTGGGCGGACTCGACCTTGCGATCGGTTACGTCCGCGGCGGCGGCGTCCAGCGCCACAGCCGTCTCGTCCGCGCCGCAGATGAAGCGGATGGCGAACGCGACGGCGGATACCCCGAACCACAAGCCCGCGCCGGGTCCAGCGGTGAGCTCTTCCCTGACGGCCTGCCGGAGCCAGTCGTGCGCGATGTCTTCGGATCGGTCGTTGGCGCGGGCGAGGACGCCGTGGGCGAGCGTGACCCCGGCGGCGCCCTGAGACAGGGACTGGTCCTGCCAGCGAGGACTGGCCGGGCCGTGGTCGGAGCCGACGTCGACTCGGACCGGCAAGGCCAGGCCCTCGATGAGGCGGGCTGCCTGCTCGGCTGCCCCATTCGTGACGTCCGGGACAGTCATGTGACAACCTCCTGGGTCGCCGCGTGCTTCAGAGCGATGGCGCGAGCCAACTTGTGGGTGACCGCCTCGTCAGGGTCGATGCCCGCGACACGGACGTGGTGCATGTGCAGCAGCGACCCAATCACCGGCGCCGCACGGACACCGTCCGTGTGGAGTCGCTCGGTGTAGACGCCTGCCGCCGTCGCGCGGGCCCGCCACGCGGCGGCGAGCCGGTTCTCTGGGACGGTGTCGGCGAGCGCGAGGGCCTGAGCGCGCTCGTCCCGCCGGGGTGCCTGCGGAGTCCCAGACAGGCGGGGGTGGTCGATCAGCCATCGCATCCCTGCGTCGTGCCCGCCGGTCAGTGCGGCGGTGAGGTCTGCCAGGCTGGCCGCGAGCAGCGCCCGCCGGTGCGTATCGGGCCGAGTCTGCAACCGCTTCAGCAGGATGAGGGCGACCTGGGAGTCTGCGGCGAACAGTGCCTCGGCTGCGGTCAGCGTCTGGCCGGTCCCATAGCGCCCGGTCTCGGGGATGTACTCGTCCAGAGTGACCTTTCGCGCCAGACCCAGGTTGCGGAGTTGGTCGGACCAGGCCGCGATTCGACCGGCGGTCGCGGGTAGGCCGGTGTCGTGGACCCGCAACCGCAGCTCGCCGCGCGCCCGGGTGTACCACCACGAGCCCGCGGGCCACGGCTCGGTCAGGGCGGAGAGGTGGCCGATCAGGATCGCCTCGTGTGTCTCTGACGGAGCCGCGATGCGCGCGAATGTCACGCCCCGCCGCATAGAGGCGTGCGCCTCGGCAGGCGCAACCACCAGTGGCGTGGACCGGGTGTGCCCGCGGGTGGTCATAGCGAGGACGACTTCGTGGGCTCGGCCCTGGCACCAGCCGTAGTGGCTCGGCTCGGGTGCCTCGCGTAGCGTCACCCAGCCCTCAGCAGATGTCGCGCGGTCGTGCAGCAGGGTGCGGTCCATCGCCTCGTGTAGGTCAAGGCGCAGGATCTGGTCGCCGGTGCCGGCATCCACATGCCGAGGTAGGCCATACCGGTCGAGGGCTTCTTCCACTCGATCGGAGTCGGCCGGTAGGCGTAGCCGCCAGCGCGCCGGGGACAGGATCGCGCGCCCGCACGTGACACGCGGCAGGTGAGGCAGTGCCGTGGCGGCGCCCCAGTCGAACCCGGTGATCACGGGGCTGGCCGTGCGGGACACCTCGTAGACGAAGCGGGCGACCGGCGGCATGGTGTGCCGTGCACCGGCATGCGGGACGCGTACCTCAACGCGGGACTCGTGCCGTCGCGAGACCAGGTGGAGCCTGCCGGTGGAGTCCCCCATGACGGCCAGGTCGTCCAGCGTCATGACGTGCGGGTCAGGTGTTCGGTGCTCGCCGAGGGCGATCACATGGTCGTGCGCGAGTGGCACCCTCAGAGTGTTCTCGGTCCGCAGGTCCCGCGGCGGGAAGGACATCTGGGCAACCAGGGTCCCGCTGCCATCCTTGGGTGCCCGGGCGTCCTGCGGCTGGATGTCGAGCAAGTCCGCAAAACGGCCCGCAGCCGCCATCCGGCGCCCGAACCCGCTCACGCCGAGCCGGAACTCCCCCGACTGGAGCGCCCGCAGCGACGCCGCTCGCACGTCGAACCACAGATCAGCTCCCGCGCCGTCGAGCAACTCGGCACCTGGCTCTCCCCCGAGAGTGGCCAGCGTCGCGGTGTCGAGCTCGATCACGCGGCGGCGATCCAGCATGGCTTGCCCGGCCAGGGCCAGTAGCGCCTCGTCACGTCGCGTGACGGGCCCGGCGGTAGGGGTGGTGAAGTGGTCCGGGAGGCCGATCCCGGTGATCGGGTCGATCACACAGGTCACCGGTATCGGGGTGGCGGGCCCGTACCGGTCGAGGAACTGCGCCCGCCAGGTGCTCCATCCCGCGTCTCTGGGAGGTGCGACCCTGACGAGCGTCTCGGCCGCGGCGACGGCCTCGGCCGCGACCCGGTCGGGAAGTACCGCCCGGGCGCCGACCTGGAGGTCGATCGCGACCGGTGGGACTTCTATCGCGGGAGCGAGCTCCCGCATTGTCGTCGCTGCGGCTGTGGCGGCGCGTGCCGTGTCCTGGAGCGTGCTGGCCTGAGGATCTCGCAGCTGAGCTGCTAGGTCGGCGAGCTGCTGCCTGGTCGACGTCGAGCCAGCGCCCGTTCTGATGAGGTGGCCCACGATGTGGGCAAGCGGATCGGTGACGGTCCCGGGCGGGCGCAAGGCGGTGACCAGTGCGCCGACACCGACCAACTGCGCAACCAGCCGGACGACGGTCTCCCCCGTGCAGCCCGGCTGCTCATCGGCCACCTGGGTCGCGAGGTCGCCGACCGAGATGGGGATCGCCGCCAGGCGCAGGATGCGGTCGACCACATCCAGGCGCTGGATGTGGACGTCCGCGTCCTGCCCCTCGACGGGCGGTGCGGACAGGTGCGGCTGCCACGGCACGACGATGTCGCCGACGTGTCCCGTCAGGAGGTTGCTGGTCTGGACACTGATCCGGTGCAGGACGTCGGGATCCGACTCCAGGTGCTGGACGACGCCAGAGAGCCAGCGCGCGTCGGGTCGCAGCCGCGCCCGATGAACAGGACTCCAGTTCCAGGCCGCCGTAGCGGCGAAGGACGCCGTGGTGGTGCCGGCGAAGGCCCCGAAAGGAGTCGCGCGGCCGCGTGCCCGGACGATGTATCCGGCTAGCGACGTGGCGGCACGGCGGGCGACGCGCGACCCGCTTACCCGGCCGGTCAACAGGCCGCCGATGCGGTCAGCAAGTGACGGGCTTGCCAACGTGACCGCGGCGCTGATCCCGGGCTGTGACCACGCGGCCTCGATCCAGGCCCGCCAGGCGTCGTAGTCGGCATCGTCGCCGGGCCACTTCGCCAGATCGGCGGAGTCGATGAGATGGGTGCTGGCGCGCAGCACCGCGGTCTTCATGTCCGGTGCCCAGGAACCCATGTGCGGTTCATCCCTTCGGCGATGCGGCAGGTAATGGAGTGGGTGTAGTGCCCTGGGTGCGGCCCCGATCACGGGACCGCACCCAGGGCTGGGACGGTCCTGGGTCAGCAGTCGCCGTTCTTGAGCGTGTCGCAGCCGTCGTCGGTGTCGCCCAGCAGGGCGGCGTTCACTGCGCCGCGGGTCACGATCCGCACGTTCAGGTTCAGGTCGCCGTCGCGGGCCTGGGTGCTGGTTGTGCTCATCTGATCCTCCAGTTGTTCCGGGTTTCCAGTGGGTGTTGCATCCGGCCCGTGACTGATCCCCGGGCCGTCCCCGCCGCGGATGCGGCGAAGTCCGTTACCCGACGTGCGACACGAGCTGCGTCGCAGGCGGCGGGAGATGAGGGTCGACTGGGGAAGGTACGAGTGCGCGCAGTACGGGCACCAGGCCTTGCTCGTCGATGGTCCCGGTGACGTGATCGGCGGCCTCGATGACCACGTCACGGGCCTGCCCCATGGCCACGGCTCGGGCGGCCCAGGCGAACATAGGGAGGTCGTTCAGCCCGTCCCCAACCCCGATCGTGAACTCCCGCGCGATACCCAAGGTGTCGCGGACGTGTTCGAGTGCGGACGCCTTGGACACGTTGCCGAGGGTGACGTCGAGCCAGTCGCCGTCGGCGGGTGTCGCGGTCAGGCCGAGGCGGCGTAGGTCGCCGGCTAGGTCGAGGATCGCGGGAGCGCGCAAGATCATGCGCGGAGTGCGGTAGCGGACGATCTGGTCGACCATCGCGATGCGCTGGGCGCCGTTCACTTCGCCCGCCCCGAACAGGCGAGTCACGTGGTAGCCCCAGCCGACCTCTTCGACAGCGATCTGCACGCCGAGGAGGCTCTTGCGCACAAGGGCGATCGCGGGGCCGGCGGCGAACGTGAACGTCTTCGTGACCTCGTACCCGCCGGGGAGGACAGGGTCGAGGCGCACGGTGACGGCGCCGTTGGAGCAGACCATGAAACCCGTGGTCAGGCCGAGCGCTCGCGTGATCGGCATCGCACCCACGAGAGACCGCCCGGTGCACAGCACCACGTGGTGCCCTGCCGTGACGACGTCGCGCACCGCTCGGGCAGTGTCATGTGGCACCTCCACGCTGCCGGACGGCACGATCGTGCCGTCGATGTCCAACGCCACAAGGCGGGCCTCGGTGGTCGTGCTCATGCCATCTCCCTGCGCCGGAGCTTGCTGACGTCGTTCAGCCTGCTGGCCAGCGGCGCCGCCCGACCCAGGGGCTCGTGCATCCTTTGCATGCAGCAGATGCAATTTCCTGTCACCGACGGACCAGAACCAGGGTGTTTCACGCACGGATACGGACCCGCGCCGCTACCGTTGGCACGGGCGCAGACCACGCCGGGAGGGGGCCACGGTGGCACGGGTGGCACGCAGCGCGAAGGCAGAACGCGAACGACTCCGCGAGACGTGGATCAAGGCCGGCAAGTCGATGACCGAGGTCGCCGGGCTCATGGGACAGCACTTCGGAGTACGTCCCCGGACGGCCTGGCGGTACGCGGCAGGGTGGGACCAGTGGAAGCTGGTCCAGCAGTACCGGACGGCCAACCCGGACGCGCGGATCGACGAGAGCCGCATCTCACGCTGGGAGTCCTGGCCGTTCGGCGGCTCACGCCCGAGCCTGGAGGCCCTCGCCGGGCTCGCCCTCACTCTCGGACACGGCTGCACCCTTGCCGACCTGGTCGACGACACCGACCGGCAGCACCTGTCCGCCGCAGAGAAAGCGGTGATCACCGCCACCAGCGCGCCAGGCAGCAAGGGCATGATTGTCTCCGACAGCCGGTCGACGACGACCAGCCCGGCACAGGAGGGAGAGAACGAGGTGCACCGCCGGGAGATGCTGCGCCTGCTCAGTGTCGTCAGCGCCGCTGTCCTCCTACCTGCTGGACCCCAGTCCGTTGCGGCTGCTGCACCGATCGGTGAGTTCTCCCGGTTCAACACCCACCTGTGGCAGGTGTACGCGCTCACGCCCGCCAAGGCCGACGTGCTGCCCCTGGTCCGCCGCCAGCTCGCAGTGCTGTCCAACGGACTGAACCGTTCCCCCGGTCCAGCCGACCGGCAGCAGTTGTGCGCCCTGGCCGGGGACCTGTTCCAGCTCGCCGGCGAGATCTACTTCGACGCGGACGCCTACACCGACGCCGCGCACTGCTACCACCTCGCAGCCCAGGCCAGCCGCGAAGCAGGCGCCCACGACCAGTGGGCCTGCGCCCTGACCCGGCACGCCTACCTGTCGGTCTACGAGAAGAAGTTCACCGACGCCCTGCCCGTCCTGGAGCTGGCGGCCGCTGTCGCCGCCCGCGGAGACAGCGAGCTGTCCACGCGCCACTGGGTCTCCGCCGTCCAGGGCGAGGTCTACGCCGGGCTCAGTGACCTGAACGCCTGCCGCCACGCCCTCGACCACGCCCAAGAAGTCGCCGGGCTCACCAGCACGATCCACAACGGCGGCTGGCTGCGTTTCGACGGTTCCCGGCTCCCTGAAGAACGCGGCACCTGCTACGTGACCCTCGGTCGTCCGGACCTGGCAGAGACGGCGCTGACCGAAGCGCTCCAGCACGCCACCTCCACCCGGCGGCGCAACAGCGTTCTGGCCGACCTCGCCATCGTCGGTGCACAACGCCGCGACCTCGACCAGGTCCTCGTCCACGCCGACGCTGCCCTGGCCCACGCCCAAGGCAGCAGCTCGGCGATGATCACCCGAAAGCTCCTGACCCTGCGCCCCCACCTCGCCCCGCTCATGTCGGATCCCCGGGCCCGCGAGCTCGCCGACCGACTCACCGCCCTGACCGCAGCATGACCACGAAGGGAACCCTCTTGGACAACGAGAACGGCCGCATCTTCCGCGAAGCCTGGATCGCCGGCGTCACCAACCACTACCCCGGCGAACCCAAGCCCGGCTACATCGCCCCCTGGAACGACACCCCCGACTGGGAACGATCCGCTGCAGCAGCCGTCCACGAGCAGATCCGCGCCTTCATCGACACCACCGACGGCGCCACCGGACGCCTCACCCGCGAGCAGAAGAGCCGCTTCGTCGCTCTGTGCTGGATCGGCCAGATCTACAAGCACTTCCCCGACCCCAAGCCCTCCTACGTCGCCGACTGGAACGACCTGCCCGCCTGGCAACGGGAAACCGACGCAGACATCTTCGAGACGATCGAACGAATCTCGTAGGGCTGCTAGGCAACATGGCCGGTCGGTTCCCGGTAGGCGGCGGCGGACTCTTGCCCGCCGCCGGGTGGTCACCAGAGGGCGCCGCTTGCCACCGGTTCGGGTTCGATGGCTCCGCTATCAACGGCACGCTCGACGGCAGCCTCCGCGTCTCGGACAGCGAGTCGACCAGACATGAGAGCGGGTAGGAGGGCATCGCGGGTCGCTGCGAGGCGGCGGTTCTCGACCATTTTTAGAGAAACCGCACTACGCACCGCTGCCGCGAGTTCGTTGAAGACTTCTCGGGCTGCCGAATCAACAACCGGCAACTTCGCATTGAGGAATTTGTCGGCCCGCACCGCGGGGTAGGCACTCCCCTCAGCAACAGCCTCAAGGTAAGCGGTAAACTCTGGCCGCCGCATGGCCTCGTACACCCATGGCCACTCAGCCGATCGGATAACCGCCAGACCAGTCGAGGCCACCAATGAGGGGTTCCCATCAAGGATGAGCGCGTGGGATCGCCGATTCGGCCGGACCGTCGACCAAACAATGTCTCCCGAACGAACCCCGCGACGTGCTCGACCAGGTGCGTCGGCCCAGGACATCTCTTTTGGGAAGTCGAAGAAGCCGACACCGACCGACGCAATGTCGATGTAGCGCAGCATGCCGTTTGACGGTGATCGCTTTTCTGGATTGACTTCGGCAATGTCCCGCAGGGTTGCTTCGCCTCCCCCATCCCGCAGGGCGTGCTCGAAGAGAACGCTCAGGTAGTTGTCTGCAGTGGTCGCGAGCTTGGTGTTGACCGCGATCTTGTCATCAATGGCACCTAGGACATCTGCAATGGCGCACTGCCGGTCGAGAGACTTGTGAACCGAGAATCGAAGTCTGCCGAAATCACCCTTTTTGAAGTGCGGGATCATAGTTCCCACATGCATATTCACGATAGACGCTTGAACATCAGCACAGAGCAGCCGGTAGTACAAGTATCGCCCGATAGCCGTTTCGCGATTTGCACGTAGCGCAACCATATCCTGGGCGATGCAGAAGGGCACTGGATCTGGCACGAGTGCCACTCTGCCCGCGTTACCCTTGCACACGAGTAGTACATCATCAGGTTCCGGGTGTGCTCGGAACCACGAATCATACGTCTCCTGACTCACGAATCGCACGTTCTCAAGAACGGGCTCTCGCTGTCCGAGCTTGAGACAGTTCGTTGCAATCAGAGGGATCCCGCTAGGAACCGTTGGGCAGGAACGTCCGCGATTATCGACGATCGCCTCGACTGCATCCATCAGCGAATATTCAACGAATTGGTTCACTCGACCCTCCCCAGCTGCTCTCGCACCACGGCCTCCAGCCGCGCCGACTCGTGAAACGCCTCGTACAGCTCCTTCTTCAGCCGCGCGATCTTCTCGTCCAGCGGCTCGCCGTCCTCCTCGACGTCGGCGGCACCGACGTACCGGCCAGGCGTCAGCGCGTACCCGGTCTCCTTGATCTCCGCCAGCGTCGCCGACCGGCTGAATCCGGCCACGTCCTCGTAGACGAGTCCCTTCTCGGCAGCCGAAGGCTTCCCCCGCCACGCGTGGTACGTGTCCGCGATCTTGGTGATGTCGTCGTCGGAGAGCGCCCGCTCGACACGATCCGCCATATGTCCCAGGTTGCGCGCGTCGATGAACAGCACCTCGCCCGCACGCGCACCCTTGTCCCGCGCGAAGAACCACACGCACACCGGAATCCCGGTAGACCGAAAGAGCTGGGTCGGCAGCGCGACCATGCACGAGACCAAGTCCGCCTCGACGATCTGCGCCCGGATCTGCCCCTCTCCCCCGGAGTTGGACGACATCGACCCGTTCGCCATCACCACGCCCGCGGTACCCGTCGGGCCCAGCTTGGACAGGATGTGCTGGATCCACGCGTAGTTCGCGTTGCCCGTCGGCGGCACGCCGTAGGCCCAGCGCGCGTCGTCCTCCGACCGTGCCCAGTCCTTGATGTTGAAGGGCGGGTTGGCCATGACGAAGTCCATCTTCGTGTCCGGGTGCAGGTCCCGGACGAAGGTGTCCTCCCACTTGGCGCCCAGCTGGCCGGTCAGCCCGTGGACGGCCAGGTTCATCTTGGCCATGCGCCAGGTGCGCTCGTTGAGCTCCTGACCGAACACGTAGATGTCCTGCGGGTTGGCACCGTGGCGCTCGAGGAACTTCTCGGCCTGGACGAACATGCCGCCCGAACCGCACGCCGGGTCGTACACGTTGCCCTGGTATGGCTCGAGCACCTCGACGAGCACCCGCACCACACCGGGCGGCGTGTAGAACTCCCCGCCCCGCTTGCCCTCGGCTGCGGCGAAATTGCCCAGGAAGTACTCGTACACCTCACCGAGCACGTCACGTGCCCGGCGTGCACCGTCGCCCCGGAAGCGCGCGGAGTTGAGCAGGTCGACAAGTTCGCCCAGGCGGCGCTGGTCCACCGACTCGCGGTTGAACAACGTGGGTAGCGTGCCCTTGAGAGACGGGTTGGAGCCCATGATGTGCTCCATGGCCGCGTCGATCAGCTCGCCGACCGTCGCGGGGTCCACCGCCTCACCGTCGGCTCCCGCGGGCCGGCCCTTGGCGAATCGTGCGAGATACGCCCAGCGCGCGTGCCGCGGCACCCAGAACACGCCGGCCGCTCGGTACTCGTTCGGGTCGTCGAGCAGCTCAGCAATCGTGGCCTCGTCCAGACCCTCGGCCTGGAGCTCCGCGCGCACGTTCTCACGCCGCTCGTCGAACGCGTCGGACACGTACTTGAGGAACACCAGCCCCAGCACCACGTCCTTGTACTGGCTCGCGTCCATCGAGCCCCGGAGCTTGTCCGCGGCCTTCCAGAGCGTGTCCTTGAGTTCCTTCATCGTCGACGCCGCAGGCGCCGACACCATCATCCTCGGAGGCACAGTGCCTTCCTCTCTCATCGACCGCGCACATCCTCGCGCGGCACACTGACATTCTCCGTGCTCAGCCCGACCACCCCGGACGCGACGCCGTCGAGAAGACCTCCCCGGAGGTCGGTGAGCGTCTGCAGGCGGTCTCGGAGCGCGCGTTCCTCCTCACGCAGCACCGTGAGGGTCGTGGCCAGGGCGGCGCCCTGGTCCAGCGGTACAAGCCGAACGGTCCACGCCTCGGGATCCCGGGCATCGGAGCTGGCCGCGTTGATATCCGCGGCGAGCACCTCCGGCACGACCCTGCCTCGCGCCCGCCCCGGGACCCGGAAGATCCGCGCCGGCGTCTCGACCACGCAGAACCCCTCCACGTCCACGACGGCCGCCGGCCGCGGGCTCGTGACGTAGACGATGTCGCCGGGCTCGGTCAGCCGTCCGCTGCTGTACCGGGCCAGGAAGCCGAGCCGGTCGATCCGGCGACCGCCCCACGGGGCAGCTCCGACAACCTCCGCGGCGCCGATCACGGGCACCGTGCCCTCGGCGGCGCCCTGCACGACGTCGACGGCGTGCAGGCGGTGACCAGACCTGCGATGGACGAATCCGTGCCCGACCAGTCCCTCTATCGTGTAGCGCCCGCCCGGCTCCCCACCAGACAGTCCGCGGACCACGGGGAGCTCGCTGGGCCGGACGGGATCCGTCAGGTGCGCCATCAGCTCGTGCAGGTGCTGCTCGGCTCCAGCGGGGTCACGGAAGACCAGGTCCCGGGTCGCCTTCGCAGCCCCGAGCAGGCTCTGCCGGCGCGCGACGACGGCACCCGAGTCCAGGAACTTGGCGAACCGGAAGTGGTGCGCATCGGCGTCACGCTCGGTCCCCTGGGCGGCGATGAGGTCGGTCAGCAGATCGTGGACCACGCCACCATCGAACTCGTCGCCGTCGGGTGCGTGCTCGCTGAGGTCGGCCACGACCAGGTGCTTCTTACCGAACGATGCGCCTGGCAGCACGGTACCCAGCACCCAGACCGCCATCTTCTGCCGCGGCCGGGACACCACGAGACCAGCCGGCAGCAGCACCACCGACCGCAGCCTCCCGGATCTCATCAGGTCGTCGCGGATCTTCTCCGCCCCAGGGTCACGGAGCTCGTCGACGAGGGCAGACGCCGGCCCGACGACGATCGCCGCTCTGCCGATCGGTAGCCCCAGCACGGCGTGGTCCACCCGGCTCAGCACGTCCGCCGGGTCGAGGTCAGGTTCGTCGAGTGCCGGCACCTGCGTCACGAGGTGCGCGTCGACGTCGCCGGAGGAAGTCTCGACCGGCCACGAGTTCGCCGCGAGCCTACGGCGGGCGAGCCGCAGCGCGTCGCCGTCCCCGGCGGGCACGTGGGCCAGCACGGGCTCGACCCGTTCCAGGCGTCCGAGCACCGCGGTCAGCAGATCGCCGCAGCCGGGCCTCGGGTCGGTGACGACCAGCTCCTCGTCGTCCGGCGCCAGAGCGGCGAGCACGTCCGCGACCAGGTTCAGGACCGGTGCCCGCAGCACCGTCCCGGTCAGGCGCGGGTCACCGGTGCGGTGCCGAGCCCCTAGCAGACGCTCGATCGCACTCGCCGGGTTGTAGGCAGCCGAGGCCACCGCCCCCGCGTGCCGAGCCGCACCAGGCAGGTATGACCCGAGGCCGACGGTCTCGCGGTAGGCGAACCGGTCGTGCGGGTCCACCTCGTCCGCGAGGTCCACCAGCTCGTCCGGGTCGATGGAGGCGAGCGGCGCTGACGTGTAGGGCGCCAGCGCCAGCAGCGCGGTCAGCGCGTCGAACGCCCGGGCGGGGTCGCCGTCGTCGGTCAGAGCGGCCACGACCGCGGCATCCGCGCGAAAATCCGGGTTGTTGCCCTGGCCGCGCCGCTCGACCCAGGCCGCCACCTCGACGGCGTGGAAGCGGGGCTGCTTCGCCTCCGCATCGACCGGCGCGGGAAACGGGAGTGCGCCGTTCGCATACCGCTTGCGCCACATGGACACCACCGCCCGCTTCACTCGCGCAAGCTCCGCGATGTCGGGCATCGTGAGCGTGAGACCGCTCAGCGCCGGGTCGGACTGCCCCTGGCCGGACTCACCCAGGTCAGGCGTCACGACGCCCACACCTGGCGGGTGACGACCGCCATCTGCTTGAGCACGAGCACCACGGCGTCCTGGCGCAGGTCGGCCGGGTACCGGTGCTTGGCAAGGAGGCGGTTCACGGAGGTGAACAGCTTGGCCTTGACGTCGTCGCGCACCGTCCAGTCGGTCCGGGTGTCGCGATTGACGATCCGCGTGAGCTCCTCCGCGACCTCGCGCAGTGCGCTGTCGTCCAGCACGTCGCCGACGCTCCCGGCCGAACGCAGCACGTCGTAGAACGCCACGGCCCGCACGGAGAGGTCGAGCTCCGCCGCACGACCCTCCTCCTTGGCGAGATCCTGCGCCAGCTCGAAGAGCGCCACGATCACCTCCGCCGAGGTGAGGTTGGTGTTCGTGTAGCGCAGCATCACCTTCTGCAGCCGCTCGGAGAACAGCTCGCGCCGCACGATGTTGCCGTCGGTCAGGCGCACGGTCTCCTGTGCCACCAGGTCACGCAGCGCCTCCACGGCGAGCTGCTGGTTCTCCGACTTCTGCGCCCGCTCCAGGTAGGACCGGTCCAGCTGGTCCAGGCGCGGCGTCGCCAGGCCGGCCTCCTCATAGATGTCGACCACCGAGTCGGACTCGACCGAGGTCGCGACGAGCTGGCCGAGCAGGCGCAGCACCTCCTCGGGGATCGGCTGCCCGGTGGCCTGACGCTCGCGCGCGTCCTGCTTGCCGTTGCAGATCCGCAGCTCCTCGTAGAACCGCACGTCCTCGGCCACGTCCCGCAGCGCTGCGGCCCGGCCCGCGAGCGCCCATGCCCGGTTCAGCATGGCGGCCCTGCGCCGGAACTGGTCCAGGCGGGACTCGAACGCCGGGTAGTCACCGTCGGGTACGGCACCCGTGGGTGGGCGGTTCCCCGGCGTGTCCGGGCTACGCAGCCAGCCGAGGGTCCGCAGCAAGGTATCCGTCCAGGCGAGGTGCGGGTTCTTCTGCCGGCCGGCCCGGAGTCGCGCCCGCCAGCCCGACGGGTCGACCAGCTCGGCGATCTGCGCGATCAGCTCGCGGGCGAGCTTCTCGGCGTCCTCGACGGTCCGCCCGACGGGCTTCTCCCGGCGGTCGTCGTCGGTGTACTCCGCCAGGGCCTCGCGCAGGTTGTCGGCCACCGGGGCGTACCCGACGAGCAGGCCGGCGTCCTTGCCACGGAACGTGCGGTTCACGCGGGCGAGGGTCTGCATGAGCAGGGCACCGCGCATCGGGCGGTCGAGGTAGAGCGTGTGCAGGGACGGCGAGTCGTAGCCGGTGAGCATCATGTCCTTGACGATGACGATCTCCAGCGGGTCGGTGGGGTCCTTGAGCCGCTGGCGGATCGTCGCGTTCTCATGGTCCCGCCGCACGTGGTCGCTGACCGGCGGCTGGTCCCGCGCGTCCCCCGAGTAGACGACCTTGATGCGGCCCGCCGCCAGGTCCGGCGAGTGCCAGTCAGGGCGCAGCGCGACGATCCGGTCGTAGAGCCGCGCGCAGATCTCCCGGGTGGAGCACACCACGAGCGCCTTGCCGGGCGCCCCCGTCGCGAGCACGACCGGTGACCCGCCCGCCGGTGCGGCCGCTAGGCCCGTGTCCCGGACGAGCTCGACCATCGCGTCGCGGCGTGCCTCCCAGTGGGTCACCAGGTCCTGGGCCAGCTCCTCCAGGCGCGCCGGGGCGCCGTAGATGGCGTTGATCGCGGCCACCGACTTCTGCAACCGGTCGCGCTCGGCGTCGTCCAGGCCTGCGGTGGCCTCGTCCGCCGTGGCGTCGATGGCCTCGGGATCGATCGCGCCGTCCAGGCCGACCCGGATCATGCGCTGCTCGAAGTAGACGGGCACGGTGGCGCCGTCGCGCACGGCGCGGGTCAGGTCGTACACGTCGATGACGTCGCCGAAGACGGCCTTCGTGTCGCGGTCACGTTCGGAGATCGGGGTGCCGGTGAACGCGATGAGGGTGGCGTTCGGCAGGGCGTTCTTCAGGTGCCAGGCGTACCCGTCGAGGTCGTCGTAGTGGCTGCGGTGCGCCTCGTCGACGATCAGCACGATGTTGCGTCGTGCCGACAGGACGGGGTGCGCGTGCCCGGCCCGCTTCTCGTCCGCGGTGAGGCTGAACTTCTGCAGGGTCGTGAAGTAGATGCCGCCCGACGCGCGGTCGCCGAGCTCCTGGCGCAGCTCGGCACGTCGCAGCACGCGGCGCGGGACCTCGGGGAGCAGCGCGGAGGACTCGAACGTCTGGTGCAGCTGGCCGTCGAGCTCGGACCGGTCGGTGACCACGACGATCGTCGGGTTCAGCAGCTCCGGGTGCCGCGCCACCTGGTTGGCGTACAGCTCCATCTCCATCGACTTGCCCGAGCCCTGGGTGTGCCAGACGACGCCGGCCCGGCCGTCGTCGCCGACCGCCTGCACGGTGGCGCCGACCGCCTTGGTGACCGCGAAGTACTGGTGGGGCTTGGCGATGCGCTTGACCAGGCCGTCGTCCCCGGTCGAGAAGGCGACGAAACCGTGCAGCAGCTGCCCGAACCGCTGCTGGTTGAACAGGCCTTCCAGCGCCACCTCCAGCGCGGACAGCGGCTGGTCGTCGTCCACAACGCCCAGCCCGCCCGAGACCTGGCGCACCTGCGCGCCGAACGCGACCTCCGCGCCGTCGTCGTCCACGTTCCAGGGCGAGAAGTGGTTCAGGGGCGTGAAGGGCGTGCCGTAGCGAGCGTCCACGCCGTCGGACACGAGCGTGAGCACGCAGAACCGGAACGCTATGGGCAGTGCGCGCACGTACCCGGCGACCTGGGCGTGCGCCGTCGCGACGGTTGCGTGCTCGTCGCCGGCGTTCTTCAGCTCGATCACGACCACCGGCATGCCGTTCACGTACAGCACCACGTCGAACCGGCGCTCCACGTCCCCGACCCGTACCGTCACCTGGTTCACCGCGAGGTACTCGTTCGCGGACACGTCGTCGGAGATCAGCCGGACCGACGGCGTGCGCTCGCGCCCGTCCTCGATGTACGTCAGCGGGTACCCGTTGGTCAGGATGTCGTGGATCCGCTGGTTCTCGGTGATCGCGTCCTGCGACGTCGGGCGGAGGATCTCCAGCAGCGCCTGGTCGAGGAACCGCGCGGGCACGCCGGGGTTCAGCCGGCCCATCGCGGCGCGCAGCCGCGACGGGATCGCCACCTCGTCCCACGACTCACGCTGCGGCAGTGCGGCGCCCGACGCCGCAAACAGCGGGTGGCCCTTCGTGGACGTGGCGCCCGGCGCGATCTCCGTACCGTGCAGACGCTCCCACATGAGGGAGGTGCCGAGGTACTCCAGCGCGCGGTGCTCCCACTCGGACTCCGTGCCGTGCATGGTGCCTCCCCTACGAAGGTGCTGGTCAGTGAGCCTAGTTGCGTACCGTGCGGTGTGACTCGTCCAGGATGCGGCCGAAGCCACGCGGGCAGGAGCGCGACCTCGTGAACCCGGGTTATCAGCCCTCTTGGTCGGCTGGGTCGGGCGTCGGGCGGGCGTCCAGTCCCAGACCGTTCAGCAGCTCGTCGCCGCTCATCCTGGTATCTGGTCCAGGTGCTCAAATCCGATATCGTCGCTGCTGACGCAATGTCACCCGGGTGAATCGCACACCAGCGGCCGGTCCGCCGCACCAGCCTCGGCCGGTTCGACGGACCGCCAGCTCTCAGGCCGCGCCGTCATGGGCGTCAGCCCAGCGCCACCTCGACGCCGCCGGAGAAGGCCGAGTCGTGCAGCTCCAGCTGGCTCAGCTTGACGTCGGCAGGTACGTCGAAGACCACGACTCCCATCACCGAGTTCCCAGGGTTGATCTCGTTGAGGAAGGAGTTGGAGTCATCGAGGTAGATCGCCGCCTCGGTGTCTGCCGCGAACTCCCGGTTCTTCGCGTCGTAGCCCGTGACGTTGTTGCCATCGAAGTACTGCGACTCGTCGCCGATGTTCTCCACCGTGAGGTGCACGAGCACGAACTGCCCCTGCGCTTCCTGGCTGAGGAACTCGTCACCGATCTCCTTCACCCCGGGCTCGACCTTGGTGACAGTGAACTCGAACTTGCCGTCGCGGACGGCGTCGCCGACGCCGGGCAGCTCGGGTTCCGCTACGGGTTCCTCTGCCGCTGCCGTGGGCTCGGTGGCTTCGCCGCCCTCCGTCTTGCCGTCCTCGGATTCCTGCGGCTGCACGATGGGAGCCTGCGCGCTGCCCGTCCCTGAGTCGTCGCCGCTCGTGAGCGCGCTGACGATCCCTATCCCTGTGAGCAGGCCAATCGTGGACAGCACGATCCCGGCGATCGCCTTGCCTCTCCCGACCTGCGGCCTGGAGCGGCGGGACCGGCCGACGCCCACTATGCCCAGGACCAGGCCGATGATCGCGGGGAGGAACAGCAGGCTCGTGACGATCGAGACGATGCCGAGCACGAGGCTCGCCGTCGCCGCTCCGTTCGTCGGCTGCACGGTTGCGGTCGGGTACGCCGGCGCGGGGTAGGCCGACGGTGCGGTCGACGCGAGGTCGGCGGGCCACTGGCCGGGGGCCCTGGTGACGGGTTCTGGCCCCTGAGGCTCGGATGCGGGTGGGATGGACATGGTGGCGCTCCTCTTCGGTGTGGTGCGAATTCGGTGTGGTGCGAACTCGCTCATCGAATCGACATGCGCGACAGATGACGAGGTGTCGGCTGATAACCCCGGTTCTCCCGCTCGTCCGCGCCAAGCGCTTCACCCGCCGGTTCCATGAGCCCCAGGAGCCGACACCGGTCGGCCACGGCAGAGGAAGGCACCACCATGAGCGAACTGACCGAACTCGTCGCCCGCCGCCTCGATGCGGACGGCAACCTGCACGAACCCGTGCGTTCGAGCGTCCGGGAGGCGCTGGACGCCGTCGACGACCCGATGGGCGAACCATCGAGCGGCGCCGGCCTGTCGGCGGGCGGCGATGCGGGCACAGACACGACGGGCGGGGTCTACCTCGACCGGATCACGGTCCGGTCCTTCCGCGGCATCGGCAGGGAGACCCACCTCAAGATTCCCGTCGGGCCCGGCTTGACGGTGGTCTCGGGACGCAACGGCTCGGGGAAGTCCTCGTTCGCCGAAGCGCTGGAGGTGGCGCTCACCGGCACCACCTACCGCTGGCGGAACCGCAGTGCCCAATGGCAGGGCCCGTGGCGCAACCTGCACTGCGCCGCCCCACCCCGGGTCGAGGTCCAGCTCCAGGTCGACGGCGGTGACAGGGCGCGACTCGTCAACGAGTGGGCCGACGACGACTTCGAGTCACGGCGCCAGACCCTGACCGGCGACATCGGCATCGGAAGCCCTCTCTGGGAGTCCGCGCTGGGGACCTTCCGCCCGCTGCTGACCTACGAGGAGCTCGGCCAGGTCCTTGCCGCCCGGCCGAGCGAGCTCTACGACGCCCTGTCCACCGTCCTGGGCCTCGGTCAGCTCGCAGAGGCGATCAAGCGCCTCGACGCCGAGCGCAAGGCTCTCGAGGAGCCGGCCCGCGCGTTGAAGCAGGCTCGCAGCGACCTGCTCACCGTCCTGCGCACCCACGACGACGGCGCCGACCAGCGCATCGCCCAGGCTGTCGCCCTGCTGAAGCGCACCGCCCCTGACACTGCCGCCCTCCGCACCTTGGCGACCGGCACGGAGGCCACGCCCGAGGCAGGCATCACCATCCTTCGCACACTCGCGACCCTGAACGGTCTCGACGCTGCCGCAGCTGAAGCGGCCGCGACCGAGCTGCGCGCCGCCGTGGCATCGTGCGCACGGATCGCTGACGGGGCCTCGGTCGCCCTGCAGCGCCGCCTCACGGTGATCCGCGCCGCGCTCACGGCGCACCAGCACGACGGCGACATGGCCTGCCCGGTGTGCGGGACCGGAAGCCTCGACGCAGGCCGTGCCTCGGTCCTACGCGCCGAGGCCGACACCGCCGACGCTGCCCTCGGCAGACTGGCCGCGGCGACGGCGCGGCTCGAGCGGGCCCGCAATGCGGCCGGTGCCGTGATCCGGCGTGTGCCGGTCGCGCTGTCCTCGCCATCGGACCCAGCCATCGAGAGCAAGCGAGTCGTCGCGCTCCGCGCCTGGGATGAGTGGGCCGACTCCCCCCGCGACGACCTGGCGCTGGCCGACCACATCACAGCTCACCTGCCACGGCTCGCTACCGCCGTCGCTCACCTGCGCGCAGCAGCTGCATCGGCCCTGACCGCACGCGACGACTCATGGGCTCCCCTGGCCAGCAGGCTCGGGAGCCTCGCCGACCTGGCCGACGACGTCGCCGCTGCCAAGCCCGACGCCGACAACGCCAAGGCCGCCCTCAGCTGGCTCAAGGCGAATGACCAGACGCTGAAGAACGAGCGGCTCGCCCCGATCAGCGAGCATGCTGCGCGCATCTGGGAACGACTGCGACAGGAGAGCAACGTCGAGATCGCCGGGCTGTCCCTGTCCGGCACCGCGACTCGCCGGCGTGTGATGATCGAGGCCACCGTCGACGGCGAGGACGCCTCCGGGATCGCCGTGCTCAGCCAGGGCGAGCTGCACGCTCTGTCCTTGGCTCTCTTCCTGCCGCGGGCGACCATGGACGTCAGCCCCTTCCGCTTCGTCGTGCTGGACGACCCGGTCCAGGCGATGGACCCCGCGAAGGTAGACGGGCTGGTCGAGGTGCTGGCCGAGATCGCAGAGACCCGCCAGGTCGTCGTCTTCTCCCATGACGACCGGTTGGCCGCGGCCGTGCGCCGGTCATCGATCCGGGCAACCGTCCTGGAGGTGACGCGCGGTACGTCGTCTGCCGTGGAGGTGGTCAACACCTATACGCCGTCCAGGCGGTTCCTCCAGGACGCAAAGGCTCTCTGCAGGGACCAGGGCCTTCCCGATGCGACACTTCGCAAGGTCCTGCCGGGGTTGCTGCGCATGGCGGTCGAGGCGGCTGCTCGGGACAGATACTTTGCCGCCGCGCTCGCCGGCGGGGTCCCGCACACTGTCGTCGAACGAGCCTGGGAGCAGACACACCGCACCCGGGAGCGCGTCGGGCTCGCCATCGGCGGTGACGCGACGGCCTGGTCCCAGGAGCCGGGACACAGCTACCGCAGAGCGGCGCTCGGCGTGGCGGGATCCGGCGTGCACGACGGCTTGCAAGGCCCTCCGGCAAGCGCACTGGAGGCCGTCCGCAAGACGATCGAGGACCTCGTCGGAGCCACTCGATGAGCCCGGATCCTTGGGTGGCGGAGCTCGCTCAGGCCCAGCGCCTGATGGAGGGCTCTGGGCCCGTAGGCCATCAGTCGCTGCGCATGGTGTGCTGGTTGCTGCGGTCCGTGCTGGAGCAGACGTACCGCGAACTCGTAGGTGCACAGGGTGCGGACCTCGGCAGCGCCTCCAACAGGGCAGCCCTCATCTGTCTGCGCGCGCTGTACGACGAGACCGCGCCGAACCTCGCCGACGACGCGGAGTCCGCATGGACCCGACTTTCCCGTGCCGTGCACCACCACGCCTACGAGCTGTCCCCCACCCTGAGCGAGGTTCGGGACCTGGCAGGCACGGTGGTCGGAGTCGTGCAGTTCACGGCGCAGCGGGGCCGGGACTCATAAGGACCGGGAACTCGTGCACGGGTCAGAAGGTGTTTCCGACCTGGGCTTCGTCCATTCTGGAGCCGAGCCGCCGTCGGGCCGGTCCTACGGCCTCAGCACACCCCGCACCGCATCGGCCACGGTATGGAAGACCGGGTCGGGCGCTGCCTCGGCCGTGTGGCGAACGGCGCCGCTCCACGCCGTCGGCAGGTCCTCTCCGAGCGAGGTCCTGCGCTTCAGCTCATCGGAGAAGGCGCGTATCGCGCGCCCCGTCGCGGTGTCGTCGTGTCCCGCTGCCTTACCCGCCGCCTCGACGGCCCGCACGACGAGATCCTGGTCGGCCTGGTGGTTGCTCTCGCACGTCTCGCTGAAGGCCTTCAGGCCGGCTTCCCACGAGGTGCTCTCGCTCTCGACGGCGTACGGGTACCACGCTCGGGCAGCGGCGCGCAGAGCTCCGCCCGCCCCTGCCCCGATCTCGTCGGCGACGCGAGCCGCGACGGCGGCAGCACCGGCACCGTCGCGAAGCGAGACGGACGTCGCGTCGTCCGGTGCATCGGCGCGCTCTCCCGCGGCCGCGATCGCTTCGTACGCGGCGCGCACGCAGCCCCCTTCGAGCTGCCGCGGACCGGGCACTTCGGCAGCCCGTGCGACGTCGGCTCCCAGGCCTCCCGGCACCGGAGCTGCCGAACGTGGTCATCACACCACGGCGAAACCCGCCGCGCCGCAGCGCGAGGTAGATCCACTCCGGCACGCCACCGTCCAGGGCTACGCTCCGACGTCGTGACGAAGAAGCACCGCAGGGGCACCGAGCACCGGTTGCGACATGTTGGAGCGCTCGTGCCGCCGGACGGGTTCCGTGCCCTTGTCTCTGTGGGTATGGGCCTGGAGGGTCCCGTTGAGCGAATCGCGCGGGCCTCTGTCGCCAGACGACGCAGAGCCCCCGAACTCTGAGACACCGCTCACCCGAGCTCGACGGGTCCCGCACCGCCGACGTCCGACCACCACTCCGCGGCGTGGTGGTCGGACGGGCGGGTCAGTCGCGGTCGAGCTGCTTCGCGGACGGCTCCCCGCCGGTCCCGCCCTGGAGCTGCTTGTCCGCGCGCACCTCCCAGAACGTCGCGTTCTCGATGCCGAGCTTGCGCGGGTCGAACTGCGGGTCCACGCCCTGCCGCTTCTGCTGGCGGTAGTCCTTGAGCGCCTTCAGAGCGGGGCCCTGGAGGAACAGGATGCCGATGATGTTCAGCCAGGCCATCGAGCCCACACCGATGTCGCCGAGCCCCCAGGCTGCGCCGGCGGTGGTGACGGCGCCGTAGGCCACCGAGACCAGCACCAGCGCCTGCAGCGCCCGCTGCATGGCCCGCGCCGCGAGACGGTTCTCCATCTTGCGGGTGAGGTAGTTCAGGTTGGTCTCGGCCATGTAGTAGTACGCCACGATCGTGGTGAACACGAAGAACGAGAGGACGATAGCGATGAACGTCGGGCCGGCCCCGGGGAACACCGAGTCCAGACCCTGCTGCACGAAGCCCGGGCCGGGCTCGACGTCGGTGCTCAGGCCGCCGTTGCCCTCGTAGATCGCCTCGCCCGGCCAGGCCTCCCCGGAGAAGGTGTTGAACATGCCGGTCGAGATGATGATGAACGCGGTCGCGGAGCAGACGAACAGGGTGTCGATGTACACCGCGAAGGACTGCGCGAAGCCTTGCTTGGCCGGGTGCGAGACCTCGGCGGCGGCAGCGGCGTGCGGCCCGGTGCCCTGGCCGGCCTCGTTGGAGTAGATGCCGCGCTGCACGCCCCACTTGACGGCGAGGCCGAGGATCGCTCCGAACACCGGCTGGACGCCGAAGGCGCTGCCGAAGATCAGCCCGAACACGCGGGGGATCTCGGTGAAGTTCACGAAGAAGACGATGACCGCGATGAGGACGTAGAGCAGGGCCATCGCGGGGACGACGATCACCGCGAAGTGCGCGATGCGCTTGACCCCGCCGATGACGATGAAGCCCAGCAGGATCACCAGGCCGATGGCGGTGACCCAGGTGGGGATGCCCCAGGCGTTGTCGATCGCCGAGGCCATGCCGTTGGCCTGCACGCCCGGCAGGAAGAAGCTCATCGCGATGATGGTGACGATCGCGAAGAGGATCCCGTAGGCCAGCGACAGGCCACGGGCCTTGTGCTTGTACGCCTTCTCGAAGTAGTAGGCCGGGCCACCGCGGTACTCACCGGTGTCCGGGTCCTTCTCCTTGTAGATCTGGCCGAGGGTGCACTCGATGAACGAGGTGGCGGCGCCGAGGAACGCGGAGGTCCACATCCAGAACACGGCGCCGGGTCCGCCGAAGGCGATCGCCGTGGCGACGCCGCCGATGTTGCCCATTCCCACACGGCCGGCCAGCGACATCATCAGCGACTGGAAGGAGGAAGTACCGTCCTCCGACTTCTCGCCCTTCTTGAGCTGGTTGAGCATGTCAGGGATGTGTCGGACCTGGAGGAAACCGGTGCGGACGGAGAAGTACAGACCGGCGAGGAGGCAGAGGGCGATCAGCGGGATCGACCAGATCAGCTCGTTCGCGGTGCCGATGCGATCGGCGAAGCTCATAGTCACTCCAGGGTAGGAATATTCGGACAAGCGCACCAGCGGTGACCAGCGCGTCCGCGGTAGCACCGCGCAACTGGCATCTTGGCAGCAAGCGACCTGTGAGTGTGGTCACTAACTGGCAATGGCGGCACACTAGCGGGTCGCCGGGGCATGAACGCCAATTCTTGGACGCTCATTACCTTGTCATGACACGATCCGAACGATCCGATGACGATTGGCGGTACGACGGTGCCGCGATCTCGGCGCAGCCGACCGCGTGCCCCTGCTGCCCTACCGGCGGCGCTTCTTCAGGTAGGCGGCGAGCTCGCCGGCGCGCCGGCTTCGTTGCCGTACTGCGCGCAGTTCTTGGCCGTCCCCATCCGCTCCCCCGCTGCTCGGCCGTACGGACTTCGCCGCGTCCCGCAGGTGAGATCGTGGAAGGCAGCCAGTTCAGAAACCCCGACCGGATAATCGGCTATGCAACGTGCCTGCGTTCCAAACCCCTGCGCGTTCGTCGACCACGGGGCTGGCGGGACCCTTGAAGATTGGGACAGCCCTCGCCTCCACCGGGCCATGAAGAACCCGTTCACCAAGCAAGACGTCGCAGGAACTAGACTATCTCGTTTCTCGTTACGTCGAGAAGGTCAGGGTCGGATCGTTCCAGTTGCTCCTCGAAGCGCTGCCAGCCATGTTCGCGAACATATCTCGCCTCACGAGGGCCAACGGGAATCAGCCAAACAATCCCGGCTGACTGCCCGTTGGGCTCTAGCTCAACACTGTAGAACTCTTCATCATAATAGACTGGATTAGCAAAATATATGCTGTCGAGCACCGAAAGCGGGTGGATGACCCCGGGGAGTTGCTGCACATCGCCCCGGATGCGTGCCTCATGTCGGCCGACCATCTCGTTCGCAATCCACTCGACACACCGGCCCATGTCAGCGGTGAGCTCTTCTGGGATCTTGCGCACTGCGAGGAACGCCTCGAGCACGTAGCGATTGCCGGTTCCCCGAACAGTGAGAATGTGGCGGCTCATCCCGAGGGTGGACCATGACTCGACATCATGGAACCGACCGTTCTCGTAATGAGCGATCTGAAGCCCATCCATCTTACGAACTCCACCGGAAATTCTCCCGAGGCGCTGTTCAAAGTGATCAATCAAACTCATCCAAACCTCGCAACGTCGTTTCCAATACCACGATCACCAGCCCGCCCCCGAACCGGCAGTGAGCCCCCGGCGACCTTTCCGAAGTTCCGATGCCCGGCAGGTTCAACTCATCCAGAACCTTGTGTCGCCCGCTCTCAACCGCACCGTCATAGCTGCGACCTGGAGCATTATCCATTGGGCCGACGCCCAGTGTCGCCCGGTGAATACATCGATGTCACTTAACGCATTCAACGCGCGCTCACATAGTTGCGGGTCCATGATAAAGCCACGCAGCGAGCGATACACCGAGTCGCTCGAAACGGTCCTATTGATACGCGCAGAATGCCCGATGCACGTGACCGCAAGCTGACGAACGTTTCCATCAGAATTCTCCCTCGCCTGACGCGATAAGAATTCCTCCAGCCACGCGACATCCGTCTCGAAATAAGTCAGCTCGAGCAGAGAGTTCGTTGCGACGACCGTATCCCCGCGATCAATCCGATCTATCATTCGGCACCGGTCGCCACGACCAGGTGAGTTGCTCATCGAACCAGCCTTTAGAAGTGCGCTCCGCTGTTTCGGGCTGAGAGACGACCAATCCCGTACATGCCCATGCCGAACCCATCGTCAGTCTCGCACTGCAAGGACCTTCCTTGTTCGGCCTAGCGAAACGATCTACCCATCCGGACGAACAGTATCAATGAGTCCTACGTCGCTCTGGCGACAGACAGAGGCGGGTCGATCGCGGGGCGCTGAGTCGCACTTGGCACGCCGGGCCGGGCCACGACGTCGGGCAAAGTATCCTCCGGACCATGAGCCCCGGTGTGCTGTACGTCGTCGTAGCCGGTGCCGGCGCGGTCCGGCACGTACCGTCGCGGCTTGTACCACTGGCTCTCGAGCGAGGCTGGGACGTGTATGTCCTCGCTACCGATCAGGCGGCGCGCAACTTCCCCGAGGCGGTGGCGCAGATCGCTGTGGTCCTAGGCCGTCCGGTACGGACCGACTTCCACACCACGGTCGGGTACTCGCTCCCGGACCCTGACGCCGTGATCGTGGCTCCGGCCACCTACAACACGGTCACGAAGTGGGCCCTGGGCATCGCCGACACCTATGTCCTGACCCGCCTGGCCGAACAGGTCGGCCGCAACATTCCCATCACCGTCGGGCCCTACATCAACGCCAGGTTCGCCAACCACCCGACCTACCAGGGAAGTCTGGCCACCCTCAAGGAGTGGGGCGTGAACGTCGTGATCGGCCCGAACGAGCCGCACGAGTCGGGCGATGACGCAGCGGACGACTTTCCGTGGGAGGGGATCCTCGACACGCTCCCGCCCGCGAGCATGTAGTCCAAGCTGCCTGCCGCAAAAAGACCGTCGGGCGCTCGTGTCAGACGGTGGGCGTCGACGGGCGCTCCTCCCGACGCCAGGCATGCTGTACGCATGCCGAAGACCTTGCCCTCGAGCCCCACCGTGATCACCGACGACAGCGAGGTGCGCTTCGTCGCCGGGGCCGACCAGTTCGCGCTCCGCCTCAAGGACGGGCACCTGCACGTGCGCGCCATCGACACCAGCGGCAACGAGGTCCAGCTCGCCGTGATCCCGACGTCGCGCAGCACCGTCAACCTGCAGATCGAGCACCCGGTCGCCCACGGGCCGGTGGACGTGGACGGCCCGACGCTGCGCGTCCCCTGAGGCCGATCCGGACTTCACCTGGGCTGATCCGGACTTCACCTGCTCCGGACAGGCCAAGATCTCGGCCTCCGACGTAGGCTCCGGTCAGGGTAGAGGCCTGGGTTCTGACTCAGGCCGGGACCCGGATCCGGGGCTGGGCCTGGACTCGGGTAGGAACCGGAACCGGGCTGGGGCCCGGGCTCCGGTTCCTCGGGCGGATCAGTCTTGGACGAGCCAGGCCCCGGTCCACCGTCCGGTGTGTCAGGATGTGCGCCATGCAGATAACGACGAAGGGGCATGCCGCGTAGGCGTCCCTCCACGCTGCGACGATCCGCAGCCGCACGGCGCCACTATCTCCGCGTGGCGCCGATCAGGGATGGCCGACTCTCCGGTTCGACCAGCGCCGCCATCGCGCGCGTCGAAGACTGGCCCGGACAGATCCATGACTCGCTCCAGAATTGGGAACGCGAAGCCCGCAGAACCAATCCCTGGATCCGACCATCCAACGGCTGCGATATCTCCGGATGCTGCGGAGCCCCACGCGACGACCGCGACATCCTCGAGCAAGCGATCCATCGCCTGCCGCGACGTTCTGCTCAAGAGCTGCGGCGCCTTGTCCGGGCGATCGACGAGCGCATCCTCTCGACGTTCCCCGCCCGGCTCGACCACTACCACCGCTGGTGGCACGCCGACTTCCCGTGGAACCACGGCTGAGGCAGCCCCGGCCCGCTGCGCGGATCGCGTCGTCGTGCGGGACGCGGCTCTTCACCCCCCGGACCGCGACGTAGGCCTGGTCGCTCTATGAGGGTTCATAGAGCGACCAGGCCTACGTTCGACGGATCCCGCCCCCGTCCAGGGCGAGCCACCGGGTCTAGTACGGGCAGGTGCTGCGGTACTCGCTGATCGTCGTGCTCGTGGACGGTGCCGGGCACAGGAACTGGTCGTAGCGCAGGTCGTCGTCGACGAAGCGCTTGAGCCAGGAGATGCTGTACTTGGCGATGGTCGTGTTGTTCGTGCTCGGCGCGAAGTGGCTGGCGCCGCGGAGCTCCAGGTAAGCCTTGTCGGCAGAACCGGGCAGGGACTCGTAGAAGGGCTCCGCATGCAAGCGGACCGAGGCGATCGAGTCGTCCTGCGCACCGACGATGAGGGTCGGCGTGCTCACCTCTGGCCACGTCTTGTCCGTGTTCCACGGCGTCAGCGGGATGGCCGCCTGCAACGACGAGTCGTCCTTCGCCGCCTCCAGCGCTCCCCCGCCGCCCATCGAGTGGCCCATGACGGCCAGCCGGTCGGCGTCGATCCGGCCGCTGACCACGCTGCGCGCCGTCAGGTAGTCCAGCGCGCTCCGCAGCTGGTCACCACGGGAGGACGGCTGGTCCGAGGTGGTGTTCGTGTCGATGGTGAAGACGACGAACCCCTGCGAGGCCAGACGCGGCCCGAGCCAGGCCATGCTGGACTGCGACGCGGTGTAGCCGGGGGCGACCGCCACCGCTCCGAACGTGCCCTCGGCCGTGCTGGTCGGGTAGTAGATGGTGCCGCCACCGAATCCGGTGACCGCCAAGCGCGAAACGCTGCGTTCCGCGACATCGAACGAACCGAGGCGAGCCTCGATGCTCGCCTCGGTCGGATCGGGACCACGTTCGTACGGGTTGTCGGCGGCGGACGCGACCGGCATGCCGACGACGGCGGTACCGGCGAGCAGCAGCCCGGACACGAGCGCTGCACCGGCCTTGCGGATCAGATGCCTCATGAATCGCCCCTTTGAGTTCGGTGAGACAACAACTGACGGGACCGACGATAAAGTAGCTCTACCAAGTGGTCAAGACATTCCGGAGATTGATGCACTCCCACTGATTAGGGTCGTACCGTGAACGAACACGTGGACGGCCGCAAGCTGCGCTTCGAGCACCGCCGCGCCGAGGTGCTGCGCGCCGCGACCGAGCATGCCCTCGACCACGGCCTGGCCGGCCTGTCGCTTCGCAAGGTAGCCCAGACGGTCGGCGTCAGCCACGCGACGCTGGTGCACCACTTCTCGACCAAGGACGAGCTGGTCGCCGAGATCGTGGACCTGGTCCTTGCCCGGTCGCTCGCGCTGCCAGACCTGGCCGACGACGACCCGGAACCGCTGGAGACGATCTGGCAGCGGGCGACGTCGGACACGGGACGCCGCTACATCCGGCTGTTCACCGCGATCACCGGCCATGCCATGCACGACAACCCGAGGCTGCGCGACGCCGTGGCCCGGTCGATGCGGCAGCGGACGGCTCTGCTGGCCGCGGGACTGGTGCGGCACGGCTGCCCGGAACCGGAGGCCACCGCGCTGGCGACGTCGCTGCTCTCGACGCTGCGCGGGCTGCTCGTCGACCTCCTGGTCACCGCCGACGAGGAGCGCGTCCGGGCTGCGTTCGAGGACCTGGCCGCTGAGCTGGACCGGCGCGGCGCCCACTGGCAGCCGCCCGCTCGGCCGCCGTCGCCGTCGGCGACTGACGAGGTCCGGAGCTGACTCCCGTTCAACAGGCTCTGGGCGACCACCAGCCCGGTGGTTCCGGCACACCAGAGCCTGCTGAACAGGCCTCAGGAACGGCCGCCGATCCGGGCCTTGACCTTGACCCGAGGTCAAGGTGGAGGCTCATCGCATGAGCAACCTCGACGCAAGCCCGCCCCGTCCGAACAGCGCCTCCTGGACCGGCATGGTCCCCGTCGACGACACGGCGCTGGCCGTCACCGACTCCGGCGGCCCCGGCATCCCCGTCGTCTACCTCAACGGTGCCTACGCCTCGCAGCGGCACTGGCGGCGCGTGGTCGCCGACCTCGCCGGCGGCTACCGGCACATCACCTTCGACGAGCGCGGCCGCGGCCGGTCGAAGCAGTCGGCGGACTACTCGTTCGAGGTGTGCGTCCGCGACATCGACGCGGTCCTCGCGGCCCGGGGCGTCGAGAGCGCCCTGCTCGTGGGCTGGTCCTACGGTGCGCTGCTCGCGGTGCACTGGGCGAGCCGCAACCCGGAGCGCACCCTGGGCGTCGTGGGGGTCGACGGTCCGTACCCGGTCGGCTGGACCGACGAGGCCGGGCACGCCGAGATCCGCAAGGTGTTCGGCCGGATGAAGCCGATGATGCCGCTGGCCCGCCTGCTCGGCCTGGCCGGGCGGTTCTCGGCCGAGCTGCACGCAGAGCTCGCCATCGAGTCCCACCACCTGCACGCCGCCCTCGGCCCGACCCTGGCGGGCCTGACCGTCCCGACGCGGTACGTCGTCGCCTCCGGGGAGGCGGTGGGCAGCCGCGACGACCTGCAGGAGCAGATGCGCAAAGCCCTCGACCCGCTGCTGGCCGACAACCCGAACCTGCGGGTCAGCGCGAAGGTCTCCAGCAACCACGGCAGCATCCTGCGCAAGGACTCCCCCGCCGTCGCCGATGCCGTGCGCGAGCTCGCCGCCGCACCGCGAGCGCAGGGCAGACTGGGGCGATGAGCGGACGGACGACGGGTGGCATCACCATCGGCCAGGCGGCGGCGTTCGCCGGGGTCACCATCAAGACCGTGCGGCACTATCACAAGCTCGGCCTGGTCGAGGAGCCGGACCGGGACAGCTCCGGGTACCGCCGGTACGGGTCGGACGACCTGCTGCGGCTGGTCCAGGTCCGGACGCTGGCCGCCGCCGGCGTCCAGCTCGCCGACATCGGCACGCTGCTCGACGCCGACGCCGAGCGGTTCGCCGTGGCGCTCACCGACGTCGAGCAGCAGCTCACCGACCGGATCGAGGACCTGATCGCCCGCCGCGACACGCTGCACCGGCTCGCCGACGACCGGGCGCTGCTCCCCGACCGCGCGTGCGCGGTCCTCGACCGGATGCGCGGGCTCGGCTTCAGCCCCGACTACGTCGCCGGCCAGCGCGAGGCCCTGGTGCTGTTCCGGGCGCTGGTGTCCGCGGGTTTCGACAGCTTCGTGACCCAGCTGGAGCACCGGCTGGACGACCCGGAGTTCGTCGACCTGACCAAGCGCAGCTGGGACGCGCTGTCCTGGGACCCGGACGATCCGCGGGTCGAAGAGCTGGCGTCCGCACTTGCCGACAACCTGCTGGCCAAGCCCGAGCTGCTCGCGATGCCTGCTGGGTTCCGGGCCCAGCCCGACACCGCTACGCGGTACGGGATGGTCAACACCCACGGGCAGGAGGAGTGGCCGACGTCGGCCCGGCTGACCGCGCTCGTCGAGGCGAGGCTGCGCGCAGCCGGGGTGCGGGTCCCCCATCAGTGACCGCGGCCGGCCCGCGCGGGCCGGGTCGCGCGGGCCCAGCCGGCGCGACCCGGCCGCTCGGGGGCGTCAGCCCTCGCTCTCCGGCGATACGGCGAGCCGCGTGTTCCACGGGTCCGCGAACCGGAGCGTCTCCCCGTCGTCGGCGGTCGGGATGCGGTGGGACCGGAGCCGGTCGGCGAGGGCCTCGACGTCGGTCCGGGTGGGGAGGAGGATCCGCACGTCGCCCAGCCCGAGGGACGCGGCGCGCGGTGCGGCGCCGGCGCTGCGCCAGGTGTTCATGCCGATGTGGTGGTGGTAGCCGCCGGCCGAGACGAACAGGGCGGAGTCCCCCAGCTGCGCGGTGACGTCGAACCCGAGCGTGTCGACGTAGAACTGGCGCGCTGAGGCGAGGTCGCCCACCTGGAGGTGGACGTGCCCGATCGCGGCGGAGGCGCCGGCGTCGGGCACCTCCGGGTCGTGCCAGCGCCGCAGGAACTGGTTCGGGTCGAGGTACTCGCTGGCCATCGCCACCGTCCCGTCCGGGTGGACGGTCCACTCCTCACGGGGGCGGTCGCGGTACAGCTCCACACCGTTGCCCTCGGGGTCGGTGAAGTAGAACGCCTCGCTGACCAGGTGGTCGGCGCTGCCGGTGAAGGACTGCGGCACGCGCTGCGCCATGGACGCCAGCGACGCGGCCAGCCGCCGCTCGTCCTCGAAGAGGATGGCCGTGTGGTAGAGCCCGGCGCCGCGAGGGTCGGCGCCCGGCAGGTCCCGCTCCTGGCGCAGCACCATGATCGGCACCCCACCGCGGCCCAGCGTCGTCGTGGCGCCTGCGTGGTCGAGGACGTCGAGCGTGACCGCCTGCTGGTAGTAGTCGGTCATCACGTCGAGGTCGCGCACGAGCAGCTCGACGGTGTTCATCCGGGTGCCGTCGGGCGCCAGCCCCTTCGTTGCGACACTGTCCTGCCGCCACGTCGGCACGGTCCGCTGCTCGCCCATCAGGACACCAGCGCGAGGCCGCCGGCCCAGGAGATCTTCTCGGCGCCGGCGAGAGTCAGCTGCAGGAACCCGACCGCCTCCAGCTCCCGCGCCCGCTTGAGCGAGCCGGCGTCGACCCCGCGCAGCCCGGCCGCGGTCACGAGGTCGACGAGGGTCTGCTTGGCGGCCGCGTCGTCGCCGGCGACGAGCACCGTCGTCGGCACGGCGCCGATCTCGCCGGTGGCGAGGGTGCCACCGAAGTTGGTGTTGAACGCCTTGACGACCTTCGCCCCGGGCGCTGCGTCCTGCAGCAGCTTCGCGGCCGACGAGTCGGCGGGGACCATGAGGTCGTCGAAGGTGCTGAAGTCGACGGGGTTGGTGACGTCCACAACGATCTTGCCGTCGAACCGGTCCGGGTAGGCGTCCAGCACGTCCGTCACGGCCCCGTAGGGGACGGCGAGCACGACGACGTCGCCCGTCACCTCGTCGCCGACCGTGCCTGCCGTGCCGCCGTGGGGGCCGGCGACAGCGCGCGCCTTCTCGGGGTCACGGGCAAGCACCTGGATGCCCGTACCGCCCTTCGCCGCGACGCCCGCGACGACACTGCCGAAGTTTCCTGCACCGATGACGGTGACCGTGGTCATGCGCACTCCCCAGATAGTTGTTCCTACAACCAACATCCCGAGTGTGGCACCGTTTACTTGTTGCGTCAACCAAACGGTAGGATGGGCTCGTGAAGCGACGTGTTCCCCGGATGAACGACCAGGAGTCGGCGGCCTGGCTCGGCCTGACGACGGTCTTCCAGCTCCTGCCGGCCGCGTTGGACCGGCAGCTCCAGCGCGACTCGGGCCTGACGCACTTCGAGTTCGTCGTGCTGTCCAGGCTCCAGCTCAGCGAGGAGCCGACGATGCGCATGACGGCGCTCGCCGAGGCCACCGTCGCTACCCTGCCGCGCCTGTCCCACGTCTGCGGCCGGCTGGAGAAGCGCGGGCTCATCGAGCGTTCCTCCTGCCCCGAGGACCGCCGCGCCACCAACGTGCGCCTGACAGGCGACGGCCGCCGCGAGCTGATCCACTCCGTCCCCGGGCATATCGCGACGGCGCGGCGGTTGGTGATCGACGCGCTCACACCGGAACAGCTCGACGTGCTCGCCGACATCACGGCCACGATCACCGCCCGCCTAACGAAGGAACCGCCAACCTGACGCCCCCGGGCGCCCGGCCCCCTCCGGCGCCCCGCGCCCGGCGTCGAACGTAGGGCTGGTCGCTCTATCAGCCCTCATGCCGCGACGATGCCTACGTTCGACGAGTAGAGCGACGGAGCCTACGTTCGGCGGCGGGTCATGGGCCAGGACAGGGCGCAGGGCGCGGGTCGTCGGGCGCCGGGCGCCGGCGTATCTTGACGTCGTTGCCGCAGGCCCGGCCACAGACGCCCCATAGGCTCCGCGTGTGGTGAGGAACAGGCAGCCGCTCGGGCGGGCGCTGAGGAACGTCATCGTGGCCAACGTCAGCTCGAGCCTCGGCGACGGCATCGCGAAGGTAGCGGCTCCGCTGCTGGCCGCGCGACTGACCGACGACCCGCTGCTCGTCTCCGGCGTCGCAGCGGTCTCGATGCTGCCGTGGCTGATCTTCTCCATCCCGGCCGGGATCCTGCTGGACCGGATCGACCGACGACGCGCCATGACCCTCGCCAACGGGGTCCGGACGCTGCTCGCGGCCCTGCTGCTGGCGCTGTTCGCCACGGACACCCTGACCATCTGGTGGCTCTACGTCGTCATGTTCGCCTACGGGGCGTTCGAGACCATCTACGACGGCGCGCTCCGCGCCGTCCTGCCCTCGATCGTCGACCGGCCCGACCTGCCACGGGCGAACTCGCGGGTCGAGGCCGGGGAGATCGTCGTCGAGCGGTTCCTGTCCGGTCCGCTCACCTCGGCCCTGTTCGCGGTCTCGGTCGTGGTGCCGCTCGGGATCAACGTGCTGACGTACGCGGTCGCCGGCGTCATGGCCGTGTTCCTCCCCCACGCCGCCGCCGGTGCCCACCGCACCGACCCGACCGGCGAACCACACATCGCCTGGTACCGGCAGCTCACCGACGGCTTCCGCTACATCATGAGCAACCCCATGCTGCGCAGGCTCTGGATCATCAGCGTGGCGATCGCCCTGTGCTTCTCTGCCGCCACGGCGACGATCGTGCTCTACGTGCTGAACCGGCTCGGGCTGCCGGAGGCCTGGTACGGCGCGTTCATCCTGGCCGGAGCCGTCGGTTCGCTCGGTGCCGCGGCGCTCGCCGACCGGCTCAAGGTGCGGTTCGGCGCGGGGCCCGTGATGGCGGTGGCACAAACCCTGTCGCTGGCGGCGCTCGTGCTGATGGGAGCGGTTCCCGTGCTCGGCGTGGTCGCGTTCGGCTACTTCCTGTCAGCCGGCGGCACGACGGCGTGGAACATCCTCGTCATGTCGCTGCGCCAGGCCGCGATCCCGAGCCGCCTGCTCGGCCGGGTCCACGGCACCTGGCGCACGCTGCTCTGGGGCACGATGCCGCTCGGCTCGTTGCTGGGCGGGCTGCTGGGCCGGATCGACCTGCGAGCGCCGTTCCTGGTGGCCGGCTGCCTCGCGACGCTGATCGCGCTCGTGTCGTTCCGGTTCCTGGCGGGGCTGCCCAACCCGGAGGATCTCGACGACGCCGACGCGGCTTGAGCTCCTTGCTCGGACGCCGCGCGCGGTTTCTCGACGACGTGCTACGACCCGCGTCCCGCGGCACAGGCGCCGTGCCCGGAGACCCGGAGACCCGGAGACGACCAGGTCAGCCGGCGTCGCCGGACCTGCCCGCTCGGGCGGCCCAGACGATCAGTACGATCCCGACGACGGCGAGGATCGGCCCGACGACCGCCCACAGCGTCACGCCCGTCATCGCGCTGCCGGCGAGGTAGCCGAGCCCCTGGAAGGTGAAGACGGCGCCCATCAGGACGAGGACGACGCCGAGCACGATCAGACCTGACTTCACGATTTCCTCCAGTCGGGGACGCACTGTCGCTCATTCTTCGTCGACACCTTAGGACCCGACTCTCTCGCGCGTCGAGGCAGGAGGACCCTCCGCTCCGACCGGGGTCGGAGCGTTGGCCTTGCGCAACGCGCCCCAGAGCACCCCACCGATCACCAGCGCGGCGCCGAGCGCGGTCGCCGCCTCGATGTCCTCGCCCAGCAGCACCGCCGAAGCGCTGAGTCCCACCACGGGGACCAGCATCGAGAACGGCGCGACGACGCCTGCTGGGTGCCGGGCCATCAGCCAGGTCCAGATCCCGGATCCGACGAGCGTCCCGATCAGCACCGTGTAGGCCAGCCCGACCAGTGCCGAGACCATGTGCGGTCCGGGGACGAACGCCGCGGCGATCGCGTCCGGACCCTCCACTGCCAGGGACAGCGCGAACATCGGCACGGGCGGCACCACCGACATCCACAGTGTGAGGTGCAGCGGGTTCGCCGCCCTGGCCCGCGCGTTGGACACGTTGCCGATCGCCCACCCGAAGCCGCCGGCCAGCACCAGCAGGAACGGTGCGAACGCGGCGGCCTGCGCCTGGGACCAGCCCACCACTGCCAGTCCCAGCGTCGCCACGCCCAGCCCCACCAGCTGCCGTGCGGGCACCCGGTCCCGGAACGCGACCGCGCCGAGCAGCACGGTGAACGGCGCCGACGACTGCAGCACCAGCGACGCCAGCCCGGTCGGCATGCCGACGGCCATGCCCCAGTACAGGAACAGGAACTGCAGGGTGCCGAAGCCGATGCCGTACCCGAGCAGCCAGCGCACCGGCACCCGCGGACGCGGTACGAGGAGCAGGGTCGGTACGGCGATGATCGCGAACCGGAGCGCCACGAGCAGGAACGGCGGGAACTGGCCGAGCGAGGCGTCGATGGCGATGAAGTTGAGACCCCACATGGCCGCGACGGACACGGCGAGCAGGCGGTGCGAGATCGGCATGGCCTGAGTCTGTGCGGCGGCGGTTCTGTAGGACAAGCGAAAGTTTCTACAGGTCCTTGTAGGTTGCCTTCATGGATGCTGCCTTCATGGACGCAGAGCCCCGGCGGCGCGGTCACGACCTGTCCCGGATGGACCCTCGTCACCTCGACCTGCTCCGCGAGCTCGCCGACCGGCACTCCGTGACGGCGGTCGCTGAGGCGACCCATCGGACGCCGTCGGCCGTGTCGCAGCAGCTCCGCACGGCGCAGCGTGAGCTGGGTGGGATCCCGCTGGTGGAGCCGCACGGCCGAGGTGTGCGGCTCACCGAGGCGGGCAGGCTCTTGGCCGACGGCGGTCGCGACCTCGCGCGGACGATCGCCCAGGTGCAGGCCAGATGGGATGCGTACCTGGGGTCGGCGTCCGGCACCGTGCGTCTGGCGGCGCTGCCGAGCGCGGCGGCGGTCCTGCTGCCCGAGGTCCTGAGCCGGCTCGCGGACACGGCGGTCGGTCTCGAGTGCACCGACGTCGACATCGCCGAGTCGGAGTATCCCGGGATGGTCGCCGACCACGACGTCGTCGTCGGGCACAGCTTTACCGGGCCTGTGCCCGCCGGAGCGGAACACCTGGTCACCGCGGCCCTGCTCCGCGAGCCGCTCGACATCGCCATGCGGGCAGATCACGTGCTGGCGACCAAGGCGCGGGTCACGGCCCGGGACGTCGTGCTCCACGAGTGGTACGGCGTGCCGCTCGGCTACCCGTTCGACGACCTGCGCATCGCCGTCGAGACAGCGACCGGCACCCCGGTCCGGGTGGTCCAGCGGATCCGCGACAACCGGCTGGTCGAGGCGCTCGTCGCTGCCGGCGACCGTGTCGCCGTGCTTCCCCGGTACAGCACCACGCCCGGCGCGGGGATCGTCCTGCGACCGGTGCACGGCATGGACGCCGCGCGGTGGATCGTCGCGATCCTGCGGCCCGACCGGGCCGAACGGCTCGCGGTCAGGACGGTGCTGGACGCGCTGCGGGCGGTGGGCCGAGAGGTCGTCGGCTGATGACCGTCCGGTCGCCGCGCGCCGAACGGCACCCTGGGCCGGCGGTCACGAACCGAGCGGGTCTCCGCTCGGCGGCGTGTCACCGCGTTCGGTCGCACGGTCCAGCGTCCGGTCGGGGAGCCAGACCGTGAACGTGCTGCCGCTCGTGCCGTGGTCCGTGTGCAGCAGGTGGCCGTCGTGGCTCTCGGCGACCTGGCGGGCGATCGCCAGCCCCAGGCCGGAGCCGTCCGGCCGCTCCGCCTGGCCGGCCGGCGCAGCGCCGTCGGCCGGCCCGGCAGCAGCCCCGTTCCCGTCCTCCCCGCGGTAGAACCGGTCGAAGATCCGGTCCCGCGCCTCGGCCGGCACCCCCGGCCCCTCGTCCGCCACGGCGATCCAGGCCCAGCCCAGCCTGCTGCCCACACCCACGGTGATCGCGCTGCCCACCGGCGCGAGCCGCACCGCGTTGGACAGCAGGTTGTCGACAGCACGGCCCAGCGCGTTCGCGTCGCCGTAGGCGACCGGGCCGGGATGGCTCCGTTCGACGATCGACACCCCCCGCCGCTCGGCGACCGCCCGGTTCTCGCGGACGGCGGACTCCGCCAACGCGGCGAGGTCACCTCCCGGTCCGCAAACGCCTCCGATCGGAACCGCGCCGTCGCGAGCAGATCCTCCAGGAGGCGGGACATCCGGCTGGTCGCGCCCAGCACGACGGCGGTCGCCTCCGCCCGCTGCGCCCGGTCGGCCTGCTCGTTGCCGAGCACCGCCTCGACGTTCGCCTGCACCACCATCACGGGGTTGCGCAGCTCGTGGGACACGTCCTCGATGAGCCGCCGCTCGGCGGTAAAGGCCCGGTCCAAGCGGTCGAGCATCCCGTCGATCGTGTCGGCGAGGGTGCGCAGCTCGTCGCGCGGGCCGGTCGCGCCGATCCGCCGGGACAGGTCGGTCGCCCCGATCTCCTGGGCGGTGCGCGTGATGGCCTCGACGGGCCGCAGCGCGCGTCCGGAGACCCACCAGCCCACGGCGACGCTGAGCAGGAACATCACCGCGAGCGCCACCGCGGAGTAGTCCCGGAGGGTCTGCAGCGCGCTGTAGTTCACGGCCTGCTGCACGGTGTCGAGGTCTGCCGCCTGGAACTGCTCGCCGGCCTTGTAGGCGATGCTGCCGTCGGACTTCTTCTCGAACCGTTTGACGGTGACGGGGTCGAGGGGCGCCGCGACGATGCTCTGGGACAGCGCGAAGTAGATCCCGGCGAGGATGAGGGCGGTGATCCCGAAGAGCGTCGCCGAGTAGGTCAGGGCCAGGCGCATCCGTACGGTGCGCGCCCACGCTGGCGACCGTGGCAGGGGGCTCGTTCGCCCGCCTGCAGTTCACGCCGGACCTGATGCCGTCCGACATCGTCGGCACCCGTGTCTGGAAGCCGTCGCGGGAGGAGTTCGACGTCGAGCTCGGCCCGGTGTTCGCCAACCTCGTCCTCGCCGACGAGATCAACCGCGCCCCCGCCAAGGTGCAGTCGGCCCTGCTGGAGGCGATGGCGGAGGGCCAGGTCAGCATCGGCGGACGCACCTATGCGCTGCCGGACCCCTTCCTCGTCCTGGCCACCCAGAACCCGATCGAGAGCGACGGCGTCTACGCCCTGCCGGAGGCGCAGCGCGACCGGTTCCTGCTCAAGGTCGACGTCGACCATGCCGACGAGCTGGAGGAGCTGACGATCGTGCAGCGCATGAGCGCCGCACCCCCGCGCGCGGAACCGCTGCTCGACCCCGCGACGGTCCGCCAGCTCCAGCGCGAGGCGGACCAGGTGTTCGTGCACCACGCCGTCGCGCAGTATGCGGTGGCGGTCGTGATGGCCACCCGTAAGCCCCACCAGTACGGCCTGCACAACCTCGACGGCGTGCTGGAGTACGGCGTCAGCGCGCGCGGCAGCCTCGGCCTGATCGCCGCCGGGCGGTCGCTGGCCCTCATGCGCGGGCGCGACTACGTGCTGCCGGCGGACCTCGTCGACCTCGCGGGCGACACCCTCGCCCACCGGCTCGTGCTCACGTTCGACGCGGCTGCCGACGGCGTCGACCCGCGCACGGTGGTCGACGCCGTCCTGGCCGCCGTACCGCAGCCGCGCGTGGCGCCCGCCGAGGAGGAGGTGGTCGTGCGATGACCGCCCCGCCACGCAACGACTCTGCGCGCAACGACTCTGCGCGCAACGACTCTGCGCGGAACGACTCAGCGGGCAGGTTCAGCAGGCTCGAGCTCACCGTCCGACGCCGGGTCGACGGGCTGCTGCAGGGCGACGTCGACGGGCACGCGCTCGGTCCCGGCTCCGAGCCGGAGGAGCTGACCCGGTACCAGCCGGGGCAGGACGTGCGGCGGATCGACTGGAACGTCACCGCCCGCACCGGCGACCCGCACCTGTGGCGCACCCGCGCCCAGCACGAGCTGGACACCTGGCTCCTCGTGGACCGCAGCCCCAGCATGACCTTCGGCACCGCCCGGACCGAGAAGGTGGACGTCGCCGAGCAGGTGGCCGCCGCCGTCGGCCTGCTCACGACCGGGCCGGGCAACCGCGTGGGCATCGGCCTGATCGACGAGGCAGGCCTGCGCTGGATCTCGCCGCGCCCCGGGCGCGCCGCCGCGGCAGCGCTCACCCGGCTCGACGCGGCAGTCCGCCAGGGCAGCCCGGCGCTCTCCCTGTCGGACGCCCTGCGCGGGCTCGGCGCCCGGGCCCGACGCCGCGGGCTGTGCGTGGTCGTCACCGACCTGGTGGCGCCCGACGGCGCGATCGAGCGGCCCTTCGAGTGGGAGGGGCCGCTCCGGCGGCTGACCGCGAGGCACGACGTGATAGTCGTCGAGGTCGACGACCCGCGTGAGCGCGAGCTGCCCGACGTCGGCGAGGTAGTGCTCCTCGACCCCGAGACGGGCGTGCAGCGCGAGGTCTCCACCTCCGACCCGGAGCTGCGCCTCGCCTACGCGACGGTCGCCGCCCTGCATCGCGACGAGACAGCAGCGGCGGTACGCGCCGCCCGCGCCGAACACCTGCGCGTGAGCACCGCCGACGACTGGGCGGCAGCGCTCGCCCGGTTCGTCAAGGACCGCCGTCGCGCCCCCGCCCGCCGTCACCGGAGGACACCGTGACCTTCACCGATCCCCTGATCCTGCTCGCCCTCGTGCCCGTCGCCGCGCTCGCGCTGGCGTACGTCCTGCTGCAGCGGCGCCGCACCCGCTACGCCGTCCGCTTCGCGACCCTGCCGATGCTCGACCGGGTCGCCCCCGCCCGCCCACGCTGGCGACGGCACCTCGCGACGGGCCTCGTGCTGCTCGCGCTCGGGGCGTTCGCCACCGCGGCGGCCGGGCCGGAGATGCGGCTCCGCGTGCCGTACGAGCGCGCGACGGTCATCGTCGCCATCGACGTGTCCGGCTCGATGGAGGCGCAGGACGTCCCGCCCGACCGGCTGACCGCCGCCAAGGGGGCCGCCGTGCGGTTCGTCCGCGAGCTCCCCGAGACGGTCCAGGTGGGCGTCGTCGCGTTCGCCGAGGAGGCCGAGCTGGTCGCCCCGGTCACCGCGGACCGCGTGCTCGTCGAGAACGCCATCGAAGGCCTGGAGGCCGGGGGCGGCACCGCCATCGGCGAGGCCGTGTTTGCCTCCGCCGAGGAGGTGGTGCGGCAGGCGGCCGCGAACAGCGAGTCGTCGGACCGCGATCCGTCGGACGGCGGCAGCAGCGCACCTGGCGACGACGGGGGCGACACCCGGCCCGACGAGCTGATCCCGGCCCGGCTGGTCCTGCTCTCCGACGGGTTCAACACGGTCGGACGCAGCCCCGCCGACTCCGTGCCGGCGGCGCTCGACGCCCAGATGCCGGTCTCCACCATCGCGTACGGCACGCCCGACGGCGTCATCGGCAACGGCTTCCGTACCCAGTCCGCACCCGCCGACGACGACTCCCTGCGCCTGATCGCCGAGGAGACCGGCGGCCACTTCTACAGCGCCGAGAGCGGGGCCGAGCTGGACCAGGTCTACGAGGACATCGGCTCCGCGATCGGCTGGCGCACCGAGACCACGCTGGTCACCACGCCCCTGGTCCTGCTCGGCCTCGCGCTCGCGATCACCGCCACCGCACTGTCCCTGCGTTGGTTCTCCCGGCTGGTCTGAACCGTTCGAAGGAGTGTTCCCTTGTCGAACCCCGACCCCCACCTCAACGGCTACCCGACCGGCGTCGGCTCTCCGGCCGACCGTGGTGCCCTGAGCGGCAACCGTGCTCCGGTCGACCTGGGTCGGCCCGCCGGGCCGCGCCACTTCGTCCTCGGCGAACCCGTCGCTCCGCGGCCGCCCGAGCCGGAGCCGGTCCGCAGCCGGCTGCTCCCGCCCGCTGCTGCGTCCGGCCCGGTCCACCCGCTCGGCCTGCCGCCCGATCCCGTGCCCCCGCGCGACGCCGTTCGGCTGCGCCGTCCGCGGCCTCTGCTGACCATGGCCACCGCCCTGGCCCTGGGTGCGCTGCTCGGATCGGCCACGACGGGCCTTGTCACCGGCCTGGCTACCGCCCCGGAGCAGGCCCACGCGCCACCGGCAGCCGTAGGCCAGGGCACTGGCACGACGACGGCGAGCGCCGCCCAGCGTGCCCTGCCGAGCGTCGTGCAGGTCCGGGCCGGGTCCCGAGGTGGGTCGGGCGTGATCATCGACGGCAGCCACGTGGTGACCAACGGGCACGTCGTCGTCGGCGCCTCGACGGTCGAGCTGCTGCTCGATGACGGGCGCTCGGTCACCGGGCGCGTGCTCGGCGCCGACGAGCGCAACGACATCGCCGTGATCGAGGCCGACCTCGGCAACACTCCGGCCGCGGCCCTTGGCCGCAGCTCCGCGCTGCGGATCGGCCAGCCGGTCATCGCCGTCGGCTCGCCGCTCGGGCTGACTGGCAGCGTCACGGCGGGCGTCGTCAGCGCCGTCGACCGCAGCTCCGGCGACTACCCCGGGCCGATGATCCAGACCGACGCGTCGATCAACCAGGGCAACTCGGGCGGGCCGTTGGTCGACCTGCGCGGTCAGGTGGTCGGCATCAACACCGCCATCGCGACGGTCGGCGACTCGGGGAACATCGGGATCGGGTTCGCCGTGCCGATCGACCGCGCGGCGGAGGTCGCCGGCCGCATCATCGCGAGGGCGTGACCCGAGGTCGGCCCAGGAGCATCAGCCGGCCCAGGTCTCCGTGAACAGGCCGCTGTAGGCGTTCAGGGCCGGTTGGCCGCCCAGGTGCGCGTAGAGCACCTGGGCGTCGGCGGGGATCTCACCGCTGGTGACGAGGTCGATCAGGCCAGCCATCGACTTGCCCTCGTAGACCGGGTCGATGATGACGCCCTCGAGCCGGCCGGTGAGCCGGATCGCGTCGAGCGTCGACTCCACCGGAATCCCGTACTTGTCCCCGGCCCAGCCGGGCAGCACGGTGATCTCGTCGTCGCGCAGCAGCCGCTCGACGCCGATGAGCTCGGCCGTTGCACGCGCGATCCGGGCCACCTGGTCGCGCGTCTCGTCCAGCTTCGCGCTCGCGTCGATCCCGATCACTCGGCGCGGCCGGCCACCGGCCTCCTCCAGCGCGGCGAACCCGGCGATCATGCCCGCGTGGGTAGACCCGGTGACCGCGCAGACGACGATCGTGTCGAAGAAGACGCCCAGCTCGCGCTCCTGCTGCTGGACCTCGTACGCCCAGTGGGCGAACCCGAGCCCGCCGAGGCGGTGGTCGGACGCGCCCGCCGGGATCGCATACGGCGTACCGCCACGCTCCTTGACCTCGTCGATCGCGCGCGTCCAGGAGTCCTTGAACCCGATGCCGAAGCCGGCCGGGTCGAGCCGCACCTCGGCGCCCATGATCCGGCTGAGCATGATGTTGCCGACGCGGTCGGCGACGGAGTCCGGCCAGTCGACCCAGTTCTCCTGCACCAGCACCGCCTTCAGGCCCAGCGACGCGGCGACGGCGGCGACCTGGCGCGTGTGGTTGGACTGGTACCCGCCGATCGACACGAGCGTGTCGGCGCCCTGCGCGAGGGCGTCGGGGACGATGTACTCCAGCTTGCGGGTCTTGTTGCCGCCGTAGGCGAGGCCCGCGTTGCAGTCCTCGCGCTTGGCCCAGACCGCGGCACCGCCGAGGTGGGCGGTGAGCCGCGGCAGCGGGTGGACCGGGCTCGGCCCGAAGGTCAGCGGGTAGCGGGGGAAGTCGGACAGGGCCATGGTTACTCCTCGTCGGCGGGCATGTCGGCGGGCGGGTCGGTGGGCTCGTCGGTGGGCAGGGTGTACCAGGTGTCGAAGGCGACGGCCGCCGCCCTGTCCGCGTCCCCGGCGGCACACAGCCGGATCAGCTCGTCGTGCCGGGCGAACGACGCGCGACCGCCCAGCGAGGAGAACCGCAGACGTTCCGCGCGGCGCAGCACCGGTGTGAACTGGTCGAGCACGGACGCCAGGGCCCGGTTCGCCGCCACGGCCACCGGCACGTCGTGCAGCGCGTCGTCGGCACGGAGCGCCGCCTCGACGTCGCCCGCCTCGATCGCCGCGCGGAACTCGCGGTTGGCCGCACGCATCGCCTCGAGGTCGGCCTCCGTGAGGCTCCGCACCGCCTCCCGTACGGCGACCTCGTGCATCGCGGCGACGACGTCGCGCGCGCCGCGCACGTCCCGCAGGTCCAGCGAGCTCACGGTCGTCGAGCTGCCGGGGCGCGCGACGACCAGTCCGGCCTCGGCCAGGCGCAGCAGCGCCTCGCGCACCGGCGTGCGGCTCACACCGAGCCAGGCCGCGAGGTCGCCGTCGCGCAGCTGCTCGCCCGGCGCCAAGCTGCCGTCGACGATGGCGTCGCGGAGGCGGGCGTAGACGTCGTCACGCAGCAGACGGCGGCCGATCGGGGACGCGTTCGCGGGGATGGGCATGCGATATATTACATATGACCTGCCGTGCTCTGGCAAGGCAGAGCACCGACAAGGGTGCCGCGTTCTGACATGGACAGGTCCATGCACGGACCGAGCGCCCGAGTGCACCACGACCCTTGGCGAGGTGCCGGCTGGGCTGAACTTCGTTCATCTCAGCCCTGCCGATGCGTGCTGTGCCGAACAATTCAGCAGACGTGAACCATGCGGGGCCCACGTGAACGAAGTTCAGCCCAGCTGGCACCCGCCACAGGCGTCGGTCGACCGCGGCGAGGCCCAGCCAATGGCGCCGTCCCAGTCAGCGCGATCACCGCGAAGCCCAACGAACCACGCCGCCCCCGTCACCACGACCACCGCGGAGCCCAACGAACCAGCCGCCCTGTCAGCGCGACCGCGAGCCGTGCCGCAGCGCCCTGCCGGGCCGCGAGCCGGTGCGCTCGCCGTCCTCGATCATGGGGGTCCCGCCCACCAGGACCCACGGGATGCCCGCGGCCGTCAGCCGCGGCTCGTCCGGCGTCGCGCGGTCGGCGACGGTCGCGGGATCGAAGACGACGACGTCGGCCACGAAGCCCTCGACGATTCGGCCCCTGTCGTGCAGGCCGAGCCGTGCGGCAGGCCGCGCAGCGAGGTGGACGATCATCTCCGCGAGGGACAGCACGCCCTCCTCGCGGACGTTCTGCTCGTCGCCGACGTGCTGCAGGATGCTCGTGCGGAGCCGGTCGGCGACCAGCAGGTCGAAGAAGACCTCGGCCGGCGGCCGCCGCCGTCGCTGCCGTCCGCCTCGACCTGGTGCGCGATCCGGCCCCGCTTCTCCGCGCCCGCTCATCGCGCCCGACGTGTTCGACGAGGCCGTGTGGCGCAAGACCCGCGACGTCGTGCTGAGCCCCGCCAACCCGTACTACTTCAGCGGCACGGCGGCGAGCGGCATCGGCAGCCCGCACACCCTGCCTGGCCGCGTCTGGCCGATCGCGCTCGCGGTCGAGGCGTTCGACGCGTCGGACCCCACCACGTTCTCGCGCCCGTGGTTCTCGTGGGCCGACTCGATGTTCTGCGAGCTCGCGCTCACCGTCGCCGCCGAGGCGGCCGCCGTCGGCCCACCCCGGAGCTCCGCCCGACCAGCCCCGGCGGTTGGTCTGGTCATCGTGACCAGACCAGGTATCCAGGCGACCATGAACCTATGACCGTCGTGAACGTCCAGGAAGCAAAAACGCACCTCTCCCGGCTGATCTCCCGCGCCCAGCACGGCGAAGAAATCGTCGTCGCACGCTCCGGCAAGCCCGCTGTCCGCCTGGTCCCGGTGGAGCCCGTTGCTCAGCGCACGTTCGGCACCGTGCCGGTCGCCATCCCGGACGGGTTCTTCTTCGAGCCGATCGACGACGAGGAGCTCGCCGCATGGGAGTGGGCCCATCGAGATCCGTTCGATCGATTGCTCGCCGCCCAGGCAGTCGTCGAGAACGTGGTCCTCGTGACCAGGGACCCCGCATTCGACACCCTCCCCGCGGTGCGCACCGCCTGGTAGTCCCAGGAGCGCACCGCAGGGTCCAGCGTCCGGGTCGAGGCCTAGCTCCTGGCTTCGAACGGCGTGACCAGCTCGTCCGACTCAAGCAGAGTCGAGAACATCCGCTTGAGCGTCTCGGCGTCGTTCAGGTGCGGGTAGGGCTCGTCGAGCGGAGCCTCGACGCCGAGGAACTCGCACAGCGGGCCCCAGCCGTCGCTGGCCTGGAAGACCAGGAGCCGTTCCGCGGGCAGGGCCGAGCGCACGGTCGCGATGTGCCGCTCGAAGATCTCGACCGCCGTCTCCTCCTCCATCGGGCTGCCGATGGAGAAGCCGTCCCCGAGCATCCGCTGGGCTGCCTCGTCCATCAGCGGCATCACCTCGAAGACCTTCCGCATCCGTTCCGGCATCCGTTCGAGGACTGGCAACCTGGTTTCGCCGGTGGCGTCGTCGGGCTGCGCCATGCTGCTGATGCTCGCGTGCCAGCGGCGTGGATCACGCACCGTGAGGATGACCTTGGCCTCGGGATAGGACTCGGCCAGCTCCCGCCAGTAGACGGAGGCGGGAAAGTCCACCGCCGAGTCGTACCCGGCGAAGACGTGGTCCCAGTCCGCGGGCTCGCCGCTCAGCACCGGACGCCATCGCTCGGCGTGCTCGGGATTCTGCATCAGCTCGAACATGTGGTACGTGGGCCCGAAGCCGAGTCGTTCCAACGCTGACTTGAGCGAGCTCGTACCCGTGCGGGGCAGGCCGGCGCCGATGATCTTCATACGTGAGGCTCCCGATTCGTCGTGGTCTTTCACCGAGTCGATCGCCTGGATCCTATGCACTGAGGGGTACTGGCCGGGCCTCCCACCCCGGAGGCGGGCGGGCGTTGGATGGGTTCCGATAGGAGCACTGAGCCCGTGTCGTACTGCTCGGCACTGGCACGAAGCAAGGAGAGACACCCATGCGTGGAGTTGTCATGTACGCGCCCGGCGACGTTCGCGTCGAGGAGCGCGAGGACGCGAAGATCATCGAGCCGACCGACGCGGTGATCCGGGTGACCGCCGCCTGCATCTGCGGGTCCGACCTGTGGCCCTACCGCGGGATCGAAGCCCTGACCGGCCCCACCCCGATGGGCCACGAGTACATCGGCATCGTCGAGCGGGTCGGTGACGAGGTGCGGAACATCAAGGTCGGCGACTACGTCGTCGGCTCGTTCGTGGCCTCGGACAACACCTGCGAGATCTGCCAGGCGGGCTACCAGTCCCGCTGCATCCACAACGTGATGATGGGATCGGTGGGCACTCAGGCCGAGCTCGCCCGCATCCCGCTGGCCGACGGCACCCTCGTCGCCACGCCCGGCCCGCCCGACGCCGACCTCGTCCCGTCGCTGCTGGCCGCCTCCGACGTGCTGGGCACCGGCTGGTTCGCCGCCGTGGCCGCCGAGGCCGGTCCCGGCAAGACCATCGCGGTGGTCGGTGACGGCGCCGTGGGCCTCTCGGCAGTGCTGGCCGCGAAGCAGCTCGGCGCGGAGCGCATCATCGCGTTCAGCCGCCACCCCGAGCGGCAGGCCCTGGCCCGCGAGTTCGGCGCGACCGACATCATCGAGGAGCGCGGTGACGCCGGCGCGGCGAAGGTCAAGGAGCTCACCGGCGGGTACGGCGCCCACGGCGTCGTCGAGGCGGTGGGCACGCAGGAGTCGATGTGGCAGGCCATCCACTCGGCCCGGCCCGGCGGTTATGTCGGCTACGTCGGCGTCACGCACGGCGTGGAGCTCAACGGGCTAGACCTGTTCTTCACGAGCGTGCACCTGCACGGCGGCCCCGCGCCGGTGCGCCGGTTCCTGCCCGAGCTGATCCAGCTCATCTGGGACCGCACCATCGACCCGGGGAAGGTCTTCGACCTCACCCTGCCGCTCGACGAGGCGGCCGAGGGATACCGGGCGATGGACGAGCGCCGCGCGACGAAGGTGTTGCTCACTCTCTGAGGCCCCGCCCGGAACGCGCTCGAGCCATCCGGCCGACGGCGGGGAGCGGGTCTCACCGCCGTCGGCCGTCGGCAGCGACGGCATCGGCAGCGGCATCGGCGCTCCACGACGCCAGGAGCCCCAGCCGCTCGGCCGACGGCGACCCGGGTTCCGCGGTGTAGACCAGCAGCACGTTCCCCGGCTCGGCCGTGATCGCGAGCTCTTCGTAGGAGAGCACCACCTCACCGACGACGGGGTGCCGGAAGCGCTTGGTGCCCGCCCCATGGGTACGGACGTCGTGCCCCGCCCACAGGGTGCGGAAGACGTCGCTCCGCGTGGACAGCTCACCGACCAGGTCCTGCAGACCCCTGTCGTGCGGGTTGCGCCCGGCCTCGGCACGCATGACCGCCACGCACATGTTCGCGAACACGTCCCAGTCCGGATAGAAGTCCTCGGCCGCCGGATCGAGGAACTGGAACCTGGCGAAGTTCGGGGTCCGGCCACCATCGCCGATCAAGGGCGAGTAGAACGCCCGGCCCAACGCATTGAAGGCCAGGAGGTTCTGTCGCGGGTCCCGGACGACCGCGACAGCGCCCGTGATCGCCGTCATCACCCACTCCAGGCTCACCCTGGGTGCCGACGGCCTGGCCGGACGGCCACGGCCCCGGCCAGAGGTGGGGATGCCGTCCGCGGCACGCGCCAGGTCCAGCAGGTGAGCCCGCTCCGCGTCGTCGAGCGCCAGCGCGTTCGCCACCGCGTCCAGCACCGACGCGGACGCCCCGCCGATCGCGCCCCGCTCCAGCTTCGCGTAGTACTCGACGCTCACCCCGGCGAGCATCGCGACCTCGCTACGCCGCAGCCCCGGCACCCGGCGAGTGCTCAACCCCGCCGGCAGACCCGCCGCCTCCGGCGTGACCTTCGCACGGCGCGACATGAGGAACTCACGCACCTCGGCTCGGTTGTCCATCCAGCCAGGCTATGCCGCGCCATCGCGACGAGAGGTGCCCTGGCGGTACACCCCTCGTCGGGGACTCCCGCCGCCCGGCGCGGTCGTGGAGGCTCGGAACCATGCTTGATACCCCCTCGACGCGAACCCGGTTCAGCCGCTTCCTGCCCACCCTGCTGTTGCTGCTGACCGTGTTCGGGCCGATCTCCATGGACCTGTACCTGCCGGCGCTCCCTGCGCTGACCGCCGAGCTCGGCGCGGCGACGTCGGTCGCGCAGCTGACCGTGACCGCCTGCCTCGTCGGTCTCGCGGTCGGGCAGCTGGTCGCCGGGCCGTTGTCCGACCGGTTCGGGCGACGCGGGATCCTCCTGGTCGGCGTCGCCGCATACGTCGCGACGTCGGCCCTGTGCGCCGTCAGCCCCACCGTGGACCTGCTGATCGTCGCGCGGCTGGTGCAGGGCCTCGCCGGCGGGGTCGGGATCGTCATCGCCCAGGCCGCCGGGCGGGACGTCTTCTCCGGCAGTGCGCTGATCTGGTTCTACGGACGGCTGACCGTGGTCGGCGGGCTCGCCGCCGTCGTCGGCCCGCTGCTGGGTGGCCAGCTGAACACGTTCACCGACTGGCGCGGCCTGTTCGTCTTCCTCGCCGTCGTGGGGGCCGTGCTCCTGATGACCGCAGCCATGGCGTTCCCCGAGACCCTGCCCGTCGAGCGCCGCACCACGGGCGGGTTCGCGCAGACCGGGCGGGACTTCCGGGTGCTGCTGGCCGACCGCGTGTTCCTGGGCGCGGTGCTGAGCCAGGGCTTCATGTACGCGGCACTGTTCGCGTACCTCTCGGGTTCGACCTTCGTGCTGCAGGGCGTCTACGGGCTCTCCCCGCAGGGCTACGCCCTCGCGTTCGGCCTCAACTCGGCCGGTTTCATGCTCTTCGGATACCTCGCAGGCCGCGCCGCCGAGCGGTGGAGCCTGGCCGGGACGCTCACGCTCGGCATCGTCGTGGCGGGTCTTGGCGCCCTCGGCCTGCTCGCGGCCGGCCTGACCACCATGCCGCTGTGGGTCGTGATCGTGTCGCTCCTGGCGCTGGCCAGCGGCGTCGCGATCACCTCGCCCCCGGCGACGACGCTCGCGCTGGTCGAGTACCCGCACCTGGCCGGCACCGCCTCGTCGCTGCTGGGCATGGTCAGGTTCGGGTTCGGCGGCGTCACCGCGCCACTGGTCGGCGTCGCCGGCGCGGCGACGATCCTCCCCCTCGGCATCGTGACCACCGCATCGATAGTGCTCGCCGCGGTGGCCTACCTCGCGCTGGCCGCCCGGGGTCCCCTGTCAGAACCTCCCACGCCGGCGAGGTCACCCATACGGTGGAATCCATGAGCACCAAGGACGAGGTGCGGGAGTTCCTGGTCTCCCGCCGCGCGAACGTCACCCCGCGGCAGGCGGGCATCCCCGACTTCGGCGGGGAGCGGCGCGTGCCCGGGCTGCGCCGCGAGGAGGTCGCGATGCTCGCGGGCGTCAGCCCCGACTACTACACCAGGCTGGAGCGCGGGAACATCCGCGGGGCGTCCGAGAGCGTGCTGAGCGCCATCGCGCGGGCCCTCCAGCTGAACGACGCTGAACGCGAGTACCTCTTCGACCTGGCCCGCACCGCGCCCGCGACGGCGGCGGCCCGTGACCGCAAGCCCGTCGCGCAGTCCGTACGCACCTCGGTGCAGCGCGTGCTGGACAACCTGACGATCCCCGCGATCGTGCACAGCTCGAACCAGGACCTCATTGCCGCGAACCTCATGGGCCGGGCCCTGTACGCGCCGCACTTCGACACCGACGGCACGCCGAACGTCGCCCGGTTCATCTTTCTCGACCACCGCGCCGAGGACTACTACGTCGACTGGGCCACGGCCCGGCGCACCGCCGCGGCGATCATGCGGCTGGAGGCCGGGCGCGACCCGCTCAACCGGGAGCTCACCGCCCTGATCGGCGAGCTGTCCACCCGCAGCCCGCAGTTCCGTGCGGACTGGGCGGGGCACGACGTCCACGAGCACCGCACGGGGGTCAAGTCGTTCCGCCACCCCGAGGTCGGCCGGATCACGGTCGCCTTCGACGTCTTCGCGATGCCCGGTGAGGCAGGGCTGCAGATCGTCACCTACAGCCCTCCCCCGAACACCGACTCCGCCGAGAAGTTCGCACTGCTCGCGAGCTGGGCCGCCACGCAGGAGACCGCCACCCAGGGGGCCGAGCGCTCCCGCGTCGTCGACCCCGTGCACGGCTGACCGTTGTGGACGCTGAGCGTCGGTCAGTCCCAGCGGAACAGCAGGGCCGCCGTCGCGACTCCGATGACGGTCGCGACACCGAGGCTGATGAGGTGGGCCGGATCGACCGCGGCGCCGACCCAGGCGGCGGACAGCGCCGCGACCGCGGCTCCGAAGGGCAGCCGTTCGCCGACCGCCGCGACGGCGTCGGGCAGGCTGCCGGAGCCGCCGAACATACCGCCGAGGGCGCCGAGGGCGAAGAAGGTGATGAGCCCGATCGCCACCGCGGAGTTCGGCGTCGGCGCGACTGCGGCGACGATCATCCCGACGGCGTACATCGCCGCCATCGCGAGCGCGTAGACCGCAAAGGCCGCCCCGAGGTCCGTCGGGGGACGCGCGCCGAAGGCAAGGAACGCCACGGCCAGCGCTACCGCGAGCCCGACGAGGGCCTGCAGCACGCTCACGACGACCTGGGCGACCAGGACCATGGCAGGCGAGGCCGGGGTGACCGCGAGCCGGCGCAGGATGCCGGTACGCCGGTAGTAGGCGAGGAAGCTGGGCATGTTGATGACGCCGATGCTGGCCAGGACCATGGTCAGCACCAGCGGCAGGACGTAGACCTCGAGGGCGGTGAGGCCTCCGTCCACCACCTGGTCGCCGGCCGACGGTGCACTCATCACGAGGATCAATAGGGGCAGGAGGATCGGAACCACCAGCCCGGACGTGTCCCGCACGACCATCTTGGCCTCGCACACGACGAGGGTCAGCCAGGCGTTGACGCCCGGTCGGCGGGTTTCGATCACGGTGCTCATTCGGCTTCCTCCAGCTGCTTTCCGGTGAGGGCGACGAACGCGTCGTCGAGGTTCTGCGCGCCCGCCAGCGCGACCAGGCCGGCCGGTGGTTCGACGGCGAGCACGCGCCCGGCGTCGAGCAGCGCCACGCGGTCGCAGAGCCGCTCGACCTCCTCCATCGCGTGGCTGACGAGCACGATGGTGACGCCCTCGTCGCGGAGGTGCTCGATCGTCGCCCACATCTGCCGCCGGGCCCGGGGATCGAGGCCCGTGGTGAGCTCGTCCAGGATCAGCACGCGGGGACGCCCGGCGAGGGCCAGGGCGATCGAGAGCCGCTGCTGCTGGCCGCCGGACAGCTTCTCGAAGCGCACACCGCGCTTCTCCTCCAGGCCGACCAGCTCGAGGAGCTCACCGGACGAGCGGGGGTCCGGGTAGAAGCTGCGGTAGAGACCCATGAGCTCCGCCACCGTGAGCGCGCCGTGCAGGTAGGCCTGCTGCAGCTGGACGCCCAGCACCTGGCGCACCTTGCCGCGGTCGTGCCGCGGGTCGAGGCCCAGGAGCGTGACGCGCCCGCCGTCGGGCTTGCGCAGCCCCGCGATCATCTCGACGGTGGTGGTCTTGCCCGCACCGTTGGTGCCGAGGATGCCGAAAACCTCGCCGGGGTCGATCCGCAGGCTCACGTCGTCGACCGCTATCTTGTCGCCATAGCGTTTGTGCAGGTGCTCGGCGTGGATCGCCGGCTCTTCAGTGGTCATGGCGACGACGCTAGGCGGGCGGTCCCAGCGACCGCGCGTGCCGATGGTCAGGGATGTGATCCATGACTTTCGGCACCGGCCAGGGCCTGCACCGGGCCCATAGGGTGGTTCGCATGCGGCGGCTGGGGACGGACGAGTGGTCGGGGCTGGTGATGCTGGCCGTGGCGGTCGCGGTGGGCGGACCAGTGCTGTTCGGCCCGGTGGACCCGACCATCCCGCGGCCCTGGTGGGTCGCGCTGTTCGTGGTCCTGTTCGTGACCCTGCTGCTCGCCATCGTCCGCGAACGGGCGGACCTGCTCCGGAACTGCCTGTACGCCACGGCGGTCGTGGCCTCCTGGGCAGCGGTGCTGACCACCCCGCACCTGGGCCTCCTGCCGGTCCTGCTCGTCATCGTCGCTGCCGTGAGCGTCTACGTCGTACCGCTCTGGGCAGGGTTCGTCGTCGTCGGCCTCAACACCGCGGTCCTCGCGATCGTCATGGCCTTCTCGCCCCGAGATCCCCTCGACGCCCTGATCACCCTCGGCTTCTACCTGCTGATCCAGGTGGCGAGCATGCTGAGCTCGGCAGCCCTCATCCGCGAGCAGCGGCTGCGCCGGGAGCTGAGCCAGGCGCACATCGACCTGCGCGCGGCGTCGGCGCTCCTGTCCGAGTCGGCCCGCACCGCCGAGCGCCTGCGGATCTCGCGGGACCTGCACGACCTGATCGGCCACCAGCTCACCGTGCTCACGCTGGAGCTGGAGGCAGCAAGGCACCGCGAGGGCGAACAGGCGCGCGAGCACGTGGAGCGTGCGAACCGGGTGGCCCGTGACCTCCTCGCCGACGTGCGCCTGACGGTGAGCGAGCTGCGGACGGCGTCGTCGGACCTGAGCGAGACCCTCCGTCAGGTGGTGCGCGACCTGCCCGACCTTGAAGTGACCGTCGACGTCGAGCCCGACGTCCAGGTCGACGAGGAGCAGGCGGCGGCTCTCGTGCGGGCGGTGCAGGAGATCGCCACCAACACCATGCGGCACGCCGACGCCAAGGCGCTGTGGATCGAGGTGGCCGCACGCCCGCACGGCGTCGTCCTGACCGCCGTCGACGACGGCCGCGGGTACCGCGAGCTGGTGCCGGGCAACGGGCTGCGCGGGCTCGCCGAACGTTTCGAGGCGCTCGGCGGCGGCGTGGAGTTCGACGGCGGCGACGGGTTCCGGGTCACGGCGAGGGTTCCGGCATGACCCGGGTAGTCATCGTCGACGACCAGACGCTGGTGCGGCACGGCATCCGCACGCTGCTGGAGATCGCCGCCGTCGACGTCGTCGGGGAGGCCGACGACGGGCAGGCCGCGCTCGAGGTCGTCACGGCCACGCGGCCCGACGTGATCCTGCTCGACCTCCGGATGCCCCGTTACGACGGCCTGTGGACCCTCCGCCGGCTCGGCGAGCACGGCATCGACATCCCCGTTCTCGTGCTCACCACCTTCGACGACGACACCCTCGTGCTCGACGCCCTGCGCGCCGGCGCGCGCGGGTACCTCCTCAAGGACGTGACGGTCGAGCAGCTGACCCGCGCGGTGCGCACCCTGGCCGACGGCGGGACGCTGGTCGCCCCGTCGATCACCGACCGGATGCTGCGCGCCATCCGCTCGCTCCCGGCCACGGCCGGTGACGACGCGCCACCCGTCCAGGACCTGACCGGGCGCGAGCTCGAGGTGCTCCGGCTCATGGCGGAGGGCTACACGAACCGCGAGATCTCCCGCGCGCTGTCCCTGGTCGAGGGCACGGTGAAGAACCACGTCTCGACCATCCTGCTCAAGCTCTCGGCCCGGGACCGCACCAACGCCGTGCTCCGCGCGCTCCGGCTGGGGATCCTCGGTTGAGGACACGTCGGTGCCGGATCGCCCGACCGGTCAGGCGCTGGCGCGCACCACCAGCTCGGGCGCCAGGACGACCTCGCGGGGCGCCCTGCCCGCCTGCGCGATCTCGTCCACCAGGAGCTGCGCCGCGGCGGTCCCGATCTCCGCGATCGGCTGGCGCACGGTCGTCAGCGGCACGGCGGCGACGGCCGCGAACGGGATGTCGTCGTACCCGACGACCGCGACGTCGTCGGGTACACGGACGCCCGCGGTCATCAACGCCGCGACGATGCCTATCGCGTGCAGGTCGTTGCCCGCCAGGACGGCGTCGGGCCGCTCGGCGGGCGGGAGCTCGGCGATCCGGCGTCCCACGGCGGTGCCGTCGGCGACGTCGAGGTCGGGTGCGCGGACGACCTCCAGCGAGATGCCCTCCGCCTGCCCCACGGCGTCCCGGCAGCCGTCGATGCGGCGCTCGACCTGCCGCACCCCCTCGGGTCCGGCGGCGAAGAGCAGGCGCCGTCGTCCGGCGTCGAGCACGTGCTGTGCGGCGAGCCGGCCACCCTCCCGGTGCTCGAGCGACACGGACGACAACCGGTGCTCCGGGTCCTCGTGGTCCACGAGGACGATCGGGGTGCCGTGGTCGCGCCGCCGGCGCAGCGGCTCGAGGTCGTCGTCGGACGGTGCCACGACCACGCCGTCGAACCGAAGCTGCTCGAAGAGGTCGAGAAGACGCTTCTGGTGGGCCGCCGACTCGTGCGAGCTGCCCACCACCACCGCGAGCCCATTGTTCGCCGTGAGCTTCTCGACCGCCGTGGTGATGCCCGCGAAGTAGGGATTGGACGCGTTGACGAAGGAGGCACCCACGATCCCGCTCCGCCGGCCCCGCAGCTGTCGCGCGGCCAGGCTGGGCACAAAACCGAGCTCGCTGACGGCCTCCCCGATGCGGCCCTTCATCGCCACGGAGACTCGTTCGGGCCAGTTGAGGAAGTTGGATACGGAGGCCACGGACACGTTCGCGCGGCGCGCGACGTCATAGATCGTGACGGGGCCTGCTTCATCGTTGTACCGGCTCACATCACATCTCATCACGAACGGTGCCCGAGAGCGGGGTGATCTTGCGCAGACCGGCCCGGTCGGCGGCCCGGTCAGCGACACCGGCGGCTGTTCACTAGGGTCCCAGGGTGCGTATCGAGACCGACGGCCGCCCAGCAGCGGCGCCTGAGCTGTTCAGCACCTACGGCCACTTCACCGCCATGCAGGTGCGCAGCGCCGGGGTGCAGGGACTGACGAACCACCTCGACCGGCTCGACGCCGCGCACCGCGAGCTGTTCGGACGGCCGCTCCCGGGCGACCGGGTGCGCGACCTGGTGCGGCACGCCCTGGCCGGGACGGCCGACGCCTCCGTGCGGGTGATGCTCCGCGACGCCGAGCGGATCGTCGTGTCCGTCGACGATCCGCACTACCCACCCGCCACTCCGCAGCGGCTCCGTTCGGTCCCCTACCTGCGCCCGTTCGCCCACCTCAAGCACCTGGGCGGGTTCGCACAGCTCGAGTGGGCTCGCCGGGTACGGCTCGACGGGTACGACGACGCCCTGCTCACCGCACCCGACGGCGCCGTCGCCGAGTCGTCGACCGCGAACCTCGGGTTCTTCGCGCCCGACGGCGCCGTCGTCTGGCCGGACGCACCCCACCTGCACGGCACGGCGATGCAGCTGGTCGAGGCCACGACACCGTCGATCCGTCGACCGGTCCGCGCGGACGACGTCACGGGATTCGCCGGCGCCTTCCTGGTCAGCTCGCTGGGCGTCGTCGCCGTCGCGTCGATCGACCACGTCAGGCTGCCCGACGCCGGACCGCTCCTCGCCGGCCTCGTCGAGCGCCTCGCGGCCGTCCCGTGGGAACGGGTCTGAGCGCGGTGGGGGCTTCGGAAGTCGTCGGTGCTCGAGGTTCGCGTTCAATCAAGCCCTGCGCCTGCACAAGGACGCACACTCGGCGGCCTACCCCGGGCTGCCAGGAACGACAGGGATGGGGCCTGACGCTGAGCAGCCGGGGACCGGCGGGGACCGGCGGGGACACGGGTGTTCGGGTGCCGTGGTCGGGGTTTGATCTGATCAACGCGTTCAACGCGTGGAAGCGGTCCGAGGCCGCCGGGCGCCGGTTCCTGGTCGACGCCGCTGGGCAGACACAGGTCCACGTGACGGGTCTGGTCTGGCGTGATGAGGTGCTGGCGCAGGTGTTCGAGGAAGCCGCCGTGGACCTCGGCCGAGGACTGAATGCGGCCACTGAATCTCTCGCTGGTGCCCGGAAAGGGCCACGCGTCGGGTTCCCCCGCTTCAAGAAAAAGAGCCCGACCGGAGGATCGTTCCGCATCCGGAACAAGGCCAGCAAGGGCCGGTCGAGTATCCGGGTCGGCGATGGGGAGCACGTCAGGTCGGTGAGCCTGCCGAAGATCGGGACGTTGCGGCTGCGGGAGGACACGCGGCGGTTACGCCGGATGATCGCCAAGGACCGCGCCCGGATTGTGTTCGTCACGGTGTCCCGGGGCGCGAACCGGTGGTGGATCTCCATCATCGTCGAGGCCGCTGACCTGCACCCCGCGGCACGGCACACACCCCAGCCGGGCGACCGGGCCACGCAGTCGGACGGAACAACACACGACCCGGAGCACGACGAGCAGGCCTGGGTAGGTGTGGATCGTGGCCTGCACGCCCTGGCCGTCGCCGGTACTTCCAACGGCATCGAGGTGCTCCGGCTGGACAACCCATGCGCTCTACGGCGTGGCCTGCCGCGTCTACGGCGCCTCTCCAAAGCGGTGTCACGGAAGAGGAAGGGATCGAAGAACCGAAAGCCTACCGACAGGACACCCCCACCCGCCACACCCCACCGGGGCGTGGCGGCGGGGGACTGGACGACGTGGGAACCAACCCTCAGACCGCACCCGCGGTCTGAGGGTTGGACGCCCGAGAAGGGCGGTGTTCCACAAGTCGTACGACTTCTGAAACACGCTTTAGCCGCAGAACTCGTTCAGCTCGAAGTCGTGCACCACCGTCTGCCCCCTGATGATGCGTGCGGACCTCATCTCCGGCGGGTACCCGTTGGCCGAGCTCAGCAGCGTCAGCCGGTTGTTCGAGACCCCCATCCAGCGGGCGTACCCACCCTCTGGGCCGGTCACGAGCGTGACGTCGTACTCAGACCCGTCGACGACCACGAAGGCACCCTCGAGCGGGACCGTCTCGTCGGCACAGGTAGCGCCCGTCACCGTGCCGGCGATCTTGCCCCAGCTCGCGGGCGGGGTGACCTTCAGCGACACCTGTGCCCGCGGCTCGTCGTACGGCGTGCTGCCGTCGGCCACGACGGCCGAGGTGTAGGTCCCCGGCTGGTCCACGCGGCTGCTGTCCATGTCGACGTACACCTTCGTGGACTCGCCCGGCTCCAGCGTGAACGCCGGCGGCTGGACGTCGAGCCACGGCACGTCGACCGTGGTCTGGCCGGTCACGTTCAGCACGGTGTGCATGTCGGGGAAGCCGAGCTCCTCGACGGCGGTGGGCTCCGGGTTTCCGCACTCCTCGGAGGCGAGGTACGACGGCGCCGTCTCCGGCTCGGCGTTGGACCCGATGAAGAAGTCGCCGGAGCTGACGACCTCGACCACGAGCGTGCCCGATGCCGTGCCGGTGACCGGTACGTCCACCATCGTGAGCTCCTGTGCCTCGAGGGTCACGTCGGCCGTGCCGATCTCGGTCATGTTCTCGTACACGAAGTCCCCGTCGAGCTCGTACAGGTTGACGGTCACGTCGGTGTCCGCTCCGGCGACCTCCACGCCGAAGGACACGTTCGTCACGGCGAGCTCGCCCTCGATCTCGAAGTCCTCCAGCGTGAACGTACGCAGCCACTGCGTCTGGCTTCCGACGCAGGCGACCGAGTTGTCCAGGGTGATGTCCTGCGACGAGGAGTGGGTGATCGTGGTCCCCTCCGCGAGGAGGGACGGCGGGGCCGACGGCGTCACGGTCTCCCCGGGACGCTTCCCGTTCCGGGCCAGGCCGTCGCCGTCGTCCGCCGCGGCCGTACGGCGCGCACCCTCGGCGTCCGACGACGACGCCGTGCTCACCTCGGTCACGTCCTCGGTGGCGCCCTTGATGACGCTGCTGCCGGACGCCGACCCGAGGATCTCGAAGTCGGACGACGCGGGAGCCACCTCGACGTCCGCGGACGCGGTGCCCTCGTTCGTCACGGTGAAGCTGCCGGACCTGGTGCCGCCCAGCCGCACCTGCCGCGACAGGTCCTCCGGGGAGACGGTGAGCAGCGGGGCCGCCAGCTCAGCGTCCTGCCGGGTGATCTCGTCGGCGACGACGGTCACCGCCGCCTCGGTGCCCGCGTAGTCCTTGGCCGTGTAGGCGACCTGCTGCTCGCCCGTGCGGGCAGTGAACAGCGAGTAGTAGCCGGTGGCCACCGTGGGGTTCTCCAGGTCGGCGGAGCTGGTGCTCTCCGCGGAAGCGACGGTCGCCGTCGCGCCGTTCACGCCGTCGCCCGTGTTGAGGTCGTTCACGAACCCGGCCACGAGGCCACCGTCGACGGGCAGGCACTCACCGATGGACACGTTGTCCACCTGCCACCACAGGGCCCACGCGCCGTCGCCGTAGTGGAACCGGACCCGTACGTCGGACTGACCGCCCGCACCCGCGAGAGCGACGACCGTGCGGCCCCCTGCCTCGGAGGTCTGGTGCAGCACGGTCTCCCACGTCTCCCCGCCGTCGAGGCTGAGGTCGACGTCGGCGTAGTCGGCCAGCGCGACGTAGCTCTGGTCGAACGTCAGGAGCGGTGCCTCGACGTCGCTCAGGTCGAAGGCAGGTGAGGTGAGGATCGTGTCCTGCGTCCCCTCCGGACCGTAGGCGTCGCTGTTCACCTCGGCGAACAGCCCCTCACCGCCGGTCTGGTTCCCCGCGCCCGCTCCGTCGTCGAACGTCCAGACCTGCTCGGTGCCCGCGAGGTCCTCGACGGTCCAGCCCTCGGGCACGCCACCGGACTCGAACTCCTCGACCCCCGCGCCCGCCCCGGCGAGGGCGTAGCCGGGAGCCGTGCACTCGTTGAGCGCCGTCGGCGCGACGTCGGCGCTCGCCGGCCCGGCGCCCACCTCGACGACCTGCGTGAGCGTCCCGTAGCCGAGCACCGACGGATCGACCACCAGCGTGTGCGGGGCCGACTGCGGTACCTCGAACGAGTACTCACCCGTGAACGGGTCGGTCCATGCCGAGACGCTGCTCGGAGCGCCCTGCACGGTGACGTGGGCGTCGAGCGGCCAGCCGTGCCCGGAACCGTCGGTGACGGTGCCGCTCACGGTCGTGGTCGGCGCGACCTCCAGGGAGATGTCCAGCGTGGTGGTCTCGCCCTCGACGATGTCGGCCTGCGCGGCCGCGTCGAGGAAGCCGAAGGCGGAGACGGTCAGCTCGTGCGAGCCCTCCGCCAGACCCAGGCGGTAGGCGCCCTCGGCGTCGGCGGTGTCGGAGCGCTCGCCTGCCGTGACGCGCGCGCCCGCGACGGGCTCGCCGTCCGGTCCGGTGACCGTGCCCGCGAGGAAGCCGTAGCCGTCGATCGGCGCGTTCCCGACCAGGGCGGGCACGTCAAGCTTGCCCTCGCCCCACACGTTGTTGTCTGCGGTGGTGCCGCCGCACGAGTCGTCGGCCACGTCGGCGGAGGTCTGGTTCAGGAGCTCCTCGGTGGCCTCGATGTCGCCGACCAGGACCGGTGCGGCGCTCCACAGGAGCGCGACAGCGCCCGCGAGGTGCGGGGACGCCATGGACGTCCCGCTGAACTCCGCGTAGTCGCCGCCGGGCACGGAGGACCGCACCTCGTCACCGGGCGCGGCCAGGTTCGGCTTGGTCTCGCCGTCCGCGCCAGGTCCGCGCGAGGAGAACACCGCGATGTCTCCGCTCTCCCCGAACGCGCCGGCCGCGTAGGTGGCCACGTTCGCCCCGGGGGACGACGTCGACTGGCAGCCCGCCTCGCCCGCGTTGCCCGCCGCCCACGCGCCGAAGATGCCTGCCGCCTCCCAGGCCGCGATCTCGTCGGACATGAAGTCGTCGATCGCGCCGGGCGCCTGCTGGCCCCACGAGTTGTTCACGATGTGCGGGCGCTGAGCCGGGTCGGGGTCCGAACCGTCGGCCCGGGTCGGCGCGAGGATCCACTGGCCGGAGGCGAGCAGGTCCGCGTCGGAGCAGGTGGCGCAGCCGTTGGCCGCGATCCAGTCGGCGTCCGGTGCGACACCGATCTGGTTGCCCGCGCCGTCGTCGCCCACCATGGTGCCCATGACGTGCGTGCCGTGGGCGTCGCCGTCGCAGGGGGCTCCGTCGCAGGCGCCGCTGGCGTCGAACCAGTTGTAGTCGTTGTCCAGGCCGTCGGAGCCCAGGTAGCCGCGGTAGTGCTGCAGCAGCGCCGGGTGCTCGACGTCGACGCCGGAGTCGATGTTGGCCACGGTGATGCCCTCACCCGTGTACCCCTGGTCCCACACCTCCGGGACGCCGATGGCGTCCAGGCCCCACTCGGTGGCGAGCGGCGCGTTGCGGGTCGGTGCCTTGCGCTCGACCGGCTCGATGGGCTGGGCGGAGAACCGCTCGTGGACCTGCTTCACTTCGCTGCTGGCGGCCACCTGCTTCGCCAGCTCCGCCGTGCCGTCCTCGACGAGGACCGCGTTGCTGATCCAGTAGGACTCGTAGTCAACGCCCTCGGCCTCGAGGTCGGCGACGACGTCGGCCTGTGCCGCCTTCGCCGTGCTGGTCAGCGCGTCGTAGACGTACTGACCACGCTCGGCCCAGTCAGCGATGTCCTTGGCCGGCTCCAGGTCGGGCATGTCGGCGAACCGGATCCAGAAGTCGGCGGACTCCTTGGCGTCGAGCCGGGTCTGCACGGCGGGCGTGATCTTGTCCGCCGCGTTCTCCGGGACGTCGGTGGTGACGGCGGGTGGTGTGTCGGCTGGAGCTGGCGTACTCGCGAGCGCAGGTGTACCGCTCACCGCTGTTGCCAGAAGCGCTCCGACCGCTGCGAGAGCGATAGGAGCGCGTCGACGTGGCATGCGACTGTGCATTGTTGCCTCCGAGGTGCAAGCGCCCCGTGCGGGGCACGACCACTGGCCCACGAGCGTGTGCCAGGTCACACTCTGGGAGAGGGTAGGTGAAATGTGCAACGAAAGTCGGCAAAGACTCGCCGGGCGGGGGCCAGGTGCTGGTCCACTTCCCGGACTGCGGAATTCTGCACGCCACCTGCCGTGTTGCTCCGGACATGGACTTCAATCAGCAGATCATCGACACCTTCCGGGCCAACGCCGGTGAGGTCAACGAGCCCATGCAGTTCGGCAAGTCGCTCGTGCTCGTGCACGTGCCGAAGAAGGACGGCGCCATCCGAATCGCGCCCCTCGCCGCGATCCACGACGACGGCGCCTGGCACATCGTCGGCTCGGCCGGCGGCTCGCCCAAGCACCCCGCCTGGGTCTACGGCCTGCGCCGCACCGAGCAGGTGGACCTCGAGATCCCGGGAGAGCCCGTCAAGAAGGTGCAGACCAAGGTCGAGGAGCTCACCGGGAACGAGCGCGACGCCATGTGGGAGCGTTTCAAGGCGTTCTCCAGCGGGTTCGCCGAGTACGAGAAGACCGCTGAGGGCCGCGCCTTCCCGATCTTCCGCCTGACGGCCTGACATGCTCGGGGAGCGGCCGGCGCCGGCCGCTCCCCACGCACCCTCGACCGCGACCCAGGGAGACCTCATCACCCGTCATCAGCGAGTACTGGTCACCGGCGCCGCGGGGCGCATCGGCCGCGGGGTCCTCGACGTGCTCGCCCGCGAGTCGGTGGCAGCCACCGCGCTCGTCCTGGAGGACCCGGGCGATCTCGGCGCGGACCGCGTGGTCGTGGGCGACGCCCGGTCACCGGAGGTGGCGGCGCGGGCGATGGAGGGGGCCGACGGCGTCATCCACCTCGCCGCCATCCCGACGCCCCTCGACGACCCGCCGGAGGTCGTCTTCGGGACCAACACCCTGTCGACCTTCACCGTGCTCGACGCGGCGGGGCGGGCCGGCGTCCGCCGCGCGGTGATCGCGAGCAGCCAGGCCGCTTCAGGCATCCCGTTCGCGGCTCACGAGCAGCACCCGGTCCACGTGCCGGTCGACGACGACACCCCGGACCAGGCCGCCGACCCGTACGCGCTGTCCAAACGGGTGGACGAGCTGACTGCGGACGCGATGGCCCGGCGCTACGGGATGCCGGTCGTCGCGCTGCGGTTCCCGTTCGTCGGCGGCATGGACGAACGGCTGCGCGACCACGCGGACGCCGTCGCCCGGGACCCTGCCCTCGGTGCGCGCAGCCTGTGGGCGTACCTGGAGACCCGGGACGCGGCGGAGGCGGCGTGGCTCGCGCTCGGGTGTCCCGCCGACGGCGCCGTCGTCATCCACGTCGCCGCGCCCGAGACGCTGGTACCCGTGCCCACCCTCGACCTGCTGAGGCGGTACCACCCGAGCACCCCGGTGCGCCGGCCGATCGAGGGACGCGCGGTGCCGTACGACCTCACGGCCGCCGAGCGGGTGCTCGGGTTCCGCGCACGGCATCACGTGGTCGGGGCCCCGTAGGCCGACGGGTCAGGCCCGCGACGGAACCGGCTCCGGGCTGCCGGCCGCCGCAGTATCCTGCTCGCCCCGCCCGGCCCGGGGACGCACCCAGCCGTTGAGCGCGGCGTGGCCACCGCCTGGTCGGTGAGACCGGCGAGCATCAGGCCCAGGACCCGCGCATTGTCGTCGTCGTCGACCTGGTGCGCGACGTCGCCGGTCAGCCCGGATGTGCCGAGGAGCAGCGGCGTCGCCCGGTCCCACAGGTTCTCGAAGAGTGCGAGCAGGGTGTCGAGCAGGGTGCTCTCCCGCACCAGCAGGGCGCCGACGACGTCGCCCGACGACGTGAGGGGCATGAGGGCGAGGCGGCGGTCGATGATGATGAGCTTGAGCGGGACGCTCTGGACGAACCACACCTCCTCCCCCGCCTCCGTGGCGTCGACGGCCTCCTCGACCGTCACCGCCTGGCTCTCGAGCATGCCCCGCTCGACGACCACGCGGTACTGCACGCCCCGTGCGGCGGCCTGGTCCTCGGCGGAGGTCTCCTAGCTGGAGGTCACGATCACCGGCGGGCGGACGAACGCGTGACCGGGACGTCCAGGGCCACGGAACGCACGTCGCGTCCACGGTGCTCGGCTCGGTCCGTCGAGAACCGCTCCGACTGCCGCGACTACCAGTGGCCGCCCAGCCTCGGGGTGCCCACCCTGCAGGGCACCGTGACGGAGCGGACCGACTACGTCTCCACCTATGACGACGTCACCTGGTACGAGGGTGTGACCCACGAGAGCGGGTGGGAGCAGCGCGGTGTCCAGCAGGCCTACGAGCCCCGGAGCACCACGGTGCGTGACTGGTTCGCACCGGTCACGGCGCCCCGGACGGGGCGACGGCTACTGGGGCCCGTGGCACGGTGGCGACTGGTTCGCGGTCAACGTCGCCGCGGCGGGCGGCCAGAACGGCCTCACCGGGTCCTTCCCCTGGGGCGAGACCCCGGTGACCTCCCGGCTCTACCAGGGAGACACCCTGGTCCGGGAGAACATCGACCAGGCCGTCCAGACGTTCGTGGCGGACCAGGCAGACGCAGCGGTCCCCGGCCACACGGGCACGCCGCTACCGCTGGTCCAGCTCGACTACGACGTCGACACCGCGCTCGACGGCACCGTTCGGGCCGGGTCCGTCGTCCCGCTCTCGGTGGCGCCGTACACGGTGCCCGGCGCACCCCGCGCGGGCTCTGTGGCCGGGGCGACGCTGGAGGTCAGCTACGACGGCGGTGCCACCTGGTCGCCGGTGAAGCTGCGCAAGGACGACGAGCGCTGGGAGGCACGCCTGCGGATCCCGCCACGCGGCGCCGACCTGGTCTCGCTCCGGGCGAGCGCCCGGGACGACGCCGGGAACAGCGTCACGCAGGAGGTGGTCTCGGCGTTCGGGATCTCCGGCGGGCGGTAGGTCTCCTGCGGCGCCGGGGAGACAGGTAGCACGCGGGCCGTCGGCTGTTACTCGCCGGCGCCCGCCGATGCGGACGGCGGCCGGGTGGTGGCCGGCGCGACGTCGCAGACCGTGCCGTCCGCGGGGAGCACCCCGTCGATCAGCGCCGCGTCCACCGCGTCGTCGATGCACGGGCCGCTGGTGCGGTAGGAGGTGTGGGCCACGCCCTCGCGGGTGAGCAGCACGGCGTCCTCCAGGCGCTCGGTCATGGTCTGGGCCCAGTGGTACGGGGAGACGTTGTCCAGGCGGCCGCCGACCACCAGGATCGGCGGGGCGCCGGCGCCCGTGAGCTCGCCGGTGAACCGGTCCTCGTTCTCGACCGGCCACAGCGCGCAGTTCAGCGCGCTGTAGGCGGCACGGCTCCCCAGGCGATCGTCGCGCGCGGTGATCCGCTTCGCCGCGGCATGGTGCTCGGACAGCTTGTCCAGTGCCGGCCAGTCGGCGCAGCGGACGCCGGTGTGCGGTTCCTGGAGCGTCGCGAAGGGACCGCCGAACGGCGCGACCGTGACCATGGAGACCAGGTAGTGCAGCGGCGTGCCGTTGCCCTGCTGCGCGGCGGCCAGGCCCGCGGTGAGCAGGGGCCAGAGGTTGCGGTTGCCCGCGGCGGCCCGCACGCTCTCGAGCGTCATGGCGCCGTCGAGCGTGCCGCCCGGTGTGAGGCCCTCGGTCGGCGGGACCTGCAGCGGCTCCGCCTCTAGCTCGGTGATCAGGGCGTCGAAGGCGGCCTCCGGGTCGCCGTCGCCGAACGGGCACACGTCCACACCCTCGGCGCGGCACGTCTCGAACCACGCGTCGAGCGTCTCCTCGTTGGACACGGCGACCTCGTCCAGGAGCCGGAGCGGGTCGTTGAGCCACAGGCTGGTGTCGACGGGGGCGTCGATCACCATCTGTCGCACCCGCTCGGGGAACAGCGTGGCGTACATCGGGCCGACCACCGTGCCGTAGGAGGCGCCGTAGAAGGTGATCTGCTCCTCACCGAGGGCCGCGCGCACCTGGTCCAGGTCGCGGGCGACGTTGTCGGTGGACAAGCTCGCCAGGAACTGGGGGCTCTGGTGGTCCAGGCAGCCCTCAGTGAAGGTCTTGGCGTCGGCGAGCAGCTTCCCGAACCGCTTCCCACCGGGAATGTTCGGGTCGCGGTCCTCGGCCGCCTGCTCCGCGCGCTGCTCGTCGGTGAGACAGCGCACGGCGCCCGACTCACCGACACCGCGCGGGTCCATGCCGACGACGTCGAACCGGGCCACGACGTCGGGCGAGAACGGGCTGGTGGCACTGTCCGGGTCGATGGACCGCACCATCTCGGTGGCCGGCACACCCGGACCGCCCGGGTTGATGAACAGGCTGCCGATGCGCTGCTCCGGGCCGGTCGCGCGGTGGCGGGTGACGGCGAGCGGGATCTGCTCGCCGGCAGGGTCGGTGTACTCCAGCGGCACCTCGACGGTGGCACAGTCGAGGTCCTGCCCGCACTCCTCCCACTCGATGGGGTCAGGGGTGGGCACATGCGTGGTCGGGACCGGGGGCTCGGCGGGGCTGCCCGCCGCGGCCGTCGCCGCGGCACCTGCCCCGCCGGCGCATCCGGTCAGGGCCAGCGCGGCGGCGGCCAGCACTGCGGCGATCCGGAGGGGGATCGGTGACGGGCGGGCTTGTCCGGGTGAGAGTGGCATGCCGCCGACGTTATGCGGGCCGCCCGGTGGGCCGGATCGGCCGAAGGGTCCGGACCTCCCGACCAAAGTCGGAGCGTCGCTCAGTCCTGGTCGGGCTGGGCGAGCCCGGCGTCGTGCACGAGCAGGGCCACCTGCACTCGGTTGTTGAGGTCGAGCTTGGCCAGGATCGCCGACACATGGGTCTTGACCGTGGTCAGGCCGAGATGGTGCCGGGCGGCGATCTCGGCGTTGGAGCGCCCGGCCCCGATCTCCACGGCGACGGCCCGCTCCCGGTCGCCGAGCGCGTCGAGCCGACGGCGGGCTGCGACCCGACGGGTGTCCTGGTCGGAGCCCGCTACCCGGGCGATGAGCCTCCGGGTCACCTCGGGCGAGAGCACGGGACGGCCTTGGGCGGCGTGCCGGATCGCTACGACGAGCTCGTCAGGCGGGGTGTCCTTGAGGAGGAACCCGGCCGCACCGGCACGGAGAGCGCGCAGCACGTGGGCGTCGGCGTCGAAGGTGGTGAGCACGATGACCTGCGGGGCGGGCGTCCGGCTCCGCAGCGTCTCGGTGGCGGTGAGCCCGTCGGTGCCGGGCATCCGGATGTCCATCAGCACGACGTCCGGGTGGTGGCGCCGGGCCAGCTCTACCGCTTCGGCGCCGTCGCTCGCCTCGGCCACCACCCGGAGGTCGGCCGCGCCGCTCAGCATCATCTTCAGCCCGAACCGGACGACCGGGTCGTCGTCGGCGAGCAGGACGTCGGTGGGTAAGGCGGGCGTGGGGTGAGTCACGGCGGCCACGGTAGACGTATCCGGACCTGCCAGCCGCCCGAGCCCGTCGGGCCGTGGTCGAGCTGCCCGCCGACGAGCCGGGCTCGCTCCCCCAGCCCACGCAGCCCCGCGCCGGAACCCTGGGGATGCGCAGGCGGATCGGTCGGTGACGCGTTGACCACCTCGGCGGTCACGTGGCCGCCCGGTCGCCCCGCGATCCGCACGACGACCGACGCGCCCGGGGCGTGCTTGCGCACGTTGGTCAGGCACTCCTGCACGACGCGGTAGAGCGTGCGGCCCTGCGTGTCCGGCAGGGTCCGGTCGCGGGTGGTGACTCCGGCGTCGTCCCGCAGCTCGACCGGCGTCCCGGCCTGGCGCGCCTCGTCGATCAGCTCGAGCACGTCCTCGACGCCTGGCAGCGGCAGCTCCCCCACGGGGGCCCGGAGCACCCCGATCACCTCGCGGAGATCCTGCAGGGCCCGGTGCGCGTTCTCGCGGACCACCTCGGCCGCCCGCGCCCTGTCCGCGGCCGACGCGTCGCGGGAGTAGGCGAGAGCGCCGGCGTGGACGCTGAGCAGCGACAGCCGGTGCCCGAGGACGTCATGCATCTCCCGCGCGAGAGCCTCACGCGCCTCGTGCTCAGAGCGTTCGGCGCGCAGCCGCGCCTCGACCTCGGCCGCGACCGCCCGCTCCCGCAACGACGTGACCAGCGCCCTGCGGTTGCGCAGGGACATGCCCCACGCGACGACGGCGAGGTGCCCCAGGCCGATGATGGTGAACACCGTGAGCGGCGGGGTCGACGGCTCGGGCCACAGCAGCTGGTACGTGCTGAGCGCCGCCAGGCTGAGGGCGCACACGACGGCCGTGGCCCGGGCCGAGCGATGCACCGCCACGGTGAACAGGGCGACGATCGCCGCCCCCGCTACGGTCTCGGAGAACGAGCTCGCGACCGGCAGCGCGATGCCGAGCACCAGCGGGAACCGGCGCCGCCACCACAGCGCGAGGCAGCCGAGCACTCCCGCGGACCGGTCCGCGAACAGGAGCCAGGCGGGTCCCGGCCAGGGCTCGTTCACCTGGAGGATCACCGCCACGAGCCCCAGCGAGGCCGCCACCAGGATCAGGACGCCGTCGGCCAGCCGGTCCCGCCCTGCCTGCCCCGGTGGCCGCGCCCGGGTGCCCGTCGATCCGCTCATCACCCCGAGCCTAGAACGACCGGACCACGAGCAGACGGCACGCGCACCTCAGGCCTGCGTCGACTCCACCGGCACGCGCTCCACGCCGTCGACCACGGGCGTCACCCGCCGCCCCAGGGCGAACGCCACGGCCACGATCCCGAGGCAGCCGGCCACCATCACGCCGATGAACCCGCCGGCCCATCCGCGCTCCAGCAGCAGGCCCGCGACCACGGGACCGGCGATGGTGCCGCCCTGGAACGCACCGGAGCCGATGGCGTTGTAGCGGCCGCGCAGGTGCGCGGGTGCCATCTCGTTCGTCAGTGCGGGCAGGGCGGACTGCATCAGGGTCTCCCCCAGCCCGAAGAAGGCGTGGAACACCAGGACGATCACGACGGCCGCCGTGCCGCCGGGCACCAGGCCGGCGAGCCCCAGCAGGAGCCACGCCACCACCCACACCACAGCCATCAGCGCGAGCGCCCGTGTGCGACGCCGGCCGCGGACCCGGTTCATCACCCAGAACTGCAGCGCCACGATCACCACCGTGTTGACCACGAACGCGAAGCCGATCGCGCGGGTCGACACCTCGGCCACCAGCCGGGCGAAGGCAGGGAAGCCGCCCTCCATCTGCCCGTAGCCCACGAAGGCCGCGAGCAGCCCGAGCGCGGAGAGCCAGAGCACCTCGGGCCGGCGCAGGATGGCGAGGTAGCCGTCCGCGGCGCCGTCGTCCACCGGCCGGTCGACCCGCCCGTGCAGGTGTCGAAGCGGCCCCGTGAGCACGAAGACGGGCACGATGAACGTCGCCGCGTTGACCAGGAACGCCATGACGAAGGTGCCGGGCCGTTCGACGTCGACCACGAGCCCGCCCACCACGCCGCCCACGCCGACGCCGAGGTTGAGCAGCGCGAAGTTCACGCCGTAGTACCGCTGCCGCAGGTCGCCCTCGACGACCGTTGCGACGAGCGCGTTGACCGACGGCCACCCGACGCCGAGCTGAACGCCGAAGAGCGCCAGCCCGAGCGCGGCCATCGCCGGGACGGTGGCGAACGCGAGCACCGCGTACCCCGCGACGGCGAAGAACAGGCCGGTGAGCATGATCCGCCGGGCCCCGTACCTGTCGACGAGCGCCCCGGCCGGACCGGTCACGAGCAGGCCGACCACGGCGATGAGCCCCATGAGCGTGCCGGACAGCCCGAGGGAGAAGCCCCGCACCTCGTGCAGGTAGATGATCGTGAACGGGAGCGTCAGGCCGCGGCCGAAGAACTGCACCACCACGGTGGACAGCAGCCAGCGGCCGTCACGGGGCAGCTCCGACCAGAAACCGAGCGCGCCGGAGCGTGGAGAGGATGTCACAGCCTGATCCTCGCCCGCGAGGTCCGGGTACGGAAAGCGGATATCGGACACTGCGGATATCGGACACTGTGGTGCGCGCGACACCGGCTGGCCGACTCGCCGTACCAGGTACGGCTCAGTCCGGACGACCAGCTTTTTCCGCGTCCTGTCCACGCTGGTGGCCGCGGCGTGCGTCGCGGTCGAAGATGCCGATGATCTCGCACGGCCCGCCCTCGGCGCCGATCGCGTGCGGGAGCATCGTGGGGAACTCCGCCGCCTGGTTGGTCTCGATCCGGAAGCGCCGGTTGCCCAGGAGCAGGGTCGCGGTACCGGAGATGACGACCAGCCATTCTCGGCCGGGATGCGCCCGCAGGCGCGACGGGCTGTCGGGCACCGGGCTGGTCATGCGCTGCCGCACCACGCTCATTCCCGGCTCGGCCTTGAGCGGCCAGCGCATCACCTCGTGCGACCCGTCGATCGTGGGGTTGGAGATCACGTCGTCGGCAGCGGTCTCGACCAGCTGGTCCAGCGACGTGTCGAGGGCACGCGCCAGGACGACGAGCTGGTCCAGCGCCAGGCGGCGCTGGCCGTTCTCGATGCGGCTGAGCGTGGACTGGCTGACCCGGGCGCGGGTCGCCAGCTCCTCCAGGGACCAGCCCTGCGCCACGCGCAGCGCACGGATGCGTTTGCGTACCAGGCTGTCCAGCTCGCCATCTTCTTGCGTCATAGGCAAGATACTATGCTCTCGCTGCAAGCCGTGGTTAGCCTCGTCGGTGTCCGGCCCTCAACCAGGGGCCGCCACGGAAAGGAACAACCCCATGCCTGCGACCAGCACCGCGTCCACCACCGGCGGACTGCCGACCGAGACCCTCGACGCCGTGGTGATCGGCGGTGGCGCCGCCGGTCTGAACGGCACGCTGATGCTCGCCCGCTCGCGCCGCTCGGTGGTCGTGATCGACAGCGGTACCCCGCGCAACGCCCCTGCCGAGGGTGTGCACGGGCTGCTCGCCCTTGACGGCACTCCCCCGGCCGAGCTGCTGGAGCGGGGCCGCGCGGAGGTCCGCCGGTACGGCGCCACGGTCATGACCGGTGAGGTGATCAAGGCCGCCCCTGCCGAGCCGTCCGCGGCCGGCGACCCGCGCTTCACCGTCACCCTGGCCGACGGCGCCACGCTGCACGCTCGCCGCCTCCTCGTCGCCACCGGCCTGCGCGACGTCCTGCCCGACGTGCCCGGCCTGGCCGAGCACTGGGGGCGCAGCGTGGTGCACTGCCCCTACTGCCACGGGTGGGAGGTGCGCGACGAGCCGATCGGCATCCTCGCCACTGGCCCGGCCTCGGTGCACCAGGCGCTGCTGTTCCGCCAGTTGACCGACGACCTCGTCTACTTCACGCGCGGCACGCAGCTCGACGACGACACCCGGGCGCGCTTTGCCGCCCGTGACATCCGCGTGGTCGAGACCGCCGTCGAGCAGGTCGTGGCGACCGACGACGGCGCCGTCGCGGGCGTGCGCCTCACGGACGGACAGCTCGTGGCCCGGCGGGTGCTCACGGTAGCGACCACCATGCTGCCGCGCACCGAAGGGCTGGAAGACCTCGGGCTGCCGACGGCGGACCTGCCCCACGGGATGGGCCGCCACATCACCACGGGCACGGCCGGTACCACCGACGTGCCGGGCGTGTGGGTGGCCGGCAACGCCAGCGACCCGTCCGCCCAGGTCGGCGCGTCAGCGGCCGCAGGGGCACTGGCCGGCGCCCACCTCAACGCCGACCTGGTCACCGCCGACACCGCGGCGGCCCTGGCGTGACCTGACCGGGCCGGGCCGGTACGACCGGGCTGAGCCCGACGGACGCCACCGGGCCCGACACCGGACGGACAAAAGCCGGTGGGCCCCACAGAACACTGTGCGGGCCCACCGGCTCGGTCAGGACATCGTTCGCGACGGTCAGTCGCAGGCGTCGCACCGACCGGTCGCGGGCAGCTGCATGTAGCAGCCGGGGCAGCTCGCCGGAGCGGCGTCGGGCGCATGCGCGAAGGTGTTGGTCTGCGTTCCCGAGAACCCGGCCATCAGGACGCGCTTGTACCCGCCGCCGTCCTGATGGACGTCGACGAAGCCCTTGTTGAAGTAGGCGGTCACCTCGTGCCCCGCGCCGGGCGACACCGCGACGTACGAGCGCGACGACGGGATCCAGATCCGGCTCTTGTCGAGCCCCTCGGCGATCTCGCGCATGGCCGGCCGGTGCGCCAGCGGGATCGGCAACGCCTCGAGCGCGGCCTCGAACGAGTCGAAGTCATCGGGGCCTGCGCCGGCGAGCGCCACGAGGCACGTCTTGCACACCTTGAACTTCTGCCTGTCGAGCTCGGTCGCGGGCTGCAGGGAAGCCAGGCGGTCCGCGGTCAGGTGCGTGCAGTTCCTGCCGTGCAGGACCTTGCCGTAGGGGACCCGGAAGAGTAGTTCTACCGGGATCTTCGCTCCTGCCACCGCAGGGGTCTCGCTGGACGTAGTCACCTACCCAGTATCGCCCCTGAAAGTCGCCTGTGGGGACACCAGTTTTCAGCCGTTCCCGGCGCGGCCCCGCCGTCCGTGCGAACCGTGCGTCACGCGAGTCCGGGGGCGACCACCCGATTCTTGGCCGCGCCACCGGTTTCCACCGTGCCCCTGTCCGAGGTGGGCAGGTCGGCCGAGGCCAGGAGAGCGAGCTTGTCGGCGTCGCTGGACCCGGCGTCAGGGTGGAACACGACGAGCATGAGCCCCTCGGCTCCACCGATCTCCAGCCGTTCCCGGTTGAGGGTGAGCTCCCCGACCTGCGGGTGGTCGAACCGGATCGGCGTCCCGCGCTGCCCCCGCACCTCATGGCGGGCCCACAGCTGGCGAAATCGTGGGCTGGCCAGGGACAGCTCTTCGGTGAGCTCGATGAGGCGAGGATCGTCGACGGCATTGCCCACGACCTGCCGCAGGTTCGCCACGAAGCACTCGGTGACGTCCCGCCAGTCCGGGTGGAGGTTCTGCTGGTCCTCGTCCAGGAACAGGTCTCTCAGCTGGTTGCCGCCTACGGCGAGGCCAGGAGAGAGCGCTCGGGCGAGACTGTTCGAGGCCAGGACGTCGAAGTACGGCCCTTCGATGATGGCGGGCTGGACCAGGGAGTCCAGCAGCTTGAGCGCCCCGGGCGGTGGGGTCTCCTCGCGCGGTCGACGTCCGCGCTGCCGGGGCGCCTCTGCGACCAGCGTCTGCAGGTGCGCCACGTGGGCGTCGTCGAGCTGGAGCACGCGGGCGAGCGACTCGAGGACCTGCCCGGACGGGTTGCGGTCGCGACCCCGCTCCAGCCGGAGGTAGTAGTCGGCGCTGATGCCGGCCAGCATGGCGACCTCCTCGCGCCGCAGCCCTGGCACCCGCCGCACACCGCCGTCGGGGATGCCCGCCTGCGCAGGGGTCACCAGCTCGCGCCGAGCGCGCAGGTACGTGCCAAGGGCGTTGGTCGACCCGCTCATGCGATCTGCCCGCCGTTCTGCGAGGCGGACAGAGGGGGCCCTGTCACACCCCGGGCTCGAGAGGGCTCTGGTCCGGAGAAGTGGCCGCGCATAGCGTCTGCAACGGCTCGCTGGGGCCACATATTTCGTGAAGGAGAGACATGACCATCGCACTGATCACCGGGGCCAACAAGGGCATCGGCTACGAGACGGCCAAGCAGCTTCTGGCACTGGGGCACGTCGTCTACCTCGGCGCGCGCGACATCGAGCGCGGCGAGAAGGCCGCGGCCGAGCTCGGTGCGCGGTTCGTGCAGCTCGACGTGACCGACGACGCCTCGGTCACCGGCGCGCTGGCGGCCATCGGTTCCGCCGAGGGCCGGCTCGACGTGCTGGTGCACAACGCGGGGATCCTGGCGAACGGCGCCGTGGACGGCCCCGCGGCTCTGCACGCCTTCGACACCAACGCCGTGGGCATCGTGCGCGTCACGGAGGCGGCGCTCCCGCTGCTGCGCGAGTCCTCGAACCCCAACGTCGTGACCATCTCGAGCAGCCTCGGGTCGTTCTGGGCGGTGACCAACCCCGGCCGGCCGGAGTCCCAGATGCCGCTCGCGCTCTACGCGGCGTCCAAGGCGGCAGCCACCATGCTGACGGTCCAGTACGCGAAGTCCCAGCCGGGCATCAGGTTCAACGCCCTCGAGCCCGGCACCACGGCCACCGACATGACGGCGGCCTTCGGGATCGGCAGGGCACCCGAGGAGAGCGCCCGCGTCGTCGTGCGGCTGGCCACGCTCGATGCGGACGGCCCGACCGGGACTCTCCAGGACGAGAACGGCACGCTGCCCTGGTAGCTGCCCACCGGACCATGTCGTCGGCGATACCGTGTCGCCATTGGCATCAACGAGCGGCGGGCGGAAAGCATGGCGAGACAGCCGAGCATCGACCGGGTGCGGCGGCACTGGGACCGGCAGTCGGCGGGGTACGACCAGAAGATGGACCGCGCCGAGCGGCTGTTCGGCGACACCCGCGACTGGGTGTGCCGGCAGGCCACCGGCCAGGTCCTGGAGGTCGCGGTCGGGACGGGCCTGAACCTCGGCCGGTATCCCGCCGACGTCACGCTGACCGGCATGGACCTGAGCCCCGCCATGCTCGCCGGTGCGCGCGAACGTGCCGCCGAGCTCGGCCGCGAGGTCGATCTCCGGGTCGGCGACGCCCAGCGGCTCGAGTTCGCCGAGGCCTCCTTCGACACGGTGGTCTGCACCTTCGGGCTGTGCGCAGTGCCCGACGACCGCGGCGCCGTCGACGAGATGGTACGCGTGCTCCGGCCGGGCGGCCTGCTGCTGCTCGCCGACCACGTGGTCAGCACGTCGCCGGTGATCCGGATGCTGCAGGCCGCGGCAGAGCTGTACAGCGTGCGGTTCGAGAACGAGCACTTCCGCCGTCGGCCGATCCAGCACGTCCGGGCCGCAGGGCTCGACATCGAGCGGCACGACCGGTTCACGAAGGGGATCGTCGAGCGTCTCGCGGCCCGCAAGCCGAGTTGACCTCATGTCGACCTGAAGTCGCATCCTGAAGGGGCACACGACAGCCCGACGGGATGAGGACACGAGGACACATGAACGACGCACAGCACTGGGACGAGCGGTACAGCAGCCGGGACCGGCTCTTCAGCGGAAACCCGAACGGCGTGCTCGTCACCGAGGTGGCCGGCCTGCCGCCGGGGCGGGCTCTCGATGTCGGCTGTGGCGAGGGCGGCGACACGCTCTGGCTGGCCGGGCAGGGGTGGCAGGTGACGGCTGCCGACATCTCCCAGGTCGCGCTGGACCGTGGCGCGGCCGCAGCCGCCGGAGCGGGACTCGCCGGGCTGGTGACGTGGCAGCAGGCCGACCTGACCGCCACGCCGCCGCCCGACGGCCCCTTCGACCTGGTCTCCCTCCAGTACTTCCCGCTCCCGACCCGGTCGGGCCGCGCGGCGCTGCACCGGCTCCTGGACGTGGTGGCGCCCGGCGGCACCCTGCTCGTCGGCAGCCACGACATGTCCGACCTGGCCACGTACCGGCACCCGGACTTCGACCCCGCCGACTACTACGCGCCCGACGACATCGCGCAGCTCCTCGGCGACGACTGGACCGTCCAGGTCAACGAGAGCAGGCTCCGCACCACCGCTCCGCCCGAGGGCACGCACCACGTCCACGACACCGTCCTGCACGCCAGGCGCCTACGGTAACGGGCAGGCACCCCGGGCCCGCCGACGTCGGCTCACGCCGCCGTCAGCGCCGCCAGCGCTCGGCCCATCGCCGCGTTGAACTCCTCCGGCGCGAGCGGCAGCCGCGCCTTGACGTCACGGCTCCACTGGTCGGCGAGCACCTCGGCGGCGCCGTGCTCGACGCCGTCGAGCACGGCGTCGGCCAGCTCGGTCGGCGTGATCTTCGCGACCGGCCACCCTGCCGCCATGTCGGTGTCCGCGAGGCCCAGGTGGACGCCCGTCACGAGGGTGCCCTGCTCGGCGAGCTCGAGGCGCACGCCGTTGGTCATGGCCCACGCCGCGCCCTTGGTCAGGTGATAGCTGGTGCCGCCGTGGGTCCCGAACCACGACATGGCGGAGAGGACGTTCACGATCGCGCCTCCGCCGTTCGTGGCGAGGGCCGGGGCGAACTCCCGGATCATCGTCAGACCACCGAACAGGTTGGTCTCCAGCTCGTCGCGCAGGCGGTCGAGCGAGCCGGTCACCAGGTCGGTCGCCGTCTGGATGCCTGCGTTGTTGACGAGCAGCGAGACGTCGGGGGCCGCCTCGGCCGCCGCGTGCACCGACGCGGGGTCGGTGATGTCGAGGGCGAGCACCTCCACCCCTGCCAGATCGACGGCCTCGGGCCGGCGGGCCGTCGCGTAGACCTTGCGCGCACCCCGTTCGAGCAGGCGCTGGGCGATGGCGCGACCGAGCCCGCGGTTGGCTCCGGTGACAAGGGCAACTGAGTTGTTGATGTCCATGTCCGGTACGCTAAGACCTGACGCTGACGTCAGAGGCAAGTATCAGTTTTCGAGCCGGCAAGCAGCCGGCAACCAGGGAGCCCGCATGCCCGTCACCGAGGTGGCCACCGAGCCGCTGATCCGTATCGGCGAGGTCGCCCGCGGCGCCGGCGTCTCGGTGCGCGCCGTGCGGTACTACGAGCAGCAGGGGCTGCTCGCGGCCGAGCGCAGCCCGTCCGGCCAGCGCCTGTACGCGCACGAGGCGATCGAGCGGGTGCGCTTCTTCCAGCAGATGTACGCCGCAGGCCTGAACAGCAGGAGCATCGCGGAGCTCATGCCGTGCTGGGACTCCGGGCACACCGACGCCGAGCAGCGCGCCATGCTGCGCGCCGAGCGCGACCGCATCCAGGCCAAGGTCGACGACCTCCAGACCGCCCTTGGCCGCCTCGACGAGGTCATCGAGATCAGCGGCACCCACCCGTAGCCGGACCAGACCTACGGCCGGCCGACCCGCTCCCCGTCGACGTAGAACTCCAGGTCGGCGCTCTTCTCCGGCCAGAAGCAGACCAGCCCCGCCACCCGCAGCGCCTCGCGCAGCGGAGTGTCGTAGCCCCAGACCACGTCGGTCAGCTCGACCTCCCCGGCGTTCAGGGTCCAGTACGAGGCCGAACCCTTGTACGGGCAGTGGCTCACGGTGTCGGTGGGCGTCAGCAGGTCCATCCGGACGTCGGCGCGCGGCAGGTAGTAGCGCGGGCCCAGGCCTGTCTCGGTCAGCACGACCGGCCGGTGCGACTCGGCGACCACCTCTCCCCCTGCCACCACGCGCACGTGCCGGCTCGACGGCAGTGCGTCGATCCGCACGTACGGGCTGCGCGGGTGGGTGTGGAGCACCTCGTCCTCCTCGAGCCAGGTGTCGAAGGCCGACCAGGTGAGGGTGAACGAGTCGCGCATCGCCTCGGCGGGCGCCTCGCGGTAGCGCCGGGCGGCGCCCTCCAGCACGCGGCCGCCCACGACGACATCGAACACCTCGCTGGGACCGAGCGACCTGGACCGTCGGCCCTGCCCGGCTGGACGCAGCTCGGCCTCGAGGTCGCCTGGCGCGAAGAAGTACCGGGGAGAATACGGGTTCTCCCAGACCAGCAGCGCACCGTCCGCGTCTGCGACGAGCTCGCCGGCACTGTAGGCACGGATCCTCGTCTGGCCGAGCCTGGCCGTGCCAGGCGGGATCACGAACGGGTTCTCGACGATCTCAGGCATCTGGGTCACCTCTCGTTGCGGGCCGCGACCAGGACCACGCTACCCACGGCCCCGGACGTCTCACCCGTCGACAACCAGGTGAGCGGCCGAGGTTGTTCCTCGCCCGGGACGACGGTCGCACCGCGCGTCCCGGGCGGGAGACCGTCAGGCGTCGAGGACGACGGCGATGACCATCGGTTCCCGTCGCGAGCTGCGGGCCAGCGACCGTGCGACCGCCTTGGCGATGATCTCTTCGAGCTGCTCACCCGAGGTGGTCTTGTTCCGGGTCGCGTCGGCCAGCGCCTTCTCGACTGCGCGCGAGGCGTTGTCGAGGCTGTCCTGGCCGTGCACGGAGCCGCGGTGGAGGTACTCGAGCGGCTCGGCGAGCTCTGCCGTGCCCGACTTGAGGAAGGCCAGCACGGTCAGGACGCCGGCCGCGCTGAGCTGGCGCCGGTCGGCCAGGGTGTTCTCGGTGACGTGGCCGACGGTCTGGCCGTCGACGAAGACCAGGTCGTGCTCCACCTGTCCCACGATGCGCGCGACGCCGTCGACCAGGTCGACCACGACGCCGTCGCGGGTGATCAGGACGTTGTCCGCGGGGACACCGGTGCGCTCGGCGAGGGCGCCGTTGGCACGCAGGTGCTTGGGCTCGCCGTGGACCGGCATGACGTTGCGCGGGCGCAGGATGTTGTAGCAGTAGACGAGCTCGCCGGCGCTGGCGTGCCCGGACACGTGGACGCGCGCGTTGCCCTTGTGCACGACGTTGGCGCCCAGGTCGGTGAGCTTGTTGATGATGCCGTAGATCGCGCTCTCGTTGCCCGGGATCAGGGAGCTGGCCAGCAGGACGGTGTCGCCGTCGCTGACGCGGACCTCGTGCGTCTCGTTGGCCATCCGGGCCAGCGCCGCCATGGGCTCGCCCTGGGAGCCGGTGCAGATGAGCGTCACCTTGTTCGGGGCGAGGTTGCGCGTCTTGGCGTAGTCGATCACGAGCCCGCGCGGGACGGTGAGGTAGCCGAGCTCACGCGCGATGCGCATGTTGCGCACCATGGACCGCCCGACGAACGCGACCTTGCGCCCGTGGGCGTGCGACGCGTCGAGCGTCTGCTGGATGCGGTGGACGTGGCTGGCGAAGCTGGAGACGATGACCCGCCCCGGGGTCGTGGCGAAGACCTGGTCGATCGCCGAGGTCAGCTCCGTCTCGGAGATGTTGAAGCCGGGGATCTCGGCGTTGGTGGAGTCCACCAGCAGCAGGTCGAGGCCTTCCTCGCCCAGGCGGCCGAAGGCGCGCAGGTCGGTCAGGCGCCCGTCGAGCGGGAACTGGTCCATCCGGAAGTCGCCGGTGTGCAGCACCAGTCCTGCGGCGGTCCGGATCGCGACGGCGAGCCCGTCGGGGATCGAGTGGTTGACGGCGATGAACTCGAGCGAGAACGGACCCGTCGTGTGCCGGTCGCCGGCCTCGACCCGCGCGAGCACTGGCTTGATGCCGTGCTCGACCAGCTTCGCGGACAGGAACGCCAGCGTCAGCTCTGACCCCACGACGGGGATGTCCGGGCGCTGCTTGAGCAGGTAGGGCACCCCGCCGATGTGGTCCTCGTGCCCGTGCGTGAGCACGATGGCCTCGATGTCGTCGAGGCGGCCCTCGATGCTCGTGAAGTCGGGCAGGATGACGTCGATCCCCGGCTGGGTGTCCTCAGGGAAGAGGACCCCGCAGTCGACGACGAGCAGCTTGCCCTCGTGCTCGAAGACGGTCATGTTTCGGCCGATCTCGCCGATGCCGCCGAGCGGGGTGATGCGCAGGCCCTGCCGCGGGGCGGCGGGCGGGCGGGCGAGGTCTCGTGGTGCGGTATGCATAGATGTCCCTCCGGAACAGGTTAGCTGCAAAGGCCCGGCCCCTCCTGGCGTGGGACAGCCGCCAGGAGGGGTCGGAGCTCAGCGTGTCACGCCGCGGGTGCGGCGCTGTGAGTACGTAGGTGTCGCTGCGTCGGTCGGTGGCTCAGTGGCCGGCGCCAAGGTTGCCGGCGAGCCGCCCGTGCCGCGCTGCGGAGTCGTCGTTCATGCCGATGATCGTCACGGTCTTGCCCTTGGCCTCGTACTTGGTCGTGATCGCGTCAAGCGTCGCGACGGTCGAGGCGTCCCAGATGTGGGCCTTGGTCATGTCGATCACGATGTTCTCGGGGTCGCCCGCGTAGTCGAACTGGTAGACCAGGTCGTTGGACGAGGCGAAGAAGAGCTCACCCTCCACCGCGTACACCCGCTGGTCGTCAGCGTCGGATGCGTCCAGGCGCTTGACGGAGGTGAAGTGCGCGACCCGCTGGGCGAACAGCACCATCGCGACCAGCACCCCCACGATCACACCGTAGGCCAGGTTGTGGGTAGCCACGGTCACCACCACCGTCGCGACCATGACCGTGGTCTCCGACTTCGGCATGCGCCGCAGGGTCGCCGGGCGGATCGAGTGCCAGTCGAACGTGCCGACCGACACCATGATCATCACCGCGACCAGGGCCGCCATCGGCATGATCGCCACGACGTCGCCGAGGCCGACCACGAGGACCAGCAGGAACACGCCGGCCAGGAACGTCGACAGGCGGGTGCGTGCGCCCGAGGCCTTCACGTTGATCATGGTCTGGCCGATCATCGCGCAGCCACCCATGCCACCGAAGAACCCGGTCACGATGTTCGCGGTGCCCTGACCCCAGGCCTCGCGGGTCTTGTTCGAGTGGGTGTCGGTGACGTCGTCGACCAGCTTGGCGGTGAGCAGCGACTCCAGGATGCCGACCAGCGCCATCGCCAGCGCGTACGGCGCGATGATCTGCAGCGTCTCGAGGTTCAGCGGCACGTCGGGGAAGAACAGGCTGGGCAGCGAGTCGGGCAGCGCACCCTCGTCGCCGACGGTCGGCACGTTGATGCCCGCCAGGACGACGGCAGCGGTCAGCAGGACGATCGCGACGAGCGGGGCCGGGACCACCTTGGTCCAGCGGGGCAGCAGCACCATGATCACGATGCCGACGGCGGCCAGCGGGTAGACGATCCACGGCACGTCGATCAGGTGCGGCACCTGCGACAGGAAGATGAGGACGGCCAGCGCGTTGACGAAGCCGACCATCACCGAGCGCGGGATGAACCGCATGATCTTCGCGACGCCGAGCAGGCCGAGGACCACCTGGATGATCCCGCCGAGGATGACGGTGGCGATCAGGTAGTCGAGCCCGTGCTCGCGCACCACCGGGGCGATGACCAGGGCGATCGCGCCCGTCGCGGCGGAGATCATGGCCGGGCGACCGCCGAGGAACGAGATGGTGACGGCCATCGTGAACGACGCGAACAGTCCGATCCGCGGGTCGACGCCCGCGATGATCGAGAAGGCGATCGCCTCCGGGATCAGGGCCAGCGCCACCACGAGCCCGCCGAGGACCTCGGTGCGGAACGTCCGGACCGAGCTGAACGCGGCCCTGAACGAGCCGGAGGCCGTGGCCTCAGGGGCGCCCGTGACGGGAATCGGCGCCGGGGCGGGATCGGGCAGGCCGGCGGGAGGCTGTGGCACGCGGTGTTCCTTCGGGCTCTGGGACGCGGCACGTCCCGAGGACCGAGGTCGCGGGACCCGGTCCGATCGGACAGGACTGAGCACGCGACGCTGCGTACGAAGATGAGGGTCGGCGCCGATCCACCGCAGACCGGTGGTGCGCCGAGCACAACTCTACCCTTACGTAAGGGTAGAGTTGCAACATGGGCACCCCCGGCACCTCGACCACCATGCGCATCGGCGCGGTCGCCGAGCGCGCCGGCCTGTCCCTGCGCACCCTGCGGCACTGGGACGAGGTGGGCCTGGTCACCCCGTCAGGGCGCACCGACGGCGGGTTCCGGCTCTACACCGACTCCGACGTCGACCGCATCCTGCTGGTGCGGCGCATGAAGCCGCTCGGCTTCTCGCTCGACGAGATGGCCGACCTGCTCGACGTCGTCCACCGCCTGGGCGCCGGCGAGACCACCGACCCGGACGGCGCCGACCTGCGCGCTCGGCTGGACGAGTTCACCACCACGTCCCGCGCGCGCCGGGCCGACCTGGCCCGCAAGCTCGACATGGCCGACGAGCTGATCACCCTGCTCGGCGCGGTCTGACCGCACCGTCGGGCAGATCACGCCCTGGCCGCGGACTCCGGGTCGCGCAGCATGTGCGACTCGACGAGCTCGTGGCGCCGGAAGTAGGTGGTCGCCACCGCCTGGACGGTCGCGGCGACGGGCAACGCCAGGAACGCACCGAGCACCCCGAAGACCGCGCCGAACGCCAGCACCACCAGCAGGCTCACCGCCGCGTTCATCTCCAGCGCCCGGGCGGACACCTTCGGGGCCAGGTACAGGTTCTCGAACTGCTGGTAGGCCACCACGAAGGCGAGCACGCCCAGCGCCTGGGGCCAGCCCTGCGCGGTCAGGGCCACCATGGTGGGCAGCGCGCCACCGAGGTAGGCGCCGATCGTCGGCACGAACTGGGACACCACGCCGACGAAGACGGCGAGCGGCACGGCGTACGGCGTCTGCAGGAACGCCAGGAGCGCGAAGGTGACCGCCGTCGAGACCGCTGCCAGGACCACGCGGGAGCCGATGTAGTCCGACACCTTGCGCTGGGTGACCTCCCACAGGTGCAGCATCTCCTGCTGCCGCGCCGGCGTCAGCCAGCCGCACACCGCGGCGCGGAACCGGGGCCCCGCGGCGAGCAGGTAGTAGGCGACGAGCAGGATCGTCAGGGTCGCGAGGAGCCCGCCCACCACGGTGGTGCCCACCAGCAGCGCCCCGGAGGCGACGTCGTCACCGAACTCGTCCAGCGCCTGCCGCAGCAAGTTCTGCGTGTCGGGGACGACGACGTCGAAGCGGTCGACGAGGAAGCCCTGCAGGCCCGCGTAGAGCCGGGGGACGGACTGCGCGAGCTCGACGAGCTGCTGCACGAACAGGTTGCCGAACAGCGTCATGAGCACGATAACCACGACGAGCGACCCCAGCAGCGTGACCGCCGCCGCCAGCCCTCTCCGCCACCCGTGCCGCACGAGCCAGACCGTGCTCGGTTCGAGCGCCAGGGCGATGAAGAACGCGATGAGCACGTTCACGAAGAGCCCTTCGAGGTCTCCCAGCGCGTTCCACGCGAAGATCGCGACGAAGACGGCCGCCACGGCCATGGCAAGCGCACGGGGCAGCCAGCGCGGCGGGCGTGGGGAGTCGTGCGCACCGGGCGGCGCGACGGGCTCGTCCGTAGGGGGCTGCGCGGTCCCGGTCGGCGAGCCGGGGCCGGCCTCGCCGGTCTCGGACGAGCTGGGCGACGTCATGCCAAGACCGTAGTGCTCCGACCGGCCCCGAGCCGGCACTCCCACGCCGGTCGTGCCCGCGTGGGTGTCAGACCCCGCTCGCGACCAGCGGGATCAACGGGACGTCGGGGTGCGCACGTTCGAACGCTCGCGCGTGCCAGACGTCACGGAGCAGGACCAGCGGGGTCCCGTCGCCGCGCCGCGCGATCTCCAGGCCCGGGTAGCCGCCGATGGTGTCGAGGTCACCGGGAGCCGCCTCACGGGCGAGCGAGAGGCCGAGCGTCTCCATGCGGATCGGCGCCGAGAACTCGTGCTCCATCCGGAAGGCCGCCACCTCGAACTGGAGCGGGCCGACCGCGGCGAGGATCGGGTTGCCGTCGCCGCGCGCCTCGTTGATCAGGACCTGGACGACGCCCTCCTGCTCCAGCTGGGTGATGCCCTTGCGGAACTGCTTGGAGCGGCCGGGATCGGCAACGCGAGCCGCGGCGAAGTGCTCCGGCGCGAACACCGGCATCGGCGGGAAGCGCACCTTCGGACCCGAGGAGTCGAAGACCGTGTCGCCGACCGCGAGCGTGCTGGCGTTGACGAGGCCGACGACGTCGCCGGGGTAGGCGTCCTCGACCGTCGAACGCTCCCGGCCGAAGACCGACAGGGCGTACTTGGTGGCGAACGGCCTGCCGGTGCGCTCGTGCGTGACGACCATGCCGCGCTCGAAGCGGCCGGAGCACACCCGGATGAACGCGACGTGGTCGCGGTGGTTCGGGTCCATCCCTGCCTGCATCTTGAACACGAACCCGCTGAACGGCTGGTCGACGGCGCGCTCGCCGTCGCCGACGTCGGGCCGCGCGCCCGGAGCGGGGGCGAGGTCGACGACGGCGTCGAGGAGCTGGCGGACGCCGATGTTCGCGAGCGCCGCGCCGAAGAGCATGGGCGTCGTGGTGCCGGCGAGGAACGAGGCGCGGTCGACGGCGTCGAGCAGCTGGACGCTCTCGACGGCCTCGGTGTGGTCGTCGCCAAGGGTGTCGGCGGCGGCCTGGGGCGTCAGGAGGCTCTCCTCGGCGATCGACGCGCCACCCGGGGTGCGGCGGTAGGTGCGCACCTCGCCGTTGGCCCGGTCCAGGAGGCCGAGGAAGCGGCCCGCCTCGCCGATGGGCCAGGTGAGCGGAGTCGGGCGCAGATTGATGCGCTCCCCGAGCTCGTCGCACAGCTCGAGCGCCTCGCGGCCGGGGCGGTCCCACTTGTTGACGAACGTGATGACCGGCACCCCACGGCGGCGGCACACCTCGAACAGCTTGAGCGTCTGCGGCTCGAGGCCCTTGGCCGAGTCGAGGAGCATGACGGCGGCGTCGACCGCGGTCAGGACGCGGTAGGTGTCCTCGGAGAAGTCGGCGTGGCCCGGCGTGTCCAGGAGGTTGATCACGACGTCGCCGTAGGCGAACTGCAGCGCCGCGGACGTGATGGAGATGCCGCGCTTCTGCTCCATCTCGAGCCAGTCGGAGACGACGCCGGCGCGGTTGCCCTTGCCGTGCACCGCCCCGGCCTCGTCGATGGCGTGCGCGTGCAGCGCCAGCGCCTCGGTCAGGGTCGACTTGCCGGCGTCGGGGTGGGAGATCACGGCGATGCTGCGTCGACGCGCCGCCTGTGCCTCGACGGAGCGGGCGTCGGAAGTAAGAACTGTCACCGAGACTCACCGATCTGTTCGTGCTGCAACAACGCCATGCCCATCTCTCGTTCGACAGTCCTCCACCCTATCTTCCCGCACGCCGTCGGCAGCTTGCGCCACGGAGTCGTGAGCTTGCCTCGATGTCGGCACAGGCCTGGGCCGATCTCGGGGCAACGGACGACCTGGCAGGGCCTGCCGGCACCGGCACCCACCCGCTAGACTTTCGGTGTATACAGCGTGTGTATAGTTACCAGCATGACTGTCGCACATACCCTGCTCGGGCTCCTCGAGGCCGGGCCGCGCCACGGGTACGACCTCAAGCGGTCCTACGACGAGCGCTTCGGGCACGACCGGCCGCTGCACTACGGCCAGGTCTACTCGACGCTCGCCCGGCTGCTGAAGAACGGGCTCGTCGAGGTCGAGGCCGAGCCCGGTGCGGGTCCGGAGCGCAAGAAGTACGCGATCACGGACGCCGGCGTGTCCGACGTCGCCGGCTGGCTCGCCGTGCCCGAGAAGCCCGAGCCGTACCTGCAGAGCACGCTGTACACGAAGGTCGTGCTCGCCCTGCTGACCGGGTACGACGCCAACGACGTGCTCGACACGCAGCGCTCGGAGCACCTGCGCCTCATGCGTGAGCTCACGCGCCGCAGGGACGGCGGCGACCTGGCCGACCAGCTCGTCTGCGACCACGCCCTGTTCCACCTCGAGGCCGACCTGCGCTGGCTCGAGCTCACCGCCGCGCGCATGCAGCAGCTCGCCGCGCAGGTCCGCGCGTAACGCGTCACCCCAGCTCCCCCGCCACGCGACCCGAATCCTGGAGACCCGATGCCCACCGAACCACTGCTCACCGCCGAGAGCCTGCACCTCAGCTTCGGCGCCACCACGGCGCTGGACTCGGCCTCCGTGCAGGTGCACGCCGGGGAGATCCTCGCGCTGATGGGCCCGTCCGGGTCCGGCAAGTCCACCCTGCTGCACTGCCTGGCCGGGATCCTCCACCCCGACCTGGGCCGCGTGACCTACGCAGGGCGCGACCTGACCGCCATGCACGACGACGAGCGCAGCGCCCTGCGGCGCACCGAGTTCGGGTTCGTCTTCCAGTTCGGGCAGCTCGTCCCCGAGCTCACCTGCCTGGAGAACGTGGCCCTGCCGCTGCGGCTAGGCGGTGCGCCCCGGCGCGCGGCGCTGCGCAGCGCCGCGGCGTGGCTGGAGCGGCTCGAGGTGTCCGACGTCGCGGGCAAGCGCCCCGGCCAGGCGTCCGGCGGACAGGGGCAGCGGGTGGCGGTCGCCCGTGCCCTCGTGACCCGGCCCAGGGTCGTCTTCGCCGACGAGCCGACCGGCGCGCTGGACACCCTGAACGGCGAGCGGGTCATGCAGCTCTTCGTCGCGGCCGCCCGGGAGACCGGGGCCGCCGTCGTGCTCGTCACCCATGAGCCGCGCGTCGCCGCGTACTCCGACCACGAGGCAGTCGTGCGCGACGGCCGCGTGCGCGCACGGGAGCACGTCCGATGAGGCGGATCAGCGAGCTGGCGCTCGGCATCCGGCTCAGCGTCGGCGGCGGACGGTCCGGCTGGGTCCGGCTGGCCCTGATCGCCGTCGGCGTGGGGCTCGGGGTCACGATGCTGCTGGTCGCCGCCAGCATCCCCACGGTGCTCGACGCCCGCACCGAGCGGGCCGACGCGCGCTCCGTGACCTGGGACCAGCAGCTGACCCCGGGCGAGCCGACGATGCTGACCCAGGAGGTCAAGTCGTCGTTCCGCGATGCCCCGGTCGTCGGGCTGCTGCTCCAGCCGGAGCACGACGACGCGCCACTGCCCCCGGGCGTGCCCCGGCAGCTCGAGCCGGGCGACCTCGTCGTCTCCCCCGCCCTCGGCGACCTGCTTGCCTCCGACAACGGCGCCGCGCTGCGCGACCGGTGGGGCGACCGCGTCGTCGGCACCATCGGGGACGAGGGCCTGACCGGGCCTGACGAGCTCAGGTTCTACCTGGGCACCGACCAGCTGACCGCCGGATCGGAGTACGTCGATCGCATCCAGTCGTTCGGCGGGGCCGACGGGAGCAGCGCGGGCCTCGGCCCCGTCCTTCTGCTGCTCGCCCTGGTGGGCATGGTCGTGCTGCTGCTCCCCGTCGCGATCTTCATCAGCACGGCCGTGCGCTTCGGCAGCGAGAACCGGGACCGTCGGCTCGCGGCGCTGCGGCTGGTCGGGGCGGACGTCGGTATGACGCGCCGGATCGCCGCGGGTGAGACCCTCGCCGGTGCCGCGGGCGGGCTGGCCGTCGGAACGCTGCTCTTCCTTGCGATCGGGCGCCTGGCGGCCTACGCCGTGCCCGCGGAGCTGAGCTTCTACCCGGAGGACCTGCGCCCCGCCCCGGTGCTCGCAGCGCTGACGGTGGTGCTGGTGCCGGCAACGACGGTGCTGGTCACCCTGTCGGCACTCAAGCAGGTGCTGGTCGAGCCGCTGGGTGTCGTTCGGCGCGGCAGCGAGCGTCGGCGGCGGTTCTGGTGGCGGCTCGTCGTCCCGGTGGTGGGCCTGGCTCTGCTCACCCCGCTGATCGATGGGCTCGACACCTCGCCGGGCAGCCAGGTCATGGTCGTGGCGGGCCTGATCCTCGTGCTGGTGGGTGTGGCGCTGATCCTTCCGTGGCTGGTCGAGGCGACGGTGCACCGGTTGAACGGGTGCAGCGTCGCGTGGGATCTCGCGGTACGCCGTCTGCAGCTCGACAGCGGGACGGCGGTGCGCTCGGTCTCCGGGATCGCCGTCTCGGTGGCCGGCCTGATCGCGATGCAGGGACTGGTCGCGACGATCGGCGAGCTCAGTCCCTGGTCGCAGGCCGACACCAGCACGTTCCAGGCCACCGTGCTGGACATCGATCCGGAAGCGGACTCCGCGGAGACGTGGGAGCGTGAGCTGTCCCGTGCCGAGGGGGTGACGAGGGTCGGTCTACTGACCTCGATGTGGGCACGGCCCACGCCGGCAACGGCGGGGCAGCCCGCCTCGAGCGACGAGACGCTGATCGACATCGGCACGTGCGAGGTGCTGGCCCAGGAGGCCCAGCTCGACTCGTGCGACGACGGCGACGCGTTCGTCGTCGCGCCGGACGGTACGACCACCCCGGCGTCGGGCAGCGTCTACCTGCTGGGCACCGGCCAGGACACGCGGTGGACGCTGCCGGCATCTGCCGAGGTCGTGGGCCCGGCGCCGGGCACCGTCGGCTCGATGGGCGGCATGTCCGCGCGGATCATGGTCACGCCTGGGGCGCTGGGCGGCATAGACGTCGAGCCGGAGGGGATGACCGTCTACGTCGCGCTCGATCCTGCCGTCCTGGACGCGGCGGACCATATGCGGACCGCGGCGGCCCAGGTCGACCCGGCCGCCTACGAGTCGCCGATCGCCCCGGAACGCACCACCTTGATCCTGGGCAACGTCCAGAGCGCGCTCCTGGTCGGCACGGTGGCCCTGCTGGTGCTGATCGGGGCGAGCATGCTGGTCAACGTCATCGAGCAGCTCCGAGAGCGCCGTCAGCTGCTCGCGGTGCTCGTCGCGTTCGGCACGCGGCGCCGGACGCTCGGCGCTTCGGTGCTGTTTCAGGTGGCCATCCCCGTGGTACTCGGGTTGGCGATCGCGGTGGTCACCGGCTCGGTCCTCGCACTGGCGCTGCAGGCGGCGGTCGACGCGCCGCTGGCCTTCGACTGGTTGACCGTGGGCGTAACCTCCGGGGCTGCCGCGCTCATGGTGCTCCTGACGACGGCCGCGGGCCTGCCGCTGCTGTGGCACCTGACCCGTCCGGGGGGTCTCCGCAGCGAGTAGGAGTTGGTCTGCGGCCCTGACTCGGCGTACCGGGTACACCAGTCAGGGCCGCAGGCCTTCGCTACCTCTTCGCCCTCACGGTGTCGCTCTCCGCAGAGAGCGCCACTCCCGCGAACGCGCCCGGCCGCGCCGCGGTCACCTCGACGGACATCCGGTGCCCGACGTCGGCGGCCGTCACCCGCAGCGTCTGGCGGGTCGCACCAACCACCGGCTCACCGTCCCGCAGCCACTGGTAGCTGAACGTCAGCCCGTCCTTGTCCCACGTGCCGGGCGTCCCGGCCAGGGTGCCGCCGACAGCCGCCCTGCCCCGCACCTTCGGCGGACGCACGGGCTCCGGCCGCTCGCCGTCGTAGGTGAGCGGGTCCACGCTCGTGAGCGTCGGCACCACGTCGTTCATCGTGCCGTCGTCGTTGAACGTCAGCCGGTCGATGGTGGTCTCCCGGTGCGTCCCGTCGCCGCCCGGCATCCCGAACCGGTGGTACGCGATGTACCACTCGTCGGTGCCCGGCACCTGGACGATCGAGCTGTGCCCGGTCCCGAGGATGCCCTGGCTCGGGTCCTTCTCCAGGATGACGCCGCGGTACGTCCACGGTCCGTGGATGCTGGTGGACGTGGCGTAGCCGACCCGGTAGTTCGCCGACCCGGTGTCGTCGATCGAGTAGGTCAGGTGGTAGAGCCCGTCGCGGTGGTTGAGGAAGAGGCCCTCGCGGAAGTCGGTGAGGCCGCTGATCCGCGCGAGCGTGTCCTGCTTGATCGAGAGCATGTCGTCGCTCAGCTCGGCGTAGACCGGTCCGTTCGACGGCCCGCCGTTGCCCCAGAAGAGGTAGAACTTCCCGGTCTCCGGGTCCTCGAACGCGGCCGGGTCGATCGCCTGGCCCGACGTCACCGCCTCGTTGTTGAGGATCATCGCCTCCGGCTGCGCGGTGAACGGCCCCTCAGGGCTGTCGGCCACCGCGACGCCCAGCGTCTTGCGGTTGTACGTCGGGTTGTGGCCGGAGAAGTAGAAGTAGTACTTCCCGTTGCGCTCGATGATGGTGGGCGCCCAGGCGTTGCCGCTGGCCCACGGCACGTTGCCGTTCTCGCCGTCCAGGGTCAGGAACGGCTCGTCCGAGCGCTCCCAGTCGGCCAGGTCCTTCGACTTCCAGACGTAGAAGTCCTTGCCACCCCAGCCCGCGACGCCGTCGGTGGTCACGTAGAGGTAGTAGTAGTCGCCGAACTTCGCGATGTTCGGGTCGGCGTACAGGCCGGGCAGCACCGGCGACCGCATCTCGACAGCACGCACCGTCCAGTCCCGGGTGGTGCCCTCCTCGGCCGTGACCGTGAACGTCGTCGGTGCCGACAGGTCGGTCGGGCCAGCGGGCTCCGGCGAGACCGTCGACGTGGACACGACCTCGAAGGCCGGCTCCAGCGCCGTCCGGTCGGTGCCGGGCGTGACCGGCAGGGTCACCGTCGACGTCGCGGCGTCGATCACCGCCGGGACCTTGAGACTGTCGAGCTGCACGCCGGTGATGGCCGTCGGGTCCGCCCCGAGCTCCCGGACCTCGTCGGCCGGCAGGGCCCGGTTGTAGATGCGGAAGTCGCGCACCTTGCCCTTGAGGTACTTGTCGGCGCCGTAGACGGAGCGGCCGATGTAGTTGGCGGTGGTCCGGCCGTCCCCGATGTCGCCGGGCTCGATCGTGACGCCGGTCTTCTCGCCGACCTGCACGCCGTCGAGGTAGAGCGTGGCGGTGCCGTCCTGGAGCGTGTAGGTCAGCGTCTTCCAGGCACCGCGGGGCAGGGCCGACCCGGAGGTCACAGTCTGTTCGGTGCTCCAGTTCCCGGTGGCGATCGACGTCCGGTAGCTGTTGCCGGTCGTGAACAGGTAGCCGTTACCGACGCCGGCGCCGTCCGTGTTGCCGAGGCCCCAGACGAAGTACGGCGTCGCCTGAGCCGGGTCCAGCCAGACCTCCGTCGAGACGGTGATCGCGTCGAGCCCCGCCATCATGTCGTTCGGCAGCTTCACGTGGCCGTCGGTGCCGCCGAGGTCCAGCGCGCCGTCGGCCCAGGTGGCGTCGCCACTGACGGCGCCGTCGTACCCGTGGCCGGTGGCGTCCGTCGCGACGGTGCCCGAGTCCGCGTCGAGGTCGTACTGCGCGACCAGGCCGTTCTCGTCGGCGACGACGGGCGTGGGCTCCTCCGGGAGCACGATGCCCTCGCGCAGCGCCGCGAGCTCGGTCGCGGTGACGGGGATGACGGTGCCGTGGCGCGGGCTGGCCGGCAGGTCGTAGTCCGGGGCGACCTGCCAGTCCGGGTTCTCCAGGTCGTCCGTGCCGAGCGGGATGTAGCCGCGGCCGCCGTACTCGTCGACGAACAGGTAGTACGGCGAGCCGGAGGTGTCGCCAGGGTTGGCCTCGAAGACGGTCGGCCCCTCGACGGCGGAGGTGCCGGCGTCGCGGCCGATGCAGCCGGCCATGAACTCCCACGCCGGGTCACCGGGCAGGTCGACGGCGGTCAGGGTCGGCGACTTCTCCTGGATGATGTCCGAGCAGCCGGTGCCGCCGCCACCCTCGTCCTTGGTGAAGCGGTAGTAGGTGTCGTTCTCCTTGATGACCGTGGAGTCGATCCGGGACTCGCCGCGGTCCTGCCAGATCTTCGCCTCGCTGAACGTCACGAAGTCGCGCGTGGTCGCGTAGAGCATCCGGTTGTACGCGCTCCCGGTGTGGTCCGGGTCGTCCTCCGCGTACAGCTTCGACGCCCAGAACACCACGTACTGCTGGAGCGACTCGTCCCAGTACGCCTCGGGCGCCCAGGTGTTGCCTGCGTTGTCGGGCGAGACCTTGACGTGCCGCTGCTCGGACCAGCTGATCAGGTCCGTGGACTCCCAGATCTCCAGGTGCTTGCTGCCCTGCCGCTGTGCGGCGTCCCAGTCGCCGTTGCGACCGATGGACAGGTCCGTGGCGATCAGGAAGAAGCGGTCGCCCTCGGGCGAGCGGATCAGGAACGGGTCACGCAGCCCGAGGGTGCCCTCGGTCGACTCGAGCGTGGGCTGCCCCCCGCCCAGCTCGTCCCACGTCAGGGCGTCGTTGCCGCGGCTCGCCGCGAAGTAGATCTTCTCGCCGGCGACCGAGTTCCCGGTGAAATAGCTGAAGGCGTAGCCCTCGTACGGCGCGGCGGCCTGCTGCTCCCGCACGGTGAGGGGGATCTCGCGGGTGGCGGTCGCGCCGCCGACGTCGGCGGTAGCGGTCAGGGTCACCGCGGCATCCCCGGTGCCGTGCGCGGGGCGGTCGACCACGCCGTCCGTGGCGACGACGGCGGGGTCCGACGACGTCCAGGTGACCGCCGCGTCGTTCAGACCGGACGACGGCAGGGTCAGGTGCCCGCGGACGTCGTCGGCGTGGACGACGCCGAGCGCGGCCGCCGCGGCGTCGGCCTCGGACTGTGCCTCGGACTGTGCCTCCGACTGCGCGGCCGAGCCGGCGGAGGTGGTGCTCTCGGACATCGTGAGCTCCGGGGCGGCCGACGTCTCCTGGGACGTCGCGGCGCTGGCTGGAAGGAACGGGAAGATACTCCCGAGCAGTGCCACGACGGCGCCCACGGCGACCGTACGGAGGGGCAGCCGGGAAGGACTGGTGCTTCTTTGCACGGTGACCTCGCGAGAATGTGAGCGTTAACAGTGGCGCCATACGACCATCGGCGGATCGCCCTGTCAAGCCCTCTCAACAGTCCGCGGCGACCTCAGGGCAGAAAACCCTGGCGCGCTCCGGGGGCTCGTTCGTAGGGTCGGCCGCGATGAATGCCATGACCATGAACGCGACCATGAACGCGATGATCAGAGAGCGTTCCGCCCGCTAGCGGCGCGGAACGCACCCTCACACCCAGCGCGTGCCCCGCGCCGCCGGCTCCCGCCGGGCGGCGCCTTTGTGCTGCCCGGAGCTCAAGAAACCGACGACCTCCGGAGCACACCATGTCGCGCAATCGTTCCTCCCGTACCCATGCCAGCAGCACTGCCCGAACCCCCGCCCGTACGGCCTCGGCCGACCGTGCCCCCGGCACCGCCGACGTCGGGCACCTGCCCGGCGGCGCCCACGAGCTCGGCCAGAACCTCCTGGTCGACCGGCAGGTCATCGACCGGGTGGTCACGCTCGTCGCCGACGGCGACCGCCCCCTGGTCGAATGGGCCGCCGGCCGCGGAGCCGTGACCCTGCCCCTCGCCCGGCTGGGCCGCCCGCTCGAGGCGGTCGAGATCGACCCGCGCTCGGTCGGTCGCCTGGGCCGGGTCGCGCCGGGCAACGTCACCGTGACGCGGGACGACATCCTGCGCCACGCGCCGCCGTCGGCTCACTACGACCTCGTGTGCAACGTGCCGTTCCACCTGACCACCCCGGTGCTGCGGCGCCTGTTCACCCTGACCGGCTGGCAGCGTGCCGTACTGATCACGCAGTGGGAGGTCGCGCGCAAGCGCGCCGCCGTCGGCGGCACCACGCTCCTTACCGTGCAGTGGTGGCCGTGGTTCGCGCCCCGCCTGGACCGGCGCATCCCCGCCGGGGCGTTCCGGCCACGGCCGAGCGTGGACGCCGGCCTGCTCGTGATCGACCGCCGGGCTGACCCACTGCTGCCCGTGCGAGAGCAGCGGGCCTATCAGCGCTTCGCCGCGGCCGTGTTCAACGGACGTGGCCGTGGCCTCCAGGAGATCCTCGTGCGGCACGGGCTCGCGCGGGGCGACGTCCGGCGGTGGGCGCGCGAGCACGGCGTCGGGCCGAGCGCGCTGCCTCACGACCTGGACGCGGGGGCCTGGGTGGGGGCGTACCGCCTGGCCGTCCGGTGATCTGCACCGAGCTGACCAGGGCCGTCACGCGATCCTCAGTGAATCGTCATGTCGGTACGGTCGAATGGTCCCCATGACTGAGAGCGCACCTCGCCGCCCCCGCCGTCGCTGGATCGTAGCTGTCACCTCGGTGGTCGGTGTGCTGGTCGTTCTCGGCGTGATCGGTGAGCTCGTCCTGCGCTACATCATCGATGACCGGATCGAGAGCGCGGCGGCGGAGCTGCCACCCGGAGTGTCGGTCGCCCGGGACGACACCCCGGCCCTCTGGCAGGTGGCTACCGGACGAGCCACGCTGCGGGTCGAGGTGCCGGCCCAGGCCCTCGGCGACGCCGCGCGCGAGGCCACCGACCTGCCCGACATGGAGGTCACGTCGGCGTCGGACGGCCTGGTCGCCCAGATGCCGCTGTCCGTCGCGGGGAGCGAGCAGACCGTCGACGTGCTGCTGTCCGTGGCGGCCGAGGGTGGCCGAGCCGTGCTGCGGGCTGAAAGCGTCCGGCTCGGCGGGCTCACCCTCCCGGTGGACACGCTGGCGGAACAGCTCGACGTCGCCGAGCTGGACCAGCTCGTCGAGGGCGTGGAGTTCCCCGAGGGCGAGAGCCCGGTCGAGATCTCGTCGGCGCAGGCAACCGATGAGGGACTGGAGCTGGGGGCCGAGGTGGCTATGTGGTGACCGACGCGATGACACGGAGGGCGCGCGTGCCACACTGCCCACATGGGTCGACGAACACTGCTCGTGGTCATCGCCGTGCTCGGTACGGTGCCGGTGCTGAGCGGGCTCCTGGGCATCGTGGGCGGGCCGGGGGCGCTGCCCGGCGGTGAGCCGGTGAACGCCACGATCGACAGCGAGTACCGGTTCATCAACGTGTTCTGGCTCGCCGCGGGGCTGCTCATCTGGTGGAGCCTGCGCAGGCCCGAGCAGCGCGCCGACGTGACACGGGTGATCCTCGCGATCGCGTCGCTCGGCGCCGTCCCGCGACTCGTCTCCGTGGCCGTGACGGGCTGGCCGCACCCGGTGTTCGTCGGCGCGCTGGTCCTGGAGCTGCTGGTGGTGCCGCTGGTGATCTGGTGGCACGTGCGCACGTTCCCGCGGCGGGTCCGCGACCGCTCCTGAGGTTGGTTCAGCAGGCGCATCCGGACCGGAATGACCTCGTGAACGGTCGCCAGCAGCCTGCTGAACGAGAGTCAGTTCCGGGCGGCCCCCTCAGCCGGGGACCAGGCTCGCGATCTTCTCGTCACACAGCTCGAGCTCCCGTTGAACCGGTTGCTCGTGACCTGGCTCTACCGAGTGGCCCTACGGCTCGCCCCGCAGCCGCAGCTCGTAGAACCGCCAGAGGTGCTGCAGGTCCGCGGGGATCTCGGAGCCGTCGTAGGGCGGGCGCTCCGTGAACCCGCACGACTCGTAGAGCCGGTGGGCCCCGCGCATGACGCCTCGCGGATCCTGAGCTCGTTCAGCACGCGCGTTCCTTTCCAGGCCGTGGCCGAAACCCTAATCGTTTCACCAGGTAGTTTTCGCCCGGCCGGCCTCCGCACAGTGTTCCTGCACGCGCTGTGGCGGGCTCCGCCAGGCGCACCCGCCCGAGCACCTGGAGGAACCCATGCCCATCCGTGCGCACAAGCGCAGTCTCACGCTGGCCGTCACCGCGGCGCTGGTCGCTCCGCTCGCCATGGTCGCGGCGGTCGCCGCGGACACCGTCACCGCACCCCCGGCAGCCGCCCACGGGTCGGTGACCGACCCGCCTACCCGCAACTACGGGTGCCTCGAGCGCTGGGGCAGCGACCACCTGAACCCCGAGATGGCCGACCTCGACCCGATGTGCTGGGGAGCCTGGCAGCACGACCCCAACGCCATGTGGAACTGGAACGGCCTGTACCGGGAGAACGTGGGCGGCAACCACGAGGCGGTCATCCCGAACGGTCAGCTCTGCTCGGGCGGACGCACCCAGTCGCCCCGGTACGACTACATGGACACCCCCGGCGCGTGGATCGCCAAGGACGTTCCGCAGCAGTTCCACCTCACCCTGACCGACCAGGCGCAGCACGGCGCCGACTACCTGCGCATCTACGTCTCGGAGCCGGGCTTCGACCCGACGACGGAGGCGCTCGGCTGGGACGACGTCGACCTGGTCAAGGAGACCGGCTCGTACCCGGCGCAGGGCACGTACGAGACGGACGTCAACCTGTCCGGGCGCAGCGGCCGCGCCGTCCTGTACACGATCTGGCAGGCCTCCCACCTCGACCAGCCCTACTACCTGTGCTCGGACATCAACATCGGCGGTGGTGCGGCCGCGGCCGACGCACCCGTCGAGACGGCCGGGACGACGGCGTCCCCCGCCGGTCGCCTCGGCCGGCTCGCCTTCTGATCGGAACACGGCAGGACCAGCAGCACCCTTGAGCCACCCGTCGGCCTCGGCCCTTCAATGGGCCGGGGCCGACGCGGTGTCCGGCGGTGTCCGGCGCGGTCCGGAACCCGTCCCTGGCCGCTCGGCGACCAGCCCAAAGCATCGACATGATCGATACCTGAGACAGACCTTGTCTCAGAGTCGTTACGCACGTAATCTGCACCAGGCGGGCGGCTCGCTCGCCCGGAACACGCAGCCGCGCGGCCACTCGGCCGCCCCACGCAGGGAGGACGTCTTGAGCACCGTGCGCTCCGCACTCCCCACCTCGTCGTCCTTCCGGGTCACCGCGCACTGGATGTGCGTAGCAGCCCGCTGCACCCGAGGCTGTCTGTAGAGCGTCCGTCTCCGCGTCCGACCGCGCCGGCACCGCCGAGCGTGGCCAGGCGCCAGCGCGATGCTCCGGCCCCGACCCAGCCCCAGACGCTCCACGCCAGTCCCGAGGCACACGTTCGCGCGACCCCGGGACGACGACGTCGGACAAGCACGACCCGCACCAGCCACACCCGTCACACAGCGAAGGAAGAACAATGGCCCGCATCTACGACGACGCGACCAAGCTGATCGGCAACACGCCGCTCGTGAAGCTCAACAAGCTGACCGAAGGCCTCGAGGCCACCGTCCTGGCCAAGCTCGAGTTCTACAACCCGGCCAACTCCGTGAAGGACCGCATCGGCGTGTCCATCATCGACGCCGCAGTGGCCTCGGGTGAGCTCGAGGAGGGTGGCACGATCGTCGAGGGCACCTCTGGCAACACGGGCATCGCCCTGGCCTGGGTGGGCGCTGCCCGCGGTTACAAGGTCGTCCTTGCGATGCCGGAGACGGCGTCGAAGGAGCGTCGCGCCCTGCTGCGCGCGTACGGCGCCGAGCTCATCCTGACGCCGGGCGCCGAGGGGATGAAGGGTGCGGTGGCCGCAGCGGAGAAGATCGCCGCTGACCGCCCGGGCGCCGTCCTGGCCCGCCAGTTCGCCAACGAGGCGAACGTGCGGATCCACCGCGAGACCACCGCCGAGGAGATCTGGGCCGACACGGACGGCGCCGTCGACATCGTCGTGGCCGGCATCGGCACGGGCGGCACCATCTCCGGCGTCGGCCAGGTGCTCAAGGAGCGGAACCCCGACGTCAAGATCGTCGCGGTCGAGCCGGAGGAGTCGCCCATCCTGAACGGCGGCGCCCCCGGCCCGCACAAGATCCAGGGTCTCGGCGCCAACTTCGTGCCCGAGATCCTCGACACCAAGGTGTACGACGAGGTCCTCGACGTGAACATCGCGTCGGCCCTCGAGTTCGCGCGCCGCGCCGCCCGGGAGGAGGGCCTGCTCGTCGGCATCTCGTCGGGTGCGGCGCTGTTCGCCGCCCTGGAGGTCGCGAAGCGGCCGGAGAGCGCCGGCAAGACGATCGTCGTGGTCGTCCCCGACTTCGGCGAGCGCTACCTGTCCACCCCGCTGTTCGAGGGCCTGGTCGACTGATGACGGGGGTGCGCGGGCTGTTCCAGGTCCTCGCCGAGGATCTTGACGCCGCGCGCGCCCACGACCCGGCCGCGCGGTCCCGCCTGGAGGTCGCCCTCGCCTACCCGGGAGTGCACGCCCTCTGGGCCTACCGCGCGGCGCACCGCCTGTGGCGGATGCCGCCGATGCGCCTGCCCGCGCGACTGCTCTCGCAGCTCGCGCGGGCGGCGACCGGGATCGAGATCCACCCGGGCGCCCGGCTGGGGCACCGGCTGTTCATCGACCACGGCATGGGTGTGGTGATCGGCGAGACCACGGTGGTGGGCGACGACGTCATGCTCTACCACGGCGTCACGCTGGGCGGCCGGTCGCTGAACCGGGGCAAGCGGCACCCGACCCTCGGCGACCGGGTGACCGTCGGCGCCGGCGCGAAGGTGCTGGGCCCGGTGTGGGTCGGTGACGACGTGCAGATCGGTGCCAACGCCGTCGTCGTGAAGGACGTACCCGCTGGAGCCGTCGCGGTGGGGATCCCCGCGCGGATCCGCGTCCCGGACGCACCCGTGGCGGAGCGCCCCCGCAACGAGGACCCGTCGGAGCTCATCGAGTACGTGATCTGACGCAGCGACCGTGTGGTCGGTAGAAAGTCAGGAGATCGGCGGCTCGGGCTGCCGATCTCCTGACTTCTTGCCGACCACTCCGCTCTGCTCCTCCGCCAGCGCACGGGGCGCCTTGGCGAGCCAGGCGTCCACCAGGGCCTCGCGCAGCTCGTCCTCGCCCACGACGTCGAGCTGCACCAGCACCGCCGGAAATTCGGCGAAGTGCGGAATCGTGAAGAATCCCGGCCGCGCCTCGGCCAGAACGGCTTCCTTCTCCTCGAGGTCCTCGACCACGACGCCGAGGATCGGGCCCGCCGGGACGGGCTCGTCACCGAACCGCTTGAGGTCGGCCTTGCTGAACGGGCGCTCCCACGCGAACCTCTTCCCCGCCACGGACCAGGCGCGGTGGCCGTAGCTCGTGCCCTCGGTGGTCTCGGGCAGCGCAAGGACAAGCCGGGCGACGTCGTCGTAGATGGCCACGCCCCCACGGTACTCAGGGTGCGGATGGTCGGTAGTACGTCAGGAGATCGGCAGCCCAAGGTGCCGATCTCCTGACGTTCTGCCGACCGTCTGCCGCCCACCTGCCGACCACACGGCGGAGACCGGTAGGGTGTGGCAGTACCTGGGACGTGACGTCTCAGATACTGACGTTCCCACGACGAGGTGACCCCCATGCGCATCGGATTCCAGACCGGTTACTGGTCCCGCAAGCCCCCCAAGGGCATCCAGCAGTTCATCCAGGCCGCCGACCGGCTCGGCCTCGACTCGGTCTGGACCGCCGAGGCCTACGGGTCCGACGCCTTCTCCCCGTTGGCCTGGTGGGGCTCCCGCACCAGGAACGTGCGCCTGGGCACGGGCATCGCCCAGCTGTCGGCCCGCACGCCGACGGCGACCGCCATGCAGGCCCTCACGATGGATCACCTGTCCAAGGGCCGGTTCGTGCTGGGGCTCGGCGCCTCGGGTCCGCAGGTCGTCGAGGGCTGGTACGGCCAGCCGTACAAGCGGCCGCTGGCCCGCACACGCGAGTACGTCGACATCGTCCGGCAGGTGATGCGCCGCGAGGCGCCCGTCGCCCACGACGGCTCCTTCTACCAGCTGCCGCTGCCTACGGAGACACCGGGTGCGATGGGGCTGGGCAAGGCCCTCAAGCCGACGGTGCACCCGTTCCGCCCCGAGATCCCCATCGTCCTGGCCGCGCAGGGCCCCAAGAACGTGGCCCTCGCCGCCGAGATCGCCGACGGCTGGATGGCCGGCTTCTACGCGCCCCGCATGGACGACGAGTTCCGCGCGCTGCTCGCCGAGGGTTTCGACGCCCGCGCGGAGGAGCGTTCACCGGCCGACGAGTTCGAGGTAGCGGCGACCGTCCCCGTCGTCGTGCGGGACGACGTCGAGGCCGCCGCCGACGTCATCCGCCCGCACATCGCGCTGTACGCGGGCGGGATGGGGGCCAAGGAGGCGAACTTCCACAAGCAGTCGCTCGACCGGCTCGGCTACAAGGAGCCGCTCGACAAGGTGCAGGAGCTGTACCTCGCCGGGCGCAAGGAGGAGGCGGCCGCTGCCGTGCCGACGCAGCTCGTCGAGGAGATCGCGCTGGTCGGGCCGATCGACAAGATCCGCCGCGAGCTGCCCACCTGGGAGCGCACCGCGATCACCACCCTGCTCGTGCAGGGCGACCCTGCCTCGATGCTCGCGCTGCTCGCGGCGTCGCAGGACGCGTCGCTCGGCGGCCGCGTCCGCTCGACGACGGGCGCCCTCCTGTCGAGGGTCGCCCCGAAGAAGGTCTGACCCGCGGGCCCCGTCGAGTGCTGGGTATCTGTGCGTCCAGGGCCGTCGGCTCCACACATGGCCAGCACTCAGCGAGGGTTATGGCAGGACGGTGATGCGGCCCTCCGTCGCGACGTCGATCGTGGCCAGCGTGCGGGCGTGGCCCGCGATCACCTCCGCGTCGACCGGAGCGTCGCCGAGCGGTACGAGCACCTCGGCGTCGCCGAACCCGCTGACGCCGTCGCCGCCCCCTGCCACGTAGGCGGTCACGGCGACGGTGTAGGTGGCGGCCAGGTCGAGCGGAGCACCGCCGACGCTGACCTCGCGCACGCGCGCTCCCACCGGGGCGGACGGCGAGTAGGAGTACACCATGCCGGAGACTTGCGGGAACCCGCCGCCGGCGTCCTGCACGCGGGAGACCGCGTCCTCAAGGGACTGGCGCAGGCCCGCTCCGCTGACCCGTACCTTCAGCACCCGGTTGGCGAACGGGGCGATCGAGTAGGCGTCGCGCAGCGTGAACACGGGCCCGGGCGCCTCGGCCCGCAGTCCGCCGCCGTTCACCCAGCCGACGTCGGCCCCGTGCCGCTCCCTGAACGCGTCGGCGACGAAGTTGCCCAGCGCGGTCTCCTGGGACCGGCTGATCTGACCCGGGTTGAGCAGGGGCGTCCGCACGTCGGCCAGGACCTCGGAGAGCCGTTCGTCCATCTCGGCCGCGTAGCGCTCCTCGACCTGGCGCAGCTCCGGGTCGGGCGTGACCGTGTGGTCCACCTCGACCACGGACGGCGCCACCACGTGCGCCCCGCGGCGCTTGGTGATGTCCAGGCGGACGAGCGAGCCGATGTTCCCCTCCGACGCCATGAGCGGCACGTCGCCCTCGTACTCGATCACCGAGTCGTACTCCGCCATCTCCTCGCCGAACACGGCGTCCAGCTCCGGAACCGCCCGGACGAGCTCGCGGTTCTCGTCCAGCGGGTACTGGGTGACGGCCACGACCACGTCCACCTTGGCGTGGGCCGTCAGGTCGGCGACGGCGGCGCGCGTCGCCTCGACCGGGTCCGTCTCGACGAGGTCCCCGGCGGCCGACGTCGTCTCGATCGCGTCCGTGAGGCCCACGAACCCGACGCGGACCTTGCCCACCCGCTGCACCGCCCAGGTGCCGCCCTCGACGAAGGGCGCGCCGGCGGTGTCGGTCAGGTTGGACGTGATCCACGGGAAGTCGGACGCCGCGACCAGGTCGCGCGCGTGGTCCACGCCGAAGTCGAAGTCGTGCTGCCCGAAGTTCGCCAGGTCGACACCCACCTCGCCCAGCGCCTCGACCATCGGCACGCCCCTGTACAGGCCACCGAAGAGCGTGCCGCCGGCCAGGTCTCCGCCGAAGACGACGGCCGTGGCCGGGTTCTGCTCCTCGACGGTGCGCACGGCCGTGGCCAGGCGGGCGACGCCGCCACGGTCCTGGCCGCCGGTCAGCACCGGACCGATCTCGTGCGCGTCGTGGAAGTACAGGAGGGTCGCGGTGTGCTTGGCGTGATCAGGGCCTGGATCGGCGGCAGCGGGCGCCAGGCCCGACGTGGCCAGGCCGGACACGAGCAGCAGGGTTGCCAGAGCCCCGGTGGTGCGGGCAAGGGGGCTGTGCATGGCGGTACCTCCGACGGCGGATCAGGTTCGGCTCGGCACGCTAGTCCTCGGCCGTGAACGGTGCGGTTCCCAGCGCGTGAACGGTGGGTGACTCCGGATCCTCCGGGAACCAGACCGCTCGGCGCAGGTTCACGCGGCGGCCGTCCCCGGACAGCGGGCAGCCCTCGGCGCGCAGCGCGTCCAGGGCCTCGGTCACGTGATGCTGTGGCGGGGACCCTGCGGCATTGACGACACGCCACCACGGGACGCGGTCGCCGTCCGGTTCGGCGCCGTCGTCGTCGGGTACGAGGTGCGCGTACCGGTCGCCGGACCCGGCCATGACGCTCCCGACCTGACGTGGCCCGCCGCGGCCGAGCTGCTCGCCCACGATCTCGGCGACCAGCCCGTACGTCATGGCGCGGCCGGACGGTATGCGCCGGACGACGTCGAGCACGGCGGCGGCGTACTCCTCGACGTCGGTGAGCTGGTTTCCGGGCGGCGGGTCGGTCACGGATGCGATCGTAGACGGAGCCGGTACTGATGCTTCTTCAGCAGGCTCGACGGGGCCGCAGCCGGCCCGGTGATGGTCGCCGGAAGCCTGCTGAACGCAGCTCAGCCCGTATCCCCTCAGGGGAATTTGCTTGCGCCCGGTGCGACGATCACAGCATGGCCTTTCCCCAGATCGCTCTGCCCGCCGGATACCGCTGGCGCACCCTGACGTCGGACGACCGCCGCCTCGTGACCGAGCTGGACACCTGGGCGTTCCCGTCGGGGACCTCCCACGACGACCTCGACGCCGCTCCGTCGCCCCTGACCTGGGACCGCGCGATCGCCGTCGAGGCCGAAGGCTTCGACGGGCTCGTCGCGATGCACGCGTCGTACCCGTTCGAGCACTTCCCGGTACCAGGAGCCGAGCTGCCGACGGCCGGCCTGACCTGGGTGGGCGTGCACCCGCAGCACCGCCGTCGCGGCCTGCTGACGGCGATGATCGACCTGCACCTGGCACGCACCGCCGAGCGCGGCGAGCCGCTCAGTGCCCTGTTCGCCGCCGAGGCCGCGATCTACGGCCGGTTCGGCTACGGCCACGCGGCCGACGACCTGCGCCTGGACGTACCGCGGGGCGCCGCCCTGCGCGACGTGCCGGGCGCCGAGCGGCACACCGTCCGGGTCGAGGTGGCCTCCCGCGAGCGGCACGGCGACCTGGTCGACCGCCTGCACCGCGCCGCCGGCGCCACCCCGACAGGCATCCCTGGCATCAACCGTCCCGGCTGGGTGACGCGCGAGACCGAGGCCCTGCAGGCCCTGCACTGGGACGACGCTCCCGTCCAGCGCAGCGGACACGAGTCCCGGCGCATCCTGATCGCCGAGCTCGACGGCGAGCCACGGGGCTACGTGACGTTCCGGCGATCCCTGAAGTGGGAGCCAACGGGCGCGCGCGGGCACGTCAGCACCGGCGAGGTGGTCGCGGCCGACGGCGCCGCCGCCCGCGCCCTGTGGGGCGCGCTGCTCGACCTCGACCTGACGAACGAGGTCAGCCCGTTCACCCTCCCCGTCGACGACGTCGTCACGCAGCTCCTGGTGAACCTGCGCGCCGCCGCGCCGCGCACCCCGGACAACCTCTGGGTCCGGCTGGTCGACGTCGGCGCGGCGCTCGCCGGACGCCGGTACGCGGCCGACGTCGACGTCACGCTCGCCGTGACCGACACCCGGCTGCCCGCCAACAGCGGCGTCTACCGGCTGCAGGCCGAGGCGTTCGGGCAGGCGTCGGTGGAGCGCGTCGACCCGGAGTTCGACGCCCCGGAGCTCTCGCTCGACGTGCGCGAGCTGGGCGCCGCCTACCTCGGCGGCAAGTCGCTCGCGGTGCTGGCAGCCGCAGGCCTCGTCACCGTGCACGACCGCCCGGGACAGCGCCGGAACCCGCTGGCGAGCGCGAGCACCGCGTTCGGCTGGCCGGTAGCACCGGGAGCCTCCTGGGTGTTCTAGCACCCCGCGGGGGTCAGGTCTGGCAGGTCTCGCACCAGAAGAGGTTGCGGCCGGCCAGCTCCTTGACCAGCACGGGCGTCCCGCAGATCCGGCACGGCAGACCTGCGCGGTGGTAGACGTAGAACGCCTGGTCGGAGGGCACCGCGCCCGGCGTCCCGTCGGTGTTCTGCCGGGTCCGGCCCCGACCCTCCGGAGGTAGAGCCTCCTCCGGTGGTCGACCCGGTCGCGACCCGCGGTCCTCGGGCCGTGTCGTGACGATCGCGCCCCGGTCGGCGCCGTCGCGCATGAGGACCACGAGGTCGTCCCAGATCACGCGGAGCACCGCGGCGGGCACGTCCCGCCCGGGCCGCAACGGGTCGACGCCGGCCCGGAAGAGCACCTCGGCGCGGTAGATGTTCCCAGCTCCCGAGATGACCACCTGGTCCATCAGCTGCTGCGCGATCGTGACCCTCGACCGGCCGACCCGGGCCACGAAGGCCTCGACGTCGCCGTCGTCCCGGATGGGATCGGGGCCGAGCCGCGCCTCGACCGCCCTCTTCTCCTCGGGCGTGATGACCTCGCAGGCCGTGGGTCCGGTGAGATCGGCGACGGCGTGGTCGCCGAGCAGCCGCACCCGCACCTGCCCGCGCGGCTCGGGCACGACCCAGTCGCTGGTCGACCCATCGCTGGTCGATCCTTCGCTGGTCGATCCTTCGCTGGTCGATCCTTCGGTGGCGGCCGGGGGCGCCGTCGTCTCCCGTTCGCCGATGCGCTTGCGAGGTGCGCCGATCGCGTGGACCACCTCCGGCGTGTCCGGGGCACCCGCGAACGTCCACGCCCCGTACAACCCGAGATGGATGCGGAGCCACAACACGTCAGAAGCTGACGTCATGCCGGTGACTTCAGCGTCTGACCCGTCGGCGGGCGCGAAGCCCAGGAAGAGCTGCTTGCCCCAGGCCTCGCTCGCCACCAGCCGACGCCCCGAGAGCACGGCGGCGCCGTCGGCGAACCGCCCCTGCGGGCTGCTCACCCGTAGGGTCTGCCCGGCGTAGAGCGAGGCGAACGTCCGCGCGAGGCGGTGGACGGTGTGGCCCTCAGGCACGCTTCGTCTCGTAGTCGGCGAGCTGGTCGATCCGGCGCTGGTGCCGCTCGTCGCCGCTGAACGGCTCGGCGACGAAAGCCTCGACGAACGCCGCCGAGTCCTCCAGCGAGTGCATGCGTCCGCCAACGGCGATCACGTTCGCGTCGTTGTGCTGGCGGCCCAGCTTCGCGGTCTCCAGCGACCACGCGAGGACGGCGCGGACACCGGTCACCTTGTTCGCGGCGATCTGCTCACCGTTGCCCGAGCCGCCGATCACGATGCCGAGCGAGCCCGGGTCTGCGACGACGGCTTCGCCGGCGGCGATGCAGAAGGCGGGGTAGTCGTCCAGGGGGTCGTGCTCGTGGGCCCCGTGGTCGATCACCTCGTGCCCGGCTGTGGTGAGGTGCTGCACCAGGTGCTGCTTGAGGTCGTACCCGGCGTGGTCGGCGGCGATGTGCAGGCGCATGAGCTCCATTCTTCCTCATCGGCGACGCGGTACGCGCAGCACGGTCGAGGCAGGCGCGCGTTGCGTACCCTGGCGCAATGACCACCGACGCCACGGGTCTCACGTCGGGCATCGACCTCGACGCGCTCGACCCCGCAACCCGCCCACAGGACGACCTGTACCGCCACGTCAACGGGCGGTGGATCGACTCGCACGAGATCCCCGCCGACCGCGCCATGGACGGCGCCTTCCGCGACCTCTACGACAAGGCAGAGGTGCACGTCCGCGAGATCATCCAGGACGCGCCGACCGGTTCCAAGATCGGTGACCTGTACGCGAGCTTCATGGACACCGACCGCATCGCCGAGCTCGACACCGCTCCCCTGGCCGAGGACTTCGCGCTGATCCAGGGCGCCCGCAACATGGCGGCCCTGACCCAGGCGCTGGGCACGCTGCAGCGCACGGGTGGCACCGCCGGTGTCCGCTTCTGGGTCGACAACGACGCGACCGACCCGGAGAAGTACGTCGTCTACCTGCGGCAGTCCGGGATCGGCCTGCCCGACGAGGCGTACTACCGCGAGGACCAGTACGCCCCGATCCGCAAGAAGTACCTGCCGCACGTGGCCAGGATGCTGCGCTTCGCAGGTGTCCACGAGACGTGGGGCATCTCCTCCGACGACGCCGCCAGCCGGGTCTTCGACCTCGAGAAGCGGCTCGCCGCCCATCACTGGGACGTGGTGCGCGACCGCGACGCCACCCTCACCTACAACCCGATGACGCTCACCGACCTCGTCGCGTCGGCACCGGGCTTCGACTGGGCGGCCTGGGCAGAGGCCCTCGGCGTGCCAGAGGGCGCGTTCGACCACCTCGTGGTGCGCGAGCCGGACTTCGCGACCGGCTTCGCCGCCCTGTGGCGCGAGCTGTCCGTGCTGGACTGGCAGCTCTGGATGACGTACCACGTGATCAGCGCCCGGGCGCCGTACCTGGCGGACCCGATCGTCGAGGCCAACTTCGACTTCTACGGCCGCACCCTCACCGGTGCGCAGGAGGTGCGCGAGCGCTGGAAGCGGGGCGTCGCGCTCGTCGAGGGCGCGCTCGGTGAGGTAGTGGGCTCCGAGTACGTCGCGCGGCACTTCCCGCCGGCGAACAAGGCCAAGATGGACCGTCTCGTGGATGCCCTCGTGGTGGCCTACCGGGAGTCCATCGAGGGTCTCGACTGGATGACCGGCGAGACCAAGGCCAAGGCCCTGACCAAGCTCGAGAAGTTCACACCCAAGGTCGGGTATCCCGTGAAGTGGCGGGACTACTCCGGGTTCGAGGTGGACGCCGCGGACCTGGTGGGCAACGTCCGGCGCTCCAACGCGTTCGACCAGGACTACGAGCTGGCGAAGATCGGCAAGCCCCTGGACCGCGACGAGTGGTTCATGACGCCGCAGACCGTCAACGCGTACTACAACCCCGGCATGAACGAGATCGTGTTCCCCGCGGCGATCCTGCAGCCGCCGTTCTTCGACCCCGAGGCCGACGACGCCGTGAACTTCGGCGGGATCGGCGGCGTCATCGGGCACGAGATCGGGCACGGCTTCGACGACCAGGGCTCCAAGTACGACGGCGACGGCCGCCTCGAGGACTGGTGGACCGACGCCGACCGCACCGAGTTCGAGAAGCGCACGAGCGCACTGGTCGCACAGTACGACCGGTTCCGTCCGGCGCAGCTCGCGGCGGCAGCCGCCGGCAGCGGCGAGAAGGGCGAGGACGGCGCCGCCGAGGACGTGCACGTCAACGGCAACCTCACGATCGGCGAGAACATCGGCGACCTCGGTGGGCTGTCGATCGCGCTCAAGGCCTACCGGATCGCGCTCGGCAAGCCCCTTCAGGAGGCACCGGTCGTCGACGGGCTGACGGCGCTGGAGCGGATCTTCCTCGGCTGGGCGCAGGTCTGGCAGTCCAAGGGCCGGGACGAGGAGGTGCTCCGCCGGCTCGCGACGGACCCGCACTCCCCCAACGAGTTCCGCTGCAACGGCGTGGTGCGCAACGTGGACGAGTTCTACGCGACGTACGACGTCAAGCCGGGCGACGCCCTGTACCTCCCGGAAGAGGACCGCGTCCGCATCTGGTAGCCCGATCCCCTGCCCGGGGCATCGCCCGATCACCTTTGAGGCCTAAGCTACTTCGCTTTGAGACGGCTCAGAGCGAAGTAACTTAGGCCTCGAAGGTGATCGGGCCGGGCGGACGGCCCGGCCAGCGGTCAGGCGTCTGTGGACTGGGCCTTCAGGGCACGGGTCGTGCCTGCCAGGGCCTCGACGATCAGCCGGCGCAGGGCCGGGGCGGCGTCCGCGTTCGTGTCCAGCCAGGTCTTCGTCGCGTCCCGCAGCTCCGCCGACGCCAGCGGTGCCGGGTAGAAGCCCTCGATGACCTCCTCGGCGATGTGGTACGTCCGCTCGTTCCACACCTTCAGCAGGGCGTCCAGGTACGGCTGCACGACGTCGGCCAGCGCGGCCGGGTCGTTCACGTGCACGAACCCGAGGCCCGTGTTCCGGATGATCGCGTTCGGCACGTCGGCGTCCACCACGGACGCCAGCGCGGCCAGCTTGCCCTCGACCGTCGGCTTGGCGGCCCGGGTTCGAGCGGCGGACTGGCGGCCCGTCGCGGTGTCGTCGGCGGCGAGCGTCGCATCGATCTCCTCGTCGCCGGCGGCGCCGTTGAGCACGAGGCCCTCCAGCAGCTCCCACCGCAGGTCGGTGTCGATCTCGAGCCCGTCGAGCGTGACCGAGCCGTCCAGCAGCCCGGACAGCGTCTCCACGTGCGCCGGCGTCGACGCGACGTGCGCGAAGAACTTCACGAGCTGGAACTGCGTGTCCGAGCCGGCGGCGGCGTCGCCCACGAGCGTCCAGAGCGTGTCGCCCACCTCGGCGAGCGTCGCCGCCCGGTCCGATGGCGCCACGTACTGCTTGGCCGCCAGCACCATCTGGTTGAGCGTGGTCCGCAGCGTGGTGGACTCGGTCTCGCGGGCGATGCCCCCGAGCACGAGGCGCACGTACTCCGACGCCGGGACCTCGCCGTCGCGCACCGAGTCCCAGACCGAGCCCCACACGAGGGAGCGGGCCAGCGGGTCGGCGATGTCGGCCAGGTGGTCCAGCGCGACGCGGAGCGACGCGGCATCGAGGCGGATCTTGGCGTAGGCGAGGTCCTCGTCGTTGAGCAGCACGAGCGCCGGACGGTCGAGCTCGACCAGCTCCTGCACGTCCGTCCTCGGCCCGTCGATGTCGACCTCGACGAAGTGGGTACGCACGAGCTCGCCGACGTCGGACAGGCTGTAGCAGCCGATGCCGAGGCGGTGCGGGCGGATCGTCGGCCACTCGGCGGGCGCCGTCTGCTCGACGACGAACGACATGATGCGGCCGTGGCTGTCCGTCTCGATCACCGGGCGCAGGGTGTTCACGCCGGCGGTCTCCAGCCAGAGCCTCGACCAGGCCTTGAGGTCGCGGCCGCTGGTGGCCTCGAGCTCGGTGAGCAGGTCCGGCAGCTCGGTGTTGCCCCACGCGTGCTTACGGAAGTACGCCGAGACGCCCGCGACGAACGCGTCGCGCCCTACCCAGGCCACGAGCTGCTTGAGCACCGAGGCGCCCTTGGCGTAGGTGATGCCGTCGAAGTTGACCTGGACGTCCTCGAGATCTTTGATCTCGGCGACGATCGGGTGCGTGGACGGCAGCTGGTCCTGCTTGTAGGCCCACGACTTCTCCATCGCGGAGAACGTGGTCCAGGCGGCGTCCCACTCGGTGGCCTCGGCCGTGGCCAGCGTGGAGGCGTACTCAGCGAACGACTCGTTGAGCCACAGGTCGTTCCACCACTTCATGGTGACGAGGTCGCCGAACCACATGTGGGCCAGCTCGTGCAGGATCGTCACGACGCGGCGCTCGCGCACGGCGTCGGTCACCTTGGAGCGGAACACGTACGACTCCGTGAAGGTCACGCAGCCCGCGTTCTCCATGGCGCCCATGTTGTACTCGGGCACGAACAGCTGGTCGTACTTGGTGAACGGGTACGGCACGCCGAACGTGGACTCGTAGAACTCGAAGCCCTGCCGGGTCTTCTCGAAGATGTAGTCGGCGTCGAAGTGCTCCGACAGCGACTTGCGGCAGAACGCGCCGAGCGGGATTTCCCGGCCGTCCGACGACGTCAGCGACGAGCGGACCACCGCGTACGGGCCGGCCACCAGCGCGGTGATGTACGTCGAGATGCGACCGGTGGGCTCGAACGTCCAGGTGGCGACGTCGCCATCCCCGCCGGTCGAGGCCGGGACCGGCTCCGGCGTCGGCTCGTTGCTCACGACCTGCCACGCCGCGGGCGCGGTGACCGTGAACTGGAAGGTCGCCTTGAGGTCCGGCTGCTCGAAGCAGGCGAACACCCGGCGCGCGTCGGGCACCTCGAACTGCGTATAGAGGTACACCTCGCCGTCGACCGGGTCCACGAAGCGGTGCAGTCCCTCGCCGGTGTTCGTGTAGCCGCAGTCGGCGACGACGACGAGCTCGTTGTCGGCGGCCAGCCCGTCCAGGAGGATGCGGGAGTCGGCGAACACCGCCGCGGGGTCCAGCTCGCGGCCGTTCAGCACCACCGACTTCACCGACGGCGCGACCAGGTCGAGATGGGTCGAGGCGCCCTCCGTCGCGGTGAAGCGCACAGTCGTGGCGGACGCGAAAGTCTCCGGACCGGTGGTCAGGTCCAGCGCGATATCGTACGACTCGACCGCTACGACGCCAGCGCGTTCGACCGCCTCGGCGCGGGTCAGGTTCTCTCCGGGCACAGGCCCTCCACGTCTGTCTTATCGGGGGCGCCGACAGGCGCCCCGCGCGTCTGATGGGCGCGCCGTTTTCGGTTGGCTGTCGTCCGGTCTGTGAACTACCTGCGACGACTCGTCGATCATGCCACGCGGGAGTAACAGCGGGTAACGCCTTTGTGTACGATCGACCGCGGTCGCCCCGACCGACCGATTTGAACTGAGGGAGTCGTCTGATGTCCGGCACAGTGCCGCCGCCACCGCCGCCAGGCGGATGGCCCGACGAGGACCCGGGTACGCCGACCCAGGAGCAGCAGCCGCCCACCGCACCCACGCCCGCCCAGCAGGCACAGGTGCACCGCGTTTCCACGACAACCCGCAAGCCACCCGCCATCTCGCCCGCGAACCAGTTCGCGCAGGCCGTGACCCCTGCGCCCGCCGCACCGGGCGCCCCCGTCGTCCAGTCCGTCCACATCCACAACGGTGGTGGGGACCCGGGGACGCAGCAGTACTACCCCGAGCAGTACCAGCAGGGATACGGCCAGCAGCAGCCGCAGCACGGCGGTCAGTACGCGCCGCAGCAGCAGCACGGCAGCCAGTACACGCAGCAGCAGCCACAGCAGCAGCACGGTGGTCAGTACCCGCCGCAGCAGTACCCGCCGCAGGGCTACGACCAGTACGGACAACCCGTCTACGCGACGCCGCCCGGCGGGTACCCGCCCGCGCCCGAGCGCAAGAAGAAGCTGAGCCCCGGCTGGATCGCCTTCATCGTTCTGGACGTGCTGCTCGTGGTCGCGGCGATCGTGTTCGCGGTGAACCTTCTGGGTTCGTCCGAGGAGACTCCTGCGGCCGGGGAGACGCCCGTCGTCGAGCAGTCCGCGGAGCCGGAGCCCGAGGAAGGGCTGGAGACCGACGGCGGGGCCGACGTCGAGACGTTCGCCGCACCGTCGCTCAACATCACGTGCACCATCTCCGCAGACGCCGCCACGTGCGGCATCGCCAAGGTCGACCAGAAGCCGGCCCCTGACGCGTCGTGCGACGGTGCGTCCGGCTATGTGGCGAAGGTCGACCCGAGCGGCAACGTGACGCAGCCGTGCGTCGGCAAGAAGGACCAGCCCAAGCCTGCTGGTGGGAACACGGCAGTCCTGGACTACGGAGCACAGAAGAAGGCCCACGGCTTCACGTGCGCCAGCGAGCAGTCCGGCATGACGTGCGTCGCCGACGCGACCGGCGCCGGCTTCTCGATCGCCCGTGCGGGTATCGGCGCGGCCTGACCGCTCTCGTCGAGTGCTGGCTGTCTTGTCATCGCAGAGGCTCTGCGGAGACCAAGACAGCCAGCACTCAGCCAGGTCTTACTCTTCCTCGTTCATCACAGTCACCAGGGAGCGCAGGCGCGCGTTGCTGAACAAGTCCTCCAGCAGCACCACGCTCCCGGCGGAGTCGGCCAGCGGCACCTTCCAGTTCGGGTACTCGGCGTCGGTGCCGGGCTGGTTCTGCGTGCGCCGCTCCCCCACCGCATCGGTGAGGTACACGCCGACCAGCGCGGACGGCGTGTCCTTGAGGTAGCGGTGCAGGCCCTCGACGAGCTCGCGCTCGGACGGGTCGAACGTCGTCAGGCCACGGCGGGACAACGCCTCCACCAGCGACTCGCGCTCCGCACGCGCGCGCCCGCGCAGCACCGTCGCCTCCTCGGTGAGCAGCCCGAGCCGCTCGCGCAGGTCCACGTGCTCGCCCGCGAGATAGCCGGCCGTCGGCGGCAGGTCGTGGGTGGTCACGGTGGCCAGCGCCGCCCGGCGGTACGCCTCCGGCTCGACGGGCGCTCCCGCGGCGTCCCGCTCGAAGAGCAGCACCGCGGTGCCAAGGATGCCGCGCTCCTCCAGGTAGTCGCGGATCCAGGGCTCGAACGTGCCCAGGTCCTCGCCGACGACCGCGACCCCCGCCCGCTGCGCCTCCAGGCACAGGATGCCGATCAGGGCCTCGTGGTCGTAGGTCACGTACGCGCCGGCCGACGCGCGCGCCCCGCCCGGGATCCACCACAGGCGGAACAGGCCGAGCACATGGTCGATGCGCAGCGCGCCGCAGTGCCGCAGCACCGTGCGCAGCAGCTCCCGGTAGGGCGCGTAGCCCGCCTTCGCGAGCGCACGGGGGTGCCATGGCGGCTGGGTCCAGTTCTGGCCCTGCTGGTTGTACATGTCCGGCGGGGCGCCCACGGACACCCCCCGGGCCAGCACGCCGGCGTCCGCCCACGCGTCGGCGCCGTCGGGCGCCGAGCCGACGGCGAGGTCCTTCAGCAGGCCCAGCCGCATGCCTGCGTCGAGCCCCGCGCGGTGCGCGGCGCGGAGCTGGTCGTCGGCCAACCACTGGAGCCAGCAGTAGAACTGGACTCGCTCCGACAGGGCGTTGCGGAGCGTGGTCACACCGGACGAGCTCGGGTCCGCGAGCTCCGTCGGCCAGTCCCGCCCGTCCAGGTGCTCCGTGATGGCGCACCAGGTCGCGAAGTCGACCAGCCCTTTGCCCTGGGCGAGCACGAACTCGTCGAACGCCGTCTGCCGCGCCGCCGACCGCGGCGCCGTGTACACGACCTCGAGCGCCGCCTTCTTGGCCTCCCAGATGGCGTCCCGGTCGATCGGCCCGGAGTCCTCGGAGAGCTCACGGACAGGCTCGGCGGCCCACTCCACGAGCGACCGGTCCGCGGCAGAGAGGTACGCCGTCTCACGGATGTCCTCGACGCGGATGTACAGCGGAGACATGAACCGGCGCGACGTCGGCAGGTACGGGCTCGGCGTCAGCGGCAGCACCGGCTCGGTGGCGTGCAGTGGGTTGATCCCGACGAAGTCCGCACCGCCGTTGTGCGCCGTCTGCCAGGCGAGGTCGCCCAGGTCGGCCAGGTCGCCCATGCCCCACGAGTCTTTCGACCGCACCGAGTAGAGCTGGACCATGAAGCCCCAGGCCTGCTTGCGGGCGACCGTCTTGCGCAGCTCCAGCCGCCCGGGCGTGACCACGAGCGGCGTCTGCGCCGTCTGCCCGCCGGACTCGGCGTGCAGCGTGTGCCAGCCGAGCGGCAGGTCGGCTGGGACGGTGAACGTCACCCGGCCGACCTTGCGGCTGTCCACGGTGCGCGGCTCCGCGTAGACGTCGGCCCGGCGCAGCTGGACCCGTTGGCCCCGCACCGTCGCGAACGAGCCCGTCGCGGTCGCCTGCTGCGCCGTCACGCGCCACGGGGTGGCGCTCGCGGGCACGACAGGCTGGTCGGACTGCTCGAGCTCGACCCACGCGGTCACGGCCGTACCTTCCGCGACGTGCACAGGGACCTGCACCTCTGCGCCCTCCCGGAGCACGACGGTCGGGGGCAGCATCGAGCGCCAGCCGTCGTCGCGGGCCCGGTCCAGGCTCCCGGTGACGGCGGCGGGGGTCGACGCCGGTACGTCGAGCGCCTCCAGCACCGCGACGATCGTCGAGGCGCTGACCTGCTGCACGCGGCCGTCATGGTCGGTGTACTCGCACTGCACGCCGTGGGCGGTCGCCAGCTCGGCCAGCTCCGACGGCACGGTAGAGCCGTCTCCGGTGGATCCGGGCATCGGTTCGTCGGTCACAAGGAAAGATCCTGCCATCAACGGGCGCTCACCGGGCGCAACGCGGGCGTGTCCGACGAATTGGCCACGCTGGCGCCGCGATCAGCCGCAGAGCCCGTGTGGTCGGCAAGACGTCAGATCATCGGCATTCCGAGCTACCGACCATGCGACGTCCTGCCGACCACCCGCCAGTTGACCCCCGTCAGGCTTCTGCGGGGCCCTCGTCGTGCGGGAGCGTGGAGGTCGCCAGGACCACACCGGCGTCGAGCAGGGCCGCGTGGGCCGCCACGCGCAGCGACCGGGCGACGAGCCACTGCTGGGCGGGGCGCACCTGCGCGTGCAGCGTGAAGGTCAGGCCCATGCGGTCCACCGCGTCGACGCCGCGCACGGACGGCGTCTCCAGGAGGCTGTCGGCGACCTCGGGGTCGTTCTTCACCCGGTCGACGGCGCGGCCGAGGGCGGCCCGGACGACGTCGACGTCGGTACCGAGCGGGACCTGCACCGACGCCACGGCGCGGCTCCACTCCTGGGTGCTGTTGCCGGCGCGCAGGATCTCGCCGTTGCGGACGTACCAGAGGGTGCCGTCGAACGCGCGCACCTGGGTGAGGCGCAGGCCCATCGCCTCGACGGTGCCGACCACGCCGCCGTCGAGGTCGACGATGTCGCCCACGCCGAACTGGTCCTCGATGAGCAGGAAGATGCCGGAGAGGAAGTCCTTGACCAGGCTCTGCGCGCCGAAACCGATGGCGACGCCCGCCACACCGGCGCCGGCCAGCAGCGGCGCGATGTCGAACGTGAGGGTCTGCAGGACGGACAGCACGATGACCGTGCCGACCACGATGTTGACCGACGAGTTCAGCACCGAGCCGACGGTCCGTGCGCGCTGGGCGCGCCGTTCGGCGGCCCGCGGGTTGGCGGCGTTCAGGGCGTCGGCAAAGGCCTGCGGCGACATCAGCATGTTCTTGCGACGTCGCTTCTCGCCCGCACCGGGTACGGGCGCACCACCCGTCGTGGTGCCAACGGGGTCGGCCGTACGCTCGACCGTCCGGGGCTTCTGGCCCAGGGCGATGCGCTCGGTGAGGGAGGTGATGACGCGCCGCAGGACATAGATCGCGACCATGCCGATCACGATCGTCAGGATCACCCGCAGGGGGATACCCAGGAACCAGGACCAGAAACCTTCGGCGCTGTCGAAGACGGAGGCAGCAAGAGACTCGAACACGGTGGCAAACCTACTCGGGTCCGGGAGCCGGATCGGACATCTCAAGGCAGGTACGACGGACTCCTGCGCGACCTTCACACGGCTTTCGCCGCACACGCAGGTACGGCCGCAGGATCGTGAGGCCGGTCACGGGCCCGGGAGCTCCCGGGCCCGCGCGGTCATGCCGCCGAGCTCACCGTCAGACTCTGAGCGTCTCGAGCTCCGCGGCGAGGTTGTCCGCCTCTGGCCCGACGATCACCTGGACCACCCGGCCGGACCGGACCACGCCGAACGCGCCGGACGACTTCAGCCCCGGCTCGTCCACGAGGGACGGATCGCTCACCTCGACTCGGAGCCGAGTGATGCACGGCTCCAGCTCGACGACGTTCGAGGTCCCTCCGAGTGCCGCAAGGATCTGGTCAGCCTTGGTCATGTCTCAACTCCCACCGTGCGTCGCTGCAGGTCTACGACCAGCCTAGCGGTCCCCGCAAGCGTTTCGCCCACGGTGCTGTCGATTCGGTCACATGAGACTCCGTTTCACGGGACCGACATCGTGCTGTCACCGTCGGGTGGCAGGATGACGAGCGTGACACAGGAATCCTTCTTCGACGCCGTCGGAGGCCACGACACGTTCGTCCGTCTCGTCGACGCCTTCTACGACGGCGTGGCCGACGACCCGGTGCTGCGCCCCATGTATCCCGAGGAGGACCTGGGGCCCGCGAAGGAGCGCTTCACGATGTTCCTCGAACAGTACTGGGGCGGTCCGAACACCTACTCGGCGCAGCGCGGGCACCCGCGCCTGCGCATGCGCCACGTGCCGTTCAAGGTCAACCCCGAGGCGCGGGACCGCTGGCTCGCCCACATGCGGACCGCCGTCGACTCCCTCGACCTCGCGCCGATCCACGAGTCGCAGCTGTGGGACTACCTGGAGCGCGCCGCCTTCAGCATGATCAACACGTTCGAAGACTGACCAGGAACGACGAGGAGACGCCCGCTCGTGGACGCCACCACCCCTGACCCGATCTCCGGCACCCCGTCGGACAGCCAGCCCGACGCGCTCGACCGCCTGCTGCAGGTGCTCGACCTGCGGCACCTCGAGGGCTGGGGCCCGCGCGGCGAGGAGGACGTGCTGCGCGGAGACAGCATGCCCGGCCCGGCCAACCGCGCCTACGGCGGGCAGGTGCTCGCCCAGGCGATCCTGGCCGCGGACCGCACCGTGCCCGACGGCCGCCTGATCCACTCGCTGCACGGGTACTTCCTGCGCGAGGGACGGGTCGAGGAGCCCATCGACTTCGCGGTCGAGCGGCTGCGCGACGGACGTTCGTTCAGTGCGCGGCGTACCCACGCGATCCAGTTCGGCAAGCCGATCCTGTCGATGATCGCGTCCTTCCAGGAGGACCAGCCCGGCTACGAGCACATGATGCCGATGCCCGACGGCGTCCCCGCGCCCGACGAGGTGGGCTCCGCCTTCGACGAGCTAGCCACCCTGCCCGAGGGAGTCGCGGTCCGGGCCCAGTTCTGGACGGACTCGGCGTTCGAGCTGCGGCACGTGGGCGGCTCGCTCTACCTGAACCCGGACACGGCGGTGGCCGACGGCGGTGTGCCGCCCGCCACCCAGATGGTCTGGATGCGCACCCGCCGCCCGCTGGAGGTCAAGGAGCAGGCCATGCACCGCGCCCTGCTGGCCTTCGCGTGCGACCAGCTCATGCTCGAGCCCGCCCTGCGCGCCGCCGGGAAGTCGTGGCAGGACGTCGGTGCTTCGGTACCCATGGCGAGCCTCGACCATGGCATGTGGTGGCACCGCGACGTCCGGGTGGACGAGTGGATGCTGTTCGTGCAGACCTCGCCGACGGCGCAGGGCGGCCGGGCACTGGGGACGGCGAAGGTCTACACGCAGGACGGCGCGCTGGTGGCCTCCGCCGGCCAGGAGGGCATGATCCGGCTGTCGGCGTAGCGGGCATCTGGTGATCGTCCAAGCCATCACCGAACGCGACGGCCGCGTCCTGATCGAGCCGGGTGCCGAGCTCCGCCTCGCCTCCCCACAGACCCTGTGGCCTGCACTGCAGGTCGCGCTTCCCCCGCTCGACGTCCTGCGCGCGCCCGCGAACGCCGTCGGACACGAAACAACGCCGGGTGACACCGACCGATCCGACTCCCCGGCCGGCACAGACATCGACGACGGCGCCCCCTGGCCCGGTACGACACTCGACGACGCCGACGCCGTGCTCCAGATCGTCGTCGAGGCGTGGCCTGCCCCGGGCCGCCTGGCAAGCTTCTGGTCCCGCCTGTGGGCCGTCGACGGAGACACCCTGTTCGACGTCGAGCGCCGCGCCGACACGCTCACCCGAACCCCACGCCCTGCCGGATCCGTCGCGGCGGAGCTTCAGTGGGCGCTGGCGGGCGCACTGAGCGTCAACCTCGCATACCGCGATCAGCCCCGCTGACGACGAGGTCCACCCGAAGCCGACCACGGGGCCCCGCCGTCACGCCCCCAGCTCAGCCAGCCGGTCGCGCGCGGCACTGATCGCCTCGCGCGTGGCCGCCACGTGCTCCGGCGCCGCGCCTGCCTCCACCCGGAGCTCCAGAGCGCGCTCGAACAGGGCGAGGGCCTCGCCGAGATAGGGCCGCGCCTGGTCCGCATGGACCTCGAGCGCCTGGTCGTAGCGGCACTTGCCCCAGTGCTGCAGTGCGCAGTACTCGAGCCTGTGCGCGTGCTCGATGCTCGCGGCATGCTCCCCGTAGTAGTGCGCCGCCTCCAGGGCCAGGCCGAACAGCAGGTCCGCCTCCGGGAAGCGGTGCCGCCACTGCAGCACGTGGGCCAACCGTAGCAGTGACGGGACCGACCCGAGGGGTACGTCGGAGGCGTTCGAGTGCGCTGCCGCCGCGTCGTCGCCCGGGCCTCCGTTCAGCCGGACGGCGAGCCAGCCGAGACGCTCGGCCTCGGCCAGCGCGCTGTCGGGATCGTCCGCCTCCGGGGCGAGCCAGCGCGTGAGCGGTACCAGTACGGCAAGGACGTCCGGTGTGTCGCGGTCCGGGCGTCCCGCCAGCTCGGTGCGGTACGCCTGGGCGACCGGGACGTCGTCCAGCACCTCGTGCAGCGTCACCGGGTCGAAATGGTGCCTGGGCAGATCCAACTGTTCCTCCGTGGCGAAAACCAAGAGGGATGAATCTACCAATTCGGGCAGGCTGAGGACCACTCAGCCCGGCCTGCCATCGCGGCAGAACGGCGGGTACTTCACGTGGAGGAAAATAGGCACCATGACACGCCTCCACGTCCCCGTCACGCTGCGCTGGTCCGACCTCGACGCGTACGCGCACGTCAACAACGTCGCGATGTTCCGCCTGCTGGAGGACGCCCGGATCACCGCCTTCTGGCTGCACCCCGAGGCGCCAGAGGGCGAGGCCTGGCCGACGGCGGTGGTCCCCACCGGGCCCGACGCCGACTCGCACACCCTCGTGGCCGGCCAGCGCATCGAGTACCTGCGGCCGCTGCTGTTCACGCGCACGCCGGTGCGCGTCGAGATGTGGCTCGGCCGGATCGGTGGTGCGAGCGCCGAGGTCTGCTACGAGGTGCACGACGGCACCGCGGGCATGGCGAAGACCGGTCCGACGTCGGGCGGCAAGCCCTACGCCCGCGCCACCACGACTCTCGTGTTCGTCGACGCCGCCACGAACCAGCCCCGGAGGCTCACCGAGGGCGAGCGGCTGGCCTGGAAGGAGTTCGAGGAACCCCCGGTCACATTCCGCCACCGCGGCTGACCCACCAGGCTTTGTTGTGAGCGCAACGAAGGGTTGGGTCAGCTCGCGGCGATCGTCGCCGCCGCCCGGCAGCTCGCTAGCTGGGACAGCTCCTCCGACACCGGCGTGCGCACCAGCCCGTCGGCGACCGCGCCGACCGACTGCTTGAGCCGGCGTCGGGCGCCGTGTGCCCGACGCCGGGCGCCCAGCGCGCCGAACACCCGGCAGACCAGCGCGAGCAGCAGGCCGAGCGCGAGGCCGCCCAGCACCATGAGGGTGGGCCACGGGATCCGGAACGGGTCGACGCCGAGGCCGTCGCCCGAGCCGGACTCCGGCGTCCCTGGGAACACGAGGCCGTCGTCGCCCGACCAGGTCGGCAGCGTCACCACGGGGGTCGGCAGCGGCGGGAGCTGGAGGTACGCGAAGCCGAACAGCACCAGCAGCCACAGCAGGCCCGCCACCACCACGGTGACCAGGGCCCACTGCACGACGTTGACGAGCGACCACCACACGGGCCGGCGGGACGCCTCGACGCGGGTCGTGGCGACTGCCTGGTCGAGCGCGTCGGGCAGCTGGTCGATGCCCGCCTGGCCGCGCGAGCGCGCGGCCAGGACCCATGGGTCCGCGACGCCCCTGGTCACCTCCTCGACGTAGCGCCGAACGGCCGACGCCGCGGCGGACCGCACCGCAGGCCGCGCCGTCGGCAGCGACGTGCGCATCAGGTCCTCGCGGCCCGACGGCGCCCGGTGCTCCCGGTCCGTCGAGCGCAGCCCCAGCCGGCGCAGCGGGTCCTTGCGCAACCGCCCGACCCAGCGGGTCAGCGGCCAGCCGGTCGCCGCGCGCGCGTCACGACGGGCGGAGGCGCGCACGGCGTCGACCACCGTCGGCACTCCCGCCGCTGCCTCGAGGGCCGCAACCAGGTCACCCCGGGCCTGGCCCCCCAGGCGGGACGACGGCGGTGTGCCGCACTCGTCCATGATCTGCTGCGCCACGGCCCGCTCGTCCGCGGCGAGCCGGGCCGTGGCGGCCTCCCGCTTGGCCGCCGCCTTCGCCAGCAGGCCCCTCAGGTCGTCCATGCCCTGGCCCGTCCTTGCGGACACCGCGAGGACCCGCGCCCCGCGCAGCCCGTCCTCGGCCACCAGCCGTTCGAGGTCGGCGAGCATCGCCGACGTCTCGTCCGGCGTGAGGCGGTCGACCTGGTTGAGCGCGACGACCACCACCTCCGCGCGACCCGCCAGGGGGCGCAGAAACCCCTCGTGGAGGGCGGCGTCCGCGTACTTCTGCGGGTCGACCACCCAGACCAGCAGGTCGGCGCGCCGCACCAGGCGCTCCGCGCGCATGCGGTGCTCGGTCACTATCGAGTCGTGGTCGGGCAGGTCCAGCAGCACCAGCCCGGTCGCGTCCCCGGCCGGTGTCCGACGACGGAACGGCCCGGTCTCGGCAGACACGGGCTCCACACCGACCTGGTGCCGTCGGCTGACCTCCAGCCAGTCCAGGAGCGGGTCCGCGCCCTCGCCCCAGACGGCGGCCATCGGGTGCGACGTCGTCGGGCGCCGCACGCCCGGCTGCGCGACAGCGACGCCCGCCACCGCGTTCAGGACCGACGACTTGCCCGAGCCCGTCGCGCCCGCCAGTGCGACCACCGTGTGCTCGGCGGACAGCCCGCCGCGCTCGCGCGCCCGGTTCACGACGGCACGCGCCTCCCCCAGGAGGGCGGGCTCGATCCGGCCCTCCGCGGCCTCGACAGCCGTGGCGAGGGCCGTGGTCCGGTCGCCCAGGTCGAGCCGGCTCACCGGTCGCCCTCCCCGAACAGCCGCTTCCAGAAGCCCTTCCTGGCCGGCTCCTCCGCCAGGTCGGTGCCACCCTTCGCCAGGACCTCGCCCGCAGGCCGGGCGTGCACGCCGCGCAGCCCGCCGCTCGCGGTGCTGTCCTCGGCACCCGCTCCGGCGGCGGGGGCCGCCTCAGCGGCGCGCAGGCGTACGCGGCGCTCCGCCGAGGCGGCCGAGGCGACGGCACCGGCCGCGACGCGCAGACGCTCCCCGCCCGCCTCCGCGGAGCCGAGCGCGTCCAGCTGCGCCGTGTACCGCGCCGCCTGCCCGTCCATGACCGCCTGGATGCGGGCGCGCAGCCGGTCGCGCGCCTGCGCGGCGAGCCGACGTACGGCGTCCTCGCCGAACACTGCCTCCAGCACCCGCTGGGCCAGCACCGCCGATCCGCCCGCGATGCCGACCTCGACACCGGTCAGCCCGCCCGTCGAGGCGAACACGAAGACCATCAGCGCGACGCCGAGCCCGTTCACACCCAGCGACAGCGCCCGTGCCGTACCGCGCTTGGCCGAGCCCTGCTCACGCACGAGCTCCAGGACGTCGCCCTGCCAGCCGCGGATCTGACCGGTCACCTCCGAGCGCAGTGCCGCGGGCGTGCGGAGGAGCTCCAGGCCCTCCAGGAGCGCCGCGCCGGCGGCGTCCCCCCGCCACCCCTGGTAGGACCGCTCGGCGGCGTCCTCTGCGGCGTCCAGCACCACCGACTCCAGGCCGTGGGCGATAGCCTGCTCGACCTGAGGCGCCGCCTTGGGCGTGCCCCGGAAGAACCCGGCCACCGCGTCCCGGAACCGGCCGATGCCCTCCTCGACGGCTCGGAAGAACTCGCCGGTGCCCACGAAGTCCTGCCAGCGGGCGAGCACCTCGCCCCGCAGGAGCGCTCCGTCCGACGTCGCCGCCGTCACCTGCGCCACCGCGTCCGCGTAGGCGCGGTCCACGACGTGGCGCAGCCGGACGTCGGCGGCCTGCTGCTCGTCGGCGGCGTCGGCCAGGGTGCCCGCCCGCACGACCAGGGAGTCCACCACACCGTCGCGGGTAGCAGCGATGACGCGGCCGCGGGCCTCGGCGTCGCCACCCAGCCCGGTGAGCCAGCGCGACACGTCCGACACGCCCTCCTCCGGCAGCATCCCGTCGACCAGCTCGGCCTCGGGGATGACGAACAGCGGGCTGTCCGCCAGGCCGTGCTCCACCATCATGTCCCGCAGGTCGTCGGCGGTGGCCTCCGCCCCCGGGTCCACGCGGTCCAGCACCATCGCCACCTGCGCCTTGCGTCCGGCGGCCTGCAGCAGCAGGTCCCATGGCACCGCGTCGGCGTACCGGGCCGACGTCGTGATGAACAGCCACAGGTCCGCCGCCCCGAGCAGCTGCGCCGCGAGCTCACGGTTGGCCGTGTCGACCGAGTCGATGTCGGGTGCGTCCAGCAGCGCCAGGCCCTTCGGCAGCGAGTCGCTGGGCACGAGGCGCAGGTTGCGGCTCGGCTCGGCCGGCGTTCCGCCGCCCTGCCCGCCCGCCTGCCCGCCCGCTTGCCCGCCCGCCTGCGCGGCGGCGCTCCCCGTGCCCGACGCCGTCACGCGCGCCAGCCCCGGCAGCACCCGGTCCGTGGAGAACCAGCGCGCGTCCAGCGGGTGGTGCACCAGCACCGGCGCCTTCGTGGTGGGCCGCAGCACACCCGGCTGCGTGACCCGCTCCCCCAGCACCGAGTTGACGAGCGTCGACTTGCCCGCGCCCGTCGACCCACCGACCACCACGAGCAGCGGCGCCTTCTGCGCGCGCAACCGGGGCAGCAGGTAGTCGTCGAGCTGGTCGGTGGCTCGGCGCAGGTCGGTGCGCGCCGCCTCCGCCCCCGATGTCTCCAACGGCAGCCGCAGCGCGCCGAGCCGGGCGCGCAGCACCTCCAGCGCACCGGTCAGGCCGGACCCGTCGCCGGGCTCGGCCGTCGGCTCGGGGCCGGCCGCCGGGTCCGGTGCGCCAGGGGCAGCGGAGTCGTCGGGCTGATCGGTCATGCCGCACAGTCTGCCGCAGAGACCCTGGTCAGGCGCGGTCGTGCGGCAAAGAGATCAACCGCCGAGGCGGGCACGCAGCCACTCGAGCGCCGCGCGCGCCACTTCGCGCTGTACGGCGCGGCCGTGCGGCAGACCGGGTTGGGGCGGCCGCATCGACTCGAGCACGAGCGCTCCAGCGGTGACGGTCACGGCGCAGGTGAGCGCCTCGGGGTCGACGTCGGGCAGCGGGTGGCGGTCCATGACCACCTCAGGGGGCGGGGCGCCGTCGACCCGCAGGTGCGGCAGCAGCAGCACGACGTCGAGGAAGGACGCGCCGTGGGACGGCATGAACCAGTCGACCGCGTGGGCGCTGGTCGCGTCCCAGCCGTGGTCGGTGATCATGATCGACTCACGCCGCAGCGCGCCGTGCACCAGGCTGGTGCCGGACATCGCCTCGGCCGCACCGGTGGCGATCTCTGCGAGGTGCTCGACCTTGTCGAGCAGCCATGGCGTGAAGACCGACAGACCGGGCGGCCGCATGGCCGCGATGGTGGCCCAGGCGTTGGCGTCGATCAGCTCGAGCGCGTCAGGCAGGCCCGCCGGCGCCTCGCTGGTGCCGATCTGGATGGCGAGCTCGACGGCCGCGGCGAGGTCTGCCTCGTCCCAGGGGTCGTGCGGCGGGCGGATGGGGTCGTTGCGGTACCCGAGGACCACCCAGCGTCCGGCCCCGGGCAGCACCTCGTCGACGAACCACTCGCGCGGGAGGATCGGGATGTCGTCGGGCAGCGCGGCCACGGAGACCGCCTCGGCGGCCATCCGGTCCTGCGTCAGCGGAGCCTCCGGACCCACCGCGCGCACGATCGACCGGCCCGACGCCGTCTGCAGCACCTCCAGGGTGCCCGACTCCTCGGTCCCGCTCATCGGAGCGGAACCGATCACGCGTCCCCCCATGGTCTCGCTCACGCGGGACCGGACAGAGGGAGGGAGATCAGACCACGCCGGCCGCCGGACAGCACTCATGGCCGGAGTTTGCCCAACGGAAGTTCACCCTGCAAACCACAGTCAGTGGTGGCGACTGCGGCGGGTCAGAAACCCAGCCGGGTCTGCAGCCAGGACACCGCGGTCCGGGCCAGCCGGTGCTGGTACGAGCGCAGCTCGGGCAGGTCGAAGGACGGCGGGTCCATCGAGGCTTTCACGTAGTGCCCCGCGAGCACCGCTATCCAGCAGGTCACGGCGTCCGGTTCCGTCCCGGCCGGCAGCCCGTACCTGCGCAGCGTGGCCTCGGGCGGCGGGCCGCCGTTGGTCCGCACGTGCATCAGCATCGAGACCAGGTCGAGGTACGGAGCACCGACGCTGCCCCGGACCCAGTCGGTGATCAGCGGCCTCTCGCCCGGCACCGCGGGCAGCAGGACGTTCTGCACCCGCAGCGTCCCGTGCTGCAGGCTCTTGCCGGCTATCGCCTCCGGGGCGTGCGCCGCGATCTCCGCGAGGCCTTCCAGCCGGCCGGCCAGCCACGGCGAGTGCTGCGCGAGCCCTGCGGGCCGCTTCTCGGCGAGGATCGCCCACGAGTTCGAGGGAAACGCGCTCTCCTCGGGGACGAACATCGGGTCGTCGGGCGCCTCGACCTCCCCGATCGCCCGCACCACCTGGACCAGCGTGGCGACGTCGTCCTCTGGCCAGGTGAGGTCGATCGGCCGCACCTCGTCGCGCATCGAGTAGCCGACCGCCACCCAGGTGCCGAGGTTCGGCAGGACCTCGTCGATCGACCACAGCAGCTCCGGGTGAGGCACGGCGGCCGGCAGCAGCGGCGAGAGCGTGATCTCCTGCCGGAGCGACTTCAGCGGGCCGGGCTGCTCCGTGCCGAGCGCTTTGATGAACGCGTTGCCCCTCGACGTCTGCACCTGGAACAGCGCGCCAGGGAGCACCCCGGAGTCGCCCGGCTGTCCGGCGGCGAGCACGCTGGCTCCGAGCAGGCTGGTGATGCGGGCGCGCAGCGGGGGCGGAAGGTCACGCCACCCGGGTCGTAGGGCAGGGCTCACTGCGGCATCTTGTCGAACATGTCCTGATGCGGCAAGGATGACCTTTTTCGTCGTAGGCCTTCGCGACAAAAGAGGGCTGTGGTCGGCGTTTGGAACGCCGGTCACAGCCCTCTTCCATGGGCGGTCGCGAGGTCAGTCGCGCGTCAGCTTGCGGTACGTCACCCGGTGCGGGCGCGCGGCGTCCGCACCGAGGCGCTCGACCTTGTTGGCCTCGTACGACTCGAAGTTGCCCTCGAACCAGTACCAGTTCCCCGGGTTCTCCTCGGTGCCCTCGTAGGCCAGGATGTGCGTGACCACGCGGTCGAGGAACCACCGGTCGTGCGAGACCACGACGGCGCAGCCGGGGTACTCGAGCAGGGCGTTCTCCAGCGAGCCGAGGGTCTCGACGTCGAGGTCGTTGGTGGGCTCGTCGAGGAGCAGCAGGTTGCCGCCCTGCTTGAGCGTCAGGGCGAGGTTGAGGCGGTTGCGCTCACCACCTGAGAGCACGCCGGCAGCCTTCTGCTGGTCCGGACCCTTGAACCCGAACGACGCGACGTAGGCGCGCGACGGGATCTCGACGTTGCCGACCTTGATGAAGTCGAGCCCGTCGGACACGACCTCCCACAGGGTCTTCTTGGGGTCGATGCCGCCACGCGACTGGTCGACGTACGAGATCGAGACCGTCTCGCCGACCTTGAGGTTGCCGCCGTCGAGCGGCTCCAGTCCCACGATCGTCTTGAACAGCGTGGTCTTGCCGACGCCGTTCGGGCCGATGACGCCGACGATGCCGTTGCGCGGCAGCGTGAACGACAGGCCGTCGATGAGCACGCGGCCGTCGAAGCCCTTCTGCAGCTTATCGGCGTCCAGCACCAGCGAGCCCAGGCGCGGGCCGACGGGGATCTGGATCTCCTCGAAGTCGAGCTTCCTGGTGCGGTCCGCCTCCGCCGCCATCTCCTCGTAGCGGGCCAGACGCGCCTTGGACTTGACCTGCCGGCCCTTGGCGTTGGACCGCACCCACTCCAGCTCGTCCTTGAGACGCCGGGAGAGCTTGGCGTCCTTCTTGCCCTGGACCTCGAGGCGCGCCTGCTTCTTCTCGAGGTACGTCGAGTAGTTGCCCTCGTACGGGTAGAGGCGGCCGCGGTCGATCTCGCAGATCCACTCGGCGACGTGGTCGAGGAAGTACCGGTCGTGGGTCACGGCCAGCACGGCGCCGGCGTAGCCGGCGAGGTGCTGCTCGAGCCACAGCACGGACTCGGCGTCGAGGTGGTTGGTGGGCTCGTCCAGGAGCAGCAGGTCGGGCTTCTCCAGGAGCAGCTTGCAGAGCGCGACGCGGCGGCGCTCACCACCGGAGAGCACCGAGACGTCGGCGTCCGGCGGCGGGCAGCGCAGCGCGTCCATCGCCTGCTCGAGCTGGGAGTCGAGGTCCCACGCGTCGGCCGCGTCGATGTCCTCCTGGAGGGTGCCCATCTCGGCCAGCAGCGCGTCGAAGTCGGCGTCGGGCTCAGCCATGAGGGCGGAGATCTCGTCGAACCGCGCCTTCTTGGCCAGGATCTCGCCGACCGCCTCCTGGACGTTGCCCAGGACCGTCTTCTCCTCGTTCAGCGGCGGCTCCTGCAGCAGGATGCCGACGGTGAAACCGGGCGAGAGCCGCGCCTCACCGTTCGACGGCGTGTCCAGCCCCGCCATGATCTTGAGGATCGTGGACTTACCCGCACCGTTCGGCCCGACGACGCCGATCTTCGCGCCGGGCAGGAAGTTCAGCGACACGTCATCGAGGATGACCTTGTCGCCGTGCGCCTTACGCGCTTTATACATGGAGTAGATGTACTCAGCCACTGCCTGTGTTCCACCGTTCACAGTAGGTACTTCGGATGGGGGCGCTCACACGGCGCGGGTGCCAGGGTGTCCGCGCAGGGATTCCCCAGCACCCGCGGACCGCGGAGCACGACTGGCCCAAGCCTACGCGTTCACCAGCTCGGGGGTCCGGACACCTGCCTCCGCACCGTGGTCGCTCTCGTCACGCGGAGCGTCGATCTCGTACGGGTCGGCACTGCCCGGCTGCGCCAAGGCCAGCCCGCCGCCACCGCCCGAGGCGCCCGGAGCGCCGTCGGGCACCGTGTCGTGGTGCACCAGCCGCGAGAACTCCACCTGGCCACGGGTGGCGTCGACGCCGACCGCCGTCGCGTTGATCACCAGCCCGGTCCGCTGCGCGCCGTCGGGGCCCGTCCACTCGTCGACCTCGAGGCGGCCCGTCACCACCACCGGGACGCCCTTGCGCACCGACCTGATCACGTTCAGCGCGGCGGTGCGCCAGGCCTTGACCGTGAACCACAGCGTGGCGCCGTCGGTCCAGTCGCCGTTCTCGTTCAGGTAGCGCCTGGTGCTGGCCACGCGGAACGTGGTCCACTCCAGGTCCTTGGCCGCGTCCTTCGAGACGTGCAGCGCGGGGGTGTTGCCCGCGAAGCCCGACACGGTCACCGTGACGTCGTTCATTTCAGTCCTCCTGGGTTCACGGACCGGCCCCAGCGGCCGGTCCGCACCCAGCATCAGGCGCGAACGGTGCCCAGGTCGGTGAACCGGACAGAACCTGGGGACGAAGCCCCGATCGAGCCGCCTGTGGTCGCGTTCTCTTCCAGGCGGAGCGGTGCGGCGGGTCCGTCGTCCCGCGCACTCTGTGCGAGCTCACGCACCGCGCGGTGCTCGTCGAGCAGCCGCTGGGTGGGCGCACCGAGGGTCTGCTGCAGCACACGTTCGAGCGCCGCTCTGCCCGACGCGACGACGCCCTGCGCCCGCCGCGAGGCCAGGGCGCGCCGCATCTGCATCGCCACGAGGAACACCACGAGCGCGGTCACGGCCGCCGCGACGGCGAGCACACCGAGCACCGTGGTCCAGGTCTCCCCTGCGGGCAGCACCCCCATCGACGCCAGCACGGTGGCCGTCCCGAGCAGCACGGCGACCAGCACCGCCCCGAGCGCGAGCCGGCGGGTGAGGCGCTGCGTCGTCGGACCCCTGGTGTCGAGGGTGACGCCCTGCAGCGCCTTCACCACCGCCGTCGCGACCTCCTGGGCGCTCGCGACGCTCGCGGCGAGCGACCGCTGCCAGCCGTGCTTGAGCGACTCCCCCGAGCCGGTGAGCCAGCGTGACCGGGACAGGGCTATCGAGTCCGGGTCCGGGCTGCGGAACTCCGGCGAGCCGTACCCGTTGCGCACTGCCGCGCCGACCTGCGCGGCGACCGACTCCAGCCCCGCCGCACGCGCCAGCGCGTCCACCTCACGCTCGAGCACCGTGTCGATGTGCCATGGCACCTCGGCCGGCGTCTGGCTCAGCAGGAGGGTCGCCGCGGCGTCGAGCTCGCCCGCCGCCCGCCCCGCCGAGACCGACCGGCGCGCCACCGTCTGCTCCAGGAGCCCGCGCAGGTCGGCGATGCCGATATCCGTCTTGGTCGACGCCGCGACCACCGGGACGTTCTCCAGCCCGTCGTCGCGCAGCAGGCGCTTGACGTCGTTGACCAGGTTGTCCCGCTGCCCCACCGGGACCGTGTCGATCTGGTTGAGCACCACGACCGTCGACGCCTGCATGCCCGACGAGTCGCGCAGGTAGCCCGTGTGCAGGGCGTCGTCGGCGTACTTCTGCGGGTCCACCACCCACACGAGCAGGTCGACCAGCGGCAGCACCTTGTCCACCACCTCCCGGTGCCCCGGAGCGACGGAGTCGTGGTCGGGCAGGTCCAGCAGCACCAGCCCGGAGAGGCTCGCCTCGTCGGCCGCGTCGAGCTCGCTGGACCGCGTGATGCGGCGCTCGCGCTCCACGCTGAGCCAGTCCAGCAGCGTCGCGGCGTCGTCGCTCCACGAGCAGGCGGTGACCTTGGCGGTGGTGGGGCGCTTCACCCCGACGTCCGCGAACGTGAGGCGGGAGATCTTGTTGAACATGCTCGACTTGCCCGACCCGGTGCCGCCTGCGAGCGCCACGACCGTGTGGTCGACGCCGAGCGCGAGCCGTTCACGCACGCCCGCGACGGAGCTGGCGACCTTGCCGAAGACGGCGTCGTCGAGGCGTGCTCCCGCGATCTGCAGCGCTCGTCCGAGGTCCTCGGTCCGTGCGCTCAGTGTCGCGTCATGGCTCGTCATGTCAGCCTCCTGAGCTCGGCCAGCCGCACGCGGAGCGGAGCGGCCGCGTCGTCGGCTAAGGCGGGGACGTCAAGGGCACTCTGGACAGAACGGGCCTCTTCCGCAACCGCTAGCGCTACCTTGTCGGCAAGTTCGCCCTGCAGCTCCTCGATGGCTTCGCTCGCGGTCTCGCCGAGCAGCCGGTCGACGAGCCGTGCGGAGTCGTCGTTCCCGAGCGCTGTGGCCAGCAGGAGGGTCGCGAGGCCGGTGTCGCCGAACGCCTTGCGAGCGCCCGCGGCCCGGGCCGGTGCATCGGGCTCGGTGTTCTCGGTGGCCGCCCCGTCCATGCGTGCGACGAGGTCGCCGGCCAGCCGGGACCACTCGGTGGCTTGCGACTCTCCCCAGGCGCGACGCTCCTTGGCGCGGGCGCCGCCGTCCGGCAGGATCGTCTCTCCGGCGGGTGGCGCGCCGGGCCCGGCGAGGACGGACCGCAGGCTCTCCTCGGTGCGGACGCCTGCCGCGACGAAGGCGCGGGCGGCTGTTGCCTCGACCTCCTCACGCAGGCTGACGAGCGCCGCCTCCCGGTTCCTGCCCGCGCGCTTGGTCGTCCGTGCGATGCCGTCGCGGACCGTGACCCGGGAGATGTGCTTGGTGCCGGCCAGCTCGGCGAACCGCGCGGCGACCGTGCCCTCGCCCGCCGCACCGGACAGCACGGCGGTGCGTGCGGCCAGCTGCTCGTCCGGGACGACCGAGTCCACGACGTTGCGCAGGTCGAAGGCCGTGGTGCCCTGCTCCTCCACCGCGGCGACCAGTCCCATCACCCAGTCGGGGAGCGCACCGAGCGCGCCCTTGAGCGTGCGCAGGATGATCGTGCGCGACCGTTCGGGCCCGGCCATCAGGCCGAGCCAGCGCTGGATGGGTTCCACCAGCTTCGGCTCGAGCAGGCCTTCGTGCGGTCCGACGTCGAGCACGATGAACAGCGGGACGTCCTTCATCCCCCGCTCTTTCATCCGCGAGTTGAGGTCCTTGCGGACCGTCCTCAGGTCGTCCTTCGGCACCCGGTTGAGCACCATCGCGACGCTCGCGCCGCGCTCCTTGGCGCGGTCCAGCGCCTGCCAGGGCAGAGCGTCGCCGTAGCGGGCGGCGGTGGTGACGAACAGCCAGAGGTCGGCGGCTTCGAGCAGCTGGTGGGCGGTGGAGCGGTTCTCGGACAGGAACGAGTCGAGGTCGGGCGCGTCCATCAGCGCGGTGCCGCGCGGCACGCCCTCGTGCTTGACGAGCCGGGCCAGCTCGGTGACGGGGCCGGGCGTGAGCGTGTCGACGTCACGCGGGTGCACGCCCACCACCGGCTCGCGGGTGGTCGGCCGCAGCACCCCGGCGTCGGAGACCTCCTCGCGGAGCAGGCTGTTGAACAGGGTGGACTTGCCGGCTCCTGTGGAGCCCGCCAGCACGACGACGGCGGGGCTGGACAGCTCGGCGAGGCGCGGCAGCAGGTGTTCGTCGAGCTGCGCCAAGAGTCGTTTGCGGGAGGCTTCGGCCTCTTCGGCGCTGTCGATGGGAAGGGGCAGGGTCGCGGCGGCGACGTCGCGACGCAGATCGCGTACGACGTCGTGCACCGTGAAGCCGAGCTGCTCCGCAACGTTCGGGTCCACACCACCCCGACGGCCGAGCACAGCGGAGCGTGTTCCTGGAGTCACGGCTTCATCCTGATAGGTCAAGATCGTTCTGCCAACCCGTGAAGAGTAGTCGGTGTGCGGAATGGCAGGGTTTGTTGTGGTGACAGACCGTGTGACATGGACCAGATCCGGTCCGTCTCGAGGACGGATACCATAGGCCCGCGCCCCGATAGCTCAATGGATAGAGCAACGGCCTTCTAATCCGTAGGTTGCAGGTTCGAGTCCTGCTCGGGGCACTCCGTCGGACGCTGGACCCACACCGCCTGGCATGCGCCTCTGGCCGCGCGCCCTGGTCGACGCACGCCCAGGCCCCTTGTACTTCCCCTGCACCGTGCATATGGTCGTCGCTCACGACTTTCGACGATTGGGATGTCAAAGATGACCAATGATCTCCAGAAGTTGAGTCGCCGCCGTCTGCTCCAGGCCGCCGGAGCAGCCGCGCTCGCCGTGACGTCCGGCGCCACCACCGCAGCGGCAGCAGAACCGAGCACGCGTGGGGCACGTCCGGTACCTCCCGGCAAGATCGGGTTCGGGCTGTACACGGTGCGGACGATGCTGGCCGAGGACCCCGAGGGCACCCTCGCGATGCTCGCCGACGCGGGCTACTCGGAGATCGAGCCGGCGTACGACTACGGCAACCGCACCCCGGCCCAGTTCCGGGCGATCGCGGACGACAACGGGCTCCGCGTCATCGGCAGCCACCACAACCCGAGCGACTTCCGCGGCGGCCAGGCCGAGGTGACCCTCGAGCGGGCAGCGACGCTGGGGCAGAAGTACGTCGGGGTGTCCTACATGGACGGCGAGCAGACCGCCGACGGCTACCGCCGGATGGCCGACGAGATGAATCAGTGGGGCGAGGCGGCGCAGAGCTACGGCCTGCGCTGGTACGCGCACCTTCATGACAACGAGTTCCACGACGACCCGGTCACCGGCGAGCGGCTGTTCGACGTCTGGCTCGCCCGCGCAGACCCACAGCTCGTCTGGTTCGAGCTGGACCTCTACTGGATCCTCCGGGCACGCGTGGACCCGGGCCCGTACCTGGACGCCCACGAGGAGCGGTTCCCGCTCCTGCACCTGAAGGACGGCACGCCGACCGAAGGCATCGAGACCGATCTCGGCGACGGCACGGTCGACTTCCCGGAGATCCTCTCGCACCTGCGGCACCCGGGCGCGCACAGCTTCATCGTCGAGCGCGACGAGCAGCCGCACCCGGTGCGGACCGCGAACGTGTCGTACGACTATCTCCGGAGCCTGCGCTTCACGTCGTTGAAGTAGGCCCGTGACCGTTGCGTGCGGCTCCGGCCGCCGGCGCCGCACGCAACGGCTTCGCTCACCGGCCGAGCCGGCGGTAGGCGCGTGGAGCGGCGTGTCAGAGGCGCGACGTAGCCTTCCCGCATGCCCTCCGGAACCACAGAGATCGCCTCCGACGTCGCACGCCGGCTGCGCCTGCGCACGCAAGGACTGTGGCGGCCCGACGGCGGGACGGGCTCCCCGGAGCCGGCACCCGTCGACGTCGTCCGGCGGATGGTCGCGCTCCAGGGCCAGGACCTGCCCGCCGTGCTGCGGGCGATAGCGATCCGGTCCCGGCCGGGCACCACGGTCGAGGACGTGCGGGCTGCGTTCGACGCCGGCGACCTGGTGCGTGGATGGACCCAGCGCGGCACGCTGTTCGCGACCACGCCGGGCGACCTCGCCGCCCTCGTCTCGCTGACGGCCGAGCGCGTGACCCAGCAGGGCCGGCGCACCCGCGAGGCCGAGGGATTGGACGACGCCCTCGTGGACCGCGTGGAGGCGCTCACCCGGGAGGCGCTCGCGGCGCCCGGCAACGTCAGCGGGATCACCCGGGCAGCGATGCTCGACCTGTGGCAGCAGGCGGGCGTGCCTGTCGAGGGCCAGCGCGGCTACCACCTGATCGTCTCCCTGGCGCTTCGCGGAGTGCTGCACTGGGGCCCGTTCGCCGGAGCGCAACAGCTGATGGTCGCGACGCCGCGCTCCGGCTCCGGGGACGCACCGACCGAGCAACCCGGGGCGGCCCTCCGCCGCATCGCACGGTCGTACTTCACCAGCCGCGGGCCCGCGACCGTCGACGACCTCGCCTGGTGGCTCGGCCTGCCCAAGACGCCCGTGCGGGCCGCGGTGTCCGCGCTGCGCGAGGCGGAACCGGACACTCTTGTCGAGGTGATCGTCGACGGCACGGCGATGCTCGTCGGGCGGGAGCCCGATCCGCGCTGCCTCGGCGGCGGCTCCGCGGCCGGGCTCAGCTCGTGGCTCACGGAGCCCTGCGGCGTCGTGCTCGTGCCCGGGTTCGACGAGATGGTCCTTGGCTACCAGGATCGCGGCCTGATCGCCGACGCCGAGGCCATGCGGACGGTCGTCCCGTTCACCAACGGGATCTTCCGCCCGGCGGTGCTCCTGGACGGACGCCTGATCGGGACCTGGCGCCGCGCACCGAAGCCGGACCAGGCGCCCTTCGAGCTCGTGCCGGGGATCCGCACGCCTGCCCGCACCGCCGTCGACGCGGCGGTGACCGCCTGGCACCTGGGCTGACACCCACGGGGCAGCCAGGTCATTGCTGGCGGCCGTAGGCCCGGACCGCCAGCGGGCAGAACACGACGAAGAGAGCAGCGCACCAGACGAGCGTCATGGCGACGGTGTCGCCGGCCGGCGTGCCGTTGAGGAGCGCCCGGCAGGCGTCCATGACGTGGGTGAGGCTGGAGTCCTGCGAGCCGGATCGGAAGCCGGATCGCGAGCGCCGGCCGGACGGTGACCCGGCCCGGCAGGTACGGCTGGCCGAGCTGGTGCTGACGATGCTGGGCGGTTCGGCCTCGCTGGCCGAGACGGCACCGGGGTTCGGTGACCCGTTCGACCGGGTGCGCGCGTGCGAGCATCTGGCCGGGCTTGATCTCAACGACACCTGGGCGCCGTCCTACCTACCCCACGTCGAGCCTTCCGAGCCGGTGCGGGACGCGTGGACCCCGCCCGGCGGGCTGGTGGACGAGATCGCGGGCGGTGCTGTCGATCTCGGCGCCGATGGGCTGATCACGGTGCTGGGCGCTCACCGGCTGGGCGCCGCCGAGGAAGCGGTCCGTTCGGTCCGGCCCGGTGAGCAGACCACGGTCGTCGTCGTGACGACCGATCCTGCCGAGACCTCGAACCTTGTGCGGCTCCGGGTGAGCGACGTCGCCGGGAGCCTGCGCCGGGTCTTCGGCGCGGGACCGTGGCAGCACGTCCGGCTCGTCATCGACGACGGGGCGCTGGCGGCGTCGGCCATCGGCCTGTCCAAAGCCGGCGACGACGCCCAGGCTGCCGTGCGCGTCCAGGACGGCCTGATCACTGCTCGGGCCTATGGGCTGGGCGCGGCGTACGTCGTCGCGACCGCAGACCCAGATGCGGGCACGACCGGGCGCGCACACGGTCAGGCGTCGCCGTCGGCCCGGGTGAAGTAGGCGGCGCTCTCCGCGTCCGCCGGGTAGTAGGACTCGACGGCCACCTCGGCCAAGGTGATGTCCATCGGGGTGCCGAACGTGGTGATCGTCGAGAACAGCCGTAGCTCTCGGCCGTCGACCCGGATGACCATGGGGATCACGACGTCCGACGCGGGCTCGATCGACTCGTCCGTCTTGTCCTCGGGGCCGGGTGCCAGCAGCTCCTCATAGAGGGTGGTGAGCTCGGCGTCAGGGACTGCCGCGAGCTGGCGCCTGATCCGGGACCGGAACATCGCGCGCACATCGGCCAGGTTGACGACGTACGAGGCGAGGCCGCGCGGGTCCAGCCCCAGCCGCACCAGGTTGACCGGCGGGCGCAGCAGGTCGGGTGCGACGCCCGCGAAGAACGGCTCGACGGCGCGGTTGGTCATCAGGATGTTCCACCGACGGTCGAAGACGAGCGCCGGGTACGGTTCGTGCGCACGGAGCACCCGCCCGACGGCCTCCCGAGCCGCCGCCAGCGCATCGCCGTCGAGCGGCCGCTCGGTGTACCGGGGAGCGAAGCCCGCGGCGAGCAGCAACCGGTTGCGGTCCCGGAGCGGCACGTCGAGCTGGCCCGCGAGCCTGAGCACCATGTCGGCGCTCGGCCTGGACTTGCCGGTCTCGACCAGACTGACGTGCCGAGCAGAGACATCGGCGGCGATCGCGAGATCGAGCTGGCTGAGCCGACGGCGCTGCCGCCACTGCCGAAGCAGCTCCCCCACGGTGTGCATGGCGTCCAGTGTTGCTCAACGCCGAGCCGAACACCATGAACTCCGAGTTCATCGACAGCCACTGCGGCAACGGAAACACTGCCTCCATGACGACAGAGAGCACGACCATCGACAACAAGGGCATCGTCGCCCAGGCGTTCGCCGGCCTGGTCGAGACGGGCGACGTCGCCGCGGTCGAGCGTGTGCTGAGCGACGGCTTCGTTCATCACCGGCCGGACTCGACCTCCTCGACCAAGCACGAATGGCTCGCCTCGGTGCGCGCGTCGCTGGAGAGGATCGCAGGCATGCGAGTCGAGGTCCTGCACGTGCTGGCCGACGGCGAGCACGTGGTGATGCACTCGCGCCGCCGGCTCCCTTCCGGCCCGGAGATCGCGGTAATCGACATCATGCGGTTCGAGGGCGGGCTGATCGCCGAGGCGTGGGAGACCATCGAGCCGACCGCCGAGGCAGCGGGCCACCTGACGTGGTGGGACGGCGCAGGCCCCACGAGATGACCATGCACCTGCTGCCAGGAACCGGCGGTGTCGGCAGCAGGTGCATGGCCATCTCGGGGCCGGCCGCCCGACCGGCCCGCGCTCCGCCCGAAAGCACGTCAAGATGGAACATGCTGCTCGCCGAGGTCGCCGCCACGTCCGACGCCGTCGCCGCCACCCGCTCGCGCCTCGCCAAACGGGCGGCGATCGCCGACCTGCTGCGCCGCGCGGCTGTGCGTGACCAGGCAACAGACGACCCGGCGGCCGGAGACCAGAGCACGACCGGCGACACCACCCGCGAGGAGATCGCGACCGACATCGAGGTCGTCGTCGCCTACCTCGCCGGCGCGCTGCGACAGCGTCGTAGCGGGCTCGGCTGGGCCGCGCTGCGCGACCTCCCGCCGCCCGCGACCGCCGCGACACTCACCGTGCGGGATGTCGACGCGGCCTTCGCCGAGATGGCCGCCCTCGAAGGCACCGGTTCCGCGCAGGCTCGCACGTCCGCGGCCGCCGTGCTCTTCGGCACCGCGACCGAGCGGGAGCAGGCGTTCCTCCGCGGCCTCGTCGCGGGCGAGCTGCGGCAGGGCGCGCTGGACTCGGTGGTCGTCGATGCCGTCGCCGAGGCAGCCGGTACTCCCGCCGACGCCGTCCGCCGCGCCGCCATGATGCGGGGCGCGACCGGCCCGGTGGCGAGCGCCGTACTGCTCGCCGACGACCCGAGCTCCGCGCTCGCGACGTTCACGCTCGAGGTCGGGCGGCCGGTCCGGCCCATGCTCGCCCAGTCCGCACCGGACATCACCGCCGCCTTCGAGAAGCTCGGCTCTCCCGGCGAACCCACCGAGCTGTGCGTCGACGTCAAGCTCGACGGCATCCGCGTCCAGGTGCACCGGCTCGGCGACGATGTGCGTGTCGTCACGCGCTCGCTGGACGACATCACCGAACGCGTACCGGAGATCGTCGAGGCAGTGCAGGCCCTCCCGTCCGACCGGCTGGTGCTCGACGGCGAGGCGCTCGCCGTCGGGCCCGACGGCGTGCCGCGGCCCTTCCAGGAGACCGCCGCGCGGTCAGCGACCCGGGAGGCGACGCCGGAGGCGGAGCTGGCGGCCCAGATCCAGCTCTCCGCGTTCTTCTTCGACGTGCTCCACGCCGACGGGCGCGACCTGGTCGATGCCCCGCTCCGCGAGCGCCTCGCGGTCCTCGACGAGGTCGCGGCGCCGCGGACGGTGCGCCGGCTCCTGACGGCGGACCCGGAGGCCGCCGCCGAGTTCTTCGCGGGCGCGCTGCGCGAGGGCCAGGAGGGTGTGGTGGTGAAGTCGCTCGACGCGCCGTATGCGGCCGGACGGCGAGGGGCCGGCTGGGTCAAGGTCAAGCCGCGCCAGACCCTCGACCTCGTGGTGCTCGCGGTGGAGCGGGGTTCTGGGCGTCGGCAGGGGTGGCTGTCGAACATCCACCTCGGTGCGCGCGATCCCGAGGGCGGCTTCGTGATGCTCGGCAAGACGTTCAAGGGGATGACGGACGCGATGCTGGAGTGGCAGACCGCGCGCTTCACCGGCCTCACGACGGACGACGACGGCTGGGTCGTGACCGTTCGACCCGAGCAGGTCGTGGAGATCGCCTTCGACGGGTTGCAGCGCTCCACCCGCTACCCGGGCGGGCTGGCTCTGCGGTTCGCGCGGGTGCTGCGCTACCGCGACGACAAGAGCGCGGCGGAGGCGGACACGATCGAGGCGGTGCGGGCCCTGGCGAGCTTCTAGCTCACCGCAGACGATTCCGGAACCGCAACAGCGCGGCCATGCCGGCAGATTGTTTTGCGTACCGCGGGATGTCCCTTGGCTAACATCTGACTTTTCCCTAGATTGTGGGCAGCCCACGTCAGGGCCAGCGGCACGCGGGAACCGCCCGGTTCCGATCCGCCCGAGACGAACGAGGGATCACATGACAGACGTCCGACAGGTGCGCAGCTGGTTCGACGGCGCAGCGTTCCGACAGGATCTCCGGGCAGCGTGGCTCGACGCCTCGATCGCACTCCTCATCACCCTGGCTATTTTCGCCTGGCTCACCTGGCGCATCCACGCGGGGACGTCGCCGACGATCGACGTCATACCGACCTTTGCCGGCGGCGCCGGCACCTACTGGATGTACTGGATGTGCCAGGCGTTCGGCTGGTCGGGGCTGCTCTGGGCATGGATCACCGTGCTGCTCGGCCTGGTGCGCTCCAGCCGTCCGCAGCCGTGGCTCCGGCTGACGCCCGCGACCGTCGAGAGGCTGCACCGCACCACCAGCCTGACGACGATCGTGCTGATGTTCGCGCACGCGTTCTGGTTCTTCGCCGAGGAGGTGCGTGGCAACGCGGAAGGGCTGGGCCCCGTCGGCCGGGTCTGGTCCGCCTTCCTGAACGTGTTCGTCCCCGGCGTCTACCCCAGCGGCACCGGCGTCATCGCGATCCTCATCGGCCTGCTGGCCCTCTACCTGTCGATCCCGCTGGGCCTGGCCTACTACGCACGACGGCGGATCGGTGCCCGGACCTGGCGGGTCCTGCACGCCTCGATCATCGTCGTCTACGTGCTGAGCGTCTGGCACACGCTCCTGTACGGCACGAACGTCTGGTTCGACGGGTGGTTCCGCACCACGATGTGGCTGCTGCAGCTACCCATCGCCGCATTGCTGCTGGTCAGGCTTCTCGCACCGGCATACCGGCCGGGTCGCGGCACCCTGGACACCGCAGGCCGCTGGGTCGCCCGCACCGCCGTGGCGGCCACGGTCGTCGTCCTGCTGGCCGTCGCGGGCTCGGGGCGGGACGGCGGCCGTACTCCCGGCGTCGACGGCGCGCCGCTCAACGTCACCACCGGCATGGTGTGGACGGGCCTGGTCGCGTTCGTCCTCGTCGTCGGCGTCGCGGTGGTTCGCGCGCATCGCGCCGCCGCACGGCAGCGCGCCGTGGTGCGCGCGTCGGCCGACGGCCGCTGAGCCCCCTGCCCTGGTGACTGCCGACCGTCCTGCTCGACGCACATTTCATCCTGGACAAACCTCGACAGACAAACACATATCCGGCATGGTTTGGGCGGAACCAGCGACCTGTACCCGACCCGGACGGGCACACGATGAGCTCGACAACGATCGACGGTATCGCCGGCACCAGCGATGCCGGCACCGGCGACGCCGCCAGCGGTGATACCGCCCACCGCCCCCTGAAGCTCGACGACCCTGCGACGGTCCCGGCCGTCGCAGGGCTCATCGCGTCGCACGACGCGGGTGCCGTCCACGCACGGCTCCGCGAGGAGTGGGGAGACATCGCCCCCGTCGAGCTGGAGCCCGGTGCCCGCGCCTGGCTCGTGACGGAGTACCGGACCATCGTCGCGATGGCCCGCGACCAGTTCCCTCTCACGACGACGACCGGGGCCTGGAACGGCCATGAACGCGAGGCGCCGTCCGCGCACTCGCCCCTGCTCCGACCGCTGGCGCCGACCGGCCGACCGACGGTGGAGCAGACGGACGGGAGCACGCACGGCCGGCTCCGCACCCCGCTCGACGAGGTGCTCGGCGTGGTCGACGACGCAGAGGTCGCCACGACCACGCGCGAGAGGTGCGAGGAGCTCATCGACCGGTTCGCCGCGACCGGTGTGGCCGACCTGGTGCGCGAGTACGTGGCACCGATGCCGCACCTGGCGCTCGGCACGCTCCTCGGGTTCGATGCCGGGACCGCGCAGCAGGTGTTCGAGGCCGCCGCACGCGGGGCGGCGGAACGGGACGCCGCGTCTGCCGTGCACGAGGTGAGCTTCCTGCTCTCCGGGCAGACGACGGCCCGCCGGCCGGACGGCACGCCCACCCCCGCCGGCAGGCTCGCACGGCACGCCTCCTACGAGAGCACCGCGGAGGCGGCGCTCGGCCTCCTGTCGCTCACGGCGACCGCGACCCTCGGCCTACAGGCCTGGCTGGCACAGACGCTCTACCTCTCCCTGACGGACGAGCGGTTCGCCAGGCGGCTCGCGGGCGGGCGGCTCGGGACCGACGAAGCGCTCGACGAGGTGCTGTGGACCGCGTCGCCGGTGAGCACGCTGGCGCCGCGGATCGCCGCCGAGGACTTCCTGCTCGACGGCAAGCTCGTGCAGCGCGGGGACGCGATGCTGCTCGCTGTCGGTGCGGTCGGCTCGGACCCGAGCATCCGCGGCGACGACCCGTGGGACGGGTCAGGCAGCCGGGCTCACCTCACGTTCGGGGTGGGCACCCACGCGTGCCCTGCGCCGCACCTCGCCCGGCTGATCGTCCGGACGGCGGCCGAGACGCTGCACCGCCGCCTCACACCCACGCTCGCGTTGCCGGCGGACGAGCTCCGGTGGGTACCTGACTTCCGTTTTCGTCTGCTGGAGACACTTCCGGTCGTCTTCCGCCCCGAGCAGCACTCCCCGCCGTTCGTTCCGTGAACCCCGCGGACCCCGACCCGCCACCGATCGCACGAGAAAGGACATCGTGAGCCGTACCACGCGAGCCTCCAGGGTGCTCAACACCGTCTTCGCCCCCGTCGTCAGGGGGCGCGACGACCCCGCGAACGCCTGGGCGAAGACCGTCGCCCAGGTCGAGAGAGAAGCAGGAACGCAGGACCGGAAGTTCGCCGACGGCCTCGGCGTGGTGTTCGCGAGCATCGCCGCCGAACCTCGTCTGACACCTCTGGGCTGGACCTTCGTGCTCGGCTCGATCAAGGACCGGTACGCCAACCGGCTGCGCATCAACAGCTTGCTGGCCGAGCACCCCGAGATCGCCGACGAGCCCATCACCGACCCGGTGTTCGTGCTCGGGCTGCCGCGCACGGCGACGACGCTCACCCACCGGGTGCTCGCTGCGTCCCCGGCCCATCGAGGCCCGCTCATGTGGGAGATGTCCCACACCGGCCTCGAGGACCCCGCCGTCGCCGCGCGCGAGATCAAGAAGTTCGACCAGGGCAGCCAGCTCGTCACCGGCCTGTTCGCGCCAGAGCTGAAGCACATGCACCCGAGCCGTGCCGAGCAGCCAGAGGAGTCGATGATGCTCCTTCCCCACGGCACCTACTGGGCGCTGCTGCACGGGTCAGCTCCCGCCTACCGTGGCTGGTACGCGCGTCGCAGCGCGACGGACCTGGCCGGCGACTACGCGTACCTGAAGCAGGGCCTGCAGGTGCTGCAGCACGGACGCGAGCGCAAGCGCTGGATCGTCAAGTACCCCGGGCACCTGAAGGACATGGCGGCGATCAAGGAGGTGTTCCCGGACGCCACCTTCGTGTGGACGCACCGCGACCCGGCCACCGTCCTCGGCTCGACGTGCAGTCTCGTGGAGACGATGTGGGCGATGTACCAGAAGGACCCGGACCCGCTGGAGGTCGGGCAGCTCGTGCTCGACACCATGGTCACCTGGGTGAACAGCGCGCTGGAGTCGCGGCTCAGCCTGCCGCCGTCGGCCATCGTGGACGTGCCGTACCACACGCTGAGCGCCGACCCGCATGCGGAGGTGCCACGGCTGTACTCGGCGATCGGGGCGACGTGGACGGCGAGCGACGAGGCGCAGCTCGACCAGGTGCTCGCCCGGCCGGCAGGGACGCGGCCGCACCAGTACGACACGACGCGCTACGGGCTGCAGCCGGATCAGATCGAGGAGGCGTTCGCGGCCTACCTGCGCCTGCTGAGCACCTTCGACGTGCTGGACGCGAGGCCGAAGGCGGAGATGTGACGATCGCCGTCGCCGGTACGCCGAGTCCGGGGGCAGCGTGCCCCGCCGGAGAGCCGGCGCGTGGTGAGCCGCGGCCGGTTCACCGGAAGGCGGTCGGCGAAGCGTCCCGCAGCAGCCGCGCGTACGGGTGCTGCGGGTCGTCGAGGACGGTCGCCGCCGGGCCGGACGCGACGATGCGACCCTCCTGCAGCACCGCGAGGTCGTCGCTCATGTGCAGCGCCACCCCGAGGTCGTGGGTGATGAGGAGGTAGGCGAGGTTCCGCTCGCGCTGGAGCCGGTCGAGCAGATCGAGCACCTGTGCCTGGACCGACACGTCGAGCGCCGAGACGGGCTCGTCGAGGATCAGCACCCGGGGGTCGGCCGCGAGCGCCCGCGCGACCGAGACGCGCTGGCGCTGCCCGCCGGAGAGGTGCAGCGGCCGGCGGGTGGCAAGGGACGGGTCGAGACCGACGGTGTCCAGCAGCTCCGCGATCTCGGCGCGTACCGGTCCCGGCCGGACCGTCCGGCCATGGGTGAGGGCGTCCGCGAGGACGGCGCCGACGGTCCAGCGTGGGTCGAACGAGCTGAGCGCGTCCTGGAACACCGCGCTGACGAGCGACCGGCGCGGGCGTCGCCGGGCCTCCGGGAGCTGGCTCCACGGCTGGCCGAGGAGGGTGACCTCGCCGGCGTCGGGCCGTTCGAGCCCGAGGAGGAGCCGGGCGGTGGTGGACTTGCCCGAGCCGGACTCGCCGACCAGGCCGAGGGTCTGCCCCGCACGGAGGGAGAACGACACGTCGGCAGCGGCCACGATCTCGCGCCCCGCGACATGAAAGCTCCGCGCCAGCCCCGATGCCTCCAGGAGCACGTCGCCGAACGTAGGCCTGGTCGCCTCATGAGCGGTCATGCCGCTACTGCCCCTACGTTCGACGGCGGCCGGGGTGGGGGTTGGGGTCGGGGCCGGGGTGGGGGTTGGGGTCGACAGGGGGGTGCCGCGGGGGTGGCCCGCCGGGACGGCGGCCACGAGCTTGCGCGTGTACGGGTGCCGTGGGCGCTCGAACACCTCGGCAGGGGTCCCTTCCTCGACCACGACGCCATCGGTCATGACGAGCACCCGGTCGGCGATGCCGCGCACGACCGACAGGTCGTGGCTGATGAGCAGCACGCCGGTGCCGTCGTCGCGCAGCTGTCCCAGCAGCCGGAGCACTCCCGCCTGGACCGGCTGGTCGAGGGCCGTGGTCGGCTCGTCGGCGATGACGAGCTCTGGTTCGCCCGCGATGCCGGACGCGATGAGGGCCCGCTGGCGTTGCCCGCCGGAGAGCTGGCCGGGGCGCTGGCGCGCGCGCAGCGCGGCGTCCGGCAGGCCTACCCGGTCGAGGAGCTCGAGCGTGCGGGCGTGCCGCCCGGCGGCGTCGAGGTTCGTGTGCAGGGCGAGCGTGTCCCCGATCTCCCGGCCGACGGGGCGCAGCGGGTCCAGGGAGACGAGCGCGTCCTGCGCGATCAGGCCGACGGTGCCGCCGCGCAGCCTGCGCAGGGGGCGTCCGGACAGCGCCAGCACGTCCTGCCCGGCGACGGTCAGCTCAGCGGCCGAGACCCGGGCGCCCTCCCCCGCGAGGCCGACGATGCTGCGCGCGGTGACGCTCTTGCCCGAGCCGGACTCGCCGACGATCGCCACGCACTCGCCGGCCGCCACGTGGAAGCTGACGCCGTCGACGACACGCCGCTCGCCACGGCGCCCCGCCCCGCGACGCTCGGGGAACGTGACGACCAGGTCCCGGACGTTCAGCACGGGCGCCGGCGCGGGCCCTGTCGGGTCCAGCCCTGTCGACTCCGGCCCCGTCGGCTCCGGCCCTCTCGCTTCCGGCCCCGTCATACCGCGCTCCTGTTCCGCTTCTGGATGCCGCGCCCGACGACGGTCGCAGCGGCGGCGCTGGCGACGATCGCGAGGCCGGGGAAGAACGTCATCCACCAGAAGTTCGCGATGTAGGTCCGGCCGGCCGCGAGCATCGCTCCCCACTCCGCGGCGGGCGGTACGGCGCCCAGGCCGAGGTAGCTCAGGGACGACACCCAGATGATCGCCTGCCCGAGCCCGAGGGTCGCGAGCACGAACAGCGCGGCTGTCACGTTCGGCAGGATGTGGCGGGCCACGATCCACAGGCGGCCGCGCCCCAGGACGCGCGCGGCCTCGACGAACTCGGCGGACGCCGCCCGGCGCACCTGGGACCGGATGATGCGCGCGTATCCGGGCGCGGTGGCCAGGCCGACGGCGATGGTCGAGCTCAGCACGCCCGGCCCCGTGACGACGATGAAGAGCAGCGCGAGCAGCAGGCCAGGGAAGGCGAAGAGCACCTCGACCACCCGGGTGGTGCCGAAGTCGAGCCAGCGCGGGCCGAGGCCCGCGACGAAGCCGAGGACAATCGCGAGGCCGATGCCGATCGCCGTCGCCAGGACGCCGATCAGGAGCGACTCGGACGCGCCGTGGACCACGCGGGTGTAGATGTCGCGGCCGGACTCGTCCGTCCCGAACAGGTGCGCGGGCGACGGGCCCTTGAAGGCATCGGCGGGCGCGGTGGCGAGCGGGTCCCCAGGGGCCAGCAGGTTCGGCCAGAGCGCAGCGACGAGGAGGAGCACCAGGACCACGCCGGCGAGCGCCTCACCGACGGTCGGCCGGAACGCGGGGGCGCCGACGACGGCGGAGCGCGGGCCGCTCATTGCGTCACCGCCCGTGTGCGCGGGTCGATGGCCCGGTCGGCGAGGTCGGTCAGCAGCGTCATGACCGTGTAGGCGAGCGCGACCACGAGCACGATGCCGGTGACCAGGGTGACATCACGCAGCTGGACCGCCGACAAGAGGCTGCGGCCGAGGCCCTGGCGGGCGAAGACCGCCTCGACGACGACCGCACCGCTGATCAGCGACCCGAACGCCCAGCCGGAGAGGCCGACGGCGGGGATCGCCGCGTGCCGGAGCGTGTGCCGCCAGAAGATGCGGACCTCGCTCTCGCCGCGGGCGCGCGCGGTGGTGACGAACGGCGACTCCATGGCGGTCAGGAGGGACTCGCGCATGACCTGGCCGAGGAACCCGGCCAGCGGGATAGCGAGGGTGAGCGCAGGTAGCACGATGCCGAGCGGGCCCGGCACGCTGACCGGGGGCAGGACGCCGAGAGTGAGGCTGAAGAACAGGATCAGGACGGTCGCGAGCCAGAAGTGCGGCACGGCGGCCGCCACCAGCTCGAGCCCTGAGCCGATGGCCCAGGCGACCCGCCCGCCCCGCACGCTCCAGGCGGCCAGGGCGCACGCGAGCGCCCAGGCGAGCGCGAGGGAGCACAGGGCGAGGGTGAGCGTGGCCCCGAACTGCTCGCCGATCGCCGTCGCCACCGGTTCGTGCAGCGAGTACGACTGCCCGAGGTCGCCGGTCAGCAGCCGCCCGAGGTAGGTGAGGTACTGCACCACGAGCGGCTGGTCGAGGCCGTACTCGCGGCGGACCTGCTCCAGCGCCTCGGGACCCGCCTGCGAGCCGGGGCCCCCGAGGATCGCCTGGGCCGGGTCGCCGGGGACGAGCCGCAGCGCGAAGAACGTGATGGTCGCGGCGGCCCACAGCACGAACACCACGCCGCCCGCGCGCAGCAGCAGCCAGCGCCGGTTGCCCGGCGCCGGCCTCCTGCGGGCCCCCGTGGTGGGGACGGGAAGGGTCAAGAGGCCAGCCAGGCCTCGGCGAACGTCGGCGTCGACACCGTCGGCATCGCCCGCAGACCCTGCACGGTCGACGAGTACAGGAAGTGGTTCTGCTGGTCGTACAGGGGCAGGATGTAGTACCCCTCGAGGATGACCCGCTGGGCCTGCTCGTACAGGCTCTCGCGGTCGTCGGGGTTGCTCGTCGTGGAGGCCCGGGTGAGCAGGTCGTCGACCGCTGGGTCGTCCACCTGAGCGAGGTTTGCGAAGTAGCCGCTCGGCGCCGGCTCGATGCTGGCCGAGTGGTACAGGATCCGCAGCACGTCCGGGCCGACCTTCGTGTACGGGGCGCTCACGAGGTCGTAGTCGTTCTCGGCGAGCGCGCCGTACCAGCTCGACAGGTCGAGCGGGTGGAGCTTGATCTCGAAGCCCGCCGTCTTGGCGTCCGCCTGGATCTGCTCGAACAGGGACTGCTCGGCCGGGATGGACTGGTTGGTGCTCACCGGGAAGTCGAGGGTGAGGCGCTCGCCGTCCTTGACGCGGTAGCCCTCGGCGTCGCGCTCGGCCCAGCCTGCCTCGTCCAGCAGGCTCGCGGCGGCGTCGGTGTCGACGGTGAAGAGCTCGGGCAGGCTCAGCCCCAGCGGCTCGACGCTGGACAGCGGCGAGTACGAGCGCTCGGCGGTCCCGAAGAACAGGCCTTCGATGCCCTCGTCCACGTTCACCGAGCGGATGAACGCCTCGCGGACGCGCTCGTCGTCGAACGGTGCCTTGCTCGAGTTGAGCTCGATCCGGTTGGCGGCGCCGGGGCGGGGTGCGTCCAGCTCCTCGATCGCCTCGTCGGGTTCGGCCGACTGGATGGTGTCGGGCTGCGCGTTGTCGATGACCTGCACCTCACCGGACTGGAGCGCGGCGTAGCGGCTCGCGGAGTCGGGGATGAAGCGCCACACGATCGAGTCGAGGTACGGGAGGTTGGTGCCCTCGGCGTCGGCGGGCGGAGACGTGTAGTCCTCGTTCCGGACGAGCGTCACCGAGTCCTGGCGCTCCCACCCGTCGACGACGAACGGGCCGGTGCCGACCGGTGCCGCGCAGTTCTCGTCCTGGCTGCGCTCCAGGGCCTTCGGCGACTCCATGGCCACCCAGACCTGCGAGAGCGACTCCAGCAGCGCACTGTCGGGAGCGCTCAGCTCCAGGCGGACCGTGTGGTCGTCGACGGCCACGACGTCCTCGACCTTCGCCAGCGCGAGATAACCGGTGGACGACGCCGTCGCGGGGTCCTGCACGTGCGCGATGTTGGCGGCGACCGCCTCGGCGTCGAACGGCGTGCCGTCGGTGAACGTCACGTCCTCGCGGAGGGTGAACTCCCACGCCATCCCGTCGTCGCTCTCCTGCCACTCGGTGGCGAGCCAGGGGATGACCTCGCCGTCCTCGTCCAGCGAGACGAGCGACTCGAGGTACTGGGTCGCGATGAGCGCCTGCGGGTAGTTGCCGCCGACGTGCGGGTCGAGGCACGAGGGTTCGGCGTCGCCGGAGGCGTAGGTGAGCGTTCCCCCGGTGACGGGTTCGCCGGTCGGCTCGCTGGTCGACCCGCCACCGGGAGAACAGGCGGTGACCAGGAGTACGACGGCGGCCGCTAAGACGACGGCAGCACGCGAGCGGGAGAACCGGCGCGAAGGCATGGCGATGTGCATCCTGTCTGGAGGTGATCCGAACGACTCCGTTCATGCTCCCAAACCGCAGGCCCGGCCGGTCGTATTCCGTCCGCCGACGCACAGTGGCACGCGCCACACCCCCCGGCCGAGTGCAGACTTCGTAGCACCCCGAGCAGGCGACTGCAGACATGGTTGCGGTTTGACGGCCGCTACCCGCAACAATCTCTGCAGTCGCTGAACTCGGGCGCGACCAAGTCTGCACTCGGCAGCCGAGCAGCCCCGGGCGGCCCGCAGGCCAGCGCCAGCCGCGCCCCGACCCAGCCGTCGCGGCCGCGATGACGACGGACCCGGCGACCGCGCTACACCACTATCGGGGACTCAACTCTGGCCGCGGCTCGCTGTAGCTCCAGTAGCGCCGGGGGGGTCGGCCGCAACCGCTCGGTGTACTCCTCGGTAGCGGCCTTGGCTGCCATCTGTTCACCCCAGGCCTCCAGCTCCGCCCGCTCCTCAGGTGTCAGGTTCAGATCCTCGATCCTCATGGTCACCTCACCTCGCCCCTCTCCTTCGGCGTCAGGAACTTGTCTCGGGCTTCCATCGCGTGGAAGACCACGAACTGGATTCCCCACTTCGAACGGTGCCCTATCTCCTCGACCTCATCCATCGCGCAAGGTTGCTTGCCAAGCCGCCTTGGTGCTCGGTGTGGGTAGTTCCGGCCAGAGCGGAGTCTCGGTCAGCACCAACACGGCTCGCGATACTGGTAGCCGCCCAACAACCTGGAGTACACATGTCGATCGCTGCTACCACCCCTCCTGACTACCTCCTGCGGCCCTGGTCCGGCACCTGGGCGCGTGACGTCGCGCTGGTCGGCGGAGCCGTGCTGCTCACCGCACTGCTCGCACAGGTCGCCATACCGGTGCCGGGTTCGCCCGTGCCGGTCACCGGCCAGACCCTCGCCGTCATCCTTGTCGGTGCCACCATGGGGATGCGCCGTGGTGTGACCGCGATGGGCGCTTACGTCCTGCTCGGCGGGCTCGGGCTCCCTGTGTACTCCGACGGCGCCGGCGGGATCTCGGTGGTGGCCGGCCCGACCGGCGGGTACCTCATCGGGTTCGTCGTCGCCGCGGCAGTGATGGGCAGGCTCGCCGAACGCGGGTGGGACCGCACCCCGCTGCGCACCCTTGCTCTCGGCGTCTTCGGCCAGGCGCTGATCTTCGCCGTCGGCGTGCCGTGGCTGGCGTTGGTAGCAGGGCTGGATCCGGCCGAGGCCGTCGCCGCCGGGCTCACACCGTTCATCGTGGGCGGCCTGATCAAGGGGGCGATCGCCGGCATGCTGCTGCCGTCCGCGTGGCGGCTGGTCCGGCGAGAGCCGCGCGGCACGCTGGACTGAGCTACGCCGCCCGGACGAGCGAACGGGCCGGCCGTCCCAGGTACGCGTGGACGTCCGGCCCGTTCCGGGAGGCATGGTCAGCCGTTGCGCCCGATCGTGATGCACTGCTCTGACTCACCATAGGCAGTCCACGTGCCGACGTTGCCCGCGTTGTCAGTGGCGCGAGCCGACCAGCACGTCGTCGATCCCTGCGGACTCGTGACGTCGGCCGTGTCGCCCAGTACGACGACATGGTCACCGAAGGTGTCCTCGTGGACCAGCTTCTGTCGGTAACGGAGCTCCACCCGAGCAAGTCCGCTCGGACGGAAGTAGACGTCACCATCGTCCGACGCCGACGCCGCTACCGTGTAGTCCGGATCCGACGCGTGCCCTGGCATGCCGCTGATCCACTCCGCGCCGATGCTGAGACGGTCCACCCGCGGTGCGCGACTGTCCGTCGGCTCGGTCGCCACCGGCGATGCGATCGAGGTCAGGTCCACGGCACGCACGTCATCGGCGGCGTCGACATAGGCAACCGTCGTACCGGCGTCGTCCAGGTCGAACTCCGGCAGGTTGGTGTTGCCGTCGGAAGGGACCGCGAGGGATCTCGTGACACCGCCGAAGACCCCTTCTGCTCCCGTGGCGTACCCGTAGTCGTACGAGTACTCGCCCACGACGACGCCAGGGCCGAGCTGCACCGGGACGCGAGTCGACGCACCGCCACCCGGCTCGAGAACCTTGTAGTCGCGGTAGACCTCCTCGAGGTCGAGCAGCAGCCCACCTTCCCTGCACGCCAACACGGTGAAGCGTTCGTCCGCGTCGTCGACGACAGCGAAGCCGTTGAAGTCTGACGAGCAGACCTCCGGCCGCTGCTCGAGGACCCCGCCGGTCACGATGTCGTACCGCGTCAAGGTGAACTGGTCGTCCATCACGACGACGTCGTCACCCGCGAGAGCGACTCCCCGGCTGTCCCCGTCGAAGGAAGCCGGGACCGTGAGCGTGTCCGTCGGTGCGGTGACGGGTTGCACGACCGCGGACGAGCCCTGGCGCACGGCCAGGTACTGGGCTCCGGCGCCCAGGGTCGTACTCGTCGCCGTGCTCCGGCTGCCGCCGCCGTCACGTGCCCAGGCGATCAGGTTCGTGTCCCCCTGGTCGATCTGCACGACGTCGACCTCTGCCGCGACAAGCTCACCGACGAGCGGCGCCCCACCGAGCTCCGTGCTCCACACCGCCGCCGGATCCACGCGGTCACGCCAGATGACCTGCGACCCGGACGCGGACCGAACCTCGACGAAAAGGTAGTGGTCGGTCAGCGCGACCTCGGTCGGGGTACCGAAGCTGCTGACTTCTTCGGCGGTGACGAGGACGGTGCTCGGTTCGGGGTCGGCCTGTGCGGGCCCCGCGGCGATCACCATGCCACCTAGCGCCAGGGCGCCGATGGCACCGAAGCCGAGAAGACGTCTCGTCACGGCGGGGCGCACCAGGGTGGTGCAGGACATATTGCCTCCAGACTCGCCGCGGGCGCGGCGACCGTCGACGACCGTAGTGGTGGCCTGCGGCCATGGGGAGAGCCCTGCCGGGTGAAACTAGACATCTGCGCTCCATTTCGATCCACCAGGCCTGCGACGATGAGGGCGCGGCCGCTGCGACGGCGGCACGTGGGACGGGAGAACCGGTGGGGGGAATGGCTACGTGCCCACGGCGCGCAGCGAGGCGCTCACGATTCGTAGCCCTCGTGCCGCGTGCTGGGTACGCTCAGCCGCGTCGTTGTCGTTGCTGCTCAGGGGTGGGGTAGATGAGGCCGTCTGATTGGTCGCCCGTCGGGTTGGACGCTGATCCGACGCCGGGTGATCCGGTGCTGGTGCTTTCGGGTGGGCAGGAGTATCAGGAGGTTGCCCGGTCGATCGACAACGCGGCGTCGTCGATGTCCCGGTTGGATGTCGAGGGGACGATCTCGCAGGCCGTGGACTCGTTGATGAGTGCCAAGGAAGACACCATCGGTGAGATCCGTAAGGCCCACTCCCGTTACGTCGCCGCGGGTGACGCGCTGGTGGGGTACGCGTCGTCTCTGGAGCGGGTGCAGGGTGAGACGTTGGCGGCGTTGGACCGGGCTCGTGAGGCGCAGGATGCGGCGCAGGCGGCTGCGGGGTCGAAGGACCGGTGGCAGGACCTCGCCGATGGCGCGAAGGACGAGGCCGAGAAGGCCGAGTACGAACAAAAGGCCCAGCAGGCTGGTGGTGACGCGGACCAGGCTGCCGGGGTACTCAACTCCGCGAAGTCCACGGTCGAGTCCGCGGTCTCGGATCGGGACCGGGCGGCGGAGCATGCGGTCGACCAGATCGAGGAGATCACCTCCTCCGATGATCTGAATGATGGGTGGTGGGACAACTGGGGTTCCAAGCTCGTCGCCGCGATCGCGGACATCGCCGACATGATCTCCACCATCGCCGGGATCCTCGCGATCATCGTCGCGTTCATCCCCGTCGTCGGCACCGCCCTGGCGGGAGTGCTGATCGTCATCGCGGCAGTGGCGGCCATAGTCAGTGCGGTCGCGAACATCACCCTCGCCGCTACGGGTGAACGCTCCTGGGCCGAGGCCGGGATCGCGATCGCCGGTGCCGCGCTGTCGTTGATCGGTCTGGGTGGCGCCGCGAAGGCCGCGATGGGGTTGTCGAAGACCATCGCGAAGTCGGGTGGGTTCCGGCAGGCGATGAGCAAGGGGTGGTGCAAGTTCGGGTTCGGCAAGTGCTTCGTCGCCGGGACCCTCATCCACACCCCCGACGGCCCCCGCCCGATCGAGACGATCCAGGTCGGGGACAAGGTCTGGGCCCACGACGTCGTCACCGCCCGGGACGAGCTGCAGCTGGTCGTCGAGACGTTCGTGCGCAGCACGACCGAGCTGTTCCACCTGACGATCAACGGGTCCGTGGTGTCGACCACGGCCGAGCACCCGTTCATGGTCCACGACCGCGGCTGGCTGGACGCCGCGTTCCTGAACGTAGGCGACCTGCTGGTCACCCCCGACGGCACCACGGTCCCGGTCGAGGCGATCGAGACCGAGCAGCGAACCGAGGCTGGCGTGGAGCCGGTCTACAACTTCCACGTCGAAACTCACCACAACTACTACGTTCATGCGGGCAGTACGCCGATCCTCGTCCACAACGCGGGCCACACCGCTGCCGGCGCCAACAAGGCGAATGCACCGGTCAAAGAAGTTGAGACCTACGCCCCGAAGCCAGTGAAGCCTGGCGACGCCGTCGAGCGGATGAACAACTTCCTCGGTGAGGGGCAGCACACGAACATCCATCCCCGGACCGGGCAGCCAGACCCCCATCGAGTCGTATCGGAGGACGGTCGGCGCAGCATTCGATTCGGCCCGCACGAGATGAACAGCAAGCCCACAAAGTTTCACTATCATGAGGAGACATGGGCCTATGACGAGGCCGCGGGCATCTGGAACGTGGATAACGTAGTCGTCAGAGTTCCGCACCCGAAGGGATCTTGGTAATGCATGGAGTCGTGCTCGCCAGCATTGACGGACAAGGGTCGGATCTCCGTATACAAACGGATATCGGCCCCATTCTCGGTGTGTGGCGCGGAGATTCACCGGTCAACTCCGGAGAGAGTGTCGATGTCGAACTGGAGTTTCCAAACTCCCGCGCTTGGGGTGACATCGCTAGCCATGCCAGCGCCGAGGCTGCCCGCAACGTTCCGTCAGACCTCATCGTCGGGACGGTTATAGAGTTTTTTGACGATGGAATTCTCATGGTAAAAATTGGCGGTTCGATCGTGCAAGTTGAACTGGACGACAGCCCGTCGGGCGACCTTGTCGGAGCGACGGTCGCTATCGCCCCGGACGACTTGGAAATCTACCCCACGGGATTGTGACCAGAGCGGTTACCCCGCTTGAGATGGCAGCGCGGGTGGAGTTCGCGAAGGCGATCTATGTCCACGCCGGCGCCACACCGATCCCCGTCCACAACGCCGGGCACAGCAGCCTGACAAGGCAGGCGGACGGCACGTTCACGTCACCTTCAGGGCTCGTATATGGGTGCCCGAATCTTGACCAGGGTCTCCTGCGACCACTGATCGCGGACCAAGGCTCGGCAATCCTATTCTGCGACCGCGCTGAATGCGTGTGGTTGCATCCAGACGACATGTCATTCTCCGAGGCAATCTACCCACAGGGTCCCGATTGGGAAGTAGTTCCGGGTGTTCACGTGACGCCCGGCAAAACTCGGTGGGCAAGGCCCCAGGACTTGCCGTCGGGATGGACCGACGGCTACGACTGGCATGAAGGCTGAGGCGCCCGCAGGGGATTTGACCTGCGGGTTCACGGTGTTTCGAGGTCGGGACGCGGGGTCCTGACCGGAAGGATCGGGAGTCCGCCAAGACAACCTGATCCCCACCAGCGAGGGCCCTCGTTGATCACCTATCGCGCCAGTCTCGCCGTGCCCGCGACCACCCTAAAGACGGTCACGAGCACCGCATCACACTGGACCCCTGGCGAATCACCAAGATCGCCGCTGCCGCACTTGTCCTACTCCATCTTCGACGACCCATCTCCAAATGAGGCGAGAAAACTTCGATGCACTTATCAAGAACGGCGAGTGAACAGGAAGGTAAAGATCCAGCGACAATGGAGTACCGGGAACCCGGAGCCGGTGGACGGGAAGAACTGCTCGAGGCGATCGAGAAGGATGATGCGCAAGAACTCTGTGGGGCAATGATCGCCGCAGCGTTCAACGTCGATGATTGGAAATGGCTACAGGAAGAGTTCGTCTCTCTCCTCCAACACCCCAACGCCAATGTACGAGCCATCGCCGCTACCAGCCTGGGACATGTCGCGCGAGTTCATGGGCAGCTCGACACGGCGCGTGTACTTCCGCTGCTGGAGGAGCTCAGGCAACACCAGAAGACTCGGGGATTCGCCGAGACAGCGCTCGAAGACATCGAGATGTTTGCCCACCAGCCATGAATCGAAGTGCCGCCGAGCGGCGCCGTCTCCGCACCGCCTGACCCTGCCGCCGGCCACGCCCACCACCCGCCGGGAACTCTCCCGGACGCCCCCTCGTTCTCACCCCGCCGGGCAGCGCCTCCGCCCCCAGCGGTGATGGCCCGCGGCATATACTCGCCGCGTTCGGACGCCCTATCGCGAGGAGCACCGATGACCGAGCCGATGCCGCTTCAACCACCCGCCTCCGCCGCCGAGCCCCTCGTGCTCAGCGCACCCGACCCGGTCCAGCCCGTCGCAGCGACCCAGGCGCCCAAGATCGCACCGAAGGTGGACCCCGCCGCGGCGCCCGCGCTCGACAAGAAGGTCAGCACCTACCTCGACGGCCTCCTCAGCGCCGACACCAAGAGCCCGGAGTTCGCCACGCGCGCCGACGACGTGCGCACCATGGGCGACCAGGACATCCGGCAGGCCGCCGACTCCAGCAACCGGCTGCTCGCCACGCCCGTCCGGGCCCTCAAGGAGGGCGGCCTGGCCGACGGCTCCAAGGTGGGTCAGACCCTGCTGGAGCTGCGCCGCACCGTCGAGGACCTGGACCCGTCCGAGGCGAGCGTCGGGCGCAAGTTCCTCGGCGTCATCCCGTTCGGCGACAAGATCCAGGACTACTTCCGCCGCTACGAGTCCGCGCAGGGCCAGCTCAACGCCATCATCCAGGCGCTCTACAACGGCCAGGACGAGCTGCGCAAGGACAACGCCGCGCTCAACCTGGAGAAGCAGAACCTCTGGGACACGATGGCGCGCCTGAACCAGTACATCTACGTGGCCGAGCGCCTCGATGCCCAGCTCGCCACGAAGATCGCCGAGCTCCAGATCGCCGAGCCCGAGCGGGCCAAGGCGCTGTCCGAGGACGTACTGTTCTACGTGCGCCAGAAGCACCAGGACCTGCTCACGCAGCTCGCGGTCTCGATCCAGGGCTACCTCGCGATCGACATCATCATCAAGAACAACATCGAGCTCACGAAGGGCGTCGACCGCGCCACCACCACGACGGTCTCCGCGCTGCGCACCGCCGTCATCGTGGCGCAGGCGCTCGCGAACCAGAAGCTCGTTCTGGACCAGATCGGTGCCCTGAACACCACGACGTCGAACATGATCGCCTCGACCTCCAAGATGCTCGCCGACCAGTCGGCGACCATCCAGGAGCAGGCCGCCAGCTCGACGGTCGGCATCGAGCAGCTGCAGGAGGCGTTCGCCAACATCTACGCCACGATGGACTCGATCAGCGACTTCAAGCTGCGGGCGCTCGACTCGATGTCGCAGACCATCGGCGTGCTGCAGACCGAGACCACCAAGGCCACGGAGTACGTGGAGCGAGCACGACGCACCAACACCGACGGCGTGGCGAGCGGTTCTCTCGACCTCAACACCCCGTGACGGCGGGCTCGGAGGCAGGCATGAGCTGGTGGCGGCGACTCTTCGGCGGCGGACGCGCCGAGGAGGTGGAGCAGACCGTCGCGATCCCGGCCCCGCCCACGACCGAGCAGATCGTGACGTCCGTCGACGCGGTGCTGGAGCGCGCGACCGGAAGGGCGCCCGCCGCCGTGACCGCCCGGGTGCAGCGGGTGGCCGAGACCGTGCACGAGATGGCGCCCCGCCTCGACCGGCTCGGCGCCGGCTCCCAGCAGGCGCACACCGTGGTCGCCACCGCGACGAGCTACCTGCCCGAGGCCGTCGACGCCTACCTGCGCCTCCCGCGTGACTTCGCCGACCGGCGCGTCGTCGACCGCGGCAAGACGTCGCTCATGATCCTGTGCGACCAGCTGGACCTGCTGGGCGCCACGATCGACAAGATCTCCGACGCCGTGTCGCGGGCCGACGCCGTCGCCCTCGTGGCCCACGGCCGGTTCCTCGAGGAGAAGTTCGGCACGTCGGGCCTGACGCTCCCCGGGTCGGCCCCCGGCACCCTGGCGCCCCCCGGGTCGTCGGGCCCCGAGACCGGGCCGGGTCACCGACCCCTGGAGGCCCCGTGAGCACGACGGCGTTCGCCGCAGCCCTCGACGCCCTCGCCGCGACAGCCACCGCGGCCGGCGTGAGCGGCCCTGCCGCACGCACCGAGGGCGAACGGCTGGCGGCAGCGGTGGCCGAGTCGTCCACCGGCGCCCCGGCGGACTGGATCGCCGCGACCGCCCGTCCGGCGTCGGGCAGCCTGCAGCCGTTCTTCGACGCCGCCATGAGCGCCCGCCGCTGGCGCAACGCCCCCACCGACCTGCTCAACAACCTCATCGCGACCGGCTCCCCCCACAGCACCCGGTACGCAGAAGCACTGGCCGCCGTCGTCGACGCCGCGGCAAACCTTGGCGACCCCAGCATCAGCGCCATCGCAGCGGCAGAGGGCACCAAGGCAGTCCACCGCAGCGCGGCCCAGGGCCGAGACAAGGCACCAACCACCACCCAGCCACAGTTCCCCACCAGCGAAGGCGACGGAACAGGAAAGGCCGTGGGGTCCGAAGAACCCGCCCCAGAACCAGAACCGGAACCAGAACCGGAACCAGAACCAGAGAAAACCCTGGAAGAACTCCTGGAAGAGCTAGACCAGCTCATCGGACTAGGACGGGTCAAAGACGAGATACACCGCCAGACCGAGCTCCTCCGCATCGAGCGCCTCCGCGGCGAGGCAGGCCTGAGCGCTCCGACGCTGACACGCCACCTGGTGTTCGTCGGCAACCCCGGCACTGGCAAGACGACCGTGGGCCGGCTCGTCGCCGGGATCTACCGGGCACTGGGCCTGCTGGACAAGGGGCACCTCGTGGAGGTGGACCGGTCCGAGCTGGTGGCGGGCTACCTGGGTCAGACGGCCGAGAAGACGACCGCGGTGGTGGAGCGTGCCCTGGGTGGCGTGCTGTTCATCGACGAGGCGTACGCCCTGGCCGAGGACCAGTACGGTCGCGAGGCCGTCGATACCCTCGTCAAGGACATGGAGGACCACCGCGACGACCTCGTGGTCGTCGTGGCCGGCTACCCCGGCCCGATGGCCCGGTTCATCGGCACCAACCCGGGCCTGGAGAGCCGGTTCGCCCGTACCATCACGTTCGAGGACTACTCCTCCGACGAGCTGCGGCAGATCTTCGGGTCCATGGCACGGGCCGCCGACTTCGAGCCGGAACCGGCCGCGCTGGAGCGGTTCGACCGCCTGGCGGCGGACCAGGCACGCGGCGAGGGCTTCGGCAACGGACGGTGGGCACGCAATGTGCTGGATTCCGCAGTTGCCCGGCACGCCTGGCGCCTGCGGGACGTTGAACGACCGACGCTGGACCAGCTGCGCACGCTGGTCCCGGAAGACCTGGAGGATGTCGTGGACATCGGGACTGACAGCGAGGCCACCACGTGACCGCACCGCTGACGACGACGAACCCGGGCTCGCCCGCACCCGGCACGGGCGCCGGGCCGGCGCCCACCATCCCGGGGTCCCGGTTCGCGGCAGGCCTGGCGACCACGCCGGGCCGGCTGGCGCTGGCCACGACGGTGGCAGTGGTGGCGTGCCTGCTGCTGGGCGTGACCGGCTTCCTCGCGGGCAACGGCCAGTCCGCGGCCCTGCGGGACGCACAGCGGGACGCGGCCCAGCTGGTGGGCACGCAGGAGCTGCGCAACGACCTGGTGTCGGCGGACGCGACGGCGACCAACGCGTTCCTGGTGGGCGGGCTGGAGCCCGCGGAGGCGCGTGACCGCTACGAGACGAGCCTGTCCGAGGCCGCGCAGGCCGTCCCGTCCCTTGCGGCGACCGCGCGGGGCGACGGCGAGGCCGCCGACCTCGCCGCGGTGTCCGACTCGGTGCAGCGCTACGCGGGTCTGGTCGAGTCGGCCCGGGCGAACAACCGGCAGGGCTTCCCCGTCGGCGCCGCCTACCTGGACCAGGCGTCGTCGGCGCTACGTGACGAGGTGCTGCCGACCATCGACGAGGTGGCGGTCTCGACGTCGCAGCGGGTCGACGCCGACATGGGTTCCGTCTCCCTCGCCCAGGCGCTGCTGCTGTTCGTGCTGCTGTCGCTGGTGGCGCTGGGCGCCGTCCAGCTCTGGCTCGCCCGGCGCACGCACCGCGTCCTGAACACCGGGCTGGCCGCCGCGAGCGCCGCTCTCCTGGTGGGCGGCGTGGTGGTGACGGCCGCCGTGCTGGGCGGCAACGGCGTGGCCAGGTCGGTCGCGAGCGGCCCGTACGCGGCGACCGTCGCCACGTCGGAGGCCCTGTCGCTGGCCACCGACGCGAAGTCGATGGAGTCGTTCACGCTGATCAAGCGCGGCTCGGGCGGCGAGTTCGAGGAGTCCTACCAGACGTCGGTCGCCGCGGCGCGGGACCTCCTGGGCGAGGCGGAGGACGCCACCCTCAGCACCGAGGGCGGCGGCGCGGGTGTCCCCGGACCCGCGGAGCTGCTGGACGAGTGGGACGCCAAGCACGCCGAGATCCGTGCGCTGGACGACGGGAACGACTGGGACGCCGCCGTGCAGGCCGCGACGTCCCCGGCCGACGACTCGGCGGGCGCCGCCTTCGCCGCGTTCTCCGACCGGGCCCAGGCCGAGGTCGAGACCACGAGCAAGGATGCGGTCGACCGGCTCGGCTCAGCGGCGACCACCGCGCAGGTCGCGGCCTGGATCGCCCTCGTGCTCGGTGTCGCAGGGGCCGTGGCCGCTGCCGCCGGGATGAACGTCCGTCTGAAGGAGTACCGATGAGCACGCGCGCAGCCCGCAGACCGATCGTCACAGCCCTCGTCGCGCTCGCCCTGGTCGGCACGACGGCGGCGTGCGCGCCCGAGACGACGACGCACCTGCTCACCGGCGCTGCCGGGATGAGCTCGACGACGCAGGAGTCCGTGCAGGAGTCCGCCCCGCAGGCGCCGAGCGGCGCCGCGGCGTCCGGCACGGCCACCGCGGCCCAGGACTGCGGTGACGGGCAGCCTGCCGTCGCGTCGCTGGACCCGGGCGGCAGCCCGGAGGTGACGTCCGGCTCCACGATGGCCGACATCCGCGAGCAAGGCTTCCTCCGCGTGGGTGTCTCGGCGGACACCCTGCTGATGGGTTCCCGTGACCCGTTCACGAGCGACATCGAGGGCTTCGACATCGACGTGGCCCGCCAGGTGGCCGAGGCGATCTTCGGCGACCCGGACGCGATCCAGTACCGCGTGATCACGTCGGGCGACCGCGAGGCCGTGCTGCAGGACCACCAGGTCGACATCGTGGCCCGTGCCTTCACCATCAACTGCGAGCGCTGGGAGAACATCGCGTTCTCGGCGGAGTACTACCACGCCGGCCAGAAGCTGCTGGTGCCCTCGACGTCGGACGTCGCGAGCATCGACGACCTCTCCGGGCAGCGGGTCTGCGCGCCCGAGGGCACCACCACCCTGGAGCGGCTCGGGGAGTGGGAGGGCGTCGAGGCGGTGCCGGCCGCCACCCACACCACCTGCCTGGTCCTGTTCCAGCAGGGCGCGGTGGACGCCATCACCGGCGACGACACGGTCCTGGCGGGCTTCGCCGCGCAGGACCCGTACGCGAAGGTGGTGGGCGATCCCGTGAGCGACGAGCCCTACGGCGTCGGCGTGCCCGCCGACCAGCCGGACATGGTGCGGTTCGTGAACGGCGTGCTGGAGGACATGGTCGCCGGCGGGCAGTGGGAGGAGTCCTACGAGCGCTGGCTGGGTGACGCGCTCGGTCCAGCGCCCACCGCACCGGAGCCCGTCTACGGGCGGACGCCGTGACCAGGGTGCAACGCGCACCGGCGCCGCCCGGCGCACTCGGCGTGGCGGCAGAGCCCGCTGCGCTGCTGACCTACCTGTCGGACCTCCAGGCGTGGCTCGACGCACGCCGCGCCGACCTCGACCGGCTGGACTCCACGGCCCGTCACTCCGGCGAGAACGCCGTGACGGCCGACATCGTGCTGGCCCTGACCCTGTGGCAGGCGGTACGCACGCGCACGGACGAGCTGGTCACGGTGTGGGACTCCGGCCGAGCGGACGCCGTCGCCCGCGAACGCATGTCCCAGCTGATCTGGGGCCGCCTCGGCGGCGACCCCGCCACGTCGCTCCTCTCCCTCGTCGACGCCGCGCGCCTGTGCGACGCCCAGGCCGACCAGCTCGCCACCCGGCTCTCGTTCGACCCGCACGCCGCCGACGTCACCGCTCGCCTGCGGGCCCTGTCCGGCGGCATCGTCCGGGCCGAGGACGCCGCCCACGCGTCCGCCGACACCGAGGACGACGCCGTCGTCGCCCGCCTGCGCGACCGGCTCGCCCGCCTCACCTCCGACGCCGCCCGCGGAGCCGACGTGACCGGGCCGCTCGGCGCGCTCGAGGACGACGTCGCCCGCGCCGAGCGGGACCTCATCGTGGCGACCGCCAGGCGCCGGTCGCTCGCCAAGGACCGGGAGCGCGCCGTCGCGCTGCGCACCACCCTGGCGGACCGGACGCCCGTGCTCACCCGCGTGGCGGAACGCTGCCGCAGGGAGATCACGGACCCGCCGCGGCTCGCGGTCCCGGACGTGACCCGCCTCGGTGACGTCCCGGACGAGCCCGACCGGCTGACGACCTACGTCCAGCGGCTGGGCGCCGTCGAACGGGCCATGGAGCGGGTCGAGGACGCCTACACCGCACCACTGCGCGAACGCGCCGAGCTGCGCTACCGCGTCAAGAACCTGATGACGAAGGCCCAGGGCAACGGCCGGGCGACGTCGTCCACCGTGAAGGCGGGCGAGGACGAGGCGCGCGAAGCGCTGGACGCCGCGCCCTGCGACCTCGCCATGGCACGGCACTTCACCGAGCAGCTCGAGATGCTCGTGCGCGATCTTCCGAAGGGAAACCGATGACGACACAGACGTGCGCCGAGCCGGGCTGCCGCGGCACCATCGAGGACGGCTACTGCAACGTGTGCGGGGCGCCGGCGGGCGGCAACCCCGCAGGTGGTGCGCTCGCGGCGGTCGCGGCAGCGTGGGGTGCCGACGACACGACGGTGCGTTCCTCTGACGGGCTGCCCGGAGCCATGGAGCAGCCCTCCACCGGGCGCACCAGCTCGTCCCGCCTCGCGTCGACGGCCCTCGGCTCGGCCCGCGTGGCGCCGGGCACCTACCAGACGCGACGGGTGGGCACCGGCTCGACGCGCCTGCGCGGGCACCGGCTGGGCGCGGGCCTCACCACGGTGCCGCACACCCCGGTGGCCGACCCGCTGCAGGCCGTCATGGCCACGCCGGAGCTCGCGGAGAGCAAGCGGTACTGCCCCACGTGCGGGCAGCCGGTGGGGCGGACCAGGGAGGGCGTGCCCGGCCGCATCGCCGGGTTCTGCGGCCACTGCGGCGCAAGATACGACTTCGCCCCCGCGCTCAAGGCGGGTGACCTCGTGGCCCGCCAGTACGAGGTGGTCGGCTGCCTCGCCCACGGTGGCCTCGGCTGGATCTACCTGGCCCGCGACCGCAACGTCAGCGGTCGCTGGGTGGTCCTCAAGGGCCTGCTCAACTCGGGCGACAAGGAGGCGTACGAGGCTGCCGTCGCCGAGCGGCAGTACCTCGCAGAGGTCGAGCACCCGCTGATCGTCGAGATCTTCAACTTCGTGCTCCACGAGGGTCTCGGCTACACCGTCATGGAGTTCGTGGGCGGCAAGTCGCTCAAGGACGTGCTCAAGGAACGCCGTGACCTGGGTGCCGGGCAGGCCCGGCCGCTGCCCGTCGACCAGGCCATCGCGTACCTCCTCGAGGTGCTGCCCGCTTTCAGCTACCTGCACGACCGCGGCCTGCTCTACTGCGACTTCAAGCCGGACAACATCATCGCCCAGGGCGACGGCGTCAAGCTGATCGACATGGGCGGCGTACGCCGCACCGACGACCTCCAGTCCGCGATCTACGGCACCGTCGGCTACCAGGCGCCAGAGGTCGCCGAGATCGGGCCGTCCGTCGCGTCCGACATCTTCACGCTCGGCCGCACCCTGGCCTCCCTCGTGCTGGACTTCCGCGGCAACACCACGGTGTACCAGGCGTCCTTCCCGCCGGTCGCCGACACACCCGTCTTCCAGAAGTACGACTCGTTCTACCGCTGGCTCGCCAAGGCGTGCGCGCCGGAGCCCGCCGACCGGTTCGCCGGGGTCGACGAGGCCCGCGTCCAGCTCCTCGGGGTGCTCCGCGAGGTCGTCGCCACCGACAAGGGCCGCGGGTACACCGCCACGACGTCGGCGGAGTCGGTCCTGTTCGGCGTGCCGCCGCTCGACGGCGCCGAGGGTGCCCTGGGCTGGCACGAGCTCCCCCTGCTGAAGGTGGACTCCACCGACCCGCTGGCGTCCTGGCTGGCCGGCGTGAACGTCGCCGACCCGGCGGCCCGCATGGTGGCGCTCGCCGGAGCCGGCGAGGCCACCGTCGAGGTACGGCTCGCCATGGCGCGCGCCGCCATCGAGGCCGGCGACGACGACCGGCTGCGTGCCACCGTCGCACAGATCCTCGAGCACGACCCGTGGGAGTGGCGCGCCGCCTGGATGGAGGGCCTCGGGCACCTCTCGACCGGCAACCCCGCCTCGGCCCGCGCGTCCTTCAACGCCGTCTACGGGCAGGTTCCCGGCGAGCCCGCGCCGAAGCTCGCCCTCGCCACCGTCTGCGAGGTCTCGGGCGAGCCCGGCGTCGCGGAGCAGCTGTACAGCACCATCGCGCGAGCCGACGCCAACTACACCGGCGCCGCCGCGTTCGGCCTCGCCCGCGTGCGGTCGTCGGGTGGCGACCTCGACGGCGCCCTCCGTGCCCTCGACCTGGTGGGCCCCACCCGAGGCTCGTTCCCCGACGCCCGCCTGCGGCGGGCCCACCTGCTGGTCGGCGCACGGCGCACCCTGGTCGACCTGTCCGACGCCGTCGCCGGGCTCGATGCCGCCCACGTCCCCGACCGCCCCAAGGCCGCTGTCACCGTCGACGCCCTCTCCGGCGCGCTCGGCCTGGTCACCCGCGGCGGACCCGACCCGAGCGTGCGGGTGGCCGGCGCCGAGGCCAGCGAGCCAGAGCTGCGGGACCGCCTCGAGGTCGCCCTGCGCGACCTCGCCCACCTCACCGACGACCGCTCGGAGCGCGTGGCGCTCGTCGACCGGGCAAACTCCGTACGGCGGTGGACGATGCGTTGAGCGGTACGCCCGACCCGGAACCCGGCGCACACCAACAGCCGGACGGTGAACCGCTCACGGTGATCCGCTGAAAGACAGTCGCGGGGTGCGAGCCCTGACGGACGCAAGGAGACCGACCCAGACATGAGCGCCGACGACAGTAGCCTCGCCCGCTGCCCCAACTGCGGAGAGAACGCGGCGCCCCGCGCCAGATTCTGCGAGAACTGCGGCACACCGCTGGGCAGCGCCGAGGGGACCGCTCCCTCCGAGGTCACCCTCGAGCCGGCTCCCACGGTGGTGGACCCCGACCCCGCGACGGGCGACTCCTCCGCACGCCGGTGCGGCGCCTGCGGCGGCACCATCGCACCGGACGGGTACTGCGCCGACTGCGGCACGCCCGGCCAGTCCGAGCGCGACCACTTCGAGGAACGCCCTGCCGACTGGGTCGCCGGCGTCTGCGACCGGGGCGTGCGGCACGCCCGCAACGAGGACGCGATGGCGCTCGCCGCCGGCGGCACCTTCGCCGCCCTCGTCGTGTGCGACGGCGTGTCGAGCGCACCCGACTCCGACATCGCCTCGCTCGCCGCGAGCCGGGCCGCACGGGACGTGCTGGTGGCCTACGGGCCCGAGGGGTCGAGCTCCGTCGAGGGCGCGACCAGCCGCCGCGTCGCCGGGTGGACCTACGCCATGGTCGCCGCGTCGCGCGCCGCGAGCCAGGCCGTGCGGGGTGCGGCGGAGCAGCTCGCCGCGACGAAGGGCAAGGACGTGACGGACGACCCGCCGTCGTGCACCTTCGTGGCCGCCGTCGTGGACCAGGGTCTCGTGGTCGCCGGCTGGCTGGGCGACTCCCGCGTGTACTGGCTGCCGGACTCCGGCCAGGCGGAGCAGCTCAGCGTCGACGACTCCTGGGCCCAGGAGATGATCGCGGCGGGCGTGCCGCGGGCGCAGGCGGAGACGTCGCCGCAGGCGCACGCCATCACGCGGTGGCTCGGTCCCGACGCCCCGGACACCGACGCCCGCTGTGCCGCGACCGTCCCTTCCGGGCCCGGCTGGCTGCTGGTCTGCTCGGACGGCCTGTGGAACTACTGCTCCGACGCGCACGAGATGAATGACCTCGTGCGGCGGTTCGCCGGCTCCGGCGACCCGCACACCACGGCCGCGGCGCTCGTGCGCTGGGCCAACGCACAGGGCGGGCGGGACAACATCACCGCGGCGCTCGCCCGTGTCTCCCCCACTGTCACCGAGCAGCGATAGCCTGCCGTTACCGAGAGGAGCCACCGTGGCCGAGTTCTCCGCCGAGGTCTTCCAGAACGAGTTCCTGTCCGACGGCGCCACCGACGTGCACGCCGTCGTCGCCGTGACGTGCACGGGCGCCGGGACCACCCAGCGCGCTGTCGCCGGCGCGGACGCCGGCGCGGACGGTGTCGCCGAGATCGTCGCCGTCGACACCTCCGGGTCCATGCAGGGCCGCAACATGGAGGCCGCCAAGCACGCCGCGGCCGTCGCCGTGGACCAGATCCCCGACGGCACGCTGTTCGCGATCATCGGCGGCTCGCACGTGGCGTCCCGGATCTTCCCGTATCCCAACGCGCGCGTGCCGATGGTGGCGATGGAGCCCGGCGCCCGCAGCGAGGCCAAGCGCGCCATCTCCACCATGGCGGCGGCCGGCGGCACCGCCATCTCGTCCTGGCTCCGCCTCGCCGACGACCTCTTCGCTGCCGTCCCGGTGGCCCAGAAGCACCTGATCCTGCTGACGGACGGCAAGAACGAGTCCGAGCCGTCCGCCCACCTGAACCAGATGATCGCGGAAGTCACCGGGCACTTCCAGTGCGACGCCCGCGGCGTCGGCGACCGCTGGGTGGTCGACGAGCTGCGCAAGATCTCGACCGCCCTGCTCGGCACCGTCGACCTCATCGCGCGGCCGGAGGACATCGCCGAGGACTTCGCCGCCCTGGTGCGCAAGTCCATGGCCCGCGGCGTCGCCTCGGTGGACCTCCGCGTGTGGGCACCGCAGGGCTCGCAGGTCCTGTTCGTCCGGCAGGTCGCGCCGGAGGTCGACGACCTCACCGGCCGCCGGACCGAGGTGAACGCCCTCACCAGCGCGTACCCGACGGGCGCGTGGGCCGACGAGACCCGCGAGTACCACGTGGCGGTCCGCGTGCCGTCGAAGCCGGTGGGCTCCGAGCAGCTCGCGGCCCGGGTCCAGGTCGCCGTGGGTGCCGACGTGACGGCGTCCGGCCTGGTCAAGGCAAAGTGGTCGGACGACTCGACGCTCACCGCCCGGATCAGCCCCGAGGTGGCGCACTACACGGGCCAGGCGGAGCTCGCCTCGGCCATCCAGGAGGGCCTGGCCGCGAAGGCCGCCGGCGACGAGGCGACGGCGACGGTGAAGCTCGGCCGCGCCGTCCAGCTCGCCGCCGAGACCGGCAACGACGACGCCACCTCGCGCCTGCGCAAGATCGTGGAGGTGGAGAACGTGGAGGAGGGCACCGTGCGGCTCAAGCGGAATACCGCCAAGCTGGACGAGATGGCACTCGACACCGCATCCACCAAGACGACCCGGGTACGGCGCGCATGACGGTCACCTGCCCGGAAGGCCACAACAGCACGGCCACGGACTACTGCGACGTGTGCGGCACGCCCATCCCCGCCGGGGCGTCGGCGGCCGGGCCAGGAGCCGGGCCCGGGCAACCGGGGGCCGAGCCGGTCGAGACCTCGTCCGAGGCTCCGTCCGAGGCCTCGTCCGGCGGCCCCGTGACCTGTCCCAACTGTGGCGAGCCCTCCCCCGCCGGGTCGCTGTTCTGCGAGAACTGCGGGTACGACTTCACCACCGGCACACCGGCCGCGCCCGCACCGCCGCCGTCGTCGGTGCTGGACCTGGGCGCGGCCCCGCCGGCAGCAGCCCCGCCGTCGTCGAGCGTGCCCGCACCGGTGTCTCGGCCCGCGGCACCGCCGCAGGCCGCAGGTCTCGACGGGCTCGACCACCGGTCGGGTGGGCCGGTGCCGCCGAGCGGTGCGCCCACACCGTCGTCGGGCAGCGCGCCCGCGCCGTCGCCGGGCGGTGCCGGGCTCAGCGCGCCGCCGGTGCCGGGCGACGACACCTGGGTGGCGGAGATCTGGGTCGATCCCGACTGGTACGCGCACGAGCGGCCAGAGGACCCGATGCCGTCCGCCGGCCTGCCCGGCCTGGTCACGCTGCGGCAGCGCAGCCTCCTGGTGGGGCGGCCGTCGCAGTCCCGCGGCATCCGGCCCGACGTCGACTGCGGCAGCGACCCAGGAGTGTCACGGCGCCACTGCCAGCTGACCACCGACGGGCTGCGCTGGTGGGTGGAGGACCTGGGGTCGTCGAACGGCACCTTCGTCGCTGCCACGGGCGACCCCCTGCCGGACACCCCGCTGACCCAGGGCGTACGCAAGGAGATCGAGGAGGGCGACCGGATCTTCATCGGTGCCTGGACGCGCCTGGTCATCCGCAAGGCGCTCCCGGGCGAGGCGTAGCTGTGATGTCCAGGGAGGTTCTTCGGTAGCGGCTGGCTTGCGATTCCGGCGCCGAACCGCAACCTGCGCGTCTCGTGGATCGCTCCGGCGGGTGCCGAACCGCAAGCTGCACCCCTTGGGGACGCTCTAGGGCTGCCGAACCGCAAGCTGCACGTCCGGGAGCCGTCCCAGGGGCGCCGAACCGCAACCTACGCGTCGGGGTGGGCGCCAGCCGAAGGTTACGAGTCGATGCGGGGTCCGGTGGACGTGTTCCTTGCGGCTCGGCACCGACGGCGACTCGTAACCTGCGGCTCGGCGCTCCCGGACGGCCTACGTCACACGCAACCTGCGGCTCGGCGCCCCTGGGCGCTCACCTCACACGCAAGCTGCGGTTCGCCGCCGTCGCACCCCGGCCCCAGCCCCAGCCCCAGCCCCAGCCCCAGGAACGATCTCCCTGGACATCACACCTGGCTCGAGGAGCCGATGGCGGGCTCGTCTCGTAGGCGCAGTGCGACGAGGACGCTAAAGGAAACTTGCGCAAGGAAACTAGATCGATGGCCTGCGAGAAAAAGCCGTGCGCCGCCCGAGTGCTACCTGGGAGGCTCAGGGCACACCGCGGTGACGTCCGTCCGGTCCCATACCGGGCGGTGGACAGGGTCCGGCCAGACCCATGTCGGGAGACCGACACCTCCAGCGTCACGAAGGGCACTCACGTGCATACCGAGTACGACCTGGCGCTCTCCCTTCACCGGGACCGCCTCCGCGACGCCGAGGAATTTCGGCGTTCACGCACGCTCCGTCAGGAGCAGAAGCGACGCAAGGCCGAGGCCGGCGCCGCACACGGCAACGACAGCCGCGCACAGGCACCTGCCCTGCGCGCGCGATCGGCATGACCCCCACGGACGCCGAAGCAGAGCGCGTGTACCGCACCCGCTCTGCTTCGGCGCCGTCCGTTCAGTGGCCCACGTCACTGCACTGAGCCAAAACACCGGAAATGGTCTCGCGAGAGGCCGCGATGCCCGGAATGGTGCCGCAGATCACGGCTGTCCGCCTTGCGCGTGATTTCCGGAATCTGGGAGGATGTAACACGACGGAAACAGTGCGGGACACCAGCCGCGACCCGGCCGGTGAGCTCCCCAGGCACCGTCACTCTCTCCCCACCCCTCGGAAGGAACCCCAGACATGCATGCCCAGACCGCGTACTACATCGGCCGCGCCCAGGTTGCCGAGATCGCGCGTCGCGCGGAGATCGTCGGTGCGCAGGAGCGCGCGCTGCGTGAGCGCCCCGAGCGCCACACCAACAAGCGCGTCAAGCGACTCCGCCTGATCTGACCGACAGCTGATCGGCCCGGCCCAGCACCTCCGGCGTCGAACATCCTGGCCCTTCCTCGGACGACTCCGGTCGCCCTGCGGGAGGGCCTTTCTGTTGCCCGGCCCGGCCCGGGCCGGCCCGGCCCGGCCCGGCCCGGCCCGGCCCGGGGGAACTGACTCCTGTTCAGCAGGCTCCAGGCAACCGCCAAGCCGGTCATCAGAGCTCCTCCAAGCCTGCTGAACACGACTCAGGAACGGATCCGACCGGCTTCGGCCGTCGGGTGGGTGCCCGCAGCACCGTCCGCGTCAGCCCCTCGGCCCCGGACGGAATAGGCTGAGCAGCGTGAGCCTTCCCAACCCCAACGAGCGCATCGTCTGGATCGACTGCGAGATGACCGGACTCGACCTGCGTGCTGACGCGCTCGTCGAGGTCGCGGCTATCGTCACGGACTCCGACCTCAACGTCCTTGGCACCGGTGTCGATGTCCTCGTGAAACCTCCGGCCGAGGCCCTGGCGCAGATGAACGACTTCGTGCGCACCATGCACACCACGTCCGGACTGCTCGACGAGCTCGACGGGGGGCTGACCCTCGAGGAGGCGCAGGAGCAGATCCTGGCCTACGTCCGCGAGTGGGTACCCGAACCTCGCAAGGCACCGCTGGCCGGCAACTCCGTCGGCACGGACAAGTCGTTCCTCGACCTGCACATGCCTGCGCTGGTGGAGCACCTGCACTACCGGATCGTCGACGTGTCGTCGATCAAGGAGCTGGCGCGACGCTGGTACCCGCGCGTCTATTTCGCTTCGCCGAAGAAGGGCGGCGGGCACCGCGCGCTGGCCGACATCCTCGAGTCGATCGACGAGCTGCGCTACTACCGCGAGGTCCTGTTCCCGGCCCAGCCCGGCCCCGACACCGCGACCTCGCGCGCCGCGGCGGAGCGTGTGGCCGAGACGTCCGTCACCAAGCAGGTCGCCCCGTAGCTTTCAGTTCGGTCCGGGGCCGCTGACCATGTATGCTTTTCGACGGTCGCCGGTCCAGATCGGCGGACATGGTGGGCGTAGCTCAGCTGGTAGAGCATCGCGTTGTGGTCGCGAGGGCCGCGGGTTCAAGTCCCGTCGCTCACCCCAGCAAAGCGGCAGGTCAGGTAGCAGAAATGCTCCCGGGCCTGCCGCTTTCTCGTCCACCTTGGTAAAGCCCGGGGATCACCCTTCCCGGATCAGTCCGGCCTCCCGGGCCACGTGGATCGCCCGGGCCCGGCTGTCGACGTCGAGCTTGGTGAAGATGTGCACCAGGTGGCTCTTGATGGTCGCCTCGGTGACGAAGAGCGCACGCGCGATCTCCTTGTTCGACGCTCCCGTCACGAGGTGCCCGAGCACGTCGAGCTCGCGCGTGGTCAGGCGCGGCCTCGGCTGCCGCATCCCGCTCATCACCCGGGTCGCGAGATCGGGCGCGAGGAACACCTGCCCGGCCGCAGCGGTGTGGAGCGCCTCGACGATCGTGTCCGGTGGCACGTCCTTGAGGAGGTAGCCGGCCGCGCCGGCCTCGATGGCGCCGAGGATGTCCGCGTCGCGGTCGAACGTCGTGAGGATGAGGACGGCGGGTGCGGGCCGCAGCGCGCGGAGCGCTCCGGTAGCGGTCACACCGTCCATCCCCTCACCGAGCCGGAGGTCGCACAGGACGACGTCGGGGTGCAGGTGCTCGGCAAGCAGCACCGCTTCCTCCCCTGTCGCCGCCTCGCCGACGACGGTGACGTCCTGGCGCGCGTCGAAGACGGCACGCAGGCCGGTGCGCACCACAGGATGGTCGTCGACGAGCAGCACGGTGACCGCCATTCAGATCTCCTTCGGGGTCGGTCCGAGCGGCAGGTAGGCCGACAGTGCCGTGCCGTCGCCCGGCGTGCTCTCGACGTCGAGCCCGCCGCCGAGCTCCCGCAGCCGTGAGCGCATGAAGTGCAGGCCGTAGCTCGAACCCCCGGTCGCGGCGGTGGCGTTCCACGCGTCGACGTCGAACCCACGCCCGTCGTCGAGGATGTCGAGCCGCACCGTGTCGTCGGCGTCGACGAGGCTCACCACCACCCGGTCGGCGGCCGCGTGCAGGCGGACGTTCGCGAGCGCCGACTGCGCGGTGCGCAGGAGCGCCACCTCGGCTGCCGTGGGGAGCGGCGGGACGGTGTCGTCGACCCGCAGGTCGGCGGTGAGGCCGGTCTCGGCGCGCAGCCGGTCCAGCATGCGCCGGAGCGCCGCGGCGAGCGCGTCGTCCTCCAGCTCGGACGGCGCGAGCGCCGCGACGATCCGGCGCACGTCCACGAGGTTGTCCCCGGCCAGCCCTTCGACCTGCTGGAGGGCCCGGCCGGCGTCGACGTCGGACGTGCGGTCCGCCGCGGCGTGCGCGAGCAGGCGGATCGACGAGAGGCCCTGCGCGACGGTGTCGTGGATGTCGCGGGAGAGCCGGGTCCGCTCCGCGACGGCGCCGGACTGACGCTGGGTGAGCGCGAGCTCCTCCTGGATGGCCGCCATCTCGTCCTGGGTCTGCCGCAGCGAGGCGACGAGCCGTTCTCGTTCGCGCGCGTCGCGCAGCAGCTCCAGGTAGCCACGAGAGATCCCGAGGGCGAACACCCCGCCGATCAGCGGGCCGAAGAACCCCGCATAGCTGGGCGTGCCGTCGTGCACGACCGGGGCGAGCGCGACGACGGCGAGGACGAGGACGGAGAAACCGACGGACGGCCACGGGGGCAGAAGGTGCCCGGCGAGCAGCCAGATGAGGAAGGCCACCCACACGAACTCCTCGGAGACCGCCACGGCGGCCACCCACACCACCGCGAGCCCGATGAGCCACCACCGCGCGGCGCGGGCGCTGCGCACGCCGGGCGCCGCTGTGATGCCTGCGGCGTACCAGACGATCACCGCGACCGCCGCGGCGAGGGCCGGGGCGATCGGGGTGCCCATCGCGATCGCCCGTGCGGCGCCGACGACGGTCAGGACGGCCGCTATCACGTGCTGGCCGACCTGCATGGAACGCAGGGCGGGCGCCCTCGACCGCGGCGTCCTGCCGGTGTCACCCCACGAGTGCGGGGTGGTCTGCGCGGTGCTCATGCGCTGATTCTCCGTCTTTCCGCCGTGGAGCACGAGGCCACCAGATCCGGTCGCCGAACAGGCTGAACAGTGCGGGCACGATGACGGTGCGGACCACGAGGGTGTCCACGACCACCCCGATGCCGACGATCAGGCCCAGCTGGCCGAGTGTCACGAGCGGCAGCAGGCCGAGCGCGGCGAACACGCCGGCGAGGACGATCCCTGCGCTGGTGATGACGCTGCCCGTCCCGGCGACGGCGCGCACCATGGCCTCCCGTGTCCCGTGCGCCGCCGCCTCGGTCCGTGCCCGGTGGACCAGGAAGATCGTGTAGTCGATGCCGAGCGCGACCAGGAACAGGAAGGACAGGAGCGGCACCTGCAGGTCCAGTGCGTGCTGGTCGAACAGGATCCGGCTGAGCCAGGCGCCCGCGCCGATCGCCGCCGCCGCGCTGGCCACGTTGACCAGCAGCAGGACGACGGGCGCCACGACGGACCGCAGGACCACGAGCAGCACCACGAAGCTCACGGCGAGCACGAGCGGCGCCACGAGCAGGAGGTCCTGCTCGTTGCCGGCCCTCGCGTCGAGGTCGGTGGCGATGGCGCCGCCCACGAGGGCGTCGGCCCCTGGAACGGTGTCCACCTGGTCGCGCAGCTGGGCGACGAGGTCGAGACTTTCCGGGGTGCCAGGGGCGTACTGGCCGGTCACCATGATCTTGCTGAGGTCGCCGTCGTCGGTCTGCCCGACCACGGTGGCCCGCACGACGCCGTCGAGGCCCGCGGCCACGTCGGCGACGTCCTGGGCGCCCGGGGTGTTCGCGACCACGAAGATCGGCTGGGACTCGCCGGGCGGGAAGTGGTCGGCGAGCACCTCGAGGCCCGCGGCCGACTCGGACGGGACCCGGAACTTCTCGGTCTGGTCCAGGCCGACGGACGTGCCGATCAGCCCCGTGCCCATGACGGCGAGCAGCACGGCGCCGGCGCCGAGCGCGACCAGCGGCCTGCGTACGACGCGCACCGCGACGGCTCGCCACGCCCTGCCGTGGCCGGCTGCGATGCCCGGCCTCGGCACGAACGGCCAGAACACCCTGCGGCCGCAGACGGCCAGGACGGGCGGCAGCACGAGCAGGACGGCGACCAGCGCGATCACGAGGCCGACGGCGGACGTGATGCCCAGTCCCCTGGTACCGGGGATGACGGCGAGCACCAGGGTGAGCAGGGACAGCACCACCGTCACGTTGGACGCCACGATGGCGGGTGCGGTCCTGCGCCAGGCCACGGCGAGGGCCGTGCGGTGGTCCTCGTGCGTCAGGAGCTCCTCGCGGTACCGGGAGATCAGCAGCAGCGCGTAGTTCGTCCCGGCGCCGAAGACCAGCACGCTGATGATGCCCGAGTCGAACTGCAGGTCCAGTGCCGACCCGGCCGACGCCGTCACGAGGCCGGCGAGCCGGTCCGCCAGCGCGACCACCACGAGCGGGACCAGCCACAGCACGGGTGAGCGGTACGTGAGCACGAGCAGGACGGCCACGATGAGGACGGTGACGGCGAGGAGCGTGAAGTCCGCCCCGTCGAACGCTGAGGTCACGTCGGCCCCGAACGCCGGGCCGCCCGTGACCTGCAGGTCCAGCCCGCTCACGGGGTGGGCGGCGAGCTCCGCCCGCAGGTCCGTGATGACGTCTGCCGTCTCCGCGTTGTCCGCGCCGAGGGTGACGGGGGCGATCAGCACGGCAGCCGCTCCGTCCTCGCTCGGCAGGGGGCCCGACGTCGACAGGCCGGTCTGCTCGTCGAGCACCGGCACCAGCCCGTCGAGCGACTGCATGTCGGCGTCCGTGAGGTCGCCGCCGTCGGCGCGGGAGGCGACGACGAGCACCGACTGCTCGTCGGCGTCCGGGAACTGCGCGAGCAGCTCGCTCACCCGCGCCGACTCGGAGTCGGGCGGGGCGGCGTCATTCCCCGTGGGTGCCGTCGCCTGACCGAACGCACCGAACAGCGTGACGAGGACCAGCACTGCGATACCGATCGAGAGCCACGCACCCCTGCGGGAGGTCAACCGGTCTGAGAAGCGTGCACGCACGCGTGTTTCTGCCATGGCAGCAACTTCATCAACCAGGCAGGGCCTCCGGCATCGCCGAAGAGTTCGGTTCTCGTCTCAACCATTCGATGGAGAGACCCCCGCGAATCAGCCCAGCAGCTTGACCACGGCGTCGGCGAGCTTGTCCTCGACGCCCGACCCGTACTTCATCCAGAGCGACGGCTCGGTGAGCTCCAGCTCGATGACCATGGGCGCGCCGTCGTCGCCGGAGACCAGGTCGACGCGCGCGTAGGTGAGGTCGGAGCCGGTCGCCTCCCTGGCCACGGCGAGCGCGCGCTGCGCCACCTCGATCTGCGCCGGCGTGGCCTCGAAGGCGGACATCTCCTCGGCCGCGTACAGCTCCCCCGAGTCCTCGGCCGGGCCGGTGAGCAGCGCGTTCTTGCGCACCGCGTGCGTGAGCTCACCGTCGATGAAGATCAGGCAGGTCTCGCCGGCCGTGTCCACGGAGGTGACGTACGGCTGGATCATCACCCAGCGGCCTTCGTCGAGCAGCCGGACGGCGTGCGCGATGGCGCGCCCCCGCGACTCGGCGGAGACGGGCTGGTACCGGCCGGCGTCCCGAGCGCCCGCGCTCACGACCGGCTTGACGACGAAGTCGCCGAACGCGGGCATCCGGGTGTGCACCGCGCGCTTGGACAGGTGCCGCGCGGGGTCGAGCCAGATCGTCGGGATCACCGGGACGCCGGCGGCGTCGAGCTCCCGCAGGTACCGCTTGTCGGTGTTCCACTCGATGACGTCGGCGGAGTTGACCACCTTGGGCAGGGCGCGTGCCCACGCGACGAACTCGTCGTGGCGCGGCGAGTAGTCCCAGGTGGAGCGGACAAGGACGAGGTCGTACGCCGACCAGTCCACTGCCGGGTCGTCCCACACCGCGGGCTCGGCGGTCACGCCGCGCTCGGCCAGCGCGGCGATCAGCGGCACATCGTCCTTGTGGAGGTCGGGTAGCTGGGAGCAGGTCGCGAGGGCTACACGGGCGTTGGTCACGCACCGAGACTATCGCCGACCGCTTCCGCGAGGTCCCGGCCCGCCCACCCGCGAGACGCGGCGTCCGTCACACTGCCGGTTCGCGGCCGGGCTCGTCCTGTACGGCGTCCTCCGTCGCGTCTTCTCTCGCGTCCTGGGCGATCGCGGCGCCCGGGTCGGCCGCCGCGGCGTCCGCGGCCCGCCGCAGCGCGCCGAGGATCCCGTCAGCGGTGAGCGACCCGAAGATGCTGCCCGACTCGCCGACGACCGGCACGCGGCCCATCGCCGAGCCCGGCAGCGCCGCCACCGCCTCGAACGCGTCGGTGAGCCGTGCGCCGAGCCGCACGGGGGCCGGAGCCGGCTGGACTATCCGGTCCGCGCTCTCCAGATCGTTCGCCTGCACCTGGGCGAGAGCGAGCATGCGCGAGGCGGACCCGTCGCCGATGAAGTCCCGCACCCGGTCCGACGCCGGGTGCGCCAGCACCGCGAGCGGGCTCGCCACCTGTTCGAGCCGTCCGCCGCGCGACAGCACGGCGATGCGGTCACCGAGGCGAGCCGCCTCGTCGATGTCGTGCGTGACGAGGATCACTGTGGTTCCGGTCTCGGCCTGGATCTGCGCGAACTCCGTCTGCAGATGCCTGCGGAACTCCGGGTCGACGGCGCCGAACGGCTCGTCCATCAGCAGCACCGGTGGGTCGGTGGCCAGGGCCCTGGCGACGCCGATGCGCTGCCGTTCGCCCCCGGACAGCTCGTGCGGGTACCGCTTCGCGTAGGTCGCGGCTGGCAGACCCACCAGGTCGAGGAGCTCGCTGACGCGCGCCCGCGTGCGCTTGCGGTCCCAGCCCAGCAGGGCAGGTACCGTCGAGATGTTCGCCTCGACGGTCCGGTGCGGGAACAGCCCGACGTTCTGGATCACATACCCGATCCGGCGGCGCAGAGCCACTGGATCGGCGGTGGTCACGTCCTCGCCGTTCAGCAGGATGCGGCCGGACGTCGGCTCCACCAGGCGGTTGACCATGCGCAGCGTGGTGGACTTGCCGCAGCCCGACGGGCCGACCAGCGCGAGCACCTCGTGCTCGCGGACGGCGAAGCTCAGCTCCTCGACAGCTACGGTGCCGTCCCCGTATGCCTTACGGACGGAATCCAGCTCGATCACGGTTCGGGCAGCCATGCCTGAGAACCTACCGGGTGTCACCACGGTAGGTTCTCAGGCATGCCCGGTAATCCCTGGTTCTCCTGGTCCTACGTGGTCGACAACGCGCCCCTCCTGTGGCAGCGCACCGTCGAGCACGCCGGACTGACCATCGAGGCCGTCGCGATCTCCGCGGCCATCGCCGTCCCGCTGGGGGTCCTGATCTCCCGGTCCCGGTGGCTGTCCGGGCCGGTGCTCGGCGCGGTCGCCGTCATGTACACGGTGCCGTCGCTGGCCCTGTTCGCGATCCTCGCGCCGCTGCTCGGGATCGGCCGCACGCCCGTCCTGGTGGGCCTCGTGGTCTACGCCCTGCTCATCATCCTGCGCAACACGGTGGCCGGGCTCGCCACCGTGGACCCGGCCGTCATCGACGCCGCCCGGGGCCTGGGCTACGGGCCGGCGCGGCTGCTCGTCCAGGTGGCCATGCCGAGCGCGCTGCCGAGCATCGTCGCCGGCCTGCGGCTGGCCACCGTGTCCACCGTCGCGCTGGTCACCGTCGGCGTCATCGTCGGGTACGGGGGGCTGGGACAGCTCATGTTCCAGGGCTTCCGCAACAACTTCTACCGGGCCGAGATCATGACGGCCACGCTCGCGACGATCCTGCTCGCCCTGGTGCTGGACCTCGCGCTCTGGGCGGCAGGCAGAGCCCTGACCCCCTGGCTGCGCGGGAGGACCTCATGAGCGCCACCACCGGCGTCGTCGACGAAGCCCTCGTGTGGCTCAACGATCCGCTGACCTGGACCGAGCCGGGCGGCGTGCTGGAGCTGACCGGCGAGCACCTGCTCATGACCGCAGCGGCCACCGCTGCAGCGGCCGCGCTGGCGATCCCGCTGGGTGCCTGGCTGGGACACAGCGGACGGGGCGCGGGCCTGGTCGTCTGGCTCACCAACGCCTCCCGCGCGCTGCCGACGCTCGGCATCATCTTCCTGCTCGCCGCCGGCGGGCTGTTCGGCAACACCGCCACCGTCATCGCCGCCGCGTTCTTCGCCGTGCCCGTACTCCTGGTCAACACCTACGAGGGCGTACGCGGCGCCGACCCGGACGCCCGCGACGCGGCCCGCGGCATGGGCATGAGCGGTGGCCGCATCCTGCTGCAGGTCGAGCTGCCGCTCGCCACCACGCTCGTCTCCGCCGGGCTGCGGACCACCATCGTGCAGGTGGTCGCCACCATCCCGCTCGCGGCGCTCGCCGGGGGCGGTGGACTGGGTCAGATCATCGCGCTCGGCATGGGTACGCAGCGGTACGGCGAGGTGCTGGCGGGCGGCGTGCTGGTCGCTGCGCTCTGCCTCGCGATCGACGCGGTGCTCGCGATCGGGCAGCGCCTGGCCACCCCGGCCCCGCTGCGGGCCGGCGTGCGGTAGGGGCCTCGGCGCCGGTCAGGGCCGCGGCGCCGGGGACCCCTGGCGTCAGGCCCGGACCGCCGCGACTGCCGCGTCGAACAGGTCCACGGGATCAGCCGTGCCGCCCGACTCCCGCCAGGCCTCGACGGCTATGTCGAGGCAGGCGAGCGCCGCCGCGATGACGGCACGGGCGCGCGGGTCGGCCGTGGCGCCCGGTGCGATGCCGAGACGACGCTCGATCTCCGGGGCGAACAGCTCCTGCCAGCGGAGGTGCTTCTCGAGGTGCTTCGCGCGGAGCGACGGCGCGTCCGCGTACATGCCCGCGATCTGCAGCTCCGTCACGGCGTCGGTGTCAGGGCCCTGCAGGGTCTTGAGTGCCGCACGCAGCGCCTCCCAGGCCGTCTCCGCCGCCGGGCGCGCCTCGAGCGCGTCGCGCACGCGCAGCCCGAGCGCCTCGAGGTCACCCAGGACGACGTCCTCCTTGCTCCCGAAGTAGTGGAAGAACGACCGCCTCGAGATCCCCGCCGCGGCCGCGATCTGGTCGACGGTGGTCGCCTCGAAGCCCTGCTCCGCGAACAGGCGCAGGGCCGTGTCCGTGATCTCGGCATGGACGGCCCTGCGCGTTCGCTCGCGCAGGCTCGGGGTGACGGGAGTCGAGTCCATGTGGTGATCTTACCCTCGGTGCTAATGCTTGCACTCAGTGCAACACTCTGCCTACAGTGCAGCATGGCCGACATCGACTTCACCTCGCAGACCACCATCGTCACCGGCGCCAGCTCCGGGATCGGGGCCGCCTTCGCACGAGCCCTCGCGAAGCGCGGCTCCGACGTGATCCTGGTCGCCCGCCGCCTCGACCGCCTGCAAGAGCTCGCGAGCGAGGTCGAACGCGACCACGGCGTGCGCGCCACCCCGATCGCCCTTGACCTCAGCGTGCGCGGCGCCGGGCAGGCCCTCGCCGACGAGGTCGCGACGCGCGGTCTCACCGTGACCGGCCTCGTCAACAACGCCGGCTTCGGCACCGACGGCCCCTTCCACGAGGAGGACCCGGATCGCTTGCAGGACGAGATCGCCGTCGACGTGGCGAACCTCGTCGACATCTCCCGCGCGTTCATCGAGCCCCTCCGGCAGTCCGGGCGCGGGGTCCTGGTCAATGTCGCGAGCATGGCCGCCTACCTGCCCGGGCCCGACATGGCCGTCTACTCGGCCGCCAAGGCCTTCGTCCTGAGCTTCACCGAGGCGCTGTGGTACGAGTCGCGGTCGAACGGTCTCCGCGTGCTGTCCCTCGCCCCGGGCCTGACCCGCACCGAGTTCTTCGACGACCTCGCGGGCGGCGCCTACAACGGCAGCTACCAGACGCCCGGGCAGGTCGTCGAGACGGGCCTGCGCTCACTGGACCGCGGCAACCGCCGGCCCAGCGTCGTCTCGGGCCGGGGCAACGCGATCGCCTCCGAGCTGGGGCGTCTCTTCACCCGACGCCGCGCCGTGCTCCTCTCCGGCTCGTTCGGCGCCCGCTCGCGCAACGCGGGGATCGCCGCAGCACACCACTGAATGTAACGACATCCTCACGAGCGGGTTTTCCCCTTGCCATCGCCCGTCCGCCGGGGTCGAATGGGAGCGATCAAAGCCGTAGAACAGCTGTACGTCACCCACGTTCGGAGATATTTCGATGAAGTTCCCCCGTACGCATGTGTCCCTGCCCAGGGCGCTCGGCGCCGCAGCAGCCGTCGTCAGCCTCACTCTCCTGACCGCTTGCGGCGAACCGGGCTCAGCCGGAGGGACCGTCGGCAGCGCCTCGACGAGCGGCTCGAGCGCTGCCGCTTGCGAGGCAGTACCCGGCGACGAGCTCGTGGTGCTCGAGGACGACAAGCAGCTGCAGACCGTCGACAACATCATCCCGGCGGTCAACGCGGCGGCCGTCGAGGGCGACGACACGCTGATCCCGCTCCTCGACACGGTCTCGGCCGCACTCGACACCGACACCCTCATCGGCCTGAACAAGGCGGTGGACGTCGAGCGCCGCACCTCGAAGGAGGTCGCGGAGGAGTTCGTGGCCGAGGCAGGCCTCGACGACCCGGAGCAGAGCGGCAGCGGCACGATCGTCGTCGGCGCCGCCGACTTCGCGGAGAGCGCCACGCTCGGCACCATCTACGCGACGGTGCTGAACTCCGCCGGCTACGACGCCGAGGTCACCACCATCGGCAACCGTGAGGCCTACCTCCCCGCCCTGGAGGACGGCGAGCAGGTCCAGGTGATCCCCGAGTACGTGGGCACCCTCACGGAGTTCATCAACAAGGACGTCAACGGGGCCGACGCCGCGGCGGTGGCGAGCAGCGACCTCGGCGCCACCGTCGAGGCGCTCACCGGGCTGGGCCAGGAGATCGGCCTCGTGTTCGGCGAGCCCTCCCCCGCGCAGGACCAGAACGCGTTCGCCGTGACCAAGGCCTTCGCGGACGAGCACGGTGTCGCCACGCTCAGCGAGCTCGCCGAGGCCTGCGGCGGGCTCGTGCTGGGCGGCCCGCCGGAGTGCACGGAGCGTCCGTTCTGCCAGCCGGGCCTCGTGGAGACCTACGGCCTGGAGTTCGCGGAGTTCCGCTCGCTCGACGCTGGTGGTCCGCTGACCAAGTCGGCGCTTCAGCAGGGCGAGGTCACGCTCGGCCTCGTCTTCAGCTCGGACGGCTCGCTCACCCCGACCGAGTAGCCACCACGCCCGACCTCTCGCCCGACCCTCTTCGAGGCCTAAGTTTCTTCGCTCTGGACGGCTCCAGAACGAAGAAACTTAGGCCTCGAAGGTCAGAGGCCGTAGGACTCCAGGAAGCGGAGCCAGACCTCGCTGACCGTCGGGTAGGCGGGGACCGCGTGCCACAAGCGGTCCAGCGGCACCTCTCCGACGACGGCGATGGTCGCGGCGTGCAGCATCTCCCCGGCATCGGGGCCCACGAAGGTCGCGCCCACGAGGACCCGTCGCTGCGTGTCGATCAGCACCTGGGCCCGGCCCGAGTAGCCGGGCGACTCCACGCTCGCCCCGCCCACCCAGGACAGGTCGTACGACACCGCCTCCACGGGAAGCCCCGCCGCGCGTGCCTCGTGCTCCGTCGGCCCCACCCAGCTCACCTGCGGCCGCGTGAACACCACCTGCACACGGGCCGTGCGGTCGGCGGAGGCGGCATACCGTGACCAGGCCTTGCCCTCCTGCCCGACGGCGGGCTCCGGGTCGCCGCTCGTGGGGCTGCGGTCCCCCACCTCCGTGCCGTACCGCGCGGCGACCACGTCGCCGACGACGCGCGCCTGGTACTTGCCCTGGTGGGTGGTCGGCGCGCGGCCCGTTACGTCACCGCACGCGTACAGCCAGCCGCCCGAGACGCCGCTGACCTGCATCGACTCGTCGACGACCAGGGCTCCACCACGGCCGAGCGCCGACCCGTCCAGGCCCACGCTCTCCACGCCGAGGTCGCCCGTGCGCGGCACGCGGCCGGTCGCCACGAGGATCTCGGCGGCGGTGATCTTCCCGCCGTCGGACAGGGTGACGGTCACCGGGCCCGGCACGCCGCCCTCGAGCCCGACGCCGGGCCGCTCGACCGAGCCGACCTCGGTGCCCGTGCGGACGTCCACCCCCAGCCCGCTCAGCGACTCGGCGACCATCTCACCGGCGAACGGCTCCGCGCCCGACAGCAGCCCGCCGCGCGACACCAGCGTCACCTGCGCGCCGAGGTCCGCGTACGCGTTCGCCATCTCGACACCGACCACGCCGCCGCCGACGACCACCAGCGACTCGGGGACCGCCTCCGCCGACGTCGCCTCGCGGCTCGACCAGGGTGCCGCCTCCGCCAGCCCCGGGGTGTCCGGCAGGACCGGCACGCTGCCGGTCGCGACGATCACCGCGTGCCGAGCCCGCAGCAGCCGGGTCACCGGGGTCGCCCCCGCCTCTGCCTCCCCGAGACCGCTCTCGGAGGCGGCACCGCTCTCCGGCACCGTGACCTCGACGAGCCGCTCGCCGGCCAGTCGGCCGTGCCCGCGCACCAGCGTCAGGCCGGCACCTTCGACCCAGGAGACCTGCCCGGAGTCGTCCCAGTTGCTCGTGATCTCGTCGCGGCGGGCGAAGACGGCGGCGATGTCGGGCGCGCCGGGATCCCGCAGGCCAGGCGTCTCGCGCGCGAGAGCGCGGACCGCGCCCGCGCGCAGCAGCACCTTGGACGGCATGCAGGCCCAGTAGGAGCACTCACCGCCCAGGAGCTCCGACTCGACCAGGGCGACGGAGAGACCGGTGCGCGAGGCGCGGTCGGCCGCGTTCTCCCCCACCGGCCCTCCGCCGATCACGATGACGTCGAACGACTCTTCAGAAAGGCTCATGTCGTCATCGTGGCCCCCTGGCGGGCCGGTCGCCAGGGGATACGCCAGCTCGGAACCTTACGAATCGGTCAGACGTACGGTTCACTCGGATGACCAGTGCGTCTGACCCGGCCGCGGCGCCTGACCAGTCAGGCGAGGCCTGCCTTGCGCAGCGCGTCCGCCATCGCGGTGTCCGCGGGCGCGGGTCGCCCGCGGCCGGCCTGCCCGCCCGAGCCCTGACCGCGCCCGTCCCGGCCACGGCCCTCGCCACCGCCCGGCCGTCCACCACCCTGGCGTCCGCCGCGCTGACCACCGCCGCCCTGGCCGTCCTGCCGGGAGCCCTGCCCGCCGGCTCGGGATCCGCCGGACGTACGACCGCCGGTGTCCGCACCGATCTCGTCGTCAAGGCGCAAGGTGAGGGCGACCCGCTTGCGCTGCAGGTCCACGTCCATGACCTTGACCTTGACGATGTCCCCGGACTTCACGACCTCCCGCGGGTCGCTGACGAAGTTCTTGGACATCGCCGAGACGTGCACGAGACCGTCCTGGTGCACCCCGATGTCCACGAACGCGCCGAACGCGGCGACGTTCGTGACCTGTCCTTCGAGCACCATGCCTGGCACCAGGTCGCCGAGCGTCTCGACACCCTCCGCGAAGGACGCGGTGGTGAACGCCGGGCGCGGGTCGCGGCCCGGCTTCTCCAGCTCGGCGAAGATGTCGGTGACCGTCGGCAGCCCGAACGTCTCGTCGACGAAGTCGGTGGGCCGCAGCGTACGCAGCGCGCTGCCGTTGCCGATCAGGGCCTGGACGTCGGCACCCGACGCCGTCACGATGCGCCGCGCCAGCGGGTACGCCTCGGGGTGCACCGACGACGAGTCCAGCGGCTCGCCGCCGCCCGAGACCTTGAGGAACCCCGCGCACTGCTCGAACGCCTTGGGTCCCAGCCGCGGCACCTTCTTGAGCCCCGCACGCGACGAGTACGGACCGTTGGTGTCGCGGAACGACACGATGTTCTCCGCGAGCGTCGAGGTGATGCCCGAGACACGCGACAGCAGCGGGACGGAGGCGGTGTTGAGGTCGACCCCCACACCGTTCACGCAGTCCTCGACCACGGCGTCCAGCGACCGCGACAGCTTGGTCTCGGTGATGTCGTGCTGGTACTGGCCCACGCCGATCGACCTGGGGTCGATCTTCACGAGCTCGGCGAGCGGGTCCTGCAGCCGGCGCGCGATGGAGACCGCTCCCCGGATGGACACGTCGAGGTCGGGCAGCTCCGCGCTCGCGTAGGCGGACGCCGAGTACACCGACGCCCCCGCCTCGGACACGATGGCCTTGGTCAGGCCGAGCTCCGGCGCCCTCTTCATGAGATCGGCGGCGAGCCGCTCGGTCTCGCGCGACCCCGTCCCGTTGCCGATCGCCACCAGGTCGACGTCGTGCTTCTTGGCCAGGGCCGCCAGCGTGGCGAGCGACTCCTCCCAGCGGTTCGCCGGCACGTGCGGATAGATCGTCGCGTACTCGACGACCTTGCCCGTCGCGTCCACGACAGCGACCTTGACGCCGGTGCGCAGCCCCGGGTCGAGGCCCATCGTGGCCCGTGTGCCGGCGGGTGCCGCAAGGAGCAGGTCGCGCAGGTTGGCCGCGAACACGCGCACGGCCTCGTCCTCCGCCTCCGAGCGCAGCCGCAGCCGCACGTCGATGCCGAGGTGCACCAGGATCTTGGTGCGCCAGGCCCAGCGCACGGTGTCGGTGAGCCAGCGATCGCCCGGACGACCCTGGTTCGCGATGTCGAACTGGTGCGCGATGGTCGCCTCGTACGACGTCGGCACACCGGCCTCGATGCCCTCCTCCGGCTCGATCGTCAGGTCCAGCACGTCCTCCTTCTCGCCCCGGAAGAGAGCGAGCACCCGGTGCGAGGGCAGGCTGGACAGCGCCTCGGAGAACTCGAAGTAGTCGGAGAACTTGGCGCCCTTGTCCTGCGCGCCGTCGCGGACGGCGGACAGCATGCGCCCCCGCTTCCAGAGCCGCTCGCGCAGCGTGCCGATCAGGTCGGCGTCCTCGCCCATGCGCTCCACGAGGATCGCGCGGGCGCCGGCGAGCGCCGCGTCTGTGTCGGCCACGCCCTTGTCCGCGTCGACGTACGGTCCGGCGGCCGTCGCCGGGTCGAGCGCCGGGTCGCCGAGCAGCGCGAGGGCGAGCGGCTCCAGGCCGGCCTCGCGCGCGATCTGCGCCTTGGTGCGCCGCTTCGGCTTGTACGGGAGATAGATGTCCTCCAGGCGCGACTTCGTCTCCGCCGAGAGGATCTGGGCGCGCAGCTCGTCCGTGAGCTTGCCCTGCTCCTGGACCGACGACAGGATCGCCGCGCGCCGTTCCTCCAGCTCACGCAGGTACCGCAGCCGCTCCTCGAGGGTGCGCAGCTGCGCGTCGTCGAGCGTGCCAGTGGCCTCCTTGCGGTAGCGGGCGATGAACGGCACTGTCGCGCCGCCGTCGAGCAGGTCGACCGCCGCCGTCACCTGCCCGTCCCGAACACCCAGCTCCTCGGCGATCCGCCGGTTGATGCTTGCCACTTTGTTCCTTGCCTCACGTGTAGAAGGTCGGGACAGATTGTGCCTGGCACCACTGACACTTGTCGCATCCTGCAGTGCGTGTCAGCCGCCGGGACATCCCGGTGGCCTGGGCGCCAGGTACGCGCGGGTCGCTGCAAGGCCGGGCCAGGTCACCACACAGACAGGTCAGGACCCGCGCCGGTACCCCAGCGCCAGTACCTCAGGAGGAAAACGTGCAGCGTCGCCGCCCCACCCCTCGCACCCCTCACCACCGGAGGACGGCGACCACCGCGGTGGTCGCGACAGCCGTCCTCGCCCTGGCCGCCTGCGGGCCCGGCCCTGACGAGGGCATGGAGCGCTCCGACGCCCGCGCGGCTGGTCGTCACGCCCGCCGACGCAACCGCGAGCGCCGACGCCGCCCGCGCCACCGAGGAGCTCGGCCTGCTCGCGCTGGGCGCCACCGCGGAGCCCGACGCGAACACCCTGGTCTCCCCGGCGTCGCTGGCCTTCGCCCTGGCGCTGCTCGCAGAGGGGGCCCGCGGGGAGACCGCCGCGTCCCTGGACGCGGCGCTGGGCGCCCCGGGCGAGGACCGCACGTCCGCCTACAACGCGCTGCAGGGTGCGCTCGCGAAGCACGACGGCGATCCGGGCGTCGTGCAGGACGACGAGCTCCCCGACCGTCCGGTGCTGCACCTGGCGAACCAGGCGGTGCTCGACGACGGCCTCGCCGTCGAGCAGGACTATCTCGACGCGCTCGCCACCGCGTTCGACGCGGGTGTGCAGGGCACCGACCTGGGTACCGACGAGGGCAAGGCGGTCCTGGACGCCTGGGTGGACCACCACACCGGCGGTCTGATCGAGGAGTCGGCGCTCGAGCCGGACCCGGCGCTGCGCCTGGTGCTGCAGAACGCGGTGCTGCTCGCGGCGGCCTGGGAGACCCCGTTCGAGGAGAGCGCCACCCGCGACGAGGACTTCACCGGACCCGACGGCACGGAACCCACCGAGATGCTGCACGGTGCCCAGTCGTGGGCCTATGCCGAGAGTGGCGGCTGGGCCGCCGTCCGCCTGCCCTACGTCGACGCGTTCCACGCGGACGTGCTCCTGCCGCCCGCCGGCACGGATCCGGCGGAGGTCTCTCCCGAGACCCTGACGGCGCTCACGAGCACCCTCGACGACGCGCCGCCGCGGACCGTCGAGCTCGCCATGCCGACGCTGGAGCTGGAGCCGCCCGCCCTTGACCTGGCCCCTGCACTGGCGGAGGCCGGGTTGGGGGGCTTGTACGACGGGCCCGACCTGTCCGGCATCACGACCGCCGAACCGCTGCAGGTGAGCCAGGTGTGGCAGCAGGCCTACCTGAGCCTGGACGCGGACGGCACCGTCGCGGCCGCCGTCACCGAGATCGGCGTGGAGACGAGCGGCGCGATGCCGACCGCGCCCGCTGCCCGGATGGTCGTCGACCGCCCGTACCTCCTGCGCATCGCCCACACCGAGACCGCCCTGCCACTCTTCCTGGCGGCCGTGCGCAGCCCCCAGCACTGACCCCGCCAGGTCAGGAGACGGGCGCGGACGAGCGCCGACGCGAATGCCGCCGACCATTGACCGGAGCATCCACCGCCAGTAGCGTGCGCAAACAAAACGGGTGAAACCGTATTACCGCGGCAGGATCCCCCGAGCACGAGGAGGTGCTCCGTGGCGCTGTCGTTCCTCGACCGCGAGCACACGGTAGCCAAGCCCGGTTACAGCAGGTGGCTCATCCCGCCGGCGGCGCTCGCCATCCATCTCTGCATCGGCCAGGCGTACGCCACCAGCGTCTACAAGAACGCCCTGGTCAACCACTTCGAGTCGAGCCTGACGGCGATCGGCGTCATCTTCTCCATCGCCATCGTCATGCTCGGACTGTCGGCAGCGGTCCTCGGCACCTGGGTGGAGCGCGCAGGACCCCGCGCGGCGATGTTCGCCTCCGCCTGCTTCTGGGCCTCCGGGTTCCTGGTCGGCGCGCTCGGCATCGCGACGTCTCAGCTGTGGCTGGTCTACCTCGGGTACGGCTTCCTCGGCGGGATCGGGCTCGGCATCGGCTACATCTCGCCGGTGTCCACGCTGATCAAGTGGTTCCCGGACCGCCCGGGCCTGGCTACCGGCATGGCGATCATGGGGTTCGGTGGCGGTGCGCTCGTCGCCTCGCCGCTGTCCCGCCAGCTCATGGCCCTCTACGACAGCGGCTACGACCCTGCCGACCCCACCTCCGTGGCCTCCGGCAGCGCCGTCACCTCGCTCTTCGTCACCCTGGGCGTCGGGTACTTCCTCGTGATGATGCTGGGCGTGTTCACGGTGAAGGTTCCGCCGCCCGGCTGGACGCCGGCCGGCTTCGACGCCGGTGCGGTGACCGCCAAGCCCATGGTGTCGGCCGCCGACGTCTCGGCGGCCAACGCCATCAGGACCCCGCAGTTCTGGTTCCTGTGGATCGCCCTGTTCTGCAACGTGACGGCGGGAATCGGCATCCTGGAACAGGCCGCACCGATGATCCAGGACTTCTTCCGCAGCGGCGGCATGTCCTCGGTCGCGCCGACGACGGCGGCCGGCTTCGTCGCGTTCCTGTCCCTGTTCAACATGGCGGGCCGCTTCGTGTGGTCGTCGACGTCGGACTACATCGGTCGCAAGCCGACCTACGTCCTGTACCTGGGCGTCGGGATGGTCCTGTACGTCCTCCTGGCCACCGTCGGGCACCTGTCCACCATGATCTTCGTGCTCGTCGCCGCCGTGATCATCTCCTTCTACGGCGGCGGGTTCTCGACGGCCCCCGCCTACCTGCGCGACCTGTTCGGCACGTTCCAGGTGGGCGCCATCCACGGCCGCCTGCTCACCGCGTGGTCCGCTGCGGGCATCGCAGGCCCGCTGATCATCAACGGGTTCCTCGACGCGCAGGGGACGCCGGGCGAGCTCGTCGCGGCCGACTACCGGCCCGCGCTGTTCACCATGGTGGGCGTGCTCGCGGTCGGGTTCGTGGCCAACATCCTGATCCGGCCGGTCGCGGCCCGGTTCCACGAGCCCGCAGGCTCCGCCGGCGCGTTCGCCGAGGGAAAGGTGTGACCATGCCGGAGCCGACCCCGGAACCGACGTCGAGCCAGGTCCCGCGACTGGTCGTCACCTGGCTCGTCGTGACCGTCCCGCTGGCCTACGGGCTGTTCCAGACGATCAGGAGCGTCATCCCGCTCTTCGCGGGGTAACGGCCTCGGCGCACACCCTGGTACGCCGCAGGACGGCATTTCGGCCTGCGCCGAAACTTTCATCCGCTGCCGAACGTCGCCGCGGCGGGACTCCTCTGTTCCTAGATTCGGGGTGTTCCGCGCAGCAGCCCGGCACAGGGTCGGGTGATGTGAGCACGGGGCAGGACGGAAGATGGGATGACAACCCAGAAGCGAACATTCACCACGCTGTCGGGACTACTGACGGCGCTCCTCCTCGTTGTCGGCGGCTCCCAGGTGGCGCAGGCATCCGACGCCGGCCAGGGCTCAGTCGCACCGGACGGCACCCGCGTCACCGACGTCTCCACGCAGGACCGGACATTCGTCCTGCCTCCGGCACCAGCCGAGGCCAGGTCCGGCGGTGACTTCGGCGCCATGGCGGTGCCGACCATCAGCCCGACCGTGGCCGTCTCGTACGCCAACCCCGGCGGCGAGTACACGTGCGAGTACGCCACGCTCTGTGCCTGGGCCTGGGACACCAGCCACGACAAGTGGAAGATCTTCCACCTGTACAACTGCCACAAGTACGCCCTGTCCAACTGGATCGGCAACGGCGGGTTCAACAACAACCAGACCAGAGGGACCGTCGCCCGGTTCTACGGCCAGAACGGCTCGACCCAGGTCGCGCCCGCGTCGACGGCCTACGAGATCCGCTCCGTGAACCGGGGCGACTTCGGCGGCTGGAGCCCGGTCTGGTTCGTCCGCAACTGCTGACCCTCTGACCCACCTGCCGACGTCGCGCCCCGCGCCCCCGCCCCCCAGTCGCGGGCGCGCGGGGCGCGACGCGCTCTCTCGTACCAGCTCAGTCAGGCCGGCGAACCGCTCAGCAACCCGTGGCCCAACGCGGTGAGCTCGTGAGACGTCTGGTTCCCGCACCGTGTGGAGCGGATCAGCCCGGCCCTGCGCAGCACGGTCGCGTGCTCCGACGCGGAGGCCAGGGAGGCTCCGAGCCGCCGGGCCAGCCCCGACGTCGTCGCCGGCTGCACCAGCGCCTGCAGCGCAGCCGCACGTGTCCGGCCCAGCAGGCTGGCCAGCGGCGCCCGCTGGTCGGCCCCCGGGGCGCCGACCAGGCTCACGCAGTGCTCGATCGGGAAAAGGAGCACCGGCTCGAGCTCCGGATCGGCGAAGGTCATGGGCTTGCGCCAGCAGAAGTACGAGGGCACCAGCCGCAGCCCGCGTCCCGTCAGGTGGACGTCACGATCCACGGTCGGGTTGTCGATCGTCAGGACCGGTGCGTCCCAGGTCACGGTGGAGTGCAGGGACGACAGCACACCTTCCACACCACTCATCGCCACCACCCGAGCGCGGACCATGAGGTCGGCGTCCACCGCGGCACGGATCCGTGCCCAGTACGGCTCGATCGCGTGGGCGTGGTAGGCGGACATCGTCGCACCCAGCCCGTCCACCGCCTTGACCAGGCCGTCCCGGAGGTCCGACGCCCACGTCGAGACGTCCTTCTGCTCGCAGAGGCGGTCGATGTCGGTCCGCAGCCGGTCCCGGTGCGTGAAGAGGACGCCGTCCAGCCCATCGGCGAAGTCGGTCGTCCCGTCGGCCGGCGTGAGGAAGTCCGGCGAGTACCCGCGGGGAGGCGTCAGGTGCAGGTACGGCAGAGCAAGCCGGGGCAGGTCGGCGACGACCCGCGAGCGCCACACCCCGAACGTCCGGACCTCTCGGAGCTCGTTGACCAGGTGGGCGCTGAGCAGCGTCTCCCACATCGGGTCGGCTCCGGGTGCGATCCGGACCCGTGCGAGATCGTCGGACGTGAAGTGGAACCGGAGCATAGTCTCCCTCACTGAGCGAGCGTCGATGCGTGGCTTCTGGAGCAGGCAGGTGTCTGCCCCCTGTCGTAAGAAGTGGTTCGATCAGCGAGTTTCGTACGTGTCGCCGCGCGACTCACCGCCGGGCCGCACGACCTCTGCTCCGCTGAGGGCGCAGCTGCTCGGCCAACGAGGTGCGTGGGCCACGTGAGACCGCCCCGCGCACCCTCGTCTCAGCCAGGTGCGCCCCGCCTCGACCGAGTCAGAGCACCCGGTCCGCCCGCGAATAGACGTTCATCGAGTCGCCGCGCACGAAGCCGAGCAGGGTCAGTCCGCACTCGTCGGCGAGGTCCACCGCGAGGGTAGACGGCGCCGAGATGGCGGAGAGCACCGGGATACCGGCCCGCGCGGCCTTCTGCACCAGCTCGAACGACGCTCGCCCGCTGACCTGGAGGATCGTCCCGGCGGCGGGCAGGGCGCCGTCGCGCAGCGCCGCCCCGACCACCTTGTCGACGGCGTTGTGCCTGCCGACGTCCTCGCGGACGTACAGCGGTTCGCCGTCGGCGGTGAACAGGCCTGCGGCATGCAGGCCGCCGGTCCGCTCGAAGGCGCGCTGACGTTCGCGCAGCCGGTCGGGCAGCGACGTGATCACCTCGGCGCCGACTGTCACCGGGTCACCCGTGACCGGCCACCGCAGCGCGGCCCGCACCTCCACCGCGGTGTCCGACCCGCAGACCCCGCACGCGCTGGTCGTCGCGAAGGCCCGCTGCCGCGGGGGCTCGACGCCGCGCGCGAGCGCCACCTCGACGGTGTTGTCCTCGTCGGGGCACAGGCGCATCGCCGCTATGTCGTCCGGCGCGGCCACCGCACCTTCCGAGACCAGCCAGCCGGCCACGAGGTCGAAGTCGTCGCCGGGAGTACGCATCGTCACGGTCAGCGTGGTCCCGGCGGACTGCGCCTCAGGCGCGGCGCCGTCCGCCGGCACCCCGCCCACCGGTACCACCCTGCCGAGCGGCAGCGGCGCTGCGGCCCGCGCGCCGGGCCCGACCAGCCGGACCATCAGTGGCTCCTCGACGGCCAGCGTGTCCGGCCGCTCCGAGCGAGCGCGGTCACGGACGCGGACGACGCGCCGTCGGTCAGTGACGACTCCCATGCCGCCAGTCTTGCACTCCGCCCCCCACATGCGAGACTGCCTCGGCCCGACTTCCTGGCCCCCGGTCGCCCGGCCCTCCGGTTCCCACCCTTCCCGGCACCACCGAAAGGGCCATCCGGCACGACACCGAACAGCCCGGCCCGCACGCAGTCCACCACCAAACCACCCCGACCAGCATCCCTCTCCCGACACGGACACTTCCGGCGTAGGGTCGGCAGCGTGACCGACGTGAGCGACGAAGCCCGCACCGACGCCCCCGAGAAGAGCCTGCGCGTCGGGCCACCGAAGAGCAGTGCTGCAGGTGTGCCCGGGGTGGTCCATGGCCTGGCCCACGTCTTCGGGGAGGCGGGTGTCGCGAGCGGCCTGCGCACGCTCCCCCTGCTCAACCAGCACGGCGGCTTCGACTGCCCCGGGTGCGCCTGGCCGGAGCCCGGCAAGCCGCACCTGGCGGAGTTCTGCGAGAACGGCGCCAAGGCCGTCGCCGAGGAGTCCACCCGCAAGCGCGCGGACGCGACGTTCTTCGCCGAGCACCCGATCTCCGAGCTGGCGACCTGGACCGACCACCGGCTGGGCAAGTCCGGCCGCCTCACCGAGCCGATGCTGCGCGAGGAGGGTTCCGACCACTACCGGCCCGTGTCCTGGGACGAGGCCCTCGACCTGGTCTCGACCGAGCTGCGCGGCCTCGACTCGCCGGACCAGGCCGCGTTCTACACCTCCGGGCGCACGAGCAACGAGGCGGCGTTCCTCTACCAGCTCCTCGCCCGCAAGCTCGGCACGAACAACCTGCCGGACTGCTCGAACATGTGCCACGAGTCGTCCGGCACCGCCCTGGTCGAGACGCTGGGCATCGGCAAGGGCAGCGTGTCCCTGGAGGACATCACCGACCACGCGGACCTGATCGTCGTCGTCGGGCAGAATCCCGGGACCAACCACCCGCGCATGCTCAGCGCGCTCGAGGAGGCCAAGGACCGCGGCGCGCGGATCGTGGCGATCAACCCGCTGCCCGAGGCCGGCCTGCAGACCTTCAAGAACCCGCAGCGGGTGCGCGGCGTGGTCGGGCAGGGCACCAAGCTCGCCGACCGGTTCCTCCAGGTCCGCCTCGCCGGCGACCTGGCGCTCTTCCAGGCGGTCAACCGCCTGCTCCTGGAGGCCGACGACGACGCCCGCACCGCCGGGCACCAGGGCGTCCTGGACCACGAGTTCATCGCCGAGCACACCTCCGGGTTCGCCGAGGCGGCGGCCGCGTGGCGCAGCCTCGACTGGGCCGACGTCGACGCGGCGACCGGCCTGGAGCGGTCGGAGATCGAGGACTTCGTGGGCGACGTCCTCGCGTCCGAGAAGGTCATCGTCTGCTGGGCGATGGGGCTCACCCAGCACAAGCAGGCGGTGGCGACCATCCGCGAGGTCGTGAGCTTCCTGCTGCTGCGGGGAAACGTCGGCCGCCCGGGCGCCGGCGCCTGCCCGGTGCGCGGGCACAGCAACGTACAGGGCGACCGCACCATGGGCATCTGGGAGCGCCCCACCGAGCCGTTCCTCGACGCGCTGGCCACGGAGTTCGGCTTCGAGCCGCCGCGCGCCCCCGGGCTCGACGTCGTGGACACCGTCCGGGCCCTGCGCGACGGACAGCTGCGGGTCTTCATGGCCGTCGGCGGCAACTTCGCCGCCGCCACGCCGGACAGCGCCGTCACCGAGGCCGCGCTGCGTGAGGTCCCGCTCACGGTGCACGTCTCGACCAAGCTCAACCGCTCCCACGTGCTGCCGGGCAAGCGGTCGCTGGTCCTGCCCTGCCTGGGCCGCACGGAGCGGGACCGCACGGGCGGGCGCGAGCAGGTCGTCACGGTCGAGGACTCCATGAGCGTGGTGCACACCTCGCGGGGACGGCTGGCCCCGGCGTCGGACCACCTGCGCAGCGAGACGGCCATTCTCTGCGACCTGGCCCGCCGGGCGCTCGGGCCCCAGGACGGCACACCGTGGGAGGAGTTCGCCGATGACTACTCGCGCATCCGCGACTCGATCTCCCGCGTGATCCCGGGCTTCGACGACTTCGAGCGGCGGGTCGCCGAGCCCGGCGGGTTCGTGCTGCCGCACCCGCCCCGCGATGCCCGCCTGTTCCCGACGGCGACCGACAAGGCCAACTTCACGGTGAACGAGCTCGAGGTGGTCCAGGTGCCGGAGGGTCGCCTGCTGCTCCAGACGGTCCGCTCCCACGACCAGTTCAACACCACCGTCTACGGCCTCGACGACCGGTACCGCGGGGTGAAGGGCGGACGGCGCGTCGTGTTCGTGCGCCCCGAGGACCTGACGGCCCTCGGGTTCGCCGACGGCGACACGGTGGACCTGGTCAGCGAGTGGTCCGGACGGGACGGGAGCACGGAGGAGCGCCGGGCTCCTGGGTTTCGCGTCATCGCGTTCCCGACGGCGCGCGGGTGCGCCGCCGCGTACTTCCCGGAGGCGAACGTGCTGGTGCCGCTGGACCACACGGCCGAGGGCAGCAACACCCCGGCCTCGAAGTCGATAGTCATCCGCCTCGAACCGGCCAGCTGAGAACAGCGTCGAGTGCTGGGTATCTACAGGTCAGATGATCCCGCAGATATCCAGCACTCGACGAGGGGTCAGTGGGCCGTCGCCTTCTCCGCGCCTGCGCCCGTGAGGGAACGGACCTCCATCTCGGCGTACTTCTCCGGGTGCGACCGCTCCTTGCTCAGGTACGTGCCGACGATGCCGAGCACGAACGCGAGCGGGATCGTCACGATGCCCGGGTTGTCGAGCGGGAACCAGTGGAAGTCGATCGAGGGGTCCTTGATCATCGACAGGCTGGCTCCGGTGGCCGGGTCGACCTTGCCCGACACGACCGGCGAGAAGATGATCAGCAGGATCGTCGAGCTCAGGCCGCCGTAGATGCTCCACAGCGCGCCGGACGTGTTGAACCGCTTCCAGAACAGGGAGTAGATGATCGTCGGCAGGTTCGCCGACGCCGCCACACAGAAGGCCAGCGCCACGAGGAACGCGATGTTCTGCCCGTTGGCGAAGATTCCACCGATGATCGCGACGATGCCGATCACCACTACCGTCCAGCGGGCCACCTTGACCTCGCCGTCCGGCGCCACCTGCCCCTTCTTGATGATGGAGGCGTAGATGTCGTGGGAGAAGCTGGCCGCCGCGGTGATGGTCAGTCCGGCCACCACCGCGAGGATGGTCGCGAAGGCGACCGCCGCGATGATGCCGAGCAAGATCTCGCCACCGAGCTCGAACGCGAGCAGTGGCGCGGCGGAGTTGGCCCCGCCTGGCGCCGCGAGGATCGCCTCCGGCCCGACGAGGGCCGCCGCGCCGTACCCGAGCACCAGGGTGAACAGGTAGAAGATGCCGATCAGCCAGATCGCGACGACGACCGACTTCCGGGCTTCCTTCGCCGACGGCACCGTGTAGAAGCGCATCAGCACGTGCGGGAGGCCCGCGGTGCCGAGCACCAGGGCCAGCGCGAGGGACAGGAAGTCGAGCTGCGTGATACCCGAGACGCCGTACTTCTTGCCCGGCTCGAGGAGGGCCTCACCGCCCTCGCCTGCCACGCTCACGGCCTCCTGCATCACTGCGGTGATGCTGAAGCCGAAGCTGGCGAGCACCCACACCGTCATGACAGCAGCGCCTGCGATGAGCAGCGTCGCCTTGATGATCTGCACCCACGTGGTGCCCTTCATGCCGCCCACCAGCACGTACAGGATCATGAGCGCGCCGACCACCGCGATGACGACGCCCTGGCCGACCGGATCGGTGACGCCGAGGAGGAGCGCGACGAGACCGCCCGCGCCGGCCATCTGGGCCAGCAGGTAGAAGAAGACCACGGCGAGCGTCGAGATCGCGGCGGCCAGGCGGATCGGGCGCTGCTTCAGCCGGAACGACAGCACGTCGGCCATCGTGAACTTGCCGGTGTTGCGCAGCAGCTCGGCGACCAGCAGCAGCGCCACGAGCCAGGCCACGAGGAAGCCGATCGAGTACAGGAAGCCGTCGTACCCGTTGATGGCGATGGCACCCGCGATGCCGAGGAAGCTCGCGGCGGACAGGTAGTCGCCCGCGATCGCCGTGCCGTTCTGCGTGCCGGTGAAGTTGCGGCCACCTGCGTAGAAGTCCGCCGCGCTCTTGTTCTGTCGGGACACCCGGAAGACGACGACGAGCGTGACCAGCACGAACGCACCGAAGATGCCGATGTTGATCCAGATGTTGCCGACGTTCGTTGCCTCAGCGGCCATGGCGATCGTGTTCACAGCTGACCCTCCTCGATCTCTTCGCGCATGGCCCGTGCCCGGGCGTCGAACTTGTTGTTCGCCCACCGCGCGTACAGCGTCGTGATCACGAACGTGGACACGAACTGCAGCAGCCCGAAGATCAGGCCGACCGTGAAGGTCCCGCCGACCCGGATGCTCATGAACTCGTGCGCGTAGGTGCTCAGGACCGCGTAGAGCAGATACCACACGAGGAACAGCGCGGTCATCGGGAAGACGAAGTTCCGGAAAGCCTTGCGGAGGCTCTGGAACTCTTCCGATCGCTCGACACGTTGGTAATCGGTTTCGACAGGCCCTGGGGCCGGTACGTCACTCATGACGCCTCCATTGGCTCATGGGGACACGCGCACTGGCCCGCGACCCGGTGCGCCCTTCGCACCGCGCCCAATGTTCCTTATTTCACATACTCGAGGCAATCAGATCCTCGACGATTTTCCGACTTGACCAAGTCGTTACATTTCACCCGCCCCTCTGGCTGGGACGGGCCGGCAGGACCGGTCAGCGAGCGTCAGCGGCGGAGGTACGTCAGGTCCGCGATCGCACGACCCGCCAGGTGCGCCTTGCGCTCGAACCCCGTCAGGACCCGCCGCTCGAACCGCGGTGCCTGGTTCCCGGAGCCGTGCGCGTTGCCGAGGCGCTCGTCCGCGTCCAGGACCTCGATCATCTGCTCGGCGTACTCGGCCCAGTCGGTCGCGAGCCGCAGCGTCCCGCCCGGCCGCAGCACATGGGCCGCGAGCGCCGCGAACTCCCCGGTGACGAGGCGGCGCTTGTGGTGGCGCGCCTTGTGCCAGGGGTCAGGGAAGAAGACCCAGAGCTCGTCCACGGTCCCGGCCGCAATCGTGGTCGCCAGCAGCTCGGCCGCGTTGGCCTGCACGAGTCGCAGGTTGGGCAGCCCGTCCTGGCCGAGGGCCGCCCCGGCTCGCTCGGCGCGCGCGATCGTGTGCGCGAGCCCGGGCTGGTAGACCTCGACGGCGAGGTAGTCGCGCTCGGGGTCGGTGGTAGCGGCGTCGACGACGGCGTCGCCGAGGCCCGAGCCGATCTCCACGACCAGTGGCGCCCTGCGACCGAACAGGGCTTCCGTGTCGAGCACGAACTCCGGGTCGACGGAGGTGCGCGCGATCGCCCGCGGCACGTCCACGAGGTACGTGGAGTGGAGCTCGGTCCACATCCGCTTCTGCTTGTCCGTGAGCCTGCCGGACCGGCGCACGAAGGAGACCGGCTTGGTCCGGAACCCCGAGAGCTCGGGACGGTCGGCGGCGTCGGGTCGGGGAGGAACTGGCTGGCTCACACCGAGGAGCGTACGAGGTGCGGGCCGAGCATTGCGTATCCGCAAGGATTCGCGGCTCGCCGCGCACGCCGCGGGGAGCGCGCGGCAGGCTGGGGGCAGACGCCGGACCCCCAGCGAACCGAGGAGCTGAACATGCGCGCCATCGCACCACCTGTCGACCTGCCCGTCGACGTATGGCAGTCGTACCATATGCAGATGGCTCTCAAGCGGACCACGGTCTATCTCGACGAGAACGACCTGCGCGACCTCAAGATCGCCGCCGCTCGCCGCGGCGTCAGCGAGGCCGAGATCATTCGCGAGGGTGTGCAGCAGGCGCTTCTCCGCCACCGCGTGTGGGACGAGCCAGTCGGTCTCCCGATCGCCTCGAGCGGCGATCCGACCTTCGCCTCCCGGACGGACGAGGCCCTCAGGTCGATGGGCTCGGAGCCCAGCGCCGAATGATCGTCGTGGCAGACACCTCAGGGATCATCGCCTCGATCGACACCGACGCGCCCGAACATTCCGACGCCCGCAGCGTCATCGACCGCGCGAGCGCCGTTCTCGTTCCGCCGGTCGTCCTTGCCGAGCTCGACCATCTCGTCACGGGACGATTCGGCCGCCAGGTCGCCGGCACGCTCATGGACGTGATCGTCCGCCAGACCACGTCGGGCCGATTCATCATCACCCAGCTCGCCGCCGAGAGCCTGCGCGCGGCGCGCGGCGTGCAGGTCCAGTACGACGATCTCCACCTTGACCTCACGGATGCCGTCATCGCGGTCACCGCCCGGGACTACTGCACGACCGCGATCCTCACCCTCGACCGTCGGAGCTTCCGCAGCATCCGCCCGCTCACCGAGGACAGAGCGTTCCGCGTCCTCCCCGACGACGTCTGAGCGGAGAAGCCATGACCGACCACTCCTGCTCGCGTGTCGAGCTCGACGGCCGCCGGATCGTCGTCGAGCTGTCCGACGCCGACCTCGCGCGGCTCACCGCGACGGTGCACAGGCGCGGCGTCGACGGCCCGCGACTCGTCCTCGAGTGGATCCGGCGCGGGGTGAGCGGCGACACCTGGGCCCGACCCGGCGAGCCGTTCAGCGCGGCGAACCGGATGGATCGAGACGTCGAAGTCGCACGGAACACCGAGAGGCTGTTCGGCGGTGTGCTGGGCGACAGCGACCACTCCGGCTGAGCCGCCGTCAGATCCGGTCGGCAGTCAGATCCGGTCGACCTCGGCTTCGAGCATGGCCACGGCTTCGTCCGGCTCGAGGTCCCTGACCAGCACCCGCAGGGTCAGTCCGTCAGCCAGCGCGAGCAGACGGCGGGCCCGGTCCAGGGCCGCCGGATCCTCAGCGCCCGCACCTCGGTCGGCGCGGATCAGCCGCACGCACTCCTCCTCGGCGCCCCGCCGTGCCTCGGCCAGCACCTGGCGGACGGCGGTGTGGTTGATCGACTTCGCCACGTAGGCGTACCAGACGCTGACGCCCACGCGGCCGCCGTCGTCCCGGGGGATCTGCTGGCTCACGACGTGCAGCAGCCGGTCGCGCGGCGCGGCGTCGGCGGTCTCCAGGTACCCGCCGTACGCGCTGTCGACGAGCGCGGTGCAGCCCGCAAGGACGAGGGCCTCCTTGGTGCCGAAGTAGTGCTGGATCCGGCCCATCGAGACGCCGGCCTCCGCGGCCACGTGGCGCAGGCTGACGCCCTCGATCCCCTGCTCTGCGATCACCAGCCACAGCGCGAAGACGATCTGCTGGCGGCGCTCTTCGTGGTCGACGATTCTCGGCATGCGCACAGCGTAGCAATACAGCTGCATCGCAACCTGTTACGATGCGATCGTATTGCAAAACGCCCGCTGCCCTGAGAGGACCCTCCGATGCGCACGAACCACCCCGGACCGAAGCGACGCCGGTGGCCGGTCGTCCTGGTCACTGCCGTCGCGGCGATCTCCACGAGCGGCCTGGTGCTGCTCCTCGCGACCAGCGGCCCCGGCGTCGGCCACTTCCGCAGCCCGGAGGCGCGCCAGGCCTACGAGGACGCGTACGCCGAGGCGCTCGACCACCTGCCCGAGCCCACGGAGACGCACGACGTCGAGACCAGCTTCGGCACCGTCCGCGCCTACGTCTGGGTCGCCGAGGAGCAGGCCGACGCCGCCCCCGTCGTCCTGCTGCCCGGCCGGTCGGCCGCCGCCCCGATGTGGGCCGACAACCTCCCGCACTACCTGGAGCACCGCACGGTCTACGCCTTCGACACCATCGGCGACACGGGTATGTCCGAGCAGACGGTCCCGATGCGCGACCTCGGGGACTCGGCACAGTGGGTCGACGAGGCCATGGAGGGCCTGAACATCGAGCGCGCCCACCTGGTGGGCCACTCGCAGGGCGGCGGGCTGGCCGCCGTCGTCGCGGTGCGGCACCCGGACCGGCTGGCCAGCCTCACCCTGATCGAGCCGATCCTGACCCTCGGCACGCTGCCCTTGTCGGTGGTGCTCGCGAGCATCCCGGTCTCGTTGCCTTTCCTCCCGGAAGCGTGGCGGGAGGCAGGTCTGAACAAGATCGGCGGCGTCGAGGACGCGGAGGTCGACCCGGACGACCCGCTGGCCCGGATGATCAACCTCGGCGCCGAGAGCTACGTCTCGTCTGGCCTGCCCAGTCCGAGCCCGCTGACCGACGCTGAGCTGAAGGACCTGCCGATGCCGGTCTACGTGGCGATCGCGAGCGACTCGTCGCTGGCCGGCGGCGAGAGTGCGGCGGAGAAGGCGAGGCTGATCCCGGACGCCCAGGTCAAGATCTGGCCCGACACCACGCACTCGCTACCCATGCAGGTCGCCCGGCCTCTGGACGCCGAGCTGGAGAAGTTCTGGTCGGCGCACCCCTGAGGCCACACCGCCCACCGAACGTAGGAGTAGTCGCCGCATAGCTGCTCATGAGGCGACTACTCCTACGTTCGGCGGTGTGCTCTTGTCACCCCGTTCCCGCGAGCCGCTCCACCACCCAGTAGAGCGCCACCGCGACGATCCCTGCGGTCGCCGCCCCGAGCACCCACCGGGCGGTCCGCGGGGCGCGCACGCGGAGCAGCACCAGGAGCGGGAACACCACGGCGATGATCCCGAGCTGCACCGCCTCGATGCCCACGTTGAACGACAGCAGCGACCACAGCAGGGTCCACGACCACGCCGCATCGATACCGAGCGCCCCCGCGAACCCCACGCCGTGCACCAGCCCGAAGGCGAACACGACGGGCAGCCGCCACCGCTCCCAGGCCGTCAGCGCACCGCGTGCCCCGGCGTCGGCCCGCCAGCGCAGGCCGTCGCGCACCGTGCCCGGCGGCGCACCGCCGGGCCCGCGCCAGATCAGGTAGAGGTCCACGGCCGCTACCACCGCGATGGACGCCGCGATCACCGGTTCGACCACCATCGCGGGCACCGAGACCACGCCGAGGGCCGCGAGCAGGAACGTCACCGAGTGCGCGACGGTGAACGCGGTAGCGGTCCAGACGATGTCGCGCAGCCTGCGAGCGCCGATCAGCAGCGCCAGCAGGAACAGCACGTGGTCCAGCCCGAAGAGCAGGTGCTCGCCCCCCAGCACGAAGAACTCGCCCACCTGCTTGAGCAAGCGGTTCTCCCCCGTGGTCAGGGTCGGCGACGCCGCGGTGAGTACCGCGGAGCCGTCCTCCTCGTCGAGCGTGTACCGGACGATCGTCTCGGTGGAGTGCACGAACGACTCGGCGTCCGGGAACAGGGCGCTGGATACCTCGTGCACCCCCTCCGGCTCGCCGTCGCACGCGAAGGAGTAGGTCAGGGACGCGTAGGGACGCTCGCCGCGCTCCACGACGTCGGCGGCGAACAGCGCCGGGGCGCACGGCTCGCCGTCGTACGTGACGGCGAACCGGTCGGTGACGTACCCGTCGACGGCCCGCTCGTGCTGGTCGAGCTGCGCGAGCTGGTCGTCCCGGTCCGTCGCCTCGTACGCCTCGGAGCGCAGCCACGCGGACTTCATCAGCAGGTCGTACTCGAGGTCGAGCACTGCTGTGACGTCAGCCGCCGACCCGCCGTCGTCGGGCGCGGCGCCGGCCGACGCCGTCGGGGTCACCTCCGCGTAGACGTCGCTCGTGGCGTCGTGCGCCGCGGCGTGCGGCGCGACCGACGCCAGCAGAGCGGCGGTGCCGACAGCCGTGACGAGGCCCGCCAGGATCCGTCTCACGTCTCTCCCATGCAGTGTTGGTTGTGGGCGTTAGCGGCGCGCGGTGGTGAAGTACGCCGGCGGAGCCGTCGTACTGCCGCCACCCGCGGTGCGGGCGGTGACGAACCAGGCGTAGGTGCGGCCCGGCTTGAGCCGGTCCCACCGGACCGAGGCGACCTCACCCGAGCTCACCGTGACCTCGCCGATCTGGTGCACCGGGTCGTACAGCACCACGGACTCGGTGCTCAGCGTCGTGGTGCGGGAGGTCAGGTCGACCGGCAGCACCATGTTGTCCTCGAGCCCGTTGTACCGCTGGTCCTCGTCGTACTCCGTGGCGCCGAACTCGCCCAGCAGCGGCGAGTAGGTGTCGATGGACACCTCGCCGCGGTCGACGTCGAACTGCAGCATGCGGAAGAACGACGCACCCAGCCGGAGCCGGTCGGTCGGCTTGTAGCCGCCGATCTCCGTCAGGCCCAGCTGGTCAGCGGACACGGTGTAGAACTGGTAGTCCGCGAGCAGCTCGACCACGCCGCCGCCGATGTCGCCGACCACGGGCGGGCGCACGTTCGTGCCCACGCCGTGCCGGTGCCCGGCCAGCACCATGAACACGTTCGGGTTGTCCTTGACGAGCAGGTTGTACAGCAGCGGCCCGTCCGACCCGCCGAAGTTCGCCCCACGCCCGTCGGGCGACGATGACGGCTCCAGGTAGTCGTGCGTGAGCAGGATGCCGTTGCGGTCGGAGTACCGGTCGAAGATCTCCGCTGCCCACTCGGCCTCGTCCCTGGTCACGCCGTAGGACAGACCCACCACCACGAAGTCAAGGCCGCCGGCCGAGAACAGGTCGTAGTGGTTCTCGTTCGAGCCCGGCTCCATGGAACCGCCGTAGGTCGCGTTCTCCCAGCCCTTGGCGAGCTCCTCGTAACGGCCCGGCCCGAAGTGCTGGTCGAACAGCTCGGGGTCGGTACCCGACTGGTTGTCGTGGTTGCCCGCGACCACGCCGTTCGGGATGCCCGCCGCGTCGATCCGGCCCTGGGCCTCCGACGCGAACTCGAACTCGCCCGCCACCTGGTCCTCGAGCTCCGGCGGGAGCGACCGGATGTTGTTCTCGATGATGTCGCCGGTGTGCGCCACGTACGCGATCTTGCGTTCCTCGGCGTTGTCGACGATCCAGTCCATGACGCCCGTGTAGGCCTTGCCCCACACGGCCCGCTCCTCGGCGGTCTCCTGCTCGACGGCGCCCTCCGACAGGTACTGCGTGTCCGTGTAGTGGACCATCGAGAAGTCGTAGTCGTCGGGGTTCGCGAACCGGTCGCCGTCCCCCGCGTCGATGTCGTCCGCGAAGGGGTCCTCGCCCGTGACCATGGCGTGAACCTTGCCCCGGTCCACGTAGTCCCGGGTCACGGTGCCCTCGAGCACCGTGGCGCCGTCGACGGCGCCACGCGCCGAGGCGACGACGTCCCAGGCCCCGTTGTCCGGGTTCCAGGCCCGCAGGCTGACCAGGCGCGCCGGGTCGGCGGTGCCCTCCCAGCGCAGCACCGGCGCCTCGACCTTGCCGCGGACCGGCACGTCGAACCGCTGGTAGGTCACGTCGCTCGACGTCGGCGAGTCCGCGGACCTGCCGTCGCCCGGCTCCAGCGCCCTGGTGCTCAGCTTCTCCTGGCCGGGCACCCGCAAGTCTGTCGGCACGCCGTCGCTCTCGCCCTGCCAGGCCCTGGTCGGCGTGAGGATCTCGGCGCTGGAGAAGGTGGTGGTGACCTTCCCGCCGTCCGGTTCGGCGACCTTCGCGCTCAGCGTCGCCGCCCGGCGCACGTCCGAGGCGCCCGACGCCGGTGCGACGTCGGCCGGCACGTCCGGGATGCCCGCGCTGACGAACGGGATCTCGTGGGTCACCTGGTTGCCGAGGCCGTCGGTCGCGGAGACCGCCAGGGTGTGGCCGCCGGCGGAGAGGCCGGGCCCGACCGGGTCACCGACCGTGATCTCCTCGCCGTCGAGCGTGATGTCCGGGCCCTGCACCACGCCGGAGGCGTCGTCCACCGAGACCGCGAGCGGCACGCTCGAGGTGAGCCGGTCGCCGTCGGCCGGGGTGGCCGTCACGAGCGCCGGGCCGGTGTTGTCCGTGAACAGGGCGCGGACGGCGGTCTCGCCGGTGGTTGAGGTCGCCGCGAGCTCGTGCTCGCCGTCGGGCAGCGTGGCCGTGTCGAGGTCGGCGCGCAGGCCGCGCGCGGCGGCGTCGACCTCGAAGGTCGCCGTGATCTCCCGCAGCAGCGAGGTGTTGGAGCCGCAGGTGCCGTCGCCCATCCTGTAGGTGGGTTCGAGCCCGACGCCGGACGCGGTGCCCGCTGCGGGCGTCAGCGCGAGGTCCGAGATGGTGAAGTCGTCGCGGTTGCAGTCGTCAGCGAAGGTCCCCGTGACGACCTGGACGGTGTTCTCGCCGGGGCGCAGCCACTCGTTGGGGATCGTGACGTCCACGCGGCGGCTGGAGTACGAGCCACCCAGCGGCGTCTCGATCCCGTTCACGACCAGCAGGTTCGCGGCCCGCCCGTCGACGGAGTTCGAGCCGACGTCGAACGAGAACGCCGCATCGCCCGAACCAAGGGTGTCGGTGGTCTCGACAGCCTCGCCGTCGACGGTGAGCTCGGCCGTGCCGCCGTCGCCGTCCGCCGGACGGGCGCCCGTGACGACGACCGCGCCGTTGGTGAGGGTGCCGTCGACCGGAGTGAGGCGCGGCGCGCCGGTCGGCGCGTTGTTCACGCGGACGGTGTGCGCCGTGACGTCGCCCGACGCGGTGCGCGCCTCGATCGTGTGCTCGCCGTTGGCCAGCGTCGTGGTGTCGAGGTCGGCGCTGAGGCCTGTCGTGTCCTGCGGGTCGCCCTGCAGGAAGAACGACAGCTCGGCACGGCGCAGCAGCGTCGTGTTGGTGCCGCAGCTACCGTCGCCGAACGCGTAGGTGTACTCGTTCTCCTCGCCGTCGGCCATCTCGCCGAGCGGCTCCAGCGTGAAGTCGGACAGCACGAAGTCGTCGTGGTTCGCGCCGCAGCTCGTCGTGAACGTCCCCGCGACCACCTCGACGACGTTCTCCCCCGTCACGAGGTACTCGTTGGGGATCTCCAGCTCGACGCGCTCGCCGGCGGCGTCGGGCAGGTGGATCGGCTCCGAACCGTTGACCGACACGTAGTTCTGGTAGCGCGCCTCGGTGGAGTTGCTGCCGACGTCGTAGCCGAGGACCGCGGTGCCGAGCGTCTCGGTGGCGCCAGGCACGTCGGTGCCGTCGACGGTGAGGCTCTCGACGTCGTCGCCCGGGGCGACCGGCACGGCCGCGACCGCGGCGGTCCCCTCGAGGAACGCGCCGTCCTCCGGCGTGAGGATCGGGCCGCCCGAGGCAGGGTCCTCCGGCTGGTGCGGGGCCTTCGCCGTCGTGCTGCTCGTGGCCTCGGCCGGTGCGTCCTCGTTCCCGGGAGCGGCGGACGACGACGTCGCGACCCACCCCGTCATGACGAGCGTGGCCGCCGTGACCGCTGCGACGAGACCGGCCTGCTGCCGACCTCGCTGTTTCCTGATGACTGGCCGCATGGCCGTCCTCCCTGTGTTCCGTCAAGGTGGGCGGCTCTGGACACGCCCGGGGGTCAACCTGACCTGGGCTGATGAACGGAACAGAAGCATCTGGCAACCTGCGGACAAACTGTGCGGTACCTGGATGAATGGCCAGGTCAGGGGACTGGCCGGAGCGGGTGAAGTCCGGGCGAGCGGGGAGGATCGGCTCTGGTGGCTCTGGTGGCTCTGGTGGCTCTGGTGGCGTGCTCTCCGTGTCGGTGTTTGGGTGTCGGCGCCGAACCGCAAGTCCCGCGTCTATCCCGGCCCCCGAGTGCGCCGAACGGCAAGCTGAGTGTCCTGGCGGCCTCGAACCGAAGGCTGGACGTGCATCGAGCCCCGTACTGACCCGCAGCCTTCGGTTGGACCAGCGGCAGGACGTTTGGGTTGCGGTTCGGCGCCGACAGGAGGTTGTCCGGACGCTCAGATTGCGGTTCGACACAGAACAGCGGCCACCCGGACACGCAAGTTGCGGTTGCCCGGAGGTGTGCGACGGCGGTCAACCCCACGGGAACGGCGAAGGCCCCCACCGCGGTGGGGGCCTTCGCCGTTGTTGTGCGCCATCATGGACTCGAACCATGAACCCGCTGATTAAGAGTCAGCTGCTCTGCCAATTGAGCTAATGGCGCCTGCGACGGAAAGATTACCAGGGCTTGGACCCTCTGGCGCACCAATACCTCCGCCTCACGGCAGCCGTCCCAGAAACCCCCGAGAGGGGGCCTCTGGACCGCCGTGCTGGTGCGCCATCATGGACTCGAACCATGAACCCGCTGATTAAGAGTCAGCTGCTCTGCCAATTGAGCTAATGGCGCGCAACGGAGTGAAACACTACCAGGACCAGCAACGTCACCGGTAACCGGACGGGCAGGCCGGGCCTGTGAACTGCGCGACAGCCCGACCGGCCAGGGCCCGATCTACAGGTACAGGCCGGTCGAGCCGTCGGCCTCGTCCCGTTCTGCGACGCCGTGCACGTCACGCTCGCGCAGGAGCACGTAGTCGCGGCCTGCCAGGTCCACCTCGGCGCGCTCCTCGGGGTCGTAGAGGACGCGGTCCCCGACGTCGACCTGGCGCACGTGCTCACCCTTGGCCACGACGGTCGCCCACGCGAGCCGCTTGGGCCCGACGGCGGTCGCCGGGATCACCAGGCCGGCCGTCGACTGCCGCTCCGCCGAGTCCGTCTCGGGCTCGACCAGGAGCCGATCGTGCAGCATGCGGATCGGCAGGGTGCCAGGCTTGGTCGCGGAATCAGGAACAGCAGGAGTACTCACGGAACCAACGCTACGCGACTCGGCGGGCCGGATTACCTGAGCCCGCCGGGCAGCGCACGAGAGCCCTGCAGGCAGCGCACGAGAGCCCCGGGGGCAGCACACGAGAGCCCCGCGGGCAGATACCGTTACGGCCATGACCACTCGTCTCGAATCCGGGGACAAGGCTCCCGACTTCAACCTGCCCACCGCCGACGGTGCCACCGTCCGCCTCGCCGACCTGGCGAGCAGCGCCGACAAGGGCGTCATCGTGTACTTCTACCCGGCCGCCGCGACGCCGGGCTGCACCAAGGAGGCCTGCGACTTCCGCGACTCCGAGGCGTCCCTGCAGGGCGCCGGCTACGCCGTCGTCGGCATCTCGCCCGACAAGGTGACGAAGCTGGCGAAGTTCGCCGACGCCGAGGCGCTGACCTTCCCGCTCGCGTCCGACGAGGACCACACGACGCTGGAGGCGTACGGCGCCTGGGGCGAGAAGCAGAACTACGGCAAGACGTACGTGGGCGTCATCCGCTCGACGTTCGTGGTGAACCCGGACCTGACGGTGGCCGAGTCCTTCTACAACGTCAAGGCGACCGGTCACGTGGCCCGCATCCGCAAGGTCCTCGGGCTCGACTGACCTCCGACTCGGTCAAGAAAGGCACAGCTGATGGGTTCCCCCGCCGACCTGCTCGACCTCGACGCGGAGCTGAGCGACGCCGAGCTGGCCACGCGTGACCGGGTGCGCGAGCTCGTGGACCGCCGTGTCCGGCCGAACATCGCCCGCTGGTTCGCCGATGCCCACTTCCCGCAGGAGCTGGTCCCGGAGCTCGGTGAGCTGGGCCTGCTCGGCATGCACCTGGACGGGTACGGCTGCGCCGGCCGGTCCGCCGTCGAGTACGGGCTGGCGGCGCAGGAGCTGGAGGCGGGCGACTCAGGCATCCGCACCTTCGTGTCGGTGCAGGGCTCCCTCGCGATGACGGCGATCCACAAGCACGGCTCCGAGGCCCAGAAGCAGCACTGGCTCCCCCGCATGGCGACGGGCGAGCTGGTCGGCTGCTTCGGGCTCACGGAGCCGGGCGCGGGCTCCGACCCGGCGAGCATGACCACGCGGGCCCGGTTCGAGCCGGGCAGCGAAGGCGGCGACACCGGCGGCGAGTGGGTCCTGGACGGCGCCAAGCGGTGGATCGGCATGGCCTCGTTCGCGGACCTCGCGATCATCTGGGCCAAGGTCGCCGAGCCGTCCGACGGCGGCGGCGTGCGCGACCGGGTGCGCGGGTTCATCGTGCCGACGTCGGCGCAGGGGTTCACGGCCGTCCCGATCGAGCCGAAGCTGTCGATGCGCGCGTCCGTGCAGTGCGACCTCACGCTCGACGGCGTCCGCGTGCCCGCCGACGCCCTCCTGCCGGAGCACCCCGGCCTGGCGGGCCCGTTCACCTGCCTGGACGAGGCCCGGTACGGCATCGTGTGGGGCACCGTCGGCGCCGCGCGCGACGCGTTCGAGTCAGCACTGGCCTATGCCAAGGGGCGCGAGCAGTTCGGCACGCCGATCGCGGGCTTCCAGCTCACGCAGGCCAAGCTCGTCGACATGGCGCTGGAGATCACCAAGGCACAGCTCATGGCGCTGCGCCTCGGCCGCCTCAAGGACGCCGGGCGCCTGGAGGGGCACATGATCTCTGCGGGCAAGCTGAACAACGCGCGCATCGCCATCGAGGTCTGCCGGGAAGCTCGCACCGTACTGGGCGGCAACGGCGTCACGCTGGACCACTCGCCCATGCGGCACGCGAACAACCTGGAGTCCGTGCGCACCTACGAGGGCACGGACGAGGTGCACACGCTGGTGCTGGGCCGGCACATCACGGGGCTCGCCGCATTCCGCTGACCTGCCCGCAAACCCGTAGACTGACCGCCGCGCGCGAGTGGCGTAATTGGCAGCCGCGCCAGGTTTAGGTCCTGGTGTCTTCGGACGTGCGGGTTCGAGTCCCGCCTCGCGCACCTCATAGATTCAGGCACGGCCGGAACACGGCACCGCCACGGCGGATCGACGGCTTCCGATCGGGGTGACGCTCACCCGCACGGGGCAGGCCGGTTCACCCGCGAGGGTGAGGCAGTGGCGACGGTGGACGTGGAGGCTCAAGAGATGAGCACTCCAACCAAGACGTCCTCCACAACGGCGCCCCGTGGTGGGGCGGGCTCACCGTCGACAGCACGACGCGACGGCCGAGCCAGATTCGTCGTCGGGTATCTCGCCGTAGCGGCGGTCCTGCCCTACCTGGTCCTCAAGCTGATGTGGATCTCCGGCTCGACGGTGGGTATCGCCGAGACCTCCCCCTTGGACGCCGCGGTGGTTCAGGGCGGCAACCTCGTGACGGTGGCGATGGAGCTGTTCGCGGTCGCGATCATCCTCGCCTTCACCCACAGCTGGGGTCTGCGTGCACCGGCATGGCTGGTACTCGTTCCGACCTGGATCGGGATGGGGCTGCTGGCACCGTTCCTCATCACGGGGCCCGTGGTCGCGGTATTCGTCACGACGGAGCCATCGTCCGTGGGCGACGGGTCGCTCGCGCCGTGGGTCGGCCCCTTGGTGTATCTCGGTTTCGGCGCGCAGGCAGTCGGGATCACCATCTCGTTCGTCCTCTATGCGCGCGCTCGTTGGGGACGCGAGCTCACCGGACGCCTCTCGGACCGTCCGAGCGGCCCGTCTCGACCGGCTCTCCTGCCAGTCACCTGGGGGATCGTCGCTCTGCTCACCGTGGTGTCGGCATCGCGCCTGCTCTGGAGTCTCGGCGCGACCTGGGGGCTCACACCGCAGCTGGTCGAGAGCCGCGGAGCGGTCGAACGGCTCGCCGATGCGACGTCGGCGCTCTTCGCGATCGGGGCGGTCATGGGTCTTCTCATGCTGGTCCGGCGGCGACCCGGTCGAGAACGCGCCTGGGTGCCGGTCGTGCTCGCCTGGGTCGGCGGCGGGGCCACGCTGTCGAGCGGGGCGTACTCGCTGGTGCTGCTCCTCACGAGGCTCGCAGGGCCCGCCGCGTCCGTGCCGACGGCGGGTGTGGTTCCCTTCGTGGACCTCGTCCAGGTCGTCGCCGGTACGGCGACAGCGGTCGCGGGAGCAGTCCTCCTGGCGGAGCTCCGCCCGATCCGACGGTAGGCGGTTCCGCCGTGCAGCCCCACGGCCCCAGCGGTGCGTGCCTCACTCGGGCGGACGACGCCGCGGCGGCTCACCCCATGAACCGGATGAGCCGCCGCGGCCCGCTCAGGGACAGTGCCTGCAGGGACAGCGTCAGCGGGGACAGTGCCGGCCCGGACTGCGTCAGTTCTGCTGCGCTGCGAGGTCCTTCTTCACGACCTCCATGTCGAGACCGCGCACGGCCTCGACGACCTCGGCGAGGCCCTTGGCGGGCAGTGCGCCTGCCTGGCGGAAGACCAGCACGCCGTCACGGAAAGCCATGAGCGTGGGGATCGACGTGACCTGCGCGGCCGAGGAGATGCCCGGGTTGGCGTCCGTGTCGACCTTGGCGTGCACGATGTCGGTGTTCTTGTCCGAGGACGCCTCGAAGACGGGACCAAACATCTTGCACGGCGGGCACCAGGTGGCCCAGAAGTCGACGAGGACTATCTCGCTGTCGCTGACGGTCTTCTCGAACGTGGCGTCGGTAATGTCGACGGTGGCCATGTCGCGTTTCCTCTCGTTGGACGTCTCCCTTGTGCAGCACAGCGGCGCCCTCGGCTATTCCACGCGCGGCGCGGGGTGCGGCACCGCTCGGCACGACCTGGTAGAACGGACCCCGTGACGGACACTGCCGACTACCCATCCGACGACGACTTCTACCGCGATCCCTCCCAGGTCTCGGGATGGCTGACCGACGAGGACCTCGCGGTCGTACGGGCACAGCTTCCGCTCGTGTACGTCGACGCCGTCCCGGTCCGGGTCGACGACTCGGGCGACGTGGTCGCCGTCGGACTGCTCCTGCGGGCGAACACCCAGGGCACGATGACGCGCGCCCTCGTCTCGGGGCGCGTCATGTACCACGAGCGGATCCGGGACGCGCTGCTGCGCCACATCGAGAAGGACCTCGGCCCGGTCGCGCTGCCGCAGGTCCCGCCGTCCCCACAGCCGTTCACAGTTGCCGAGTACTTCCCGACACCGGGCATCACGCCGTTCCACGATCCGCGCCAGCACGCGGTCTCCCTCGCGTACGTCGTTCCCGTCACGGGCGACTGCCGCCCGCAGCAGAATGCCCTGGACCTCGCCTGGCTGACGCCGGAGGAGGCGTGCGCCGACGACGTGCAGGCCGAGATGATGAACGGCCAGGGCATGCTGATCAAGCAGGCGATGGGGCACGTGGGCCGACTTCCTTAGCCCTCGATCACGTCAGGTCCAGCACCGGCCAGTCCTCCAGGTCCGACCGCATGCGGCGGTCGTGGGTGGCCACCACCACGGCGCACGGCGTGACCTGCAGGGCACGGGTCAGCTCGTCGACGAGGTCGATCGACAGGTGGTTCGTCGGCTCGTCCAGGAGCAGCAGGTGCGGTGCGTGCAGCAGCGCGCGGGCCAGCTCGAACCGGCGCCGCTGCCCAGCGGACAGCTCGGCGAGCGGCCGGTCCAGGTCCTCCTCGCTGAGCAGGCCGAGACCCGCGACGGGCACCACGTGGTCCGGGTCCAGCTCGCCGGAGGCGAGCAGCCGGAGCGCCTCGTCGGCGTACGTCTCGAAACCCGTCCGCAGGCGCGCCTTGCCGGTGATGGGCAGGCTCTCCTGCCCCACGACGCCGATCCGGGCGCCCGGCGCGAGCGACCGGCTCCCCCGGTCCAGCTCAAGGGTGCCGGCCAGCGCCCCGAGCAGCGTCGACTTGCCCGTACCGTTCGGCCCCACGATGAGCAGCCTGCCCGACGGCGGGATCGCTATCCGCGTGCCCGCGAGATCCACGCGGGCGCCGCCGTCGTCCCCGACTCGTGGCGAGCGGACCTCCACGACCGGGTTGCTGGGGTCCCAGCCCGGAGACATCGCCGGCAGGTCCGGGAACCCGAGCTCCACCGGCGGCACCGGCACCTCGATGGCCTCCGCCTCGAGCTTCTGGACGAGCCGGTCGGCAGCCTTGACGTGGATACGGGCGTGGGTGGCACGGCGATGTTTCTGCGAGCCCTTCTCGGGGCGCCACTCGTCGGACAGCCCCTCGTACGACTCGTCCAGCCGCTCGGCGAGCGCGGCGGCCCGCTTGCGCTCGGCCCGGTAGCGCTGCCGCCAGCGGTGCAGCGTCTGGTTCTTCGCGAACCGGTAGGCCAGGTAGCCCGGCTGTCCGTACAGCACGGGCTTGCCGTCCCAGGAGGGATCGAGGTCCAGGATCGCGGTGGCGACGTCGTCCAGCAGCTCGCGGTCGTGGGTGACGAGCACGACGCCGCCCCGCCACGCGACGAGCTCACCCGTGAGGAACTCGATGGCGGAGTCGTCCAGGTGGTTGGTGGGCTCGTCGAGCAGGAGCAGGTCCGACCGCTCCGCCAGGCGGCACGCGAGGCGGACCCGGAACCGCTCCCCCACGCTGAGCTGGTCGAGCCGCCGGGCGGGGTCGCGCGGCGCGCCGAGCCGGGTGAGCGCCATCTCGACCCGCCGGTCGGCGTCCCAGACCGCGAGGTGCTCGGCGAGCGAGAGGGTGCGCTCCAGCACCGCGAGGTCGCCCGACCCGTGGTCGAACGCGGCGGCAGCGGCCTCCAGCTCGGCGGCCGCCGTCCGCAGACCGTCGAGGGTCGCCGCGACGACGTCGCCGACGGTCTGGCCCGGCGTCGGGTGCAGCTCCTGCTCGACGAGGGCGACGGTGCCCTGCCTGCGTACCGCGCCCGACCGCGGCTGCAGGTCGCCCGAGAGGAGGTGCAGGAAGGTGGACTTGCCGGACCCGTTCTCCCCCACGACGCCGAGCCGCGTGCCGTCGTTCACGGTGACGCTCACGCCTGCCAGCACGTCCCGCCCCGGGTACGCGAAGGCCAGTTCCTGGGCGACGAGGTGCATCCGCCAAGCCTACGGGCCGTTCAGGGCTGAGCGGTCGAGGAAAGACGGTGCCCGACGCGGGGTGGCGTCGGGCACCGCAGGGACGCTGTGGCTACGCAGCGGGGGGATCCAGGGGCGGATGTACCACGTACCCACAGCGAGATGATCAGGCAGCGGTCTCCGTCCGACGGGTGGTCGCGGGGTACCTGATGTTCTCGACCATCTCCTGGATCTCGTGCGACGGAGGCTTGGTCGCCAGCGACACGATGACCGTGACCACCAGGTTCACGACCGCGCCGATGGCGCCGATGCCCTCGGGGCTCACACCCAGGATGTGGTCGTTGGCCTGCGTACCGAACACCTCGAGCGTGTAGATCATGTAGGTCGAGGTGAAGGCGAGACCCGCGAGCATGCCGGAGACGGCGCCCGCCGCGTTGGTCCTCTTCCAGAAGATCCCGAGCAGCAGGATCGGGAAGAAGGTGGACGCGGCGAGCCCGAAGGCGAAGGCGACCACCTGGGCCACGAACGCCGGCGGGTTGATGCCGAAGTAGATCGAGACCAGGACGGCCACTCCCATGGCGATCCGGCTGACGAGGAGGCGGCGACTCTCCGAGGCGTTCTTGTCCAGGTACCGGAAGTACAGGTCGTGGGACGCCGACGACGAGATGACCAGCAGCAGGCCGGCCGCCGTCGACATGGCGGCCGCGAGGCCACCCGCCGCGACGAGCCCGACGATCGGCGCCGGGAGGCCCGCGATCTCGGGGCTGGCGAGCACCAGGATGTCGTTGTTGATGATCAGGTCGGCACCAGAGGTCGGGTCGTTGCTGACCGTACCGATCGTGTCGACGCCGTCACCCACGGTGACCAGTCCGGTCGCCATCCAGTTCTGCACCCAGGACGGCAAGGCGTCGACGGCGGCGCCCTGCACGCCCGAGAGCAGGTTGAGCTTGGTGAACGCACCCACGGCCGGGGCCGTCGTGTAGAGCAGGCCGATGAAGACCAGCGCCCACAGGGCCGAGTAGCGCGCCCCGCGGACCGTCTTGGTCGTGTAGAACCGGATGATCACGTGCGGCAGGCCGGCGGTGCCGATCATGAGCGACAGGGTCACCAGGAAGACGTCGATCTGCGGCCGGGCGGTGAACGCCTCGGTGTAGACCGGCAGCCCGAACTCGGCGCCGATCCGGTTCAGCTCGGCCAGGATCTCGCCGAACGAGATCTGCGGCACCGGGAACCCGGTCATCGTGTGCGCAACGGCCCAGGCCGGGATCAGGTAGGCGACGATCAGCACCGTGTACTGGGCCACCTGGGTCCAGGTGATGCCCTTCATGCCGCCGAACACCGCGTAGGCGAAGATGACCGCCGCCGCGATCGCCACACCGGCCGCCTGCTCCACCCCAAGGAACCGGGAGAAGACGATGCCGCCGCCCGCCATCTGCCCCACCACGTAGGTGAACGACACGATGATGGCGACGACGGCGGCCACCGACCGCACCGTCTCGGAGAACCGGTCACCGACGAACTCGGGAACCGTGAACTTGCCCCACTTGCGCAGGTACGGCGCGAGCAGCAGGGCGAGCAGCACGAAGCCGCCCGTCCAGCCCATCAGGTAGATGGAGCCGTCCGACCCGAGGAAGGCGATGAGGCCGGCCATCGAGATGAAGGACGCAGCGGACATCCAGTCCGCGGCGACGGCGGCACCGTTCGCGACGGCGGGGATGTTCTGCTCCGCGACGAAGAAGCCCTTGGTCTCCTTCACCCGGCTGCGCCAGGCGATCCCGATGTACAGCGCGAACGACGCCGCGACGAAGATGAGCGCCCAGGTCTGGATGTCACTCATGACCGGCTCCCGTCGTCGTTGCGCTCGCTGACGCCGTAGTGGTCGTCAAGCTTGTCCATGCGCAGGGCGTAGATGAGGATCAGCAGGATGAAGGTGTAGATCGAGCCCTGCTGCGCGAACCAGAAGCCCAGGGGGAAGCCGCCGATCACGATCTCGTTGAGCTGCTCGACGAACAGGATTCCTGCGCCGAACGAGACCACGAACCAGACGACGAGCAGCACCACCATCAGGCGGAGGTTCTTCTTCCAGTACTCCTTGCGCCAGCCGTTGTCCGGCAGCGCGGCGCCACCGCCGCCGCCCGGCGGCGGTGCCCCACCGGGGGGGCTCTCGTTCGTGTCGGTCATGTCTCGACGCTCCTTTGCGTGTCGTGGTGCGACCCCTGCGGCCTCTGCGGCCTGCCGGTGCCGGGACGCACTGTGGTGCGGATCACAACTGCCCCCGAGCCTGAGCCAAGGGGCAGACGCCCCCGCGGCGCAAGAGCCGACCGGCCGGACGGTCGCCGCGACCCCGCGAGCGGTCGCTCTGGGCGGCGAACGGTGCCGGACATCTTCACCCGACCGTTCGGGGGGCATTCTTGACCGTTCGCGGAGCTCGACCTGCCGTTCGGCAGTGCGGTGCCCTTGCGGGGGTCCCTGGACGACCCCGCCAGCCCTACGATCGCCCTATGTCCTCGACGTCGAGCACTTCCGGTACCGCCGTGCGCCGCCGCGCGTTCCACCCCGGCAGCCTGGCGATGGTCATCGGAGGGCTGTGCGTCATGATCGGGTCGGTGCTGCCCTGGATCAGCACGCCGCTGGGGCACATCCCTGGCCACGCGAGCTACCTCGGCTGGGCGACGCTGGCCGTGGCGCCCCTCGCGTTCGCCGGCGCGGTGCTGCCGTTCCGGCGGGTAGCCATCGGCCACTGCCTCGTCGTCGCCGTACCCGGCGCGGTCGCCGTCGTGTGGAGCATCGTGCAGATGGTCCAGGTCAGCTCGAGCACCGACTCCTGGGGCAAGATGTGGCCCGGCATGGGCCTCGTCATGGTCGCCGGCGGCGCGGTGATCATGCTGCGCACCGCCTGGCGCCTGCGCCGGGCATCCGACGCATAGCCTCGTTCCATGGATCGTCCCATGGAGCACGACGACGACGACGACGACGAGCACGACACCCCGGCCGAGGTCGACGCGGCGTTCCGTACGCTGCGGCGCGTCGCGATCACCCATTTCGTGCTGTTCCTCGCCGCGGTGATGGGCGTCCCCGCCCTGTCGCTCACGCTCGACTGGTGGTCGGGCGGGCGCCTGGCCGGCGGGATGAGCCCTGGCTTCGCCATGGCGGCGTTCGGGCTGTACGCGTTCTTCCTGGTGATCGGGCTGGCGGCGGCCACGCTCTCGTCGGCGGTCGAGGCCCGCATGCTGGGCGGCCGGAACGACGATGACGACTACCCGGCCGACGGCGAGCTCCCGTGACCGTCACGAGCGCGGGCACGCTGGCGATCCTCCTCGCCGCCGTAGCCCTGGTCACGCTGGTCATGCGGCCGCGCGGCGTGTCCACCGTGGACTTCTACCTCGCCGGGCAGCGGGTCGGCGTCGCCACGAACGCCCTGGCCATCTGCGGGGACTACTTCTCCGCCGCGTCGTTCCTCGGGGTCGCGGCGGCGGTCTACGTCTCGGGCCTCGACGGCGTCTGGTACGCGGTCGGGTTCGCCGCCGGGTTCGTGCCCGTGCTGCTGTTCGTCGCCGCGCCGCTGCGCCGGTTCGGCGAGTTCTCCATCCCCGACTTCCTGGGGCGGCGTCTGGCCTCCGAGCGCGTGCGGCTGGTCGCCGTCGGCGTCGTCCAGATCGTCATCCTGTCCTACCTGGTGCCGCAGGCGGTGGGCAGCGGCATCACGTGGCAGCTCCTGGTGGGGCACGGGCTACCCGGCCTCTCCGCGTACGCCACGGGCGTGTTGCTCTCGACGGCGGTGGTGGCTGCGCTCGTCGCGTTCGGCGGCATGCGCGGCACCACGTGGACCCAGGCCATCCAGTTCCTCCTGCTGCTCGGCGCCCTCGTCTGGCTCGCGGTCGCCGTCGCGGGGTCGGGGTTCCACTACTCCGGGGCCGTCGCGGACCTGTCCGCCGAACCGCTGGCCAACCCGGTGCACGACGAGGCTGGCTGGCACCTGCAGCCCGAGACCAACCAGCTCGACCCGACCGAGCCGGCGACCTTCGGCCAGCCCGGCGCCGCGTACGGACCGCTGGCCCAGTTCGCCCTCATCCTCACGCTCGTCATGGGCACCGCCGGCCTGCCGCACGTCATGAACCGGTACTTCACCAGCCCCACCGGCACAGCGGCCCGCATGACGACGGTGTGGGTGCTCGGCCTGGCCGGGCTGTTCTACGCGCTCGCCGTCATGCTCGGCACGGCCGCCCGGCAGCAGATCGCCGCGGCCGTCGAGGGCCATCCCTGGCTCGAGGAGCTCACCGTCGACGGCGTGCTGCGCGTGCCCGAGCACGCCCTGCCCGTGCTGGGCCGCATCTACGGCGGCGACTCCGGCCTCGCCGTCGTCGCCGCTGGCGCCCTGGTCGCCGTGATGTCGACGATCGCGGGGCTCCTGCTCGCCGCCGCCGCGTCCTGGGGGCACGACGTCTACGAGCGGCACATCAACCCGCGCGCGACCCAGCGCCAGGCAGTCTGGGCCGGCCGCACGAGCACCGTGGTCGCGGCTCTCGCGGCCGGCGCGCTCGCCATCGCCATGCAGCCGGAGGACATCACGCCGGGCGTCCCCTCGATCGTGGCCGCCATGGTGACCTGGTCGTTCGCTATCGCAGGGTCGGCCCTGACGCCTGTGTTCGTGCTCGCCATCTGGTGGCGCGGCACGACCGCGGCCGGGGCTACGGCAGGCATGGTCGTCGGCGGCCTGGTGTCGGTGACCATGTTCGTGGTGGGTGCCCTGCCGATCGGCCCGGGCCTCGGGGAGATGCTCATGACCCCCACCCTCGTGGCCGCGCCGCTGGCCGGCCTGGTCACGTGGCTCGTGTCGCGGTCGACGACCCCGCCGGACGACGTCGAACGGCAGTGGCTGGTGCTGCACGGCACCGCCGCGGACCGGCATGCCGAACGGCTGGCGCGGCTCACCATCGCGAGCGCCGAGCCGACGCAACGCAGGCGCGGCCGCGGCCGTGCGGCCCGGCGGGAGGAGGAACGCGATGCGGACCGGTAGCGCGCTCCTGGCCGGGACGATCGGCCTCACCTGGGCGGCGGTGTACCTGGTGACCCAGGTGTTCGTGTCGCCGCCGCTCGGGGTGGGCACCACCGTGGCGGCGGGGACCGTGGCGTCCGTGCTGCTCGTGTTCGGTTATCCCTCCGCGCTGCGCGGGCCGCGCGCTGCCGGGACCCTGTGGCGCTGGTCCCGGCGGCGGGGCGGGTCGGACGCCCGGCCGGGGCCCGAGGAGCGCGGCCTCGAGGGCCGCGGCGTCGAGCGTTCCCGACGTCGGATCGTGGCGGGCGGACGCCGCATGCCGCTCCGCTCCGGCCTGACCGCCGACGCCGCGCGCCGCACCGCCGAGCTGCTGCGCCCGCTGCTGGGCGGCGACGCCGTGGTGATCACCGACCGGGAGCTGAACCTGGCCTTCGTCGGGCCTGGCTCCGACCACCACGAGGCGGGTGGTCCGGTGCGCGCCACCACCGTGCGGAGCGCCATCGCCAAGGGCCGCACCGTGGTGTCCCGCCGGGCGTCGAGCATGGGTTGCGACGACCCGGACTGCCCGCTGCGCAGCGGCGTCGTCGTGCCGCTCGTCGTTGGCGCTCGTGTGGTGGGCACCATCGGCGTGTTCCGCACGCACGACGAGCCCACGCCACGGGACCAGGTCGAGGACATGGCGAGCATCCTGTCGCTGCACCTCGAGCTGGCGGAGGCGGACCGCGAGCGCAAGCTGGCCTCGGACGCCCGGCTCGACGCCCTGCGGGCCCAGATCAACCCGCACTTCCTGTTCAACGTCCTGAACACGATCGCGTCGAAGTCGCGGACGGATCCGGACGAGGCGCGCCAGCTGCTGCTGCGCCTGTCGGACTTCTTCCGGTATGCCGTGCGGCAGGAGGGGCAGCTCGCGGAGTTCGCGCAGGAGTACTTCTTCGTGCGCACGTACCTGTCTCTGGAGCAGGCCAGGTTCGGGGACCGCTTGCGCGTGCGGTACGACATCGACCCGCAGGTCCTCACGGCGCACGTGCCCGTGCTGGTCATCCAGCCGCTGGTCGAGAATGCCGTGAAGCACGGCCTGGCGAACAAGGTAGAGGGCGGCACGGTCACGCTGAGGGCCCGGGTGGACCCCTTGACCCGCACGACGTCGATCCGGGTGACCGACGACGGCGTCGGCATGGCCGCTGACGTGCTCGACGGGCTCGGGACCGGCGCCGGCGCGGCGCGGGGCACCGAGGGTGCCCTGGGCGAGGAGGGCGCACGCGGCGGCGTGGGCCTGCAGAACATCTCCGAGCGCCTGACGACGCTGTTCGGCGAGCGGTTCACCCTGGACATCCAGTCGACGGCGGGCGGGGGAACGGTGGTAGAGGTGCGGGTCCCGCTACGCTGACGGCATGCGCCCCCGCGCCCTGATCGTCGACGATGAGGCCCCGGCCCGTACCGAGCTGCGCTATCTGCTGGAGGAGCTCGGGCAGGTCCAGGTGGTCGGTGAGGCCGCGAACGGTGAGGAGGCACTCCTCCTCCTGCGGTCCCTTCCCTACGACCTCGTGCTGCTGGACATCAGGATGCCCGGCGGCAGCGGCCTCGAGGTCGCTGCCGCGCTGCGCGACCTGCCGCATCCGCCCAAGGTCATCTTCACCACCGCCTACCCGGACCATGCCGTCGAGGCCTTCGACCTCGCCGCGGCGGACTACCTGGTCAAGCCGTTCGACTCCGACCGCCTGTGCCGTGCGGTCGCGCGCGCGCTCGAGCATTCCGGCACCGACGACGCGCAGGAGGGTCTGCCCGGACCGGGGAGCCCTGCCGGTGCGGGGTCGGGCAGCTCGTCGAACGGTGGGTCCGCGGGACGGCGCGGCGACGAGTCGCCGGGTCCGGAGCCGCTCGCCCGGGTCCCCGTGCAGCGTGACGGCCGCACGGTGCTGGTGGACCAGTCGGCGATCGTGTACGCGAGCGCGGCGCGTGGCTACTCGTACCTCAAGCTGGCCGACGAGCGGCTGCTGGTCACGTTCTCGCTGAACGAGCTGGAGCGGCGGCTGCACGGGCACTTCTTCCGGTCGCACCGGTCGTACCTGGTGAACCTGAACCACGTGCGCGAGCTGGTCCCGGACTTCAAGGGTGCTCTCGTGGTGGTCATGAACGACCGGCAGCGCAGCCGGGTAGAGGTGTCCCGCCGGCAGGCCCGCGAGCTGCGTCGGCGCCTGGGCGTCTGACCGCAGGTCTCGGGCGGGTCGGACCACTTTCCTTTACCCGAAATGCCCCGTACGAGACGATATGCGGAATCGTCCCGCCTGCCGGCGCGCCCGACCCTGGAGAAGACGTGTCCCAGACCACGCCTGCCCTTCGCCTCACCAACCTGCTCCTCACCTCCGGCACCCGCACCCGCAAGGACCCCGACGCCGTCTTCGACCGCCTGGTCGCGCGCGCCACCCGGGGCCGCGTACCACTGAACGCCGAGTACACGGCCGACCTCGACCACCTCCGGCTCGTCCTCCGCGCCTTCGCCGGCTTTCCTGGCCTGAGTCCGCTCGGCTGGATGGCGGGGCAGGCGCTGGTGGAGTCGCGCGTCCAGAACCACGCGGTGGTGGGCGACCTGCACGCCCGGTTCCCCGAGATCGCGGACGAGCCGGTGGAAGCGCCGGTGTTCGTGGTGGGCATGCCAAGGACCGGCACCACCCTCACGTACAACCTCCTGTCCCGGTCGCCGGCCCACCGCGGGCCCAAGCTCTGGGAGATGACCCACCTGGGCCTCGCCGTCGACAGCACAACCGAGGCAGCACTGATCCGGCGCACCCGGAAGAAGTACGCCATGGTTTCGCGGCTCAGCCCCAGGTGGGACACCATCCACCCGCTCTACGCGGAGGCCGAGGAGGAGGACACCTTCATCAGGACCCACTCGGAGCTGCACGCCTCAGCCGTGCCCGTGCCCGGCTACGTCGAACGCCTGCGGACCTTCGACCACCGGCCGGACTACCGGTTCCTGCGCGACGCGCTCCAGGTGCTCTCCTACGAGCGCCCGGCCCGCCGGTGGGTGCTGAAGCACCCGGCGAACCTCTTCCACATGTCCGCGATCCGCGACGTGTTCCCCGACGCCCGCTTCGTGTGGACCCACCGGGACCCCGAGGTGGCACTGGCGTCCCTGTGCTCGCTGGCCGAGGCCACGGAGCGGCTGCACCGGCGCCCGGAGGCGGTCGACCTGGCGGAGACCGGCCGGCAGTGGCTGGCGATCATGTCCAGCGGGGTGTCGCGGGCCCTGGCCCAGCGCGCCGAGCTGGGCTCCGACGTCGTGCTCGACCTGCCGTACGAGCGGCTCACCGGCGACCCGGGCACGGCGCTGCCGGAGCTGTTCGGGCGGCTCGGTGCTCGCTGGGGAGCCGAGGACCAGGCGAACCTGGCGGCTGCCCGCGAGGCGCCGCGGCAGCGGGCGCCGCACCGGTACTCCCTGGAGCGGTACGGGCTGGAGCCGGACGAGGTACAGGCGGCGTTCGCCGACTACGTGGAGCTGCTCCCTGCCCTGCCGCACGGTGCTTAAGATGCGCTGATGAGTACTACCCGTGTCCTGGTCTGGCCCGCCGTCGTGGCCGATGCCGCCTGTGTCCTCGTCTTCGCGGTCACCGGCATCGCGTCGCACGACGGGTCGATGGTGGCCGCCCTCGGCCGTGTGGTGTGGCCGTTCGCGCTGGCCGCCGCGCTCGGCTGGGTCCTGACGCGCGCCTGGCACGACCCGGCCCGCGTCTGGCCGACGGGCGTGCTGATCTGGTTCATGACCGTGCTCGGCGGGCTGGCGCTGCGCGGCATCTCCGGACAGGGCCTGGCCTGGACGTTCGTACTGGTGACAACACTGTTCCTGGCGCTGACGATGCTCGGCTGGCGCGGCGTGGTGGCGGCCGTGCGCCGCGCCAAGGGACCGAGCTGAGCGAGATCGGTCGGAGGGGATGAGACCGGTCGGTTGACCGACCGATCTCATCCCATCGGACCGATCTCAGCGAGAGGCCAGCACCTCGAGGATCAGCGGGGCCAGGGCGCGGAACGCCTTGCCCCGGTGCGAGATCGCGTTCTTCTCCTCGGGGTCGAGCTCCGCGGCCGTCCGACGGCCGCCGCCGTCGGCACCGGGCGCCGTCTCGTCCGGGACCAGGATCGGGTCGTAGCCGAACCCGTTGAGCCCCCGCGGCGCCGTCGTCAGCACGCCCCGCATCTCGCCGAGGCGCACCTCCTCGCGTCCGTCGGGCGTGACGAGGGCGGCGGCGCACACGAATCCCGCCTGGCGGTGCTCTGGGCGCACGTCCCCGAGCTGCCCGAGCAGCAGGTCGAGGTTCGCCTGGTCGTCCCCGTGCTTGCCGGCCCAGCGCGCCGAGAAGATCCCGGGGGCGCCGCCCAGCACGTCAACGGCCAGCCCTGAGTCGTCGGCGACGGCGGGCAGCCCGGTCGCCGCGCACACCGCCCGTGCCTTGATGAGCGCGTTCTCGGCGAACGTCACGCCGTCCTCGACCGGCTCGGGCGCGCCCAGATCACCTGAGGTGACCAGGCCGCCGTCGGGCAGCTCCAGACCGGCCGCGGCGAGGATGGCCCGCAGCTCACCGACCTTCTTGGCGTTGTGCGTCGCGAGGACGATCCGGGCCGTCACGCGAGCTCCCGCGCGAGGGCTTCCTGCTGGATCTTGGCGAGCTCGGCCGTGCCGCCGACGGCGAGGTCGAGCAGCGAGTCGAGCTCCGCACGGTCGAAGGGCGCGTGCTCGGCGGTGCCCTGCACCTCGACGAACTTGCCGGCGCCCGTGACCACCACGTTCATGTCGGTGTCCGCGCGCACGTCCTCGACGTAGGGCAGGTCGAGCATCGGGGTGCCGTCGATGATGCCGACGGACACGGCGGACACGGAGTCTGCGAGCACCTGCTTGCCGCCCTTGATGTGCCCGTGCCGGCGCCCCCACGCGATCGCGTCGACGAGAGCCACGTACGCACCGGTGATCGCGGCGGTGCGCGTCCCGCCGTCGGCCTGGAGCACGTCGCAGTCCAGCACGATGGAGTTCTCGCCGAGCGCGCTCATGTCGACGACGGCGCGCAGCGACCGGCCGATGAGCCGCGAGATCTCGTGCGTGCGGCCGCCGATCTTGCCCTTCACGGACTCGCGCGGGCTGCGCTCGTTGGTGGCGCGCGGCAGCATCGCGTACTCGGCGGTGACCCAGCCCTCGCCGGAGCCCTTGCGCCAGCGCGGCACACCCTCGGTGAACGACGCGACGCACAGCACGCGCGTGCGCCCGAACTCCACGAGGACCGATCCCTCGGCCTCGTCGAGCCACCCCCGGGTGATCTGCACGGGGCGGAGCTGGTCGGTGGCGCGCCCGTCGGCGCGGACGGTCGTGTTGATGCTGGAGGTCATGCACCCACCCTAACGATGGGTGTGCCTTCCCGAACCCTGCTCTGTCACCCGCGTCGATGCTGTGCGCCGTTCGCGCGCCGCGGTAGGTTCACACGCCGGGCATACCGCTCGGTCAGAGCGACACGGAGGACGGTGCACGATGACTGACACCACACCCGCCGAGACTCATGCGGCCACGAGCACCGCCGCCGCGTCTTCCTGGACCGGCGGCCCGTTTCCGCCACTGTGGCTCGCGGTCCTGGGCAGCCTCGCCGTACTCGGCCAGTTCGCGGCAGGTCTGTGCCTGGTCGGCACGCTCGTCTCGCTGGTGGTCGCACGACGGCGGCCCTGGGTGGCGGCCGTCGCGATCGTGCTGTCCGTCTGGTCCGGGACGATGGTGCTGTTCACCGGTCGGTTGCTGCCGTGGGCCGGCTTCTAGCCGCCGTCAGAGCTCGTAGACCGTGCCCGGCTCCGCGACGTCCACCGGGCCCGCGAACGAGCCGCGCGCCTCCGCCAGGGAGTCCGCGGGGTCGTTCCACACGGGCAGGTGCGTGAGCAGCAGACGGCGGGCGCCCGCGTCGGTCGCCACCTGCCCCGCGCGTCGGCCGGTGAGGTGGATGCCGGGCTCGACGCCGTCGTCGCGGCCCTCGAGAAAGGCGGCCTCGCTGAGCAGCAGGTCCACGTCGCGCGCCAGCTCCACCACGGACGGGCACGCGTCGGTGTCGCCCGTGTACGCCAGGGTCGTCGTACCGCCGGACGCCGACGGGCCCGTCACCCGCACTCCGTACGTCTCGACGGGGTGGAAGACCCGGTGCGGCTCGATGGTCAGCGGCCCCACCTGGACCGACGGATACTCCGCCCACGACCGGAAGTCGAAGTCGTTGTCCATGGACTCCCCCTCGCTCAGCCCGTAGGACAGCGCGACGTGCCGCTCCGCCGTCGACGGACCGTAGACCGGCAGGGGGGTGTCCCGGGGGCCCGTCCGCAGCGAGCCGCGCTCGGGGTGGTACCGCAGGTACACGTACAGCCCCGAGAGGTCGGCGCAGTGGTCGGGGTGCAGGTGCGAGATCGACACGGCGTCGAGCTCCATGGGGTCCATGAACCGCTGCAGCGCCCCGAACGCACCGTTGCCGAGGTCGAGCAGGATGTTCCAGTCGCGCGCCTCGTGGCCGGCGGCGGCGGCTTCCGCGGCCGGGACCCGCACCACGTACGACGACGCGGGCGTCGCGGGCCCCGGGAACGAACCGGAGACACCGATCGGGATCAGGCGCATCAGACGGCCTCCACGAGGGACACCTCGGGGCCGAGGAACCGGCCGGCGAGCTGCCCGAACGGTGCGGGGTCGCCGGTGGTCAGGAACCGGTGCACCGGGGCACCCGCGTCGGGCGCGCGCTCCAGGTCGTGGGCCACCAGGGTGCGGTACACGTCCTTCGCGGTCTCGTCGGCACTGGAGACCAGCGTGACCTCCTCGCCCATGACGTAGGAGATGGCGCCGGCGAGCAGCGGATAGTGCGTGCAACCAAGGACGAGCGTGTCGACACCGGCCGCCTTGACCGGGTCGAGGTACTCGTGCGCGAACTTCTGCACCTCCGGGCCCGACGTCCTGCCCTCCTCGACGAAGCGCACGAACTCCGGGCAGGCCTGGCTCGTGATCGTCAGGCCGGGCGTCACGTGGAAGGCGTCGTCGTAGGCCCGCGACTGCACGGTCGTGCGCGTGCCGATGACGCCGATCCGGCCCGACCGGGTGGCGGTCACCGCGGCGCGCGCCGCCGGCAGGATGACCTCGACCACGGGGATGCCGTGCCGCTGCGTGTACCGCTCGCGGGCGTCGCGCATCATCGCCGACGACGCCGTGTTGCAGGCGATGACCAGCATCTTCACGCCGTCGGCCACGAGCCGGTCCATGGCGTCGAGCGCCATGGCGCGCACTGCGGCGATCGGCTTGGGTCCGTAAGGGCTGTTGACGGTGTCGCCGAGGTACCTGACCTGCTCGTTGGGCAGCTGGTCCAGGATGGCCCGCGCCACCGTGAGGCCGCCGAGGCCGGAGTCGAAGATCCCGATGGGCGCGTCGTTCACGGGGTGAAGCCTAGCGACGACCACGTACTGTCACCCGTGCTCGTGAGCCGTGCCACGCGTGACGCGCGACACGTTCGGGCAGGTCAGCGCCTCGACCGGAGTCACTCGGATGCAGCGGCCGCGTCTGGCGGACGCCGCCCCCGCAGCTCCCCGAGCATCACGTCCATCAGGGTCTCCTGCGCGTACCCCGCAGCGACGAACACCCCGGACCAGAAGCGCCGGGCCGCGCGCCCGTCGGTCGCCACGGGGATCTCGCGGCCTGCCTGCCGGTCCCACATGATCTCGTCGGTGAGCTGCATGACCTGGTCGTCCGACTTCAGGCCGAGCCGCTCCGCGATCACGAGCCGCACGTCGGTGAGCGCCCCCGCGAACTGCTCGGCGTCCTCTCGCGGTACCCGCACCGGCGGCGGAGCACCGTGCCGGCCCAGCGGCGAGGGCGCGTCCTCTCCCGTCGGCAGGTCCAGCAGCGCGGCGAACGCCTCCAGCCGGTCCACCTTCGCACTCGCCACGTCGTTCTGCGTGAGCCGGCGGAACTCGTCGGCCACCTCCGCGTCGTCCTTGCTCGCGTCCGGCAGGAGCCGCCTCGCCGCGGGGTCCGTCGGGACGCGCCCCACACCGGTGACGCCCGTGAGCCGCGCCAGGTCGGCGTCGGTCAGCTCGTCCGGCGCGAGCAGACCGTTGGCCCACGCCTGCCCCTTGCCGGGGGCGGGGTGCGTCGAGAAGCCGAGCTCGCCGCCGTCGGGGAAGAGGTCGAGGCCGGCCTCGTCGCGCAGCATCTCCGCGACGTCGCGGGCCACCCGGGCCAGGACGACCCGTTCCACCGGCTCGAACCTGGCCTCGTAGCCCCGCCGCATGGCGCGGAACGGCGTCATGCGGCTCCTCGCGCGCCCGACTCCTGCAGCGTCGCCCACAGACCGAACCCGTGCATCGCCTGCACATCCACCTCCATGCGTTCGCGTCCCCCGGTGGACACGACCGCGCGACCGTTCTTGTGCACCTGAGTCATGAGCTGCTCCGCCTTGGCCCGCGGGTACCCGAAGTAGCTCTCGAAGACGTACGACAAGTACGACATCAGGTTCACCGGGTCGTTCCAGACGATCGTCACCCACGGGTCGGCGACCCCCGAGGCGATGTCCACCTCGGTGTCCTCCTCGACGGCCGTCCCGGCTGACCCCATGGTCTTGAGCAGCGGCGGTGGGGAAGAAGTCACAAGTCTCACTCTAGGCGGTTTGGTCCCTTCCCTGGACACCCTTGTCTGCAATTTTCCCGAAGTTGTCGCCGGGCTGTGACCTGCCGCGTCGACTCAGTCCAGCAGGTCGTCCAGGCGGAGGTCCACCGTCGGGATCGCCGGGTCGCCGTCGGACAGCCGCCGCGCGCCACGCGGGAGCTCCGCGCGCACCATGCCATGGTTGATCGCCGCGTTCGCCACCCCGTAGGGGCCCACCCAGCGCGAGTCGACGGCGCCGTCGACGACCATCGGCGCGAGCAGCGGGCGCAGGTCGTCGCTCTGCGGCGTCCACTCGGCCACCGCCGCGTCCGGACCCGTCACCATGAGCTCCTCGACGGCGTGCCCGTCGCGGCCGTACCGTCGCGCCGCGGCCTTGCGCCCGCCGACCGACGCCTTGTTGGCCGACGCCTTCGCCACCGGCTGCAGCACACCCGACGAGTCGGCTCGCGCGACCAGCTTGTAGACCATGCCGCAGGTCGGCGCGCCCGACCCGGTCACGACCGACGTCCCGACGCCGTACACGTCCACCGGCGCGGCGGCAAGAGACGCTATCGCGTACTCGTCGAGGTCGGACGTGACCACGATCTTCGTTTCCCTGGCGCCGAGGTCGTCGAGCTGCCTGCGCACCTCCTGCGCCAGGCCGCCGAGGTCGCCCGAGTCGAGACGCACGGCGCCCAGCCCGGTCCCCGCCACCTCGACGGCGGTCGCCACGCCGTGCTTCACGTCGTACGTGTCCACCAGCAGGGTGGCGCCGGAGCCCATGGAGGCGACCTGCGAGGCGAAGGCGTCCCGCTCGGTGTCGTGCAGCAGCGTGAAGGAGTGCGCGGCGGTCCCGATGGTGTCCAGCCCGTACCGCATCCCTGCCTCGAGGTTGGAGGTGCCGGCGAAGCCACCGATCACGGCGGCCCGTGCCGCCGCGACGGCGGCCTGCTCGCTCGCCCTGCGCGAACCCATCTCCAGCACGGGACGTCCGCCCGCCGCGCTCGTCATGCGCGACGCGGCCGAGGCCACCGCCGAGTCGTAGTTCAGGATCGACAGGATCAGGGTCTCCAGGAGGACGGCCTCTGCGAACGTGCCCTCGACCTGCAGCACGGGCGAGCCGGGGAAGAACACCTCGCCCTCGGCGTAGCCCTGGATCGTGCCCGTGAACCGGTAGCTCGCGAGATAGTCGAGAGTCCGGCGGTCCACTATGCCGTTCTGCTCGAGATACGCCAGCTCGGCGTCCTCGAACACGAAGTGTGGCAGCGCTTCCAGCACACGGCCGGTCCCCGCCAGGACGCCGTAGCGGCGGCCCGGTGGTAGGCGCCGGGTGAACACCTCGAACACGCAGTGCCGGTGCGCCGTACCGTCCGCGAGCGCCGCCTGGAGCATGGTCAGCTCATAGCGGTCGGTCAGGAGTGCGACCGACGGGCGTACCGCCGGCAGAGGTGCTGCAGGGAGCGGCTGCGGTTCTTCGACACCGTTGTCGAACGCAGGCCACGAGTCTGTGAGCGAGGCGCCGATGCCCCGAAGCTCGTCGGTCATGCACTCACGGTAGGCCAGTGCGGCCACCTGGGTGGCGTGAAAAGGGTCATGGTGGCCTCTTGTCTCAGCATGCGGATCGTCGTGCTCCTGACATTTCCTCGGTCCGGGCTATTTCTGCCCGACGAACCAACGACGGACCTGGGCCACGCGCGCCGCGAGCTGGTCGGCGGTCGCGAGCGGCACCTCGGGCCCCCCGCACGTGCGGCGCAGCTCGGTGTGGACCATGCCGTGCGGCTGCCCGCTGCGCTTGGCCCACGCGGAGACGAGCTTGGAGAGCTCCTTGCGCAGCTCGGCCGCGCGGCGGTGCTCCTGCTCCGACCGCTCGTTCTCCACCTCGCGGGACGTGGGTGCTCCCCCGCGGGCCTTGAGGTGGTCCGCCTGGCGCTGCCGCAGCAGCGTCGCCACCTGGTCCGGCTCCAACAGACCGGGCAGCCCGAGAAAGTCCTGCTCCTCCGCGGAGCCGAGGTCGGCGCTCGTGCCGAACTCGCCGCCGTCGAACAGGACCCGGTCGAACGAGGCCTGGGCCTCCAGCGCCTGGAACGAGCCCAGCAGCTCGCTCGACGCCTTCTCCTCCTTGTTGGCCTCCGCGACGAGCGCGGCCTCCGGGTCGTACTCGATGCCCTGCTCCTCGGCCGTGCGCGGCCGGTCGAGCGCGTGGTCGCGCTCCTGCTCCATGGAGCCCGCCAGGTTCAGCAGCGGCGCGACGCTGGGCAGGAAGATCGACGCCGTCTCGCCCCGCTTCCGGGCCCGCACGAACCGGCCGATCGCCTGCGCGAAGTACAGCGGCGTGGAGGCGCTCGTTGCGTACACGCCGACGGCGAGGCGCGGCACGTCCACGCCCTCCGACACCATGCGCACCGCGACCATCCAGCGGTCCTCGCCCTGCGCGTACTCCTCGATGCGCCCGGACGCGCCCTCGTCGTCGGACAGGACGACGACGGGGCGCTTGCCCGTGATCTCCTGCAGGTGCGTGGCGTAGGCCCGTGCGTTGTCCTGGTCGGTCGCGATGACCAGGCCGCCCGCGTCCGGGACGGTGCGGCGCACCTCGGCGAGGCGCTTGTCCGCGGCCGAGAGCACCGACGGGATCCACTGGCCCTCCGGGTCCAGGGCCGTGCGCCACGCCTGCCCGGTCATGTCCTTGGTCATCGCCTCGCCGAGGCGGGCGCTGACCTCGTCGCCCATCTTGGTGCGCCAGCGCATGTCGCCCGCGTAGGACATGAACAGGACGGGGCGGACCACGTGGTCGCGCAGCGCCTCGCCGTAGCCGTAGGTGTAGTCGGCCTTCGAGCGGCGGATGCCCTCAGCGTCGGCCTCGTACTCCACGAACGGGATCGCTGACGTGTCGCTGCGGAACGGGGTGCCGGTCAGCGCGAGGCGGCGGTCCGCCACCTCGAAGGCCTCGCGGACGGCGTCGCCCCAGCTCAGGGCGTCACCACCGTGGTGGACCTCGTCAAGGATCACCAGGGTGCGCGCTGCCTCGGTGCGGGCGCGGTGCAGCGCAGGCTTGGCGGCGACCTGCGCGTAGGTGACCGCGACGCCGTCGTAGTGCGAGCCGTGCCGGCCCTGCGAGTTCTTGAAGTGCGGGTCGATGCGGATACCGACGCGCGCTGCGGCGTCGGCCCACTGGGTCTTCAGGTGCTCGGTGGGTGCCACGACCGTGACCCGTCGGACCACGCCCTGCTCGAGGAGCTCGGTGGCGATGCGGAGCGCGAACGTCGTCTTGCCCGCGCCAGGGGTGGCGACGGCCAGGAAGTCCCGCGGGTTCTTCTCGCGGTAGAGCTCCAGGGCCTCCGCCTGCCAGGCGCGCAGGCTCGACGCCGTGCCCCAGGGGGCGCGGCGTGGAAAGGCAGGGCTGAGCGACGATGCGGCCGCAGACGACGGTGTGTGGGGCAGCTGCTGCGGCTGGCTCGTCACTTCGAGGAGTCGCCCTCGCCGCCGTCCTCAGGTTCGCGGAGACCGTCGTAGATCTCCTTGCACCGGGGGCACACCGGGAACTTCTTCGGGTCCCGGCCCGGGACCCACACCTTGCCGCAGAGCGCGATCACGGGCTTGCCGCTCATGGCGGACTTCATGATCTTCTCCTTGCGCACATAGTGCGCAAAGCGTTCGTGGTCCCCGGGTTCTGTCTCCTCCCGGGTCTCCTCGCGCTCGAGGACGCTCGTACCGCCCTGCGTACTGGGCTCGTCCTGCGGGTTCGAGAGTGGTTCGGTCATGGCGAGAAGTCTACGCGGGACCACCGACAGCAACTTCTGCGGAACACACCCTGGGATCCGTCCCGGGGCAGGTCCGGGGCCGTTCGGGTGGCCTGTGCGGGGAATCGGGGCGCGGAATTGCTTGCGGTGGTGTCGGTGACCACAGATATAACTGACGCATGTCACATCCCCACCCCGAGAGGAGCCTCACCCTGCCCGACGACGGCGCCGCCTCCCCTGCCGACCTCGCCGACTCCCTGTCCACGACTCTCCCCACCGGTCTGGCCGATGACCTGGCCGACGATCTGGCCCGCGAGCTGTCGGACGGCCTGCCCGAGCCCGTCTGGCCCGACTTCGGCGACCACGACGAGGCCGCACGCCGCGCGGTGGCCGCCGTGGCCGCGATGCTCGGCCGTCCCGTCCCGGAGCGTCCAAAGGACCCCCGCTCGTCGAGCGAGTGGCTCGCCCGCCAGTGGGACGTCGACGAGAGCGCGCTGGTCAACGTCTCGCGCGACATGTCGCGCACCCTGCAGCGGCTGCACGCCTACGCCCTCCAGCGCTGGGTCGAACGGCACCCGGACGACGTCGCCGTGTTCGGTCCGGGCGGAGCGCCGCAGCGCGCGGCACTCGACCTGGGCAACGGCACCTCCGTGAGCGTGCCGGCCGTGGCGACCGTCCTCTTCCCCGCCGGTTCCGCGTACGAGACGCCGGTGGCCGTCGAGGTGGCCTACCGCTACGGCACGCCCACGGTCACCGCCTTCGCCCCGCCAGGGGGCCTGGCGCTCGCCGAGCAGGTCCTCGCGGACCTGACCCGCACGCTGGAGGTCGACCACCCGTACCGCGGCGGCGTCCTGTCCGTGCGGGCGCCGAGCGGCTCCGTCGAGCTGACGCCGGTCAAGCACACCGTGCAGGTGCGCGGCGACGTCGTGCTGCCCGCCGACCTGTGGCACGAGGTCGACCTGTTCTGCTCCAGCGTCACCACGCGCCGCGCCGCCCTGCGCGCGCTGGGCCACACGACGTCGCGCGGCCTGCTGCTCGCCGGCAAGCCTGGCGTCGGCAAGACGAAGCTCACCAGGGTGATCGCCACGGAGCTCGCGGGACCGCTCACGGTCGTGCTGGTCACGGCGGAGGTGCTGCGCGGCTGGATGACCGAGCTGTACGAGGAGATCCGGGGCCTTGGCCCCTGCCTGGTCGTGCTGGAGGAGATCGACTCGGTGGCGTCGAAGGGCTCGCGCGGCGAGACCTCGTTCGCCGAGTTCCTCGACGCCCTCGACGGCACCCGCAGCTCGGACGACGTGCTGACCGTCGCCACCACGAACGACCCCGAGTCCCTCGACCCGGCCGTGAAGCGGCCCGGCCGCTTCGACACCATCATCGAGGTGCCGCCACCGGACCAGCCGGGGCGCACGGAGATCCTGCGTCTGTTCCTGCCCCCGGACTCCGCTGTCGACGTCGCCCTGGTGGCCTCCTACCTGGACGGCGCCACGGGTGCGGACCTGCGCGAGGTCGCCCGCCGCTCGATCCTGGAGCACGGCCCCGACGGGCTGACGACCGACCGGGTCACCGACGTGGCGACGTCCGGCCGGTGGAAGTCCGCACCGGTGGCCGGCAACTACCTCTGATCCGCTACAGCCCTTGCCAGTCGGGTTTGCCGGCGTAGGTCTGGCGGTAGTAGTCGGCGAGCTGGAGGCGGGAGGCCGCTGCGTCGTCGACCAGGACCGTGGCGTGCGGGTGGGTCTGCATGATGGTGGCGGGCCACATCGCCGAGATCGGTCCCTCGACCAGCTGGTGGACCGCCTCGGCCTTGGCCCGCCCCGAGGCCAGGAGCACCAGGTGCCGCGCGGACATGATCGTGGCAAGGCCCTGGGTCAGGCAGTGCCGCGGCACCTGCTCGACGGACCCGCCGAAGAACCGCGCGTTGTCCTCCCGGGTCTGCCGGGTCAGGGTCTTGATCCGGGTGCGGGACGCGAGCGAGGAACCGGGCTCGTTGAACGCGATGTGCCCGTCCGTCCCGATCCCGAGGAGCTGCAGGTCCACACCCCCGGCCTGCGCGATGTCCGCCTCGTAGGCGGCGCACGCCGCGGGCAGGTCCTCGGCCAGACCGTCCGGGCCCCGCACCGCGCCCGGGGCGAGGTCGACCCGGGCGGCGAACTCCTTGTCGATCACGTTGCGGTACCGCTGCGGATGGTCCGCGGCCAGGCCGACGTACTCGTCGAGCATGAACGCCCGCGCCCGCGCGAACGACAGCCCCTCCTCGGCATGACGGCGAGCCAGCTCGTCGTACACCGCGAGCGGTGAGGAGCCGGTCGCCAGCCCCAGCACCACACCGGGCCGCGCCGTCAACAGCCCCTGCACCGCGTCCGCCGCCAGCCGCGCGAGCTCACCCGCCGGCGCGATCACGACCTCCATCAGCTTCTCCTTCCCAGGACCGCGGCGCCGACCGCCGCGACCGGCACGTGGGTCGGCGCGAGCCGCACCCGCTCCGCCAGCTTGAGCGACCCGAGGAACGGCGATGCCTTCGCCTGCTTCCGGAGCGCGTCCTGCACGGCATCCAGGAGCTCCGTCCCGAGCTGTGCCACACCGCCGCCGAGCACCACGTGCCGCACGTCGGTGGTCAGCACGAGCAGGCGAACCGCCGAGGCCGTGGCATCGGCGAACCGGTCCTTGACCACTATCGCCTCCTGGTCGCCTGCGCGCGCCGCCTCGAACAGCTCCACAGGCGACGGCTTCCCGTGCCGGGACGGCCACGCCGCCTCCAGCGCCTTGCCCGACGCGAACCGCTCCAGGCAGCCGCGCTGCCCGCACGTGCACTCCGGGCCCAGCGGGTCCACGGGGATGTGCCCGATCTCGCCCGCCGCACCGCTCACGCCGCGGCGCAGCTGCCCGTCGAGCACCAGACCGGACGCGAGCCCGGTGCCGAGCGCCAGGAACGCCAGGTCCTCGTGGTCCCGTTCCCCACCCGCACGCTCCAGCACGTGCGCCGCGCCGACGGCGGCCACGTTGAGGTCGTTCTCGACCACCACCGGCACCCCGCCCAGCTCGGCGGACAGCAGCTCGGCGAGCGGGAGCTCGTCGTCGTGCACACCCAGGTTGACCGCATGCTTCACGGTGCCGCAGCGGTGGTCGACGATGCCGGGTATACCCAGCCCGACGCCGGCCAGGTCCGCGAGGTCCACCCCGACCGACGCGACGACGTCTCGCACCGCCTGCACCGCGCCCGCCACCAGCCCGTCCGCGCCGTGCACCGTGGACCGGCGCACCGTGCCGACCACCTCGCCCTCCGGGTCGAGGAGCGCGCCGAGGATCTTCGTCCCGCCGATGTCGAGGCCGACCGTGTACGCGGGCTCCCGCCCCGTCTCGGACCGGGCGCTCCCCTTCCGCTTGCCGACCTTTCCCATCCCGACCTCTCGCTTGCTGGGTTCGCCCTGGTCGGACGTGCCCGAACCGGACTTGCTGTCCATCAGCCCTTCACCGCGCCGGACACCAGACCACCGGTCATCCGACCCTGGACGATCAGGAAGAAGACGACAGCGGGGATCGCGATGAGCACCGACCCTGCCATGACCGCTCCCCAGTTGGTGGCCTGCGTGGCCTGCAGGAACGTACGCAGCCACAGGGTCAGTGTCATCGCATCGGGCCGTTGCATGATCACCAGCGCAGTGACGAACTCGTTCCACGCCTGGATGAACGCGAACACACCCGTTGCCACCAGGCCGGGGGCGAGCAGCGGGAACGTGACCCGCCAGAAGGCACCGGCAGGGGAACACCCGTCGATCATCGCCGCCTCCTCCAGCTCCTTGGGTACACCGTTGACGAATCCGCGCAACGTCCAGATGGTGAACGGCAGCACGCCGGCCGCGTACACGAGCGTCAAGCCGATGATCGTGTTGAGCAGCTGCCAGCCGTCGATGATCCGGTACATCGAGATGATCATCGCCTCTCCTGGGATCATCTGGACGACCAGGATCAGCACGATGAAGGTGCGTCGGCCCTTGAACTGGAACCGCGTGAGGGCGAGCGCCGCGACGAAGCCCACGACCAGGGCGATGACCAGGGTCAGGAACGTGACGCTGATCGAGTTCAGCACGGCAGGCGGGAACGGCGCCCGCGCGTTGAACATCGCCGTGCGGTAGTTGTCCAGCGTGAACACGTCCGGGGTCGGGAAGAACGCCAGGTTCTCCCCGCGGATCCGGTTGTTCGGCAGGAACGACGTGCTGACCATCCAGTACACAGGGAAGGCCGCGACGGCGAAGACGACCAGGGCGAGGACACCGAAGCCGGTGTCGGCGAGGCGCTTGCGGATCTTGATCACTGCTCGTCCTCCCGCAGCGTGCGCCGCACATAGGGGTAGGCGATGGTCAGCATGACGACCACGAAGATGACGCCGATCGCGCTCGCCATCCCGTAGTGCCCCTGTGCCATGCCCGTCTGATAGATGTAGACGCCGATGGTGTTGGTCAGCTCGCGGTCGCCGCCGATGTCCTGCAGCACGAACACCTGCGTGAAGACCTTCAGGTCCCAGATCATCGACAGCACCACGAGCACGGTGATGATGCCGCGCACGTAGGGCACCTGGATGAGCCGGAAGCGCTGGAACGCGCTCGCGCCGTCGAGCTGCGCGGCCTCCATGACCTCCTCGGGGACCTGCGTGAGCCCCGCGTACAGCGTGAACGCGACGAACGGGACCGCGCCCCAGACGACGATGCAGGTCAGGATCACGAAGAACGACAAAGGGTTGATCAGCCAGGAGTAGCCGAACCATCGGTCGCCGGTGATGGCGGTGAGCAGGTTGTTCACCACGCCGTACTGCGTGTCGAACACCCAGCCCCACACGGTGGTCGCGGCCAGCGTCGGCATGGCCCAGGCCAGCAGCAGGCCCACGGACATCAGGAGCCGCATGCGCTTGCCGACGCGGATCATGAGCAGCGCCACGAGCATGCCGAGCACCATCGTGATGACGACGAGGACGATCATGAGCGCGAAGCTGCGCGCGAACACGGTCCAGAAGCCCTCGACGTCGGTCAGCACCGCCGCGTAGTTGTCGAACCCGACCCACTCGGCAGGGACGCCCATGAGCTGAGCGCGCTCGTACTCCTGGAACGACATGACGAGCAGCCGGACGACGGGGTACCCCGTCATCACCCCGAGGATGACCATGGTGGCGGAGAGCAGTAGCCAGGGCAGGTAGGACCGCCGGCGTTTCTGCCGGATCAGCTGGCGAGGTGGCGCCGGTGGATCGAGAAGTGTCGAGCTCATGTCCTGTCTTCCTCGGAAGCGGCCGGCAGCCTCTCCCTGGAAGAGCGGCCGCGAGCATCAGGCGGGCAGTGGTGTCCCGCCCCGCCCGGGCTTCTGGGGTCGCACCGGGCGGGGCGGGAAGTCGTGCTGACCGAGGTCAGCTGTTGAGGATCTCCTCGATGTCCGCGTCGAGCTGCTCGGCCACTGCCTTGACGTCGTCACCGGAGGCGATCTTCGTGAAGGCGCTCTGCAGGAGCATCTTCGACTCGACGTCGGCCCACTTGGGGGAGGCCGGCGTGAGCTTCGCGTTGGCGGCCGCCTCGACGGCGGCCTTGCCGATCGACGTCTCCTGGTCGACCTGCTCGAAGAGCGAGGTCTTGGCCGGGATCAGCCCGTTGCCCGCGAGGATCGTCTGGTACTCGTCGCTGAGCAGGATCTCGTAGGCGCTCATCGCGAGGTCCGGACGGGCCGACTTCTGCGCGATGGCGATGTTCGAACCGCCGGCGAACACCTGCGCGGCGCCGCCGTCCTTGCCCGGCAGTGCCATGCCCTCGAGGTCCTTGCCGTACGTGGAAGCACAGCCCGGCACGCCCTCCGGCTCCTCCGGCTCCTCCGGAGCGTTGATGGACCACTGGATCCAGCTCGGCGCCGAGAGGAAGGCGACCTTGCCCTCGCAGAACGGCACCTGCAGGTCCGTCTCCTGCGCGTCGGCCGGGGCGTTGTTGCCCTCGGTCATGATGGTCTGGATCTGCTCCAGGCCTGCGAGCCCACCCTCGGAGGAGAATCCGGCGTCCCAGGTGCCGTCCTCTGCCTGCTCGGCGACGTAGCCGCCGTTCTCCCAGATGAAGGGCAGGGCGTTGTACCAGTCCTGGCCGGGCCAGTAGACGCCGGACAGGTCGTCGGTCTTCAGGTCGACGGCGGTCTCGACGTACTCGTCGAGCGTGGTCGGCACCTCGGTGTCGCCGAGGACCTGCTCGGAGTAGAAGACGACGCGCGAGCCCGAGTAGTACGGCAGAGCGTAGTGCTTGCCCTCCCAGTCACCGGCCTCGACGAAGCCGGGCAGCAGGTCGTCGCCGCCCAGGGACTCGAACTCGTCCCCGGTGATCTCGCGGAAGTAGCCCGCCTCGGTGAACGCGGCGGCCTGGGTGTTGCCGATCTCGACCACGTCGGGAGCGTCCGAGCCGGCCAGCGCCGTCGTGTACTTGTCGACCAGGCCGTCCCAGGCCTGCTCCTCGATGACGAGGGTGCTGCCCTCGTTCTGCTCCTCGAAGGTCTTCTTCAGGTAGTCGCGCGCCTCTGGCGGCGTGTCGGTGCCGACGAGCCAGACCCGGACCTCGCCGGGGCCGGTCTCTTCGGCGGTCGCTGCGCCGCCCGCGTTACCGCAGGCGCTGAGCGCGAGGGTCAGGGTGATCGCCGACGCCGCAGCGCCGACGAGACGGTTTCTGTTCACGTTTGTGTTCCTCCCGGGATACGACTTTGTGTCGCGGTGCGTGGTGATGACTCGAGTGGAAGCTCGATGAGACGCCTGCCGCCGACACGTGCGCACGGATGCTCACGAGACCCCCAGCTGGGCGGAAAGCACGAGGACGGCGGCGCCCGCCAGCACCACGTCCTCGTCGAGTGCGGCCATCCGCAGCTGCAGGCCAGAGTTGATGGCCGGCATCGTGCGCTGACGGATGGTGTCCAGCGCGGCCTCGCGCAGGGCGCCGTCGAGCAGTCCGCGGGGACCGCTCAGCAACACCTCCGAGAGGTTGAGCGCGCTGACGACCGGGGCGAGGGTCACGCCAAGCACCCGGCCAGCCGACGCCAGAGCGGCGTCGGAATCTTCTTTGTTCTTGTTCGCGACCGCGCGCCGCAGCGCCGGCACGGACAGGACGGTCTCGAGGCAGCCGGTCCGGCCGCAGGCGCACTCGTCCCCGTCGTCCACCACGGTGACGTGGCCGATCTCGCCGGCGGCGTCGCCCTGCCCGTGCACGCGCACGCCGTCGACCACCACGCCGGCGCCGACGCCCGCGCCGACCGTGACCACGAGCATGCCGGAGCTACCGCCGCCGTAGGTGAACTCGCCGAGCGCCGCCGTGTTGGCGTCGTTCGCGACGTGGACGGGCAGACCCGTGCGCTCGCCAAGGATCTCGGCGAGGGGGACGTCGTACCACCCGCGGTTGGGGGCCTCGACCACGCGCCCGTCCAGCCCGACGATGCCGGGCGAACCGACGCCGACGCCGATCACCGGGTGGTTCGCGGCGGCCACGAGCCGACGGATGAAGCGCGTGAGCAGGTCGACCAGCTCGTCGCCCGTGCGGCCGTCGATGTCGAGCTGACGACGCACCACGATCTCGCCGGTGAGGCTGAGGACGGCACCGCGCATGCGGCCGTACTCGGTGAGGTCGACGGCCACGATCTGGTAGGCGTCGGTCCGCAGGCCCACCAGGATCGCGGGCTTGCCGACGCGCTGACCGGGCCGGGTACCGAGCTCCTCCACCAGGCCCTCGGTGATGAGCACCGAGACCAGGTCCGAGATGGTGACGCGGGTGAGGGAGGTCGCTCGGGCGAGATCGGCCCGGGAGGTGGGCCCCTCGTGGAAGAGGTGCTGCAGCACGAGGGACCGGTTGTGTGCCCTGGCGTGCTCGGGGAGCACCTTGGACGTCGCGCGCAGGCGTGCGCCGAGCCCTCGCCCGGTGCCGTTCCGCTCTGTCGTCGTCGCCATGTTTGTTAGTAGACCTCCTTAACAGAGTCCCTGTCTATCGCCCGGATTGACCCGTAACAAGACTGTTACGTGGCTCACGCTGCGCCGGGCGACGAACGCGCTCTGCCGCCGTCTTCGGATTACTTCACGTACCTGACGAACCCGAGACTGCCCCACCTTGGCGTTATCGGCACAGCGTGACCGCAGCGTGATCAAAAACAGCGCAAAACCGATGAAAAATCGGGTCACCGGGCCCGCAAGTTCACAAAGGGATCACAGTTCTCAGGTGGGGTCGGTTCCTGCACTGTCGGCCTCATACGCTCGTCCCATGAAGCGCATCCGGTCAGCCAGGGGGGACGTGGGCATGCCCGCTCGCCGACTCGCCCGTCATCTCCTGGCAGCGGCCGTCGGGGCGACCCTCGCGGTCACCCTCGCGGCCTGTTCCGGGGGCGGCGCGAGCGATTCCGGCAGCGGGGCGGAGGCGGCCAACGACCGCGACGGCGCGCGCAGCGAGGCGGTAGCACCGGGCTCGGCCGAGGACGCGGTCACCGGCGCGGCGGGCGCCGTCGGCCTCGCAGAGGCTCCTGAGGAAGCGATCAACCGGGAGCTCATCACCACGGGCGACGCGACGCTCGCCGTCGAGGACCCGTTCGAGGCGGCGGAGCAGATCGCGGACCTCGTCGAGACAGCCGGTGGCAGGGTGGAGGCGCGCGACGAGCGGGCCGGGACCGACGACGAGCCCGGCAGCGCGTCGATGACGCTCCGTATCCCCGCCGACCGGGTCTCGGCCACGCTGGACGCACTCGACAAGCTCGGCGAGGTGCGCGACCGCCATGTCGAGACGGTGGACGTCACCGGCACCGCACAGGACCTCGACGCCCGGATCGCCGCGCTGCGTACCTCGACCGACCGGCTGCGCGAGCTCCTGGCGGACGCGGACCGCACCGCAGACCTCATCGAGATCGAGGCGGAGCTCGCGACGCGGCAGGCCGAGCTGGACTCCCGGGTCTCCGAGCGCAGCCGGCTCTCGGACGAGGTCGCGATGTCCACGCTGAACGTCGAGATCGTCGCGGAGGGCACCCCGGCGGCCCAGGCCCAGCCGGGCGGCTTCCTCGGTGGCCTGTCCGCGGGCTGGAGCGCCCTGGTCAAGACGTTCAACGTGGTAGTCCTGGTGCTCGGGGCGATCATCCCGTGGCTCGCGCTGGGCGGGCTGGTGCTGCTCGTGGTGGTCGGCGTGCGCAGGCAGCTCGCCAAGGGCGAGCCCGACGGACCGGCGCCGGTCACCGCCGAGCCGGAGCCCGTCGAGCCCTGACCTCGAGCTCGGGCGGCTCACCGACCCTTCGTCCTACGGAGCGGCGAACCGGGCCTCGATCTGCGCGAGCGCCTGCAGCTGCTGTTCGTTGAGCAGGTCCGCCGTGTGCTCGCTGACGAGATCGGCGGAGCTGCCGAGGTCGAGCAGGTCCTGCTCCGCGAACTCGGTGACCAGCCCGTGGAACGTCGTCGTGAAGCTGTCGACGACGGACGAGATCTCCTGGTCGGTGCTGTCAGCGCCCAGCCGGCTGAACCGTCCGACGACGGCGCTGACGAGCGGGACCATCGTGGGATCGCTGATCCGTCGGTAGAAGCGAGTCAGGTGCGGCATCGCCGCCTCACCGACCAGGTGGGCCAGGAGCACTGTCTGGTCCCGGTCGAACCGCATCAGCTCCGGCGGGAGGTCGGCTGCCGCGAACATGGCGACGAACGGTGCCAGCTCCGGCGGGAGGTCCGGCGCGACACGGTGCTCACGCAGGTGGGCGATCAGTGCCCGCTGGCTGGTCAGCCGGTCGATCTGCCCGGCCAGCTCCGCGTCCAGCTCGTCCAGGAGAGCCCCTGTGTCGCCGGGCGCGTCGTCGAGCAGGTCCGGCATCCGTTCGAGCGGTATGCCGACGGCCGCGAGACGCTTGATGCGCAGGAGCCGGACGAGGTCGTGCAGGTCGTAGTCGCGGTAGTCGTTGCTGTCTCGCCGGGGCTCGGCGAGCACCCCCACCTCGTGGTAGTGGCGCAGCGCCCGCACCGTGACTCCGGCGAGGCGGGCCAGCTCGCCGCTACGCACGTGCCGCCCCCACCTTCGCGTCGTCCGTCGTCGCCGCAGGCTCCGGTTCCAGGTGGCGCAGAGACCGCGCGAACAGGCCGACGGCGACGGCGATCAGCCAGACGCCGGCCAGCGCGATCGCCGCGACCTCGACGCTGATGTACTCGGTCAGCACGGCGGCGGCAAGCAGCCCGACCGGCGGAGCGGCAGTCATGACCGCATTCTGCGTGCCCATGATCCGTCCGCGCATCCGCTCGGGGATGCGCTCGATCATGAGCACCCCCATCAGGCTGCCGAACAGCCCGCTGGAGAGCCCGACCACGAAGGCACCCGCGAGGACCACCCACACCGAGGACAGCGTGGCGACGACACCGAACCCGACCGTCGTCCCGACGAGCCCGGTGAGGAACCAGGTCCTGCGTGCCCCGCGCGCACCGGCGCCCGCATAGACCCCGGCACCAACGAGCATCCCGGCGGCGAGGGCGGTCAGGACGAAGCCCAGCATCCCTGGCTGGTCGATCTGGGTGAACCAGACCGGCAGGACCAGGCCTTGCAACGAGGCCAGGACCAGCACCGAGACCACGGTGAGCGCCGTCGTGGCGATCAGGAACGGGCTGCGCAGCAGCACCTGCCAGCCGTCGCGGAGCTGCGCCCAGCCGCTGCCCGGCGGGACGAGGTCACGTTCGACGACGACCTCTCCCACCCGGTGCGGGATCAACAGGGTCAGCAGGGCAGCGAGCAGCGAGGTCGCCGCCGTGATCCACAGGACGGTCGAGCCGTCGAAGAGCACCATCAGGGTTCCGGCCACCGCCGGACCCAGCAGCAGCGCGACCGCACCGAGCCCCTCCCTGATGCCGACCAGCCGTTCGGAGCTGATCCCGCCGTGGCGCACGATCGCGGGCAGCAGGGCATCACGAGCCGTCATTCCAGGCACGTCGCCGAGCGACCCGATGATCCCGAACAGGATGAACCAGCCAAGGCTCAGGCCAGAGACCATGTCGACGACGGGCAGCGCGGCCACCGAGACCGCCGACACCAGGTCCGTGACGACGGACGAGGTGCGGCGATTGATCCGGTCGATCACGACGCCCATGACCAGGCCGGCGAGCACGGCGGGCACGGCGGTCGCCGCGGCCACCGTGCCGGCGCCAAGGGCGCTCCCGGTGATCTGGAGGACGATCAGCGGGAACGCGACTCCCGCGATGGAGTTCCCCAGCAGCGAGAGCAGGTAGGACGACAGGTACGCGACGGGAATGAGCCTCATGGAGACAGTCAGAACCATCACGTAGGGGCGGGGTCAAGCCCGCCGGCCGCACTCAGTCGGTGATCGCCAGCGCGTCGATCTCGACCAGCATCTCCTCGCGCGGCAGACCCACGAACACGGTGGTCCGGCTCGGCAGCACGCCGCTCGGGCAGTGCTTCGTCACGAACTCGCCGTAGGCCTCGTTCATCGGCGCGAAGTCCTCGCGCTCGAGCAGGTAGACGCGCAGCATCACGACGTCGTCGAACATCGCGCCGCCGGCCTCGACGATCGCCCGCACGTTCTCCAGCGTGCGCGTGGTCTGCGCGGCGACGTCGCCGAGGTGCACGTACTCCCCCGTCGCCGGGTCCGTGGGGCCCTGCCCGGAGACCTGGACGAACGGCCCCTTGCGTACGCCCTGGTGGAACGTGTGCGCGGGCGCCGGGGCGTCCGGGGTGGAGATGGCGGTCTTCGCGGTCATCGGGTTCTCCTTGCTCGGGTCGTGCGGTGGGTCAGGTACGTCGGGTACGTCAGGTGGGTCTGCCGGCTCAGAAGTCGAGCGTGACCTGCTCGGCGACCTCGTCGCCGCGGGTCACCAGGGCGGTGCGGTACTTGTCGAACGTGGTGCACGGGTGCGAGATGCCGAACCCGATGACGTCGCCCGGCCGGAGCGCCCCCTCGCTCACCGGCTCGACGGCGAGGTAGGCGTGCTGGTCGTTGAGCGCGGTCACGCGCACGCCGGTCAGCTCACGGGCCTCGCCGAGGCGGCCCGCCGCGTCGACGGCGCGCGCGACGAGCGGCGTCGGCAGGTCGATGTCGAACGACACGTCCCTGCGTCCCATGCCGCAGATGACGAGCCCGGGCTCCGGCGCGGACAGCACGGAGGCCCAGACCGTGATCGCGGGGCGCAGCGCCGGCGCACCCAGCCGCGTCCACGGGTCGGTGCGCAGGTAGTGCCCGTGGTCGTGGGTCACGTACGCGCCGGACCGCACGACCGCTCGGGTCGGCACGGTCTCGCCCGCCGCGTCCTGGACCGGTACCGCGAGGCGCCGGGTGACGACGTCGGCGAAGGCGCTGCCGCCCGCGCTCAGCACGACCGGCCCCGCCACGAGCCCCGCGATCCCGGCGGCGACCTCGCGCAGCTGGTCGCACCACCGGCCGACGGCGGCCAGCTCGTCGGAGCTGGTGCCGCCCGCCACCGGCCCCTCGTAGCCGGCGACGCCGACCAGCCGCAGGCCGGCGTCGTGCACCCGGCCCGCGAGGGTCACCGCGTCGGGCACCGTGCGCACCCCGGTGCGGCCCCCGGGCACACCGAGCTCCACGAGCACGCCCAGCCGTGCGGCGTCCTCGGGCGCGGCGTCGGCGAAACCCGCGGCGAGCAGGTCGATCCCCCGGACGGAGTCCACATACACCCAGACCTCGTCGGCGGCCCGGCCGGCGGTGCCGTCGGTGAGTGCCGCGCGCAGCCAGGCGACGTCGCGGGGGTCGACCAGCTCGTTGGCGAGGAAGGCACGGCGTCCGGCGCCCGGGACGCCCCAGCCGAGCATCGTGCGGAGCTGCGCGGGTGTCGCGACGGTGGCGCCCCACGACCCGACAGCGGCCTGCCGCTGCCAGATCTCGCGGGACATGTGCGTCTTCACGTGCGGCGCGTGCTCCACCCCGCCCTCGGCCAGCACGCGAGCCACGGTCGCGATGTTGTGGTCCAGCGCCGCCTCGTCGAGGGTCAGCAGGGGCCAGGTGAACGTGGGGTCGTCGATGCGCAGCACACCCACATCCTGCCGTGTCCCCGGCCTCCTACGCACGTGTCGCCCGCTGCTCTCTCCTCTTCGAGACCTAAGTTTCTTCGCTTTCCGGCCCCGGAAAGCGAAGAAACTTAGGTCTCGAAGGAGAGCGCGGGGCGTGCCGCCGGCCGCAGGCCCCGGCCCGGCGTCGCACCGGTGAGCCTGCCCGCCGCCAGCACCGGCACCCCGCCGACGAGCACGTCCTCGATGCCCGTCGCCGGTGTGCGTGGCTCCTCGTAGGTCGCATCGGAGCGGACCTGGCCGGGGTCGACGAGCGCGATGTCGGCGACGCCACCCGGCACGATCTCCCCGCGGCCCGCCAGGGCGAACCGGCGCGCGGCACGGGCCGACAGGTGCTCGGCCGCGTCCCACCAGGTCCACGACCCACGCCGCACGTGCTCGTCGAGCAGCCGGGCGAAGGCGCCCCAGCCGCGCGGGTGCGGCCGTCCGCCCCAGTAGATGGCGTCCGAGCCCGCCAGGTGCGCCTCGTACCCGGCCAGCGCGTGGACGGACCCGGCCGAGTTCGTCGGCGGCTGCGCGAACACGCAGCTCGCACGCAGCGCGGTCGTCGTGAGCACCTCGATCACCGTGTCGGGGGCCGAGCGCCCGAGCCGCGCGGCGACGTCGGGCAGGGTCATGCCCTCCGCCCACTCCAGGCCGGGGACGGACGCGAACGTGATGCGGGGCCAGAGGTCGGTCAGGCCGGCGAAGTGTTCGCCCAGCCGAGCAGCCGTCGCGGGGTCGCGCAGGGCCTCGACGGTCGCGGCGGCGTCGGCCAGCGGCAGCCACGTCGGCAGGGCGACCATCGACAGGATGGAACATCCGCGCAGGTACGGGTAGGAGTCGTAGGTGACGTCGAGCCCCCCGGCGCGCGCCGCCCCGACGCGTTCCAGGAGCTCGTCCGCGGGGCCGTGCAGGTGGGACACGTGCGTCGCGACGCCGGACGCGCGGGCGATCCGCACCAGCTCGTCGAGTCCGGCGACGCCCCGGTCCTCGTACCCGCGCATGTGGCTCACGTGCGGCAGCCCTCGCGCGGCCGCCACCTTCGCGAGCGCCACGAGCTCGCGCTCGTCGGCATAGGCGGCGGGCACGTACTCGAGACCGGTCGAGAACCCGCAGGCGCCGTCGTCCAGGGCCTGCTCCAGCAGGCCCACCATCGCGGCCACCTCGTCGTCGGACGCCGGGCGCTGCGCGGCTCCGAGCACCCGGTAGCGCAGGGTGCCGTGCGGGGCGAGGTACGCGACGTTCACCGGGACGGTGCGGTGGTACGTGCCCAGCAGATCACCGACGGACCCGCCGTCGAACGTGGGGTGCACCCCGTTGATGGCGGCGAAGTACGTGCTCGCCCAGTCGTAGGTCGCGCGGTCGCCCGGGGCGAACGAGACGCCGTCCTGCCCCGTCACTACCGTGGTGATGCCCTGGCGCAGCATGGCGAGCTGCACCTCCGGCTCGAAGACGGCGGCCTCCGCGTGCGTGTGCGCGTCCACGAACCCTGGCATCGCCACCCGGCCATGCGCGTCGAGCGTCCGGACGTCGCGCTCGAGGACGTCCTGCCCGACGGCGGGGCGCGTACCCGGGCTGGTGATCGCGGCGAGCCTGCCGCGCGCGACGTGCAGGTCCACCGGCTCGGACACGGTGCCGTCAGGCTGCGGCACCCGGGCGCCGCGGATCAGGATCGTGCCGGTCATGCGTCACTCTCCGAGGTCTCGGTGTCGGGGGCTTCGGTGGGCCGGTTCTCGACGCCGCCGTCCTCGCGCCAGCCGCCGATCCCTGCCCAGCCGCCGACGGCGGTCTCCGCCGCCAGGTCTCGGGGGTAGCCGTCGACGCCGGGGCGGGTCTGCCACGGGTGCGGCCCGGCGAGCGGCCGGTACTCGACGCCGTACGCGTCGAGGCGCGGCAGGTGCTGCCGCTCCAGGCGGTCCAGGAACTCCCTCGATGCCGCGGACCCCGGTGCCCGGTCGGCCTGCTGCGACCAGGCGACCTCCGCGAAGGCCGCCAGCCGGGGAAAGGTCGCGTAGTCGACGCGCCGCGCGCTGTCGAGGTGCTCGGTCCAGACCTGCGCCTGCGTGCCGAGCAGACGCCCGGGTCCTCGTCGCGTGCCGGCTGTCCGTTGCGTCGAGGCCCGCTGACCCGGCAGGTCGCCAGCACTCAACGAGGCCGGGAGGGGCTCGAAGGACAGGACGTCCTCGACCGTGCGGAGGAAGCCGACCGGGATCGGCTCCGCCGGATGCTCACCGGCGCGGTGGTCGAGGTAGACGGCCTGCTCTGGTGCCATGACGACGTCGTACCCGGACTCGAGCGCGGCCGCACCCTGGGCGTAGCCGCGCCAGGACGTGACTATCGCGTCGCGCGGCAGCATGGGCGACATCGCCTCGTCCCAGACCACGGCACGGCGGCCGGCGTCGGACACGTGCTCCGCGAGGCGGGCGACGAACCAGCCGTGCAGCTGCGCCACGTCCGGGGTCGAGGGGTCCGCGCCGACCAGCCCCAGCGACCTGGCGCGCTCGACGATGTGGGGCGACCCGCGCCACAGGGTGGGCGGCACCTCGTCGCCGCCGAGGCCGATCCATGGCGTGTCGAAGACGTCGAAGACCTCGTCCAGCACGTGGCGGAAGAACGCGAGGGACCCCTCGGACGGGTCGAGCACGTCCTGGCTGATGCCCCACGTGGTGCGGACCCCGCTGCGGTCCTTGCGCGTCCCGAGCTCCGGGTAGGCGGCGACGGCCGCCTCGACGTGGCCAGGGACGTCGATCTCCGGGACCACGGTGATGTCCCGGTCGCGGGCGAAGGCCACGATCTCGCGCAGGTCGTCCTGCGTGTAGAACCCGCCGTGCGGGCGGCCGTCCCGCGAGCCGGTGCGCCAAGTGCCGACCGTCGACTCACGGCGCCACGCGCCGGTCCTGGTCAGCTCCGGGTAGCGGTTGACCTGCATGCGCCAGCCCTGGTCGTCGGTGAGGTGCAGCTGCAGCACGTTCAGCCGGTGGGCGGCTGCGAGGTCGATGAACCGGAGCACGTCGTGCTTGGGCAGGAAATGGCGTGCGACGTCGAGCAGCACGCCGCGCCACTCGAAGCGGGGGTGGTCCTCGATGCGCACTGCCGGGAGCTCGAACGAGCCACCTGACGGGGCAGGCCCCGGTGCACCGGGCCGACCGCCCGCCGGGCCGCGGAAGGCCGCGGCCGCGCGGCGGTAGGCCACCGGTCCGGCGAGCTGGCGCAGGGTCTGCGCGGCGGCATGCGCACCGGCGAGGTCCGCGGCCTCGACGTGCACGGTGCCCGACACCGCGCCGGCGGGCTCCGCGCTGTCCGACGCTGCCGGGCGCACATCGATCCGGTAGCCCCCGACCGACAGGTCGGCAGCGAGGGCGAAGACGACGCCCTGTCCTGAGCCCGTCCGAGGGTCGGCGCCCTTGTCTGCGACCTCGTCGGCGACCGATGGCACCAGGTCAAGGCCGAAAGCCTCCTCCGTGACGCGGCGCCACCAGCGCGCGGCAGGCCGCAGCGCGGGGTCGCTCATGACCCGCGCGCCGTCCTCGATCATCACCGAGCCGCCCCGCACCTGCGTCGACGCAGGCTTTGGGACGAGGCAAGGGTCTCGGGGGTAGTGCACGGCGTCACCCTAACGCGGCGAGAGCGCGCGGTCCCTGGGACCGCGCGCTCCACCTCGTCCCGGATCTCGGATCGGTCAGGCCGCCCGGCAGGACACGTCGCGCCGCGGCATCTCACCGTCGACCAGATAGGTCGTCGCGACGTTCAGCGCACACGCGTTGCCCCCGAGCACGTAGACACCGTGACCGCTGCCGTCGACGGTCACCAGCCGCGACCGGTCACCGAACTTCTCGTGCAGCTGCTTGCCACCGGCCAGCGGGGTGACGGGGTCCCGCCGGTTCTGGAGGATCAGCACGTTGCTCCGGCCCGCCTCGGCGACCTGCACCGGCGGCTCGATCGGCTCGGGCCAGTAGGCACAGGGCACGATGTTGGCCGACGCCGCGCCGAACAGCGGGAACTTCTTGCGGTCCTCTGCCACGGCCTTGCGGTAGGTGTTGACGTCCTCGGGCCATTCGACGTCGTTGCAGGTCGTGGCAAGGAACACCGACAGAGCGTTGGAGATCGGCGACACCTCGCCGCTGGACGCGCCACTGCTCGGCACGGTGCCGCTGGACGGGACACCCTCGAAGAGGTCCGTCTCCAGCAGGCTCCGGGCGGCTGCTCCGTCACCGGCCCGCAGCGACTGCCACGCCTGCGCCGTCCTGCCGTAGCTCCGCTCGCTGTAGAGCCCCACGAAGACGACCTGGCGGAACAGGGTGCCGTCGACACCCTGGACGGGACTACGGTCCAGCTGCTCGGCGGTCTCGAAGTAGTCGGCGCGCACCTGCGCCGGAGTCCGGCCCAGGCCGTAGGCGGTGTCACGCTTGGCTGCCCACCGCGCGAAGTCCGGGAACGTCTGCTCCATCCCCTGGGCGAACCTGCGCAGGCCCTCCCGGTCGAGGTGCGTGTCGCCGACGATGCTGTCGAGCACCACCCGGTCGGCCGTCCCGGGGAACATCGACGCATACGCGGCACCCAGCGACGAACCGTAGGAGTACCCCAGGAAGCTGGCCTTCTCCTCGCCCAGCGCGGCCCGGATGCTGTCCAGGTCACGGGCCATGTTCGCCGTCGACACGTGACGGAGCAGACCGTTCTCGTCGTTCGCCGCACACTGCTCGGCCGCGGCCTCGACGACCTTCGCCCGCTCGACGACCGCCGCGTCGTCGACCGCGTACGGCGGGACGTTGCCGAAGTAGTCGCCGCCGACGGTGAACTCGCAGTCCACCCGGGTCGAGTGGCCCACCCCGCGGGTGTCCATGCCGATCAGGTCGTAGGCATCCAGCACGGTGTCCGGCAGGCCCTGGGAGGCCAAGAGCGTCGACTGCGTGAGACCGGAGCCGCCGGGGCCACCCGGGTTGAGCAGGAGCACGCCGCGCCGCTCGGCCGGGTTGTCGCTGGCCATCCGGGAGATCTCGATCGTGATCTGCTCTCCGTCCGGATCGGAGTAGTCCAACGGCACAGGCACGCTGGCACAGGTCAGGACGTAGGGCACTGCCCCTGCCGCGACGTCCGCGGGGCACGCGCCCCACTCCACCTGCGCGGCAGGCTCGCCGCCGGGCTCAGCGCCGTCCGGACGGACGTCGGCCGCTGCGGGCACCGCGAGCGTGCCTGCCAGGCCCAGCACGGTCAGCAGGGCCACGCCCCGGCGCCGCGCTCGTCGTGATCGGCCCTGATGCTGCGCGCCGTCGGACGCACCACCGTGCTGCGGCGCGTCGGCAGGGATCGGATGTGGGGACCTGAAGTGGGTTGGCTTCATGCACCCACCCTCCGACGGCGCATGCGCGCAGGTAAGTGTCACCAAGTCATCAGCCTGGCTGAGAAACACACGGTCGGTGCATGACAGATGTCACTCCCGCCGCAGCACGGGCTCCAGCGCCTCCAGCACTGCCGGGTCCTCGATCGTGGACGGCACCTGCGGGTGCTCGCCGTCGGCCAGCTGGCGCATGGTGCGCCGCAGGATCTTGCCCGAGCGGGTCTTCGGCAGCCCTGCGACCACCTGGACGTCCTTGAACGCCGCGACCGGACCGATCTGGTCGCGCACCGCCGCGACGAGCTCCGCCGCGACACCGTTGGGGTCGGCGCCGGCCTTGAGCACCACGAGCCCGCGCGGCACCTGCCCCTTGATCGGGTCGGCGGCCCCGATCACCGCGCACTCCGCCACGGCCGGGTGCGCCGCGAGCACACCTTCGATCGCGCCGGTGGACAGGCGGTGCCCGGCGACGTTGATGACGTCGTCGGTGCGGCCCATGACGTAGACGTACCCGTCGTCGTCGATGTAGCCGCCGTCGCCGGAGAGGTAGTACCCGTCGTAGGCGGCAAGGTACGAGGACACGTACCGCTCGTCGTCGCGCCACAGCGTCTGCAGGGTGCCGGGCGGGAGCGGCAGCCGGATCGCGAGGCTGCCCTCCTGCCCCGGCCCGGCGACCGTGCCGTCCGGGAGCAGCACCTGTACGTCGAAGCCCGGCACCGGGACCGACGGCGAACCGGGCCGGGTCGGCATCGGGTCCAGCCCACGCAGGTTGGCGACGACGGCCCATCCGGTCTCGGTCTGCCACCAGTGGTCGATGACGGGGACCCTGAGGACTCGTCCCGCCCACTCGTACGTGCCGGGGTCGAGCCGCTCCCCCGCGAGGAACAGGTGTCGCAGGGACGACGTGTCGTGCTCGGCCAGGAGGATCCCCTCCGGGTCCTCCTTCTTGATCGCGCGGATCGCGGTCGGTGCGGTGAACAGGGCCTCGACGCCGTGGTCGGCGACCACCCGCCAGAACGCACCGGCGTCCGGCGTGCCGACCGGTTTGCCCTCGTACAGCACGGAGGTGGCGCCCGCGATCAGCGGCCCGTAGACGATGTACGAGTGGCCGACCACCCAGCCGACGTCGGACGCCGTCCACCAGACCTGACCGGGTCCGACGTCGTACACGTTGCGCATCGACCACGCCATGGCGACGGCGTGGCCGCCGTTGTCGCGCAGGATGCCCTTGGGCTTCCCCGTGGTGCCCGACGTGTACAGGATGTAGAGCGGGTCGGTCGCCGCGACCTCGGCGCACGGCGCGGGGTTGGTCCGCCCGGCGCGCATGACGCTGTCCCAGTCCAGGTCTCGCCCCTCGACCAGCGTGGCGACGGCCTGCGGCCGCTGCAGCACCACGCACGACGCCGGCTCGTGGTCGGCCAGCTCGAGCGCCTTGTCGAGCAGCGGCTTGTACTCAACGATCCGCGTGGGCTCCACACCGCACGACGCCGACACGACCACCTTCGGCTGGGCGTCGTCGATCCGGAGGGCCACCTCGTTCGCGGCGAACCCGCCGAACACCACCGAGTGCACGGCGCCCAGCCGCGCGCAGGCCAGCATCGCGACGACCGCCTCAGGCACCATCGGCAGGTAGAGCACCACGCGGTCGCCCGGCCCGACGCCGAGGTCGCGCAGGCCGCCGGCGAACGCGGCGACGTCCTGCAGCAGCGACGCGTACGTGATCGTCGCGGTGGACCCCGTCACCGGGCTGTCGTAGATCAGCGCGGCCTGGTCCCCACGGCCTGCGATGACGTGCCGGTCCAGTGCGTTGTAGCAGGTGTTGAGCCGGCCGTCGGGAAACCAGCGGTAGAACGGTGGGCTGTCGCCGTCGAGCGCGCGGGTCGGCTTGCGGAACCACGAGACCAGGGCCGCCTGCTCACCCCAGAACCCCTCGGGGTCGGCGAGGCTGCGCCGGTAGACGTCCGCGTAGTCGGCCATGTGGTGTGCCCTCCCGTCCGGCGCCACGCACACCGGTGTGCGCGACGTCGTCAGTCTGCCCCGGCCCGGTCCCGGCGTCGAGCGGCAGGCCTGGACCGGGCCGGATGGGTCAGTCGCTCTCGACCAGCCGCGCCAGCTGGCCGACGACCGTCCCCCAGCCGTCGGCGAAGCCCAGCTCCGCGTGCCGCGCCCGGGCTGCCGGGTCGCCGTGGCGGACGGTGATCCGGTAGTCGGTGCCCTCCGGGTGGTCCCGCAGCTGGATCTCTGCCGTCATCGGGACCGGGGCGGGGCTGGTGGGGCGCCACTCGCCGTCGATCGCGTTGGTGAACACGATGCGCTCGTGGGCCTCTACGACCAGGAAGCAGGCGTCGAGGTGCGGCACGAACTCCGTACCGTCGTCGCTCATCTGGGTGACGAAGGCACCGCCGGGCCGGACGTCGAGCCGGTCGACGCGGCACCGGGTGGGGGCGGGGATCCACCACTGGGCGAGGCTCGCGGGGTCGATCCACGCTGCCCAGACGTCCTTGCGCGGTGCGCGGATGACTCGCTCGATGCGGAGGTCGAGATCGGGGTTCATTGGTTCTCCTTGGACTGGGTGACGAACCGCTCCATGCGGTCGGTGCGACCGGCCCAGAGGCTGCGCTGCTCGGCGAGCCAGTCCTCCACGAGCGCGAACCGCTCCTGGTTGAGCTCGCAGGTGCGCACCCGGCCGGTCTTGGCGGTGCGGATCAGGCCGTTCGACTCGAGCACCCGGACGTGCTTCATGAACGACGGCAGCGTCATGGGTGCCTCGCGGGCGAGATCGCCCACGCTCGCCGGACCCCCGCCGAGGCGCCGGACGACCGCGCGCCTCGTCGGGTCGGCGAGAGCGGTGAAGACGCCGTCGAGCACTGTCGAATGCTGAGCCATGTGGCTAAGTATTGACCGGGACCAACACTTAGCGCAAGGGCTAAGTGTTGGTCCAGGAAAGATCGGCTCCGGACCGCCTCTGGCGGCGGCGAGTCGCCGGGGGCCGGTAGGCGATCGCGCCCCTCGGGTACCCGACCTGACAAGCGCTGCTGTACCGGCTGCGGGGGACGCGCCCGGGCGCGGGGCCGGTCACGCCGACGGCACGGGTCCACGCCAGGGGCGGTTGCCCGGTGCCGTCCCGGACCTCGCGATCGACCGGTTCCGGTTCTCGCACCGGTTCCGGTGGTGCGGGCGCCACGGAGACATGGGTGTGCCCTGTCGGCGTGACCGTCTCCACCGCGTGCCGGCCGTCGACCTCGATGACCCTCTGCCTCCACCCCGGTGCTTGCTTCGCGTGGTTGCACCGGACACACAACCCCTGCCCGTTGTCCAGGCTGGTCTGACCGCCCTCGGCGTGCGGAAGGACGTGGTCGAGGTGCCGCACCGACGCGTCACACCACGACGTGCCACAGACGCCCTGCCCCCTCGCCCGCAACAACGCAGCCAGGCCCTGGGGTAGAACCGGGACGCCGACGTCGTCGCCAGCAACCGCCCACGCGGGTCGACGTAGATCGCACGCAACCACGCCGCACCGGCATCGATCCCGTGCGCGACGAGGTTGCGTGCCACCGGGCCCGGGACGGTGCCTGCGCCCGCAGGCATACCCTCCGGCACCACGGCAGGCTCATCACCACCAGCGAAGAGGGCCTGGTCGGAGACCAGCAGATTGATCATCACCGGCACATCATCCGCGTGCCCCTGTTCGCGGCCGGTGACGCGTTCGATCAGGGTGTCGACCATGATCTGCCCGGCACCGCGCTCGTCACCGGTGGCCCTGGCGGCGTCGGCGTGCGCCTTGAGCTGCGCGTAGGCCTGCACGCCCTGCTGCATCGGCACGAGCGCGGTCAGGTAGACCATCAGGTCGGGTGCCGGGCGTACCGAGACCCGCCGCTCCGTCACGGCCTTCGCGTTCCGCTTCACACACGCGTGCACGTCCAGCTCTGCTGCCAGCTTCTTGATCCGGGCGATCAGTCGCCTGGTGCCCATCCGGGCCAGGTCCGCCAGACCCGCGGGCCCGCAGATCTCGTCATCGATCCGCGCACGGTGCTCCGGCGTGAGGTGCGACGTCTCCCGCACCATGAGCGTCGCGCGCCACTGCGAGAGGACACCCGCGCGCAGGGCGTCGAAGGTGTGCGGCATCTGAGTGATCCACGCCCGGGCCGTACTCAGGAACGAGGCCCCCGCGTGCGGGCTGCACCGCATCGCCGCACCCACCTGGTTGGGCACACCACGACCCCGCCGCTCCGCCCGGACGCCCTGCGCGGCCTCCTCGGACCGGGTCGCCTCCTCCAGAGCGACAGCCAACCGCGCCTGCGTGGCCGTCACCGCGTTCTTCACCGCCCCCAGCTCACCGAGCAGATCCACCCACACGGCCCGGGTCAACTGCGAGACCGACCCGGGCGTGTCACCGGCACCCGGCAGAATCATGGACGCGATGAGCTCACGCACCGCGTGGACCTCGGCGACGCGCGTGGCCGCACCGTCCGCGGGACCGGCACCGGAAGGCACCGACGAGAGGGACTCGTCGGTGCCTTCCAATGCCGCGTCAGCGATGAACGTCATGCCATCAACATATGGCACACCCGTTCGATTCGCTCGTCGAGATCTCAGTCCTCTGCCAAGAGCAGAACGGCGTTCTCACCTCGGTCCCGTGAACCGGTGCCTCTCCGTGCGCGCCCAGCCCGGGTCCCCGGTCGTCGCAAAGCTGACCCACGCCCCGTGCACCTCTGCCGCGAGCGCCGCCGGCGCCTCTCCGGTCCCGAGCAGGCTGCCCGCACCGTGCAGGGCCGGCAGGCTCAGGGTGTCGAACACGTACGGCAGCTCCATGGTGTGGGCAGCGCCGAGCAGACCGCCCACGGCGTCGGACCGCCAGGCGAACTCGTAGGTGTAGGTCGGCGCCCGGCGCTGTGCCGCGTGCGCGTCCGCGAGGGCGCGGCTTCCCGCGCCGAAGAGCGCCTCCCCCAGGATCGCTGAGCGAAGCTCCCCGGCCCCGGCCAGCGGTCGTCGTTCGCGGAAGAGCGCCACCACCGCGGCTGGGTCAGGGTGTATCCGGGCCGCGAGGTCGTGCAGGTCGTCCTCTGTCGACGTGACCAGCTTGCCTTGCGGTACCAGATAGAGGTTGCCCTCGTCAGCAGCGGTGCCGACGAGGAGGGTCACGTCGGCGCCCGCGCCCGCCGCGACGGCCTCGGCCGGCTGGGTGTCGAGCACCAGGCTGAACGGGCTGAGACCGACCAGCGGGTCGAACCGCGTGTCCGTTCGCAGATCGACCCCGCCGAGTCGCCCCGCCGCCTCGACGAGCCGGTCGTCCGGCACCTGACCGATCCCGGCGACGTCCGGTTCGACGCCCAGGTCGGCTGCCGCGGCCGCCGTGACCCGTGCCGCCTGCTCCGTGCTGAACGCGCCCATCGCGTTGCCGCTCTGCACGATGGCGCGCCGGAAGAGGCCGTCGGCGCTCGGCGTCGCCAGGATCCCGCTGACGATCGTCGCGCCGGCGGACTGGCCGAACAACGTGACGTCGTCCGGGTCGCCGCCGAAGGCCTCGATGTTCCGCCGGACCCAGCGCAGCGCGGCCACGACGTCGAGCAGCCCCCGGTTGGCGGGTGCGCCCGGGATGTCCAGGAAGCCGGCTATGCCCAGCCGGTAGTTGAGCGTCACGAGCACCACCCCGTCGCGGGCGAAGGCTCGGCCGTCGTACAGCGGCGTCCTGCTGGAACCGGCGGTGAACCCGCCGCCGTGCACGAACACCATGACGGGTCTGTTCCGGGCCTCGGCCGGGGCCCACACGTCGGCCGTCAGGTAGTCCTCACCCTTGATCCACCCCGGCCCGAAGAACGGCGCCATGTCCAGGGCGCCGAATCCGTCGCGGCGCAGCTGGGGCGCCGTCGGGCCGGGCTGTGTCCCGTCCAGCACGTCGGTCCAGGGGGCGTGGTCGGCCGGCTCGGCGAACCGGGCAGCACCCACCGGACCCGCCGCGTACGGGATGCCGAGGTAGACGTGCGCTCCGGCGTCGGCGCGGCCGCGAACGTGGCCCTCGGTCGTGGTGACGATCAGATCTGACATGTTCTTCTCCTGTCGTTCCAGCTCAGACGCGGTCGAACGGTGCCCAGGACGTGATGGCGAACCGGCCGCCGTCCCGCTCCACCTGGACGCCGCCGTGGCCGCCGAGGTGCGCGGGCAGCACGAGCGCGTTGTTGTCGGCCGCCCAGCCGAGCAGGCGCCGTCGGGTCGCCCTCGCCTGCGCGGGCTGCTCGCAGAAGCAGCTGTTGGTGTCGGGCTCGACGATCTGCAGCGGCGTGTGCAGCAGGTCGCCGACAAGGAGCGCCCGGTCCGTGCCCGACTCCAGGGTGACCACCGACGAACCGGGCGTGTGCCCGGGCGCGAGGTCGAGACGCAGGTTCGCGTCGATCTGGTGGCTGTCGTCCCACAGCAGCGCCTGGCCGGCCGCGTGCACCGGAGCGACGCTGTCCTCGAAGACGTTCTGGTTACCTCGGCCAAGGTTGGGCTCATGGCCGCCCGCAGGGTTCCAGAAGTCGAAGTCGCGCCGGGGCATCAGGTAGGTGGCGTTGGGGAACGTCGGCACCCAGTCCCTGTCGTCGAGGTAGGTGTTCCAGCCCACGTGGTCCACGTGCAGGTGGGTGTTGATCACCAGGTCGACGTCCTCGGGCCGCACCCCGGCCCGGGCGAGATTGCCGAGAAAGTCCGTGTTCAGCCGGCTCCACACCGGTGAGTACGGCCGCTCCTTGTGGTTGCCCACGCCGGTGTCGACCAGGATCGTCCTGCCCTCGCTGCGCAGCAGCCAGGTCTGGATCGCCGACTGGCAGACGTGGGTCTCCGGGTCGACGAAGTCCGGCGTCAGCCACGACTCGTTCCGCTGCCACGCCCCGTCGGGACTCTCGGGAAAGAAGGCGTCCGGGGTCATCCCCACCGGACCGAAGTACTCCATGACCCGGGTGACCGTGACGTCACCCAGCACGATCTCGTGCATGTCTGCTCCCGGTGCTCGATTGGCTCCCGGCCACCCTGCGGTGGCCGAGGCCGTGCCCACCAGCCCCGGTCCTGCATACCCCTGCCAGGGTCAGGCACGAGGGCGGCGCGGCGGCACATACTGGGTCCATGAGCGCTTCCGGAACGCTGGGCGGTTTTCTCCGTGCCCGCCGCGGCCGCCTACGCCCAGAGGACGTCGACCTGCCCCGATACACCGACCGACGGCGTGTCACCGGGCTGCGGCGCGAGGAGCTTGCACAGCTCGCGGGAGTCAGCGTGTCGTACTACACGCGTCTGGAGCAGGGGCAGTCGGTCAACGCGTCCGACGCCGTCCTCGACGCCCTCGCCGGAGCCCTGCAGCTCGACGACGCCGAGCGTGGCCACCTGCGCGAGCTCGCGACCCAGCGGCCCCGGCCGCTGCGGAAGCCGCCCTCCGAGCGGGTCGACCACATGACGCTCGATCTGCTGCGCGCGCTCGGCGACGCGCCCGCCATGGTGCTCGGCCGGAGGACCGACGTGCTGGCCTGGAACAGGCCGGGGCACGCTCTGCTGGCCGGGCACGTCGACCGCACCACGCCCGAGCGTCCCGCTGACCGGCCGAACCTGGCCCGGATGCTGTTCCTCGACCGGCACACCCGCGAGCTCTACGTGGACTGGAACCGCAAGGCGCGCGCCGTCGTCGGCAACCTGCGCCTCGTCGCGGGGCGCCACCCGGAGGACGCCCTGCTCGCCGCCCTCGTCGGCGAGCTGTCCATGAAGAGCCCGGAGTTCGTCGCGCTGTGGCGGGACCACCGGGTCAAGCCGTGCGAGGCCGACGAGCACGAGCTCCGCCATCCTGTGGTCGGCGCGCTCACGGTCACACAGCAGATTCTCCAGCTCGCGCGCGCCCCGGAGCAGTCCGTCACCGTGGTCACCACGAAGGCAGGCTCGAGCTCTGCGGACGCCATCAAGCTGCTGGGTGGGGCCTTCACGAGCACAACGAAGGCCCCGCCGGTCACGGCGAGGCCTTCTACATAGGGCTGGTGGAGCTGCCGGGAATCGAACCCGGGTCCGGTGACGCTTTTCGAGTACTTCTCCGGGCGCAGTCTGCTATGGATTTTCTCGGCCCCCGCACTCGCGCAGACACGTTCGCGGACAGGCCCAGTCATCTAAATGTTCCCGCAGCCCCGATGACGAGGACTACGAGCAGTGGCTTCCTAGATGACGCCGGCTACTGGGACGGAAGCAGCTCCCAGACCGACGGAGTTCGGGCTCGCTCAGGCGGCGAGGGCGAACTCGTTGCGCGAGTTATCGGCAACTATGTGTTTGCAGACATCGTTTACGAGATAAGCCTGCATCCTCGGCCCGCTTCTCCTCGAAGCACGACCACCGTCGAAACCGATCAGCCCCTATGTTGTTGTCAACCGCCCCGCCCGAGCCAGGCTCGTGCGGAACATCTCCAGTCTAGGTCACAACGCCGCAGACGGGAACGTTATTTCCATAACAGTCAGCCGACGGCGACGAGCCGGACCCGGTCAGCGGAGCATCTCCTTCTGCCGCATCGCACGCTGCGCCTCGCGCATGTCCTGCTGCTCGCGGAGGGTGTGCCGCTTGTCGTACTCCTTCTTGCCGCGCGCCAGGGCGATCTCGACCTTGGCCCGACCGTCCAGGAAGTACAGCGACAGCGGGATGAGGGTGTGCCCCTTCTCCCGTGACTTCGACGCCAGCCGATCGATCTCATCCCGGTGCAGCAGGAGCTTGCGCCGGCGTCGCGGGGCGTGGTTGTTCCACGTGCCCTGGAAGTACGCGGGGATGTGCACGTTCTCGAGCCACGCCTCGCCACGGTCGATGTTGGCGTAGCCGTCGGTGAGCGACGCCCGCCCCATCCGCAAGGCTTTGACCTCGGTACCCGAGAGAACGAGCCCGGCCTCGAAGACGTCCTCGATCACGTAGTCATGACGGGCCTTCTTGTTGTTCGCCACGATCTTGCGCGGATCGTCCTTCTTGGCCATGGTCTCCCTCCGGGATCTGCTGGTGCGCCGTGCCCCGTGCGGGCAGCGCGACGTCCCAGTTTACGCACCCGGCCTGGGTGGACCAGGCTTTTACAGCCAGGTCATCGGGTCAACGGCCGAACCGTCGATGTACACCTCGAAGTGCAGGTGGCAGGCCGTGGACGTTCCGGTGGTCCCGGAGTAGCCGATCACCTGCCCGCGCGAGACCTGCTGGCCCGACGAGACGGCGAACGAGGTGAGGTGGTTCGCGCTCGTCATGACGCTGCTGCCGCCGGACGAGTAGCCGTGGTTGATCAGCACCTGGTTGCCCAGGCCGTCGAGATAGCGCGCGTACAGCACGGTGCCGTCGGCGGGAGCCAGGATCGGCGTGCCGCAGTACGCCCGGAAGTCGGTGCCCGCGTGCAGGCGGGAGTACTGCAGCACCGGGTGGAACCGCATGCCGTACGAGGAGGTGACGACGGGGCTCGCCGTCGGGTAGCCGAGGAACGGCAGGGTCCCCGCGCTGCCGCCACCCGCACCGCCACCACCGGCGCTGCCGCCGCCGGACGATCCGCCGCCCGACGAGCCGCCCCCTGCGGACCCGCCGCCCGGCGCGTTCTCCCGTGCCTCGCGCTCTGCCCGATCCTGGGCCAGCCGCTGGTCCCGGTCCTCTTGCTCGCGGATGATCCCCTTGAGGTCGGCCTCGATCGAGCTGAGCTCCTGCTCGTTGTCCCGCATGTTCCGCACCGCGACGTGCTTGCGCTGCTCGATGCGGGCCTTGAGCCGCTCCTGCTCCGCGATGAGCCGCTCGATCTCGGCCTTGCGCTCCACCGCCGCCTGCTTGGCCCGTTCCTTGGCCCGCACGTTCTCGTCAGCCAGGCGCTTGAGCTCCGTGACGATCTCCCGGATGGCGGACAGCCTCGCCTCCAGATTGCGGGCGGTCGCCTCGGCGTCCTGCAGCTCGGCGAGCGTCCGCGCCCGGATCCGCGCGGCCGACGACGACACCGAGTACCCGTCGATGAACTCCTCGGTGCTCTGCGCGCCGGTCACGAGCCCGATCGTGGAGTTGTCGCCCGAGCCACGGAACTCCTCGCGAGCCATCTGCGCGATGTCGGCACGGGCGTCCTCGACCTTGCCGGAGCCGTCCTTGAGCTGCTGGGTGACCTTCGCCTCCTCGAGCTCGGCGTCGGCCAGGCGCTGCGCGAGGATCGCCGCCTCCCGCTCCGCGCGCTCCAGCTCGGCCTCCGCGGCGGCCAGCTCCGCCTCGGCAACGGGCAGGCGCCCCTCGACCTCGTTCAGCTTGAGCACCGCGGCGGCCAGCTGGGAGTCCGTGTGCTCCAGCTCGGCCTCGAGGCCCTCACGTTCGTCCTCCTTGGCCTGCTGCTCCCGCTCGGCGGCGGCGCGGCGGTCGTCGAGGTCGTCCGCGTGGACGGCGGGCGCGCCGCCCAGCAGGAGGACGATCGCGAGCAGGGCGGCGACCGGCCCGCGGCCACGGACTCTCGAGGGAAGGTTTCGGGGAGCGAGCATCAGATCCTCGTGTACCGGTTCAGGGTGAAGAAGGACGCGAGCGCGGCCAGGGCGACGGCCATGATCACGAGCAGTGGCGCGACGCGGAGCACGTCGACCTCCGACACGTAGGCCACCCAGTCGACCGACCGTTCGAGCCAGTCGCTGACCATGAACCGCACGGCGAGCCACAGCCCACCTCCGGCCAGCAGCGAGCCCAGCACGGCGGCCAGCGCACCCTCCAGCAGGAAGGGCAGCTGGATGAACAGGTTGGACGCGCCTACCAGGCGCATGATCTCGGTCTCCTTGCGCCGCGAGACGGCACTGAGCCGGATGGTGGTGGTGATCAGCAGCACCGCGGCCAGGAGCATGACGCCGGCCAGCCCGGCCGCGAGCAGGGTCGCCACGTTGAGCGTGCGGAACAGCGGTTCGAAGACGGCACGCTGGTCCTCGACGATCTCCACGCCGTCGCGCCCGGAGAGCACGTCGCTGACGACGGCGAACTGCTCGGCGTCGGACAGCTTGAGGCGCAGGGACGCCTGCATGTCCTTCTCCGTCAGCTGGGTGCCCTGGTAGCCGTCGGGGTACCGCTCGCTGAAGGCGTCGAACGCCTGGGCCTTCGACTCGAAGTACACCTTGCTGACCTCGCTGGACAGCTCGGTGTCGATGATCTGCCGCACGGCGTCGATCTGGGGCTGGGTGGCCTCGCCGGTGGCGCACGTCGGTGACACCGAACCCTGCGGGCAGAGGAACACGGAGACCTCGACGAGGTCGTACCAGTCGTCCTTGAGCTTGCCGATCTGGGCCTGGAGGAGCGCGGCGGCACCGACGAACGTCAGCGACACGAAGGTCACGAGCACCACGGCCACGACCATCGTGGTGTTCCGGCGCAGGCCCGAGAGGACCTCGCCCAGCACGAACTGGAAGCGCACGGTCAGCCTCCCCGCACCGTCTGGACGGGGGCGCGAGTGCCGCTGCCCGGGGCATCGAGCACCGGCGACGCGCCGACGTCGGGCAGGATCGCCTCGCGCTCGCCGTAGCCGCCGCGCGCCTCGTCCCGGACGACGACGCCGTCGGACAGCTCGACCACCCGACGCCGCATCTCGTTGACTATCTCGTCGTCGTGCGTGGCCATGACCACCGTGGTTCCGGTGCGGTTGATGCGGTCCAGCAGGCGCATGATCCCCAGCGAGGTGGTGGGGTCGAGGTTTCCGGTGGGCTCGTCGGCCAGGAGGATCTGCGGCCGGTTGACGATGGCGCGGGCGATCGCGGCGCGCTGCTGCTCACCGCCCGACAGCTCCGTCGGCATGCGCTTGCCCTTGCCCGCGAGGCCCACCATGTCCAGCACCTCTGGCACGGTGTCCCGGATGACGTGGCGGGGCTTGCCGATCACCTGCAGGGCGAACGCCACGTTCTCGTGGACCGTCTTGTTCTGCAGCAGCCGGAAGTCCTGGAACACCACCCCAAGCTGGCGGCGCAGCGTCGGCACGCGCCAGGCGGAGAGGTTCGCCACGTCCCTGCCCGCCACGTAGACGCGGCCGCGCGTGGGCCGCTGCTCGCGCAGCACCAGCGACAGAAACGTCGACTTGCCTGAGCCCGAGGCCCCCACGAGGAACACGAACTCGCCACGCTCGACGTCCACGGAGACCTGGTCGAGGGCAGGTCGTGCGCCGCGCGTGTAGACCTTCGACACGTTCTCGAACCTGATCACGAGCCCGACACTAGGGGGGTGAAGTGGTGGCGTGTCGGGGAGACACGCCGACGACACTCACCCGGTTGCCCCTAGGCGCGGCAGCATTTCAGGCAAATCCGGCCGCAGTTGGCATTTCACCCGGAGCATGCGGCCCGGCGGGGCGGTCAGCTCGGCGAGGTACCCCGGCGCCAGCGGATGCCGGCCTCGATGAAGTCGTCGATCGCGCCGTCGAACACCGCCTGCGGGTTGCCCGACTCGTGCTCCGTACGCAGGTCCTTGACCATCTGGTACGGCTGCAGCACGTAGGAGCGCATCTGGTCGCCCCAGCTGGCCTTGATGTCGCCGGCCATCTCCTTCCGCGTGGCCGCCTCCTCCGCCTTGCGCAGGAGCAGCAGGCGCGACTGGAGCACCCGGTAGGCGGCAGCGCGGTTCTGGATCTGCGACTTCTCGTTCTGCATGGCGACGACGACGCCGGTGGGGATGTGCGTCATGCGCACCGCGGAGTCGGTGGTGTTCACGGACTGCCCACCCGGGCCCGACGAGCGGTACACGTCGATCTTCAGCTCGGAGTCCGGGATCTCGATGTGGTCGGTCTGCTCGATGAGCGGGATCACCTCGACCGCCGCGAACGACGTCTGCCTGCGGCCCTGGTTGTCGAACGGCGAGATCCGTACCAGGCGGTGGGTGCCCGCCTCGACGGACAGGTTCCCGAAGGCGTACGGCACGTTGACCTCGAAGGTCGCGGACTTGAGGCCCGCCTCTTCCGCGTACGAGGTGTCGCCCACCTTGGTGGGATAGCCGTGGCGCTCGGCCCAGCGCAGGTACATGCGCATCAGCATCTCCGCGAAGTCGGCGGCATCGACGCCGCCGGCGCCCGAGCGGATCGTGACGACGGCCTCGCGGGAGTCGTACTCACCGTTCAGCAGCGTGCGCACCTCGAGGGCCGCGAGATCCTTGCGGATCTTGACGACCTCTTCCTCAGCCTCGGCGATCGAGTCCGCGTCGTCCATCTCGATGCCGAGCTCGACGAGCGTCTCCGTGTCGTCGATGCGAGCGGCCAGCTTCTCCACCCGGCTGAGCTCGGCCTGCGCCGCCGACAGCGCGGAAGACACCCGCTGCCCTTCCTCAGGGTCGTCCCACAGGTTCGGCGCCGACGCCTGCTCCGACAGCTCGGCGATCTTCGCCTGCAGCGCGGTGGGGTCGCTCACGGCCTCGATGGACTCGAGGGTGGCGCGGAGCGCCTTGATCTCTGCGGGAAAGTCGTTGGATGCCACGGTGTTCAAGGTTACCCGGGCATCGTGATGTCCGGCGCCGGAAAACGCGGCGGCGAAGACACGGCTATGGCTCGGTGATAGCTCGACGACGGCTCGACACTGGCCCGGCACCGGCTCGGCACTGCCTGGGCACTGGCTGGCGACGGCTCAGCGAGCTCCTGGCTCGGGCAGCTCACGGCCGAACATCTGCGCCGTCGCGCGGGCGCTCGGGGTGCCTGCGTCGACGTCCGCGCCGTGCTCGACGAGCACCCGGATCACGTCGGTCTCGTTCTTGAAGACCGCCCCGGCGAGCGGTGCCTGGTTCTTGCCGTTCAGCCGGTTCACGTCGGCGCCCCGCTCTGCGAGGCCTGCCGTGAGCTCCGCGTGCCCGTGGTAGGCGGCGAGCATCACGAGTGTGTTGTCGGACTCGTCGGCCAGGTCCACCGGCAGGCCCGCGTCGACGAGGTCCAGCAGCACGTCAGCGCCCCGCCGGGCGAGGTCGAAGACCTGGTGCGGTTCGAGCCGCGTGCCGCCCTGCTCGTCGCCCTGCTCGTTCGCGCCGTGCTCGTCGCCCTGCTCGTTCATGGCCTCAATCTAGCGGTCGTCCGGGCGGCGCGTGAGGTTTCAGGTCTGCCCTCCGCCGACCAGCTGAAGCGGGGGGTCGACTGCAGACTTGGTCGCCGCCCGGTTCGCCGACTGCAGTCGAGCAGCCATCAGTGAACTGCTCCGCCGAGCCCATGCCGACGAGCACCCGCCCGAGCTCACCACGCGCGCGCCGTGGACGACGCCGACAGCCCGATCCCGCCGCCGAACGCATCGGTGAACCAGCGCAGCAGCGGCGGCCGGGACACTCCTTCCAGCGCCACCCGGGCCGACCGCCCGTCCGGCGACGAGGCCTCGGCCACCGCCACGGAGATCCCCGGTGGGTGCTCGGCGAGGTACTGCTCGACGGCGGCGCGCACGTCGGCGTCGGACAGGGTGAGCGGGGCGCCGTCGGCAGGCACCCCGGCACCGGCGTAGAAGGCCTCGGGAGACATCGCGCTCGCGGCGTCGGCCGCTGCGAGGTCCGCGACGTCGTAGAGCGCCTTGCGGTCGAGGTGGACCGCGGTCGTCGAGGCGACCACCGCGACGAGCATCAGGGCGAACGCGACGAAGGCCGAGGTGAGCAGCATGATGCGGCCGCTCTCCAAGTCCCTGGCCGCGATGACACCGCTCGCTGGTGCGTTGGAGACGGTTGGCCTGCGAGGGCGCTTCATGCGCTCATTATGTGGCGAGCCATGAGTTCCCGCACGGCCGGTCCGGGCGGCCCGGCCAGCGGCTCCCACAACCTAAACGTTTCACCTTTGAAAACGTTTAGTAGAAGCTCTTGACAGGCGAGCAGCCGAATAGAAATCCTTTTCCATGTTCGACGGGCCAAGGACGGCACGTCCCACACGAAGGGATCAACGATGACCCGAACGCTCACCCCACCGCGTCCCCGGCGCAGGTTGCGAGCCATCTCGCTCGCCACCGTCACCGCGGTGGTGCTCGCCGCAGGCGTGGCGGCCACCTCGGCGCAGGCCGCCGGGAGCACGCTGCAGGCCGCCGCCGCGGAGTCGGGCCGGTACTTCGGCACCGCGATCGCGGCGAACAAGCTCTCCGAGTCGGCCTACACGACCATCGCGAACCGCGAGTTCAACATGATCACCGCGGAGAACGAGATGAAGCTCGACGCGACCGAGCCGAACCAGAACCAGTTCAACTTCACCAACGGCGACCGCATCGTGAGCTGGGCACGCAGCAACGGCAAGCAGGTCCGTGGGCACACCCTGGCGTGGCACTCGCAGCAGCCCGGCTGGATGCAGAACATGAGCGGCTCGGCGCTGCGCTCCGCGATGCTCAACCACGTCACCCAGGTCGCTACCCACTACCGGGGTCAGATCCACTCCTGGGACGTGGTGAACGAGGCCTTCGCGGACGGTTCGTCCGGCGCCCGCCGGGACTCGAACCTGCAGCGCACCGGCAACGACTGGATCGAGGCGGCGTTCCGCGCCGCTCGGGCAGCCGACCCGAACGCCAAGCTCTGCTACAACGACTACAACACGGACGACTGGACGCACGCGAAGACGCAGGCCGTGTACAACCTGGTCCGCGACTTCAAGGCCCGGGGCGTGCCGATCGACTGCGTGGGCCTCCAGTCCCACTTCAACTCGCAGAGCCCCGTGCCGAGCAACTACCAGACCACGCTGTCGAGCTTCGCGGCACTGGGCGTCGACGTCCAGATCACCGAGCTGGACATCGAGGGCTCCGGCAGCGCGCAGGCCGACAACTACCGCAGGGTCGTCGAGGCCTGCCTCGCCGTCTCCCGCTGCACCGGCATCAGCGTCTGGGGCGTCCGCGACACCGACTCGTGGCGGGCCAGCGGCACCCCGCTCCTCTTCGACGGCAACGGCAACAAGAAGGCCGCCTACACCTCCACGCTCAACGCTCTCAACGGCGGCAGCACACCCGACCCGGACCCCGAGCCCGGTGACGGCTGCACGGTAACCGTCAGCAGGGCGAACGAGTGGGGCGACCGGTTCAACGTCTCGCTCGCGGTCTCCGGCAGCTCGACGTGGCGGGTCTCGATCGGGCTGCAGGGCGCGCAGAGCCTGCAGAACTCGTGGAACGCCACGGTCTCCGGCACCAGCGGCACCCTGACGGCGACGCCGAACGGGGCGGGCAACAACTTCGGCATCACGGTCTACAAGAACGGCAGCACCAACCTCCCGACGGCGACCTGCTCGGTCCCCTGACGGGCTGAGCTGGTCAGTCGGGCTGCCCGCCAGGCACGACGACGGTCCGCGTCTCCCCGAGGAGATGCGGGCCGTCGCAGCGCCACCGACCCGCGGGTCGCCCCCGGTCGCACTGGCGGCAGGTGGCAGGTGGCAGGTGGCAGGCGGCAGGTGCAACCGGTCATCCATGCAGGTCAGGGCCGCTCCTCCGAGTACCGGTCGACGGTCCCGGTGCGAGCCGCCTCGACCGGGACGGACAACGGGACCCAGCCGCGCACGGCGTCGGGCAGCAGGGGCAGTGGCACCTCCACCCGCACGACGGAGCCCACTGCGGCGCCCGGCGTCAGGCATGGGGAGGCGGAGCACTCCAGGGACAGCACGCCGCGGTCACGGGCGAAGCCCTGGTCGGACAGGGCGATCCCGACGGCAGTCTTCGCGCGGACCGCCCCGGCCGACGACGACTCGGCAGTGACCATCGCGCGGACGGCCTCGCGGGCCGCGCCCTCGGCGGCGAACGCGCCCGCCTGGACCCGGCCCAGCGTCACCACGAGGTAGACCAAAGGGATCAGCAGGATCAGGGCGGCGCCGAGAAACTCGACCATCGCGGAGCCGCGCTCCCGCTCCCCCGGCGTCACGGCGCCTCCTCCAGCGCGTGCCCCCGGACCGTCAGCGTGCCACCGGGCCCGAGCAGCCCGACCACGGGCAGCGGCGCACGCACCGTCACCTCCGTCACCGCGGCGCCGTCGAGCGTGGCGCGGCCCGCGGTGACGTCGCGGGCGTAGTCACCGGTCAGCGCGTCGGTCAGGAGGGCCCGGGTACGCGCGACGCCGTCAGCCGGTCCCCGGTCCGCACGGGCCGCCACGCGTGCGCCCTCGGCCGCCGCGTCAGTGGCGAGCGACCGTACGTGCACCGCGAGCGCCACCTGGACCACACCGAGCAGCAATGCCAGGACCAGCACGGACACCAGGAGGAACTCGGCAGCGGCGGAGCCGTGCTCCGGACCGCCGTGCCTCACCCCTGGCCCGTGACGCTGCTGATCGCCTGCCGGAACGCGTTCTCGAGCAGGGGTCCGGCCAGCGCCCAGAGCGCGACCACGAGTCCCGCCGTCATCAAGGTCACCAGGACCCAGCCGGGTACGTCGCCCCGTTCGCGGTGGTCCGCGCTCTCGAGCTCGTGGTTGTCGCGCATGGCGCTTCCTTTCGTCGGCAGACCCGTTCGCAGAGTCATGTCAGAGCCCGATCCGCAAGGTGGCCAGGCTGGGAAAAACGGCGAAGACGACGGTGACCGGAAGCACCAGGAACACCACCGGGACCATCATCAGGATCTCCTTGCGACCGCCTGCCTCCAGGAGGGACCTGCGGCCGGCCTCCCGGACGTCCTCGGCCTGCGCACGGAGTACTTCGGCCAACGGGGTGCCCCGTTCGAGCGCCACCACGACACCCTCGGCGAACCTCGACAGGGGCGGCAGCCCCGACCGGTCCGCGAGCGCGGTGAGCGCGGCGGTCACCGGTGCCCCTGCCCGGACCTCTGCGACCATCCGCCTGATCTCACCGGCCAGCTCGCCGCGCGCCGTCGAGGCCACCCGTTCGAGGGCCGCCGGCGGGCTCTCCCCCGCGGCCACGGCCAGGGCGAGCAGCTCCGCGATGGTCGGCAGCTCGGCCAGCAGCCGCTCCTCGCGTCGCCGTACCTGCGTCGTGAGGGCCTGGTCGCAGGCCACGTACCCGCAGCCGCCCGCGACGACGACCAGCATCGCCAGCGGGATCACCGCGGCCCCTCGCGTCGCGGAGAGCAGCATCGCGAGGCCGAGGCCCGTGGCCAGACCGGTCACCGTCCACACGACCTGCCGGGCCCGGAAGTGGTCCACCGACTCGGCGGACCCGGCGCGGTCCAGCCTGCGCCGCACCTCCGCGCGGGGGGAGCCGAACCGTTCGAGGCGCGCGCCGACGTCGTGCAGGCCGAGCAGGCGGACCACCGCAGAGGTGCGGCTGACCTCTCGCAGCAGGGTCGACGTGGCGTCGCGCGGGCGCAGGTACGGCGCGAGCCGCTCGTCGAGAGTGACGGCGCGCGCCCGCAGCCGGGCCAGCACGATCAGGAGGCCCAGCGCGACGCCGAGGCCGGCGAGCGCCCCTGCCGCCCAACCCGTCACCGCAGCACCCTCCGCTCGGCGGGCAGCCGGCCGATCCTCAGCATCACCCGGTAGGCGACCAGCGCACAGAGCCCACCCGTGATCAGGACCGTGATGCCGGCGGGCGAGTCGTAGGCGCTCGCCGTCTCCGGACGGGTGGAGAGCAGGGCGAGCACCACCCATGGGGCGGCCACCGCGACGCGGGCGCCGTTGACGGTCCAGCTCTGGCGCGCCTCGAGCTCGCCACGCGTAGCGGCGTCCTCCCGCAGAAATCCACTGAGGGTGCGCAGCAACCGGCCCAGGTCCTGTCCGCCGACCTCGCGGGTGAGGCGCAGGGCCTCGACGATGCGGTCGGCCACGGGGTCGGCCAGTCGCTCCTTGAGCGCGTCGAGCGCGTCCCCGAACCGGCCGCCGGCGCGGTAGTCGTGCGCGAAGCGGCTGAACGGCTCACGCAGCTCCGCCGGGCCGCGGTAGCCGAGCTGCGCGACGGCCTCCGGCAGGGACAGCCCGGCGCGCACACCGGAGGCGAGGTGGTCCACCACCTCCGGCCACACGTCCCGCAGCGCCCGACGGCGGTGCCGGGCCCGCGCTCGCACCAGCACGACAGGGCCGGGGGCAACCAGCACGGCGAAGCACGCCGCGATGGCGGGCGAGCGTGTCAGCGCGAGCCCGAGCAGCAGGGTCACCACGCCGAGCGCGGCGCAGGCACCGACAAGCATCCCGGGCGTGACGGAGGGCGCACCGGCCTGGATCAGCAGGTCGCGGGTGCGCATCTGCCAGGTCACCCGCCCCGCCTGCCGCGGCATCGGGGTCCAGAACGACCACCAGACGCAGAAGGCGCCGATGCCCAGGAGCAGGCCCACCACCACGCCCATCAGCGGGCCGTCCAGGGGCCGGCGCCCGTCCGGGTCCCGACGCCCGCCCACGGGCCGACGACGGCGCCGACCCCCGGACGCACACCGACCGGGACGGCTCGTGGGTCCGCGAGCATCGCCCGCACGTCGAACCCTGCCCGCTCGAAGAGGTCCTCGCCGGGCGGCATCCCGTCTCCGCGCCGCAGGTCGCCGTCGGCGTCCCGGTCGAAGATCCCGGCCGTCTCGATGCGGCCCTCCTCGACACGGCCGGTCACCGCCACGATCTCGCGCACCTGGCGCCGCACCACGCCGTCCGCTGTCCGGCTCAGGCCGAGGTGCACCACGAGGTCCACCGCAGAGGCGACGGTGGGGATCACGAACCGGTCGGACACGTTCTCCCCGGCGAGCAGCGGCAGCGTCGTCATCTTGGCCACCGCCTCGCGTGCCGTGTTGGCGTGCAGCGTGCACATGCCGGGGATGCCGCTGTTCAGCGCGATGAGCAGGTCGAACGCCTCTGCCTCACGGACCTCGCCGATCACTATCCGGTCCGGGCGCATCCGCAGCGCCTCCTTGACCAGGCGCCGCAGCGGCACCTCCCCGGTGCCCTCGAGGCTCGCCGGACGCGTCTGCAGGGCCACGTGGTCGCGCACGGGGAGCCGCAGCTCCCAGACCTCCTCGGCCGAGATGACCCGCTCGGACCCGGGGATCGACCCTGCGAGGGCGTTCAGCATCGTCGTCTTGCCCGCCTGGGTCTGCCCCGACACCAGCACGTTCAGTCCCGCCCGCACCGCGGCGTCGAGGAACGTCGCTGCCTGGGCGGTCAGCGACCCGAGCCGGACCATGTCGGCCAGCGAGTGCGCCCGCACCACGTGCTTGCGGATGTTCACGGCGAAGTGCGCGCGCGTGATGTCGGGGATGACGACGTGGAGCCGCTCCCCGCCGGGCAACCGGGCGTCGACGAACGGGCTGGACAGGTCGAGCCGTCGGCCAGAGGTCTTGAGCATCCGCTCCACCAGGTCGCGGACCTGCTCCGTGGTCAGGACCGTGCTGGTCAGCTCCGGCACACCGCGCCGTGCGACGTACACGTGGGTCGGCGAATTGAGCCAGACCTCTTCTATTTCAGGATCATCAAGATAGGGCTGCAGTGACCCAAAACCGCCAACCGCGTCCGAAACCTCCCGGACCACGCGCTCCATGTCGGGCAACCCGGAGAGAAGACCCCGCGCAGCACGGTCCGCGTAGTCCGCAGCCGCTTCGCGCACCAGCTCGGCGAACCGTCCCGGCTCGGCCATCGGGTCCACGCCACGACGCCGGACGAGCTCACGCACCTCACCCTCCAGCAGGGCGATCCCGTCGGCTCGTGCCGAGCCGGCCGCACGCTCGCCGCCGACGTCGGGCCGAGCCGGCCGACGCAGTTCCGTCCGTTCCACCGCAGCGGACATAGTTCTCCCCCTGAGCTTTTGCTACTCGCGCTCCCCCTGCGGATCGCCACCGACCCCGACCTTAGAAGGATCTATCCGTATCCGCGCGCCACGGCAGGAATGCCTGTGGATAACTTTTGCCCCGCCCGACGGCATCCACGCGCGAGCATGCCGGACAGTCCCGGGATCTCCGCCCCAGCGCCATGCCCGCCAGTCGATGCAGCAGTTGTGCCAACGAGTGCACGAGGGGCCCATCCCGCATATCGGGAGCGTAGGACCGCGAAGATCCGTCTCGTAGGAGTACGAACATCGGTAGCGTGGGATGCTGCAAATCTGCAGCCTAGGACCGTGGACTACATCCCGAGGATCCTCGACCGTCGGTTGGACGACCTTCTCGAGGGCTTCCCGCCGTGGCGATCGTCGGCCCCAAGGCAGTAGGGAAGACCGAGACAGTCTCACGGCGGGCGCGGTCGGTCCTGGACCTGGGCGACGAATTCGAGCTGAGCCTGATTCAGAATGATCCGGGCCGATTGACGAAGGCGGAGCGCCCGGTCCTCGTCGACGAATGGCAAGTACATCCGCCTGTCTGGGATGCGGTTCGGCGAGCCGTCGACCGCGGCGCGAATGCCGGAGACTTCCTGTTGACCGGCTCGGCGGCCCCGACGAAGAAGCCGATGCACTCCGGCGCTGGCCGCATCGTCCAGCTGCGCATGCGTCCGATGTCGCTCGCAGAGCGAGCGATCGGCGAGCCCTCGGTGTCGCTGGGTGCACTGCTCGCAGGAGGGCGCCCGCCGGTGTCGGGCGACTCCTCGGCCAGCCTCGAGGACTATGCCCAGGAGATCATCTCCTCAGGCTTTCCGGGGATACGCCGTCTCCCGGAGCGCTTCCGCAAGGACGCTCTCGACGGATACCTGGCGGCCGTGGTAGATCGCGACTTCCCGGAACTCGGTCACGTCGTACGCCGTCCCGGAACACTCCGTGCCTGGCTGCGGGCATACGCGGCGGCGACATCGACGACCGCCTCGTACGCCTCGATACTCGAGGCCGCGACACCCGGGGACGCCGACAAGCCGGCGCGTACCACGACGGTCGCCTACCGCGAGATCCTGGAACGCATGTGGCTTGTCGAAGAGGTCCCGGCGTGGACGGGCATCGACAGCATCATGGCGGCACTTGGCGCCTCGCCGAAGCACCAGATGTGCGATCCCGCACTGGCGGCACGACTCCTGAACGTCAGCAGTGACGCGCTCCTAGAACGTGCGAATCCCGGTACCGTTCCGCTCCCCCGCAACGGCTCGCTGATCGGGGCGTTCTTCGAGAGCCTGGTCACGCTGTCCGTCCAGGTATACGCGGAAGCGCACGGAGCACATGTCAGCCACCTACGGACAAAACGCGGCGAACATGAGGTCGACCTCATCGTCGAACGCGGCGACGGCAAGATCGTGGCCATCGAGGTGAAGCTCACGGCAATCCCCGGCGGGGATGACGTCAAACACCTGAAGTGGCTCCAGGACAAGTTGGGCGACGACCTGCTCGACGCCGTTCTCGTCACGACCGGACCCGCCGCATACCGACGTGACGACGGGATCGCCGTCATACCTGCGGAACTACTCGGCCCCTGAACCAGCCGGCCACGCGGCCACTGGCCGCGTCCGGCCGCGAGTCGGCGTCGCGGATACCGACTCGCCTGCACCTGCATGTCAGACCGCTTCGACTCGGGTCGCTGCGTGCGCAGCGAGAGCCGCAGCGGCGGCCTGCACGTCCGGACGGGCAAGCATGGCGGAGCACCCAGGCGAAGCGACCGTCGGTGCCGTCGGTGCTATAGACGTTGCTCGTCATGAGGGCGTAGACGCCCTTGCAGGCGAGGACGACGTCGCGCTCCAGGCCGAAGCGCTCGACGATGAGGCCAAGTGTTCATCTCCGCAGGGCGCCCTGTGGATAACTTTCCCCAAGGACCGGGGTTATCCACCACATCCACAGGGTTGTCCACAAACGCGCAGGTAAAGAGGGTTGTCCGGGATGCCAGAGATGAACTCCCGGTAGACGCGCGATGGCTATCGTCGACCCCATGAGCTCACTCCATTCACCCGGCCGCGGCCGGGACCGCTGGCAGGACACCGCGAGCGCGGCGGGTCTCCTCGCCGACGACGGCGGTGTCGCCGTCACGATCTTCGCCGAGATGTCGGCGTTCGCCGCCCGCACCGGTGCGATCAACCTCGGCCAGGGTTTTCCCGACGTCGACGGCCCCGAGTACGTCAAGCAGGCCGCGATCCGGGCCATCGAGGAGGGGCGCAACCAGTACGCGCCGGGCGACGGCGTGCCGGAGCTGCGCCGGGCCGTCGCGGACCATCAGAAGCGGCACTACGGGCTGGACGTCGACCCCGACACCGAGGTGCTGGTGACCACCGGCGCCACCGAAGCGCTGACCGCCTCGGTCCTCGCGCTGACCCGTCCGGGCGACGAGGTGCTCACCCTGGAACCGTTCTACGACTCGCACGCTGCAGCGATCGGCATGTCCGGCGCCACGCATGTGACCGCTCCCCTGGTCCCCGGGCCGGACGGCTTCCGGCTCGACGTCGCGGCGCTCCGGGCGGCCGCCTCCCCTCGCCTGCGGATGATCGTGCTCAACTCCCCGCACAACCCGACCGGGGCGGTGCTCACCCGGGACGAGCTCGCGGCCGTCGCAGCGGTGGCACAGGAGCGTGACGCGATAGTCGTGACCGACGAGGTCTACGAGCACCTCACGTTCGGCGCCGAGCACATCCCGATCGCCACGCTGCCGGGCATGGCCGAGCGCACGCTGACCGTCTCGTCGTCGGGCAAGACGTTCTCGTTCACCGGCTGGAAGATCGGCTGGCTGCACGGGCCCGCCGACCTCGTCACGGCCGTCCGGACGGTCAAGCAGTTCCTCACGTACACGTCCGGCGCGCCATTCCAGCCTGCCATCGCCCAGGCCCTTGCCGACGACGACACCCCCCGCGCGCTGGCCGCAACCCTCACCGAGCGTCGGGACCTCCTCTGCGCGGGACTGGAGGCGGCAGGTTTCACGGTGAACCGCCCGGCCGGCACGTACTTCGTGATGGCCGATGCGTCGAACCTGCTCGGTCGCCTCGGCCTGCGCGACGGCGTCGAGCTGTGCCGCCGGCTGCCCGAGCTCGCCGGCGTGGTGGCGATCCCGGCGGCGGCGTTCTGCCGCGCCGGCTCTCCGACGGCGAAGGCGCTCGCCTCCCACGTGCGGTTCACCTTCATCAAGCGCGATGAGGTGCTGCGCGAGGCGGCGACCCGCCTGGCCGGACTGGGGGTCCCGCTGAGCTAGCCGGTGAAGCCCGGACGGTCAGCCCGCGAGCAGCGAGACCGCCACGGCCAGCATGATCAGCGCGATGACGCCGTCGACCACGCGCCAGGCTCCCGGCCGATTCAGCACCGGTGCGAGCAGCCGCGCGCCATACCCGAGGCCGCAGAACCAGAGGATGCTCGACACCATCGCCCCGGCCGTGAAGAGCCAGCGGTCGTCGCCGTAGGTGGCCGCGACCGAACCCTGCAGCAGCACGGTGTCGAGGTAGACGTGCGGGTTCAGCCAGGTGAGCGCGAGCGTCGTGAGGACCACCGGCCGCAGGCGCCGGCCCGGGCTGTCGCCCAGCGCGCCGTCCTCGGCCGCCGCGAGCTTCGTGTCGCCGCGCAGGGCGCGCCAGGCAGCCATCGCCCCATAGCCGAGCACGACGGCGGCGCCCAGCCAGCGCATCACCTCCACCGCGTCGGGCCACCGCTCTACCAGCGGCCCGAACCCTGCCCCGCCCGCCGCGTAGAGCAATGCGTCGGAGATTGCGCAGATCGCCGCGACGACGGCCACGTGCTCACGGCGCAGCCCCTGGCGCAGCACGAACGCGTTCTGAGCGCCGATGGCGACGATGAGCGAGAGACCGAATCCGAGTCCGGCGAGCAGGTTGAGCATGTCTTCCACGCTAGGCAGCGCGGCGGCTGAAGACCAGTTCATGTTTCTATGGCTGCGTAAGCAGAACTGAAGATGCGGCAGACTGATGGCATGCGATGGGACTCCCGCCAGCTCGAAGCGCTGGCCGCGGTGGTGGCCGAGGGCTCGTTCGACGCAGCGGCCCGAACACTGCACGTGACGCCGTCGGCGGTCAGCCAGCGCATCCGTGCGCTGGAGAACACGGCGGGCAGCGTGCTGGTGCGGCGCACCCGACCGGTGGTCGCCACCGCGCCCGGGCAGGCCCTGCTGCGGCTCGCCCGGCAGACGGAGCTGCTCGGCGCGGAGGTTGCGGCGGAGCTCGGGGCGGACGACGCCGGCGAGCGGGACGAGTCCGGCGGGCCGGACAGCTTCGTGACCGTGCCCCTCGCGGTCAGCGCCGACTCGCTGGCCACCTGGGTACTGCCAGCCCTGGCACAGGTCGACGGCGTCGCCTTCGACCTGCACCGAGCCGACGACAGCCGCACCGCCGACCTGCTCCGCGAGGGTGTGGTCATGGCCGCGGTCACCTCGCAGACCGCCCAGGTGCAGGGCTGCCGCAGCACCCCCCTCGGGGTCATGCGCTACCGCCCGGCATGCACGCGCACCTTCGCGGAGCGCTGGTTCCCCCACGGCCCGACGCCGGAAGCGCTCGCCGCCGCGCCGGTCATCGTCTTCGACCGGACCGATGACCTGCAGGACATGTTCCTGCGCGAGCGAGCCTCGAGGGCCAGGCCGCCGCGGCACCACGTGCCGAGCACCGTCGAGTACGAGGAGGCCATCTACCTCAGCCTGGGCTGGGGCATGCTGCTGGACCGCCCCTCCCTCGGCGACCGTCCCGCCGGGGGCGACATCACGCCGCTCGAGGCCGACACGGTGGTCGACGTACCGCTCTACCTGCAGCAGTGGAAGCTCCGGTCCAGCGTCCTCGACCGGGTCACGGCCGCACTGCGAAAAGAAGCAACACGCAGGCTGCTCCCTGCGTGAAATCCGGACATACCCCATCATTAGCCCAGGTCCAGCCCTGCCGCACTTCCCAATCATGAACCGGACATTCGCTGTCCGACTTCCTACGGTTCAGTCATGCTTTCCGCCCTTGCCGGCATGGCCTTCGGCCTCTCGCTCATCGTCGCCGTCGGGGCGCAGAACATCTTCGTCCTTCGCCAGGGACTGCGGCGGGAGCACGTGGGGCTGGTGGCGGGCATCTGCGCTGTCAGCGACCTGGTGCTCATCTCGGCCGGGGTCGGCGGACTGGGCGCCCTGATCCAGAGCGCGCCCCTCGTCGTCGAGATCGCGCGGTGGGCGGGCGCCGTCGTCGTGCTGGTCTACGGCGGCATGGCGGGATACCGCGCCGTGAAGGGCCAGCGCGTGGTGATGGGGCGGCACAGCATGACCAACCGCACGGTGGGCGCGGCGGTCGCGACCACCCTCACCCTGACCTGGCTGAACCCCCACGTCTATCTCGACACCGTGGTGCTCGTGGGCGGGCTCGCGGCGACGCACGGCGACGACCGCTGGTGGTTCGGGCTCGGCGCGTGCGTCGCCAGCACCACGTGGTTCGTCGCGCTCGGCTACGGCGCGCGCTACCTCGCGCCGCTGCTCGAGAAGCCCGGTGCGTGGCGGGTCCTCGACTCCGTCATCGCGCTGACCATGCTGGCCGTGGCGGCGTCCCTCATCCTCGGTGGCGCCTGAAGCTGACCGCAGACATCAGGCGTGCAGGTCACCCGACCGACCTGTACGCCTGACACGGGTCAGGCGCAGACGCCCTCGAGCAGTACCTCGGGGCTCGGGCTCGGCTTCGCCGGCTCGTCCGCGGTACCACCGTCGGCCGTACCGGTCTCGTCGGCCGTACCGGTCTCGTCGCCGGCGTCCCCGGTCTCGTCGGCCGGCGCTTCGGTGTCGGTGTCACCTGCCTCCGCGTCGCTCTCACCCTCCGTGCCAGCGCCCTCGTCGCCAGCTCCTGCGCCGTCGTCGGCCGAGCCCTCCTTGGGCTCGCCGCTCGTGCTCGGTGCGTCCGACGGCTCCGCGTCGGGCAGCACCACGCTGTCCGGGGGCGTGTCTGCCGCGATGCGCGTGAAGATCTCCTGCGCCTCCGGCTGCCAGGCCAGACCGCTCGCGGTGCCCTCGGTGATGTCGTACACCGGAACCTCCGTCATGATGATGTTCCGCTTGTTGATCTCCCGCAGGGACCACGCGAGACCCGCGACCTTGCCGGGGTTGGCGATGTCCGGGTCGGCGCTCAGGGAGCCGAGCGCCGCATTGATCAGGCGGAACGTCTTGGTCGGGTCGGCGAGCGTCTCAGCGGACAGGATCTGCCGCAGCGTCGCGTTGATGAACGCCTGCTGCCGCACGATGCGCGTGATGTCGCTACCCATGTCGAGCCCCATGCCGGTGCCCTTGCGCACCCGGAGGAACTGGATGGCGGTCTTGCCGTCGAGCCGGTTCTCGCCGGCCGGCAGGTCGATGCGGGCCGACGCCGGGTCGCCGTGGATCGCTTCAGGCAGGCACATCCGCACGCCGCCGACGGCGTCGACGACGTCGACGACACCGTTCATCTTGACCACCGCGTGGTTCGTCACCGTGATTCCGGTCATGGCGTTGACCGTGTTGATCGTGCACGCGGCGGCATGCTTGAGATCCGTACCGCCGCTCCCGACCGTGAAGGAGGCGTTGAACTTGTCCCGGTGCGGTTGAGACTGGCTGCCGTCCGGGAGCGTGCAGGACGGGATGTCCACGAACGTGTCTCGGGGCAACGACACGATCTCGATCCACTCCCGGTCCGCCGAGATGTGCATGAGCATCGTCGTGTCCGACCGCATGCCTTCGACGGATCCGCCGATGTCGGCGTTGCTGCCGTCGCGGATGTCCGTACCCATGAGGAGCAGGTTGACCGGTTCGTCCTTGAACGGGTCGGACGGGTCCTTCGGCTTGACCTGCTCGGCCACCAGACCGTCCAGGTCCTGGACATCGATCTGCCCGACGGCGTTGTGATAGGCCGTCGCGGCCGCGGCCGAGCCGAACGCCATGGCGCCGACGACCCCCATCGTGACCCCGCGGAACAAGAACATCTTGCGCCAGCTGCGGACGTGACGAGGTTGCCGTTCGCCCGCTCGCGCGTGCCGGGGAACGCCTCGCAGTACCTCGCCAACAGGTCGGACCGCCGTCCAGAAGTCATTCACCACGCACCGGAGACTATGGCCTCAGTGCGGCAAACGTGTAAATAAGTCCTGCCGTTCCCAGGCACTCTTCAGGCCATGTTTCGGGTTCAGTCCGCACAGACGCCGGGCAGACGCGAGGGCGACGCAGACGCGTCAGGCGTGTCCGGCCGCGCCGTCCCGCCCTCCGTGTCCGTCTTTGCGTCCGGCTCCGCGCCGTCGGCCGGCCCCGACGCCTCGCCCGACGAGCCCCCCGAGGATTCACCCGGTCCCTGGCCGCTCTCGCTGCCCGACGGCGATGCCGACGGCTCGGCCCGGCGCGGCGCCTCGTCGGCCGCGATCCGCTCCCAGATCGCCGCGGCGTCCTCGGCCCAGACCACCCGGTTGGCGTCCGTCGCGGAGGCCACGACGGGCAGCTCGGTGAACACGATCTCTGCCGGGTCGATGTTCCGGATGCTGTAGGCGAGACCGGCGAGCGCCGCCGGGTCGGCGAGGCCGGGATCCGCGGAGATCGCGCGCAGGACCGCCTGGATGGTGCGGTACAGCCGCGGTGAGCTGGTCAGGAGGTTCTGGTCCAGCACCTGGCGCACCAGCGCGTCCACGAACGCCTGCTGGCGTGCGATCCGCGCCAGGTCGCTGCCCTGCTCGAGACCCAGACCGGTGCCGTGCCGTGCGCGCAGAAAGCCGATGGCCTCGCGGCCGTCGAGCGTCTGCTCGCCGGCCGGCAGCTCGAACCGCCCGTACTCCGGGTCCTGCACCAGCGGTTCGGGCAGGCACATCCGCACCCCGCCGAGCGCGTCGACCACGTCGACCACGCCGTCCATCTGCACCACCATGTGGTTGGTGACGGGGACGCCCGTGAGGCTCTGCACCGTGGAGATGGTGCAGGCAGCGGCGTGCGTGAGGTCCTCCTGCGTACCACCACCGATCGTGAACGCGCTGTTGAACATGCCGGACGTGGCGCCGGAGTCGGTGCCGTCGGGCAGCTTGCAGGACGGGATCTCGACGAGCGAGTCGCGCGGGACGGAGACCACCTCGATGCGCGACCGGTCCGCCGAGACGTGCACCAGCATGGTGGTATCCGAGCGCATCCCGCCCTCGCCCTCGCCTGCGATCTCGGTGTTCTCGCCGCCGCGCAGGTCGGTGCCCATCACGAGGATGTTGAGGCTGCGACCGGTGAACGGGTCGTCGGGATCTGGCGGCGTCGGACCCTGGACCAGACCCGAGACGTCGCTCACGCCGATCTGCTGTCTCAGGTCGAGGTAGGCAGCGGCGCCGCCGGCCGCGACGAAGGCGAGCGCACCGACGACGACGAGCGCCGCGGCTCGCGCGACGCGATGACTGCGCTGGGTACGGAGGTGCCGGGGCACCTGTGGAGCATAAGCAGGTACCCCGGCACGTTGCCTCTCAGGTGGCTGCGGCGGTCAGCTCACCGCGGCGACGCCGAGGTCCGGGTTGTCCGTGAAGAAGCCGTCCAGGCCCGCCTCCATGAACACCTGCACCTCGCCCACCATGTCGCCGATCCCGTTCGGATCGTTCGACGAGCGGAAGTCCGCGGCGAGGAACTGGTTCTCCCGCCGGAACGTCCAGGTGTGCACCTCGAGACCGACACGGTGCGCGTCCCGGATCACGGGGCTGGGCGCGGCGAGCGTGCCGTCGGCCTCGCGCGGGATCAGCACGTTCTTCTCGGCGCCGATGCCGTCGGCGTAGGACGCGACCTCACGCAGCCCGCTGCGGGTGACCATGTCCGCGTAGGTGCGCGGGTCGCCGTCGGCCACGAGGTCGTAGGGCGCGCCGCTGCTGCTGACGAGCTGGCCGAGGCGGACGTCGGTCATCGTGTCGAGGTCCTGGAGGTTGCCCACCTCGAAGGACTGCACGATCACCGGGGCGTCGGCGCGGTCGAAGCCGTTCCGGCGCAGCTCGCGCACGAGCGGCTCCTCCAGGGACAGGTCGATCGAGTCGAAGTACGTCGGGTGCTTCGTCTCCGGGTAGACGCCGACGGGCGCCCCGTCGCAGGTGCGGCTGTTGCGGGCCAGGTCGAGGACCTCATCGAGGGTCGGGATCTGGTAGAGCCCGTCGAACGGCGTGTTCTGCGGCCGGACCTGCGGCAGGCGCTCCTTGGCCCGCAGGGTGCGCAGCTCGGCGAGCGTGAAGTCCTCGGTGAACCAGCCGGTGATCGAGGTGCCGTCGATGGTCTTGGTGGTGCGACGGTCCGCGAACCCGGCGTGGGCGGCGACGTCGGTCGTGCCGCCGATCTCGTTCTCGTGGCGGGCGACCAGCACGCCGTCCTTGGTGGAGACGACGTCGGGCTCGATGTAGTCCACGCACTGGTTGATGGCGGTCTCGTACGCGGCGAGCGTGTGCTCCGGCCGGTAGCCGGACGCCCCACGGTGCCCGACGACGGTCACGCCGTCCTCGGTCACGCGCTTCTTCTTGAGGTCCACGAGGGCCATCTCGGTGTCGTCCGGCGTGCCGGTGACGCGCGCGTCGTTGCCGGGGTAGTTGTTGTCGTTGCCGATCAGCAGCGTGTCGCGGTCGACGAACAGGACGGTCTCGAAGGACTGCACGGGCAGGGCGAACGTGTCGCCGAGGCCGTAGCCCTCCCCTGCGTCGATGCCGCGCGGGTTCTCGATCCGCAGCGCGTCCACGACGAGCTCCTTGCGGACGTAGCCGTCCCGGTCCGTGCGGCTCAGGTCGATCTCGTACACGCGCTTGGTCACCGACTGGTCGCCCTCGAAGTCGTCGCGCTCGATGAGCAGCATCGAGTCGCGGCCGGTCGCGAAGGCATCGCCGATCACGTTGGCCTCGCGGTCCGTCTGGTACGCCCAGCGCTCGCCCGTGTACTCGCCCTTGCGGGTGTCGAACTGGTAGATCCAGCGGCGGCGGGCGTCGTCGTCGTCGGCCAGCGCGCCCTCGACCACCGGGTAGAGGTACCGGCCGCTGCCCGCCATGGCCTCGAAGCCACGGCTGCTGCCGACGTTGGGCGTCTCGCCCGGCTCCAGGTAGGGGTTGGCAGGCGACTTGCCGTCGGGGAACTCGTACGGGGCCTCCAGCAGCGTGCCGTCGGCGTCGAAGTGCAGCAGAAACGGGCCGAACTCCTCGCCCACCCACAGCGTGCCGTCCTTGGCCCGGACCACCGACTCGATGTCGAAGTCGGCGCCGGTGAGCAGCCGCTCGTCGGTGTCGTCGTTGACGATGTCGAAGTCCAGGACGTCGTCGCGGTCGTTGTACTCGATGTGGTCGAGCACCTTGATGTCGCCGGAGCCCTTGCGGCCGGTGTCCCACTGCGGGCGCACCAGGTAGTTGCGGAGCAGGAAGTCGGCGGAGTTGCCCTTGGCCCCGAAGCCGTTGTCCGGCTGGGCCCAGAACGTCCCGTCGTGGTTGTCGATCATGGCGGAGAAGCCGGGGATCACCTGGCCGTCCCAGGGCCCCTGCCGCCCGTTGCCAGGGCTCGCCGCGGCGCCCGACGGCGGGCCTTCGGCCAGGTGGTCGGCCGACAGCGTGGCACGACCAGCCAGGGTGGCGGCGAGGTGGGAGCCGCGGTGGTGCTCAGGCCCCGAACCGGGACCGTGCTGAGGTCCGGCGACGGCGACGGCGACGGCCGCTGGCAGCAGCAGCGATGCTGCTGCCGCGGCGCCCACCGCGCGCGCGGCGCGGGTACGCATGGGTGTGCTCATGCGAGCGAGCCAAGACGGCGGAGCCGTCATTCCGGTGAATCCAGCCCGAAGCACGGGTGAACACTCAGATCGGCGTGTGCCAGCCACCCTTGCGGTACGCCGGGGTGGCCGAGGCCAGCACGACGAACGCGGTCAGACCCGAGCCGAGCATCACGGCCGACATGGCGACGGTGTCGCTGCCGAGCAGGCCGACGATCGGTGACACCAGGCCGGCCAGCAGCGACTGCACCGCACCGATCATCGCGGCCGACGTACCGGCGATCTCGCCGTGCCGGGACAGCGCCAGGGCCGAGGCGTTTGCGGGGATGAGACCCTGGAACGCGAGCACGAGCCACAGGGCGACCAGGAGGCCGATCAGGCCACCCAGCTGCGTCACCGCGATCACGACCAGCAGCACTGACATCACTACCTGCGCCACGATGGCCGTGCGCAGCAGCCGGATGGGCGCGACCCGCCGGACCAGCGACGCGTTCACCTGTGCGGAGAGCACCAGGCCGAGCCCGTTGATGGCGAACAGCAGCGAGAACTGCCCGTGGGTGAGGCCGTAGCCCTGCTGGAACACGAACGGGGAACCCACCACGTAGCTCATGACCACGCCCATGCCGAGCCCTGGGATGAGGGCGAGCGCCATGAAGTGCTTGTCGCGGAGCAGCGTGCGGTAGCCACGCAGCACCGACGACGCGCCGCCGGTCGTGCGGCGCGCCACCGGGTTGGTCTCCGGCATCACGAAGAACACGATGACCGCGAGCGCCGCACCGATCAGGGCGAGCACCACGAAGATCCAGCGCCAGGCGAACGCTTCCAGCACGATCGAGCCGAGCGACGGCGCGAGCATCGGTGCCACGCCGATCACGAGCATGAGGCGCGACAGCATGCGGGCGGCCTCTGCGCCCACGAAGCGGTCGCGCACGGTGGCCATCGCGGCGACGCTCGCCGCCGAGTTGAAGAAGCCCTGCACGAGGCGGAGCCCGATCAGCATGTACATGTCGTCCACGACGGCGCAGGCCAAGGAGACCAGGACGTGCATCCCGATGCCGATCATCAGCGGCAGACGGCGGCCGAAGCGGTCGGTCAGCGGACCGATGACGAGCTGGCCGAGCGCACCACCGACGAGCATGCAGGAGACGGTGAGCTGGGCGAGCGCGTCGGACCCGCCGAGATCAGAGGCGACCTGTGGGAGGGCGGGTAGATACATATCGACGGTGAGGGCGGGCAGGCACGCCAGCGCACCGAGCATGATCACCCACTTGAGGGCCGACCGAGGCGACGGAGCGCGGCGTCCGGGCGTGGCAGAAGGCACGCCCGACGGCGCTTCGGATGGCATGCGCATCATCCTATCGAATCGATACGACGGTGGACAGGGTGATTTGGGTCTCGCACGAAGAATTTTGCCCCCGTTCACCGTTGCCCGCTGTTCGGGACCCGCCGCGAGTGTCAGTGGCTCGGGGCATGCTGGTCCTATGTGCGGACGCTTCGCCTCCTTCACCCAGACCCAGGACCTCGCCGACCAGCTCGCCATCGCCGAGCTCGCCGAGGACGCGCGGCTGCTTCCGCCGTCATGGAACGTGGCGCCGACCGACCCGGTGCGGATCGTCGTCGAGCGGGCGGCCCGCGACTCCACAGACGTCACCCGGTCGATGCGGCTCGCCCGCTGGGGGCTCGTGCCGTCCTGGGCCAAGGACCCCGGCGTGGGCGCCCGCATGATCAACGCACGCTCCGAGACGCTGCTCGACAAGCCGGCTTTCGCCAAGCCGTTCGCGGCGCGGCGCTGCCTGGTGCTCGCCGACGGCTACTACGAGTGGCGCAAGCTGGCGCTGCCTGCCACCGGCTCGAAGAAGGTCGCGAAGCAGCCGTACTGGATCCACCCCTCGGGCTCCGGCGTGGCAGCCCTCGCCGGCCTCTACGAGTTCTGGCGCAACCCGACGGCGAGCGAGACCGATCCAGACCGCTGGCTGGTGTCGGCCACGGTGGTGACCCGCCCGGCGTCGGACCGTATGGCACCCATCCACGACCGCATGCCGCTCGTGCTACCCCCGGAGACCTGGGACGCGTGGCTGGACCCGGCCGTCCGCGACGCGTCGGACCTGCTCCAGGTCGACAACGCGCCGCTGACGACGCGTCCAGTGGGCGACGCGGTGGGCTCGGTCCGGAACGACGGGCCGGAGCTCATCGAGGCGGACCGGGATCCGAGGGACCCGGAGCCGGTGGAGGTCTGACGGATCTGAAGCAGCGCGTCCGGTCCCGCTCCAATGTCAAGAACATGCGACGGTTCGCGGAAGCCTGGTCCGCATCGGACGTCAAAGCGGTCGAAGGCGGCTGAGCGCAGTCAGCCACGCCATCTTCTGCGTAGCACGCCATAGTCCGCGGAATCAGCCCGGATAGGTGGACCATGGCGTCCCCCGCGGACGATGGCGTGCCTGGTATATGGCTGCCTGCGGTGGTCTGCCCCGGATTACCCCGCCCCAGCTCGATCCCACGGCTACCGGACCGCCGTCAGACCGCCGAGACTCCGCCGCCGCCGCCGATCGAGCGCTGCACGTCGGCGAGCACGGCGTGGAAGGTCGGGAAGGTCTTCTTCACGCACTGCGGGTCGTCCAGCGTCACACCCGGGGTCCGCAGCCCTGCGACAGCGAACGCCATCGCGATCCGGTGGTCGGCGAAGCATCGCACCTCTGCAGGGCGCGGGATGCCCGGCTGGATCTCGATCCAGTCGGGCCCTGTGTCGACCCGCACGCCCATGGCACGGAGGTTCGTCGCGCACGCGTCAAGACGGTCGCACTCCTTGACCCGGGTGTTGGCGACGTCGACGATCCGTGTGGGGCCGTCGGCGAAGGGCGCGATCGCCGCGAGCGTCGGCATGGTGTCCGAGACGTCGCGCATGTTCACCGTGATCCCGCGCAGCTCGCCCGTCCCGGTCACCGTGGTCGATTCCGCACGCTTGTCGACGTCGGCGCCCATCCGGGCGAGGACGTCGACGAACGCGAGGTCGCCCTGCAGCGCGGCCGACCCGAGACCCGGCACGGTGATCGACTCCCCGAGCAGCGCCGCCGCCGCGAAGAAGTAGCTCGCGGACGACGCGTCCGGCTCGATCTCGTACCGGCCGGCCACATAGGTTCCCGGCTCGACCCGGTACGTTCGCCCGTCCTGGGTCACGTCGACCCCGAACGCATGCATCATCGCCGTCGTGATCGCGACGTACGGTTCCGATACCAGGTCGGTGACCTCGACCGTCAGCCCGTCACGCATCAGCGGCCCGGCGAGGAGCAACGCCGTGAGGAACTGCGAGGACGTCCCCGCATCCAGGCGGACCACCCCGCCGGCGAGACCCGCAGCGCGCACCGTCACGGGGTGGTGGTCGGCCTCACCGCCGAACTCCAGGGTGGCCCCCAGCTCGCGCAGCGCCCGGGTGAGAGGAGCCATCGGACGGCGCCGCATCTGCGCCGAGGAGTCGAACGCGTAGCTGCCGCTACCGGTCGCTGCCAGGACGGGCAGGAAGCGCGACGTCGTGGCGCCGTCCCTGGTGAACACGTCGGCCGACCCGCGGGGCGGGCCGGCGGGCGCGCCGTCCACGCTCCACCCCGAGCCGTCCTGCTCTGGGATCTCTACGACAGTCACGTCCTGACCGTAGCGACCCGCCGAGCAGTGTGCGGCACGGTCACCCAGCGAACGACCTATGTCGCAGGCAGCACCTCGTCCAGCGTCCGGATCCGGTCCGCGACCTCCGGGTGCCGGTCGTGCCGGTCCAGCAGCACCGCGCCGAGCCCTGCGTCGAGCGGGCCCTGATAGTCCTTCTCCACGTCGTTGCCCACCATCAGCACGTCGCCCGGCGCGACGCCGAGGATCTCGCACGCGGCGGCGTACGCACGCGGGTCGGGCTTGCCCGCCGGCAGGTCGTCCGACGCGACGACGACGTCGAGGTGCTCGGCCAGTCCCGTGCGGTCGAGCTTGAGCCGCTGGTGGGCGGTGTCGCCGTTGGTCAGCAGCGCGCCGACGAGACCTGCGTCGCGCACCCGGCGCAGAGCCGGCACGGCGTCGTCGAAAGCGGTCCAGGCGCGCTCGTAGCGGGTCAGGTAGCCGGTGAAGATCTCGTCGGCCTCGTCGGCGGTGGCGTCGGCGCCCAGGAACTCCCGCACCCGGACCCGGCGCTGCTCGGCGAACGTGATCTCGCGCCGCTGGTAGCGCCGGTAGGCCTCCTCCGCGATGGTGCCCCACGCGGTGACCAGCTCATCCAGGTCGTCGAGGTCAAGACCCAGCTCGGGCAACCAGCCCAGGAGCGCCGTGCGGGAGGCACCCTCCTGGTCCACGAGTGTGTCGTCAAGATCGAAGAGAACGACTTTCAGCACGTTCGCATCGTGTCATACACCTGCATCCCGCCCGTCAGCCCCTGCTCCACCGGCTCGCGAAAATCACATAGGGGACTTTCTTGGGTGAAGTGGACGAATCGGGGCAACGTTCTCGCAGTCGACGGCGTCCCTGGCGGTGACAGATCTGCTGTCCTTACCCAGTGGGGGATTCATGACCGCACGTCGCTCGTCCCGACCATCATCTCGACTACTCACGATGGGCATCGCCGCAGTGCTGGCGTTCGGGCTGCTCGGAGAGGGGGGTGCGACCCACGTCGCCTCCGCATCGACCGCCACGACCGCACCGGCGGCTCCCACGGCCTCCGCACAACACGGCCTCAGCATCGCACCGGCGGCAGAGACCGTCACGGCCTACAACTACGACGGCTACGTCTATCTCGACTCGTCGTTCTGGCTGGCCGCGCACAACGGGAGCTACGAGTTCTGGGCCAAGCGCACCAAGCTCTCCGAGCCGACCACGCTCACCAAGACCGTCATCCGCGGTACGAAGCGCACCACGACCAAGGTGCCCGCCTCGCTCGTCGACGGGTTCAACGGCCTCAAGGACGGACTCACCGTCCAGGTCGCGACGACTGACGGGAAGGTGCTGTCCAAGGACACCCGTTCCCTGTGCCTTGGCGGCATGGACCGCCAGCGCGTCGATCCGACGGGCCGGACCGAGCCGGTGTACCCCTCGTTCTGCGGCGGTGCCTGGTTCACGAAGTCGACGGTGTTCGGGGTGGAGCAGGGCTGGGCGGCCCAGGTCGACGCGTACTTCGAGCTGAAGACCAAGCGGAAGAACCTCGTGGTGACCACGAGCATCAGCGCGCCCGTCGCGAAGGTCCTCGGCCTGCCCGCCAACGGCCGCTCGCTGACCCAGAAGGTGAAGATCGTCGACGAGTGCGACACCTTCGACTGCGCGAACGTCGGCGAGCAGCTCCTTGGTGAGCCCGACGAGGGCTTCAGCACCCTGGCGGAGGAGGCCCCTCTGACCGCCCGCGCGCAGGACCTGCGGGCGCAGAGCGCCGGCACCCACGGCACCCACGGCGCGGAAGCCGGCAGCACGGGACCCGAGCACCGCGTGAACCTCTTCGCGCTCAGGGACGGCGACCACGGCGGCGACCACCCCTCGCTCGGTCAGCAGGGCACCGAGCCGTCGACGAAGAAGCCTGCCAAGGACACCCTGCCCGACCTCGTGTCGATGCCGGCGTGGGAGATCGGGACCGAGAACGAGGACGGCACCGACCGGCTGAGCTTCAGCGCCCACGAGTGGAACGCGGGGCCGGCTCCCCTCGTGGTCGAGGGCTACCGGAAGGGCTCGGCGGAGGTCATGGACGCCCACCAGTTCTTCTACCGGGACGGCAAGGAGGTCGGCAACGCCAAGACCGGGACCATGGAGTACCACGACGCCCCTGAGCACGACCACTGGCACTTCCTGGACTTCGCGAGCTACGAGCTCGTCAAGACCAACGGCGACCTGGTCACGACGAGCGGCAAGCAGTCCTGGTGCCTGGTGCCGACCGACCCGGTGGACCTCTCGGTGCCAGGTGCCGCCTGGCGCCCTGAGGCGACCGGCCTCGACAGCAGCTGCGGCGACCGGTCCGCGCTGTGGCTGCGTGAGGTCCTGCCCGCCGGCTGGGGCGACACCTACTCGCAGTACCAGACCCAGGCGTTCGACCTGACGGACGTCCGCAACGGCACCTACCAGATCAAGATCACCGTGAACCCGAACGGTGCGCTGCACGAGCGGACGAAGTCCAACAACATCAGCTACCGGACCGTCGTGCTCGGCGGAAAGCCCGGCGCGCGCACGGTGAAGGTTCCGGCGTACGAGGGAGTCGACACGGAGACCCCGCTCGACCTGCGCTGACGACCGCCCCATTCGCACCGCCGCGTCCGTCCTGGGCCGGCGCTGCGTAGGCTGCGCCTCATGAGCGCCAGCACCTCGCCGTCGGTGGTCCCGTCCGAGAGCCGCATCACCTGCAGCATCTCGGACGGGATCGCCGACGTCCGGCTCGACCGGCCCGACAAGCTCAACGCGCTGTCGCTGGCGATGCTCGGCGGGCTCAGGGCGACCGCGCGCCGCCTGCGACGTGAGCCCGGCCTGCGTGCGGTCGTCGTCTCGGGCAACGGCAGGTCGTTCTGCGCCGGGCTCGACCTCGGCGCGGCGGCCCGCGACCCGGCAGCGGTGGCGCGGGCGTTCGTGCCGACGCCGCGCGGCACCAACCTGTTCCAGGAGGCGTGCTGGGCGTGGCGGCGGGTGCCCGTCCCGGTGATCGCGGCGGTGCACGGCCACGTGCTCGGTGCGGGCGTGCAGATCGCCCTCGCCGCCGACCTGCGCCTCACCGCCCCCGACGCCCGGTGGTCCGTCAAGGAGGTCGAGCGCGGCCTGGTCCCCGACATGTCAGGGATCCGCGCGCTGACCCAGCTGGTCGGCATCGAGACGGCGAAGCGTCTCACCTTCACGGCCGAGGAGTTCACGGGGGCCGACGCCGTCCGGCTCGGCCTGGCAGGGACCGTCACCGACACCCCGCTGGACGAGGCGTTCACGCTGGCCGGCCGGATCGCCGAACGGCGCCCGGAGGCGGTGGCGGCCGCGAAGCGCCTGTTCGACCGGCAGTGGTCGACGGGTGACCGGCGCACGTTCGCCGCCGAGCGCAGGGAACAGCTGAAGCTGCTCCCTGGCGCGCTGCGGGCGCTGCAGAAGCCCCGATGAGGCGTCAGGCCTGGTAGGCGCGCTGGAGACGGACCGGCGCCATCCGTCCGATGCCCGGGATGTCCCGGACCGGCTGCGCGGTGAGCGCGTAGCGCGAGCTCGTCGCGAGCTTGGCGGCGGTCTCCTTGTCGACCAGGACGGTCGAGGGGTCGGACTGCTCGGTGAGGCGCGAGGCCAGGTTGACGGTGGGGCCGAAGATGTCGCCGAACCGGGACAGGACCCGCCCCCACACGAGCCCGACCCGGACCGGGATCTCCGGGTCGCCCGGGGCGGCGGTCCCCAGCGCCGCGCCGGAGGTCTCGGCCAGACCGAGGGCCACCTCGGCGCCGGTCGAGAGGTCGTCGGTCACGAAGAGGACCGCGTCGCCGATGGTCTTCACGACGCGGCCGCCAGCGTTGGTGATGATGTCTCGGGCGCCGGCCTCGAACCGCTGCACGAACTCCGCCAGCTCCTCCGAGCCGAGCCCCGCCGTGCGCTTCGTGAACGACACGATGTCCGCGAACCCGACCGCCCGCACCAGGGGCAGCTGCTGCGTGTCGTTGCGGTCGTCACCGCGGGAGCCGGCGAACTCGATGGCGGTGCGCCCCGTCAGGGCAGCGAGCTGACGCCGCCAGGCGTGCTCCAGCTGGCGGCTGAGCATCTCGGACATCTCGGGGAGCCGGTCGAGGGCGAGCAGGCGGGCCGAGGTCTCGTCGAGCTCGTAGCGCCGCGCGAGGTGCTCCACGAGCGCCTCGACCTGCCACAGCGCCAGCCGTTCCGTGGTGTGGCCGACGGACCTGATGAAGGTCATCTGGGCGCGCTCGTCCATCTGCTCGGCGGAGAACAGGCCGGCCGCGTCCTTGAGCGCCTCGACGTCGGCGTCGGTGAACCAGGTCTCCGTCGGGTGCGTGACCGGGAGACCGATCCAGCGCCAATACCTGGTCACGAACTGCTCGTCGAGTCCCGTCAGCTCCACCACCTGCGACAGCGCGTAGCGACGGGCGCCACCCAGCAGCGTCTCGTCGAGCCGAGCCGCGGTGTCAGCACCCGGTGTGTCGTGGTGGCTGTGGGAGGTTTCGGAATTGTGGAGCACGTCACCACTGTAGGCGCGCACACCCCATGCACCCGCATACACCTGCCCCACGGACCGACGGGATCAGCCCCAGAAGGTCAGGGCGAGCGGTATGCCCATGAGCACGAGCAGCATCCCGACCACTGTGACGACGTTCCACAGCCCGAGCCGGACACCGCGTACGCCGTCGTCGCGGTAGAGCAGGGCCCAGACGACCAGGAGCCACGCGACACCGGCTGCGACCAGGCCCGCCGTCGGGGTCCCGTCCGCCTGCACGACACCCCGGTCCAGCCGGACGGTGCTGATCAGATAGACCGTGACGATCGCCGCCGCACACACGACCGCCTTGGCCACCCCGACCGTGGTTCGACCTGCCTCCATGGCATCTCCCGCCGTCGCGCGCCCGCCCTGTAGCTGCCCTCGCTTGCGTCGGAGATTAACGCAGATCGCCCGTCGCGCGGCAGAGTCTGCCGCCGAGTTCACCCGCCCGGCCGGCGCAGTTCACCCGCACCGGGACGCGGGGAAAAGCCGCGCGGGCGGCCCCGTCGGGCCGCTCACCCCGTGCGCGTCACCGCAGGTGCCAGACGTCGCCTGCGGTCACCGTGCGTTCCTCGCCCGAGTCCAGGCGCACCACCAGCGCGCCCGACTCGTCCAGGCCGGACGCCACGCCCTCCAGCACACCCGCTCCGCCGGCGAGCTCGGCGCGCACGCGGGTGCCGAGCGTGGAGGACACCGCCGTGTACTCGTCCAGCAGCCCGGCCGCCGCGGCGTCGCCGCCGGCCTGCTCCCACCGCCGGACGACGGCGTGCACCTCACCCAGCAGCCGGACCAGCACGTCGGTCCGGTCCGGGCGGGGGTAACCGGCGAGCGCCAGCGACGTCGCCGTCGGCACGGGGAGCTCGGCCGCTGACTGCGACACGTTGAGCCCGATCCCGAGCACCACTCCGGGCGCCGTGCGATCCGCGCCGGGCGGCTCCGGCACCACCTCGGCCAGGATGCCCGCCACCTTGCGGTAGAGCCCCAGCCCGGCGACGGTGTCGACGGCGGGCAGCAGGACGTCGTTGGGCCACTTCACGGCGGCGGTGACACCGCCGTCGGACACCGTGCGGACCACCGCGAGCCCGGCCAGCAGCGGGAGCCAGCCCAGGGCTCCCACCGGGACGCGGGGGCGCAGCAGCACGGACACGGTGAGGCCCGCGCGCGCCGGCGTCTCCCAGGACCGTCCGGCTCGTCCCTTTCCTGCGGTCTGGTGCTCGGCGATCAGGGCCGACGGCGCCGGCCAGGCGGCCGGGTCGGAGCGGACGGCGGCGACGAGCTCCGCGTTGGTGGAGGAAGAGGTCTCGACCACCTCGACGTGTCCGAACCCGGGGACGATGAGCTTGTCGAGGTACAGGGACTGGTGCACACCCCATCCTCTCCCCTCGCCGCCGCGCATGCCCTTGGAGGAAACCCACAAGGCAGCGGCGTGACCCGCTGGACGGTCACGCATCGAACCGGAGGCATCCGACAACTACGCTCGAACCGTGAACGACGCCATCTCGACCCTCACCGGCACGCGCGCCAAGCTCGACGACCTCGACGCGCGCCGGGCAGCCGCCATCGACATCCCGGAGGAGACGGCCCAGGAGAAGCAGCACAAGCGGGGCAAGAAGACCGCGCGGGAGCGTGTCGACGCGCTCCTGGACGAGGGCAGCTTCACCGAGCTGGACGCGCTCGCGATGCACCGCAGCCGCAACTTCGGGCTGGAGAAGAAGCGCATCGCCGGCGACGGCGTGGTGACCGGCTACGGCACCATCGACGGTCGCCAGGTCTGCGTCTACTCGCAGGACTTCACGGCGTTCGGCGGGAGCCTCGGCGAGGTGCACGGCCAGAAGATCACCAAGGTGCAGGACCTCGCGCTGCGGACCGGGGTGCCGCTCATCGGCATCAGCGACGGCGGTGGCGCCCGCATCCAGGAGGGCGTGGCGGCCCTGACGCAGTTCGCGGAGATGTTCCGGCGCAACGTCGCGGCGTCGGGCGTGATCCCGCAGATCTCCCTGATCCTCGGCCCGAGCGCGGGCGGTGCGGTGTACTCGCCCGCCCTGACGGACTTCATCGTCATGGCCGACCAGACGTCCAACATGTTCATCACGGGTCCCGACGTGATCCGCACGGTGACGGGCGAGGACGTCGACTTCGAGACCCTGGGCGGCGCCCGCACCCACAACTCGAAGTCGGGCGTGGCGCACTACATGGGCCAGGACGAGGACGACGCGATCGACTACGTGCGGCACCTGATCGGCTACCTGCCGCAGAACAACCTCTCCGACGCGCCGGCCTTCCCGCCCGACGACGAGACCGCGCTGGAGGTCACCGCCGAGGACGAGGCCCTCGACGAGCTGATCCCGGACAGCGACAACCAGCCCTACGACATGCGCGAGGCCATCGAGGCCGTCCTCGACCCCGAGTCGTTCCTCGAGGTGCAGCCGATGTTCGCGACCAACGTGCTGGTCGGGTTCGGGCACGTGGAGGGCCAGTCGGTCGGCATCGTCGCCAACCAGCCGCAGTCCATGGCCGGCACGCTCGACATCGACGCCGCCGAGAAGGCCGCGCGGTTCGTGCGCACCTGCGACGCCTTCAACATCCCCGTGCTGACGTTCGTCGACGTGCCGGGCTTCCTCCCCGGCGTCGGACAGGAGCACCAGGGCATCATCCGCCGCGGCGCGAAGCTGATCTACGCGTACGCCGAGGCGACGGTGCCGCTGATCACCGTCATCACGCGCAAGGCGTACGGCGGCGCCTACATCGTCATGGGCTCCAAGCAGCTCGGCGCGGACGTCAACCTCGCCTGGCCGACGGCGCAGATCGCGGTCATGGGCGCGAGCGGCGCAGTGAACATCCTGCAGCGCGGAGCCCTGCGCGCCGTCCAGGAGGCGGGCGGCGACGTCGAGGCCGAACGTGCCCGGCTGACCGCCGAGTACGAGGACGCGATCGTCAACCCGTGGGACGCCGCGGAGCGCGGATACGTCGACGCGGTCATCCGCCCGTCCGAGACACGCGTGCAGGTGGTGCGTGCGCTGCGCGCGCTGCGCACCAAGCGATCTACGCTTCCTCCGAAGAAGCACGGCAACATCCCGCTCTGACCGGCGGGTGGACCCGAACAGTCAGACCTGAGCCGGATGAGGAGCTACATGAGCCACGAGGACGCCACCCACGGCCCGGCGCCGATGGGCCGCGTCGACACGGAGCCGATGCACCGTGCGGTCGACGCGCTGGCGGCTGCGCTGCACGACTACGTGGGGACGGCCGTCGGTGTCCGCGCCGAGTTCGGCGCCGCCGAGGCGGACGAGGACCCGCGCGTGCTGGCCCTCGAGGCGACGGTGGGGCACCTGAACGCCGCCCTGTTCGACACGCTCCACGGCTCGCTCGGCATGCACCCCGACCTCACGTCGTCCGTGTGGGAGCCGGCTGACGAGTCCGAGGTCGACGAGATCATCGAGTCCGAGCTGCCAGAGGGCGGCGAGTCGTTCTACCTGGGCTTCGTCGTCGCCGCGCGCGGCGGCGACGCCACCCTGGACGGCGTGATCGACCTGCTCGACGCCGCCGGCGAGTCCGTGGCGACGCACCTCACCGAGGGCGGCTACGACATCGCTGAGTGGGCGGCCTCGCGCGGCGACGCGCCCGGCTTCGGCTTCTACGAGGAGGACGACGAGTGAGCTCCCAGGTCCGCGTGGTGCGCGGCGAGCCGGACGACGTCGAGGTGGCCGCCCTGGTCGCCGGCCTCGCCGCGGTCGCGGCGGCGGGTCCGGAGCCCGACGACGCCGCGCCGCTCGACGAGTGGATCAATCACGCCCGTGTGCTGCGCGGGAACGGCGCCTCGACCGCCAAGAACTTCGGCGGCCGCTCCGGCCGGCACAACGCCGACGCGTGGCGGTGGAGCTTGCGGTCCTGAGGCAGGAGGCACGGCGTGCGAGGCCGGCGCGGCCGAGCGCGGCACCGTAAATGTGCTGCCGGGAACGGACGTGTCCGCCGTAGGCTCGCCGCCATGACCAGCCCCGCACGCACACCTACGCCGATCGACGCCGTCGCCGACGACTACGTCACGCGCCTCACCGAGCTCGTCCCGCTCTCGGCCACCGCAATGGGCCTGCCCGGCCACGACCACGAGATGAACGACCTGTCGCCGGCCGGCCACGACGCCGTCGCGCAGGCCGGCCGGGACGTCCTGGCCAAGCTCGACGGACTCCAACCAGCAGACGACGTCGACCGGGTCACGCTCTCCGCGATGCGCGAGCGCGTGGGACTCGACCTCGAGCTGCACGAGGCCGGCGAGGACCTGCGCACCCTGAACAACATCGAGTCGCCGGTGCAGCAGCTGCGCGACGTCTTCGACATCATGGCGACCGGCTCCGTCGAGGCCTGGGAGAACATCTCGTCCCGGCTGAACGGGCTACCTGGCGCCGTCGACGGGTACATCGAGTCGCTCACCGTTGCCGCCGCCAAGGGCGACGTCGCCGCCGTGCGCCAGGTGCGTGAGTGCGTCACCCAGGCGCGCGAGCTGGCCGGAGCCGACTCGTTCTTCACGTCGTTCGTCACGGGCGAGGCCGCGCTGACGACGCTCGGTGAGGGGCACGCGCTGAGCGGCGACCTCGAGCGGGCGGCGCAGGGTGCGCAGGCCGCGTACGGCAAGCTCGCCGACTTCCTGGAGCGCGACCTCGCACCGCAGGCGCCGGAGGCCGACGCCGTCGGGCGCGAGCGCTACACCCTCTGGTCGCGCTACTTCCTGGGTGCGAAGGTCGACCTCGACGAGACCTACCAGTGGGGCGTGGAGGAGCTGGCCCGCATCGTCGCGGAGCAGGAGTCCGTGGCCGCGACGATCGCCGGCCCGGGCGCCACCGTCGAGCAGGCCGTCGCGGTGCTCGACGCCGACCCGGCGCGCAAGCTCCTCGGCACGGCGGCCCTGAAGGCCTGGATGCAGGAGACGTCCGACGCCGCGATCACCGCGCTGAACGGCACCCACTTCGACGTGCCGGAGCCCGTGCTCGACCTGGAGTGCATGATCGCGCCCACCCAGTCGGGCGGCATCTACTACACCCCGCCGAGCGACGACTGGTCCCGGCCGGGCCGCATGTGGTGGGCCGTGCCGGAGGGCGTCACGGAGTTCAACACCTGGCGCGAGAAGACGACGGTCTACCACGAGGGCGTTCCGGGCCACCACCTGCAGTGCGGCCAGGCCGTGTTCGCGCGCGAGACGCTGAACAGCTGGCGCAGGCTGGCCTGCTGGGTTTCCGGCCATGGCGAGGGCTGGGCCCTGTACGCGGAGCGGCTCATGGCCGAGCTCGGCTACATGGAGGACCCGGGCGACCGCCTCGGCATGCTCGACGCGCAGCGCCTCCGCGCGGCTCGCGTGGTGTTCGACATCGGCGTGCACCTCGGCCTCAAGGCTCCCGAGCAGTGGGGCGGCGGGACCTGGACGGCGGAGAAGGGCTGGCCGTTCCTCCTGGCCAACGTGAACATGCCGGAGCAGTTCGTCCGCTTCGAGTTCAACCGGTACCTCGGCTGGCCCGGCCAGGCGCCGTCGTACAAGGTGGGCCAGCGCCTGTGGGAGCAGACCCGGGACACCGCGCGGAGTGCCGCCACCACACGCGGCCAGGAGCTCGACGCCAAGGCGTTCCACGCCCGGGCCCTCAACCTGGGTTCCGTAGGCCTGGACACCCTCCGCGAGGCGCTGACCTGAGCTTCGGCGGGGGGGCGTCGGGTATCCGGGAGCCGGGCACCCGAAGTGACGTGGGTCACGTCGGGCGAATCGCGGTTTCTCTGTTTCACAGCGCCGCATACTCGGTAGCGTGGCGCGCGTGCCACGCCTGGTTCTCGCCTCACAGTCCCCCGCCCGACTCGCGACGCTGAAGTCCGCCGGTGTCACCCCGACCGTCGTGGTCTCGGGCGTCGACGAGGACAAGGTGCTCGCCGATGCCGCAGAGCGGTTCGGCGAGCTCGATCCCGCCGACGCCGTGCTCGTCCTCGCCCAGGCCAAGGCCGAGGAGGTGGCGTCCCGGCTGGAAGCGACCCGGGACGACGCCGACGCCGACGCCGACGGGCAGGACACCGCGACCGACGTCATCGTCATCGGCTGCGACTCCATGCTCGAGATCGACGGCACGATCGTGGGCAAGCCCGCCGACCCCGAGACGGCACGCGAGCGCTGTCGCTCGATGCGCGGTGGCAAGGGTGTGCTGCACACCGGCCACTGGGTGGTGGACCTGCGCGACGACGACACCGACGGCGGCACGGGCGGCACCATCGGATCGACCAGCTCGACGACCGTCTGGTTCGCCGACATCGACGACGACGAGATCGACGCCTACGTCGCCACCGGCGAACCGCTGCAGGTGGCGGGAGCCTTCACCATCGACGGCCTCGGCGGCCCGTACATCGAGCGCATCGAGGGGGACCACCACGGCGTCGTCGGCATCAGCCTGCCGCTGCTCCGCGAGCTGCTGGCCGAGCTGAACGTCCCCTGGCGCACCCTCCGCACGTCCTGACCGGACGAGCCGAACGTAGGCCTGCTCGCTCTAACCCGTCGAACGTAGGCGTGGTCGCTTCATGAGCGCTCACAAGGCGACCACTCCTACGTTCGACGCCGAGGGCCTGTGTTGTCCAGGGCCACCGTGGGGCCAAGGTGGGTGCCCGGGACCCAGCCCAGCCGGGTCAGTCGCTCAGCCATCTCCGCACCGACGCTGGGGACGCTCCCGGCCAGGGCCCTGGCCGCCGGGAACCTGAGGACGATCAGCCTGTCGGTGGCGACGAGCCCGTTCTGGCGCGCCGCGTCGTCGGCAAGCATCGCTTCCCCGGAATGGAATGCTCGCCCGTCTATCTCGACCACCACGTAGCGACCGTCGGGCAGAGCCCAGACGAAGTCGACCCTGGCCAGGACGACACCGCCCGCGACGAACGTGACCTGCTGCCCGTCGGGCGGCACTCCGTGGTCGACGAAGGACAACCGAGCGTGGGTCTCGGCGGTGGACCCGTCGCGGACTTCACCCAGGTCGAGCAGGCAGAGCACCTGCGCGGCGCCGCGCCGTCCGCGCACCTGTTCGCGGACGCGCTGAAGCCCGGCTCCGTCGAGGTGCCCCTCCCGCAGGGCGTCGCTGAGCACTGCCACCGCCTCATGGCGGGACAGCGTCGGGAGCGCCTGCGCCAGTGCGGGAACCAGAGCCGCCACACGACGCCCCCGGTAGGGCTGGTCCGCGAAGAACCTGTACCGACGCAGCACGATCCCCACACCGACGGCCGCATACATTCCCCCCGGCCGCGCGGCCTCCGGCACCAGGTCCGCGGGCAGTCCACCGATCCCGAGCAGCGCCAGCGCGCACGCACCAGTGGCGATCCCGTCCGGTACCGCGAGCATGCCCAGCCAGGCGGCCCGACGTCGGAGGTGGTCGTGGTAGCCGTCTCGCAACCGCCGCTGCGCCGGTTCCGGGTCGGTGTCGTAGACGCCCCGGGTGACGCGACTCCACCGGCCCTGCCTGATCAGCAGTGCCACGGCGTCCTTGTTGATTCCGGCCGCATCGCACTGCGCCTTGCTCACCAGGCCTTCCTGCGCGGCGGCGGCCGCACGCAACGCCTGCGGCAGGGTCCTCATGGGTCTCATGACGCTGATCCCACCCCGATGACAGGCTCGCCAGGGCCCGGATCAGCGACGCTGTGGACAGCTGATCCGTTGCGGCGGCTGTGGTCGGGCTCGCGTGCAGCTGCCGTCGTCGACCTCCGCATGATGCCGAGAGGACTTCTTGAAGGGCCCCGGCCGAACGTAGGACCAGTCGCGCTAACCTGCCGAACGTAGGGCCGGTCGCTTTATAGCCGCTCAAAGAGCGACTACTGCTACCTTCGGCCGGGCCGGGCCGGTCGTCTGACGGATGTCCACAACCAGATCGTGTCCATCCGATGTTCCGGGGCCGACGCCATGTCGGAACCCTCCAAACGGCCCGCGCCGCGGTTGGTCTGGTCTCCAGACTTTTCGCCGGGTGCCCGGAGGCGGTACGTCGGCCCGGTACCACCGGGTTACGGTGAGCCGTGCCCAGTTCCAGCCTGCCCCGAACCATCTCGAAGGTGCTCATCGCCAACCGTGGTGAGATCGCCGTCCGCGTGGCCCGTGGATGCGCCGACGCGGGGCTGACGTCCGTCGCCGTCTACGCCGACCAGGACCGCGAGGCGCTGCACGTCCACCTCGCCGACGAGGCCTTCGCGCTCGGCGGCGCCCGCGCCGCGGACACGTACCTCGACCCGGCCAAGCTGCTCGACGTCGCCCGCCGGTCCGGGGCAGACGCCGTGCACCCCGGCTACGGCTTCCTGTCCGAGAACGCGGAGTTCGCCCAGTCGGTGATCGACGCCGGGCTCACCTGGATCGGCCCCCCGCCGTCGGCCATCGAGTCGCTCGGCGACAAGGTCAGCGCGCGCCACATCGCGCAGCGCGCGGGCGCTCCCCTGGTTCCCGGCACGCCGGACCCGGTCAAGGACAGCAGCGAGGTCAGGGCCTTCGCCGAGCAGTACGGGCTGCCCATCGCCATCAAGGCGGCGTTCGGCGGCGGCGGCCGCGGCCTGAAGGTCGCGCGCACGTTCGACGAGATCGACGAGATGTTCGACTCGGCGGTCCGCGAGGCGGTGGCCGCGTTCGGCCGGGGCGAGTGCTTCGTGGAGCGCTATCTGGACAAGCCGCGCCACGTGGAGACGCAGTGCCTCGCGGACACCCACGGCAACGTCGTGGTCGTCTCGACCCGGGACTGCTCGCTGCAGCGCCGCCACCAGAAGCTGGTGGAGGAGGCGCCGGCGCCGTTCCTCACGCCGGAGCAGGAGAAGTCCCTGTACGCGGCGTCGGAGGCGATCCTCCGTGAGGCCGGCTACGTCGGCGCGGGTACCTGCGAGTTCCTCGTCGGGATGGACGGCACCATCTCCTTCCTCGAGGTGAACACGCGGCTCCAGGTGGAGCACCCGGTGACCGAGGAGGTCACGGGCATCGACCTGGTGCGCGAGCAGCTGCGCATCGCGGCGGGCGAGAAGCTGGGCTACCACAACCCTGCCGTGCGGGGGCACTCCATCGAGTTCCGCATCAACGGCGAGGACCCTGCGATGGGCTTCCTCCCGGCGCCGGGCCGCCTCAACACGATCGCGTGGCCGTCGGGCCCGGGCGTGCGCGTCGACACGGGTGTCGTCGCGGGCGACTCCGTCTCCGGAGCGTTCGACTCGATGATCGCCAAGCTCATCGTCACGGGCGCCACGCGTACGCAGGCGGTCGAGCGGGCCCGGCGCGCGCTGCGTGAGCTCGTGGTCGAGGGCATCCCCACGGTGGTCCCGTTCCACAAGGCGGTCCTCGAGGCCGACGCGTTCGTCCCCGCCGACGGCTCCGCTTTCCGCGTGCACACCCGCTGGATCGAGACGGAGTTCGCCGACACTCTCAAGACGCTGGCCCCGGCGGCGCCCGCACCGGCCCCCGAGGCCGACGAGGAAGAGGTAGCCGCCGAACGGGTGGTCGTCGAGGTGGGCGGGCGCCGGCTCGAGGTCGTGCTGCCCGCAGGCCTGGGCGTCGCCGCGGGTCGCGCACGTTCGGCGAACGCCGCCCGCCGCCCCGCGCGGCGCACCGCCGGCGCCAAGGCGTCGAGCGGTTCCACCGGGAACACGCTGGCCTCCCCCATGCAGGGCACCATCGTCAAGGTCGCGGTCGAGGACGGCACGCAGGTGGCCGAGGGCGACCTCGTCGTCGTGCTGGAGGCCATGAAGATGGAACAGCCGATCCTGGCGCACCGTGCGGGCACCGTGCGATCCCTGACGGCCGCGCCCGGCGGCGGGGTGACGGCAGGCGCTCCGATCTGTGAGATCGTCGACTGATCCGGAACCGGACCGCTTCCAGCGGGTGAATTCCAGAGCGACACGGGTGAAAAGCGCCCAATAGGTGCGGATAGCGGATGGAACGGTCATCGAAGGTTGTCTTTGATCCGCTAAGTTCTGCAACGTGACACACGTCGTAGTACTGAGCCCCGAAGAGGCCATCGCCCTCGTCCGTCCCCGTAAGTCCCTTCCGTCGTTCGTCAGTGATCTGACCTGCGACGACGGCGCTATCTCCGTGACAGCGGACCTGCGCCGCCTGACCTATGCCCCGCTTCCCGTCAAGATCGCGGCCAAGGCCGTCCCGGTCATGCACGCGACTGCGCGGATCACCTCCTTCTGGCAGAACATCGCGGTGCTCCAGGTCGAAGCCGACGCCGCCGGCCTGCCCGCCACGAAGCTGCTCCCGCTCGCTTCCGGGACCATCGCGAAGATGGTGCGCAAGAACGGGCTGCCCGAGCACGCCGTGCAGCTCCGCAAGGACGGCACGGTCTCGCTCGACGTGCTGGCCCTGATGCGCGATACGTTCACCGAGGTGACGGGTTTCCGGTTCGAGGGCGGCAAGGTCATCGTCGAAGGTGTCGCCAAGGACGCCTGAGCGGGCCACCGTGCTGTCCCGCCTCCGACCCGCCACGACGGGTCGGAGGCGGGACACAGTCGCATGGTCGCCCTCCACATCGCAGGCCAAGACCTGACAGACTGACGCCGTGCCGAACGCGACAGTGCCCCCGACCGACCTGCACCGGCACGGCGGCGACGGCTGGGTGACGTGCGGGGACCACCGGCACTGGGGGCTGTTCGGAGCTGCCGGGCTGCTCCTCGTCCGCCGGGACCTCGACGGGACACCCTCGCACCTGGTGCTCCAGCACCGCGCCCTGTGGTCGCACATGGGCGGCACCTGGGGCATCCCTGGCGGCGCACTCGCACCGGACGAGAAGCCGGCCGCCGGTGCGCTGCGCGAAGCCGCAGAAGAGGCCGCGATCGACCCGGCCGCCGTGCACGTCGTGGGCACGCACGTGCTGGAGCACCCTGCATGGACCTACACGACAGTGGTGGCCGACGTCGCGCCGGGATACCGCGTCGAGCCGCGCGCCGCCGACCCGGAGAGCCTGGAGGTGCGCTGGGCAGGGCTCGGCGACCTGGGCTCGCTGACTCTGCTGCCGGCGTTCGGCGAGGCACTACCCCGCTTGCTCACCTTGCTGGGTTAGGGTCGATTCGTGCATATCCGGATCGCTCCCGAAGAGGTGCTCGGCCTGGCGCGGATCGCCAAGCAGGCCCCGCCCGTCATCACGTCCGTCGTCGGCGACGGGGACGTGATCCGCGTGGTCGCGGACCTGCGCCGCCTCGAGACCCTGCCCGGCCCGCTCAAGCTGGCCGTGAAGATCGCGCCGATCGTGCGGGCCGACGTGAAGCTGGCCGCCTTCGAGCGGGGCGTCGCGACGCTCACGGTCGAGGTGAACGCCGCGGGCCTGCCGGCCCACCGGCTGCTCAGCCTCGCCGCCGCGCCCATCGAGCAGGAGGTCGCCAAGCAGGGACTGCCGCCGGGCGTCGTCGACGTGCAGCCGGACGCGCGGATCGCCGTCGACGTCGAGCGGCTGCTGGAGGCGAAGGTCCCGGGCATCACGGTCTCGAGCGCGAAGGTCGAGGGCGGCCAGATCGTCCTGGACGCAAGCGTCGCCTGAGCCGGAGGCGCAGCGCAGGGCGAGGGCCGAGGAACGAGGCACTCGCCCGGAGCGGAACCGCAGGCTCAGGCGAAACAGGCAGAGCCTGAGCCCGAGGTACAGCCCAGAACGAGGGCCGAGGAACGAGGCACTCGCCCGGAGCGGAACCGCAGGCTCAGGCGACGAACAAGCAGAGCCTGAGCCCTACTTCCCCACGCGCGCGTCCAGCACTCGCGCGCCCTCGGCGATCGAGCCCGACAGTGACGGGTAGATCGTGAACGCGGAGGCGACGTCCTCCACCGTGAGCCGGTGCTGCACAGCGAGCGTGATCGGGAAGATCAGCTCGGACGCACGCGGTGCCACGACCACGCCGCCGAGCACCACCCCGGCCTCCGGGTGCGCGAAGAGCTTCACGAACCCGTCCTTGACGCCCAGCATCTTGGCGCGCGGGTTCCGGGCGAGCGGCAGCGTCGTCGTGATGTAGCGAGAGCTCTGCGCGCGCAGCTTCTCCTCGCTGTAGCCGACGGTAGCGATCTCGGGCGCGGTGAAGATGTTGGAGGCGACGGTGCGGAGCGCGAGCGGCTGCACGGTGTCACCGAGGGCGTGCGCCACGGCGATGCGGCCCTGCATGGCAGCCACGGACGCGAGCGGGAGCACACCGGTGCAGTCGCCGGACGCGTAGATGCCGCGAACCGAGGTGCGCGAGACCCGGTCGACGACGATGTGCCCCGTCTCCGACAGCCGCACCCCCGCCTCCTCGAGCCCCAGCCCGGACGTCGCGGGCACCCCGCCGACCGCGACCAGGACGTGCGAGCCGTGCACCACGCGCCCGTCGGACAGCGTCACCTCGACGCCGTCGTCGGTACGCACCGCCGACGCCGCACGCGAGCGGGACAGCACGGTCATGCCACGGGAGCGGAACACGCCCTCGAGCAGCTCGGCGGCGTCCTCGTCCTCACCGGGCAGCACGCGGTCCCGGCTGGAGACGAGCACCACGTCCGACCCGAGCGCGTTGTACGCGCCCGCGAACTCGGCACCGGTGACACCGGAGCCGACCACGATCAGCCGCTCGGGCAGCTCACGCAGGTTGTACATCTGCGTCCAGGTGAGGATCCGCTCGCCGTCGGGCACCGCGGTGGGCAGGGTGCGCGGGGTGGCGCCGAGCGCGAGGAGGATCGACTCCGCCTCCAGCACCTCGCTCGTGCCGTCGGCCAGCTCGGCCACCACGTGTGCCGGCCCGTCCAGCCGCCCCTTGCCCGCGATGATCCGGATGCCCTCGCGCTCCAGGCGGCCGCGGATGTCGGCGCTCTGCGCCCGCGCGAGGGCGAGCACCCGCTTGTTGACGGCCTGCAGGTCGACGAAGTGCTTGCGCTTCTCCTCCGCCGTACCGGCAGCCGACGCCGCCGCCTGCACGCCCGCGCCGCCCAGCGCCGGGGCCGCGTAGGCGGACACCACGGGGATGCCGCCGGTCGCCAGCGAGACGTCGACGTCGGACAGCGGGTCCACGACGTCGCTCGGCATGCGGATGCCGAGCTCCGGGGCGCGGTCGGCGATGGTCATCCACTCGGCGGTGGCGATGAGGGTCTTGGAGGGGACGACGTCGGTCAGGACCGCCGCACCACCCATGCCCTGCTGTTCCACCACGGTGACCTGCGCGCCGTGGCTGCGCGCGACGAGCGCCGCCTCGTAGCCACCGGGCCCACCTCCCACGACGACGACGTGGGGCGGGACAGCTATGGGATCGAGGGAAGTCACGGCCCCATTCTCGCATCGTCCGCGAGTATCGAGGATGCCGTCAGCTCGTGGACGCGTGCCAGGGGGAAAGTGGCGTTAACCTCGGACCATGAGCACGGAGCCAGATCTTGACGACCCGACGACCGACCCGTTCGACGTCGCTGCCGCGGCCGCGGAGTACATCGCGGCCAAGACGGGGGTGCCGGGGCACGACGTCGCACTCGTCCTCGGCTCCGGCTGGGGCGGTGCGGCCGAGCTGATCGGCGACGTCGTCGCGGAGATCCCCACCGCCGAGATCCCCGGCTTCCGGGGGCCTGCGGTCAAGGGCCACCTGGCCACCACGCGTTCGATCCGCTTCGAGCGGCCCGACGGCGCGGTACGGCACGCGCTGGTCCTCGGCTCGCGCACGCACCTCTACGAGGGCCTCGGGCCCCGACGGGTCGTGCACGGCATCCGCACCGCCGCGGCCGCGGGCTGCGAGACCGTGATCCTCACGAACGGCTGCGGCAGCGTGCACATCGGCTGGCGGCCCGGCCAGCCCGTCCTCATCAAGGACCACCTGAACCTCACGGGGCAGACGCCGCTCGAGGGCGCCAAGTTCGCCGACATGACCGACGTGTACACGCCGCGCCTGCGCGACGTCGCGCGCAGCGTGGACCCGGACCTGCCCGAGGGCGTGTACGCGCAGTTCCACGGACCCCAGTACGAGACGCCGGCCGAGGTCAAGATGGCCTCCCTGATGGGCGCCGACCTGGTCGGCATGTCGACGGCGCTGGAGGCCATCGCCGCCCGCCACTGCCGCATGGACGTCCTCGGCATCTCGCTCGCCACCAACCTGGCCGCCGGGATCAGCCCCCACCCGCTGTCCCATGACGAGGTGCTGGAGGCGGGCCGGGAGGCCGGGCCCCGGATCAGCGACCTGCTCGCCCGAGTGATCAAGCAGATCTGATGGCCATGTCCCCCAACCAGCCGACCACCGCCGAGGCGCTCGCCGCACCCGACATCATCGCGCGCGCCGAGGCCTGGATGGCCGCCGACGTCGACGCGGCCGACGTCGAAGAGCTGCGCTCGCTGATCGCCAGGACGACCGGCAGCGGCATCCGGGCGCCCGCCGTCGCCGAGCTCGTCGACCGGTTCTCCGGCACGTTGCAGTTCGGCACGGCGGGGCTGCGCGGCGCCATGGCCGCCGGGCCGAACCGGATGAACCGCGCCGTGGTGATCGCGGCCGCCGCCGGGCTGGCCGCCTTCCTGAAGGCGGAGACCGCAGGCAAGGCTCCGCGTGTCGTGGTCGGGTTCGACGCACGGCACCGCTCGGCCGCATTCGCCCGCGACACGGCCGCCGTGCTCGTCGCCGCAGGGGCCGAGGTCCAGCTCATGCCCGCGCCGGGTCCCACTCCTGTGCTCGCCTTCGCGGTGCGCCACCTGTCGGCCGACGCCGGCGTCATGGTCACCGCGAGCCACAACCCCGCAGCCGACAACGGCTACAAGGTGTACCTGGGCGGGCGGGTCGTCACCGACGCGGGGCAGGGCGCACAGATCGTCCCGCCGTCCGACGCCCTGATCGCCGGCGAGATCGCCCTCGTACGCGCCGCCAAGGGCGTGCCGCGCGCCGAGTCCGGCTGGACCGTGCTCGGCCCGGAGGTCACCGACGCCTACCACGCCGCCGTGGCCACCCTGCACGACGGCGAGCCGCGCACCAAGCTCCGCATCGTGACGACGTCGCTGCACGGCGTGGGCGGCGCCGCCGTCGCGCGCGTGCTGGCAGAGGCCGGCTTCACCGACGTCGTACCCGTGAAGGAGCAGGCCGAGCCCGACCCGGACTTCCCCACCGTCGCGTTCCCCAACCCCGAGGAGCCGGGGGCGATCGACATGGCCCTTGCGCTGGCTCAGGACGCCCATGCGGACCTCGTCATCGCGAACGACCCCGACGCCGACCGGTGCGCCGTCGCCGTCCTGGACCCGCAGTACGGCACGTACCAGGGCGCGGAGACCGCGGCCTCGCAGGGTTGGCGCATGCTGCACGGCGACGAGGTCGGCATGCTGCTCGGCTGGGACGCGGCCGAACGGGCCGCGCGCGCCGGCACGGGTGGCACGCTGGCCTGCTCGATCGTGTCGTCGCGCGCGCTGGCCGCGATCGCGGCACGGCACGGGCTGGAGCACGCCACCACGCTGACCGGGTTCAAGTGGATCTCGCGCACCCCTGACCTCGTGTTCGGGTACGAGGAGGCCCTCGGCTACTGCGTGGACCCCGAGCACGTACGGGACAAGGACGGGCTGTCGGCAGCGGTCGCCGTCGCGCAGCTGGCCAACCGGCTGGCCGCCGACGGCCGCACCCTCCTGGACCGGCTCGACGACGTCGCCCGCGCCTGCGGTCTGCACGTCACCGGCCAGGTGTCGGCACGGTTCGAGGATCTCGCCGAGATCGAATCGACCATGGCGTCGCTGCGCAGGTCGCCGCCGACGATCCTGGCCGGCTCGCCCGTCAGCTCGGTGCGTGACCTCGCCGAGGGCCTGGACGGCCTGCCCCCGACCGACGGCGTGGTGCTGCTGACCGCCGACGACACCCGCGTGATCGTGCGGCCCAGCGGCACCGAGCCGAAGATCAAGTGCTACATCGAGGTGGTCTCGCCGGTCGACCCGGGAGCCTCCGCCGGCTCCCTGTCCGCGGCTCGGGTCGCCGCGCGGGGCCGCCTGGCCAAGGTCCGGTCCGACCTCCGCGCGGCGCTGGGACTCTGACGACACCGGTCCCGCGGCCCAGAGGGCTGCGGGACCGGCCGGCGCCTGAGCGACCTACTGCACGACCGCCGGCAGCACGTCCATGGCGTCCGAGTTGGCGGCCAGGAAGTCCGGCACCTCGTCCTTCGCCACCGCCTTCATGAGCGGGTCGAACGTCGCGCGGTCGAGCACGACGATCGACTGGCCGTCGGCGCTGCGTCCCGTACCCGAGTACGGCGCCGTCATGAACGAGATGTCGTTCGTCGAGATCTTCTCGGCGCCCGTGAAGAGCTCCTGGATCCGGTCGAGCGTGAGGTCCTGGTCGACAGCTACCGAACTGGTGATGGCCTCGAGGAAGCTGGCCATCTTCAGGGGTTCGCTCATGCTGTTCTTGGCCTTCGCCACGATGGCCCGCATCCAGGCCTGCTGCCGCTGCACCCGGCCGAAGTCACCGTTGGACAGGGCGTAGCGCTCCCGCGTGAAGGCCAGCGCCTCCTCACCGGTCATCGCCAGCCGCTCCGAACCACCGTCGCCGTCGGGCACCGTGATCTCGACCCCGTCCAGGGAGTCCGTCAGGGCCTTGAACGACTCGAAGTCGGTCACCGCGAAGTGGTCGATGCGCACGCCCGTCAGATCCTCGACCGTCTGGATCATCAGGGGCGGGCCGCCGTAGGAGAACGCCGCGTTGATCTTCGCCTCGCCATGGCCCGGGATCGGTACCCAGGAGTCACGAGGGATCGAGATCGCCGCCGCCGACTCCCGGTCGGCGGACAGGTGCACCAGCATGATCGCGTCGGTGCGCTGCGCGCCGGCCTCCCAGGCGTTCGGGTCGCCGGCCGAGATCCGGCTGTCCGAGCCGAGCACCAGGATGTTCACCGGTGCGGTCGGTCCCTCCACCGGTTCCGCGCTGGGGCGGGTCGAGGGGTCGATCTCTGCGAACGGGTCGATCCGCTCCATGTTGTCGTCGAGCGACATGCGGTAGCCGAAGTAGGCCGCGGCCCCTCCACCGCCGACGAGCAGGAGCGCCCCGGCGACGAGTCCGGCGACGAATCCCTTGCTCCGGCGCCGGCGGCGCGCGTGGCGCACGTCTCCGTCGACAGGGTTGGGTACGGCGAGAAGATCGTTCTTTCGATCAGGTGCGGCCATAGCTCGTGATCCTAGTGTTGTTTTGGGCTACTACCCTTGTGCCTGCACCGCAACCGGAACGCGCCCTCAGGGGCGAAATCCGTGCGCCCTGGCGGGAAGTCGGACAGAGAGGAGGGTCGCCGTGATCGCTCGCGCAAAGAACTCGCAGAACCGCACGATTCTCCTGGTTACACACCATTATGCGCCCGAGTCGGGGGCACCCCAGCGGCGCTGGGGAGCACTGGCCGGCCACCTGGTCCCAGCCGGATATCCCCTCACCGTTCTCACACCTCCGCCGCACTACCCTTCGGGAAAGATCACCCACCTTTCACCTGACCACCTGCCTGGATCAGTCAGTTCCGGGGACCACGGGGAAAAAATCATCCGGGTGAACTACCGCGAGCACTCCCATGGCCTGGGCTCGCGAGCCGTGGACCAGATGGTTGCCGCCGTGAGCTCGGTGCTGCGCGGGGTCCGGTCCCCTACGGGCCGGCCGGCCGTCGTCATCGCGACGGTCCCCGGAATCCCGAGCGTCGTCGCCGGCTGGGCTCTCGCCCGCTGGCACCGGGCCAGCTTCGTCGTCGAGATGCGCGACGCCTGGCCGGACCTGATCCAGCCCAGCGGCATCCTGCTGCGCCGGGGACGGAGCGGCGACCTGCGTCGCGGCCTGCGTGACCTCGCGGCGCGCGCGGTGCACCGCACCGTCACCCGCCTCCAGGCCCGAGCGGACCTCGTGGTCACCACCACCGCCGCGTTCGCGGAGGTGCTGCGGTCGCGTGGCGTCCGCAACGTGGCAGTGGTGCGCAACGGGACCGCGTTCGCACCCGTCCGTGAGAACGCTCCCGTCGCCCTGGCGGGTCGCCCCCTGCGTGTCGTCTACGCGGGCACCGTCGGCCGGTCGCAGGGCCTGGACGTCGCGGTACGCGCCGCGGCACTGGTCCAGGCGCGCGGCTACGCGCTCGACGTGCGCATCGTCGGACACGGCAACGAGCTGGAGCCGCTGCGGCTCCTGGCGGCCGAGCTGGACGCGCCGGTCCGCGTCGAGCCCTCCGTGCCGTCCACCGAGGTGCGCGACCTGTACGCCTGGGCCGACAGCGTGATCGTCTCCCTGCGGGACTGGGAGCCATTCGAATGGACCGTCCCGTCCAAGCTGTACGAGGTCATGGCGTCCGGCGTCGTCGCATCGGCGTGCCTCGCCGGTGAGGCCGCCAGCCTGGTCGCGGCGAACGGCGCGGGCGCCGTCGTGCGCCCCGGCGACGTCGAGGGCCTCGCCGACCTGTGGTGCGGCTGGCTGTCCGACGGGGTCGTGCCCGCCGCCTCGCCCGACGCCGCCACCTGGGTCGCGGGGCACGCGAGCGACGCGGTGCTGGGCCACCGCTACTCCGAGCTGCTGGACGAGCTGCTCCCCCACCCCCTGACTGCTGAGGGCCCCGGCCGAGGGGCACGGTACTGATGGCGCCATCGCTGCGGCGCGCGGGCGAGCTCGCGCGCAACCTGCGCTTCACCACGTCCTTTGTCGCCAGGACTCTCGTCGAGGACCCGGTCTGGCTCGCTGTCCAGACCGCCCGGCGAGCTCCGGAGCCGCTGCGCCGGCCACTCGTGCGCGCCCTCGGGCTCACGCCGACGCCGTCCGCCCCGCACGCGCTGGGCCGCATGCTCGCGGGTGACACCGCCCGTGCCGCCGACGAGGCAGAGCAGCTGCTCGCTCGCCGCGACGGTCGTGGCCTGCGGGTCGCGGCCGAGGTCGCCGTCGCGGTGGGTCGGCCCGACCTGCTCGACGGCGTCGACGGCGCCGGTCCCGCGCGCTACCGCGCTGCCTGGCTGCTGGGCGACACCGAGTCGATCGGGCCGGACGCGCCCGCCGGGCTGCGCGCGCAGGTGGCTGTGCTGCAGCCCGGGCCGCAGGACGACGCCAGCGGTCGTGCCCACCAGGCCCGCGGCGCCGAGCCGGCACCGGCCGGGCCCACCGGCCCTGGCGGCATCACCGTGCTGCACCACCTCACCAACTCCCTGCCGCACACGCAGAGCGGATACACGCTCCGCTCGCACGCGATCCTGGTGGCGCAGCGCGCCGGCGGGCTGCGCGCGTCCGCGACGACACGGCCCGGCTACCCGCTGACCATCGGGTCGCTCACGGCACGTGGGACCGACGTCGTGGACGGCGCCGCCTATCAGCGTCTCGTCCCGAGCCGCTTGCTGCCCGACGTCGCGCGGCGCACCGCGCAGGAGGCAGAGCTGCTGACCGAGGCCGCCCGCGAGGCGGGTGCCTCCGTCCTGCACACCACGACGCCGTCGGCCAACGGGGTGCTGGCCCGGACGGCGGCGCGGCGGCTCGGGATCCCCTGGGTCTACGAGGTACGCGGCCTGCCCGAGGAGACCTGGGTGGCCTCGCACGGCACGACGGAGGGCCGTGCCCGCGCTGCGGCGTCGCGTCGTCGCGCCCTGATGCAGGCCAAGGAGACCGAGCTGGCGCTCGCCGCCGACGCCGTGGTGACGCTCAGCGGCACCATGCGCGACGCCCTCGTCGCACGAGGTGTGCCCCTGGAGCGCATCACCGTGGTGCCGAACGCCGTGTCGGACGCCCTGCTCACCACCGAGCACCCGGCGCCGGAGGCCGCACGGGCAGCGCTGGGTCTGCCCGCTGGACCCGCGATCGGCACCGTGAGCAGCCTGGTCGACTACGAGGGCCTGGAGACGGTGGTCCGGACGGTGGCGACGCTGCGCGCCCGCGGGCACGACGTGACGGGTGTGCTGGTGGGCGACGGCGTCTCGCGGCCAGGTCTCGCGCGCCTCGCGCGCGAGCTGGGCGTGGCCGACCACGTGGTGCTTCCCGGGCGGGTACCGTCCGATGTCGCGCTGACCTGGCTGGCCGCGCTGGACGTCGTGCTGGTGCCCCGCCGCGACCACGAGGTCACGCGCCTGGTGACGCCGCTCAAGCCCGTCGAGGCCATGGCGGTGGGTCGTCCGGTGGTCGCGAGCGACCTCCCGGCCCTGGTCGAGGCGGTGGGTGGTGCGGGACTGCACGTCGGGGCCGACGACGCGGAGGGCTGGGCCACGTCGGTCGGCGCCCTCCTTGAAGATGTGGGTCGGCGCGCCGAGCTCGTCGAGCGCGGCCGAGTGGTAGCAGCCGAGAGGACATGGGTGCGAAACGCGGAGACGTATCTGGGGATCTACCGAACCTGCCTGGGGGTGCCGGCATGAGCGGTCCCGAGACCGGGTCGTACTCGGCGCTGTTCGACGCGTCGCCGACGACCACCAAGCTGGTGACGCTCGGCAACCTGTCGCGCGTCGGTGCCCGGCCCCCGCTGGGGAAGTACATCGAGCTGCTCTGGGAGCGCCGGCACTTCCTGTGGGCGGACGCCCGGGCGAAGGTGGCCAGCGGTACCCGGCAGAGCCTGCTCGGCAAGGCCTGGCTGATCCTGGACCCGCTGATCAACGGCGGGGTGTACTTCCTGGTGTTCGGCCTGCTGATGAAGAACGCGCGCGGCATCGAGAACTTCATCGGGTACCTGCTGATCGGGGTGTTCCTGTTCCAGTTCACCACGTCGTCGATCAACGGCGGCGCGCGGTCGGTACAGACCGGCAAGAACCTGATCCGTGCGTTCACGTTCCCGCGGGCGGCGCTGCCGATCTCGGTGGTGCTGCGCAACCTGCTCAACCTTGGCCCGACGCTCGTGACGCTGGCCGTGCTGATCTACTTCATCGGCCCTGCCGAGGAGTACACCTGGCGCCTCGCGCTGGTGCCTGCCGCCCTGGTGCTGCAGATCATGTTCACCCTGGGGCTGTCGCTCCTGGTGGCCCGGTGGGCTGCGGCGCTGCCGGACGTCGCCAACCTGATCAGGATGTCGATGCGCATCTGGCTGTACGCGTCGGCCGTGTTCTTCTCGTTCGACACGCTCCTCAAGGACGAGCCCGAGATGCAGATGGTGCTCGAGGCCAACCCGATGTTCATCGTGCTGGACATCGTGCGGGACTGCGCGCTGTACGCCACCACGCCCGACCCGATGCGCTGGGTGTGGCTCGGCGGCTGGGCGGTGGGCATGTTGGTGATCGGGTTCGTCACCTTCTGGCGAGCGGAGGAGAGCTATGGCCGCTGACCTCGACTACCCGATGCCCGCACAGCTCGGTCAGGGCGGTCCGGCCTCGATGCCGGTACCCGTCCAGGGCCCGCTCTCCGGGGCGGTACCCATGTCCGTGCAGGCCCCGCCGCACACCGGGCAGGTCGCCGCGGTCGCACCTCGGTCGGGCAGCACTCCTGTGCTGTGGCCGACGGTGGCGGTGCAAGGCCTCCGGATGTTCTACCGGACACCGTCCACCGACGCGACCCGTGGCCGCCGCGCCAAGCTCAAGCGGGCGGTGCTCAACGTGCTCGGCCAGGAGGCCAAGGTGACGGTGCGCGCCCTGACGGACATCTCGTTCGTCGCGAACTCCGGCGAGCAGATCGGCATCGTGGGCCAGAACGGCTCCGGCAAGAGCACGCTCCTGCGCATCATCGCCGGCCTCGAGAAGCCCACCAAGGGCCAGGTGCTTGCCGAGAGCACGCCGGTGCTCATCGGCGTGAACGCCGCGCTGGTCCCCGACCTGCCCGGTGAGGAGAACGTGCGGCTCGGCTGCCTGGCGATGGGTCTGTCCCCCGCCGAGGCGCAGGCCGCGATCCCCGACGTCATCGAGCTCGCCGGCCTCGGCAAGTCGATCTATCTGCCCATGCGGACCTACTCCTCGGGCATGGCGGCGCGCCTGCGCTTCGCCATCGCGACGGCGGCGCGCCCGCACATCCTGCTCATCGATGAGGCCCTGGCCACCGGCGACGCCGCCTTCAAGGAGCGCAGCGAGGTCCGTATGGAGCGGCTACGGAAGGAAGCGGGAACGGTGTTCCTGGTCAGCCACGCGGCCCAGACGATCGAGGAGTCCTGCACGCGCGCCATCTGGCTGCACCACGGTCGCCTGGTGCTCGACGGCGAGGCGCAGGACGTCGCTGTGCGGTATCGCAAGTGGGCATGGGCCTACGCGAAGGACAAGCCAGAGGAAGCGAAGCAGGTCCTCGAGGACGCCTTCGCAGAACGACGGGAGACACAGGTGCGGTTCGACACGCCCGAACCACCCAAGGGGCCGGTGCGGGAGCGGCATGCGCGGCCCAAGGGGCGCGACGCCAAGCAGGCAAGGGCGACGGCCGCACGTGCCGCCGCCCTGCGGGCTGAGGTGGGCGACCAGTGAACCGCCCCCTTGTCATGACCGTCTACGGGACCCGCCCGGAGGCCATCAAGGTCGCCCCGGTCGTAGCGGCTCTCGAGGCCGACGACCGGTTCGACTCGCTGACCGTCGTCACCGGCCAGCACCGGGAGATGCTCGACCAGGTCAACGACGTCTTCGGGATCGTGCCGGACCACGACCTGGACATCATGAGCCACGGGCAGACCCTTGGGCAGATCTTCGCTCGCGTCATGACGCGGCTCGACCCGATCCTGAAGGCACGCCGGCCCGACGCCGTCATCGTGCAGGGGGACACGTCGACCTCGACGGCCGCCGCGCTCGCCGCCTTCTACCAGCAGATCCCGGTGATCCACCTCGAAGCCGGCCTGCGCAGCGGGGACATCATGTCGCCGTTCCCGGAGGAGGCGAACCGGAAGATCACGTCACAGATCGCGGCGCTGCACCTCGCTCCCACCCTGCGGAGCCTCGCCAACCTCGTGGCAGAGGGCGTCCCGCTCGACGACATCGTCGTGACCGGCAACACCGTCATCGACGCCCTCTACCTGGCCGTGGAGCGCCGGACGGTGTTCACGGACCCCGCGCTCGCCCGCGTCGCGGCGTCGGGCCGCCGGGTCGTGCTCGTGACGACCCACCGACGGGAGAACTGGGGCGACGCCATGGAGGGTGTGGGCCGCGCGCTGGCGCGGATCGCCCGGCGGTTCCCGGACTCCGAGGTCGTCCTGCCGGTGCACCGCAACCCGGTGGTGCGCGACGCCGTGCTGCCGCACCTCGAGGGGCTGCCCAACGTGACGGTCACCGAGCCGCTCGGCTACGGCGAGTTCACGCACCTGCTGTCCCTGTCCACGGTGGTGCTCACCGACTCAGGCGGCCTCCAGGAGGAGGCGCCGAGCCTCGGCAAGCCGGTGCTGGTGATGCGGGACAACACCGAGCGTCCTGAGGCGGTCGAGGCCGGCACCGCCCGGCTGATCGGCACCGGCGAGGACCGCATCGTCGCCGAGGTGAACCGGCTGCTGACGAACGACAAGGCTTATGCCGCCATGGCGCAGGCCGTCAACCCGTACGGTGACGGGCACAGCGCGGGACGGGTCCTGGACGCGACAGCACGGATGCTCACGCCCGTGCTGCCCGACGTGCTCCCGGACTTCGATCTGGTGGACGAACAATTCACGGTAGTTTCCGCAGAGGGTGGGGCATGAGCAAGACCAGGGTCTTTATCTACGGCTCGTGCGTGTCGCGAGACACGTTCGAGCATCTCGATCCCGAGCAGTTCGAGCTCGTGGAGTACGTGGCGCGGCAGTCGGCGCTCAGCGCCACGACCCGTCCCGTCGAGCTGCTGGCCCCGCCGACGCTCGAGTCCCGCTTCCAGCAGCGGATGGTCGACGGCGACTTCGCGTCGAGCCTGCGCCCGTTGCTGGCGCAGCACTCGAACGGGACCGACGTGCTGCTCATCGACCTGACCGACGAGCGGCTCGGTGCGTACCTGTTGCCGGACGGCACCGTGGTGACCCGTTCCGTCGAGCTCATCGAGTCCGGTACGGAGCGTTCGCTCCCGCAGGGCTCCCACCATCTGGCGTTCGGTACGCAACAGCACTACGAGTACTGGTCCGGAGCCGTCCGTGCGCTGGGCGACGCCATCCGGAACACGATGCCGCAGGTCGCCGTCGCGCTCCTCGACGTCCCGTGGGCGGAGTGGTCCGAGAGCGGGCAGCAGACGCCCAGCTCGTTCGGGGTGAGCGCCGCCCAGGCGAACCCGACGTTCCGCTCCTACGTGGAGGTCGCGGCGCAGGCGCTGGGTGCGCACGTGGTCGCTCTCGATCCGTCCGAGGTCCTGTCCGGTCCGCATCATCCGTGGGGGGACGCGCCCTTCCACTACGCCGAGAGCGTGTACCTGGACATCGTGAAGCGGTTGACCGGTGCAGAGGGCCGGGTGATCTGGGGGGCAGGTGCTACCCGGACGTTGACGGCCGACCTGCCGGCGCAGACGGCGACGACCGGATCCAGGGCGGCGGTACGTGAGCGTGCCGCCGGCCACGAGCCGGCGACCGGCGCCGCGCGGGGTGCGCCGAGCCCTGCCGCGCAGCTACGCCGGCTGGAGGGTGGGCCGAACTTCCTCATCGCGGGCACCCAGCGGGGTGGGACGCAGTGGTTGGAGCGCCAGCTCAACCAGCATCCGCACGTCCACGTGGCCAAGGAGGCCGCTCCGTTCTTCAGCCTGCCCGGGCGGCTCACGAAGGACGACGAGATCCTCAAGTTCCTCAAGCCTTTCGCCAGCGCCGACAAGGCGCTGCAGGGTCACCGTTCGCCGGGATACTTCTGGGTGCCCGACCCCAAGAGCAGGTTCTCGACGCCGCGCAAGCAGGACACGGCTGCTGCGATCCGGGACATGCTGGACCCGAACGCTCCCGTCCTGCTCAGCCTGCGCAACCCCGTCGAACGCGCGATCTCGGCCTACTGGCACTACTTCTCGAACGCCGACATCGCACTGTCGGCCGGGATCTTCCAGACCCCCGTCCGGTTCGGGGTGATCGACCGCGGCTTCTACCGGCGGCACTACGAGCACTGGGCCCGTACGCTCGGGCCAGAACGCCTGCGTGTGCTCGTCTTCGACGACCTCGTCGATCGTCCGCGCATCTACCTGCAGGAGGCGCTCGACGCCCTGCGGGTCGGCGACAGCCCGGAGTTCTGGGGGGCGCTCAAGCCCAAGGTCAAGGTCGGTAACGTGGGCTGGCTCCCGCAGTTCAGGAAGCAGAGCCCCATCACCGCTCAGGAGATCGCGGCACTCTACGCGCTCTACGCGGACGACATCCGGTTCATGGAAGAGGTGCTCGGCCGCGAGCTGCCGAAGTGGCACAACGTCGGTCGGCTCATCAAGCAATATACCGCCGAAGGAAAGTAGAGCCCGTGTACGACTCAGCCGCCGCGCGCGACCCTCTCGGTTGTATCTTCATCGTCACGTACGGGCGATCCGGTTCGACCCTGCTCCAGGGGATCCTCAACTCGATCCCCGGCTACGTGGTCCGCGGCGAGAACGGCGATTCCTTGTACAGCCTGTTCGCCTACTTCAACACGCTCGACAAGGCGCATCGCGAGCACACCGATCCGAAGAAGAAGTCGCCGGACACGCCGTCGCACCCCTGGTTCGGTATCCATCAGTTCTCGGACGAGACGACTCTCGCGCTGTTGCGGTCGCTCGTCCTGGCATCTCTGCTGCAACCCCCCGCGGGAACCCGCGTGACTGGTTTCAAGGAGATCCGGTGGGTTCACTCCAACTGGCGGGCCTACGCCGACTTCCTGATCCGCCTCTTCCCCCGAGCACGGTTCGTCATCAATACCCGTGACCACGCCGACGTGCTCGCGAGCAAGTGGTGGAAGGACCGCGAGAACGGCCCCGCCATACTCGACCGCGCAGAGGTCCAGTTCGCCGAGCTCGAAGCCGCCTACCCGGACCGGACCCACCGGGTGCACTACAACGACTACACCGCTGACTCCACCTCGCTCAAGAGCCTGTTCGACTGGCTCGGCGAGCCGTTCGACAAGGATCGCGTGAATGATGTCCTCACTCGCAGGCACTCCTACTGAGAACACAGCGGTCACGCCCGGTGCGTGGATCGCTGGAAATTCTCACCTCATATCCATGCTCCTCGCGCTCGAGAACTCTGAGGTCGCATCACGGACGAGTTCGGCGAAGGGTGGCGAGGAGAAGCGTTGGACGGTCGACGGAACGACGCTTTCCTTCGTCCGGCTCGGCAGCGGAAAGATCGAACCCTACGTCTTCAGCAGGGTCGCCGACGGGAGGGTAGCGCCTATCGATCAGAACTATAGAAGCCAGTTTCATCGATTGTCCGGGGCACCTCATGTATCCCCGGAGCGTCTCTGGGGCTTCTGCAACATCAACAACAACTCGCGGATCTTCCGCAAGCCGATGTGGCAGGAGTACGCACCTTCGCACCTGGCGCACCCCGGAGCGAGTCCCCTCTCCTACGACGTCGTGCGTGCCATCGTGGAGCGCGACCACCACGGCGTCCGAGTCTTCTTCGAGCAGCTCAAGCAGGTCGGCGTGGAGTTCTTCGCCATCTCCGCGCCCGCCCCTCGGCGCGACCATCCTGCCGCTCGCACCGAGTACGGTCGTGACCTCGCGCTCTACATCGACGCTCTCGCCAGGGAGCTCTGGCACGAGTGGTTGGACGAGCGCGGTATCGCTGTGATCGAGCCGCCCGCCCAGACGATCGACGACGACGGCTTCCTGCGGGAGGACCTGCACCACGTCCGCGCCACGCAGCCCCCGGACTTCACCCACGGCAACGCGGCATACGGCCGCATGGTCATCGCTGAGATCACGCAACACGTGAATGCCGCTCGAAAGGCAGTCTGACCAATGCATCCTTACCAAGATCTCCCCAGCCGCGCCTTCTGGAAGCAGGCGGTCGCGCAGCGCAACGCGATGGAGCTCGCCGACGTCTACACGCCGCGCTTCGAGATCGCACGGTCGACTCGGATCACCGCTGCCGGAAGCTGTTTCGCGCAGCACATCGGCAAACAGTTCAAGACGCGAGGGTACGGTTTCATCGACGTCGAGCCGGCACCACCGGCCCTGCCCGCTGAGGCGCGCGGCAAGTTCGGCTTCGGCATCTACTCCGCCCGATACGGGAACATCTACAGCGCGCGGCAGCTCGTGCAGACCTTCGCGCGGGCCCGTGGCGAGCACACGCCCGTCGACGAGTACTGGACCGACGGCGAGCGCTTCTACGACCCTTACCGCCCGTCGATCGAGCCCCGTGGGTACGCGAGCCTCGCGGAGCTCCGCATCCACCGTGACGCGCATCTGAAGGCCGTGAGCTCGCTCCTCGCCCAGACCGACCTCTTCGTGTTCACGTTCGGGCTGACCGAGGCGTGGGAGAACATCGAGGACGGCACGATCTATCCGACATGCCCAGGAACGGTCCACGGCGAGTTCGACGAGGCCAAGCACCGGTTCATCAACTTCACGTTCCGACAGGTGCTCGAGGACTTCGAGTCCTTCATCGCCTACGCGCGGTCGATCAACCCGGCCATGCGGTTCCTGGTCACGGTGTCACCTGTCCCGCTGACCGCTACGGCCTCTGGCCACCACGTCCTTCCCGCCACGGTGGCCTCGAAGTCGATCCTCCGTGCTGTGTGCGGCGAGCTGTACGACACGTACGACTACGTCGACTACTTCCCCTCTTATGAGCTCGTGTCCTCGCACCCGATGCGCGCGCTGGCCTACGAGCCCAACCTGCGGTCGGTCTCCGCCGCAGGCGTTGCACAGGTGATGGACGTCTTCTTCTCGGCGCACGGCGACGCCGGTGAGCCAGAACCTGTTCGAGAGGCGGATGCAGCCGCGGCCCCGGCGACGCCCGAGCAAACTGCGGACGACGTCGTCTGTGACGAACTGATCCTCGAGACTTTCGGACGATGACGGCATACATTGCGGGCAACTCCCACGTCATCTGCCTCGCCGAGGCTGCGCGGCGGTCCGTCGCCGGCGGTGCACGACACCTCAGCGCCAAGGGGATCTCACCACGCCACTTCACAGTCGGTGACGCCGGGATCTTCTTCACAGGTATCACGAAGGACACGCTCACACCGAACATGTTCGGTGCTGTCGATCGGGGATCACTCAAGTTCACCGACCAACGCTTCCAGCAGGACCTTGCCGGATGGACCGGCGAGACGACCGTCCCCGCGACCAGTCCATGGGGAATCTGCAACGTCGCGAACACCTCGCGGCGGCTCTATCGTGACGCGACGTGGCTCACCTTTGCGCCGACTCATCTGGCGCGGGCCGGACTCACCCCTGTCACGGACGACGCGATCAGGGCGATGCTCGAGCGGGATCACCGAGGCGCACGGAAACTCTACGAACGGCTCGCCTTTCTCGGCGTTCCCACGTTCGCGATCTCCGGGCCCCCGCTCCGACGCGATCACCCAGCCATCGCCGAGGACGGATACCGAGCCGAGCTCCTGCAGCATCTTGACTCGCTCGCGCGGGAAGTGTGGCGCGACTGGCTCGTCAACCGAGGTCTCGCGCTGATCGAGCCGCCCATCGGAACTGCTGACGCCGACGGCTTCCTGCGACCCGAGTTCGAGAATGTACGGGAGGCCGGCGCGGCCGACCGCATCCACGCGAACGAGCTGTACGGAGATCTCATGGTCGCCCGGATCGCCGAACACGTAGCCCGCATCGGGGCCTGACCGCCCCCGCATCCCGAGACCGCACCCCAGCAACGACGCCGTCAGAGGCTAAACGACGAACTTAGCGCCCTCGTACACGCCCATGACAGCTTGCAGCCCGAGCTCGCTCGGGATCTGCTCCGACCGACCGGTCCGAACTGTTTCCGGAAGGGGTACGGCAGCCAGATCCGCGAGGTCACCCTCCGTGCGCACACCGTAGGCGGCGATCCGGTCAGCAAGTACCTTCCCGACTGCCTGGACCTGGCCGAGTGCCCACTCAGGGACCCCGATCACGCCCTCGCCGACGCCGGCAACCCGTGCATCGAGAAGTCGCCGCACTGCCGATGATCGCATCCGTCGCACGTCGACGTCGTAGGGACCTCCATCGTTCGTCAGGTGCTCATTAAGGCCCGCGAGGAACTCGGCCTCGGTCGCACTCAGCCTGCGATCTCCGGTGCGTTCCCCCGCTGCGAGGCGCGTCACCAGGCCGGCAGATCGGCAAACTATCGCGTCCACCACTGATGCGAGCAGCATGTGGTCCTGTGCGGGTGGCACCACGACGATGACCTTCTCGGCGCCGATCGCCTCCACCCACGGACCGACGGGGTCGTGACCGAGGACAGGGCGACCGCCGACGGGCACTCCTGTGCCCGACAGAAGCTCGGCGAGATAGCCATCGAAGTCCTGTACCGCCCCACGGGTGGCTTCGTCCTGCCACGACCGCACAGCGAGCAGCGCCGGCGCCTCCACCACCACGACTGTTGTCAAGCGCCCGTCCTGAGCTCCAGGTAGTCCCCGGATCTCGTCCGCCGTGTAGGACCACGCTGTTTCCGACACGAGGACGTGCGGCCCGTTCCCAGAAGGAGCCACGAGTCCGTCGAAGTACCGGACGCCCTTCTCCCGCAACTCTGCGCTCCCCCTCGTCAGCACACGTCGCACGGCGTCGACACATGAACCAGGTGCTCCCGAGATCAGGAGCGTTGCGGCGTCGGAGAGGCCACCGGAACTCTTAGATCGATCAGCGTCGTGCGTCGTGCGGACCTTCGCCTTCGCCTCCCGGAGCCGGGCAGTGCGTCGCGCGATGCCGCCGGCCGCGATCAGGGCGAGGTCGCTCCCTATCTCCTCAGGGAGGGACACTGAGTTACCGAATCTTCCCGGCGCTGCAAGATCAGCCACGTCACCGACGACCCTGACGCCGGCGGACTCGATCTGTTCGGCGATGCGAACGGCAGCGGTCGTGGCATGTGCACGTGCCCATTCCGGCATACGCAACGCGGGCTCGTCCGGCCGCCGAGACCGTTCCGAGATGACGGCGTTCACCGCGCCGCCGTGAAAAAGCTCTCGTCGGACGGAAGACCCCGTCTCGCGGGTGATCCGCTCCGCGGCTCGCCTGAAGAACTCAGTCTCGATCGCGTTCATGCCTGAGTTGGCATTCACTCGGTCCAACGTTCCACGCGGCTGTGCGAGCAAGTCTTCGAACGTCTGGAAATTGTGGTCACGATCCGTGGGATCGAGCACAACCACGGTCATGTTCTCCGGGCCGAAGGCATCTGCCCATCGCCCCACGAGGTTCGTGCCGTCACTCTCGTCGAAGACGTCCGCGCCGGGCATGTGAAGCATAGGCAAGTCACGGAAGGCATCGTTCAGCCAGGCTTCGAGGAGCTCGGGCTCTCCGTTCTTGACTCGTTGCTGCCACATGGACAGGAGCATCCCCGGCAGCGACCGAAGAGTCAGCACCACATGGGTCGGCATCGGGAACGCCTCCCGGACCCGTGCGACGTCGCGTGCGCGCGCCGTTGAAAAGGTCTCGCTGCTCACAAGACCGTAGTCGAGGCCGTTGTCGGTGAGTTGACTGAGGATGCGCTTCGCCCAGTGGGCCGGCGCGAGATCCGCGTGCCAGGGCTCCCGCCTGTGGCCGAGCAAGGATCTCGCGACCCGGTGGTGGTTCTCCTGCTGTCCCGGGTACAGGACACCGCCTTCGCGGAGCCGGGTGCGCGCTCCGGCCGCCGACTGCTGGAGAGATGTCGTGCCTGTCTTGGGCGCGCCGATGTGGAGCACGGTCGTGCCCCGGGGCAGGGCCCCGATCTCGCTCACCGCGCCATGCGGCCGGCGCTCTTGTGCGGTCATGTCGGCAGCAGCTCCGCGAAGTCCACGGCCATGTCGTGCATCGTGTAGGACACCGCGAACCGCTCGGCGGCACGTGCCCTGGCGCCGTCCTGCCGGTCGAGACCGCGTTCGATGGCCTCGGCCAGCGCGTCCACACGCGACGGCGCATCGACATCGAAGAACTCCACCCACTGCTCGTCGCCGTAGTCCGCGAGCAGGTGGGACTCGCCCGGCACCACGCAGGGAACGCCGAGCGTCGCGGCAAGGAGCATGCTTCCCGAGTTCAGGATCCGCGTGTACGGCAGTGCGAACACGTCACAGGCGGAGGCCCAGGTGACGACCTCGTCGTCGGTGAGCTGTCCGTGCCGGCGGTGCACCGTGACGTTCCCCGGCATCGCCGCCTCGATCTCCGCCATGGCCTCGGCGGTGGTGCCACCGGCCAGCAGCATCGACACCCGTGGATTGCGTTCGGCCACCCGGCCCACCGCCTTGAGCAGGTCTCCGACGCCCTTGTACGGACGGATCCCACCCACGATCCCGACGACCAGGTCGCCGGGCGGTATGGTGCCGATCCTCCTCCGCGCCGCTCGACGTCCTGGCGACGGCTCGTAGACACCCCAGTAGCTCGCGTGCCGGACCCGGCGCACCTTCTCGGCCGGGAGCTCGTAGTACTCGGACACCGCCTGAGGGGTCTCCGAGTTGATGATGACGATCCGCGACGACCGGCGGGCGAGCACCTTCGCGAGCTCGACCTCCTCGGCGTGATAGCCCGTGTCGTGGGAGATGGTGTTGTGCACGGTCCAGAAGACGTTCACATCACGCGAACGGGCGTCGGCCAGTGCGGTGTCGAGCCGCGCGATGCGCGATCGAAGCTCCGCTGCGTTCCTCACGTTCTCGGCTACCGGGCTGGTCCAGTGGATGTGCATGATGTCGCCGGCCTCGAGCGCCGCGAGCTCGCTCAGCAGCTCGTGGTAGCGCCACTTGCCGCCGACGCTCCAGCCCTGCGAACGAGCCTCCATGTAGAGCATGTTCAGGTACGGGTTCGTGGTCCAGTAGGGAAACACGCTGATCCTGGCCACGTCATCGCTCCTGTTCCAGGGCGCCGACAAAGGTCGACGGCCTTGCCGCTGCTGGTTCGGGCACGAGCCGGGGCAGGCCGTCGGACCAGGCCAGCTCTGTCGTCCGGGCGGTCCCGTCGTCGTACTCGACCGAGACGACGCACCGCGTGGCCTCCACAGCGCCCCAGGTGGACGGCAGCACGACGTCGAGGTCGAGCTGCGTGGTCCCGGACGGCAGCACGTAGCGCGGCACGCTGACCTGCTCGCCGAGCTCCTCGTTCGTGACCCGCACCTCGGCGATCGGTGTCTGTGTGTCGGCCAGCAGGAGCGCAAGGCTCAGCACGGTCCCCCGCGGTCGGGGCACCGCCGCGTAGGCCACGGCGCGCAGCCCGTCGCTGACGCGCCGTGCGGCCTCCGCGATACGCGCGACGTCGGACGTGCGCACCGCCGCATCGACGCTCCTGAGGTCGGTCGGCAGCGACGTGGCAGCGACCTCGGCGTAGTACCACCGACGGTCGACCGCCAGGTCGGCGGCGCCGGCGTGAGCGGCGTCGTCGGTGAAGGCCCGCAGGCGGCTCTCGTACTCGGTCCGCGCGCGGCCGAGCGCCTCGCCACGAGGGTCCTCCATGGCGGCGAGCCAGGCCTTCTCGCCCTCGTCAGCGCTCATGCTCCCGCGCTGCGGCGCTTCCCAGGCCGCGCCGTCGCCCGACGACCACAGCTCCCAGGGGAACGTATCGAGCAGCGCGTCCGCGTCGAACTCTGGGGCGGGCTGGCCTCCCAGCACGAGCGCCTCCTCGACCGTCTCGGCGATCGGCTCGAACGGCCGGCCCGTGCCGGCGAGGTAGTCGCGGTACTTGAACGGGTGCTCCTGAGCGGACCGCACGAAACGTGCCGGGATCCCGAGCGCCTCCGCGACGATGACGGCGTGCAGCGACGTGCTGACCACGAACCGGCTCGAAGCGATCTGCAGGAGCACCGAGTCCACCTGACCCTGTGGGTCGAGCGTCTCCAGCTCGTGCTCACCGACCGCCGAGGAGACGTCGCCCTTGTCGTTGAAGTTGGGCACGAAGAGCACGTCCCGTACCGGTGCGCGACCCACCCGGAGCAGCTCGGGCATGACGTCGGCCAGCAGGAGCACCGGGTCGCCGTAGACCTCTGGCACGTCGAATCCGTGCCCGGACAGGAAGCGTCGCGTCAGCGGGCCCCGAACAGCGCGGAAGGCGACCTCGTCCGGGATGTCCTTGGTCGCCGCCAGCATCTTGCCGTTCAAGCCGGAGCCCCACACGACGGACCGCTCCGGCGCGAGATGGAGGATCGATCCGACCGACAGGAGCGCCGGAGCGTCGGACGCCACGTCGCCCGTGACGGACCCGACCAGGCGTGCCACGATCGCCGGACCGAGGACGTCGCCGAAGTTCGCCACCGGCGCACCGGAGCGGACGGGGTTCCAGTGCACGACCGGTACCCCCGCGACGCGGGTGATCGCCCGGCTTCCCTCTCCAGCACCGACATTGTTCTGGTGGGTGATCTGGTCGTTCATCTCAGGCACTGTCCCTCCGAGACGCCTTCTGCAGTGCGGCCTTCTTGCGGATCTTGCGGGCGCGCAGGATGCGCCACTCGACGGCGCGGTAGACCCGTAGCTTTCTGGCGCGACGGCCGACCCAGACGCCGCGCCAGCGAGCAGCCGTGGCGACCCGTGCGGTTCCGGAGGCAAACGTGCGCAGCCCGATCTGCTGGTCGTCCGCGAGCCTCATGGGCCGGACCACGCTCAGCGCCGAGGCCCCACCCGGCCATTCGATGCGGAGCGGCAGCTCCAGCTCGCCGAACGCGTCCTCGACCATCACTCGAAGCCGCCAGTCGTACCCCGGCTCGAGGGCCGCGAGATCGGCGTCGACGGACCATCCCGTCTCGTTCACCGCTACCTTGCCGAAGAGCCGCCGCCTGTGCACGTCCCTCTGCTTGCCCACTGAGCCGAGCGCCTCGAGACGGAGCACCCGCACACCTGAGCGGACGGGCCCACTTCCCTCGAGGTGCACCACGCGGCCCCGCACCCCCGCGACCGTGGCGGCGAATTTCGGCCGATACTTGTACGGGTTGCGCTGGGCCTCCCGCCAGACGTCGTTCAGCTCCCCCTGCAGCAGGGCCTCCGCGACGCGCACCTCCCTCGTCGCCGGGGTGACCGTCGCACGTACCGGGACCTCTCGATCGATCCTGCCCGCGAGAACCATCATGCGTTCGGCGAGCTCGCCGTCCCAGGCGTGGGACACATCGATGAACGGGCGCATCACGTCGTCCCGCCAGACCTTTCCGACCAGGCGCCGGTCGATCCCGTCGGCCATGGCCGTCGAGAGAGCCTCGGCCAGTGCCGAGATCGTGGCCGACGTGCCACTGGCTCTCTTGCCGACCTCGCGTTCCCAGACGACGCGCGCCTGGTCCAGGTGACCGTGCGCGGCCAGGTGAAAGACCAGCGCGCGCCGCGCGCCGATCCGCTCCAGCGCCTCGAAGGGTGCCAGGGAGACGAGCCCGGCGACGGCGTCCGACACGGCCGCACGGTCGTCCTTGGGAAGATGGTCCACCCCGTCCTGCATCAGCTTCCCGAGCGTCGCCCAGGCGTCGGAGCCGAGCGCCGCATGCCAGTACTCGCGTGCGAGCACGCTCCTGTCGTCGTCCGCCACCAGCACCGCACAGAGCCGTTCCTGCACGAAGTAGCCGATCAGCGACCGCACATCGCCGAGCCGCGCCGTCATCGAGCTTCCACCGGGCCGCGCACGGTAGTGGTAGACCACTTCCGGCGTCACGGCGATGCTCCGCGCGAGTCGCATCGCCGCGGTCATGGGGAGCATGTCGTTGCCGCGCGGCGTGGTCGGGAAGTGCAGCTTGTGCTCGACCCAGAACTCCCTGCGGATCAGCCTGTTCCAGCACGTCCGGTTTCGGATCAGACGGGGGTTGAGGTCGAGCGTCGTCCGGTCGAGCCGGCGGTCCAACCCGTACATCTTGGGGTCGCTCCAGGTCGACGAGGTCCACACCCGCTGGAAACCGCCAACGGTCACCTCGGCCCCGCTACGTTCCGCAAGGTCCAGGAGCGAGCGGTAGGCGTGCCGCGGCACGAGGTCGTCGCCGTCGCAGAAGATGACGTACCTGCCGGCGGCCAGCTCCAGTCCCGCGTTCCTGGCCTGCGCACCTCCGCTGCCCGGGTTGCGCACCGGCACCACCCGGGGGTCCCGGCGAGCCCATTCGAGGACCTTCTCCCACGTGCCGTCCGTCGAGTGGTCGTCCACGACGATCAGCTCGAGGTCGCCCATCGTCTGCTCCAGCACGGAGCGGATGCACGCGTCGACCCATGGGTCGACGTCGAACGTCGGCATGACCACCGAGACCATCGGCCCCTGCTGCGCCGGGGCGGAGCCGGGGGTCACGCGCTCGGACGCGGGCTGGGCCACGGCGGGCTCGTCGGCCGTCAGGCACAGCACCTCGAGCAGCGCCACCGGCAGCCCGTCGTGCCGCACGTCCGGCCCGGGGCCGGCCAGGAGCTCCAGTGCCGCCGTCAGGGTCGAGGCCGGGACCCTGCGCAAGGTGTCGGTGTCGCTCGCCTCGAGCAGCTCCACCACGAGCGTCTCAGCGATCGACCGTGCCTCGCCGTCGACCGTGGCGAATGCCTTGATCCGCGAGGCGACCTCGTAACGCAGCACCTTCTCGACGAAGAGCTGGACCGCTTCGGGCACGTCGACGCCCTTGACCACGCGGAGAGCTTCTCGGACCTGGACCGCCCACTCCAGGATGGTCCGGGACGACGCCAACCCGGTCGTGATCGACCCCGGCCGACGGCGGTACAGGTACATGCACAGGGGCAGCACGTCGAAAGCCGTCGCCCTCGCATAGGCGCGCATCGACGGCACGACGTCCTCGCACTTGGTGGCCTCCGGCCACCGGATGTCCTCACGCAGCAGGAACTCCCGCCGGAACACCTTGGTCCAGGCGGTGTGGTCGTACACCAGCTCGGGGAGGTCGGCAAGGGTCGCACCTTCCGCTCCCGTGTCGTACACCGCCGGCCGCGTGGTCCAGTACCGGCGACGGCCCGCCGACGCGCCGAACTCGTCCGCGTAAGCGGTCGCGAAGTCCGACCCGGACCGCTCGAGCGAGGCGACGAGCGCCGCGTACGCCCCCGGCGCGACGATGTCGTCGCTGTCCGGGAAGGTCACGTACTTGCCCCTGGCCTGGCCGAGGCCGACGTTGCGAGCAGCGCCCAGCCCCACGTTCACGGGCAGCTCCACGACCTTGACCTCGTCGTACGCAGCCTCGAACTCCCGCGCGACGACGACCGAACGGTCTGGCGACGCGTCGACGACCACGATGATCTCCTGCGAGATCCCCTGACGGACGATACTGTTCAAGCAGTCGTCCAGGTACTTCTCCACCCCGTAGACCGGCACTACGACCGACAAGAGCGGTGTCTGCTCGTCCCGTGATCCGGGAGTCCCCATCAAGATTCTCCTGCTTCCGTTCTGGGTCCAGGCCGCGGAAGGCCGTATGGCACCGGCAACACCTGGACATCGCCGCACTCGAGCGCTTCCCCGGTTTCGACCAGCCGAACGCTATCGAACTTTGCAGGCTGGTCCGGCTCCGCACGAGGTTAGTGGCTGGGCGGTGCTCGCAAGCACGGTTCGCGGGCGAAGAACGGCCAATTCACCCGGATGTCGGGTGACTGCGTGCTCGCCGAGACCTGAACGCCCCGAGCCCCGGGTATCCTCGCACGTTGATGCACCCCACCGATGACGAGAAGCCCCACCGCCGCATGATTCTTGGTCGCCGGCAGCTGCTGCTGGTGGGTGGTTTCGTCGTCGTCGCTGGTGTCGGTGTGACGTCTCTGCGCCAGAGCGAGGCAGGTCCCACGAGGAGCCTGGCACCACCCGCCGAGGCCCACGGGACGACCCCGTACGCACGGTTGCGCGGCCGCTGGTACACCCAGCTCACCGGCGGTGACATCGATCTGTCCGTGCCCGAGAACGCCCGGGCGGTCGACGGCGTCGATGCCGCGGCCCGGAACGCCCGAGCCGACATGTCCCCCCGCGGAGACCGGACGGGCCTCTGGCCGGATCTTCCGCTCGACGGCACGGGCCGCGACCGCGCCATCGCACTGCGCCACACGGCGGACCGCCTCAGCTCCGTCGTCCTTGCCTACGGGACGGCCGGCACCACGATGTACCGCGATCCCGGCCTGCGATCCAGCCTCCTCGGCAGTCTCGACCTGCTGCACGAGCGCTATGAAAGCTTTGGAGCCGCCCAGGACGAGAACTGGTACGACCGGGAGATCAGCGTACCGCTCGCGCTGACTTCGATCTGCCTGCTGCTGCGCGACGACCTGGCAAGAGACCTTCTCGAACGGTACCTGGCCACCGTCGACTCATTCACGCCGGCGCCGTCGAAGGCAGGGGCTAACCTGGTGTGGACCGCTCAGGTGGTGGCAGAGCGCGCGATCCTCCTCGATGAGGGTGCCAAGCTCGACATGGCTCGCGAAGGTCTGCAGCGTGCCCTCCACACCGTGACGTCAGGCGACGGCGTCCACCCCGACGGTTCGTTCATCCAGCACAAGAATCATCCGTACACCGGTGGGTACGGAACCTCGTTCCTCAGGAGCTCTGTGCGCCTCGTCGAGCTGCTGCACGGTTCGCCCTGGCAGGTCGACAGCGGAAAGTTCGACTTTCTCCTGGACTTCGCAGTCGACGGCGTGGCGCCGTGGCTGCACAAGGGGGCCTTGCTCAGTCCCGTACGCGGCCGGGAGATCTCGCGGCGGTCGGCCACCGAGCACAATGCTTGCCATGTGGCGATGAGCGCGTTCCTCGCACTCGGCGAGCTCGCACCGCCGGAACGACGGGGCGTCCTGGCGGGCATCACGCGCCACCTCATCGAGCAGGACACGCTCACACCCTTCCTCGGCATCAACAACGTGCCCGCTGTCACAGCTGCCCGTCGTCTGCTGCGTTCTGAAACACTTGCCGCGCCCCCCGAAGGAGGAACCAGGGTCTTCGCCGCGATGGATCGCGTGGTGCACCGGCGCCCGGGCTTCACCTTCGCGATCGCCATGTCGTCGTCTCGGATCGCGACCTATGAGGCGATCAACAGCGAGAACTTGCACGGCTGGTGGACCGGCAGCGGAGCGACGTACCTGTACGACGACGACCTCGCCCAGTTCGACGACGGCTACTGGCCGACGGTGGACGCCACGCGCATCCCGGGTACGACGGTGCCCACAGGAAGCCCTCCGGACGGGAGCAACGCGGAGGCGCTCGCCGCGGTCGCCCTGGTCGGTGGTGTCTCGCTCGGCCACCTCGGGCTCGCCACCATGGCGTTCCGCACTCCCGTCGACTCACCCGCCACCGTGACGGGCCGGAAGACCTGGTTCCTGCTCGGGGACGAGATCGTGGCGCTCGGCTCCGGTATCACCGCTCCTGCCGGCCGCGCCGTCGAGACGGTCGTCGAGAACCGCAAGCTCTCCACCGACGTGTCCCAGCCGTTCCTCGTCGACGCTGCCAGTCTCGGGACCGGGCCGATGAACAGGTCGTTCGACCGCCCGGGCTGGGCGCACCTCACGGGTCCCGTCGAGGGATCCGACATCGGCTACGTCTTCCTGACGGATGCGCGCGTACGCGCGTCGCGGGAGTCACGGATCGGGCGCTGGTCCGACATCAACCAGGACCCGGCATTCGACTTTCCCGGCGAGATCCGGCGCGACTACCTGACGCTCTGCATCGACCACGGTCGCGGGCCGCAGGGCGACCGGTACGCCTACGTCCTGCTGCCGGGCGCATCACCCGAGACGGTCAGCGGCTACGCGGCGAGCCCCCCGGTGACCATCCTCTCCAACACGCTCGGGCTCCAGGCTGTCCGCAAGGGAAACACGGTAGCGGCCAGCTTCGGGTCGACGGACGAGCAGTCGGTCGGTGGCATCACGGCACGTACCAGGGTGTCCGTGATAGTCGTCCGCGACGAGAGCAGGCTCTCCGTGGCGATCAGCGACCCCAGTCAGACCGTGCAGGGCACGATCCGGATCGGGCTCGACCACCGCATCCGTCGGGTGATCACGGCGGACCCCCGGATCCAGGTACAGCCCGACCAGGCCACCTCGACGCTGGTCGTCGACCTGTTGGACGCGCGTGGACAGACCGTTTCCGCTGTCCTCGAACCCGCCTGACCGTCCAGCCATCGCTCCTGGTCAGACGCGCCCTGCCGCCGTCATCCCACGCGTGTCCACCAGCCGCTGCTCCACCAGCCTGCCGGACAGGCCACGGAACGCCGCGTGGTCGACGAGCAGCACCTGGACGTCGCCCGCCTCGAGGGCTTCCTCTGCCTCGACCAGCCGGACGTTGTCGAACCCCTCGAGCTCGGCCGGCAACGAATCGACGTGCGGCTCGACCACCAGCACCTTCGCCTGGGGGAACGTCGCGGCCATGTCGCGGACGATCTCGACCGCTGGCGACTCCCGCAGGTCGTCGATGTTCGGCTTGAACGCCAGCCCGTAGGCGGCGACCACCGGCGACTCGATCCCGGCGACGGCGTCGAGCACCTTGTGCAGCACCCAGCGCGGCTTCGCGTCGTTGACCTCGCGCGCCGTCCGGATCAGGCGTGCCTCCTCGGGCGCCGCGTCCACGAGGAACCACGGGTCCACGGCGATGCAGTGCCCGCCGACGCCCGGACCGGGCTGCAGGATGTTGACCCGCGGATGGTGGTTGGCGAGCCGGATGAGCTCCCAGACGTCGATGCCGAGCTTGTCCGCGACCAGCGACAGCTCGTTCGCGAAGGCGATGTTCACGTCCCTGAACGAGTTCTCCACCAGCTTGGCTGCCTCGGCCGTCGCGGCGTCCGTCAGCAGGATCTCGCCCTGGCAGAACACCTGGTACAGGTCCCGTGCCCGCTGTGCGGCCTCCGGAGTGATGCCGCCCACGATCCGGTCGTTCGTCACGAGCTCGACCATGATCCGTCCTGGCAGCACCCGTTCCGGGCAGTGCGCGACATAGATGACCGGCCGCCCGCCCGAGCCGTCAAGGCTGAGGTCAGGACGCTCGGCCAGGATCCAGTCCGCCATGTGCCGCGTCGTCCCGGGCGGCGACGTGGACTCCAGGATCACCAGCTCACCACCCCGCAGCGTGGGCGCGATCGCCTCCGCAGCGGACCTGATGTAAGAGAGGTCGGGCTTGTGGTCGCCCATGAAGGGCGTGGGAACGGCCACGATGTACGCGTCGGCAGGCTCGGGCGCTGCCACCGCACGAAGCTTCCCGGACGACACCCCTTCCGCGACGTATCCCGCCAGGTCTGGCTCGACGAAAGGCACTTCGCCACGGTTCACCGCGGTGACGGTCGTCGGACTCACGTCCACACCCGTCACCGCGACGCCGTTCGCCGCAAGGATCGCCGCGGTCGGGAGTCCGATGTACCCGAGCCCGATCACGCCGACAGTGCTGATCCCCATGTTTCCCCGCCTCAGAAGAGGACGTGCGTCGCCGCACGCCCGTAGAACTTGACCTCGCCGCTCGCGAGCAGCTCGGCATCGGCTACATCCCAGGAGTGCCCGCCTGCGGCGGACCGGACCTGGACAAAATTGAACCGGTCGGCGGAGTAGAGCGTCCCGCCGGCCTCGACAAGGTCCTCGAGGAACGCGGTGTCCTCGCCCCGCGCCAGCGCACGGAAGCGCACGGAGGCGGCGGTCTCGCGCCCGGCGACGATCGTCGGACCCATCACGCGGTCGGTGTACCGGTGCTCGCGGTCCGCGAACCGCAGGATCGTCGTGTCCGGGCCCTCGAGGTGCATGTAGTGCGCCTGCTTGCCCACCACGTCCGCGCCGGAGTACGCCATGGCGTAGAGCTGGTCGGACAGGTAGTGCGGGCCGTAGAGGTCGTCGTCGTCGATCTTGGCCACGACGTCGCCGTCGGCCGCCTCCAGCAGCAGGTTCAGGCAGGAGCCCAGCGGCACGTCAGACGGTGCCGACAGCAGCTCGAGGCGCTCGACGCCGGCTGCCTTGGCCCGCGCCCGCAGGTCGGCGCCGTCCACGTCGAAGCCGTGCGTCAGCAGCGCGACCTGCAGCTCGACGCCCTCCTGAGCACCGAGCACCGCCAGCACGTGCTCGAGCTGGTGCGGCCGATTCGTGGAGACCATCGCGGTCACGCTCGGCCGCGGGACGACGGGAGACGCGACCAGCCCGGCGTCGTGCAGCACCTTCTGCGACCGGGCGCCGTAGGTGTGCTCTCGCCAGATGCGGCGCTGGCCCTTGTGCACGGCGTGGTCGCGCAGCTCCGGGGAGCGCACGAGCGCACGGATCGTGTGCGCGGCGGTCTCGCGGGTGCTCGCGACGAAGACCTCGTCGGGCGGGAAGTACTCCCCCACCGCGGCGCTCGGCGTCGAGACGACGGGCGTGCCGCTGGCGGTGATCTCGAAGATCCGCCGTGCGCACATCGACGGCGAGCCGACCACGGAGTTCACGTTGAGGAAGACCTTGTACTCCCGGTACGCGGTCAGCATGCGGTCGTAGTCCAGCGAGCCGACGACGCGGCCGTCCAGCGGCGCGGGGAACTGGTACTTCTGGTCCTTGCCACGGAACCGGCTGAAGATGTCCAGGCCGTGCTCCATCCTTGGCGACACGTCCAGCGCCGCACCGAGCAGCAGGTCCATCTGCTCGCGCCGCTCCGGGTACTTGTGCGCGAAGTACATGCCCGCGAACGCGACGTCACGTTCCGGCCCGCGCCCATGCAGCCGGACGGGATTGTGGACGGCGGGCTGCGCGGCGAACTCCAGCACGCCCACCCGGTCATGACCGAGCGCCTCGGTATAGGCAGGCAGCCGATCGACGTCCGTGGTGTAGACACGGTCGAACAGCCGGGCCGCGTCGAGGAAGTCGTCGAAGTGGACCGGGTCTTCCTTGTTCCAGAACACCGTGGGTACGCCGGCGGCGCGGCAGGCCTCGACGAGCTCGACGAACGCCGGACGCGGGGCCGACGTCCCCGTCAGGTGGTACTGCCAGGCGCCGCCGTTGCCGTTCCAGGCCGACTCCACGAACAGCAGGTCCAGACCCTCCGTGAGCTCGTCACGCCAGCTCTTCGGGGTCAGGTCCACCTGGTCCCACTCGGAGGCGAAGGCCAGGCGGGAGAAGTCGTCCAGGATGACGCCGACGCGCAGGTCTCGCCGGCCGGAGGCGACCGTGCCCCCGGTCGCGGTGCCGGACGTGGGACGAGCCGGCCACGGATCGAACGTCAGGCCGTTCTTCGTCAGCCGTGCTCCACCGGTCTGCACCGCCATGGGCACCCGCTGCCGGCGCAGGAACGTGCGCAGCTGCTCAGGCCCGCCCTGCCGGAGGTGCCACGCCGCGCGACGAAACTGACGCACCACGCCTGGCGCACGATCCTTCACGGCAAGAATGTCCCTGTCTGCCCGAGAGCCCTGGAAGAGAAAGGCACCCCGCCAGGCGCGCAATGGAGGTGCCGGACGATCGGGATGCGCCGTTGATGGTCTCATGCTACAAGCGGCATTTACCCAGCAAATGCCAGATGCGGGTGAAAACGGCCGAGTTCACCCGGGTGACACCATGGCTGCTCATGAGGGAAGGCGCTGGGCGACCCCGCTGATGTCGTCCGGGTCCGCCGTGCCGGTCTCCAGGTCGATGTCAGGGCAAGGGCTCGACGCGCGCCGTCTGCTCGTCGAGCGAGATGCGGTGGCCGAGGTAGGACACGGCCCCGTTGGCGCACAGGAGCACCAGAGCAGCGGCGACGAGCACCACCACGAACCCTTTGGGACGACGCGCGCGGCGTCCGGGGCGCGGCTCGGGCTCGGGCTCGGAAGGCTCCGGCGCTGGGAGGAGGTCGGTGCCCCCGTGGGACTGATGCATATCCATGTATTTACCGTCCCCGATACCCCTGCCGCATCACCCTTGACCGGAGATCACCCCCTCATTCACCCGCTGCCGATCCGCCGGCTACCGAACCATGGAAAGATCCGGGCCATGCGCGGAATCATTCTCGCGGGAGGCTCGGGCACGCGACTGCACCCGATCACCCAGGGCATCAGCAAGCAGCTCGTGCCGGTCTACGACAAGCCGATGATCTACTACCCGCTGTCGACACTGATCCTGGCCGGGATCAGCGATGTCCTCGTCATCACCACACCACACGACGCGGATCAGTTCCAGCGGCTGCTCGGGGACGGTTCACAGTTCGGCATCTCGATCAGCTACACGACACAGCCGACGCCCAACGGGCTCGCGCAGGCCTTCGTGCTCGGCGAGGAGTTCCTCGGCAACGAGACCGCGGCCCTCGTCCTTGGCGACAACATCTTCTACGGTCCTGGCCTGGGCACGAGGCTCACCCGCTTCGCCGACATCGACGGCGGCGCCGTCTTCGCCTACCGCGTCGCCAATCCCACCGCGTACGGGGTGGTCGAGTTCGACGAGCACGGCCGCGCCCTGTCGCTGGAGGAGAAGCCCGCCCGGCCCAAGTCGAACTATGCCGTGCCGGGCCTGTACTTCTACGACAACGATGTGGTCACCATCGCGAAGGACCTCAAGCCATCGGCCCGTGGCGAGTACGAGATCACCGACGTGAACGCCGAGTACCTGAGCCAGGGACGGCTCCAGGTCGAGGTGCTGCCGCGAGGTACGGCCTGGCTCGACACCGGAACCTTCGACTCGCTGCTGGAGGCCTCGGACTACGTGCGCACGGTCGAGCTCCGCCAGGGCCTGAAGATCGGTTCCCCCGAGGAGGTCTCCTGGCGACGTGGATTCCTGACCGACGACGACCTGCGCGCCCGCGCAGAGACCCTCATCAAGTCCGGCTACGGCAGCTACCTGCTGAGCCTGCTGGACGACTGACGGGCTCGGGTCACCGACGCTCTACGACAGCGCCAGCACCGTCGGCGCCGCCACCTTCCAGCGCTCGGCCCAGTCGCCGATCGGCCTGACGCCGACCTCGCGGAGCCGGTCGTGCCCGAGCACCGAGTAGACGGGCCGCGGCGCGGGGAGCTGGTAGGCGGCGCTCGTCGTCGGGTCGACGGGCGTCACCTGACCGGACGCCGCGACCACCTCGCGCGCGAAGCCGCACCAGGTCACCTGACCCGATGACGTGCCGTGGTAGATGCCGCCGGGAGCCTCCGCCCCGACGAGCCGCACGATGAGGTCCGCCAGATCGGCGGTCCAGGTGGGCTGCCCGGTCTGGTCATCGACGACGCTCAGCCGGTCCCGCTCGCCCGCGACACGCGCGATGGTCCTGGGGAAGCAACGCCCGCCGGCCCCGTACAGCCACGCGGTCCGCACCACGACGGCGTCCGGCGCCTCCGCACGCACAGCCCGCTCGCCGGCGGCCTTGGTCCGGCCGTAGGCCGAACGTGGCTCGACCGGAGCGTCCTCCGGGTAGGGCTCGGTCGCCCTGCCGTCGAACACGTAGTCCGTAGACACGTGGACCAGCCGCGCACCCGCTGCCGCAGCGGCGCGGGCAAGGTTCGCGGCACCGGTCGCGTTGACGGCGAAGGCCTCTGGCTCGTGCGTCTCCGCGTCGTCCACCGCCGTCCAGGCCGCACAGTTGACGACGACGTCGTAGCCCGCCACCGCGGCTCGCGTCGCCCCGGCGTCGGTGATGTCCAGGTCGCTCCGCCCGATGCCGGTCACCTGGTGCCCGGCGTCCACGGCCGCCGTGAGCACGTCCTGCCCGAGCATTCCGGCGGCACCCACCACGAGCCATCGCCCCGCCGTACCCTGCGTCCTGGTCGCTCCGAGATCCTCAGCCACCCTAGGATCCTATGGCCACGCCCGATCCCCGGAGGAGCCCCATGAAGTACCGCGAGCTGACCGTGCCCGGCGCGTTCGAGATCACCCCTCAGCAGTTCGGCGACCCGCGCGGCCTCTTCTTCGAGGCGTTCAAGGCCGGCCCGTTCGCCGACGCCGTCGGGCACTCGTTCGACCTGCAGCAGGCCAACTGCTCCGTGTCGGCCGCCGGGGTGCTCCGCGGCATCCACTTCGCGGACGTCCCGCCCAGCCAGGCCAAGTACGTCATGTGCGCCAAGGGGGCCGTGCTCGACGTCGTCGTCGACATCCGGGTCGGCTCACCCACCTACGGCACGTGGGACGCCGTGCTGCTCGACGACACCGACCGGCGCGCCGTCTACCTGTCGGAAGGCCTTGGCCACGCCTTCATGTCCCTCGAGGACGGCTCGACGGTGCTGTACCTGTGCTCGTCCGGCTACGCGCCGGGCCGCGAGCACGGCATCCACCCCCTCGACCCGGACCTGGCCATCGCCTGGCCCACCACCGCCCGCGACGGCAGCCCCCTGACCCCGCTCCTGTCGGAGAAGGACGAGGCGGCCCCCACCCTCGCCGACGCAAGAGATCAGGGCCTCCTCCCCACCCAGGACCAGGTCAACGCCTACCTAGCGACCAGGCACTGACTGAGGCCAAGCACGTCCCCGCCCGAGGCAGCCTGACCGCGAGGCCGGGGGCGAGGGTAGTGTGCGCGCCGCCGTAAAGCCGTAGCGGAGGGCCCCCTGGGGCCCGTGAGCGAGGCGGCGCGCACACTACCCTCGCCTCCGGCCGGACCCAACCAGGAACTACTGCCCCGAAGCCAAGTACTTGGCCTCGGTCAGCGCCTTCGCCCCTCTCCACCAGGCCTCGTTCTCGCGGTACCAGCTCACGGTCGCCTCCAGCCCCGCACGGAAGTCCGTGTACCGCGGCGTCCAGCCGAGCTCCGTGCGCAGCCGCGAGGCGTCGATCGCATAGCGCAGGTCGTGCCCGGCGCGGTCGGTCACGTGGTCGAAGTCGTCCGCGTCCCGCCCGAAGATCTCCAGCAGGGTCCGCACGACGTCGAGGTTGCTGGTCTCGCCGTCGGCCCCGATCAGATAGGTCTCGCCGACCTGGCCCTTCTCGATGATGCTCCAGACCGCCGAGTTGTGGTCCTCGACGTGGATCCAGTCGCGCACGTTGAGGCCCGCGCCGTACAGCCGGGGGCGGACGCCGTCGATCAGGTTGGTGACCTGACGCGGGATGAACTTCTCGATGTGCTGGTAGGGCCCGTAGTTGTTGGAGCAGTTCGAGATCGTGGCCTGTACCCCGAAGGACCGCACCCAGGCCCGGACCAGCAGGTCGGAGCCGGCCTTCGTCGACGAGTACGGCGACGACGGGTTGTACGGGGTCTCGGGGGTGAACCGCTCGGAGGCGTCCAGCGGGAGGTCGCCGTAGACCTCGTCCGTCGAGATGTGGTGGAACCGCGCCCCGTGCTTGCGTACCGCCTCCAGCAGCGTGAACGTACCCACCAGGTTGGTCTGCACGAACGGTGAGGGGTCGTTCAGCGAGTTGTCGTTGTGCGACTCCGCCGCGAAGTGGACCACCAGGTCCGACTCCCCCACGAGCCGGTCCACGAGCGGCGCGTCGGTGACCGAGCCCTCGACCAGCTCCACGCGGTCGGCGACGGAGTCGAGCGAGGACCGGTCACCCGCGTACGTGAGCGCGTCGAGCACCGTGACCCGCACGTCGGGACGCTCTCGCACCGTCTGCTGGACGAAGTTCGCGCCGATGAAACCGGCGCCGCCGGTGACCAGGACCTGCATCGCCTTCTCCTCGCGGTAGGACACCGGTTCAGTCGCGGCCGTAGATGTCGCGGGTGTAGACCTTGTCGGCGACGTCGTCGAGGGCTTCGGTGCGGCGGTTGGCGATGATGACGTCGGCGCGGG